>CBDDIA010000024.1:0-272918 GCA_965228685.1 Phycisphaerales bacterium
CTCGCCCGTCGCGAACTACTACTTCATGGCGGCGTCCACCTTCCTCGTCACGCTCGTGTGCTGGTTCATCACCGCCAAGATCATCGAACCGCGATTGGGCACCTACGACCAATCGCAAGCCGACGAATCGCTCGAGCCCGCCAAGGAGATGACACCCCTGACACCCGCGGAGAAGAAGGGCATCCTGTATGCGCTCTCCGCGACGGGGATCCTGCTGCTCATGCTCTCGTGGATCGGAGGCCCTGAGGGCAAGTTCTTCGATCCGTGGCTGTCGTGGGCGCACGAGCTCCCGGGGTGGGGCATCATGCAGAACCCCGACCCTGCCGCCGAGGGACCCGATCGGTACCGCCCGCTCCTGCGTTCCGTCGTCTCGTTCATCTTCATCATCTTCGTGATCCCCGGGTTCATCTACGGCAAGGTCGTCGGGACGATGAAGAACGATCGCGACATCATCCATTCGATGGACATGGCGATGCGTTCGATGGGACTCTACATCGTGCTCGTGTTCTTCGCGGCCCAGTTCGTCGCGTTCTTCAACTACTCCAACCTCGGGCAGATCCTCGCGGTCATCGGCGCGGACGCGCTCGTCGCGATGAAGCTCGACAACCCGTTGGTGTTCATCCCGTTCATCGCGATGTGCTGCTTCGTGAACCTGATGCTCGGGTCCGCGAGCGCCCAATGGGCCGCGACCGCGCCGATCTTCGTCCCGATGCTCATGACGATCGGGTACTCGCCCGAGGTGATCCAGGCGGCCTACCGCATCGGGGACTCCACCACGAACACCGTGACCCCAATGATGCCGTACTTCGGGTTGATCCTCGCGATCACGGCGCGATACAAGAAGGACATCGGGATCGGCACGATGATCTCGACGATGCTCCCCTACTGCATCGCGATGATCATCTGCTGGATTGCATTCTTTTACTTCTGGGTCTTCCTGCTTGGCTGGCCCGTTGGCCCCGGTTCCCCGACGACCTACACGCTCCCAACCTAACCCTTGCCTCCCCCGCGCTTGCGGGGGAGGTGTCCGCGCAGTCCGCCTCTGGCGGAGAGGGGGTCTTTAGAAACCCACAACTTCTGATATCCTGCACTTGAAGAAGGAGCAGAAATGGAACCACAACCCACCCACACCATGCACGCATGGCTCAAGCAGCTCGTCGGCGAATGGGATGTCACCTCGAACTGCGCCCTCCCCAATGGCACCGTCGAGACAACCGAAGCGCACGATTCCGCGCACATGCTTGGCGAGTACTTCATCATCGCCCACCTCAAGGGGCATGTCCCGGGATGCGAGGACCCCATCGAGACCCGGTTCACGATTGGGTACGACGAGGAGAAGGATGTCTTCCCCGCGTGCTGGTGCTGCTCGGTGATGCCGCGCATGTTTACCTATGAGGGCGTGCTCTCCGAGGACAAGACGACCCTCACGCTCGAGTGCGAAGCACCCGATATGGTGGATATGTCCATCAATCGCCTGTATCGCGATGTGATCACGATCGTCTCAGACACCGAACGCACCTTCCACACGATGATCCAACAGGACGACGGGTCGTGGAACAAGTTCATGTGGTCGAGCTACACCAAGGTCAACGCATAACACGGAGCACGCCTATGCCATTCGGGATCCGATTCAAGAAACGAACCACCCGCCCCACACCCGCGCCGGGCAACGCGACGCCCGTCGTGCTCGTGTCGCACCAGAACTTCCGCAACAAGATCCAACTCATCAAGGCCATCCGCGAAGCGACGGGGCTCGGGCTCAAGGAGTCCAAGGACCTCGCGGACCAGTTCGGCGCGGGGCACCCCACGACGATCCATTGCCTGTCCGAGGACCACGCGTTGTACCTCATCGACGACGCGGCCCAGCTTGGGATCACCGCCAAGCACGCGGACCAGGCCTAACCCGCGCACACGCATCCGCATCGCGATAGAGTTGCCCCATGCCCGATCGCCCATGGACAGACGAGTTCACCCTGCTGTGCGAGAAGTGCGGGTATGTGATCGAGGGGCTCGATCCATCGGGCAACTGCCCCGAGTGCGGCAAGCCCATCGTCGAGAGTCTCCCCGAGCGGCGCGTGGGCACGCCCTGGCAGCAATCGCCGGGGGTTGGGTCGTTGGTGCGGACATGGTGGATGACGCTGCGGCATCCGATGCGGACGCTGGATGTGATGCGGTTAGATGAGCGTTCAGGCAAACGGCTCGCCATTGGTACATGTGGAGTCACGATGCTGGGATGGCCGGTTTGTATGCTGCTCACATATGTCGAATGCTGTGGTTTGAAAATCATCGGAAGGCAACGACAGTTTCGTCTCACGCATTCAGCCGCATGGAGTATTGTCGGTCATGGTGCCGTCGGATGGGTTGCACTCATACCAGGAGTAATCATCGGATTGGTCATCTTCAATGCGGGAGTGAATGCTTCACTTGAGTATTACCAATACGCCACGGCTGGTCGTTCTCAAGATTACTCGAGTACCAAAGCAGATATCCTCTTGACCATCGCCATATCTATGATTTCCCTCAACATCCTCTTCGGCTTCCTCTTCTTCGAGACCTTCGCCTATCTCGGATTGCGTCGTCTGAAGTTCGCGAACCGGGTGCGGCCGTCTGCCGCATTGGATGCTGCCACGACGCGCGTCGAAGACGCGTTGTAGTGGCATGGGGTGTGTTGAAGACCCCCTCCGCCTCGAAGACTCGGCACCTCCCCCGCCAGGTGCGGGGGAGGCACGAAGACGGGGAAGGCACGAAGAACTGCGTAAATGACAACAGGGGTGCTCTCCACTTCCGGGTGCCCACGGGTTGCTCAGCCGAAGGCTGACAACCCGTGCGCTGGATTGCTCAGGAATCTCTGAACATTCAACCCCCAAGGCACTCGAACGGCACGGGTTGTCCGCATGCGCGGATCAACCCGTGGCACCCAGAGATTCACCCTTGGACTCTTGTGCCTTCCCCACCCCGTGGGGAAGGTGGATTCGGCGCAGCCGAAGACGGATGGGGTCTTGGACATCGTTCGAACTGTTCTGAAGACCCCCTCCGTCACGCTGCGCGTGACACCTCCCCCGCGGGGCGGGGAAGGCACGAAGAGCTATGTGAAGGAAGGCGAGTCGTTACTTCTGCATCAACTCTGCGAGGATATCGAGACCCTGCGCCAGCTTGTCGCGTCGGGTGGCGAAGCTGATGCGGAAGTGTGTGTCGCGGGCGGAGAATGCGCCGCCGGGGATGACGAGGACTTCGCGTTCGATCGCCTTCTCCGTGAACTGCGCACCCGTCATGCCCAGGTGCTCGGGGACTTTGATGAACGCGTAGAACGCGCCGCCGGGTGTTGCGATCTCCGTCAGGTGCCCGAGCTTCTCCTGCACCAGATCGCGCCGCGACTCGAACTCCGCGACTTGTTCGCTCATGCTCGTCTCGAAGCATGCCTCCACGCCCGCCTGCAAGGGCGAGGGCGCACACACGAAGGTGTACTGCTGGAGCTTGGCCATCTGCTCGATGATCGCCTTGGGGCCCGCAGCGTACCCCAGACGCCAACCCGTGCACGCGTAGGTCTTCCCGAACCCGCGGATCAACAGGATGTCCTCACCCGCGCCTTCGAGGCGCGCGGGGCTCGGGCAGCGCTTGAGCGACGGGTCTCCCGCGGCGGTGTCCGTTGTGAAATCCGAGAACGCGAACTCATCGTAGATCTCATCAGAGATCAAGAGCACGCCCTTGGACCTGCACAGCTCACGCAACTCGGCGCACTCCTCGCGCGAGGGGACGACGCCGCACGGGTTGCTCGGGGTGTTGAAGAGGACGAACTTGGTCTTGTCCGTGATCTTCTCCGCGACGCGCTCGGCGGTGAGCCGGAAGTCCGGGTAGGTGTCCACCGTGACGGCCTTGGCGCCGCAGAGCGTTGCGAGGTGCGGGTACGCGACGAAGTACGGATCAGGGATGATGCACTCGTCGCCAGGGTTGAGCAGCGCCATGAACGCGAGCAGCAGCGCCCCCGAGGTCCCCGAGGTGATGAACGAAACCGGCCCGTCGTGGTTCGGGGTGTTGACGGTCTTCGCGTCCCACCCCAGATCGGTGCGCAGCCACGCGTTCACCTTCTCGAGCAACGACGGGAGCCCCTGCGTCAGGGTGTACCCGTTGGTGTCGTGCTCGATCGCGTGGATCGCGGCGTCCTTGATCGCGCTGGGCACGGGGAAGTCGGGCTGCCCAATCGAGAGGTTCACAGGGTCCTTGAGCGTGGCCGCGAGCGCGAAGATGCGTCGGATCCCAGACGCGTCGATGGCGCAGGCGCGATCGGAGACGAGTGAGCTCAGGTCCATGCCGTCGATCTGGGTCATGACTTCATCCTCGCGATGGGTGATGCTTTGGCGGATTGATGGTGTCAAAAAGAAAAGCCGCGTGATCGGACATCACGCAGCCATGAATGGCAGCAGGTGCTGGTTCGGCTGGTGATGAGCCGAGTTATTCTTTGACTTTGGTCTTGGGCAGACCCAGGGCGGTGTTCTTCCCGTCCTTGAACTTGCCGTCGTCCTTCAGGGCGGCGATGCGTTCGGCGCGGGTCATGACATTGCGCACCGTGGTCAGGTTACCTTCAGTCTTCAGTGATGGATCGATGCTCATGGCGTGCTCCGCTCGTGTTCCGTCACGCGATCTCGCGTGGATTCCAAACTCATTTAGGGATCGTACTTTTCCCAGTTCGTCTGGGAGAAATCAGATCCGCCTCGTCGTTCCTGCTGCCAGCGGGCACCCAGGGTCCGGATCATCTGCTGATGCTCGAGACGCTGGTTGCTCATGGCGCTCCACTGATTGCCCGGGATCGCAAGCCCAAGCGAGTACAGCGAATAGCGGGAGGGATTGTTGGCGCGGTTGCTCCCAGAGTCCAGCACCGGAACCCCGATGACTGTCACCCCGTTGAGGCGCATGAAGTTGATCGCGTCAGAGGCCTGTTCGGTAGGCAGGGTCGCCAAAGCGAGGTAGTTCATGCCCGGCGTGCGTGGGTCATCCGCCCGGAACCCGTTGGAGACCATGATGTCGCTCGGCGAGCGGGTCTGGGTGGGGGTCGAGCCCTGATTATTCTGCGGCGAGGTCTCGCGACGCGTTTCCGGCTGGGTGTTCCCTGTTGTCGTCGGCGTATTCACCACGGGCTGATTCGTGCTCGCCTGATTGCCCTGGGGGCTCACGACGGGCTGGTCCGGGAGGAACTGGGCCATCTCGTCCTTGCCGTCGCCGTATCCAATCTGGTACCCGCCCGCCCAGGCGCCCACGATCAGGACCAGCGCGATCGCGACGAGCGTGTAGAACTTCGCGATCGAGAGCGTGATCCCCGAGTCCGCGTGCGGCTCCTCATCGAGCATCGCCGCTGCGGATCGTTCCGCACGCGAGACACCCCCCGAAGTATCCCACGCGGTCGAGCGTTCCTGACGCGCCGGCGCGACGGCGGGCGCCGGCGCGGACGCGACGGTCTTGGGCGCGGGAGTATGCGCCGGTGCTGCGGGAGTTGAGCTGGGCGTGTTCTGTTGCGGCTTGGGCGCTTGCGGACGATCCCCTCGTTCTCGCATGAGATCAAACAACGGCGGTCCTGAGCGGCGGTCGGTCATGCAAACATGATATGCCTCAAATCATGCGAGAAGTGACGCCCCCACCCCCACTCACGCGTCGGAAACCCGCTATACTCCGCGCAGTATGCCCATTCGCGACGAAGACATCATCACGATCGTACCCGCCCCGATGAGCACATCCGAGGCGGTCTACTTCCCGAGCATCATCAAGGGGTTCGGGACCACGATGCGCCACTTCTTTACCTCATTCGGGCAGGGGCACACGAGCAGAACGCTCCAGTACCCCGAACAAAGGCGTGAGCACTACGACCCCGAGCACGGCGGGCTCGAGCCCTCCAACTTCCGAGGGGTCCATCGCCTGAACCGTGACGCTGCGGGTCGCGTCAAGTGTGTCGCGTGCATGATGTGCCCCACGATCTGCCCCGCGAACTGCATCCACATCGAGGCCGCGGAATCGCCCTGGGACGATCGCGAGAAGTACCCCGCGAAGTTCGAGATCGACGAGCTCCGGTGCATCTTCTGCGGCATGTGCGAAGAGGCCTGCCCCGTGGACGCGATCGAGCTCACCCCGCTCTACGATGTCGTCGGCAAGTCGCGCCAGGAGATGATCTACGACAAGAACAAGCTCCTGCATGTCTACGACATCACGATCGATCAGAAGCCGATGTAAATCCGGAACAGAGTGACGAAACAAGAACAGCCCGGGTCGATGACCCGGGCTGTTTCTTCATAAGGCAATATGACACTACATTCAGCGGCGGCGACGGCTGATCACGAGCCCGCCCATACCCAGCAGTGCCATCGCACCGGGAGCAGGAACGATCGTGAATCCGACCGCGAGCTTGTAGCCAAAGTTCTCGCTGTGCCCCAACCCGTCGGCGAGCTCATCGGTATCGATCGAATCGATGCCGACATCACCGAAGCCTGAGAACCCGATGTAATAGGTTCCGGCGGCCAGCGATTCAACCTGCAGCGCAGGCAGGAAGCCGACACCCGTGTCATCGTCGAATGCGATGACATCGCCGGAATCCGTGACCAGCTGCAAGATCCCGTCCGCCCCTGACCCAGGGGAGAAGGCGGCGAAGACCGCGAGCGAAGATGTATTCGCGAGCGTGAAGGAATACCAATCGACATCGCTGTCGCCGAGGTGTGCATCAATGATCACACTCCCGCCGGGCGTATCGAAGATACCCAGACTGTTCGCTAGACCCAATGTGTTATTGCTCTCAACTTCTGAGAATGTGCCAGCAAATGCTGAGCCGGCAATCGTCAGAGCGAGGGTAGTCGCGACTCTTTCTCTCATACTCTCACCCTCCGGGCCACTTGTCAGACCGAACTTGGTACCCATCTCAGCGGACCCATGGCTGGTTCGGGCAAGCCAATTCTACCTGAGGGCCGATTTTTCATCATCATGAAATCGCCCTGCCACAATCGATTAATTCATATTCGGGAAGTCGGCAAGTCCCTTCATCCCAAGGAACTCCCCCATTTAGGGTGCAAACAGACAGACCGGCCCCAAGGGACCGGTCTGCTTTGATTGAGATGAGAGAGAGGTATCAGCGACGACGACGGGTCATCATGATCCCACCCATGCCGAGGAGTGCCATGGCACCCGGCGCGGGGACGATCGAGAACCCGATGCTCAGCTTGTACCCAAAGTCTTCGTCGTGACCAAGACCGTCGGCAAGCTCGTCCGAGTCCACCGAGCCCGAGTCGACATCGCCGAACCCGGAGAACCCGATGTAGTAATCACCGGCTGCGAGATTCGCGATCTGGATCGCGGGCATCAGCCCGATCCCCGAGTCGTCGTCAAACGCGATGACATCGCCCGAGCTGGTGACGAGCTGCATGATCCCATCGCCATCGCCGGCACTGAATGCCGCGAAGAAGGAGAGGGATGCCGTATCCGTCAGGGTGAATGCAAACCAATCGACATCGCCCTCGCTCAGGGTGCCGTCGATCGCGACCGAGCCCCCGGGGAAGCTAAAGGTGCCGATATCGTCGGCGAGCGCGAGGGAGTTGTTATCCTCGGTTTCGCTGAAAAAAGTGCCCGCACTCGCGACAGTCGCGCAAGCCATCAGGCCCAAACTCATGATCTTCAGGTTCATAGATCCTCTCCTCGCAGGGGTTATCTGCAGATGGTGTCTCGGGTACAAGGTGGACCCGATTTGGCGAAAACCCAGCGAGTTGAGAAGTTTTTTTGCGTTATCACAATCCAATAACACACCGAATCCGCCCCAATCCCTGCCCGAAGGGCCCAGGCGGACGAAAACCACCAAATTGTGGGGCAAATCACGCGATTGGGTGGACGGGGTTCCATTCCCGTGGCAGATTGATCACGCGAGTATCGCTCGCACGAGCATGACCTGCTCTTTGGGGACACATGTATGAGATCTGATGCACCCGCCGGACCTGCGTGACCCACAACTTGAACGCTCACACAGTCGTTGAGTGTGACGAATCAGAGAGAGGCCGCTCGGTGGGTGCAACAACCGGCGGCCTCTCTTCATTTTTGCGCATCGAACAAGATCAGGGAGCGAGCGTCCGAAGCGAGTCCGCGAACTCGATTGAGGCAGCTTTGATCGCCTGCTGCCAATCCCCCTCGCCAGACCCCGGATAGAGCACCGAACGCGACGCGTTGACGATCACCCCGAGTTGCCCGGCGCTCGACGCCCCGCCCCGGCACATCGGACGGACATCGTCCACCGTGCCGCCTTGGGCCCCCACCCCAGGGACCAGGAACATCTGATCGGGCATGATCGCCCGGAGCTTGCCCATCTCATCCGCAGCCTTGGTCGCTCCGACCACCGCCCCGAGGGCACTCATTCCCGAAGACCCCGCGTAACTCGATCCCATCTGGGCGATCATGGAACTGATCGCGTGCACGACATGCCGACGGTCCGCGAGCTTGTTGAGCTGCACCGCGTCGGAGTCCGGATTGCTCGTTCGTGCGAGCGCAAAGACGCCCAAACCTGCATCGAGAAACGGCTCGATCGTCGAAGGCCCCATGTACGGCGACACGGTGATGAAGTGTGCCCCCATGTCCGCAGCACCCTCCGCGTAGTGCTGGGCGGAGGACCCGATGTCGCCCCGCTTGGCGTCGAGGATGACGACAAACCCCAGATCGAGTCCCTTCGCGATGACCTTCTCGAGGATCGCGTACCCCGCGCTCCCGTATCGCTCAAAGCAGGCGCTCTGGGGCTTGATCGCAGGGACGGTGCCCTTGATCGCGTCGAGCACGCCGAGCGAGAAGGTCTCGATCGCGTCGGTTTCTGATCCAGAACGGAGCATTTCCGGGAGCTTGGAGAACACCGGGTCGATCCCGACGCACGCGGGGGATCCGTGGGTGTCGATGGCGGAAACGAGGTGATCTATCTGGTTCGTCGCGGGCATGGGTCGGCCTCCGTGCGCTGGTCGTTCTACACTGTAGTCGCGATGAAACAGACGCATACACCAAAGCATCTGGATCTCAAGAAGGACACCGCCCTGACGATCACCTGGCAGGACGGGCGGGAGTCCGTCTACCCGATCGCACACCTGCGCCGATTGTCGCCCAGCGCGGACATGCGCGAGCTGCGCAAGTCGATGAAGAAGAACCCGCTGACGATCCTCCCGAGTTCGGGCGGGTCGGGCCCGGTCACCGCGATCGACGCAGAACTCGTCGGGAACTACGCGATCAAGATCACCTTCTCCGATGGGCATTCAACCGGTCTTTACTCGTGGGATTACCTCCGCGAGATCGACCCGGCGATCAACCCCGATGGGCGCGTGAAGTCCGATGATGCGCCGGCGCACAACGATCCGCTGGGGCTTGGGTGAAATCAGTGTCGATCACGCTGACCACATCCATCTCCAACCTCCCGGGTGTCCGGGAGACCCAAGCGCAGAAGCTCGAGATCCTCGGCGTCCGCAATGTCGGGCAGCTCATCGCCCACCTCCCCCACCGGCACGAGTGGATCCGGGCGCAGGCGGGGATCGCGGATCTTCAGGCGGGCGTGATCAGTTCTGCTGAGGGCGAGATCACCGCGACCAATGTCTCCGGGTTCGGACGCAAAGCCCGATTCCAAGCGGTCCTCCACGACGGCGACGGACGATTGGACCTGGTCTTCTTCAACCAGGCTTTCCTCCAGAAGAAGCTCCATGTGGGGATGCGATTGAGGGTGCAGGGGAAGCCGACCAAGTTCGGGCCCGGGCTGCAGATCGCGAACCCGCAATACACGATCCTCGATCACGACGATACGCCCGGAGGGGTCGAGGACGACGCGTACCGTCCCGTCTACCCCGCGACGGAGGGACTCGCGAGCGAGCGAATCTGGGAAATCGTGAAATCGGTCCTCGAACCCGCGACGGCGCTGCTCGAGGATCACCTGAGCGATGCGTACCGCGAGGAACGGGCGCTCCCGAGTCTGGCCGAAGCGTATCGGATGATGCACGCGCCCGAACACGAGGATGAGGTGAAATCGGCGCGTCGGCGTCTCGCGTACGACGAGTTATTGATGCTCCAGCTCGGGGTGCACATGAAACGGGCGCACCTGCGTCGGACCCTGATTGCGCCCGCGCTGGAACGGACGCCGGAGATCGATGAACGAATCCGGGCGCGGATGCCATTTGAACTGACGGATGCACAGAAACGGATCGTGGACGAGATCGCAATGGATGTCGCGCTCACGACGCCGACGAATCGTTTGGTGCAGGGCGATGTCGGATCGGGGAAGACCGCCGTGGCGCTCAACGCCATGCTCCTCGCGATCGCGCACGAGCACCAGGCTGCCCTGATGGCCCCGACGGAGCTCCTCGCAGAACAGCACTACCTCTCCATCTCAGAGATGCTCAAGGGCTCGAGCGTGCGAGTGGAACTGCTCACGGGGTCGATGCCCAGCGCCGATCGCGAATCTGCGTTGGCGCGGATCGCATCGGGCGAGGTGAATCTCGTGATCGGCACGCACGCGCTGATCTCCGACAAGGTTGAGTTCAACTCCCTCGCGCTCGTCGTCATCGACGAGCAGCACCGGTTCGGCGTCGAACAACGCGCCAAGCTCCGCGTGAAGGGGGGCAAGGAGCACGAGAGCGAGACGCCTCATGTCATCGTGATGACCGCGACGCCGATCCCACGCACGATCGGGCTGACGATCTTCGGCGATCTCGACATCTCCACGATCGATCAGCTCCCACCCGGGCGCACACCCGTGATCACCAAGAAGGTCACGCCCGATCAACGCCGAACGGTGTACAACTGGGTCAACGAGAAGATCAAGCAGGGCGATCAGGCGTTCATCGTCGTGCCCGCGATCGAGCCGGGCACCAAGGGGGAGACCAAGGTCACGGATCTGCGCTCACTCCAGAAAGAGCTCGAGGGCGGCGAGCTGCATGATGTGAAGATCGCGGCGCTCCACGGGCGCCTCAAACGCGACACCCGCGAGCACATCATGCACCGGTTCCGTGCGGGCAAGATTCATGCATTGATCGCGACCACCGTGATCGAGGTCGGGGTTGATGTCCCCAACGCGACGATGATGATCATCGAGGACGCGGACCGGTTTGGGCTCGCCCAGTTGCACCAGCTCCGCGGGCGCGTCGGGCGCGGCGAGAAGCCGGGCGTGTGCGTCCTGATCGGGAATCCCAAGACAGAGGACGGCGTCGCGCGACTCAACGCGATGGTGGAGACCACATCGGGGTTTGTCCTGGCAGAAAAGGACCTGGAGATCCGCGGCGCGGGCGATGTGTTCGGCACGCGCCAGAGCGGGGCGCCGCCGTTCCGTGTTGCCGATCCGATGCGAGACATTGAGTTGCTGCAGATGGCGCGCCGGGACGCGGCGGACTGGATCGCGCGTTCACCGACGCTCGAGGAGGATGGGGACGCGCTGGCCCGCCGACGGATGCTCAAGGCGCATGGGCCATGGCTGGGCATTGGTGATGTGGGCTGATCGGGATACGCATGTATGTGGATATCTTGCTTCTTGGAGTCCGCATCGTGCAGCATGCCTGAACCGAGTTCCCACTAGAGTCTGAGTCACAGACCGTCTCCAGCTCCAGTTTGTGACTCAACTTTGTGGCAATCAGGCGAAGAGTCCGTCAAATGTGAACAAGCATGCGCACACACTTCATACTCGACACAACGAGGCGTGTGCTGATCCCGTTATGTTTGTAGTATGAACGATGATCTTGGATCAGAACAGATCAAAGCAACGACCCACCCAACTCAGCGTACGGGCACGAGTATCGTCAGCTTGCACGATCGAATGAATAGCGCAGCGGGTGACTTCTCGTACAGAGAACTTGGGCGATTGACGGATACGCACCCTGAAACCGTGCGTCGATATATGCAAGGGCAAGCTCCCAGCGTGACATTCTTAACGAACCTATGCGAGGCTCTCGAAGTTTCCGTCGAGTGGTTACTCACCGGGCGTGGACAAATGCAACGCTCTGAGGATCGTCCACTCACTCAATCGCAGGACGACCAATCATCGCTTCTCACCATGCTCATCAACTCACTCACGGACCTCTGCGATCGCGTGGATCAGCTTGAACAGTTCGCTGAATCATTCGATACACGACTCAGTTCACTCATCGCTTCCCAGAGTGAGCACCACAAGGCACAGAATCGCCGCCAGATCGATCAACTCCATGCGAGTGACGCAATAGAGAGCAGAACAAGCGGGGCTCCGAACGCTGAAAAAACGGATGGGAACAACCAGACGCAGAAGGATCATGGAAACACCAGGACGAACGCCCAACGGATCCGCGACGCGATCGCCAAGCGACCATCTTGACCGCCTGCAGATTCGTTGCGACAGATCTCATCCGTACTTCGACGGCAACTCAAGAGTGCCTGCTTGCTTGATGACTCTGGGGCAATGCGATGTGATCGCTCGGGTGATCGAGAATGTCGACTGATATCGTGTGCTCAGGCATGATCGATGCCCCCTTGACCGCGGCCGAATCCCCCTAAGATTGGGCATGAGTTTCACCAAAGCCGCGTCTTCGATGTTCAACGAGATGTCCCAGATGATCGAGCTGCTTGGCGGCGACCGGTTCCGGGTCAATGCGCACGCCAAGGCGGCGCGGGTGCTCAAGGACACCACCTCGGACATCGAGTCCCTCGCGAGCAAAGGCGACACCAAATCGCTCGTTGCGCTGGAGGGGATCGGCAAGGGCACCGCGAACAAACTCATCGAGCTCGCGCAGAACGGGACGATGAGCGAGTATGATGAGCTCCGCGATCAGATTCCCAAGGGACTCATGGATGTGCTGGAGATCCCCGGGCTCGGACCCAAAACCGTGAAGCTCATGTGGGACGAGAAGGGTGTTGAGTCGATCGAGGACCTGCTCAAGATCATCGAGGACGGGACGATCCTCGAGCTTCCACGCATGGGTCAGAAGACGGTCGACAACATCAAGGAATCGATCGAGTTCATGGCCCAGAGCGGCGGGCGTTTGCACATCGGAATTGCCCAGGGTGTCGCAGACCGGTTCGTGGAGATGATGAGCGCTGTCAAGGGCACCAAGGAGTGCGCCTTCGCGGGATCATTGCGTCGCGGGCAGGAAACGATCGGCGACATCGACATCCTCATCGCGACATCTGAGCCGGAGGCTGCACGCGAGGCGTTCACCAGCGCGAAGGGCGTGATGAAGGTCCTCGCGAACGGCGAGAAGAAAGCGTCCATCCGTGTGGCGATCGAGGACGAGTCGAGCCGATGGGGCGCGGAGGACAACACGGCGGTGCAGGTCGATCTGCGGATCGTGGACGAATCCGCGTGGGGCGCAGCGCTCATGTACTTCACGGGTTCCAAGGAGCACAATGTGCGCCTACGCGAACGCGCGATCAAGCAGGGGATGACGCTCAACGAGTACGGGTTGTTCAAGGATGACGGGCGTGAGAAGACCCCGCCTCAGGATCGCGGGGAGAAGCCCCTCGCGTGCAAGACGGAAGAGGCGATCTACACCAAGCTCGGCGTGCCGTACTTCCCCCCCACCATCCGCGAGGATCGGGGAGAAATCAATCTGGATGAGACACCCGAGCTGATCCAGATCGAGGACATCAGATCCGAGCTGCACTCGCACACGACCGCCTCGGATGGGAAGATGTCGATCGAGGAATCCGCAGCGATCGCCAAATCGCGTGGGTTCCACACGCTGGCGATCACGGACCACTCGCAATCGTCCGCCGTCGCGGGCGGGTTGTCGCCCGAGCGATTGCGAACGCACATCAAGGCGGTGCGTGAAGCGAACAAGAAGGTCGAGGGGATCACGATCCTCCCTGGATCCGAGGTGGACATACTCGTTGATGGGACACTCGATTACGACGACGATCTGTTGGGTGCGTTGGATGTCGTGGTCGCGTCGCCTCACGCGGGGTTGCGTGCCAAGCCCAAGCAGGCGACGAAGCGGTTACTCAAAGCGATCGAGCACCCGCTCGTGCACATCATCGGGCACCCGACGGGTCGGTTGATCGAGCGCCGCCCGGGTATTGAGCCCGATATGAACGAGATCTTCGCAGCGGCGATCGAGCACAATGTGGCGCTGGAGATCAACGCGCACTGGATGCGTCTGGATCTGCGTGACACGCATGTGCGCGCAGCGGTCGAGGCGGGGTGCTTGATCGCGATCGATTGTGATGTGCACCACGCGGACGATTACGACAATCTGCGTTTCGGCGTGCTTACGGGTCAGCGCGGGTGGCTGACGAAGGACCGGTGCATCAATACCTGGGACGCGGGGAAGCTGCACGCCTGGCTGAAGTCCAAGCGCTAGATCATGCAAACGCGCATGTGCTGCGCCCGGAATTTTGACCCACTACGAAATTTCTTTCGTGATTTATGACACATGCGCGTCAGGAGCGTGCCGCGTGATATCTGTTTCTATGACTGAACTTACGATGCCTACGCCTTCGGCATCACGAAACAGGCAAGTGCTTTCTATGTGGCTTGCCCTGCCCCCAACATGAAAGTAGGTTCCGGACTTGGGCTGACGCATGAAGAGGAACAGCACCAAAGAAAGGACAACGCATGTTTGGAACACGCATGAACGCATCGGGCTGGATCTCGGTCGCGGCGATCGTCGCAACCAGCGGGCAGGTCTTCGCGTTCCCGAGTTGGATCGGGGTCTACGGATCGTACGCGCACCATGACGCGAGCAACCCCGGGACCTACACGATCCTGATGAACCAGGACTACTACGGGCTGCACGCGGAGATCGGGATCCGCGTCAACGGCGGGTCGTGGACGACGCACCAGATGAGTTATGGCGGGAACAACTCTGGCAACTCGATCTGGACCTACACCCCTGCGTCGAGTTTCGCACCTGGGAGCACGATCGAGTACTACTTTCACGGGTACGACGATTGGGGCGGGCATATCTACGACAACAACGGCGGGAGCAACTACACGCATACCGCGTCGCTGATTGCGTCGAGCAAGTCGGGGATTGGCGCGTGGGTCGATTCGGGCGACACGACCTTCCGCGTCTGGGCACCCAACGCAACGAGCGTTTCCGTCGCGGGCTCGTTCAACTCGTGGAGCACCAGCGCCAACCCGCTCGTGAGCGAAGCCGGCGGCACCTGGTCCGTCGATGTGCCCGGCGATCTCCGCGGCGAGACCTACAAGTATGTCATCGACGGCACACTCTGGAAGAACGATCCTCGCGCGACGGATGTCACGAACTCCGTCGGTGAATCGATCGTCACCCTCCCCGATACCTATTCGTGGACATCGTTCTCCACCCCGGGTTGGCAGGACCTGATCATCTACGAGATGCACATCGGGACCTACAACGACGCGCCGGGCGGGAACCCGGGCACCTTTCAGAGCGCGATCACCAAGCTCGACCACCTCGAGGACATGGGGATTACGGCCGTGCAGCTCTTGCCTATCGCGGAGTTCGCGGGTGATTTCTCGTGGGGGTACAACCCGGCGCATCCATTCGCGCCCGAGAGCATCTACGGCGACCCAGAGGATGTCAAAGACTTCGTCGACGAGTGTCACCAACGCGGCATGGCGGTCATTGTCGATGTCGTGTACAACCACTTCGGCCCGAGCGATCTCGACATGTGGCGGTTCGACGGGTCGTACACCGGCAGCTACGGCGGGATCTACTTCTTCCAGGACTGGCGCGCTCCCACCCCCTGGGGACACACGCGCCCGGACTACGGACGAGGCGAGGTCCGCACCTACCTGCGTGACAACGCGATGTACTGGCTCGATGAGTTCAACACCGACGGGCTGCGCTGGGACTCGACGGTGAACATCCGCACCCAGAACAACGGCGGCGGCGGGAACATCGCAGAGGGCTGGTCGCTCATGCAGTGGATCAACAACGAGATTGACTCCAACGCCGGGTGGAAGATCTCGATCGCGGAAGACCTGCAGAACAACGATTACATCACCAAGACCACTGGCGCTGGGGGGGCAGGGTTTGACTCGCAATGGGACGCGGACTTCGTGCATCCCATCCGCGAGAACATCATCGAATCAACCGATGCGAACCGTGATATGTACGAGGTCCGCGACGCGATCGCCAAGATCGACAACGGCGATCGGCTCAAGCGGGTGATTTATACGGAGAGTCACGACGAGGTTGCCAACGGGCACGCGCGTGTGCCGGAAGAGATCTGGCCCGGCAACGCGAGCAGCTGGTACTCCAAGAAGCGTTCCACGCTCGGCGCGGCGCTCGTGTTCACCAGCCCGGGTATCCCCATGATGTTCCAGGGGCAGGAGTTCCTCGAAGATGGGTACTTCGCGGACACCGATCCGCTCGATTTCTCGAAGGCGACGACCTACTCGGGCATCGTCGATCTCTACACGGACCTGATCGGGCTCCGCAAGAACGCAGGCGGGAAGACCGCGGGGCTCAAGGGCAACGGGGTCAATGTTCACCATGTGAACAACACCAACAAGCTCGTCGCGTTCCATCGGTGGGACAACGGCGGAAACGGCGATGATGTCATCATCGTCGCAAACTTCTCCGGCACGGGGTACTCAAGCTACAACATCGGTTTCCCGAGCGGCGGCACCTGGAAGGTCCGGTTCAACTCCGACTGGAGCGGGTACGACTCCGGGTTTGGCAACTGGTACGCGTACGACACGGTCGCGAGTTCGGGCGCGAAGGACGGCATGAGCTACAACGCGAATGTTGGGGTCGGGCCGTACTCGGTGATTATTCTGTCGAAGGACTGATCCGAGTCGCACACATCTGATTCTCTCTTGACGCCCGCTGAGTGATCGGCGGGTGTTTTCTTGCGCTATCATGTTCTGGCTGCGGTCACGGCCCTGACTCGACACACGAACCCACGACGCACGCACCCGTGCGGGAGTTATTATGTTCGATCGAGTCTCTGACAGTTTCAACGGCGTCTTCAAGAAGCTCTCCGGCAGCTCCACCATTTCCGAGTCCAATGTCCGCGAGGCGATGGACGAGGTCCGCAACGCGCTGCTCGAAGCGGATGTGCACTACGAGGTGGCCGAGGCGTTCTGCGCCAAGGTGCTTGAGGACGCCAAGGGGCAGCAGGTCACCAAGTCGCTCAAGCCCGGGCAGGAGATGATCGGGATCGTGCACAAGCGACTGATCGAGCTCTTCGGCGGCAACCCAGAAGCCAAGGAACAGCCCGCACCTCCCGGGATCATGAAAATGTCGCCCGGACCCACCGTCATCATGATGTGTGGTCTTCAGGGATCGGGGAAGACGACGACCTGTGGCAAGCTCGCGGGGGTGCTCAAGAAACAAGGGCGTTCGGTGATGCTCGCGGCGGCAGACCTGCAACGACCCGCAGCAATCGATCAGCTCGAAACCGTCGCCAAGCAAGCCAACGACGAACTCCCGGGCGGATCGCAGGTGCACTTCTACGGCGAGCACGACAAGACGGCGGAGTACGGCAAAGCCGTCGGCGTCGCGATCAAGGTCTGTCAGAACGCGCTCAAGGAAGCGAAGGCGAAGGGCGTCGATGTCCTGATCCTCGATACCGCCGGGCGTCTGCATGTGAACGACGAGCTCATGCACGAGCTCAAGGGCGTGCGCTCGATGCTCAACCCGCACCACATCTTCCTCGTCGTCGACGCGATGACAGGGCAGGACGCGGTGAACAGCGCCAAGTCGTTCCACGAGCAGCTCGCGGTCGACGGCGTGATCCTGACCAAGTTCGATTCCGATACCCGAGGCGGCGCGGCGTTGTCCGTCAAGGAAGTCACTGGCGCTCCGATCCGGTACATCGGGGTCGGTGAGAAGCTCGATGCGCTCGAGCCCTTCCACCCGGAACGCATGGCCGGTCGGATCCTCGGGATGGGCGATGTCGTGTCGCTTGTCGAAAAGGCGCAGGCGGAGGTCTCCGAAGAGGAGGCCGCGGCGCTCGAAGAGAAGATGGCCAAGGGCGAGCTCGACATGGAGGACTTCCTCAAGCAGATGAAGATGATGCGCCGCATGGGGTCGATGAAGTCTCTGCTCGGGATGCTCCCGGGTGTCGGGTCCACAATCAAGGGCATGGACTTCGACGAGAAACAGCTCGATCGCACCGAGGCGATGATCCTCTCGATGACCCCCCGCGAACGCAAGAAACCCGACATCATTAAGCACTCGCGCAAGGTACGCATCGCGAACGGTTCGGGCGCGGACGCGAACCAGGTCGGGCAGCTCGCCAAGCAGTTCACCATGATGAGCAAGGTGATGAAGCAGATGGGCTCGATGGGCGCGGGGGGTAAGATGGCGGCGGCCAAGGCGATGAGCGGTGCCCTCAGCGGCGGCGGGATGCCGGGCATGGGTGGCATGGGCGTGCCCGGGTTCTCGATGAAGAAGTCCACCAAGGGCGGGCAGCGCGGCGTGAAGAGCCGGAAGAAGAGGAAGTGAGAAGAAGCCACTGGCCATTAGCCACTAGCCATCAGGGAAGAGGAGCACGGTATGCCGGTGTCGATGTTGGGATTTAGCGCGGATCGGATTGCGGGGATCTCGGAAGATCTGTTCGAGATGCAGGAGTCGTTTGTGGCGAAGGCACGCAAGGAGGGGGCGTGGTCGCGCAAGCAGATCCTGGGGCACCTGATCGACAGCGCGAGCGTGAACCATCAGCGCATCATCGAGGCGCAGATCAACGACTCGATCGTGTTTGTCGGGTACAAGCACGAGCAATGGGTCGAGCTGCAGGGGTACCAAGAGCAGGACTGGGAAGAGCTCGTCACGCTCTGGAGTGCGCTCAACATGCACATCTGTGCGGTGGTTGAACGCATCCCATCAAATGTGCTCGACAAGCTTCACGATGAGCACTCATACGCACGAACCGCGTTCCGGGAGTTGCCGACGGATCAGGCCTCAACACTCGGATACCTGATCGAGGACTACTTCGCGCACTTGCAGTATCACCTGGATCAGATTCTCGAGAAGTGATCACTCAATCGGCAGCGGATCATCCGCACGCCCTTCCGCCCATTCCTTGAAGCGTGGCCAGAAGATCTCCTGGATCAGGATCTTCACGCACGCCGCGATCGGGATCGCGATCAGCAAACCGAACACGCCGAACAACGCTCCGCCCGCGAGGGACGCGAAGAGGATCGTCGGGGTGTCCATGCCCGTGCTCTTGCCCTGGATCATCGGGGTCCAGACATAGTCGTCGAGCGCCTGTCCGATGAAGTAGAGCGCCGTCGGTGCACCGAAGACCCACCACCACTCGCCTCGGAACCCGGCGTGCCCCTGCAATGCGAGCAGGGAGATGGAGATCGGGAGCCCGATGAGCGCCAGGTAGGGCACGATCGAGAGGATCGCGATGACGGGCCCGAGGATGAACGCACCGGGGACGCCGATGAGGAAGTACCCGATCGAGAACACGATCGCCTGAATGAACGCGATGGTGATGCGTCCGCGGATGAACCCCGAGATCACCGCGTCGAACTTTTCGAGCAGCTCGATGATCCGATCACGGTTCTTGTCCGGGAGCAGCTTGGCGCCGAACCCCTTGAGCTGCACCCACTCGGTCGCGGTGAAGAAGAAAAAGAACGCGGTGACGAAAAGCATGAACGAGAGCCCAAACACGGCACCGATGATCCCGAACACCCGATTCACTAGATCGAGGCTGACATCCGCGGTGGTCTGGGCGACCTGATCGCTGTTCTCCTGCACCCAATCGATCACGGTATCCAATGCATCGCCGAAGGTTGAGTCGGAAGTTCGGACCTGGTCGTACACCCAGACCCACGCGTCGGGGACCTGCTCTGTGACGAGGAACTCGCGCCCGGGCTCGGGTTCGTACTCATCAACCGCCTGGTTCACGAGCTTGGAGTTGTTGATCGTGTCGGAGGTAAACCCGACCATCTGCCCGATCGCGTACGCACCACCAACTGTCAGGGGGATGACCACCACGAGAATCACAGACGCAATGATCGCGATGACGGATGTCCGTCGGGCGAGCCCGAACTTGCCCATCATCCAGACGATGACCGGCTCAAACAGGTACGCGAGCAATATCGCGAGCAGCAGGGGCACTGTCACGACGGAAGTCTTCTGCCCGATGATGATCAACGCGAAGATGCCCAGCCCGAGCAGCACATCGCGGACGGGCTGCATCTGCCACAGGTGCATGCGCGACCATGCGGGGGCTTTCTGATCATGCTTGGAAACGGTGCTCTTTGCGTCTTCGGGCATACCGATAGCATAGCCCAAACTCACAATTCGCGCTGCGTGATGGATGGAGGATCAGGAGTTGATCGTCACGGGGCGGTTCCCGCGGGACGGGTCGGGGAAGACATCGTCGAACTCGTACACGCCGTCGAAGTCGTCGAGCTGGTCCTCTTCGGTGGTGCGCATGAGACCCGCGTCCACCATCGCGAAGATGATCTTCCCGAAATCGATCGTGTAGTAGATGCCCCACTTGTTGAGGACGGACTTGGCCATCATCCCGTACCGATCGATCGCGTACTCCTTGAGTCCGATGCACAGCTCGTGCCCGGACACATGACGCGACTCATCGCTCAATCCGAGCTCGAGCAGGGTCTCGTCGTCACGATTGCCGTGGACCATCTCCACGGTATGCGCAAGCCCATCGCGGATGAACGGGAAGCACAACGGGGAGTACCCGCCGGCCCGATCCATGATGTCCTTGAGATCGATTTGTACTTCGTGACTGCTCATTGCACACCTTCTTGACACACTGGCGTGTACTCGATTCTATGCGCCCCGATGTATATCGGGAAAGGGGCGCGTCTCGTTGCATCTTTTCGCACCCCGGATCACCTCGGATCCATCCGTGTCACCCATCGGAGGGGTTTATCCACCCACTCTTGCGCACTGGAAATCCCGATCCGAGGCGTGCACACCACATCCTCGTCCGCGATCGCAACCCCTTGTGAGATGGCAATCTGGGGAGATTGGAGAAGATGCAGGCCGTCCAAATCGCGATTGATCGCGAGCGCCTGGCACAGTTTTCCAGGCCCGTCGCACAGATGACGATCTTTTAACGGATGCTTGCGGGGCGTGCTCGAGCGGAGCGATCGCATGGTCTCCACGCCAGACTTAGGGGAAACTGCCCGAATCAACACCGCTGCCGGATGTTCCGCACGCAGACACGACACATTGAAACAGTGATGCATCCCATAGGTGAAGTAGACATAGGTCGTGCCGGGCGTTGCCCACATCGACTCGTTGCGTGGGGTCCTGCGTCCCCCGAACGCGTGCGATGCGCGATCCTCGGGCCCGACATACGCCTCGGTCTCGCAGATGTATCCCGACAAACGCGTGCCGTCGTCGAGGGTCCGCTCAAGCACGCACCCGAGCAGGTCCCGCGCGACGATCGATGCGGGGCGTGCGAAGAACGCCTCATCGAGTTGGGAGTGGCGTTGGGGCTGGGTACGGTGCATCGGGTGATTCAACGCCGACGAATCCATCGGGGCAACGACGCACGCACAAGGAGCAACGCATGTCATCTGGGATCATCACACGGCTTGGCGCTTTCACCGGGATTCTCGCACTCGCGACGGGGTCACTCATGATCGCGTCCTGCCGGCATCATTCACTCACGCTTCGCGATCAGGTTGAGCGGGTCCGCGCCCCCTACTTCCCGAAGATCAGCGCGGAGAACCTCAACAAAGAGAAAGTCACCCTCCCGGACGACTTCAACGGGAACCCGCTGCTCGTCCTCATCGCGTACAAGCAGAAGCAACAACTCAATGTCAACACCTGGCTCGATCGGATGGACGAGATCGAGTCCGCGATCCCCGGCGTGCAGATCATCGAGACCCCCACCATCTCCAGCGGCAAATGGGGATGGATGGCCGGGTTCATCGACGGCGGCATGCGCTCGGGAATCCCCGACCCCGAAGCACGCGCCCGAACGATCACGCTCTATACCGATGTGAGTCTGTTCAATCAGGCGCTCAACATCGAATCGGTGGACACGATCTACGCGGTGCTGCTCGATGAAGACGGCGAAGTAATCGAGATGGTCGAGGGGGACTACTCGCCCGAAAAGCTCGACGCACTCCGCATGAACTGAAGCTGATCTGCGCGTGCTCGCCTACGATCCAGATGAGGAACGGAGCGTCAGGAGAGCACATCATGAACACTCGATTCCACCCCGAAAAACTGTCCACCGATTCGTACCGCGCGATGTACAACTTCGAGCTGTCGTTCGTGGATTGCACCATCGAGCTCCCATTGCGTGAGCTCGTCAAGCTCCGCGCATCGCAGATGAACCGGTGCGCGTTCTGCATCGACATGCACTGGAAGGACGCGCGTGCCGGCGGCGAGTCCGAGCAACGCCTCTACGGGCTCAGCGCCTGGGAAGAAAGCCCGTACTACACCGATCGCGAACGGGCTGCGCTCCGTTGGACTGAAGCCGTCACGCACCTCCACAACGGCGGCGTGTCCGACGAGGTTTACAACGAGGTCTCGCCTCACTTCTCCGAGAAGGAACTGAGCGATCTCACCGGCGTGATCGTCGCGATCAACGCGTGGAACCGCTTCGCCGTCGCGAGCCGGGCACACGCTGGTGACTATCAGCCGCAAGGTGCGCATGCCTAACTTGTTAGAAGTCCAATGAAAAAGGCGATCGTGATGATCGCCTTTTTTCTATGCATTCACAATCGAGTTCACGCGTACGCGTGCAGCCCCGGCAGCAGCAGATTCACCCCAAAGTAGGTCCAGAGCATCACGATAAACCCCGCGACGCTCAACCACGCGGTGGTGAGTCCGCGATCCTTGAGGTTCATGAATCGCACATGGATCACGATCAGGTAGACGATCCAGGTGACGAGCGCCCAGGTTTCTTTCGGGTCGAACGCCCACCAACGACCCCATGAGTGGTCCGCCCACCACGCGCCCAGGAGGGTCCCGACGCCGAGCGTCCAGAACGCGAGTTGGAGGATCGTCATCGTCGCGGTGTCGAGGTCCTTGAGGGTCCGCTGCACGCCCATGGGCTTGGTCGCGGTTCCGTCGTCGATCGTGCTCAGCGCGCCCGTCGCGAGCGCGGGGGCCTCGCCCTTAGCAAACTTGGCGCTGTAGTAGGTTCCCAGATAGAACAGACTCACGATGAATCCGAGCGTGATGAGCCCGTAGCTCGTGAGCACCGTCGTCACATGGTACTTGAGCAGCACCGAGGTGTTGAGGATCGCCGCTTCGCGTTCGATGGTTTCGCCGGGGATCCCTGTGGTTGTCGCGGTGATGAGGATCAGGAACCCCGTCCCCGCGGCGGCCGCGCCGAACAACCACTGCTTCTTCCACAGCATCAACCCCGCACCAACGAGTGCGGCGAAGAACGAGATCCCCGTCATGGACTCGAACTGGTTCTGGATCGCGAACCGCTCCGCGATGAGTGATCGCAGCGTGAACCCGAACCCGTGGAACCCGATCGCGATGAACAGGAGCACCACGCCGAGCATCGCGAGCCACTTGCGCCCCGTCCCGAACGCGAGGATCAGTGCGACGAGCGAGAGCAGGTAGACCCACAGCCCGATCTCAAACGCGTGCGCCTTGTTGTAGATCGCTTCGAGCTTGGGGCTCGCGGCCTGCTGGGTCTCGGGGTTGATCTGCGCGAGCGCGTCCGCGAGTTCCTGCGCCGAGCTGTTGACGCCTGCCGCGTCGCCCGCGCGCCATGCAACGGTCAGACGCGTCACCGCATCGCGTGCGGGGGTCCCGGCACCGAGCGTGCCCAGGTGCGCCCACGGGTCGTTTGCGTTCGCGGGCGCGATCAGGTTGAGGTTCGCGACGGAGTTGAGGAACAGGCTCTTGCTCTGATCAAGCTTGCCCACAGCCGTGCGGAAGGGTTCTGACGATTCGTACTTCGCGAACGCCGGCTCGATGTACAGGTCCGCCATGCGAGGCGAGACCATCCCGGTCTTCAGCCACCCCTCGCGATTGAACGCCGCGCCCTCATTGCGAGGGTCCTGCTCGTGCTCATAAAGGATCGCCTGACGCAGCGGGAGGTAGTTGATCCCGAGCACCGGGCGATCGAGGTAGTAGATCGGGTCGATCATGATGTCGAACAGCGTGAACATCGGATCATACTTGATCTTCTCGACGGACTTGGTGGTGCCGTCGGGGTTCTGCTCGACGACGAGATCGAAGAGCTTGGACTTGCCCGTCAATCGCGAGACCGTCTCGTCCGCGAGCGTCGAGAGGATCTTGACGCGCCCATTATGGAAGACGGTCGTGGTTTCGAGTGGCGAGAGATCCACCGCGTCCGCGAACGCGGCCTTCTCCTCGATGCTCAACCCGAGCGGGATAGGCTGCCCGAACGGGTTGACGAGCTGATCGGCGCTGCCCGAGACGATGCGCGACTCGGGGTGCGCGTTGCCGTCGGGCGCCTGCTGGGCGTGCGCGAGCGAGCATCCGAAGATGATCGTGATGACCGAGATACAACGAAGGACGAGCGTGTTCATGCGTGTGCCTCCTTGGGTTGGGGCTTCGCGTGCATCGCCGCGAGCCGGCGCTTCTCACGCCGGACGAGGTACGGTTTGAAGTAGAACGCCCACGGGATCCCGATCGACATCAGGACGGACCCGAACGCGATGATGTGGATCCCCGGGTTGTTGCCGACGCCGAGGATCGTGAAGTTCGCGCGGGGTTCCGCGAGCATCCCCTGATCGACCATCTGCTGGGACTGCTCCCACCCGTTGCGATCCCACCCGGATTGCGAGAGCTTGTACTGGTCCGGATCCATCCCGGCGCGCAGACGCGTAAGCGTGTTGGCGAACCATGACTTGTCGGGGTCCCAATGGAACGGCGCCCGGAGCGGGTTGTTGAGCTTGACGACATGCTCGAACGACTCAAACTCGGGCTTAGGACCGCCGTAGAACGGGTTGGGCATCACCCGCACGATCGATTGGTAATCACGAGGCGATCCGCGATGGTCGTACGCGATCATCTCAAAGTCCACGAGCGCCAGCTCGAACCCCGGGAACGCCCGCTGGTAGCGCCCGAAGACGAGCATGATCACGCGCCCGTCGGGGAGTTGGACACGCCGCCGCTGCTCTTCCTGGATGGAGACATACTGTGCGAAGGGCAGCCATGTTACGGTGGACCATGCTGGGCGTTCTGAAGTCTCGCTGAGGGAGATCTCAACCCCGACGAGCGCTTCACGGTACGAGCCGGGCACGGAGCGATCGCGTTCGTTCATCGGCACGGGGAACGGGCGCTGGATCTCGTTCGCGTGGTCCCACCGAGCGGCAAGGTGCAGATCGAGCCGATCGCCCTGCGGGTTGGGGATGAGATCGAGGAGCCAATCATCGTTCAACGATCGGGCGGTGCGGACCATCCCGCCCGCCTGACGGATGATGGATCGGACACGAGTTTCGCCGGAGGCGTCCGTCAGCTCGTCCAGGTAGATCTGCAGCTTGGTCGCATCGACATACGACACGCGGATCCCCGGGTCGGGGTCCGAACGCGCGGGTCGCCCGCCGGGCACTGGGGTCAGGTCCTGATTGAGCTCGGGGAAACGATGGAAGACCCATCGCTCGAACTCCTTGCCCGGGTCATCGCCCTGCGCCGACTTAATAATCTTCACGATTGCGACGGAACTCGTCGCGTCCTCGTACCCCGGGGTAATGATCGGGAACGGGGGCTCGGGCGCGAGCTGCTCGACAACAATCGTCCAGGGCGTGTTCACCACAGGGATCCGGGTGCCCACGGCCACGGGGACCGAGATGCGTCGGTTGGTGCCGGGCACCTCGATGATCAGCCCGTGCTGAAAGTCAACACGGAAGTCCTGGCGTAGGTCATCCCAGCGCTGCTCGCTCATCCCCCGGGTGTACTCAAGCGCGATCACATCGTTGGATCGGATGCGTTCCGCCGGATCGCCGGTAAAGACATTGAAGTTCACGAACGGCTTGGAGTCCTCGACAATGCCCGGAGCGGCGCCGGGGTTGAAGTGCAGATCCACGCGACGATACGGGTTGGGCGTTTGCCCCGCCGATGGGGTTGACTCGTACCACTCTGTGTCGAGCTTCGCGTACGGCGCGAACCCCACGACGCGGAACCGGATGTCGGGATCGACGAGTGCCGTCCCCGCGTTCGGGTTGGAAGGCACCTCCAAATTGAGCGTGCGTCCCTTGTCCGTCTCCTCGAGCTCGCGTTCGATGATGTCCGACAGGGTCGTGACCCCATCGGGGATCCCCGCGTTGAGCGAGTACGCGTTGTAGAGTGGGAGCTCGTCGAGCGCCCGCATCTCAAAGCGGGGCTGCGCGTTTGGGGTCCGCGCTTGCGCGACATACAACGCGACATCCTCACGATCGTAAAATGCGCGTTGCGATGGCCCCGGGAGTGTGTCCGTCCCCGCGGGCAGGAGCGTGTCGCCCTCGACCTTGAATCGTTGATAGAAGATCGAGCCCAGCGCGATCACGACGATCCCGGTGTGCACACTCAGGACGCCGAGGTTCTTGAAGTTGAACTCGATGCGCCGGACCGTCGCGACAATCATGTTGATCACGAAGAGGATCAACGCCAGTCGCATCGGCCACCACGCGTAGAACTCAAGTTCCGTCATCTCAAGCATCGGTAATCGACGCACGGTCGTGGACTTGTACTCCTCGACGATCGAGCGGAACAGCATGAACCCCGACCCGTCGCTCGTGTGGTACTTGAGGCTCGGCCAGATTGCGCTCCGCCAGAGCAGGGACACCCCCACCCCCATCGCGATCACGACCATGAATGACACGAAGAACCGCAGCGCACGGGATTGATCACCCATCGTCTTCCGCGCGATGAACAACCAGACCAAGACGGGCACACCCAGCAGGATCAGGTACAGCGCCGACACGATCACCAGCGTCGGGATCCGCGCGAGCAATCCCACCGGGATCGATGCGAGCGTCGCGTACAACGACACAAAGAGCAGCAGCACCACCGCCAGCGGGATCGAACTGAACGCGCGGAGAACGAGACGGAACGGCGTCCACGCGCCGGTGAGGTTCGCGTCTTCCCACGCCTTGTTGCGTTGCCACTTCTTGCTCATCGGGGTGCACACTCCGTGTTCTATTTAACAGGAATGATACCCGTCAAAGTAGAACCGTTCTCATTTAAACACATCGAAACACCCAAGTTGGTGACGATTTCGATCGCATCGCACCTTCAAATGGGTTCGAGGCCAACCCTGATCCGGCGCACTCGATCGCAAGAATCCCAGCGGGTGCTCCACCAACCCTCATCGAGAACCGATCCGGGTCGATCCCCAACGCGATCGCGCCGTTCCGGGTCCCCATCGCGAGAAGACGCGATGCGTCCCGATCGCCTTGTTCCCACAATAGCCGCATCTCATCGAGGGTGCTCATGCGATCGGGCGTGTCGAGATTCACGATCGAGTCCGTCCCCAAGCACACATTCACCCCCGTGTCGAGCATCTCCCTATACCGGTGCGCCCCGAAGTGGTCTTTCGCGCCAAAGTACGACGAGGCGCGCGGGCAGTACGCGACACTCGATTCGGTTTCTGCGAGGATCTCGATCCCACGATCCGTCGCGTCGTTCACATGGGCGACAAGCATGGGGTGCATGCCCAGCACCGGTGCGAGGTGTTCGATGGGGTGCTTGCCCTTGCCGATCTCATCGAGGATCGAATCGTCCCACACGCCCAGACGCTCGAGCATCTCGCGCTGAGGTCCTGACGCGTCCGCGATGAATGATCGTTCTTCGGGGGTTTCCGCGAGGTGGGTGCTCGTGGGGATCCCCTTCGCCCCTGCAGCACGAGCGACCCATCGATACACCCCCAGATCGATCGTGTTCGTCGCGTGCGGCTGGAGCCCGAACCGGACGCCCGAACCGGCCATCGCATCCATCAGACCCGGCGCATGATCGCGGAGGAACGCATCGATCCGTTTGATCGCGCCCGCAGCGCTCTTCCCGATCCCGAAGAACTCCAAGAACGACACCCCCATCAGGGGGGATTGGGCGAGGGCCCGTGCGGGAGATTCGGTCAATCGACCAGCAGGCGCGCCCGCGATGTCCCCCACCGCGATGACGCCGCCCGCGAGGGATCGTTTAACCCCGAGGTGGACGCAGTTGGCGATTTGCTCGTCCGTTTGTGCGCGATTAGTGCGGATCATGTCCACCCAACGCACAAACCCCTCCCCGGGCTCATGCGGCTGTGGGCCGATGTGCGTGAGATCCAGGTGCGTGTGGGCATTCACCAATGCGGGGATCAGCAGGTGCTCACGCAGGGTCAGGTGCGGCGATCGTGGATCGCAGATCCCCTCAGGCATCTGGTCCGTATGCCCCGCGAACCGAATCTCCACAGCCTCGCGGGTGCGTTTGAGCACGATCGTCGCATGCTCGATGACGCCGAGTTCGGGGTCCGCGATCGCGCGGGCGTCCACGCGGACGGTGTCGGTCGAGGGTGACAACTTTGAAGAATCGGACAGCCACCCGTGCAGGAGCGCATCCGAGTCGTACGGGGCGTGTTCGTCGCGTGGCGCGTGATTCATGCCGATGGATGATATGTGCCGATTCGAGTTGGGCTGCGATGCGCGGGATTCTCTCGGATCGGCGCTGCACGCGGCGATCGGGTCTCATACCATGTAGGAGACGCGCCGGCAACGCGCGGGGTTCGTGTCGTTGCGCCGCAGAATGTACTGACCAGGAGCAGATCATGAAGATCACCCATCGCATCGCAAACGGGCGGACGCTCGCCCTGACCACCCTGCTTGTCGCTGTCGCCGGGCTTGGGACGGGCTGCGTGAGCCAGCAGGAACACGACAAGCTCTACGAGACCAACCAGTCGCTGCGGAGCCAGAACCAGGAGCTCCAGAACCGCCTGGGCACCCTCGAGTCCAACAACTCCCAGCTCCAGGGTTCCGCGGGTGACGCTCAGGGCGTCATCGGACGACTGCGTGCAGAGAACGGGACCCTCCGCGATCAGCTCGCGGCGTCTCAGAACGCGTTCGCGTCGCTTGAAGATCGCATGAACTCGATGTCGATCGTCACGCTTGACCCCGCGACGGATCGCGCACTGAGCGATTTGGCGTCGCAGTACCCCGACATGATCGTGTACGACGGCGAGCGCGGGATGCTGCGTTTCGTCTCGGACCTGACCTTCGCGTCGGGCTCGGATCAGGTCCAGTCCTCCGCGATGGACTCGCTCAAGACCCTCGCAAGCGTCCTGAGCAGCAACGCCGCGAGCAAGTACGATGTGAAGATCGTTGGGCACACGGACGACGAGAAGCCCGGCGCCAACACCCAGCGGAACCACCCCACCAACATGCACCTCTCGGCGCATCGCGCGATCGCGGTCCGCCGGGCACTCGGCAACGCGGGGCTCGATTGGACCCGCATGAGCGTGACGGGGTGGGGCGAGTACCGCCCGATCGTCGCGAACAACCCCGGGAAGGGCACCGCGGCGAACCGCCGAGTCGAGATCTTCCTCGTCCCCTCGACCCGCAACGCGTCGCTCTCGGCACCCACACTCGAGAACGCGACTCCGGTGAACACCTCCACCCCGGTGGATACCCGCCCGAAGATCGATCCGACCAAGTGATCGATTGATCGTTCAGAACGACGAAAGCCGCGTGTCGATCACGCGGCTTTTTTCATTGTGCCGATAAAAGCATCGAGCCCTGTGTTACGCGGTCTCTTCCGTCACCCGCGCGGGGGCGATCGCGAAGAAGAAGGACACGACGAGCATCAGGAACCCGCCCGCAGCGACGGGGAGGGTCCAACCCGCATCGACAAGCGCCTGGCGTTCTTGGGTGATCGCGGGCGGGCGGTTGGTGACCTTGAGTGCGCCGCCGTACTCCCAGGTGTACTCCTGAATCTCGTCCGCGGCACGCTCGGGTTCGGGCTCGCCCTTGAGCTCGGCGTTGGCTTTGCGGCGCATGAAGCTCTTGCCCGATTCGGGGAACCGCTTGGTTTCGTGGGCGATGGTGCCGTCGCGCTGGAACTCATAGAAGTCGTACCGGAAGAGATCGCGTCGCGCCTCACCGGTGGTCTCGTTCTCGTCGCGTCCGATCCCCTCGTATCGGGGCTCCTTCGTGGGGTCCACGCCGAAGGGTGTGCGAGTGACGATTGCGAGGCGGAGCGGGATCTCGTCCGTCGCGATCGCGTCCTCGAACGCGCGAAGGGTCATGCCGGATCGGTCCGCGAAGAAGTACATCCCGAACCACTCGCGCTGACGATCGAACAGGGTTGGGAGGGTGTGCTTGGGCGGGTAGACGACATCGAGATCGAGGGTCTCGTCGCCATAGTTGACGAGCAAGCCGAGCGATCCGTCCTCGCGCTGGTGTTCCTCGATGGAGACCTCACGATCCGCGAAGGAGAAACGGGTGCTGACGACTTCGATGTAGGCGAAGAGCGGGTGATCGACGCGTTCGTAGTATGCGCCGATGCGCTTGGTGAGGTTGATCCCCGCGACGAGGATCGCGACAACCGAGATGGCTGCGAGGGTCCACCAGATGCCCCGCTTCTCGCGCGGGGCGTTTCGATCGGTGTTGGGTTCGTTAGTGCCCATCGTCGTGGGAGTCGTGCGCTCCGTGATCATCCGCGGGGACATCGGAGAAGATCCCGGGGGTCAGCCCCGTGCGTCCGCGCGACTTGTTCGCGTCGGATTCTTCGGCGTGATGCCCGTACCCGAGCTGGGTGAAGTAGTCGTTCTCGTCAACCGGGTCGCGATGGGTCGCGTGCCCGCTGTAGAACTTCTTCCAGAAGTCCTTCTCGGTCTTGCCCTCCGCGATGTACTTCTCGATGCCCTTCTTGCGTGCAGCGAAGATGATGCCCACGCCCCCGGTGTTGACCTTGGGGCTCATGCGGACGGAGAAGTCCTCGTCTGCGGGCGCGGAGTTGAGCCCGACACCCGTGCCGCCGTAGGAGATCTCACCCGCGGCGATCGGGTTGACCATGTGGCGCGACCCGAGGTCGATCATGGAGAACCCGAGGAACAAACCGACACACAGCAGGCAGAAGAGCATGACGAAGGTGTTGAGAACCTTGTCGTACTTGAGCTGCATGAAGTAGGCCGCGACGAGGATGCCCTTAATCGTGGCGATCGACATCGCGCCGGCGATGTTCACCCAGTTGGGCAGGTGGATCCCGAAGGCGCCCTCCGCCCAGGTCTCGACGCGGAAGAACGCGACGGTGAGGAAGGTGAAGAACAGCAGGATCGCGAGGATGGTGACCTGCATGCGCCAGTCGGCGATGAAGTGATGGTGCTCGCCGTGGTGCGGGTTGATCCCGTGGGGATCGCCCGGGTCCCACCCGAGTTCTGCCACATTCTCTGCCTTGGTGTGTTCTGTGTGACTCATGTGTATCTCTTCTCAGCAATAACCGAGGTGTGCATCAGATCGAACGCGGGGAATCAGTGGATCAGGTACAGAAGCGGGAACAGGAAGATCCAGACAAGGTCGACCAAGTGCCAGTAGAGCGCCGCGTTTTCCACGAGCGTGTACTGGGTCGGGCCGTACGCCTGGTGGCGCTTCGCGTAGTAGAGGACGACGCCGAACAGCGCGGCACCGATCACGACATGGAGCGCGTGGATCCCGGTCCCGATGTAGTAGAGCGACCACCAGAGGGGCTCGTGGGCGTTCTCCGCGTAGGGGTATGAGAAGAAGGTACCGGGTGCCTTGCCCTCGCCCAGCTTCACCATGTACTCGAACTTGAGCTTGATGAAGATGAAGAGCGCTGCGCACGCGATGGTGACGATGATGTTGACCTTCAGCCAGAACTGCTTGTCGAGCTGGGCACAACGCACGGCATTCGCAGCGGTCCACGACGAGAGCAGGAGCACGGCGGTATTGGCCGCGCCAAAGCGCCAATCGAGGTAATGCGACCCGTTCGCCCAAGCTTCGGGGTACATCATGCGGAAGACGGCGTACCCACAGAAGATCCCCGCGAAGAGCAGGACTTCGGTGGTGAGGAAGAGCCACATCCCGAGCTTGGCGGCGTCGAACTCCTCGTCGCCGTTGCGCCAGTGATGACCCGCGACGCGATTGCGCCAGTGCTTCGGGCTCTTGAGGATGCTCTGCGGAACATCGGTCGGGTTGGTGTCAATCATCGTGCTCATGTATCAGCCCTTGCTTGGACCCGAACGGTGCGGACGGGTCGGCTGCTGGTCGAGTTCAACGGTTCAGTGGTGCCCCTTGCCCGCGTCGGGGTGGATGGGGTAATCCTTGGGATCCCAGTGCGGGGGCACGGTGGTCTCGAAGTCGTACGGGCCGTGCTTGACGATCGGCTCGTGGTGGAAGTTGTGCTCGATGGGTGGGGATTCGCATTCCCACTCAAGGGTCAGACCGCCCCACGGGTTCGCGGGCGCCTTCTCACCCGCGATCAGCGAGTGGATGAAGACGGCGAGGTGGACGAGGAACCCGAGACCCAGGATCCACGACCCGTAGGTCGAGATCTGGTGAAGGGTCTGGAACTCGTCGACATAGTTCGCGTAGCGCCGGGGCATGCCCTGGGTGCCGAGGAAGAACTGGGTGAAGAAGGTGACATTGAACCCGATGAAGACGAGCGCCATGCCGATCAGCGCGCCGGGCTCGGAGTACATCTTCCCGAACATCTTGGGCCACCAGTGATGGATCCCGCCCATGAAGGCGATGACGGTGCCGCCCATCATGACATAGTGGAAGTGGGCGACGACATAGTACGAGTCGTGCAGGTGCAGGTCCGTCGCGAGAGTCGCGAGGGGCAGACCCGTCAATCCACCGATCGAGAAGGTGAAGAGGAACATGAGTGCGTAGCACATCGGGGTGTTGAGGACGATCGAGCCCTTGTAGAGGGTCGCGATCCAGTTGAACACCTTGATCGCCGTCGGGATCGCGACCAGGAAGGTCAGGCCCGAGAAGAGGATCGCGGCGAGCTCGCCCATCGCGGTGAAGATGTGGTGTCCCCAGACGAGGAACGACACGCCCGCGATGCCCAGCGACGAGAACGCGATCGCGCGGTACCCGAAGATGTGCTTGCGGGCATGGATCGCGAGGAGCTCGGAGATGATGCCCATCGCGGGGAGGATCATCACATACACGACGGGGTGCGAGTAGAACCAGAAGAAGTGCTGGTACAGGACCGGGTCGCCGCCCATCGCAGGGTCGAAGATCCCGATGTTCATGATGCGCTCGAAGACGAGCAGCAAGAGCGTGATCCCGATCACGGGGGTCGCGAGGACCTGGATGATCGAGGTCGCGTAGACCGCCCAGATGAAGAGCGGCATATCGAACCACCCCATCCCCGGGGCGCGGAGCTTGTGCACCGTGACGACGAAGTTCAGACCCGTGAGGATCGAGCTGAACCCGAGGATGAACGCGGCGGTCACCATGAGGACGACGCGCCAATGGTCCGCGTCCGTCGTGGTTGAATAGGGCGTATAGAAGGTCCACCCGGTTTCGACGCCGCCCATCAGGATCGAGAGGATCCCGAAGGTCGAACCGAACAGGTAGATGTACCAACTGAGCAGGTTGAGTCGCGGGAACGCCACATCCTTCGCACCGAGCATGACGGGGAGGAAGAAGTTGCCCAGCGACGCGGGGATCGAGGGGACGATGAACATGAAGACCATCACGGCGCCGTGGAGGGTGAAGGCGCGGTTGTAGATCTGCGTGCCCGTCAGGTCGCCCGAGAGCCCGAGCCCCGAGAAGAGGGCCTTGAGGTTCTCCCCGGTGGTTGCGGTGGTCTCGACGAGATCGCCGTTCGCATCGACGGTCTGCGTGATCACATCGCGCATGGGGTCGATGAGCTCGTACCGGACGAGCAGCGCGGCCATCCCGCCGACGAAGAACATGAAGAGGACCGCGAAGAGGTACATAACACCGATCTTCTTGTGGTCAACCGTGGTTGCCCATTGCCAGATCTTGGCCATGATCCCGGGAGGACCCGAGAGGTAAGACCCCTCGTCGTGGTGTCCGGCGTGTGCATCAAGCGTACTCATGATTCACTCCCGGCGGCTTCTTCCGCCTGGTTGCCTGCGTCTGATTCGGATTCACTGCCTTCACCCTCGAGGTGCGGGTTCGGGGGCACCGTCGAAAGGGTCTGCATGAAGGCGATGATGTTGTTGATGTCAGTCTCGTCGAGCTGCCCCTGGTAGCTCTGCATCGCGGGGGCGTACCCATTCACGATCTTGGCGTTGGGATCGAGGATCGACTCGCGGTAGTAGTTCTCGTCACGCTCGACGCTCGAGCCGTCGGCGAGCGACACGGGGTATCCCCACCCGTACTGACCACTCGCGTCGGAGCTCTCGTTCCACGGCGGGCCGACGAGCTTGGTGCCGTTGATCTGGTGACACGAGGCGCACATCTGCTGCCAGATCTTCTGTCCTTCTTCCCAAGGAAGACCGACGACGCCCCACTCTTCCATCTTCTGATCGAAGATCTCCTGTGGCACGATGCGGATGGTTGCGGCCATGCGGGAGTGCTCGTCGCCGCAGTACTCGGCGCAGAAGACCCACATGTCGCGCCCGATCATCTCCTGACCGGTTTCCTGATGGATGAAGGTGTCTGATGCGGTGAGCTTGGGGGTGTGGATGCCGTAGGTCGTGTACCGGTTGGGCATGACATCGCGCTTGACGCGGAACTCGGGGATCCAGAACGAGTGGATGACATCCTGCGAGTTCATGCGGAACTTGACGGCGGTGTTCTCGGGGAGGTAGAAGATCGGGTAGTTGCGCCCGACGGTGGTTGTGCTCGTCATGCCGTCGGCGCTCTGCTCCACCTTCTTGGAGAGCGGCTGGAACTCGGGCGAGCTTGCCCCGTTGGGGTAGGTCGCGAGCCAGTTCCACTTGTTGCCCTCGATCCGCAACTCCATCGCGTTGTCGGGGGAGACGATGGCCTTGGTGTACCCCTGGAACCCGAGCACGAACATCACGAGCAGCGAGGACGACGGGACCACGGTCCAGAACACCTCGAGCAGCGTGTTGTGGTGCGGGCTGGGCTCGGTGGGCACGCCCTCACGGCGGCGGTACTTCACCATGAAGTAGAACATCAACCCCATCAGGACGACGAAGAAGAAGACCGAGAACCAGGTGATCATCATGAACAACCCGTCCGCCCACGCGGCGGATTCGCTCGCGGGGAGTTTGGGCCCGAAGATCAGCTTTTCAAGACCGCCGACTTGCGCGGTCGCGAGGGTTGGCATCATCATGACACATGCCCTGTGTTTGCTCCGGCGAACGCGCCGGATGGGTTGGTTGATTCGTCAGTTGTGTTCTTGGCCTGCTCGGCGAGGTACTTGCGCCGACGGGCACGATCCCCGATGAAGAGCAGCGTGAGACCGATCGCGAGGATGACCACGGTCAACCCTGCACCGATCTGCATGACGCGGAACGCCTGGAGTGAGTACACGCCCGCGTTGGGGTCGAACGCGTAACAGAAGTGCAGGAGCCGATCGCCGAAGCTCTGGGCGATCTTGCCTTCCGATGCGTCGAGCAGGGTGAGCTTGAGCTCATGCGGCGGGTACTCGAACCCGTACATGTACCGCGAGACCATGCCCTCGGGGGAGAGGATCATGAGGGAGATTGGGTGGGCGTACTCCCCCGCGTCTGTCGGGTTGAAGTTGAACCCGATCGAGTTCACCAATCGGCGGATGTTGAGCACATCGCCCGTGTGGAACGCGATCCCGGCGCGGGCATCGGTTTCCGATCCACGGTTGTACGCGTCGAGGAACTTGGTCCGCTCGCCCAGCGCCATCGTCGTGGTCTCGTCGTGATCGAACGAGACGACCAATACCCGATAGTCCTTGCCCGCGGTGTACTCGAGCTCGTTGAGCGAGTTGGTGAGCTGGGTGAGGACGGTCGGGCAGACGACGGGGCACTGGTAGTACACCATGACGAGGACCACGGGGGTCTCGCCGTCGAAGTAGTCGCCGAACACGACGGTTTCGCCGTCATGGTTGGTGAAGGTCGCGTCGAGGGGGACGCCATCGCCCAGGTGCTCAGTGACCTCGACCCCGTTGAGCTCCACGATCTCATCACGATCAAGCACGCGCTGCGCCGAGGCGCTGGACGCAGCACACCACACGCTCGCGATCGCGAGGAGTGTGGTGAGCATCTTGGTCGTGGCGTTGAGGTTCATTGAAGTCTCAGGGGGTCTGGATTAGTTCGAGGACGCGTACTCCGCGATGACCTGCTCGGTCGCGAGCTCGATGGAGGGCTGCATCCCGTCGAGGATCTCGTTCTTCATTTCCCAGTGGATGGCCGCGGCGTCGGTGTTCTCGTTGATCTTCGCGCGGTACGACGACATGTATGAGTCGAAGTAGACCTTGAGAACGATGATCACGAAGAGCACGCCGAGCACCATGAAGATGAAGGTCAGCCCGAGCGCCTTGGCGCTGGCCTGGGCCCCGTGCTCTTCCTGGGGCATTCCCTCGGCGGCGGTGTGCTGGTGCCAGTTGTCGTGTCCGTCAGCGCTCATGCGAGTGCCTCCTGGTGTGTCTGGGCATCACCTCGATGCCCGGTTTCACTTGTTCTGGGCTGGTGAAACCAACCCCTGAGTTCGTTCGATCCGCGTGTTCCGATCCGGAGATCGCGCGGGGTTTAGACATAGTTCTTGTGCTTCATCGCTTCGTGGAGCAGCGGGTCCTTGAGCGGGAGCAGCGGTCCCTTGGCGATCTTCATCGCGACGAGCCCGGCGAACATCGCGAGGATCCCGAAGATCCCGACGAGGTCGAGCGCGATGCGGACAGGTCTCGAGCCGTCGACGCCGGTGGACCCGAAGTCCGCCATGGGGCGGAGGATCCAGACCATGTCGAGGGCGACCATGATGATCATGTAGACGCTCATGATCGCGAGCAGCCCGAGCGAACGCTTGGTCTGACGCCAGATGAGCAGCAGGAACGGGAACACGAAGTGCCCGATCACCATGACCCAGAAGAGCCAGTTGTACCCGTACTCCTGACGGTTGTAGAACCACGCGGTTTCTTCCGGGATGTTGGAGTACCAGATCAGGAAGTACTGCGAGAAGGAGATGTATGCCCAGAAGACGGTGAACGCGAAGACGAGCTTGCCAAGGTCGTGGGAGTGCTCGCTCGTGACGAGTCCTTCGAGCTTGCCCGCGCGGCGGAGGAAGAACGCGATGATCGCGACACCCGACGCACCCGCAAGGCCGCAGGACGCGAAGTAGTAGACGCCCCACATCGTGGAGAAGAAACGGTAATCGGGGGACATCAGGAAGTCGAACGCGGCGAAGGTCGTGGTGAGCGCGAACACGGGGATCGCGAACCCCTGCGACACGGCGTGACTTGCGGCCCAGGCGACGATCGCCAGTTTCGTCCTGCTTCTTCGACCACCCGATGAAGCAACGAGAGATCATGATCCATGCGATGGCGTAGACCACCACGCGGATCATGAAGAACCCTGCGTTCAGGTAGGGTTCCTTGACATGCAGGAGGTGGTTGTACTCTTCGGAGTGGTGCAGCCACTTGAGCATGATCCCGCCGGAGACCACTTCGATGATCGCAATGATGACGAGGAGGACGGCGGGGAACCAGATGACGGACCCGAGGTTCTCGAACTGGCGGCGGAGCGTGATGGACCAACCCGCGTTGAGCGAGTGGAAGACCATGACCCAGAACATCCCGCCCAGCGAAATCGCGAGGGCCGTGAAGAGCCCCACCTCGATCGACGCGAGCATGTGCATCTCGTGCCCGGACATCGAGAACCCGGTGATGACGGCGACGATCGTCGCGACGAGACCCGCGAAGAAGAGCGGCACCGCGATCGGCCACTTGGCGATCGTCGTGTTCTCTGCGCTCATGCGCGGATCGCTGGCGATCTTCTCAAGGCGCTTCTGCCATGCGGCCCCGGAGAGCGCGGTGGCTTCGGGTGCGGGGTGGTTCGCGGAATCGGTGATGATCTGGCTCATTCGTCACCCCCGTTGGTGCTCTTGCCATTCGCGTCGAATGCGGCCTGGACGACACGCATGTACGCGACGATGCTCCATGCTTCCTGCTCGTCGACGGCGTACCCGTACGCGGGCATGCGGTTGGACCCGTCGGGGGACCAAAGCCCGTCGCGGATCACATGGTAGATGTACCCGTCTGCACCGAACTCGCCCGCGCGATCGCGGTACTTGTCGTCGAGCAGGTTGACGGGGCGGACATTCATCAGACGCCCCACGGTGCCCGATTCGTTCCCGAGCATGTCGTACCCGTGGCACATCGCGCAGTAGATGTTGTACTGCTCGCGTCCCTCAAGGATCATTTCCTGAGTGACCTCGACAGGCATGCGCTGGACCCATGAGGGGTTGTCCATACTCGATCCCGAGACGAGCCCGAAGTAGAAGGTCTCGTCGTCACGCAGCATGTTCGCGCGATCCTGAAGACGCATCTGCGCCCACTCGGACTCGTCACCCTCTGAGGGGAGGACGGCGTGATCCGAGAAGGGGACGGACGCCCTCGACGAGGGGGCGCTGGGACATGCCGTCGGCGAAGAACTCGGTCTCGCTCTGCGCCTTCTTCTTGGGCTGATCGTCCATGTCGGGGAAGAACTGGCGCGGGGGCTTGTCGGTGCGATCGCCGCGGCACCCGCCGAGCGGGAGAGTCGCAATCGCACCCAGCGCGAGCAAGCATGCGAGTGCGCCCCGGGTGGTGTGCTTGGTTGTCTTGACTGATGGGATCATTGTGAATCCTGTCGTCTTGATTGGGACACGATGGTGATCGTGGTTGGTCCTGGGTCGGGTGGGGCTTAGTCGGCGTCCTCGATGAGCGAGATGTGCGACCCGCCGGCGTCTTCGAGCACCTTCTTCACCTTGGCGGGGTCGAAGTCCGGGTCGGTCGCTTCGATCACGATGAAGAACTTGTCGTTGCCCACACGCATGAATCGCTCGTGCGTGAAGAGGGGGTGGTGCCAGCGTGGGAGCCCGTTGAGCGCGAGCATCCCGAAGATGCACATGAACGCGGTGAACAGGATCCCGAGCTCGAACATGATGGGGACGAAGGGCTGCCAGGCTTCGAATGGCTTGCCCTGCACCACGGTTGGGTAGAGCACGAAGGAGGTGCCCCACTGCAACAGCGCGCCGGTGGAGACGCCCGCAATCGCGGCGCCGCCGGCCATGAGGGGGAGCTTGGTCGTCTTCATCCCCATCGCGGATTCCATGTCATGGATCGGGAAGGGTGAGTGGACATCCCACCGGGTGTACCCCGCGTCGCGGACATGCTGCGCAGCCTTGAACACCTTGGGGGTCTCGTCGAACTCGGCGACGATCCCGTACACGGGCTTGCCCGAGGCGGTCACGAACTTGGGCGATGCCTTCCCGAGGAGCATCGGGAAGTAATCAGCCGCGGCGGTCATGAGATCATTGATCATCTTCATTTCCAGTGCCCTTCCTTAGTGGTGGTCATCCGTGTGCGACTGGGGCATCACGACCTTGACTTCGGCAAGGGCGAACACCGGGAGGAACTTGAGGAACAGCAGGAACAGGGTGAGGAAGATCCCGCACGAGCCCACGAAGGTGAGGATGTCGACCCAGGTCGGGAAGAACATCTGCCACTCGCCGGGGAGGAACGCGCGATGGATCGAGGTGACGATAATGACGAATCGCTCGAACCACATCCCGATCGTGACGGCGAGCGCGACGATCCAGATGACCAGCGGGTTCTGACGCATCTTGCGGAACCAGAAGAGCTGAGGGAAGAGCACATTGCAGGTGATCATGGTCCAGTAGGCCCACCAGTACGGCGCTTCCGCGGGGTTCACGCGGTTGTTCGCGAAGACCGCGAACTCGTACTGGTTCGCGCCATACCAGGCGATGAAGAACTCCATCGAGTACGCGAACCCGACCATCGTGCCCGTGAGCAGGAGGATCTTGGCCATGTTCTCCAGGTGACGCAGGGTCAGCAGGTCGGAGAAGTTGGGCAGGATCACACGCAGCGGGATCAGGAGGAAGAGCACCATCGCGAAACCGCCGAACACCGCACCCGCGACGAAGTAGGGCGGGAAGATGGTCGTGTGCCAACCCGGGATCACGGAGGTCGCAAAGTCGAACGAAACGATCGAGTGCACGGAGAGAACGAGCGGCGTCGAGATGCCCGCGAGCATCAGGTAGGCCTTCTCGTACCGGTGCCAGTGACGCGAGGAGAAGCGCCACCCGAGCGATGCAAACCCGTAGATGAACAGGCGGATCGAGTCCGGGCGGGGCATGAATGGGAGACGGAGCCCGTCGCCGATGGGCATGGGCATCTTGAACTCACGCGAGACGCCGCGGTTCAAACGGGCTGCGGCGCGATCACGCAGGGTCGCGAGATCGGGGATCATGCCCATGTACCAGAAGAGCAGCGATACCGTCGCGTAGGTCGAAACCGCGAACACATCCCAGAGCAGGGGCGAGCGGAAGTTCGGCCAGATCCCGTTCGCGTTGGGAACGGGTGCGAGGAACCAGGCGAACCAGACGCGACCGACATGGATGCCGGGGAAGATGCCAGCACAGATAACTGCGAAGATGGTCATCGCTTCCGCGGAACGGTTCACGGCGGTACGCCAGTTCTGCTTGAGCAGGCAGAGGATCGCGGAGATCAGCGTCCCCGCGTGACCGATACCGATCCAGAACACGAAGTTGGTGATGTCCCACGCCCAGTCGACCTGGTTGTTGAGACCCCAGACACCAACACCCGTGATGATCAGGTAGAGGATCATGATGTTCGCGATCCCCGCGACGGACGCGGAGACGGTGAAGGCCGCCAACCAGATTTTGGGGATGGGCGCTTCCGCGTATCCGCACACGATGTCGGTGACTTCCTTGAAGGAACGCTTGCCCAGGACGAGCGGAGCGCGGACGCTCGGGTCCTCGATCAGCGTCCCGTCGTCCGTCGTGCCGGGCACGACGGGCATGGTGCGGGGCAGCGGCTGGACCGATACATCGCCGGAGCCCTGCTTGGTAATCTTTTCATCAGGTTGCATGTCGCTCATTGCTGATCGTGCTCCGCTGCTTTACGCGTGAACCCCGCTGAGCACCTTGAGGCTCATTGAGTATCCCTGATCCATGAATCGTTTGGTGCGATCGATGTAGGAGGACGAGTGTGATTCGCCGCCGTGATCGTCGTGTCCGTTGTGGTCGTTGCCGTGCCCGCCGCCGTGCGAGTCATCGCCGTGCCCGCCGTGATCGAGCGGGTCGTGCTCGCGGTGACGGATCGCCTCGTTGGGGTTACGCACACGCATCATGTAGGTCGTGCGCGGGCGCGTCCCGAGGTATCCGAGGAGGAGGTAACTGCGACCCGACTCGCGCTCCTTGGAGACGCGTGCGTTGGGGTCGAGGATATCGCCGAAGCTGATCGCGTCGCTCGGGCAGGCCTGCTGACACGCGACCTGGAAGAACCCGTCGGGGATCGGTCCGACCTGATCGCGCTCCGTCCAGAGCCCGCGGATCTTGACTTCCTGGCGTGCCTGATGGATGCGCTGGATGCAGTAGGTGCACTTCTCCATGACACCACGGCTGCGGACCGTGACATCGGGGTTCATGTGCATCTTGGAGATCTCGTCGAGCTTCTTGCGGAGGCGCGGCGGGATGAAGTTCTGGTTGAAGGTGCGGTCCTGCCCAACGGTTTCTTCGAACTCCTGCGCGATCTCCTTGGAGGTGTAGCGCGAGTCGAGGCCGCCGTTGAACTTGACGGGTGCGTAATCGAAGAAGTTGAATCGACGCACCTTGTAGGGGCAGTTGTTCGCACAGTAGCGTGTACCGATGCATCGGTTGTACGCCATGTCGTTGGTGCCCTCGTCGCCGTGGACGGTCGCGTTGACCGGGCAGACGGTTTCGCAGGGTGCGTTCTCGCAGTGCACACATGCGACGGGCTGCACGAAGATCTCTTCGGGGTTGTTGAGATCGTCGCCGACGAAGTACCGGTCCATGCGGATCCAGGTCATCTCGCGCCCCTTGGCGACCTCGTTCTTGCCGACGATCGGGATGTTGTTCTCGCTCTGACACGCGATGGTGCACGCGTTGCAACCCATGCACGCGTTCAGATCGATCGACATGCCCCACTGCGGGCCCTGGGCGAAGCGCGGCGGGACCTGGGCGTTGAGCTTCTTGTCCTCGTGCGTGTTCGCGGGATCGGGATCGCGCTTGGAGTTGTTCTGCGGGTTGTCGTAGATGCTGATGATGGGTGGGGAGTGGCTGAGCTCGCCGAGCTTCTCCGCGATGTTGAGCATCTCGGAGTCACGCCCGTAGATCTCGTCCTTGAAATCGACCTTCTTGTCGGCGTACTTGTCCCACCAGTACTTGTCCATGGCACGCACGATGGAGGTGCGGCTTTCCATGGACCAGTGGTTCTGGGTCGATGCGATGGTGTAGGTGCCGGCGGCCTTCTTGATCTTGGCGCCGCGGGTCGCGAGCGATCCGGTTGCGGGCTTGATCTTGTAGGTGTTGTGCCCGACCTTGAACCCGACCTTGCCGACCATCTCGCGTCCGTACCCGAGCTTGATCGCGACGGTGTTGTCCGCCATGCCGGGCAGGATCCAGAGGGCCGCGTCCATCTCGTGCCCATCGAGGGTGATGGTGACGAGCTGGGCCTGTGGCATCTGCTGCTTGGTGTATGGGTTGTACTCGTCCTGCCAGGAGTGCTCGGGAAGGAGCCCGAGCTTCTTCGCGGTGAGCGGGCTGACGATGATCGGGTTGTCCCAGACCACCGAGGTGCCGAACTCGGGCGATTCCTGGAGCCACCCGTTGTTGGCAAGCTGGCCGTGGTTGAAGTTGCTCGTGTAGAACAACACATCCATCGATTCCTGACCCGGCGCGGGGCGTGCACCGATCGATCCCGCTGCGGAGACGATCGCGCCGGTGCGGACGGAGGCGGCGCGTGAGTTGCTCGCGCTGACGAACCCGTTGTGGAGGGTGCGATCCCAGGCCTTGTCGCCCGAGTTGCCCATGCCCGACCAGGTCTGCTTGACGAGATCGAGCCCGTGCACGCCGGACTGACCCGAAAGCATGCTCAGGAACTCGATGTCCGAGCGGGCGGGGTCGTAGAGCGGCGCGATCATGGGCTGAACGACGGAGTAGGTGCCGTCGATGTCGACGACATCGCCCCACTGCTCGAGGTAATGCGTCCCGTTGAGCGACCAGGTCGAGAGGTGCTCGGTCTCGGTGATGTTCTGATCGAAGGTGATCGTGTTGGCGACCTTCGCGAACGCGTCCGCGAAGTTGATCGATGCGGGCGCGTCGTAGACGGGGTTGCAGTTGATCGTGACGAGCGTATCGATGCGCCCGTTGTTCATCGCGCCGGCGAGGGCGGCGAGATCCGCGGCGCCGTTGCTCGCGAGCGACTCGGACATCGCGGCGGTCTTGACCATCGAACCCATCGCGCCCAGCGCGTTGTTGATGGCCATGCACATCGCCCATGCCTCGGTGCCGACCTGATCGCCGGGGACGACGACAGCATGCCCGCGATGGGCGACGAGGTCCTTGGCGATCTCGTCGATGTCGTGCTGGGAGATGCCTTCAACCGATGCGTTGCTCAGGCCAGCAGCGCTGGCGCCGGTAAGCCCGAAGACGGCGTACGCGAGCGCCATCGCGAAGTTGTGCATCTGCGAAGGCGCGACGCGGAATCGGTGATCCGCGAGCGACCCGACGGAGGTCGGCTTGGCTTCGACGGCGTAGAGGCGCGACATGTCTTCGCCGCCATCGATGACCCTGCGGGTGCTGGCGAAGGTGCGTGCGTTCTTGAGTGAACCAGCGCCGCATGCCATGAAGTCCGACCCGACGGACACGACACACTGAGCGCCGTTGAAGTCGTAGCTCACATGCTGGGCGGAACCGAACGCGAGGACCGAGCCATCGATCTCGGCGCGGGACTCCGCGGGGTTCCAGAACACGAACTGGGCGCGTGGGAACCGGTTGCGGACGGCGGTGATCAGACGCTCACGCGTCGGGGAGCTCTGCTTGTCGATGATGAACGCGAGCCCGAGCCCGTTGTTGGCGTCGAACTTCGCGAAGTGCTCGCCCGCCCAGAGATCGAAGTCGTCCCAGGTACCAACGATCTTGCCCTGCGACGGGTTGTTGTAGATCGGGTGCTTGAGTCGTTCGGGGTCGTAGAGCCCGAGGACGCTTGCCTGCGCCGTGGCGCTGGACTTGCCCTGGTTCCCGGGGTGGAGCGGGTTGCCCTCGACCTTGGTCGGGCGTCCGGTGTGGGTCTCGATCAGGAGACCCTCGCAGCCGCCGCCGGGGAGGGGCATCGCGGTGGTGAAGTAGAGCGGCTTGCCGGGCACAACCTCGGGCTGATGCTGGGCGTAGGGGATGATCTTGCGATCCGGGCGACGACACCCGGGGACGGTCGCGGCACCCGCGAGCGCCAGACCCGCGCCCATGATCTTCACAAAGCTCCGCCGGGAGGGCTCGGACATCACGGAGGCATCAACCGGGAACTCGCGTTCCAAGAACTCCTTGAACTCGGGGGTCCCGGAGTACTCGTCGAGCGATCGCCAGTAGGCGCGACCGGACAGGCGGCCCAGCTCGGGTGCCTTGGTCGGGATCTCTTCTTTACCCTTGCTCGATGGGCATTGGTCGAGGTTGCTCATGGTTTCGTCTCTTCATCACCCCGAGGGGTGTTGGTTCAGTCGTGTGCGAGGGACTCGGCCGGCGTCTGCATCATTAATAGTGACAGGCGGCACAGTGCTCGGGCGGGTTCCGCTTGAGCGTGTCAACGAGGTCCTGAGGGTTGATGCCCTGATGGGCACGATCCTCGGGAGTAAGCGCGACGAGATTCCCGTCTTCGCCTTGCTTATTGAACCAGTGGTTCTCAACCCAGTACAGGTCCGTCACTTTGTCCTTGGGAACGAGGTTCTCATCCGGATTGCGGTGACAATCAAGGCACCACCCCATCGAGAGAGATTCCTGCTGAACGACAACGGGCATGCCCTGGATCTGACCGTGACACGAGTAGCAGCTCACGCCCGCGTTCACATGGACATTGTGCGGGAAGCTCGCGTAATCCGGGACAACATGCACATTGCGCCACTCGATCCCAACGCCCTCGTTGTACGCGTCGCGGATGAACTGGACCTTCTCGTCAGTTGCGGTTGAGAGTTCCGTGTTCAGGCGGTTCTCAACATGGCAGTTCATACAGGTCTCGACGGTCGGGACATTGGCGTGCCACGAGTCTTCGACATTGGTGTGGCAGTACCGACAGTCCATGCCGAGTTTGCCCGCATGGATCTGGTGATTGAACCCTGATCCGGGCTGGGTGGGCATGTACCCGACCTCCCAGAACTTCGGGGTTGCGTAGTACCAGAACCCGGCGATCACGCATAAGACCCCGCCGTTGACGACGAAGAAGAGGAGCGTGGGCAGCGCGTTCATCCATTTCGGGAAGATGGGTTTCAAGGCGAATCTCCACCGGTGTCAAAATAGACAAGCGTCCAATGACGCAATGTGCCCGAACCAAGTCCGGGCGCTACTGATCACTAGGGTAGCATCCAGAATCCGCGCAAACTGTGCTGCCCAACCGAAATTCTGTGTGTTTTTGTGTAGAATAACGCAATCGATCACGATCTGACAGCAATAATCGTTGCGACTCAGTTTCAACTAGACCGGAAGGATTCTCAAATGACGAGCACGCAAGAACTTCCGAATATTGGACAAGTAAATCCGCATTCGTCGTCCACGATCACCCCCGCGCTCTCGATTGGGTTCGCATCTGCTGTCCTGATGTGGGTCGTCGCGTGGATCCTTCATATGCCGGGGATGCGTGTGCCCAACGCCATCGCGATCCCGATGCTGCTCGTGCCCTTGCTCGTGATGTGCATTCTCTGGATCCCCTCCGTCTCGCCCAACAACCGGATCAAGGCCGGGGCGGTGAGTGGGCTGATCGCGGGGCTCGTGAACCTGCTGATCCTGGGATCGTTCATTACCGAGCAGCCGGAGACGACGGCCGAGATGGGCGAGAAGGCCAACAACCTCGCTCCCAACGCCCTCGCCGTCGTCCTCGGATCCATCGCGGTTTCGATCGTCGTGGCGCTGATCGCCTCGTTTATCGTCAAAGGTAGGGCGACGCAAACCCTCGGCTCCCGCCAGTGGCTCGCCCGGTTCGCGTGGGTGACGGCGTTGACCTATCTCCCCCTGATCGCGGTCGGCGGGGCGGTGACGAGCACCGATTCCGGTCTCGCAGTCCCCGACGCGGTGACGAGCTACGGTGCGATCTCGGTGCTGTTCCCACTGAAACTGATGGCTGAGCCCCGGATCTTCCTTGAGCACTCGCACCGGTTGTTCGGCACGCTCGCGGGATTAACGACCCTGGTGCTCATGCTTCGGGTGATGATGGCGAAGGTGCCCGCTCTTCCCAAGGCGCTGAGCGTGGTGCTGTTCCTTGCGGTGAGCGCCCAGGGCATCCTCGGGATCATCCGCGTCGCGGACGCGAGCACCGCGTTCGCGATTATCCACGGCGTGTTCGCCCAGCTCGTCTTCGCGCTCGCGTTCGTGATCGCGATCATGCTAAGCGTGAAGTGGAACACCCTCGTCCCGGGCGAGGCCGTCTGGACGCAGGCGAAGAAGGCGCGGACCGTGTGCATCCTCGCGTTCGGTGCGTTGATCATCCAGCTCGTCTTCGGTGCGCTGACCCGGCACATGCACTCCTCGCACGCGATGCTCTCTCATATGGGGTTCGCATTCATCGTGATGTCCCTCATCATCGTCGGCGGCGCGTTCTGCATCCGCACAGGCAAGGCGGACGAGCAGGGCAACCCGCTTCGGATCCTCGGGATCATGATGCACGGGATCGTCACCTGGCAGTTCGCGCTCGGGTTTGCGACGCTCTCACTCGCGTGGACGAGCGAGGACCCGAATCTCCCTACCGCGGACACCCTGCACGCAGCGGACGCGATCGAGCCCATCGGGGCGCTCGTGGCGACGATGCACCAGGTCTCCGGCGCGGCGCTGCTCGCAACGAGCGCATGCGCCCTTGTCTGGGCGTTTAAGCTCGCTCGGCGTCCGAGAATCCAGTAATCTGCGTGTGGAACCCGACCCGCACCGATCCCAATGCAATGCGGAGGGGTCGGATGCGTTGGGCGGGGAACACACGGAGGTTGCGTCATGGGGATTCACACATCCGCCTCGGGGGTTGATGATCGCGTCGAGACCTCGCTGCTCCCGATCGACGACGAGGAGTTTGGGTATCGCGAAGCGCGGCACCTGCTCTGGCGCGCCGGGTTCGGCGGGACAGATGAGCAAATCCGCACGCTCGCATCGTGGGGCCCGAAGAAGGCCGTCGACTTCATCCTCGAGTACGGGGACATCCCCTTCGAGAACGATGGGCCGACCGAGTTCGACCATGACATCATGCGGCCGCGTTCTCGCGAAGAGAACATGGCGCTGCAACGCGCCCAGCGGGCTGGGGACGAGAACACCCTCGCGAAGTTTCGCGAGATGCGCCAGCGCGCCCAGCGCGAAGATCGCGGGCAGATGCGCGAGATCCGGCACTGGTGGCTGACGCGGATGATCCAGACGCCCCGCCCGCTGGAAGAAAAGATGACCCTGTTCTGGCACGGGCACTTTGCGACGAGTTACCGCACGATCGAGGACTCGTACCACATGTACCAGCAGAACCGGATGCTGCGCGGGCTCGCGCTGGGCAACTTCCGTGATCTGCTTACCGCGATCATCCGCGACCCCGCGATGCTCCGATACCTCAACAACAACCAGAACCGCAAGGACGCGCCCAACGAGAACCTCGCGCGCGAGATCATGGAGCTCTTCTCGCTCGGCGAGGGGAACTACACCGAACGCGACATCAAAGAAGGCGCCCGCGCTCTCACGGGGTACACCTACCGCGACGACGCGTTCCTCTTCAACAAGAACCAGCACGACGAGGGGTCGAAGCGCGTGCTCAGCGTGTACGGCAACATCGACGGCGACGGGTTCGTCAACGCGATCATCCAGTCCCCCCACTGCGCCCCGTTTATCTGCGCCAAGCTCTACAAGTTCTTCGTCGCGGAAGTCCCCACGGACACCAAGCAGCTCGAAGGCCCCCAGCGCACCGTCATCCGCGCACTGAGTCAGACGATGGAGCGTTCGCGGTTTGAGATCAAGCCCGTCCTTAAGAAGCTCTTCCTGAGCAAGCACTTCTACGACCCGAGCATCATGGGCAACAAGATCAAGAGCCCCGTTGAGCTCGTCGTGGGCGCGGTGCGTTCACTCAACACGCCCGTGCGGAACCTCACGGTGCTCTCGCAGGCGATCGAGAAGATGGGACAGAGTTTGTTCCTCCCGCCGAGCGTCAAGGGATGGGACGGCGGGCGTGCGTGGATCAACACCTCGACCCTGTTCACGCGACAGAACACCCTCGTGTACATGCTCACGGGGCAGATGGCGCAGACAAACCGGTTGTTCACGGATCGCACGCCGTACGACCCGCGATTGATCGTGGATTGCATGAACGACCCGCGGATCGAGGGCGACCCGCCCGATGAACTCATCGCGGGTCAGGTCATGGACTTTGTGCTCGGGCGTCGCCCGTATGGCGCTGCGGAACAACTCTTGTCCGCTGCGTACAAGGTCGACAAGCCCGCGAGCACCAACGGGATCCGCACCATGCTCCTCCTCACCACTTCGATGCCCGAGTACCAGCTCTGCTAAACGAGAGGGACACACGATGAACCTGCACAACGACCCAACCAACGCGAAGGCCTACACCCGGCGGGCGTTCATCCAGAACTCCGCGATGCTCGCTTCCGCCGCACTCACGGTCCCCGCGTTCATCCAATCCTCCGCGTTCGCGATGCCCAAAGCCGAGCTCGGGCTGTCGTCCATCGCAGGCGTGAACGAGGACAACATCCTCGTCATCATCCAGCTTTCGGGCGGCAACGACGGGCTCAACACCGTGGTGCCCTACCGCGACGACGCGTACTACCGCTTGCGTCCCTCGATCGGGATCCGACCCGATGGGCTGCACATCCTGAGCAAGAACGGATCGAACGGCGCCGTCGATCTCGGGCTCAACCAGGCGATGACGGGGATCCGCGAGCTCTACGACGAGGGACAGTGCGCGATCATCCAGGGCGTCGGGTACCCCAACCCAAACCGATCGCACTTCACCTCGATGGATATCTGGCACACAGGCGAGACCACCGGCACGGGCGACGGGTGGCTCGGGCGGTACATCGACGCGCAATGCTGCGGGTACGGCAAGGGCGAGAGCGGCACGCCCGACGGATCGATGAACGACAAGGTCGAGCCCCCCATCGCGATCGGGAATGAGGCGCCGCTCATGCTCACGGGTCGCAAACATGATGCCCGTGTCGTTCGAGTCCGCGGAGCTCTTCGCGTGGGCGGGCAAGAAGTACAACGAGGACATCGTCGAAGAGCACCGCAAGCTCACGGACATGGTGAACGAGCGGATCGAGCACGAGAAGGACTCCAACAACGCGTTCCTCTTGCGGACCGCGATGGACGCACGGATCTCGTCGGGACACGATCCGACGGGCCGTGAGTGAGAAGCCGCTCGTGAACTACCCCAACAACGCGCTCGCGGGGCAGCTGAGCATGATCGGCGCGATGATCCGCGCGGGGCTCAAGACCCGCGTGTACTACGCGTCGATCGGGAGCTTCGACACCCACGCGAACCAGCTCGGCGGGCACGCGCGATTGCTCGGGCAGTTCTCCGATGCGGTCCGCGCGTTCCAGAACGATCTCAAGGCGCAGGGCAACGACTCGCGCGTCGTGACGATGGCCTTCTCCGAGTTCGGGCGGCGCGTCGGACAGAACGCGTCCAACGGCACCGACCACGGCACCGCGGCCCCGATGTTCATGTTCGGGCCCAAGGTCCAAGGCGGGTTCCACTCGACCCACCCGTCACTCACGAGCCTCGATCAGGGCGATCTCAAGTACACCTGCGATTTCCGCAGCGTGTACGCGGAAATCCTCGATGGGTGGCTGAGCACGAAGAGTGAAGATGTGCTTGATGGGAAGTTCAAGCATCTGCGGGTGCTGCAGGGTTGATTGCAGGTGCTTGTTTCTCGATGTCAACCCGAGCAATGAGACTGTCATCCATCGCGTGTCGTGTTCCACATTCCGGGCAACGCACGGATTCCGTGCCATCATCGAGTGCATCAACGCGTGAACCAACGAGGCAGTATTGACACACACGGCATGTCACGCCATCGATCTCGGCTACCAGCACCTTCGCCAACCAGCGATCCCGCACAAGCAAGGTGGAGATAAGAGGAAAGACAACGAAGCCGCTGTACATCAAGTGAAGCACCGGCGAAATGTTTGGATACACCTTGAGATCAAAGATGATTGCGACTGAAATCATGATCCCGAACCAAACAACGCACGATATCGGTAGCACGGCGAGAACGATGAGCCAGAACTGATTCGACAGCGATCCGTTCCAAACTCGATTCACGCATCGAGCGCATGTCGCATCGTCGTATTGATCGAGCGCTGGAAACGCACGCCAGACTTTTCGTGTGATCAGTCTCACGGCGCGTTGCCCACATACACCGAATCAATCGGCACCAACACCGGGAGCGGATCGTTCACCCCTACCTCACTCGGCGGGATAACCGTCGGCAGAGTAATCACGCGGAGGGCTCGCCCCGCGTCATCCGTGATCGTCGAGTCGTCATTGAACTCGGGCATCGAGGTCGCGAGCACGAATCGGTTACCTAGCGCGAGTTGCTCGGCTTTGATGATCGAAAAGTACACGCCCAGTTCCGCATTCAACTCGATGATTGTCGTGCTGAATCGGCCTTGCTCGTTGTACATCTGCGTGAGCATAAGCGTCTGATCGCCCGCGTCGATCACGCTTGCGGGGATGCGGAGCTCCACACCACCCGGCCAATCCATTGGGGAGATCATCAGGCGCTCGCGCTTGGCCTTGGTTGCGAGGGAGACCGCGTCGGGGTCGCGACCCGCGAGCCATTGCCCCAGCGCGTTCGCGTTGCCCGTATCGCCCGCGCCCGCGCCGATCGGGGGCGCGTCGCTCATGGGTTTATCCTTGTCGAGGGTGACAAAGATCATCGCGTACAACCCCGCAAAGGTCGCGAGGGGCGCGATCAGCCAGAGGGTGAGGATGATGTTCTTGCGACTCACAACCTAATCATAGTGACGAAAAAACCCACGCGGTGCGTGGGTTGTAGATCGTGTGATCGATGAAACGGGATCAGCCCTTGAACTTCGCGTAGTTCTCGGCGACCTTGTCCCAGTTCACGACATTCCAGAACGCGCTGATGTAATCCGGGCGACGGTTCTGGTAGTGCAGGTAGTACGCGTGCTCCCAGACATCGAGACCCAGGATGGGCTTGTGCCCGAACATGATCGGGGAGTCCTGATTGGGGGTTGACCCGATGTGGAGCTTGCCGTTCTCATCAAAGCCCAGCCATGCCCACCCGGACCCGAACCGGGTCGCGGCGGCCTTGGCGAACTGATCCTTGAACGAGTCGAAGGAACCGAAGGCCGCGTTGATCGCATCGGCGAGCTCGCCGGCGGGTTCACCGCCGCCGTTGGGCGAGAGGATGGACCAGAAGAGCGAGTGGTTTGCGTGCCCGCCGACATTGTTCTGGACGGCGGTGCGGATGTCCTCGGGGACCTGCTTGATGCGTGCGAGAATCTCGCCGTAGCACTTGCCGTCCCATTCGGTGCCGCTCAACGCGTTGTTGGCGTTGTTGACATACCCCTGGTGGTGCTTGGAGTGATGGATCTCCATCGTGCGGGCGTCAAAGTGAGGCTCGAGCGCGTCGTACGCGTACGGGAGATTGGGCAGTTCAAAGGGCATGGGTGACTCCTTGGGTGATGGGATTGGTCGCGGGTCATGGGCACGAGGACCCTTCGTGATTCATGCACAATGGGGTGAATTGTGGATGACCCGTGCGAAACACAAAATTCGAGCGGGATAAACCCCCAATTTTCGGCAAAAGTGGGCTTGGACGCTCTGAAAGTGCATTGACTTGTTGTTTGCGTATGGCATGAAGTGTATACTGGCGACCCGGTACGCGGGCACCACGATCGCGCCAACAGGTCAAGCGACCCGTTCACGAGATCGCCCGACGGCAGACAATAGGACCGAGTTTATCGGTCGTCAACCCGATCGACCCCTCCCCTCCCGAACCGTTCGTTCTCTTGGGGACTTGAAAAGGGGTTCGAGCAACCCGGATGTGACACCTGTGCAGGACGCGTGGGTGTGGGACTCCTGAGAGATCGGGAAACCCCAGAACTCGCCAGGGCAGGCGGATCGCACGAGACACAGGGCAAACAGTTGTTTGTGTTGTGTTCGGCATGCCGATCGGGTCGAATCTCCTAATTCGACTGACAACTCAGTATTTTGTATCGATCCGGGTTCACGATCGAAACTCAGTGGAATGAAGTTCGTATCCAATGAGAGCGAAGGGGTTTAATGCCCTTCCGAGCGTGACCCGAGCGACCCCTAAAAGGGAGCGCGAGACGCTCTTTGACATCCTGCCCGGCTCCCCCACCTCCGCCGACATGATCACTCGCACGCAGCAATAAGTCTGCAAGAGGCCCGAGTGACTCGGCCAACACGACACGGGACCCCGGCAGCCGTCGTTCCCACGCACACCGGATGTGTGTGGCACTCTGAGTAGGAACGGGAACTGTTGAACGCCCGAGAAGGCGTGCAACGGAGACAAATCGGTTGCAGAAAAGGGCAGATTTTCCCCGATCATTGCATCCCCGTTTCCGGGGTTGCGTAGAGATCCATCCCCGATTCGGGGTCAGCCCAATCCTCGCAACGCGGTTTGTGTCAACGGCAGGGTGTCGATCCTCGGATCGGGACTCTGGGATCGGGGCGACGCCCCAAAAAACTTGCTCGGTTCGCCGAGCAGCAAGCAAGCAAAGAACACGCCGACACAGGACAGTGTCGGCCGGAGACAGCATGATGCAAGCAATGAGCAACACCCCCAGCCCTCTTGAGCAGATGCGCCGGAAACACCGCGTCGGGGTTTCGCGCACCTCGACCCGTGCGGGCAAGACCTCGCGTCAGCTCTCGCATGAGGACGAGCGCCTTCTGAATCAGATCCTCTCCAAGGAGCAGGACTTTATCGACTCGGAGGTCTTCTATGAGGACGACGCCGAGCAGAACATCTATGAGGATGCGCCGGACATCGCGCTCCCCGACACAAGCTGGTACCACCCCGTGATGGACGACATCTCGTCGATCTCTCGGACCCGCACGGTCAAGTCGTCCCAGCAGGTCATCCTGACGGGTGCGGAAGAGCGTGTCCTGTTCCACCAGTTCAACTACTCGCGTTATCGCGTGTTCAAGCTCCAGCAGGAGGTCTGGGCACGCCCCGACAAGCGTCCGACGGCGGAGCAGGCCGACCAGCTCCTCCACTGGCACCGCAAGGCCGAGCGGATCCGCGAGCAGATCGCGGAAACCAACCTCGCGCTGGTGCTCGCGATGGCCAAGCGGACCCGGATGAGCGAGGTGGACTTTGCGGATCTCGTCTCGGAAGGGAACATGGCCCTGCTTCGCGCGGTCGACAAGTTCGACGCGGGTCGCGGGTTCAAGTTCTCGACCTATGCGTGTCGGGCGATCCTCAAGGCGTTCTCGCGCCAGGGGATGAAGCTCAGCAAGTACCGTCAGCGCTTCCCAACGGACTTCGACCCCAAGCTCGAGAAGTCGGACTTCCTTGAGACCAAGCGGGCGGATTTCGAGAAGGATACCGCGAGCGAGGTGCGTGAGATCGTCATGTCCAACCGGGCGGACCTCTCGGATGTCGAGAAGACCGTCCTCGAGCACCGTTTCGGTCTCGAATCGGGTGGGCACGAGAAGCCCATGACCCTTGAGCAGGTCGGGCAGATCATCGGCGTGACCAAGGAGCGCGTGCGTCAGATCCAGAACAAGGCGATGGAGAAGATCCGCGTCGAACTGGAGGCGAACTTCCTAGGCACCAACGAGCGTGAGCCCGAGCCGGTCGGCGCAAAGTAATCGCGAATATGTTCCCAACAAGCGGGGTCGGAAGGCCCCGCTTTTTACTTGTGTTTCATGACCTTTTTCATGACCCCGATCCATGACCCCGATCGTGCCCATACAGGCGACCCAGTTTCACACCCCCACGATCGGGAACCGGGCGAGCCCGGCGAGCGAATAGGAGGAGCGATCGTTTGGGCGATCGTTCTCGACTCGTCTCGGGGTCCAAACTCGCACCCGGGTTCTCCGGGCGATCCTCTGAGCGCCGACTAGAATAGCAACCCCATCACGCGTGTTCTGCACGCGGATCCGAGCCCCATCGGTGTTGAGGGCTTCGCATCGTGATCAACCCACGCCCACCACGGCGTGTACTGAAGGACGAAGACATGAGTGTGACTGAATCCCCCTCATCGAAGGCGACGGCAGGGCATGTGGACCTGGACCCCTCGATGAACCGCAAGGACCCCCACGCGACGCGTTGGGGCGACTTCCTCAAGGCGACGATCAAGTTCGGCGCGTCCGACCTGATCATGAAATCGAACCAGAAGCCCAAGGTCCGCATGCGTGGATCGCTCAAGGCGCTGGATGTCGACCCCGTCAGCGCCGCGGAGTTCTTCAAGATCACCAAAGAGATCCTGACGGATGAGCAGATGAAGGACCTGCACAAGTTCGGGTCTGTTGACTTCGCGTACAACTACGACGCGAAGCACCGGTTCCGTGTCAACCTCTTCCAGGCGCGGGGCACGATCTCCGTCGCGGCACGAAACATCACGAGCGAGATTCTCCCCTTCGAAGGGTTGCACCTCCCCGAGGTCATGTCTGACATCGCGATGCAGCCTCAGGGCATCGTGCTGCTCTGTGGTGTGACGGGCTCGGGCAAGTCCACCACGATCGCGTCGATGCTCGATTATGTGAACGCACGCAAGAGCGTCCACATCCTCACACTCGAGGACCCGATCGAGTACATTTTCGAGGACAAGAAGGCGACGATCAACCAGCGTGAGATCGGGCTCGATTGTTTGGACTTTAAGACGGGTCTGCGAGCGCTGGTTCGTGAGAACCCCGATGTGGTCCTCATCGGTGAAATGCGTGACCAGGAGACCTTCGAAGCGGCGCTGCACGCGGCGGAAACCGGTCACCTGGTGTTCGGGACCATCCACGCGTCGAGCACGACCCAGACCTTCTCGCGTATCTACGGGCTCTTCCCTCAGGAGGAGGTCGATCAGGTCCGCAAGATCCTCGCGTACCAGATGCGTGCGTTCGTGTATCAGAAGCTCCTGCCTACGCTGCACGAGAACATTTTCCGAATCCCGGCGCTGGAGATCCTGATCAACAACGGCGTCGTTCGCAAGTACATCCTCGAGGAACGCGAGGGCGATCTGCGCGATGTGCTCAACTCGATCGAGGCGCAGCAGATCGGGATGGTGGACTTCAACGATTCGCTCGTGAAGCTCGTTGAGGCGGAGTACATCCACATGCGGACTGCGATCGAGGCATCGCCCAATGTGGACGAGTTGCAGATGAAGCTCAAGAAGTTCGCCTGAGTTCACTCGGATCCGGACCTATCTCTCCGCGGGCGTCATGCTCGTGGTATGACGGGGTTGGAACCACTACAATCAGGGCATCCGCATGGCATTTTCACGCCGCGGTGCCCACGCACAGACGACACGGCCATCAGAGGACACGACAGTGCTCGAAACGACGATGATTCCCATGACCCACTCACTCGGATCGCTCACGCTCGGATCGATGACGCTCGCTGCGGGCGATGCGTTTATCCTCGTCTCGTGGTGGAAGGCGATCCTGCTCATGATCCCCTTCATCGGGTGGGCATGGGTGATCTCGACGCACCTCGACAAGCACGCCCAGCGGTTCTTCCTCGGGCAGGAGAAGTGGAACCTGATCCACATGATCTTCGGTGCTGCTGCACTGGCGCTCGTCGTTTTGCTGCCCATGGGCGGGATCGTCGGGCTGCTCGTCGCGTTCTTTGGCGCGGCCATCATCCTCGGGCTCGATATCCTGGTCTTCGCGAGCGTCGCGAACAAGGACGATCGCATCCCCGAGCACGCGAAGCTCAAGCTCAATATGGCCGAAATGGCCGCGAAGCGAGAAGAGAAGAAGGCTGCCAAGAAGCTTGGGACTTCCGAGCTCATCATCGTGGGCGCCAACAAGATGAAGATCGCGCCACCCGACAAGGAGTCGACGGCGTATGCCGTGCGTCTTGCGGCCGAGGAGATCCTCATCAACGGGCACAGCGCCCGCGCATCGCAGATCGACATCCACCCCGTCAATGCCGAGACCTACGGCGTATCGATGCTCGTCGACGGCGTGCGTCAGCCGGGCGAGCAGCTCGCCCAGAGTGACGCGGTGCAGGTCATCGATTTCTGGAAGAAAGCGGCGGGTCTCGATGTCAGCGATCGTCGGCGCAAGCAGACCGGGAGCATTGACGCATCGAGCGAGACGATCAGCACGACGAATGTCAAGTGCACCACCAGCGGTTCGAAGAACGGGATGGTCCTGACCATGCTCTTCAACCCCAGCGCCGCGGTGCGGCGCATGCCCGAGAACCTGGGCATGACCGGGTCGCAGCTTGAGATGGTGAAGGACTGGGCGAAGGAGACGCAGGGCATCGTCCTTCTCGCCGCCCCAAACGACAACGGTCGCACGAGCACGATGTACTCGATGCTCAAGCTCCACGACGCGTACACCTCGAACATTCAGACGATCGAGTACGAGATCGAGGACGCGATCGAGGGCGTCAAGCAGATCCGGTTCGATCAGTCCCAGGAAGACGCGGACTTTGCCACCACGGTCCGCTCATCGTTGCGTCGTGACCCCGATGTGGTTGGGGTGTGCGACCTGCCCGACGCGAGCACGGCGAAGAACATCGCCAATGCCGACCACGATCGGACTCGTGTCTACCTCTCACTCAAGTCCGACGACGCGATCGGCGCGATCCAGTTGTATGTGCGTGGTGTCGGCGATGCGAAGCTCGCAGCTGAGGGTCTCCAGGGCGTCGTCGCCCAGAAGCTCCTCCGCACGCTGTGCAACAACTGCAAGGTCGCGTACCAGCCCACGCCCGACATGCTCAAGAAGCTCGGACTCCCCGCGGACAAGGTCAAGCAGCTCTTCAAAAAGGGCGGGCAGGTCCTGATCCGCAACAAGCCCGAGATCTGCCCCGCGTGTAACGGGATCGGGTACGAGGGTCAGACGGGGTGTTTCGGCGTGTTCCCGATCGGGGATGAGGAACGCAAGATGATCGCTGCGGAGAACTGGACGGGGTTGCGCACCGCGATGCGGAAGCGTTCACTCCCCACGGTTCAGCAGGCCGCGCTCCGCAAGGCCGTCGAAGGGATCACGAGCATCGAGGAGGTGTCTCGCATCTCCGCGAGCAGTTCCAAGAGCAAGAAGGGCGGGAGCGGCGGTTCCTCCGGGAGCAAGCCCGCATCCTCCACACCCCAGCCCGCGTAAAGAATAGAGCAAGACACATCACCCAACGCGGGAAACACGACCCGCGGGAGTTACAACCATGTTCATGAACATCCTTGTCGTGATTTTCGTGCTCTCCATCGGATACGCGTGGATGGTGCGAGGCATCTTCAACGCGATGATCCACGCGCTGTGCGTGTTCATCGCCGGTGCGATCGCGTTCGCGTTCTGGGAGCCCCTGGCGCTCATGCTCGTCAAGGCGAGCCCCGAGCGTGGGTTCTTCTCGTTCCTTGAGTCGATCGCGTGGGGCGTCGCCCTGATCGTTCCCTTCGCGGTTTCGATGCTGCTGCTTCGGATCGCGACGGACAAGATCGTCCCCAACAACATCAAGAACAACACCATGGTCGATTACGCGGGTGGCGCGGTCTTCGGGATCTCCACGGGCGTGATCAGCGCGGGCATCCTCGTCATCGGGATCGGCAACATGCGCCTCTCGACCGAGTTCCTCGGGTACCAGCCGCTGTACTACTCCGCGGATCGCGCGACCGGTGCGGGATCACTCGTGAAGAGCGACAAGCTCTGGGTGCCCGTTGATACGCTCGTCGCCAAGGTGTACGGGAATCAGTCCGTGGGCGCGATGAGCTCGAACCAGCCCCTCGCGTACTGGTACCCCGAGCTCGAGCTCACGGGGTTCGCGTCGCGTGTTTCCCCCGAGGGCATGGGACGCAACGCGCTCCGCCCGGAGGACTTCAATGTTCGCGCCAGCTACATCGTTGGTCCCGACTCGGGCGTCAAGGTTGATGAGCTGCTCAAGATCGAGGGACGCTCAGAGCCCCAGCGCTATGTCGACATCAATGAAGAGAAGGTGGCCACGGGTCGGATCTTTGGGTATGTCGTCGAGTTCGAAGCGGGCGCGAAAGAACGCGGCGAACGTGGCGCGGGCCAGCTCATCGTCTCTAACGGGCATGTTCGATTGCTCGCGGAAGACGCCTCGGGCGAGACCTTCACGATCTTCCCCTCCGCGGTCATCTCCGAATCATCCGAGCCCGGGCAGTATGGGCGCTGGCGTTTCGACGCGAACGATGTGTACATCAGCTCGACCGGCGGCAAGTCCAAGATCCCTATGGGCTTTGAGTACATCGTCCCCGCCGGCTCAACACCTGTCGCACTGTTCGTCAAGAACATCCGAGTGAACACCGATGAGCTGTCCAAGCCCGTCAGCTACTCGAGCGTAACGCAGCGCGACCGGGTGCTGCGGACCGGTTCGATCCTCAAGGGCGAAGCGCCCAAGGTTGAGTACGACGACAAGTACGCAATCACCCACACGCCCGCGGACCCGAGCGAGAACTTCTACGATGTCTCGCAGCGCATGATGGATGTCATCGGGATACAGTCCGCGCGTCGTGGGCTCACGATCGACGACAACCAGCTCGTCGTCGGCGGGCAGGGCATCTGGGATGTCAAGGAAGAGGTTGGGCGCAAGAACGCGGGCAACAGCAAGAAGCTGCGTGTAGAGCGTTACTACATCGCGGATGACCAAGCCCTCGTCAAGCTCGATGTCGGCGCTGACTCACCGTTTGGGCTGCTCACAGAGGCGGCTCAGGTCGCGCCGACCGATCAGGCGATCAAGCTGATCGATTCGAACGGCAATGTGTACGAGGCCATCGGGTACGAGTACATGGACTCCACCGAGCTGCGGATCCGATACACCCTCGGGAATACGCTCTCGGGGCTTGAGGACACCCCGTCGATCAGCAGTTCACGCGCCGATCAACGGATGCGGATCATGTTCATCGTGACCAAGGGCGTTCAGCTTGAACAGTTCGTGATCGGCGATACCCTGATCGCACGATTCGCCCCCGCAATCGATGCATCAACGCCGTAAGATCGCAGACCATTACAGATTGAACCCAGACGCCCGCACGATTGCGGGCGTTTTCATGCCGTGCGCTTTCAGCGTAAACGCACGAAAAAAGCCGGACCGATCCGGTCCGGCTTGATTGATCGTTGATGCGAATAATCAGGCTTCGGTTGCGGCGGTTTCTTCCGCTGCGGGTGCCTGCTCGCGCTTCTTCTTGTCCTTGATGATGAGCTCGCCCTCGTTGTCGAACTCCATTTCTTCCTGCTCGTCGAGATCGAGCTCGCGGTCCGCGACGACCCAGAGCTTGATGTCCGCTTCGAGGTCGGAGTCGACCTTGATGTGGATGTCGAAGGTGTCGATCCGCTTGATCGTGGTGGGCAGACGCACCTCGCGGGGCGAGACGGCGAACCCGAGCTCACGCAGCGCCGACGAGATGTCCTGCTGGGTGACGGACCCGTAGAGCTGGCCCTGATCGTTGCAGGCGCGGATGAGGGTGAGTTCCTGACCGTTGAGCTTGCTGATCATCTCCTCGCGCTGCGCACGACGCGCTGCGAGTTCCTTCTCCGCCTGGGCGCGCTTCTCGGCGAGCTGGGCGACGAGTTCATCGCTCGGGGTGGTTGCGTACCCGAAGGGGAGGAGGTAGTTGCGGGCGTACCCGATGCGAACATTGACGATGTCGCCGACGATGCCGAGGTTGTCGACATTCTCGGTGAGCAGAAGCTTGACATTGCGTGCCATGGATTGGTCCTTTCGCTGTCCTGGCCCGGGTTCTTCCGGGCAGTTGAGGAGCACCGCCCGTTGCGATGCCCCAACTCGAGGGATCCGGGATCTCCGGATCGGGTGGTGATCGTAGCGTCTCCCCGATCGCCTATCCAACGCTCTGGACTGGAATTAGACCCGCCCAGACAGAAAAACCGCCCGATTGGGCGGTCGATGTGTTTGGTTGAGCGTTGACCAGATCGGGGTATCGGGTCAGAACGGGATGTCGTCGTGGTCGATGTCCGACCCGCCGCCACCGCCGCCGCCGCCCGCGCCGGATCGGGCGTATCCGCCACCGCCGCCACCGGAGTTGCCCCCACCGGAGCCGCCGCCCTGCCCGGAATCAACAAACTGGAAGTTCTCGACGACGACGGAGAGCTTGGATCGCTTCCCGCCGCCGTTGCGGTCTTCCCACTGATCAAGCTTGAGGCGTCCTTCGATGAAGACCGAGCGTCCCTTGGAGAGGTACTGGGACATGACCTCAGCCGTGCGACCCCAGGCCTCGCAATCGATGAAGGTGACCTCTTCGCGCTGCTCGCCCGATTGGGTCTTGAATCGGCGATTCACCGCGAGCCCGAAGTTCCCCACCGCGGTGTTGCCCGAGGTGTGTCGGATCTCGACATCGCGGGTCAGGTTGCCCATGAGCATGACTTTATTGAAGCTGCCGGCCATCGTAATCTCCCTAGAAGGTGCTGATCCAGAAAGTGTAGCATACCAAACAGATGCCGGTGCACACGATATCGAAATCGCGTGCACCGGCACCATGATTCAGGTTCTCCCCCCGGGAACGGGAGGGGTAATCCCACTTCATCCCACGGGGGAGATTGATTAGTCCTCGTCGTCCGCCGAATCGATGTCCGCATCAGTATCGGAATCGGAACTGTTCTGCTCGGGTGCCCCGAGGCGGAACTTGGCGTTGTTGTCGGCATCCGCCGCGTCGCCCTGCTCGGCGCGGAGCTTGGCTTCGGTTTCCAGACCGGTGCGGTCGTCGTGCGCCTTGATCTCTTCCTCGGTCAGGTGCTCAGCGCTGGTAACGAGGACGCGGAGGAGCTGATCCGAGATCTGCACATCGCGCTCGAGGTGCGCCACCATGTCCGTGGGGCAAGAGATGTAGGCGAGGATGTAGACGCCACGCTTCTGCTTCTCGATCTCGTAGGCGAGACGACGATCGTCCCACTTCTTCATCGCGAGAACATCCGCGTTCGCACGCGAGAGCAGGTGATTGATGTGGGCGACGAGATCGCCGAATGCAGCGGCCGAGGCCTGGCTCGCGAGGAACATGACCTCGTAGACGCCCGTGCGGGCTTGGGTTTCGGTTGACATGTGTATCTCCAATGCTTTGTTCAGCTCTGGGAGCTGCTGTTGGTTTCGGATTCTTGAACTTGTGATTCGCTGGGTGTTGACTGATCGTCTTTGGGCTTTGGTTCGGGCTTGGGCTTCTTGAGCTTGGTGTTGAAGGCGTTCATCGCCTTGATCACACCCCCGCTCAGGATGCACTCCGTCGCGTCCGCGGCACGCAAGATGCCGCGTTCGATGTCGTCGCGTTCCTCGCTCATGAATCGGCTGAGTACCCAGTCCGATTGGTTCATGAGCTTGGGGACTTCTCCAACCCCGAGACGCACGCGCATGTACCCGTCACCGCCGAGCACGCGATCGATGTCGCTGAGCCCGTTGTGACCGCCCGAGCCGCCGTTCTTGCGGACGCGGGTGTGACCCACCGGGAGGGCGATGTCGTCCACGATGACGATCAGGTCCTCGCTCGGATCGAGCTTAAAGAACCGGACCGCCTCGCCGACAGATTTGCCCGACAGGTTCATATAGGTCGTGGGTTTCATGAGCAGCACCTTCTCCGCGCCGATGTGCGCGTCGAGGGTGACGGCGTTGAACCTGGCTTTCGCGATCTGCCCCGCCGCGTGACGCGACGCGAGCGCATCGACGACAAGGAACCCGGCGTTATGCCGCGTCTTGTCGTACTGCGATCCCGGATTGCCCAGCCCAACGATCAGTTTCATTACTCAGCGTCTTCCTTCTTTTCCTTGATGACTTCGGGGCTCGCGCCTTCTGCGCCAACCTCACCAGACTCGGCATCGAGGTCTTCCTCGACCATGACCTGGATCTGCGCGATGATCATGTCGGGCTCGGACACGAGCTTCATGGATGCGAGGGGGAGCTTGACATCGCTCGCGTGGATGATGTCATCGGCGCCCATGTCGCTCAGGTCAACAACGACCTCGTCGGGGAGGTTCGAGACGAGGCAGTTGAGCTCGATCTCGGTGTTGGGGTGCATCATGATCGCGCCCGCGGTCTTGAGCCCCTCGGCCTCGCCGACGAACTTGATGTGGACATTCACATCGACGCGCTCGTTGAGATCGACGCGTGCGAAGTCGACATGCAGGATGTTGGTCCCGAGGTAGTCGTACCCGAGGTCCTTGAGCAGCACATGTTGCTTGGTGCCCTCGATGTCGAGCTCGAAAACCTTCTCGCCCTTGCTCAGATGCATCACGGTCTCGTGCGCATCGAGCGTGATCGAGACGGGCTCTTCCTTGTGCCCGTAGACAACGGCGGGGAGCCCGCCGGCGTTGCGGATCCGCTGCGAGTAGCGGGATCCGGTGCGTTCGCGCTTCTTCGCGCTCAGCTGAGTCGTTGTGTCACTCATGGTGTTCTCCTTTATCTAAACAATCAACTCTTTGGTCTGTATGGTTCGCGATCAGCGCTTCGCACCCGCGGTGCGCTCGAAGAGCGCGCTGATCGATTCGTCGTTATGGATCCGTGTGATCGCCTGCCCGAGGATCTCCCCCACCGACAGGATCACGAGCTTGTTCTTGATGAGTTCGCAGCGTCCGCTCTCGGGGATGGTGTCCGTGACGACCACCTTCGAGATCGGGGAATCAGCGAGCTTCTGCATCGCGGGGCCCGCGAGCACGGCGTGGGTCGCGGCGCACACGACATCTGCGGCGCCCTCTTCCATGACGAGCCTTGCTGCCTCGACAACCGTGCCGCCAGTGGAGATCATGTCATCGAACATCAGGACGGTCTTGCCCTCGACATCACCGATCAGGTTCCCGACCTTGACGGTGTCGCCCGTGAGGCGGCGCTTGTTGATGATCGCGAGATCCGCGTCGAGCAAGTTGGCCATTGTCTCGGCGACCTTCACATTCCCGACATCCGGGGACACGAGGCACAGATCCCCGAGCTGATCACGGATCGACATGAAGTAGTCGAAGAACACGGGTGTCGCGGAGAGGTGATCCACGGGGATATCGAAGAACCCCTGGATCTGGGCCGCGTGCAGGTCCATCGCAAGGACGCGATCCGCTCGCGCCGCGGCGATCATGTTCGCAACGAGCTTGGCGGTGATCGGCACGCGTCCCTCGTCCTTGCGGTCCTGACGCCCGTACCCGTAGTACGGCATCACCAGCGTGATCCGCTTAGCGCTGGCGCGACGCAAGCAATCACAGAACACCAGCAGTTCCATCAGGTTGTCGTTCACCGGCTCGCAAGTCGAGATCACGACATAGCAATCCCGACCGCGGACATCGTCGTCGAGCTTGACGAATACCTCGCCGTCGGGGAACAGGCTCGTGCGCGCACGCCCGAGTGGTATCCCGATCTCGTCGCAGATGCGCTGCGCGAGCCCCTTTGAGTTTCTGCCTGCGAAGACCTTCATCTCTGCCATGCGTCGTTCCTTGCGTCGTGAAAGGTGGTGCGGGTGATGGGTGTGCCAGTTCAGTTCGCGGATGCGCCCCGGCGCTCGCGGTAGATCGCGTCAACCTGCGCCAGGTGCTCGAGGGTGTTGATGCTCAGGATGTCCTCCGCGGGGACCGCGTCGATGACCTCGACGGGCAGGTTCCGCTTGAGCATGAGCTCGAAGACATCCGTGATGTAGTACTCGCCCGTGAGCTCGTTGCGGTTCACCTGCTTGAGCGCCTCGAACATCGCGAGCGCGTTCATGCAGTAGTAGCTCGGGTTGACCTCGTTGATCTTGAGCTCGTCCTCGCTCGCGTTCTTCTGCTCGACGATCCGCTCGAACCGTCCGTCCGCGTCACGCACGATGCGCCCGTACCCGCTCGGGTCATCGATCACGCTCGTCGCGAGGGTTGCGGCGGCGTTCTTGGTCCGGTGCAGTTCGAGCATCGTGTCGAGCGTCGAAGAACGGATCAAAGGCCCGTCGCCGCAGAGCACAAACACATCGGTTTCCACACGATCCTCGTAGGGGAACGCGTCGACCGCGCTGACAACGGCGTGCCCGGTCCCGAGCTGCTCGTGCTGGACAGTGAACTCGACCGAGTCGCCGTACGACGCGAGCGCTTCGCGGACGAGCTCCTGCTTGTACCCCACCACCACGACCACGCGCTGACACCCGGCTTCGAGGCACGCGTCAACGACGGCGCACACCATGGGGCGCCCGCCGACCTCGTGACAGACCTTGGGCAGATCGGATTGCATCCGCGTGCCCTTGCCCGCGGCAAGGATGATCGCTTCGAGATTGGTGGCGTTGGGTGTGTTGCTCATCGCGTGATTGAGCGACGAGGCAGAGATTTGCAAAGCATTGGAAAGAAAAAGTTACCCCACCAAGATTTGAACTTGGACCGACTGGATCAAAACCAGCTGTGCTACCATTACACCATGGGGCAAAGTTTGTTGTCGGAAGGGATTAGACCCGTCCGCGTGCTTTGCATCGGTTGTCTGCCGCGTGTCGCTTCAACTCCTGTCCGAGCGAATCGGATCGATTCGCGTGTGTCCAAACCGTCAGAATCTGTCGGCTTGGACACCCTCGACAGGATCGAGCGTGCCTCGCCGCAGCACTTGCGTCCCAGGTGCATGCGCACAAGGGACTTGGAGCGAGATTCACACGGCTGCGGGGCAGGGAACACATCCCAGACCCAACGCGTGAACCTATCGGGGTGCCTCGGCGAGGGGATCGAAACCGATCCGCCGCGCGTCCGTCACTCCGGGCTCCGCAGAGAGGACAATCCTAGACCCCATTGCCCGTGTCCTCCAACCCTCAGGGACATCAGTTTTTCAGGGTTGGTGATCAACCGAATAGGGGAATCGGCGTATAGATCCTCGGAACCGCCCCGGGTGCGCAACTTCGGGGCGGTTCACCCGTTCTCAGGTCGATTCCGGCCGTCACAGTGGGTCCTCGAATCAGGAGACCCAGGGTTCTCAACCGATGTTTGGTGCATTGACTGACCTTTTCTGGGTCAGGGTTTCGTTCGCACACACGCTTGGCCATCAGAAAGGTCTCACCATGTCCCTGTTTGTGCCTCACCCCTTCTCCCGTCGTACTCGCTCGGCATGCTCGATCTCCCTCATCGTCGGATCGGCGATGCTCGTCGGGTGCTCGGGCCAATCCGCCCGAACCGCAACGGACGCACCCGCGACTTATCAACCCGAGGGGTCGCCAAAACCCCTTCCTAAGAACCTGCGGCCCCCATCAATCGTGATGGATCCCAACAACCGTGACGGGTTCGTCCGCACGACGATCGAGCCGGAGATCTATGACACGCGGACGGTGTCGCCTCAGATCCAGATGCGTGAGCCCTTCGATGGGCAGATCAAGATGATCAAGCAGGGGCTCTACCCACATTCGCGTGATAAGTCACTCGAGGACATCCCCGACAACGCCCGCACCCTCCCCGTGGGGCAGGCGATCGAGATGGATCGGGTCAACCACGCGGGCGGGACGGGGTTTGCCGGGCTCGCGCAGACCGAGTGGTCGCCCCCAGACCCGACACTCGCGGTCGGGCCCAACCACATCGTGGAGACGGTGAACGCGGCGATCGCGTTCTACGACAAGGACACCGGCGCGCAAACCTTCTCGGTGCACCTGGGCACGCCCGGGTCGCCGGGGTTCTTTGAGACGGTGGGCGCGGACACCAACTTTGTTTTCGATCCCAAGGTCTTTTACGACCACAAGGTGGGTCGATTCGTCGTCGTCGCGCTCGAAACGAGCGGCGCTTCGTGGATCGATATCGCCGTCTCCGATGACTCGGACCCCAACGGGATCTGGTACAAGTACCGCACCCCCTCCGTGATCGAGGTCGGCGGGATCGATTACTGGGTCGATTACCCGGGGTTCGGGTTCGATGACAACGCGTGGTATGTTACGGGCAACCTCTTCTCGCTCGACGGCGGAAACTTCGGCGGGCAGGTCTTCCGCGTGTACCCCAAAGCACCCATGCTCAACGGCGGTGCCGTCACCTTCAACGATCTCGCGCCCGACAACGGCGCGTCGATCCAGGTCGCGCAGATGTTCGGCGACGCCCCCCAGTGCTACTTCGTCTCGCGCCGCAACTCGAGCTCGCTGCGTGTCTGGACGATCAACAACCCGATCAACAACCCGAGCTGGCAGCGCGTCACGGTTGATCAGCTGAGCAACGCGAGCGGGCCATCCCAGGACGCGAACAACAGCGGTGGATTCATCTCCACCCTCGATGGGCGCATCATGAATGTGCACTATCGAGACGGGAAGCTCTACGCGGCCCATGCGATCGACGGGCCTCCCAACCAGACCGTCGCCCGCTGGTACCAGATCGACACGAACGGGTGGCCCAGCTCGGGCACCAACCCCACACTCGTCCAGCAGGGCGAGATCACCGGCGACAACGGACGCCATTACTTCTTCCCTGCGATCTACTCCGATCGGGATGACAATGTCGGGCTCATCGCGTCCAGCTCGAGCCCGAGCACCTTCGCGAGTGTCCGTGTGTCTGGTCGGTTCGCGAGTGATCCCTTGGGCACCATGAGCGAGCCCATCGAACTCGCGATCGGGAACCGAGCCGCGAACGGTCGATGGGGCGATTACCTGGACATCGCGATCGACCCGGATGACGACAAGACCTTCTGGATCGTCGGGATGTACCAGATCCCCGGCGGGTGGCAGACCTGGATCGACTCGTTCACCATCCAGCTGCCCTGTCCCGCGGACCTCAACAACGACGGCAACCTCGACTTCTTCGATATCTCGGTGTTCATCGTGAACTTCAATGCCCAAGTCCCCAGCGCTGATATCAACAACGACGGCGTCTGGAACTTCTTCGATGTCTCACTCTATATCCAGCAGTTTAACGCGGGTTGCCCGTAACCCGACAATGTGATTCCATCAAGAAGCCCCGTCGAATCATCGGCGGGGCTTTTTCGTGGATACTCCGAGTTGAACTCGTGCGTTACGCGTCCGGATCACCCGAGTCGTCGGATGCATCCTCATCTTCGCGGATCGCCTGCTCGCCGATGAGCTGGTAACAGGTCGCCATCAGCCCGATCAGGGGGAACCGCCCCTCGGGGAAGGGGCTCGCGCCCAGACGACGCAAGAGCACGCAGTTGAGCGTCGGCGGTACGATCGGTGTGTCGAGGTTTTTGAGCTCGTCTCCCACCTCCCAGAACGACGCGAGTGACTCGTCGAGCGGCGCGGACGGGACATCCGACACGCCGGGCACATGCTGGAGCAACACCGGCGCGGGGCCGGTGCCCTGCACACCTACGGCACGCTTTTGGCGCAGCCCGTCGATAAGTTCCTGCGCGGGCATTGCGTGAAGCCCGAAGATCAGCATCGGGTCGTCGCCCATCCGCTCGGCGAGCAGCGCTGAGAGACACACGGCGTGCTTGCACCAGGGCTGATCCTCGGTCCAATCCGGGCATGAGCAGGCGGGTTTGATGTCGCTGGGTTCCGCGGGGAAGAGCTTGAGACCGAGCGGCGCGAACACATCCTCGATGTTGCTCGGGAGCTCGCCCGACAAGAGCTTGGCCGCGTACCGGACCTGGTCCGCCATCGCGCCGATCACCCGCTCCTGCGATTCCGCATCGAAGTGCTTGAGCGCGAGCGTCGTGGTGTACGGCTTATCGCTCCGCCCCTGGATCACGCCCTCGCACAGCGTCTCCTCAATCGTCAAACGCTTGGTCTGGCCGAGGCGGGCGTACTCGAGCCCGTCCTTGTACACATCGGATTCCGCGCCCTGTTCCGCGACACGCAACAGGCGTTGGGTGATCCAGCTCCGCGGGGACTCGCCCGCCTTGAGCTTGAACTTCACCCCGCCGCGGACTCGGCGCGGGTTCACGAGCGATTTGCGTGACGAGCGGAACGAGGCGTACTGCGGCTTGACCTTTTTGGGTGCCGTCGGGACATGCGCGCTGAGCGTCGCACGCTCAACGACTTTCATGACGCGATCATCGCTCGGCGCCTCGGGTTTGGCGTTCGTGTCCTTGTCGGACGATGATGATGTCTTTTTCTTCGCCATCGGTTCGTCCTCGGGTTACATGTCGTCCGCGATCGTGTCCGCACGCAGCGTGAGCAGCTCACGCAGCTTGTCCGTCCCAAGCTCGGTGAGCCAACGCTCGCCGTGCCCGATGATGTTCTCCGCGAGCTCCGTCTTGGATTCGATCATCTCGTCGATACGCTCCTCGAGCGTTCCACGCACGATGTACTTGTGGACCTGGACCGTGCGGGTCTGCCCGATTCGGTACGCCCGGTCCGTCGCCTGGTTCTCGACCGCTGGGTTCCACCACCGGTCGAAGTGGAACACATGCGTCGCGGCGGTGAGGTTCAGACCCACGCCACCCGCCTTGAGCGACAGGATGAGGATCGGGGATTTGCCCGTCGCTTCCTGGAACTCGTCGATCATCTTCTGTCGCTTGCCCTGCGAGGTTCCGCCGTGCAGGAACAGGACATCCTTCCCGAGCTCGTGTCGGAGCATGTTGCTCAGGATGTGTCCCATCTGACGGAACTGGGTGAAGATCAGCGCCTGATCGCCCTCGGAGATCAGTTCTGATGTCTGCTCGAGCAATCGCACGCACTTGCCCGAGCGCATGGGGTCGATGACCTTGCCGAACTGCGGGTCACTCTCTTTGAGCATCTGCGCCGGGTGGTTGCAGATCTGCTTGAGCTTGATGAGGGCCGCGAGCACCAGACCGCGCCGATGGATCCCCTCGCTCTGGTCCACATCCATGAGCATCCGCTGCACGCAGTTCTCGTAGAGCTTCGCCTGCTCGGGGGTGAGCGGGCACCATTCCTTGCTCTCGATCTTGCTCGGCAGGTCCGACACCACCGTCGGGTCGGTCTTCACGCGACGAAGGATAAATGGCGACACCATCGAGCGCAGGCGCGCCATCTTATTCTGATCGCGATGACGCTCGATTGGCAGCGAGAACTTCTTGCGGAAGGTCCCCGACGCACCCAGGTACCCCGGGTTGAGGAAGTCCATGATCGACCACAGCTCGCTCAGGCGGTTCTCCACCGGCGTACCCGTGAGCGCCACGCGCTTGGGCGCGGGGATAGAGCGAACGGCCTGTGACTGCTTGGCCGCGGGGTTCTTGATGTACTGCGCTTCGTCGAGGACGATGCGACCCCACTTCACCTTCTCGATCGTCTCGCGATCTCGGTGCGCCAGCGCGTAGGTCGTGAGGATCAGGTCGGACTGATTCACCTCGTCAACGAACGCGTCATCGAGCTTGCGTTCAACCCCGTGATGCACCATCACGGTGAGATCGGGCGCGAACTTCTTCGCTTCTTTCATCCAGTTCCCGATGACGGACATCGGAACCACGAGCAGGGTCGGATCGACGCGTTCATTGCCCGCAACCGAACGCTCATAGGTGAGCAGCGCAAGGAGCTGAACCGTTTTACCCAGACCCATGTCGTCCGCGAGGCACGCGCCGAACCCGAACCGTTCCATGAACGACATCCAACTCATCCCGCGCGCCTGGTACGGACGAAGGGTGCCGTGGAAGTTGTCGGGCGCTTGGAGCTCGGGGAGCTTGAGCGAGGCGCTGCCGTCGCCACCCAATAGGGACGCGACCCACCCCGTTGCTTCCAGACCCGTCACCGGGAGCCCGGTCTGCGCTGAGTCGGACGCGAGGGCGAGCTGCATCGCTTCGCCGAGTTCCATCTCGCCGCCGGGGTTCTCGGAGATGAACTTGATCGCGTTCTGGACATCCTCGGGTCGGATCTCGACCCACTTGCCCCCGATGCGCACGAGCGGCGCGTTCTGCTGGGCGAGCTGCTCGAACTCGTGGAGGGTAAGGGTCGTATCGCCGATCGCGATCTCCCAGTGATACCCAACGAGGGTATTGAGCCCCAGCTGCGCCCCAGCGCCGTCGGGGTCGCCGTTCTCGTCGAACATCCCCTCCGCGGGGTCGGACTCGATCTTGAGGCGCGCGCCGAGTCGCCCGGATGGCGAATCCCACCACGGCGGGCTCTGGATCGCGAACCCCTGCTCTTCGAGGATGGGCTTGATCTCTCGCAGGAACTTGTACGCTTCCTGCGAATCGAGCAGCACCTCGATGGGCTCGCTCGAATCGAGCGCGTCCTCGAGTTTCTTGTAGTGCCGACTCGCGCGTCCGAGCTCGGCCATCAGGAGTTCCTGTGGGTTCTCCAAGGTCAGACCCGAGATCACGATCCGATCACGCTGGATCAGCCAGATGTCCGACGCGCGGAGCACGATCTCCTCGTCATCCACGCTCTGGAGGAAGAAGCTCAACGACCACTTCACCGTATCGTCGGGCTTGGAGATATCCGTAGCCAACCCGTCCGCGATGGGTTCCGCGATGCGGAGACCAAAGCGCCATACGCTCGATTCGCCGCGGTCCTCGAGTTCCGAGATCCAGCGCCGGACCTTGCGGACGATGTCTGCGCGTTGCCCTTGGACACTCGGGACTTCTTCCGTCTGATCGAGCAGCCCAAGCAGCCACGCGACCTGCGGGTCCGCGTCGGGGTCCGCGTCTTCAACGGTGTCGAACATCTCCTCGCGGATCATCGTGGCGCGTGCTCGCGCGTCCGTGACGGCTGCGATGTAGTCCGTCGTCAGCGACCAGGCGTCGTGCGCGTGCTCGTCCGTGACGGCCCGTGCCACGCCGGGCATGGAGCTTACCAGCTTCTGCACGCGTGCCGCGGTCATCCCGTCGCTTAGCCAAGGCCACCACCCGGCGCTGAGCTCGCCCTGGGCGTCCTGCAGGATCATCGGCACAACCCGGTGCCCCGCGAGCAGGTGCGACGCGAGGCGCGAGGCCGCGACGAAGTACTGGATCCCCGCGCCCAGGTCACCGAACTGCTCGCGTTCTTCAATGTTGGAGTCGTTGTTGTGCTCGATGAGCCACTCAAGAACGCGCCCCGCGTGGATCGGCGGGACCGCGAGGGTCGGGACCGCGAACTCGACGAGCACCGCGGCACTGTCCTCGTCGTCATCGCGCCCGATCAGGCGCGACATCGGGGCGCTAGGAACCGGGTCGGTCCCGATCGCGGGCAGGCGCAAGTTGAGCTGTGACGGTTGCCCCTCCACCCATGCGGGCAATCCACTCGGACGCGCCGCGCCGGAATGAATAGGCAGTGAGGAATCAAGATCCGACGCCTCGGCGCTGGGGGTCTCGCACCAGAGATGCAGCATCCCGGCGCTCCAGTTGGCGTGGATGACCTGGGTCGAACGATCGCTCGCGCTGACAGGAGTTTCGATCACGGACGAGGCTCCCCTGGGGTCGATCGGGGTGAACACCCGATCCGTCACGCGAGGACAATCCTTGCTCGCGGAACCTGCGCTGATCAGGATCGATCAACGCGTCGGGTGGGTCTTCGAATAGGGGAGCAGGGATTCGAACCCTGAACCTGCGGCTTAAAAGGCCGTTGCTCTACCATTGAGCTACTCCCCCGACGCCGATCCTCGGGGTGAACCCGATCACGGATTAGGGCTCTCACCCGCTGCGGTGCGGGCCAGAGAGACAGTGTACGCACGAATCGCGTAAAAATCACCTTGACGATCCGCGTCCATCCCCGAAATTCATCCAGAATCACGCCTTCTTGACCCACCTCAGGAGCACCCGAGCGTGCTCGGCGGATGCTCCCTGCTGGGATCGGACACACGCCCGGGCGTCCTCCCCCATCGATCGGCATTGATCCGGGTTCTCGAGTAACGCACGGATCGCGCCGGGGAGGGTCTCTCGGGTTTCGATCCGAATCGCGTTTGCGCCCTGGAGCAGCCCAACCGCCGACTCGAAGTCCCCGTACCGCGACCCGATGATGACCGGCTTGGCGAGGGCGGCGGGCTCGATCGGGTCGGACCCGAACTGGTCGTTGAACGATCGACCCATCACAACGATGTCCGCGAGCTCGAAGACACTCGAGAGCTCGCCGATCGTGTCGAGGATGAACCGGTTGGTTCCTTCGGGTGCCCGAACCCCACTCGATCGTCGGATCGCACCCGGGACACTCGCCGCGGCTTCGTCGAAGCGCTCGGTCTTGCGGGGCGCGATGATGAGCTGCACATCGTCCGGGACGGACGCGTGCATCAGCGATTCTTCCGTCGGCCCGGTCGAGCCGGCGACGACGATTGGGCGATCGAGATCGACACCCAGCTCCAAGGCAATTGAGAGCGCCCGATCGCTGGGTGTGTCTCTAGGCTCGGTGCTGATTGAGTCCCATTTCATCGTCCCCGTGATGCGGACGCGATCCGAAGCCACACCCATCGCGATGATCCGATCCGCGTAGTCCTGATCCTGCACACACGCGAACGACAGGCGCGCAAAGGTCGGACGCAGTAAGAACCGGGCCTTGCGATACCCTTTGAACGAGCGTGCGGAAAGGCGTCCGTTGATGATCCCGATGGGGATGTTGCGCTTCACGCATCGCTTGATGAAGTTCGGCCACACCTCGAGCTCCACCAGACCCACCACTTCCGGGCGGACCCGATCGAGGAACCGATCCACCATCCACGAGCAATCGAGCGGGTAGCGCACGACATGCGCGTGATCGATGTCGCCATAGAGCGATTGCGCCCGCGCCAACCCAGTATCCGTCGTCGTTGAGACAAAGACCTCCGCGTCCGCCGCGAGAATCGGAACGATCGCGCGCAGCGCGTTGACCTCCCCCACCGACACAGAATGGAGCATCACCCTTGGGCGATCGGGATCGATCGCGGACTCGTCGAACATCTCCGCGACATGCCCGAAGCGCTGATCCCACCCGTCGCGTTTCTTACGCATCCAAATCGGTGCGGTCAGGAGTACCGGGATGTAGAGACAATCGAGGAGATTCACTTGTGGTACCATAGCCGATTCCAAGGCAGGGATCGCCCCTCGGGGCGCTGCATCGGTTCACCACCTCGATCGAACCCACCCACGGAGTCGCCCATCGCCCAAGCCCCGAACCAATCTTCGCCCAAACGCATCGCGGTCACCGGCGCAACAGGATATGTCGGCGGGCGCCTCGTGCAATCTTTGCTCGATGAGGGGTATCGCGTCCGGTGCATCGTCCGCGAACCCCGCAAGCTCGATCTGCGCCCGTGGGTGCGTGACGATCGGGTCGAGATCGCCAAATGCGATCTCGCGATCGATGACAACCTCCACGAGCATCTCGAGGGATGCGACGCGGCGTACTACCTCATCCACTCGATGGAGATTTCGGGGAAGGAGTACGCGGATCGGGATCGGAAACTCGCAGCCACCTTTGTTAAGGCTGCCCAACGCGCGCAGATCCAACGCATCATCTACCTCGGCGGGCTCGGCGAGATGGGCGACGGGCTGAGCGAGCACCTGAGTTCCCGACGCGAAGTTGAGCAGATCCTGTCGTCGAGCGATATCCCTTGCACCGTGTTCCGGGCAGCGATGATCATCGGGTCCGGGTCCGCGTCGTTCGAGATCCTGAGATACCTCGTCGAGCGTCTCCCGATCATGACGACGCCCAAGTGGGTGAAGACAGAGTCCCAGCCGATCGCGATCGCGGATGTGCTCCATTGGCTCGTGCGTTGTCTCGGAGTCCCCGAAACCGAAGGTCGAACCCTCGAGATCGGCGGCGCCGATGTGCACGAGTACAGCGAGCTCATGCGGATCATGGCCGAGGAACTCAAACTCCCCCGACGCATCATCATCCCCCTCCCGGTCCTCACCCCCAGACTCAGTTCGGGGTGGATCGCGCTCGTCACCCCTGTGTCGTACCGGATCGCCCGCCCCTTGGCGGAGGGGCTCAAGAACAAGGTCGTCGTCACGGACAACTCGGTCCAGGAACTCATGCCCCACGAGGCGCTCGGCGCACGCGACGCGATCCGTCGATCACTCGAGCGGATCCGGATGAACGCCGTCACGACGCGCTGGTCCGTCGCAGGCCCCGTGCCCGGCGACCCCGACTGGGCGGGCGGCACCCTCTTCGAGGACCAGCGCACGATCACGATCAACGCATCCCCCGAGCGAGTCTTCCGGGCGGTGTGCAAAGTCGGAGGCGGGCACGGGTGGTACGCCGCGGACCTGCTCTGGCGCATCCGCGGATGGATGGACACGCTCGTGGGTGGCCCCGGTCTTCGGCGAGGTCGACGCGATCCGGAAAAGATCGAGTTCGGCGAATCGCTCGATTTCTGGCGCGTCATCGGGATCGAGCAGAACGCATCGCTCGCGCTCCGCGCCGAGATGAAACTGCCAGGCACCGCGAACCTTGAGTTCAAGCTCACACCCGAGGGCAACTCAACGCGTCTGCAGATGACCGCGTTGTTCAAACCACGCGGGTTGCTCGGGCTCGCGTACTGGTACGCGGTGCTGCCCCTGCACCATTTCGTCTTCTCAGGCATGCTCAACGGGATCCGACGTGACGCGGAAAAGGACGAGGGTTGATCACACTTCGTGCGACGCCCCCGGCGCCTGCACAGGACGGAACTTGATCTCCGTGCCTTCTACATCGTCGGTCAGCAGCGCCCGATTCGCGCCCAGGTTCGACGCGGCGGACGAATCCATGAGCATCGTCGAATCCGACGCGCTCATCTGCATGAGCACCCGCATCCCGAACTCACGAATCGTCCCGCGATCGAAGGTCCGTTCGAGATTCGTCAATGTGTCGCACCACGCGAGGGTCCACACGCCGAGCACGGGCCCTTCGAGCAAGACATGCGCGAGGTCCTTGTCGGGCGACGATCCTCCGTCTTCATCGAGCGAGAACCCGAAGTCCTCGCTCTTGCGCAGATCACGCAATCGGTGCAGCCCCGCGATGATCAAGAGTACCGGGTCGCCCGGATGCCCTGATCGGGATCGGACGATCTCGTTGATCTCGGACACCACCCGGGCCGCATCATTCGCGCGATGGAGCTCAATATTGTCGCCCCGTCCATTGATCGCGCTCTCGATACGCGTGTAATCCGGGTCCTCCTCGGGTGTCGCGTCGATGATGACCACGCGTGCGTTGGGGGTGGACGCGAAGGTGATGGCGCTCGATGCGAGCATGCCCTGCGCGCTCGTCGTCTGAGGCCCAACCACGAGCATGTTCCCGCCCGAGCGTTTGGAGAACATGGGCGCCACGGGCGGTGCGATCGCGACGGACTCGCCGAGCAACGCGCGCGGGATCGAACGATCGGGGTTCGCGTGCTCGAACGCGACACGGGTCGCGTCGAACTTCGCGAGGGTGTTACCTTCAAAGACCACCGTGGGCTCGAGCTCGATCGTCGGTTCGGGAAGTCGCTTGAGGGCCGCGTCGCGATCGGAATCGGGCAGCCACGCGGTCTGGAACGGGGAGTTGCCCTCGATCAGACCGCCCGAGTTATTATAGATCGCCTCGCCCGGGCGCTCGAGCAATCGGGCGGCGTTGTTGTCTTCGCCAAGGATGAGGTACGAGTCGGCTTCGGAGCACTGGAGCGCGATGCGTACACCGATCTGCCCGAGCGTCGAACGCGCGAGCGAGTACGCGCCCGACAAGGTCTGGGACCCGAGGATGACATGCACCCCGAACGCACGACCCTGACGCACCAGACGATCGAGCAACAATGACGCATCCGACGCGACCTCGTCGTCGATCGTGAAGAACTCCTGGAACTCATCAATCAGCAAAAGCACACGCGGCAGATGCTCGTTGGGCGCGAGCTTGCGTGCGCCCGCGAGGTCTTGTGCGCCGAGCTTGCGGAACAACTCGCCCCGCGTCGTGAGCTCGTCGTCGAGGCGCTGGAGCACGGACAACCCGAACTCGCGATCTGATTCAATCGCGACGGCACGGACATGCGGCAAGCGCCCGCCGGTATAGGCCTTGAACTCGACGCCCTTCTTGAAATCGATCAGGTACATCTCGAGCTGATCGGGCCCGTACCACATCCCCGCCGCGGTAATCATGACATGAAGAAGCGTGGACTTACCCGAACCGGTCCGGCCCGCGATTAGTGCGTGCTGGCGTGTGCCCAGTCCGAGTCGAAGCTCTTGTACTTTTCGTGCACCTGATCGACCGAGCGGGACGACGAGTTCCTCGGCACAATCGCGTGACCAAAGCTCCGCCGCATTCGTCGGTGTAAGACGATCAAACGGCACCTCGATCCGACCCGCGTCCTCGCTCGCCCGCGCGACACGATCGAGGATCTGCCCGAACAGGGCATCATCTGGTTCGATGTCGAGGGCAAGCGTCATCTCGTGTCGTTTGGCGTGCGCGAACGGATCGTGCTTCTCACCCAGGTGGAGTGTGGCGGGGACATCGTCAAGCGAGTCCTTGAGCTCTTCAGGGAGCTTGGACTTGTGCTCCGCGCACAGGATCGCGTACACACCGCATCGCGGACCAGACTCGAGGATGCTCTTGAGCTTGCTTGCGCCGTTGTCCGTCAACGCCACCTGCAGATCCGGGATCACGATGAACCGGTAGGGCTCAGCAATCTCCCCCGCGGCGTCGTTGTACTCCTCGATCGTCGCATAGTCCTTGCGGAGGTACTTCTGGATGACCGTCTGCATGTGCTCCGTCAGATCGACAAGCTGGCGCTCGATCTGGTTCGGGTCCGCCCAGATCCGCTGCCCAACGGGAGAGGGATCGAGATCCGACAGACGCATGAACCCCGCGAAGGACTGCCCGATCCCGATGGGGTCGCACAACACGAACCGGGCCTTGCGACCCGGAAATGACGCGAGGATCCGCGTGATGACATTCCGCATCGTTCCGAGCGCCTCTTCGCGCGAATCGCGATCATGACGGATCACGAACGAGCTCGGACCCGGGAGCGCGAGCACGCCGGGCGTCTGGATCGAGTCTGGGATGTCGATCGTTTCCCTGATCGAGTCGGGCAATCGCCCCAATCTCTCGAGCAAATCGATTCGCATCTGCGCAAAACGCACGACGCCCGGGACGCGATCGGGCTGATCGCCCTCGGGCATCGTTGCCCACTCGGGGTTTCGATCATCCGCGAGCGTGCGGTTCGCATCGATCACACGCATCGATTCATGCGCGATCGGCGTGAGCTCGGATTGTGCTTCCTTGAACACGCGTTCATACTCCGCGTGTGCGTCTGCGCGTGCCTTGTCGTGCAATACACGCGCGTCACGGGTCGCGTCCTCGTGATTCGATTCAGCGGTGCTCGTCTGGTGCTCAACCCATCGCTGGATCTCCGCGAGCTCCGCGTCGCGCTTGGATTCGCGTTCGGCAACGCTTGCCGCATGATGCTCATTCTCCTCACGGATCGACGCGCCCGCCTTGCGTTCGCTGTCCTTGCTGTACGCCATCGCGGTGTGCTCGGCCTTGGATACCTCCGCGCGGTACCGATCATTCAGCGCATTCTTGAGGGAATCGAGCTCCATCCCGCGCTTGAGCTCGTACTCCTGCAAAGTCGCGCGTGCCGTGTGCAGCGCCAGGTTCGCGGCGTTCGCCTGCTCGATCTTCGTCGCCTTCCCACGGAGCATCCCCCCGAGCCCCGAGCCCCGGCATACCTCTACAGCCTCCGAGAGTGCGCTGATTGCTGAATCAACGCGTTCGATCGTGATCCCCTCGCGATCGGGCACCGGCGCATCGGCGATCGACGCGAGTTTCTTCATGATGGAGTGGCTCAGCGCCGCGCCGAGTGTTTCCTCGTAGGAATCGATGAGCTTCACCCGATCCTCGATGGCCTTCTCGTCCGATTTGCGCCGCTGCTCGAGCTTGAGCGACTCGGATTCGAGCATCGTGTCAGCCATCCAGACCCGCTCCTGGGCGTCGCGTTTGGCCTTCTCGATCACGCCCTTGTGGCGCTGCTGGATGATCCCGACCGCCTTATCGCGCTGCGTGCGGAGTTCCGCGAGCTTCTGCTCGTGTTTCGCGAGCGCACCCTGTTCCGCGGCCTTCGATTGCGACGCGATCTCTTCTCTAGCGCGTTCGAGGCGTTCGTTGTGCTTCGTGGTGCCCTGCTCAAACTGCCCCTGGGCCGAGGATATCCGCTCGTCGCGCAGATTCCCCGCGCCGTTGAGCGTGTTGATCGCCCGATCGAGCGCGTCGATGAGCGCGCGGATCGCGCGCACCTGCGGCGCGATACCCAGCGCCGGTTTTCCCAGCACCGTTTGCACGATGTGTCCGCCCTGTTCACTCACCGGCTCGTCTCGCTTCATCACACGCGGATTGTAACCGGTCCATCGCATCGATCGCCCGGCGGACGAGCGGATCGAAGCTCTCGACGAACTCCTCCGCAAACTTCGCGGCGTTCTGATCGTCCCACGACGCGCTGCACCGTTTCCACGCGAGCCGATAGGTCTTCACCGCGTCAACGAGCATCCCCTTCCCGACGGACTGGCTCATGACTCATCCCCCTGCTGTGGCGCTGCATCACGCGCCTTGTCGTCCTGCTGAACCCGCGCGTACTCCTCGATCGCTCGGATCTGCCCATCAAGACGCCCGATCGCTTTGGGCATGTCGGCCCGCGCGACGGAGGCCATCGCCTGGATCGCGCCGCGGTAGTAATCGATCTCCTTGCGCAGCTTGTTGATCGCGCGCTGCGTTGCCTCGAGCTTCTCTTCCGCTTCCTGCACCCGGCGCTTTGCCCGCTCATACTCCTTGCGCGCATCGACCGAGGGGCGGGGCTGCTGCGAAGTCGTCTGCTGCGTGAGCTTCGACTTGGCAACCACCGCGGCTTCCGATCGCACGCGGATCTCCCGCTTCCAATGCGACAACCGATCGCCCTGCAGCCACGACAGCACCCGCATCGCGTCGGAACCGGGGCTCGTCAGTGCCCGTTCCACATCCTCCTTGAACCGGACAATCGCGGGGCGGAACTCGACGAGCGCTTGCGTGTTGGTGACGCGGACTTTGGCGCACATGCTCAGCGCTGCCTCAGGTACTCGTCGAGACGATCCGCCTTGCGCATCAGGAAGGGGACCTGCTGATCGATCGATTCCCGAAACCGCATGAGCTGGCGCATCGTGTCCTCGAAGTCCTTCTGGAACTTCACCTGCTCCTGATCGCGCCAGGTCTGACTCAGGTTGGACATCTGCCCGTTCAGCTGGGTCATCTGCTGCTCCATACCCGCACCGAAACGCTTGAGCATCTGGGCAAACTTCCGGATCTCTTCTGGATCAGCTACCGCTTTGGCCATGGGCAATACCTCGATCTCCCGTTCGCACCCGACGACGGGCAAGTTCCGCCTCGCTTCTGAACGCACCAGAAACGAGGATAATCCGAGTGTACTTCAATCCAGATCGAAGCGCACTCCAGATGAAACAGAACCCCAAGCAAACGCTCAGGGTTCTTGTGGTTCTTGATCGATTCCGATCGTTAGCCGGTGCAATAGGCGAGGAGGGACTCGAACCCACGACATTTCGCGTGTAAGGCGAACGCTCTAGCCAACTGAGCTACTCGCCCGGCAACGCAAAGCATACCCACCTATCTGCGACTGGTTGAGGTCTGCAATCATTCATTCTTGGCATTCTTGGCATCCCCCAAAAAGAGATCGCCCCGCCGAGGAGGGAACTCGGCGGGGAGCAGTCATCACCAACTGACTCGGTTGGAATCGTCGGGCAACGCTCGAACGATCTCAGAGAGGGCAGATCAAGATACGGATAAAGATACCCGTTTCAAGCCGGTTTTGGGTCAATCTCTCGGCAGAGAAACGAAATTACTTACACAGATAGAGCACTTTGGGTGAAAACCACCCGTGCAAAATAACCCTTCCATAACCCGACCTGGGTCTTAGATCGGGATAACTCCACAAAGAACCCCGGCGGAGAGGGGTCACGCCGGGGTCGAGCGTGACGAGCACGCGGTATAGATTGTCCACTGAATCGGATCAGCGGCGGCGACGGGTCGCGACCAGACCGCCCAGACCGACGAGCGCGAGGCTCGAGGGGGCAGGGATAATGCTGATGGTCATGTGGCTGAAGTCCGCACCGAGGACATCCTCGATCGGGCCGTCGTCGATGCCCAGACCAAACACGGTCAGCCCGGTGTAGTCGTAGGTACCGGCGGCATCGAGGATATCCAGCGAGTCAATCGTGTCACCGAGGTAGGAGACATTGAAGGTCGCGAGGAAGTTGCCGAACACGCCGGCCTGATCAGTTGACACCCCGTTCGGGAAGCCATCAACCGAACCGTCAGTGATGAAGAAACCGTCGGCCATGGGGTCGTTGTTGCGGACAACAAACGAGGGGGTGAATCCAGCGGGGTAGGGGTTCGCGGCCTGAACCACGGTGCCGCCCGAGAACGCGACCTGGAAGGTCGACATATCGATGGTGTAACCGCGGACCGGGAAGGACCCGTCCACATAGTCGATCGAGTTGAGCTCGAACGAGTAGGTCATGGTCTCGCCAGCATTGACATTCTGGAACTCGCCCCGGTTGATGCCGTTGAAGAAGACATCGCCGTGGATTTCCACGAGGACATCGTTCACGGTGCCCGCGAGTGCGGGCAGGGTGGTGATTGCGAGTGCGCTGAGCAGCATGGTCGTCTTCATTGGTTCTCTCCGTTCTGTGGTGCGTCGGACGCGAATGCGGTGACGCGTGCGGTGCGTTGCTGGCCGGCCGAGCATTCCAGTATCGCACACGATCCGGAAAACACCGCCCAGAATCCTTCGAGATCACCACGCGGCGGTCTCTTGATCGAGTGAATGTAGCCAGCAAGAATCATCCCGACAAGTTTCCCATGGGAAATTTGTTGAGATTTATCTGCGGTTGAGCCACGGATCGGCTATACTGACTCTCAGATCGGGTTTCCATGCCCGAGATTTCGTTCTCATCTGACCGGCAGGACGCCCCGATGCCCCAGCAAACCCCAGTCAATGACGCCTTTGAAGAGGCACTCGACCAAGCGTTTCAGCGTGTGCGCGGTGCACTGACCGAGATGATCGGGGCCGTCGATGCGGACATCAATCGCCCACAGGACATCTCGCGGCGTTTCAAGATCAACAAAAACCTTGCCTGGAAGCTCTCAAAGCTGATTACGATCAGCGACCCCCACGCTGTGCTCACAAATCTGCCCGGGACGACCGGGATGAACACGATCTTTGATGCGTTCGAAACGGGGGGAGCACCTCGCGAAACTGTCAAAACTGCTCGAGATCGCCTCGTGGAGTTCGATCGCATGGTCGAGACCCATGTGGGTGATCGATCCACGCTTCAGCTCGTTCTCGCGAGCAACAAGCCCGGGCGTGTGCCGACGGAGAACCTACACAACACCCGTAAAATGGGATACCAGTGCAGCTCAAGCATCTGGGGGGTGCAGGCCCGGGTGCGGATGGCCTCGTTCTTCCTTGCCCCCAACCCCGACAACCCTGAGTTGCTTGATACCGCGAGCTTGGGCGGGTTGATCGATGTGCGCCGACTCCGCAGCCGGGCGACGGTGCCACTGATGACACGGTTCGCGTATAACGACGACGGCACCGCAATGCGCCCGCCGGAGGTCGAACCCATCGAGATCGGCAGCGACGACGACCAGCTCATGCTGATGCACGAGTTCTGCTCCAAGCCCGTCCCGCGATTCACCAAGATCAGCTCTGGCAACACCGTCCGGTGGCAGCTCGCGCCGGGGCCCGTGGGGAACTCGGGGCTCAATACCTGGGTGTACGGCGAGTGCATCCGCCAGTTTGCCCCAATCTACCGTGACGAACTCAACACCTACGGCGAGCACCTCGCGCCGTTGAACATTCCCTGCGAGTGGTGCTTGTGTGATATTCAGATCCATCGCGACCTGAAGTTCGCGCGTGATCCGCGGGGCGATCCTGCTCAGCCAGATCGGTGTGGGCCCTGAACCGCTCGGCGAATCGGACGCGTTCGACGATGAACTACCGATGGCCGAGGAAGTCGAGTCGATCGGACACTGCCCGCCGGTTGCGTCCACGCCGCTCATCCCGGGCTACAGCAAGATGGTCAACCGTGTCTACCAGCGTATGGCGTGGGAAGCGAGTGATTTCTACGGCTACCGGGTGACGATGAAGTACCCGCCGATGCCCACGGCCCTGATGATCCGGCACGATCTCGCGGACCCCAAGTAACCCGAATCCGAATCGTGTGACCTATGGTTGCCCATGAGCAACACATCGCCCCGTCACTGCACCGTCGGCCCGATCTCGATCGGTGAAAACCAGCCCCTCGCGATCATCGCCGGCCCGTGCACCCTCGAATCCCTCGATCTCGGGCTTGAGGTCGGGCGTCATTGCAAAGCTGTTTGCGAATCGCTCGGGCTGCCCTATATCTTCAAGGCCAGCTTTGACAAGGCGAACCGGTCCTCCATCAACTCCAAACGCGGGATCGGGATCGAGCAAGGACTCGAGCATTTCCAAGCCATCAAGCAGGAGCTCGGGGTCCCCACCACCACGGACATCCACGAGCCGGACCAGGCGGACGCAATTGCGGAGGTTGTGGATCTGATTCAGATCCCCGCATTCCTGTGCCGACAGACAGATTTGGTCGTCGCGTCATCGAAAGCAGCCCAAGCACACAACAAGGGCGTGAACATCAAGAAGGGGCAGTTCCTCTCGCCCCGCGAGATGGCGGGCCCTGTCCGCAAAGCCACCGAAGCGGGGTGCGACAACCTGATGCTCACCGAGCGGGGCACCTTCTTCGGGTACCACCGATTGGTCAACGACTTCATCGGCATCGCGGACATGATGGAGCTCGATTGCAGCGCGTTCTCCGACGCGGGCTCGCCTCCGGTGTGCTTCGATGTCACCCACTCGACACAGCTGCCGGGCAGCGGCGAACAAACCGGCGGGCGCCCCGATCGTGCGCTTCAACTCGCCAAAGCCGCGACGGCGATCGGCGTGCACGCACTTTTCGTCGAGTGCCACCCGAACCCGAAGGAAGCGTGGTCAGACGGGGCGACGCAGGTGGGGTTTGATCTGTTTGAGCAAATTATCGCGAGCGCGGCGAAGGTACATCACACTTGTACCTAACTCGTTCCGCACTATACTGGAACGATATGTCCCAAGACCCTTACCACAAAGCACGCGACTCATTCCGCAAGTTCGGGCCCGCCCTCCTCATCGTCGGCGGGATCCTTTTGGCGATTGGAGTGATTGATTTCATCGCTGCTTTCGTCTCGTTCGCGAGCAGAGAACCATTTAGTCCCGATCGCCCTCACTTCCCAATCCTCTTCATCATCTGCGGCATTCCCGGTGCCATGCTCACCTCAATCGGCATGAAACTCACCGGGATCGGGTACCTTAAAGAAGCATCCAAGTATGTCGCGAAGGAGTCCGCGCCCGCGGCACAGATCACCACGACCGCGATCCGATCCGCGGTCCTCGACGACGACATCCCGTGCCCATCGTGCGCCGTCCCGATCGAGCCAGACTCGAAGTTCTGCTCACATTGCGGGACCCAGGTCGCGGGTCGAGTGTGCCCATCCTGCAACGCATCGATCAAGCACAACGCCCGATTCTGCAGCGACTGCGGGCACGCGGTTGAGTCCAACACCTGACTCATCACCAATCTCAACATTTATCAAGTATTACCTGACAGATCGCGCGCATGTGTGTGTCTGTATGGAGAACAAACCCGTAGGAGTTCTCTATGCGTATCACGATGTATCTGTTCTTCGCCTTGACCGCCCCGCTCCTTCTCGCGGGGTGCACTTCCCAAAGAACCTGCGGCACCCAAACAAGTGTTGTGGCAGAGTCGTCTGCGTATGACTCGCTTCGCGATGAACTGCTCGATCTCAAGCAGCGCGATCAGGACGCTCGCGCCGCGCTCGTTGCGGCGATGGAGACCGCGGAGCGTGGCCCGGGCGGATCATTTCAGTTTGACGAGGAGGGCACCCGCGCGATGAAGGGTGTCAACGCGATCGACGCGGAGTCGAGCGCATTCCTTGAACAGATGATCGATCAGTATGGTTGGCCGACATACGACATGGTCGGAAAGGACGCGGCCCACGCCGCGTGGTTGCTCGCGCAGCACGCGGATCAGCACCCGCAGCTCCAACAACGCATCCTCGATCTGATGGAGCCGCTCGTGGAACAGGGGCAAGCATCGGGGAGTCAGTTCGCGATGCTCACCGATCGGGTCCTCACCGGACGCGGCGAACCCCAGGTGTACGCCACCCAGTTCACATACGACGAGGAGGGGGTCCTGCGCCCGTCGCCGACGATCGATTGGGCGAACATCGAGCAGCGCCGCGCCAGTGTCGGGCTCGACACCATGGCGGAATACAAGAAACGCATGGAAGAGAGTTACCACGACGAGGTCAGCACGGAACCGATCCCGATCGAATAAACTCGGGGCATGATCCGATTCACTGTCATCCTTTCGCTCGTTCTGTCATTCGTTTCAGTACCTGCCTGGTCACAAGACGACGCCGCCCTCCGCCTCGCCGTCATCGGGCTCGATCATGGGCATGTCGAGGGCGTGCTCTGGAACGCCTCATCTCGCGACGACCTCACCATCGTCGGGATCTACGATCCCAGCTACGCGCTCTTCGTGAAGTTTCGAGACAAGTACAACCTCGATCCGGACCTGTTCTACGCGGATCTGGATCGGATGCTCGACGAGACCCAACCCGAAGCCGCGAGCGTGATGACGCCCATCTCGCGCCACCTCGAAGTCGTCCAATCCTGCGCCCCGCGCGGGGTCCATACGCTGCTCGAGAAGCCGCTCGCGTACGACTCCGGCCATGCGATGCAGATGGCGGCGCTGGGCAAAGAACATGGCGTGCATGTCCTCACCAACTTCGAGACGAGCTGGTATGCGTCCGTGCGGGAAACCAAGCGCATGATCGACTCGGGCGAGGCGGGCACCCCGACCCGGTACATCTTCCGCCACGGGCACAAGGGCCCCATTGAGATCGGGTGCGCCGAGGAGTTCGTCGACTGGCTCGCAGACCCCGCGTTCAACGGCAGCGGCGCGATAGTCGACTTCGGGTGCTACGGCGCCAACATCATGACCTGGATCATGGACAACCAACCACCCACGAGCGTCCTCGCGATTACCCAACACCTCAAGCCCGACCTCTACCCCGATGTCGATGACGACGCGACGATCGTCCTCACCTACCCCAATGCCACCGCGGTGATCCAAGCGTCGTGGGCATGGACGCACGACAACAAGGAGATGGATGTCCACGCGACGAAGATGTCGATCCACGCAGCCAAGTGGGATGCGCTCGAGATCCGATTGCCCGATTCGCCCCGCGAACAGGTCACCCCAATGCCCAAGCCCGAGCACCTCACGGATGAGTGGACCTACCTGCGATCGCTCATCCGAGGCGCGTGCGATGTCGATCCGTTGTCGAGCATCGAGAACAATGTCATCGTCGCGGCGATCCTCGATGCGGCGATCGAGTCGGCGCGGACGGGGAAGGCGATCGTGCTCAAGTGACGGAATCCGTTATCCTGAAGATCATTCCTCCGCACGGATGCAGGAGCCCATCATGAACCGCACCACGCTCGCTTGTTTTCTCGTTCCCGCCTTGTGCATCACCTCCGCGCTCGGGCAGTTCGACATCGACGACCCCGAGCGGTGGTCATTGGTCACGCATCGCGATAACCCGGCGTATGAGGGCGGCCCGTGGGGGCAGCTCGCGGGGCGGGGTTCTGTGCCCTACGAGTTCCGGATCTCGCGATACGAGATCACCACCGATGATTGGCTGGAGTTTGCGAACACCTTTGCGACACAGAGCGACGAGCTCGATGATCTCATCGTCGGGCAGATGAGCTGGGGGGCGCGGGAGGATTTCTCGCACTCCGGTCCGGGGAGCCGGTACGCTTATCACCCGGGCTTGGAGCAGCCCGGTCTTGCGCCGATCACGATCAGCTGGCGGCAGGCCGCGATGTACTGCAACTGGCTGCACAATGGGAAGAGCTCTGACCCCGCAACGATCCACTTTGGCGCGTACGACACGAGCACCTTCGGACGCGATGGATCGCACTTCACAGACCAGAGCACCCGCAGCTGCGGCGCGAAGTACTGGATCCCGAGTCTCGATGAGTACCTGAAAGCAGGGCACTTCGATCCGGACAAGAACGGGCAGGGCCCGGGGTGGTGGGATTACGCGCACAGCTCCGACGACCCGCCGGTGCAAGGCCTTCCGGGCACCGGGCACACCGTGATGGGTCTGGATACCGACGAGATCGGGATGCTCGCGTCGTTCTTTCCGCTGGGTCAGTATGAAGATGCACAATCCCCGTGGGGGCTTTTCGACCTGATCGGAGGATCCCCGGAGTTCACCGAAGAATGGCTGGTTAGCTTCGGGATCAATCTAGCTAGGCGAGAGAAGTTCTCGGGGAATGCGTATAGCTACAACCCGGAAAGCGTGGATCAGATTATCGAGTTTTACTCAGCATCTCCTCTGTCGGGTTCTTCCAGCGTTCATCTTTGTGCAGCGGCATCGACTGAATCACGGGTTGACTTCGATCTGGACCATCGCCTGACTTTTTTCGATGTGTCTGAGTTCATCACGAGGTATCTGGCAGGGTCGATGTCGGTTGACCTGAACTGTGACGGAGTCCTGAACGCTGAGGACATTGGACGGTTTATCGAGTTGTATCACGAGTGATCCGAACCACCCCATGAAAAAACCGCACCAATCTGGCGCGGTTCGTTCAGTCTGTGGATCGTCGCGATCAGTTCGCGTGTGCTGCGCGGTACTCGCGGAGCCACTGCGGGCGGGCGATGTCTGCCTCGACGGGATCGACATGGACGCGCCCGTTCTGCTGGAAGACCACCTTGCCGGTCGCGACCGAGTAGAGGGTGTCGTCCTTGCCCTTGCGGACATTGAATCCGGGGGAGAACTTGGTGCCGCACTGACGGATGATGATTGCGCCCGGCTTGGCGAACTCGCCGCCGTAGAGCTTGACCCCGCGGTACTGGGGGTTCGAGTCGCGTCCGTTCTTGGTTGAGCCCTGGCCCTTTTTATGTGCCATAACAGAGGTTCTCCGTCAATGCATCGGGCGTGATTGCCCGCTGAGTGTCATCTGTGCCACGCGGCAAGGTGCACGCGTCGCGGGGGCAAGCGTAGCCCCGCAATTCTTTCAAGTCCAGCAGGTTGTGCGTTTCGATTCACCCAACCAAAGCCCGATCGATCGGGTCGATTACCGCATCACCCAGCGCTTCTCGATGAGCTCGAACGGACGATCGCCCTGACCCGAAATCTGCCCCGGGGTCGCGAATCGCATCATCATCGTCTTGCGGAGGGTGTACCGCTGGGGTTCGGATGTCTCACGCCCGGTGATGTAGGACTGGAACTCGCCCGAGAGACCCGCGAAGAACACGGTCAGCTCGTCCGCCTGCAGGTCCTCAGCCGGCCAGATCACCACGCCGTCGCGTGCGTGCTCGACGCCCTGGAGGACATTGGACACGATGTCCGTCTGCGATTCGAGCAGCGGGTTCTTCAAACGACGCATGATCTCCGCGGTCACGGCGCTGGAGACATCGCGTCCTGATCGCTGCACATTCGCGTTGTCGGACATCAGGGAGACATCGGGTGCAAAGAGCTTGACTCCGCCCCAATGGTTCGTGACGCGGTAGGTGAGGTAGAAATAGGGCTTCTTCTCGCCTTCGGTCTCAACCCACGCGAGACGCAGCGGGCCGGGCTCGAAGGTGAACTCCCATTGCGTTGCGACGGGCGCGGGCTCGGGGGCGGCGTGGGTCGTCGCAGGGACGCTCGCGAGCAGCGAGAACGCACAGATCGACGCGCCCAGCGCGGCCGCCGAGCGGGTGAGTCGTCCAGATCGGGTGTTTCGGTCGTAGGATCGGTTCATGATCGCGTGCTCCCGATGGGGGATCGTCAAGGTTCAGGGCTCATCGAGCGTCGGAATCGGCATCGGATGAGGACGAGAATACGCCCGCGGACCCATGCCGGGATGGGGATCATAGTGTAGTGTGCCCTGAGCGGGCGTCAAATCATACGAGCCCGGACGGTTTTCTGTTCCTTTTTCACCCCCGAACCTCCCCGAACATGACGGTCTTCTCCCCATCCGGTCCCAACGCGAACGCCCACGGCGGTGCCCCCCGGGGCGAACGGGTCCCCCACAACATGCGCCAGAGCGCGTGCGAGCGATTGGTTTCGGGTCCGAACCGGACGCACGCGGCGCGGAACCTGATCGCGTCTGCAGGGTCGCACGGGATCGACCTGAACCTGCTCTGGGGGGTGATCGATCGGTCCGGGACCGGGCCTGCGAAGGTGCGACAGGCGTGCCTGGGCGTGCTCGGCGCGGGTGCGACGGCGATGCTCTTCCATTCGAGCCCCGAGAATGCCCGATCGCTCGGGTCCACAGCCACCCAATGCGCAGAGATCTCCGCTGCCTTGCGTGCTTGCCTTGACGGGCTCAGCGCCATCCCCGAGCGGGCCCGGCTCGCCCAGTGCCTCACCGAGCCCAAGCACACCTGGGCGCCCAAGGTCTTCCTCAACGCGGGCATGATCTTTGTCGGCGAGCTCGCGTACATGCGCCAGCGCATCGAAACCGTCCCCAAATCGCACATCCCCGAACCCAACTGGCCCGAGGGGATCAGTGTCCGCCCCGTCCGATCGCTCGATCGCGACGACCCGGGCTCGGATCGCTCGGATCTGATCCGGGCGCTGGAACTGAGCTACATCGACACCCTCGATTGCCCCGAGCTTTGCGGGTTGCGATCGATGGACGATGTCGTGGACTCGCACATCGCGACCGGGTTGTTCAACCCAAAGCACTGGCTGCTCATCGAGCAACGCGGCAAGCCGGTGGGGTGCTGCCTGCTCACGCACTGCCCCAACAACGCGAGCATCGAGCTCGTGTACCTGGGCATCGGCGCACCCGTTCGTGGGCTCGGGCTCGGACGCATGGTCCTCGAGTACGGCACCGCCCGGATGAAGCACCTGGGTGCACGCGAGGTGACCTGCGCGGTGGACACACGCAACGCGCCCGCGATGCGTGTGTACGAGTCGCTCGGGTACCGAAGATTCGATTCGAGATTGGGATTCGTTGCGCCTCTCGCGCGCAAGTGATGCGGGCTCAACAGGTGCCGAATCGTGTGTCAAGATTGTGTTCGAGTTGCGCTCAGATTTGTGCACATACCTCGCGCTGATTTGTGCATAACCGACAGCCCCGGTGGACGAAAAAAACTCCTCGCGCACAAGTCACTGAAAACGCAAACACTGCGATGTGCAACCGTGATCACGCACTTTCCCAGCAGTTGCGGAAGAAGTGGTGAACGGCTACACTCCCGCCCGCTGGTCAGGATCGACCGGCAGCAACAGGTCGCGGGTTTCACGCCCGTGGGGACGCACAGCACATCGTCGAACACGACACGGAACGGCGCTCAAATCGATGAGCGCGGGTGTCCTTGTGTGCTGATCTCAACCTGTTCGAATGGTGAATGGACTCTGTTTTCTCCACGCATTGCTCGCCCAGCCGGGGTGCAAGGTGCGCGATCGGATCGCGCAGGCACACCAGATCGGGCGGTCCAGGATGACCACGAGGCACTGTCATGCACCATTCCCTGCACGACGCAGTCCAACACCGGGAACCCCAGCGGGCAGGAGCCGACGCTGACTCCCTCCGTTTCGAACGCCCGAGCACGCCCGGGCGGCGCGCCGGGTCGGATCGCAACACCACCACCAGCGCCCCGACCCGCACGCAGGCGCCGCGCACCACGATGGACGCGTGCGAGCGCATCCGTGAGCACCTGATCCAGACGATCGGCGCCAATCGCGTCCGGCGCTACCTCAATGAGCGTACTTCGATACGCCAGGTCGATCCGAGCACCATCGAGATCAACGCGGGTGATGCCTTCACCCTCGACATGATCCAGCGCCGGTTGGGCGAATCGATCCGGATCGGCGCGCAGTTCGCGCTGGGAACGACCGAGCCCACGATCGGGTTCAAGATCGATCCCGATCTCCAGCCAACCCAACCCGCCCCGAGCGAGCAATCGCGGACGCACCCCACCAGCGCCCCCGATCGCATCGCCCATCGGGTTGAATACACCAACGCCTCCGCGCCGCAAAGCACACAAACCAGCGCCCAGGATCGCTGCCCGCGTCTTGAGGAGTTCATCGTCGGTGCTTCGAACCGGCTCGCGTTCGAGTCTGTTCGTCAGTGCATCGAGTCCCCCACCGCTGGGGTCCCCGTGTTCATCCACGGCTCGTGCGGCGTGGGCAAGACCCACCTGCTCCGCGGTGCGACCCTCCGCATGCGTCAGATCCGCCCGGGTGCCAAGGTCCGGTACACCACGGGCGAGGCGTTCACCAACGCGTTCGTCACGGCGATCCGCACCCGCACCGTCGAAGCGTTCCAGAAGAAGTACCGCAACCTCGATCTGCTGTGCATCGACGACATCCACCTGATGGCCGGGAAGCAGGCGACCCAGCATGAGCTGCTGCAGATCTTCAACATGCTCTCGCTCGGCGGTGCCCGGATCATCCTCGCGTCCGACGCCCACCCACGCACCATCGCCCGATTCGATCAGTCTCTCTCCTCGCGGTTCAGCGCCGGGCTTGTGATCCGGGTCGATGAGCCCGACGCCGAGCTCGCGCACCGGCTCGTCCATGTCGTGGCGCACAAGCGCGGGATGATCGTGGACGACGCGTGCGCCCGCGTGATCTGCGAACGGATCGGGATCGAGCGCGGCGCGAGCGTGCGGGATATCGAGGGGGCGCTCGTGCAGATCCAGGCCGTCGCCCAACTCCTCGATCGCGAATCGAGCCAGGGTGGGTTGATCACCCCCAGCGCCGCCCACATCCGCAAAGCGCTCGCGCTGCGGTGCGGGGACGAGTCCGCGATCTCCAGCGCCCCGCTGTCGATTGACTCAATCATCCGGGCGGTCTGCGACGAGCTGAGTGTTTCGATCTCGGACCTCAAGGGCAAGGGCCGACGCAAGAAGGTCGTGCTCGCCCGCGAGTTGATCGTGCACCTGGCACGCCAGCTCACGAGCAAGAGCTTCCCCGAGATCGCCCACGCGATCGGACGCCCGAACCACTCGACGGTGATCACCGCGGCCAAGCGGTTTAAGGATCGCCTGAGTGAGCGTCTGCCTGTGGACGCGGATTGTCCGCACGACGGGCTGCCGTTGAGTGAGCTGACCCAGCGCCTGACTCGCAGCGTGCAGCACGCGTGAGGATTGAAAGATTCTCGACGCTGCGCCTTGCCAAATCGGGGTTATTCAGCCGACAATGCGCGTATGTCGCATCAAGAGATCCCGCTGAGCACCCCCGATATCACCTCGCACGAGGAAGACTTGGTCCTCCAGGTCCTCCGATCGGGTCGGTTATCGATCGGTCCCATGCAGGAACGGTTCGAAGCCCTTGTCGCGGAGCGGTGCGGCACAACGCACGCGATCGCGTGCTCGTCCGGGACGGCGGGGCTGCACATGGTCCTTGTCGCGCTGGGGATCGGGCCGGGTGATGAGGTCATCACCACCCCGTTCAGTTTCATCGCGTCCGCGAACGCGATCCTGTATGTCGGCGCCAAACCCGTGTTCGTCGACATCTGTCCCTCGAGTCTCAACGCGAGCCCCGAACTGATCGAGCAGGCGATCACGCCGAGGACGAAGGCGATCTTGGCTGTGGAAGCGTTTGGGAACCCGACCCACTTCGACGAGTACCAGAAGATCGCGGCCCGTCACGAGATCCCCCTGATCGAGGACTCGTGCGAGGCGCTGGGCACGATCTACAAGGGCACCCCCGCGGGGAGCTTTGGGCGTGCCGGGGTGTTCGGGTTCTACCCCAACAAGCAGATCACCACGGGCGAGGGCGGGATGATCGTCACGAACGACGATCGTCTTGCGGACGCGTGCCGATCGTTGCGGAATCAGGGACGAGCCGTCGCGGGTCGCGGGTCCATCGCGGGCGGGTCCACCGCTGGATCGTGGCTGCACCACGAGCGCCTCGGGTTCAACTATCGCATGTCGGAGATCAACGCGGCCCTTGGAGTCGCCCAGATGGAACGCCTGGACGAGCTGATCCAGCTGCGCAATGACACGGCGAACCGGTACATCGAGCGACTCCTCGATGTCCCCGAGATCACCCTCCCCACGATCGATCCCGAGTGCTCGATCATGAGCTGGTTCGTGTTCGTGGTTCGGCTCGCGGCGGGGTACACCCGCGAGGAACGCGATCGCGTGATCGCGGGTTTGCGGATGCACGAGATCGGCGCGGGGGATTACTTCCCGTGCATCCATCTGCAGCCGATTTACCAAAAGGCGATGGGGCTGCGCCCCGGGAGCTTCCCGATCGCGGAGAGCGTGAGCGGACGCACGATCGCGCTCCCGTTCTCGAGCACGCTTGGCAGGCGCGACATCGATCTTGTGGCCCAGACACTTGAGCTGATGATTTCGCGTGAGAATCTCTCGCGCCGGGACTGATCAAGAAAATCGCTTTGTGCTACCCGAAAGGAAGACGAATGAACTCGACTACGAACGCGCTGGAAGTTGATCTGAGTCTTCCAAATGAAGTGACTGTTGAGGTTGCAGAGGAACTGGATCGATCCACTTGGTCCCGCGTCGGTGACGCGCCATGTGCTTCAGAGATCGTCCGGTGGAGGCGAACACTGAAAACGATCCGTGATACGCTTGAGGATCGTAAAGCTGATCAGCCGCTGATCCGCAGGGTTCAGGTCCTCATCGATCTACACGAGCTGCTTGACGCGCTCCCGAACGGGCGTTGCATAGAAGATGGGTACAAAGAAACAATCTGGTCTGCAGTTGAGAACAAGCTTCTTCGCGAGCAGATTGAATCCGTTGTGCTCTACGGCGGGGGCAAGCACACGCACTGGCTCATTGAGAGCGGGTGGCCATTCAGTGCCAACACCCGGATACTTTGCATCGTAGATGATCATGTCTCGGGTGAACAGATCGGCGGCATACCGGTGATCGGCCCCGACGAGTTTGTGCCAGGCACCGAGAGTTGCGTGATCCTCCCCTCATCAGACGCGCACGAAGACTTGCTTCTGGAAGCAGCCCGCCCCCTGGCAGCGTCTCATGGGCTTGAGTTCTGGGGCGTGTACACGGACACGGAACTCGCAGAGTCCATCGACGATGACACGCAGGATCCCGCGCACCTGCCCCCGTCAAAGATCCTGAGCTGCGCGTCCACGAGAATCAATCCTGCACCTGAGCATCGCGGGTCACTCGGACTCAAACCAGAGCGAGAATGGCTCTCGCGGTTTCTTGAGATGCCTGCATGTGTCGATTGGGCGACAGGGTTTATGAACGACCTTGACACAGCGTTCAGTTGGGACATCATCGAATCAAGTTTGCGATCAGCGCAGGATCTCTTTGTGACTGTTGAGATCGGCACGGCATCCGGGGTGTCGACATCGCGAATCGCACACGCCCTGAACTTGCTTTGCAAACCTCAATGGGCGTTGCACAGCTTTGACATCATGGATCGGTGCTATTTCAACAAGGATCGCCGAGTCGGTTCCGCAATCCTGGACCTTGCCGGTGATCTTCAGGATCGGATATTCGTACATACCAAGCAGATCGCGACTGATGCTGCAAGGTCATTCCCCCCCCACAGTGTCCATCTCGCGATCATCGATGCGAATCACAATCACCCGGCGCCCTCGCTGGATCTGCTCGCGTTGCTTCCGGCATTGGCACCCAACGCATGGGTCATCCTGCACGATATCGAGCTTGAACTGATCATGGGCATGGACAAGGAATGCCCAGACACGCATGTGGGGCCGCGGCTCCTCTTCGACGCGTATCCGGGCGTCAAGTTGAGAGAGGAACGATCGAACCCGATCGATTCCAACACCGGCGCGATCCAGATGCCCGAGGACCCGATCAGTCTTCGCGGGTTCCTGATCGATCTGATCCGCACTCGATCCTGAGCGAACGATCCAGTCGATCGACCATGCCGGATTTGCGCCTGCCCCGAATCGTGTGGATAATTCGGTCCCCTGACCCCACCCTCGATCCCATCATCCGGTATTCTGACGGCTATCCTATATTCACACACGATGGGGTCGGACCCCATCATCTTGCGGGGTGCGCCCCAAGGAGACCCAGAACCAGTGTGGTATGAGCGCCTACTCGGACCGTTCGGCGTGGACATGGGCATCGACCTGGGCACATGCAATACCCTCGTCGCTGTGCGTGGGCAGGGCATTGTGCTCAACGAGCCCTCCGTGGTTGCGGTGCGCAAAGGCACCAACCAGGTCCTGAAGAACGGGCAGGCGGTTGGTTGGGTCGCCAAGGAAATGCTCGGCAAGACCCCGGGTTCGATTACCGCGATCCGCCCCCTCAAGGACGGCGTGATCTCGGACTTCGAGATCACCGAGGCGATGCTCAACTATTTCATCACCAAGGTGACGGGTCGCGTCCGCATGCTCGGGCCTCGCGTCGTGATCTCGATCCCCTCGGGCATCACGGCTGTTGAGAAACGGGCGGTGTTCGATTCTGCGGAGCACGCCGGCGCACGCAAGACCTACCTCCTCGAAGAACCCATCGCGGCGGCGATCGGCGCGGGGCTGCCCTTCGCGGAACCCACCGCGTCCATGATCGTGGACATCGGCGGCGGCACCACCGAGGTCGCGATCATGACCCTCGCGGACATCGCGAACTGTGAGTCCGTCCGCGTCGCGGGCGACGACATGGACGAGGCGATCATCGCGCACATGAAACGGAACTACTCGCTGATGATCGGTGAGCAAACGGCTGAGCGGATCAAGATCCAGATTGGTTCAGCTGCTCCAGTCGGCGAGGAGACCAAGATGGAAGTCCGCGGGCGCGACATGGTGTCGGGACTGCCACGCAAGACCGAGATCACAAGCGAGGAGATCCGCGAGGCGCTCCACGAGCCGGTCTACAACATCATCGAAGCGGTCACCCGCACGCTCGAGCGGGCAGAGCCCGAACTCGCGGCGGACCTTGTCGATAACGGGATCATGCTCGCGGGCGGCGGCTCGCTCCTGCGTGGTTTGTCGATCGAGATCAACAAGGCGACGGGTCTGGAAGTCACCCTCGCGGAAGATCCGTTGACCTGTGTCGCGCGAGGGACGGCGATCTACCTCGAGAACATCGAGGAGTGGAAGGAAACCCTCGAGAACAACTCGGACATCTGATCCGGGCACACTCGGGTCCGGTTCGGACGCGCTGAGCGAGGCAAGTTATGCACCAGCAATCCCTGATCGTGCGATGGTCGATGCCGATCACGGTCGGGGTGCTGATCATCCTCGCGTTCCTCCCCGCACGCATGCTCAAGTGGACGGACTGGTTCTCGGCGCAGGTCCAAGTCGCCATCGTCCCGATCACGCACCCGCTGACGATCGTCGTTGACAAGATCGTGCCCGCGAGCATCTCCGATCCTGCTGCGAATGAACGCGAGCGTGCGCTGCTCAACGAGCTCGAACGCATGAAGGTCGAGCTCCTCCAGACGCGTGAGGAGAACAATCGACTGATTTCGCTTGTGGATCAGTACTCCCGCGGCGCGGCGCTCACACCCGATCTCCAGGTCAAACAAGCGACCCGCCCGCGTGTGGGGAATCTCGCGGGGGACATCCTCCAGATCCGCACGGGTAACATCGATGGGCTCGTGCAGGGCACCGTCGTCGTGTTCGAAGCGACCCAGCTCGTCGGGCGCGTGAGTCGCGTCAACCCCAAGACGGCGTTGGTGCTCCCGATTACCGCGCCCGGCGCACAACGCATCACCGGCACGATCCTGCTCAATCCCGAGGGGACCAAGCGGATCGGGTGCCTGCTCGAACCCACGGGGAACGGGACATTGCGTGGGGATGTCGCACGCCCGTCGTTGGAAGAATCATTGCGGATCGAGGTCGGGCAGGAAGTCCGCCTGCTCGATAGTCAATGGCCGACGAGTGCGCAGATGCTCCTCATCGGCACGATCGAACGCGTCGAGTCCGACCCGGAGCAACCCCTTCGATCGCAGATCGTCGTCCGCCCAACCTTCGGCGATCTCCGGCGCGTCCCCGAGGTCACCCTCCGCATCCCCGACACCGATGACTTTGGGGGGCGTCCGTGAACTGGTTCGTCTTCATCCTGATCGCGTGGGTGTGCTTTGGGCTCGAGCTCGCGCTGCTCCCGGTGTTCGATGCCGGGTCGGGCGGGGTGCACCCGAGCATGGTGGTGCCGTTGCTCGTGTTTGTTGCGATCAACGCGCCACGCAAGCCCACCCTCTGGTGCGCGATCATGCTCGGGATCATCATGGACCTGCTCCGCCCGATCCCCGCGGTGGACGGCGGGACCTTCACCGTGATCGGCCCACACGCGCTGGGATACCTGCTGGGCGTGCACTTTATCATGGCCGTGCGGGGCATGCTCATCCGGCGTAATCCGCTGACGATGGTGGTCATGTCGATCGTCGTGATGCTCATCGCGCAGATCGTGGTCATCGCGATCTTCACCACACGCGGGATCGGGGATTCCTCGCTCGTCTGGGACGCGGGGACCAAGCTCCAGCAGGGGGTGTTCTCTTCGCTGTACACCGGGATCAGCGCGCTGCTGCTCTCGTTCCTGTTCTTCGCGCTGGGGCCTTTCTTCGGGTTCGCGAGCACCGTTCCGACCCGGTTCGCGCGTCATATCTGACCCCGATCCGCGCTACACTGTGCGGGTATGACTGACCAAACCAAAGCGATCCTGTTCGACGACGGCAAGGGCACGCTCGCGCCCCTCAACGATCTCCGCCCCACCTACGCGATCCGCACCGGCGCGATGACGATCTCTGAACGCCTCACGCGTGCATTCGATCTCCAGCCCATCGGTGTCGTCGTCCCCCACCCGATGGTGGAACTCACCCGCGAGATGACCCCACTCCCCGTCAACACGCCCCCCGAGGAGGGCGACGACGAGGTCCTTATGATCAACGCGCGATGCCCGCTGCCCGTTCGGGCGATCGGGGAGATCAAGCTCGGGCAGGTCCTCATCGAGCAGGACACCCAGGACATGATCGCGCTGCGACTCACCCAATCGGGCGTGCGGGACATGCTCAGCGGGAATCAACCCGAGCTCACACCGATCGCGATCGAGGGCAAGCACCTGATGTCCCGCCCGTGGGATTGGCGTCACTTCCGCGACGCGTCGCTCGAGTTCGATCTCCAGGTCATCGCCCAGAACATGGTCAAGGTCGAGGAGGCACCCGTCGGCGTCACGATCATCGGGACCGAGGGCATCGCGATCTCCCGCGAAGCGCAGGTCATGCCCGGCGTGATCCTCAACGCGACCGCGGGCCCGATCGTGATCGAGGAGAACGCGACCGTTCGCCCGGGTGCGATCATCACCGGCCCGGCCTACATCGGACCGGGCTCGACCGTGCTCGAACAGGCGAACATCAAGCCCAACACCGCGATCGGGCCCGTCTGCAAAGTCGCGGGCGAAGTGGGCGGCACCGTCATGCAGGGATACGCGAACAAAGCACACGCGGGGCATCTGGGCGACTCGTGGATCGGTGAATGGTCCAACCTTGGTGCGGACACCACCAACTCCAACCTCCTCAACACCTACGGCGAGGTCACCGCGCGCCCCGTCGCGGGCGCGAGCATGGAGAAGACCGGGATCACCTTCCTTGGCGTCACCATGGGCGATCACACCAAGACCGCGATCGGGACCCGGATCATGACCGGCGCGATCGTCGGCACCGGAACCATGTTCGCTGCAAGTACTGCGCTCTCGGGCACCACCGAGCCCTTCTCCTGGCACACGGACACGGGCGTAAAGCATTACCGCCTGGGCAAGTTCGTCGATGTCTCATTGACCGCGATGGGACGACGCGGGATCAAGCAATCGCAGGCCTACTCGCGCCGCTTGACGATCCTGCACGAGACCATGACGGGGCAGGAGGCGTTCAGTTGGCCGGGGAAGGATGTGAGTCATCTGGCGGGGAAGAGTGAGTGAACTGGCAGTGGATTGTGAGTCTCGCTCTGCTCGGGATCGCTACGCTCTATCTCATCGCCCAGTATGTTTATGTCCTGTTCTTCCACAAGATTGAGCGGGACGGTTCATATTCCTTCCCGCCATTTCTCTTTGGAATCATGATCTTCATCGGGGTGGTGCTTCTTCCGTTAGAACTGCCGATCAGTCGCTGGATCATCGCCCCGATCGCTTTGTGTCTCGATCTCACCATTCCGCTCTTTGTGCTCATGTTCATTCGTGGTGAGTTCAAGCAGGAGTGATGTTCTCATTCGGATCCGAAGGATCTTCCTTGAGTTCAACCATCCGCTTCCACGCGTCCGATTCGCGTTGCTTCTGCACTATCGGATCGGGCCTGTACCCGCGGTACGCGCTCTCGAACAACACCACGCACGCCTGCTTCTCGTAGGGATTGCCGCATTCGGGGCAGGTGCCCTGATCGTCGAGCCCCGTCAGGGTGTATCGGCACCACGGGCACAGGAACCACCCGTGCTTCTTGGTGCGTGATTGCGTCCGGCGAGCGGTGAGGGCGGGTTGAATCGCGCAGAGGATCAGCGGGATCGCCATGATGTAGTAGAGCCCCGCGACATAGGGAACGAGGCACGACACGAAGATCGAGATCCCAAAGAGCGTCACACAGATCGCCCGGATCTTTCCGAGCGTCTTGCCCACGCCTCGCACGGGGTCCCACTTCTTCTCAAGCAGGAGTTGGAGATCGTTGTGGGATTGCTCGTTCAATCCGAGTGCTCCGCTTGGATCATGCCGTCACGAAGGAGGATTGCCTGCTTCCATGCATTAATTTCGATTTGCTCCTTCTCCTTTCTCGCGGGCTGAGCTGGAGCGAATGCGAGCTTGTAAAGCACGCGGCATAACTCCAGTTCGTACTGCGTGCCGCACTCGGGACAGTTCCCTCTATCTTCAAGCCCCTCAAGCACATAGCGGCACCAAGGGCATAAAGAGTAATCACTGCTCCTTGCAGATGCTCGCGTCTGACGACTCCGCCAAGCAAACCAGATTGTGGGCAGTACCACGATTGAGACGAACAAAACGAAGAGCTCATCAAAGTATGGCGTTGAAAAACAACAACATGATGAGACAAGGATGACGCCGAACAGGCTGATCACAACCGGACCAATCAGCTGAGAGTAGAGTCTTCCCCGCCCGCGTCTCGGGTCCCATCGACCCGACGCAAGCAATACCAACTCATTGTACTGAGCATCGGACAACTCCATCCCCGAATCATACCCGAACCCGCCCTATCCTTTGGGTGATGAAAACGCTCTACCTCATCGATGGCTTCGCCCAGTTCTTCCGTGCGTATCACGCGATCCGCACGCCCATGACCTCGCCGGTCACGGGTGAGCCGACCAATATGACCTATGGGTTTATTGGGATGCTCATCAAGCTGCTCAAGAACGACGGGTCACACCTGAAGGACGAGGATGGGCGCGTCACCCATATCGCGGTGGCGCTCGATGTCGGCGGGGACCACGGCACATTCCGATCGCAGCTCTTCCCGGAGTACAAGGCCAATCGCGATGCGCCACCCGAAGACCTGATGCCGCAGGTGAATCGCGCGATCGCGACTTTAGAAGCGATCGGCGTGCCGGTCATCGGGTGCGAGGGGTTCGAAGCCGACGATGTGCTCGCGACCCTCGCGACGAGCTATTCCGAAGCCCACCCCGACCTGCGTGTGCGGATCATCTCCAAGGACAAGGACCTCAAGCAGCTGCTCGGTTTGGGCACCCCCGCGACGCAGATGTACGACCTGCACACCGATCAGCTGATCACCGACGCGGATCTGATGGAGGATCTCGGGATCCGCCCGGACCAGGTGATCGATCTATTGACCCTGATGGGCGACACGGCCGACAACATCCCCGGCGTCAACGGGATCGGGATCAAGACGGCCGCCAAGCTCCTCGTTGAGCACGGGAACCTCGACGCGATCGTGCAGGCCGCCAAGGACGGGGCGATCAAGGGCAAGCGGGCCGAGAACATCCTCGAAGCGCAGGCGTGGCTGCCGTTGAGCAAGGAGCTCGTGACCCTGCGTCACGATGTGCCCGTCTCGATGGAAGTGGACGACGCGGACATTGCGAAGATCGATCTGAACAAGCTTATCGAGGTGTGCAAGGAGCTTGGGTTCAACCGGTACCAGGACGAGCTCAAGCGGATGATCGCGGGCGACTCCGAGGAGACGACCCCGAAGAAGTCCAAGCCCAAGGTGAACGCGAACGAGGGGTTCGGGTTATTCGATCAGCCGAGCGATGCGAGCAGCACCATCGAAGGCGTCGAGGGCGAGTACCACACCGTTACGACCAAGAAGGACCTCGACGCGCTCGTCAAGGATCTCAAGAAGGCCAAGCGGATCGCGGTTGATACCGAGACGACGCACATCCGCCCGATGTGGGCATCGCTCGCGGGGGTGTCCGTTTCGATCAAACCGGGCGTTGGGTACTACATCCCCACGCGCGCCCCCGAGGGCGAAACGCACCTCGACGAAGAAACGGTGATCGGGGCGCTCCGCCCGATCCTCGAGGACCCGAAGATCGAGAAGGTCGGGCAGAACATCAAGTACGACCAGATCATCTTCCATAACTGCGGCATCACCCTCGCGGGCGTCGTGCCCACCGATCCCAAGTCGATGGCTGGGGACACCATGATCGCGTCGTATGTCCTCGACGCGTCGCGTTCGAGCCATTCGATGGACGCGTTGTCGCTCGCGTTCCTCGAACGCAACCCGATTTCGATCAAGGACCTGATCGGCACGGGCAAGAACCAGAAACGGTTCGACGAGGTCGCCCTCTCGCTCGCGGGCCCGTACGCCGCGGAGGACGCGGACATCACGCTGCAACTCAACGACAAGCTCGCGCCGATGATCCACGCCGAGCCCGAGCTCGAGCAGCTCTACCGCGAAATCGAGATGCCGCTCGTTGATGTGCTCGCCCAACTCGAGATCAACGGCGTCGTCGTCGACAAAGCCGAGCTCAACAACCAGGAACAACGCCTGCAGAAACGCATCGATGAGCTCGTCGAAGAGATCAACACCGAATCGAAGAACTCGATCGCGCGGACCTTCGATCTCAACTCACCGAAGCAGTTGTCCGAAGCCCTCTTCAACAAACCCGACGACGAGGTCGAGGGGCTGGGCATCAAGCCCATCAAGAAGACGAAGACGGGGTACTCCACCAACGCTGAGGTTCTCGAAAAGCTCGCGCAGGATCCGGAGATCGAGACGCCCATCCCTTCGCTCATCCTTGAGTATCGCCAGCTCACCAAGCTCGTCTCGACCTATCTCAAGTCGCTCGCCGAGGACATCCACCCCGACACGGGGCGGATCCACGCGAGTTTCAACCAGACCGTCGCGGCCACGGGTCGATTGAGCTCGTCGGACCCGAACCTGCAGAACATCCCCATCCGCACGGACATCGGTCGCGAGATCCGCAAGGCCTTCGTCGCACCCGAGGGGCACCAGCTCATCACGGCCGACTATTCGCAGATCGAGCTGCGCATCCTCGCGCACCTCTCCGACGATCCCGCCCTCATCGAGGCCTTCCACGCGGGCGAGGACATCCACCAAGCCGTCGCCGCGCAGATCAACGACATCCCACTCGATCAGGTCACGAGCGAGCAGCGCTCAGGCGCGAAGATGGTCAACTTCGGGATCGTCTACGGCGTCACCCCGTGGGGGCTCGCGCGACGACTCAACATCGGCAACACCGAGGCTGCGGAAATCATCGACAACTACAAGGCCCGGTTCGCGAACATCACCAGCTTCCTCGACGAGTGCGTGCATTTCGCGCGTGAGCACGGGTACGTCAAGACCATGCTCGGGCGGCGCCGCCCGATCCGCGACATCGACGACCGCAACCCGCAGCGCAAGGCGCTGGCGGAACGCATGGCCATCAACTCTGTCGTTCAGGGGTCCGCTGCGGACCTGATCAAGCTCGCAATGATCGACCTGCACACCCGACTCCGCGACGCAGGCTCGGGCGACCCACTCCACGGATCCAAGATGATCCTGCAGATCCACGACGAGCTCGTCTTCGAGACCCCCACTGATCGCGCTGACGAGGCGCGTTCGATCATCGTGGAGCGGATGGAGGGGGCGATGGATTTAAAGGTGCCGCTGAAGGTCGATGCCCATGTGTCGAGCAACTGGTACGACGGGAAGTAGTTGGTGTTTTCGGTTAGACTGAGGGCATGAAATCTACCCACATCGTGCTCGCCGCCCTGCTCCTGCTGCTGTGGCGTTCCTCCCCGGTTCATGCCGCCCCAGATCTGATCTACTACAACGCTCAGATCCACACCGTAAACGACGAGATGCCCCTCGCCCAAGCGATCGCGATCGAGGATGGTCGGATCATCGCGATCGGTGATTCCATCGATCTCCTCAAGCTGCGTGACACGCAAACACAGGTGATCGACCTGCAGGGCCAAACGGTGCTCCCTGGACTAATCGATGCGCACGGACACTTGAGCGCACTCGGCGAACTTCAGGTGGGCACGATCGATCTGTCCACGACAACCTCTTACGAAGAGGTCATCGAGCTCGTTCGAGCGCGAGCTGCGGAGCTTCCCAAGGGAACATGGATCACCGGGCGTGGCTGGGATCATGAGTCTTGGCCCAGCAAGATGCTGCCCGACCATCAGACGCTCTCCGATATCGTGCCCGATCACCCGGTGTGGCTGCTGCGCATCGATGGGCACGCAGGGCTGGCGAACGAAGCCGCGATGGAAGAAGCAGGGATCGATCCTGACACTCCGAATCCTGCGGGCGGAGAGCTCATCCGAGCCGAGAACAATCGCCCGACAGGCGTGCTCGTAAACAATGCCAAGCCAATCGTTGAAAGCGTCATTCCCATGAGCGCCCGCGGGCTGACTCGCGATCAGATCCTTGCGGGGCAACGCCTGTGTCTGGCAGCCGGGCTCACCGGCGTGCACGACATGGGTGTGCCGCCAGCGCAGGTCGATCTGTACAAGCAGCTCGATGCGGAGGGACTGCTCAAACTACGGGTGTACGCCGCGCTCTACGGGCGTGACGCGGTGCGGTACTTCACAACCAACGGAATCTATATCTCTGACCGATTCACGGCCCGTGCCACGAAGATCTGGATGGACGGCGCCATGGGCTCACGCGGCGCGTGGATGCTCGACGCCTATTCCGACCGCCCGCTCGATGAAGACGGCAACCCGTACACCGGGCTGACCGTCACGGATCCCGAGTTCGTCGAGTTCGTCGCCCGCAACGGCGTAGAGAACGGGTACCAGGTCTTCGTGCACGCGATCGGGGATCGCGGGAACCGTCGAACACTCGATGCATTCGAGAAGGCCGGTGCTGAGAACGCCCGATTCAGGATTGAGCACGCGCAGCTGCTGAGCCAAGTGGACATCCCGCGCTTCAAGTCACTGGGCGTGATCCCCTCGATGCAGCCCACCCACTGCACAAGCGACATGCGATGGGTGGTCGATCGGGTCGGCGAAGAACGCGCCAAGGGCGCGTACGCCTGGCGTTCATTGCTCGATACGGGAGCGATCATCGCAGGCGGCAGCGACTTCCCCGTCGAGTCACACAACCCGTTCTTGGGCTTTTACGCCGCGATCACTCGCCAGAACCTCGACGCCCAGCCCGAGGGCGGGTGGCACCCCGACCAGCGCATGACCCGAGCGGAAACCCTCAAGTCTTTGACGATCTGGGCCGCGTACGCCGCGTTTGAAGAAGATCAGAAAGGCACGCTTGAGGTCGGGAAGCTTGCTGATTTCATCGTGATCGATCGCGATATCATGACCTGTCCCCCTGCCGACATCCCTGCCACGAAGGTCCTGCGAACCGTGATCGGTGGAGAGACGGTGTTCTTGGCCGGTCAGGAGTAGATAGAATCCTGCGTGCCCCCCGCTGCCCCGCAAACCTGGACGACCCGTGAACTGCTCGGGTGGATGACGAAGGCCTTCGAATCCAAGGACCTCGATTCGCCGCGTCGGATGGCGGAGATGCTGCTCGCGCACATCATCGGGTGCGATCGACTCCGGCTCTACATGGACACGGATCGACCCGCGTCGCCCATCGAGCGTGAGACGCTGCGGGATCTGGTGCGCCGGGCGCTCAACCACGAGCCCATCCAGTACCTCGTCGGCGAGGAATCGTTCTTCGGGATGTCGTTCCATGTCGACAAGCGCGTGCTCATCCCGCGCCCATCGACGCAGACGCTCATCGATGAGGTCCTGAACCACGCACGCAAGAACCCGGACGATCGCACCCTCCGCGCGTCCGACGCGGGGGTTGGGATGATGATCGCGGATGTGTGCACCGGGTCGGGGTGCATCGCAGCGGCACTCGCCAAGAACCTCCCCGGCGCCCGCGTCATCGCGAGCGATAAATCACCCGACGCACTCGAAGTCGCCCAGATGAACATCACGCGCCATGATCTCGACGAGCGTGTCGATCTTGTGGAGGGTGACCTGCTCGAACCGATCTTCGCGCACCCCGTCGCGGGGCAGAAGGGTTCGTTGCATTATCTGTGTAGCAACCCGCCGTACATCCCGGATCATGAGTGGGACGCTGTGGAACCCAATGTGAAGAACCACGAGCCGACGATGGCGCTCCGCGCCAACGACGTCGGGATGGAGTTCGTCAAACCTTTGATCGAGCACGGGCCCGAACTGCTCCGCAAGGGCGGGATGATCCTCATCGAGATCGCGGCCTGCAACGCCAAGGCATCACTTACGCTCGCGCACGATCACCCGCTGCTCACCCGCGAGCGGATCGCGAAGGACTCGGATGGGTTGGATCGGATCCTGATCGCGGAACGCGTGTGATCACTCGCCCCCGACACCGAGCGCCTCGCGGACCTGCGTCAAGAGCAGCTGAATCTCGAACGGCTTGAACAGCACGCTCTGTAGTCCGTCCTGCGAGGCGCGCACGATCGAGTGGTGCGGGTCGTACCCGAACCCCGTCATCAGGATCACCGGCACGCCCGGGCAGTGCTTGCGGGCGCTGGAGAACACCTCGTACCCGTTGCGATCGGGCATCTGGATATCGGAGATCACGAGATCGAAGGGGAGGGCCTTATCCTCCGCGACCAGCTCGAGCTTGGCGATCGCCTGGACGCCGTCCTCGACGACCACGGTTTCGCACCCGCGATGCTGGAGGACCTCGCCGATGATTTTGCGGATCTTCTGGTTGTCGTCGGCGATGAGGACCCGCTTGCCGATGAGCCCGGGGTCCTTCTCCCGCTCCATCATCGCCTGATCCACGCCCAGCAGGGTCTGCGGCCCGGCCGCGACGGAGCGCACGCGATTGCGGATCGACTCGACATCGCTCATGATCCGACGGATGTGGTCCTTGGTTTCAGGGTCCGCGTTCTTCTCGTGCTCACTGAGCCAGTTGATCTCGAGCTCGATATCATCGAGGGGCTCGTTGATCTCGCCCGACACACGATCGCACGCGGACAGGTTCGTCGCCGTCCGCTCGGTCACGAGCATCTGCAGCATCTGCATCGCCATCGCGATGTAGCGACCGAAGATCTCCGCGTACATCTTGTCCTGCTCATCGAACGCGCCGGGCTCGACGGACTCAACATCCATGATCCCGATCACCTTGTCCCACACGCGCAGGGGCACCGTGAGACTCGAGCGGGCGCCGCTCAGACCCGGGAGGAACCGATCGTCGAGCGAGACATCCGTGCAGATGTAGCTCTCGCCCGTCGCAGCGACATGCCCCGAGATCCCCGAGCCCTCGTCCTCGAGGTACAGGTCCAGGTCCTGGATCTCCTCGGGCAATCCCGATTGCATCACCATCCGCAGACGCTTGTCGCGATCATCGATCAGGAAGATCGCGAAGTGATCGAACCGGAGCAACTCCTTGGCGCAGCGCACGATCCGTGACTCGAGCAGCGCGAGGCGCTGTATCGCGTTCATCTCACGGATCTCGTTCACATCCAATCGCACGAGCTCGAACCCCGCGCGATCGATCGCGTTCATCTTCCGCTCTGCGAGCTTGGTCAGGGTCACATCGCGCACGATCGCGGCGACCCGCCCCGCATGCAAACCCTGATCGTCGCGTTCCGCGATCCCCGTGATGTAGATGTCGTAGATCCGGTTCCCGTCAGTGCTCTGGATCTCGTGCTTGGTCACCAGCGACCCGCGGGCCTCGTGATGCAATGACCCGACGGAGTCCGCGGCCTGCACGCACAGGGACCGGACCTCGCGCCGGATGGATTCGTCGAGGGAGTTGTAGTACTCGTTGCTCCAGGCCATGCGACCTTGGGGGTCGAGGATGCAGATCCCCTCGCCCAATGCCCGCAGGACGGAGTGCAGCCCCTGGTCATCGGGCTGATGAACAATCGAGAAACGATCGCCCACGAGCTCACGGAGCTCTTTCGCTTCCTTCGGGCCTCCGCCGACGATGACGATCTTGGGTTGGGTCTCTACCATGACACGGCAGCTTGGATCTATCGGTTGCATGGATCAGCAACCCGGGGCTCCTGCGTATACCCTAATATAGGTTCGTACCAGACCCCGCAACGGTTCGAGTTCAATCCTGTGTCTTCTCCCACACGCATGAACCCGGGAAAAGCACCTAAACGCACAGGCAGTATCGACCCCATATCGGTCAAGTGCCAGCAAAGGCTGTGAAACACGCATGATTCTGGTCGATCGCATCTCGAAATCCTTCGGGTCACTCAAGGCTGTCCGTGAGGTCTCCTTCGAACTCCCGAGCGGGCAGATCGCGGGGTTATTGGGACCCAACGGCGCTGGCAAGAGTACCAGCATCCGCATGATCACGGGGTTTTTAACCCCGGATTCCGGGCGAATTTCCATCGCGGGGCATGACATCCAGCGCGAATCAACGCGGGCAAAGTCCGTCATTGGGTACCTCCCCGAGTCCGCCCCCATCTACCCCGAGATGAGCGTGAAAGGGTACCTCAAGCATCGCGCAAAGTTGTACGGCGTCGCGGGTCGCGATATCGGATCACGCATCGATCACGCGATGGGGCAGACCCGGATCACGGATGTCGCGCGTCGACGCGTCGGGCAGCTCTCCAAGGGGTACCGCCAGCGCGTCGGACTCGCCGCGGCGCTCGTGCACGACCCCAAGGTGCTCATCCTCGACGAACCCACCAACGGGCTCGACCCGACCCAGATCCGCGAAGCGCGATCGCTCATCCGTGAGCTTTCCGAGCACCGCACGACCCTGCTCTGCTCGCACATCCTCCCCGAGGTCGAGCGGACATGCGATCGGGTGATCATCATGGCTGGGGGACAGATCCGAGCAGACGGCACCCCCTCCGAACTCATCCACAGCGCCCAGCGCAGCCCGAAGTACATCGTCGAGGTCCGCACCAACCCCAGCGCCGGGATCGAGCATGCGCTCCGAACCCTCGCGAGCGTGCCCGGTGTCGCGATGAGCAAGCCCGCACCCAACCAGCCTCTTGATGCGAACAAGGGGTGGTCGATCGTTGAGCTTGAAGCAGCGCCCGGCGAGATTGATCTCCGCGAGGCGATCGCAGCGGCGGCGGAGGACAACGGGTTGTTCATCCGTGAGCTCCGCACCCAGATGCCCACCTTGGAGTCCTTGTTCGTGCAACTCGTCGATACCGCGTCTGACGCGAACCACGCGGGGGGTGCGTCATGAACCGAACCTTCACCATCGCCCAGCGCGAGCTCAGCTCTATGTTCCGCGTCCCCGCGGGGTGGATCATCATCGCGCTCTTCGCGTTCCTGACGGGGGTGCTCTTCGTCAATCAGACCCTGATCCCCGGGCAACCCGGGTCGCTGCGGTACTTCTTCATGTACGCGGGGTGGTTGCTCATCCCCATTGCGCCCGCGGTCTCCATGCGTCTCATGAGCGAGGAGTACCGATCGGGGAGCTTTGAGGCCCTCCGCACCGCGCCCGCGGGGGACTGGAGCGTCACACTCGGCAAGTACCTCGGGTCCGTCGCGTACCTGATCCTCATGCTGCTCCCCTCCATCGTGTACCCGATCGTGCTCGTGCTGGTCTCTGAACCCGCGCCCGATTGGGGCCCGATCTTCGCGGGGTACCTGATGCTCGTGCTCGTGGGGATGCTCTATCTCGCGATCGGGATGCTGGCGTCGTCGCTGACCGCGTCGCAGACCCTCGCGTTCCTCGGGACGGTGATGTCCCTGATCCTCCTCATGGTCCTGACGAGCGTGATCGCGAACCAGCTCGGGGTGTTCTGGGCGCAGTTCCTGCGTTCGATCTCGATCACTGAACGCGTCGCACAGCTCGCCAAGGGCGTCATCGACACCTCAACGATTGCGTTCTTCCTAATCGGATCGGTCTGGATGCTCGTGCTGGGCGCGGGGTCGCTGGAGATCCGTAGACTGGGTCGTCCACGCGCGTACACGATCCTGACCACCGCGATCTTTGTCCTCCTCACGGGGGCAGCAGCGGGATTCTCGGGGTACATCGCGCACCTCAAGCACGCCCGGTTCGATGTCACCTCCACGAGCGTGCACAAGCTCTCGGATCGGGCCGAGCGGATCGTGGATCGGTTGACCGACGAAACCCGGATCGTCCTCGCGGTCTCACGCGGGAACGCGGACACCCAATCGCTCGATCTGGTGTCCGATGTCATCGAGGCCTACGACGCGTCGAGCGATTTCGTGTCATCGCGCTTCATCGATCTCGACTCGGCGCAGGGCATCGAGGAAACCAGATCCCTGCTCCTTGAGCTCGCCGAGCGTGAGCGTGGCTCGATCGACGCGAACCTCAGCGCCCTCCGCGAGTCTGCGACCCTCATGCAGGGGGTTGGGACCGAACTCGCGACGCTCAGCGGATCGCTCGGGATCCTGCGTGACGCGATCCCCGCGACGACATCGACGAACATGAACAACCGGGCGGTCTTCGAGCAGCGCGCAGCGCTTGTACGCATCGCGGCACGCGACATCAGCGCCCAGAGCGAGAACATGCTCGCCCAGCTCGCGCCCTACATCAATGGCGACACGAGCCCCGATGATATCTTCCCCTTCGACACCTACGCCCAGCCCATCGAACAATCCCTGCTCCTGCAAGTCACGCAGCTCGACGACCTCGCCGCCCAGCTCGAAGCGTTCGCGGGCGCGGAAGAACTCGACGCGGCGCCGCGCAACATGGCGCGCCCGCTCGTTGCCCAGGCCGAATCGATCCGTGATCGGCTCGCCCAGTCGCTCGATCGGATCGCGCGTCTGCAGCGGATCGACGCGGTGCGCGTGGGTCGTGCGCTGGAAACGGGCGAGACCTTGCTCGTCATCGGCCCACCCGAGCAGGGCGTCGCGGCGGTGGATCTCGAAACCCTGTTGCTCCCCAGCGCCGCGATCGAGCAGGCGGGGCTCTCCGTCGTCGGCGTGATCGGGCCGCGCACGCAGGACCACATCGCCAGCGCCATGGCTCGGCTCGTCGCACCGACCCAGCCGATCCTGATCTTCGTCCACTCCAGGATGCCCGGCGAGCTGCTCGGCGAATCACAGTTGTACACCAACACCGTCCTCGAGCTCCGCGAGCGTGGGATCGATTGCGTCGAGTGGGCCGCGATCGAATCACCCGAGCATCCGCGCCTCGATTCGGTTGATCCGCTCGGGAATCGCCCGCGTGTGTACGCGATCATCTCGCCCGACTCGTCGACCCAGAGCAACCAGAGCGGGCTCAGCGGCGTCAAACGGACCGAGGCGATGGGCGAGGTCGTTGATCGGCTCATCCGCTCGGGCGAGAATGTCCTCGTCTCGCTCTCGCCTTCGATCTTCCCCAGCGCGGGGCGGACCGACCCCATCGCCCAAGCGGTCGCGCCCTTCGGGATCGTCCCCGATCAGGGGCACCCAATCCTCCAAGAGCGGATGGGCCCCGTCGGACGCATCGCCGACCCCGTCACGATCATGATCCCCGAGTCCGGTTCGCACCCAGTCGCGGGCGCGATCGCGGGACTCAACACCGTCCTGACCTGGGCGATCCCGATCGAGATCAACGAAATCGAAGGCGTCGAGAGCGCCCCGTTGCTCACGACACCCGGGAGCGATTCGTCGTGGGGCGAGAGCAACTGGATCGATCTCTGGCGACGCAACGCCCAATCGCGACAGGTCATGCCCAATCAGCCGATCTTCAACGCGACAGATGATGTACAACACGACGCGTGGGTGCTCAGCGCGTCCGCGCAGCGCACCCTCGCTGGTCAGCGGCAACGCGTCGTCGTCGTCGGGTCCAACGGGTGGTCGGGTGATGCAGTCTTCTCGGGGTCCGAGCAGGTCATCGACGGGCGCGTCACAAGACGATGGGCGGGGAACCGAACCCTGTTCGATTCGTCAATCGCGTGGCTCGCGGGGATGGACGACCTGATCGGTACGGGGACAGACGCACGCCCCATCGCGACGATCAGGGCGCTCGATGCGCGTCAGTTCTCACTGATCCGATGGGTCCTGCTCGCGGGATTGCCCGCGTTCGTCCTGCTCTTGGGCATGGCCTACCGGCTCATCTTCGGATAACCCGCGTTCCCTCATCACGGCGCGGAATCGGCGTGTGACGATCGTCGTGCACACGAGCCCGAGCGGGATCACGATGATCGTCTCCGCGACGCGATTGATCAGGTCCGCCCCGATCGCGGTGCGCATGTCGATGATCGCGGTGCCCTTGGACATCGTTGCGGCGACCCCGACCCCCCACTCGCGGAACCCGAGCCCACCGCCGGTGATCGGGATGACCTGGGCGGCCTGAGACACCGCGGTGATCAAGACGATCTGCACGGGGGTGATCTCAATCCCCAGCATCGCGAACGCGGCTGCGTATCGCAGCATCCAAACGAGAAGGTCGGCGTAGCGCCACATCAACCCGCGGATCATCAACCCGAGCTGATCGCTTTTGGTCTCCGCGAGCATCGCTGCGATGATCAGCGCGAGGATCGGGGTGCTCAGGATCAGGGTGACCTGCCCAATCCCCACGCCCGGGCGGATGAGCAACGCAAGCCCGAGCCCGATCGCGTTGGCGATGATCGCGTGGATGAGCGACCAGACGCTCGCCTCCACCGCGTCGCGGACGCGGATCTGGTTGACCTTCGCGTGGTACCCGATGCGCCCCACGAGCCCCGGACGCATGGGGAGGTGATTGAGCAACCAGGCGCTCCCCACGAGCGCGAGCATCTCGGAGCGAGCGATCTCGCCGTGCCTGCGGTTGAGCGCCCACAGGCACTGCGACACGAACACCCAGTTCAGGATCGGCCCAAGCAGCACGATCACGATCGCCCACACGGGCGCGTGCTTCATCTCATCGAGAAACGATTGGAGTTCCTTCGGGTTCGCGACGAGATAGACCGCCGCGGCGCACAGCAGGATCACACCCGCGACGAACCCGACGCGACGAATCATCGACGATCGGCGCGGGTTGGACGAGGGGTCATCGGGCATACACACCCTTCATCGGCCATCAGTTCCCGAGCCCGTCAAAGCTCGGCGTCATCGCGTCCACGCCCCCCTTGACGGTGCCCAGCACGGGCAAACCTGAGCGGAGGCGTCCCTGAACAATCTGGGCGATGCGCTGCACGCTCGGATCCGAGACATTCACAAGGGTCTCGAAGATCGGCGAGTCCGGCGCGTCCGTCCTGGTGAGCAGCGCACACGCGAGGGTGATCGGCTCGACCCGTGAATCGATGAGCGAATCGCTCAACAACAACGACGCGACATGGTCATCGAACCCCATCATCGCGGGGTGCTGGTGCCGCTGGGGCAGCATGAGCATCATCGCGGCGCGGGTGGGCTCGTCCGAGCGGGTGTAGAGCTCGTTGATCGCGTCCACGAGGCGAACGAGCGCCTCGCTCTCGAACGCACCCGCGTCTCCCGGGTTGATTAAGCGGGCGCTGATCGCACCGATCGCACGCCGGTGCGCGTCCTTGTCCGTGCCCTTCAACAATGCCGCGAGCTCGTTGGCGTCCGAGCTCGCGATTTGCAACCCCGGGCGTTGTACAACCGGTGTTTCTGCGGTCAGCCCGAGCGGCGAGTTGACGATCCCGTAGACATTCTGATCGGGGGACGCCTGCATCTGCCGGGCGGCGCTGTCCGCGAGACGGGCACGGAACCCCTGGATCAGACGCCAGCGCTGACGCAGCGAGGTGCCCGGCTGCTGCTCAATCAGCCAGTCCGTGCTCACGGAGTCCGCGTTGATGATCACGCTCATCGACTCACGCGGCTCAAGACGCAGACGGTTGTCGAGTTGGAGCACCTTGGCACGCGGGAGCCCCGCGAAGTTGTTTGTCGGCGTCGCGACCCCCACGGGCTCGATCAGGAGGCGCGAGTTGATCGGTGCGTTCGGACCCACGCTCAGCGGGACCGGCGCGGAGTTCTGCAGCCGTACGGTCAGCGTGGGGCGTTCGCCCTCGTGGTAGACACGCTTGGAGTGCTCGACCGAGAGGTACTGGAACGAGCTGGGGCGTTTGATCATCTGCTCGATCCAATCGGGCACGCGCGCCGCGATCGTGATCATCTCACGCCCCTCATCGGTCAGCACACGATCCGCAACGCCGAGCTTCTGCAGGCGGGTAAAACAGAACGCGCCGATCGAGTCCATCACATTGCTATGCGTGAGCTGGAGATACAGCTCGATCGCTTCTTCTGTGCGCCCGAGCCGTTCGTAGCTCTGCGCCCGGATGAGCTTCATGGTGGGGTTACGCTTGTACTTCTCCGACGCCTCGAGGCATTGCTCGTACTCGCCTTCCGCGAACAACGCCATCGGTTCGATCTGGTCGAGCTGTTGGGCTGCGTTCGGCAGCTGCTCACGCATCGACTGGAGTTCTTCGCGGATCTTCTCTGAGTCGAGCCCCACGATCGCTCGCATGGTGTTGAGATCGAGCATGCGGATCACGACCTGCGCGAGCAGCGCGTTGACATTCGCGCCCGGCGCGGACGACATCTGCGCAAAGCTCGAGATCTCGTCGGTAATCAGTGACTCGATGTCGTCGAGGATGACCCGGACCTTTTCACGCTCGTCGTTCGCGTGGGCCGCGAAGATCCGCATCTTGTTGATCCCCAGGTTGTAGCGGATGTCGGTGGGCTTGAGCAGCCCATCGATCGGGAGCTGGGCCGCGATGTACGCGTCGAGGCGTGATTGTGCCTCGGCGCGCTGGTCGTTGATCGCCGCGTCGAGCGGGCTCATCGGGACCTCTGATCCCTGCGCCTGCCACTGGATCGAGATCCGGATCTCCTCGACCTGCTCGGACACCTCGCCCGTCTCAAGCGCATAGAGCGTCAGCGCGTTATCGAGGAACCGTTGGCACTCGACCACGGCACCCTGTCGCGCGAGCATCTTCGCGATCGTCATGTGCACATTCGCATCGAGCGGGTCGGCCTTGAGCAATCGGATCTGGTAATCGAGGTTCGTCGCGTGGTCATTGCGGACACTCGCGTAGTACTGCGCCGCGAGCGAGGCGGCTGCTTTATGCGAGGGGTCCAAGCGGGTTGCCTGATGTAGTCTTTCTATGAACCCCGAGGTGTTCCCGGCTTCGCGTTCGAGCAAGGCCGCGTCGAGCGCGAGGCGTGATCGCACCCCCGCGTCGATGGACTTGCCCGCGTCCCCGAGGAACCGATCGTACATCGCCTTGCGTTCTTCCAGGGTCTGCTTCTCATTGATCTTGGAGCTGATCAGGCGCAGCTGCGCCACCGTGTCGCCCGGATCCACCCGGATGATCTGGCGGGTCGCGTCGAGCATCCGCTGCTCGTCTCCCGCGAGCCAGGCGGCCTGCGCCAGATCGCGGGCGAGCTCGGCGTTCTGCGGATCCAGTGACAGCGCCATCTCCAAGAGGATCGAAGTCAGCTCGTAATCGATCGGGCTCGGCGATTCGTTCAATCGCAGATCGAGCAGCGCCCCCCGCTTGATCAGCCAGGGCAGGTCCTGCGACATCGTGACGCGTGGGCGATCGGTGCCATCCGGCTGGGTCACCCCAATTGTCGGCGTGACGGGCGTCGTCGTTGTCTCTTGGGCGTGGACAGAACAAACGCCTCCAGCGCATGCAAGGACGAGCAAAGCCGAGCTGATGGATGATTTCATGGGCAAACGGGTTCCTGCAACGGGTTCGGCGATCTCAACAAGCGTCCCACTATACACGCTCACGGGCATCATACGCTCGCGAGCAGGGCCGCCGGGATAAGTACGATCGCCGAGCACGCCAAGATCATCGTATTCCCCGATTGAATCCACACCCGCACATGCCCGTGCGGGTGAGGAAACACGCGATCCACAACGCACAGCAGGAAGACGAGCTGGGCAGCGCACAGCGCGGCCAACCCTGCGCTTGTGGAGACCCACCCGCTGCGCAGGATTCCCGAGTGGGATTCCGCGATCAACCAGACCCCGAGCACCCCCAAGGAGACGCTCCACGCCCCCGCGATGAGGGTCAGCAACGCCAATGACAACCAGCGCCGCGTCATTCAGGTTTATCCCATCGCCATCGAGATCAGGAACTCCGCGTTTGTCTTGTGCTTGCCCAGACGCGACTTGAGCAGCTCCATCGACTCCACGACATTCATGTCCGCGAGGACCTTGCGGAGACGGTACACGAGCTCGAGCTCCTTGGGATCCATCAGGAGTTCCTCACGACGGGTGCCCGAGGCTGCGACATCGATCGCGGGGTAGATCCGCTTCTCAACGAGTCGGCGATCGAGGTGGAGCTCGGAGTTGCCCGTGCCCTTGAACTCTTCGAAGATGACCTCGTCCATCTTGGACCCGGTATCCACGAGCGCCGTGCCGATGATGGTCAGCGATCCGCCACCCTCAATCGCGCGGGCAGCGCCGAAGAACTTCTTGGGGCGCTGGAGCGCGTTGGAGTCGAGGCCACCGGACATGATCTTGCCCGAGTGCGGGATCTCGGAGTTGTACGCTCGCGCCAGGCGCGTGATCGAGTCGAGGAGGATGACGACATCCTCGCCGAACTCCACCATGCGCCTTGCTTTCTCGATGACCATCTCCGCGACCGCGACATGGCGGTTGGACTGCTCATCGAAGGTGCTCGCGACGACCTCGACATCCTTGCCGACATTGCGCTTGAAGTCCGTGACTTCCTCAGGGCGTTCGTCCACGAGCAGCACGATGACCTTGACATCGGGGTAGTTCTCGTTGATCGCCTTGGTCATCTTCTGCATCAGCACCGTCTTACCCGTGCGAGGCGGAGCGACGATCAGGGCACGCTGGCCCATGCCGATGGGTGAGACGAGATCCATGATGCGCATCTCGATCGAATCGGGGGTCGTCTCGAGCAGCAGGCGCTTCTCGGGGTGCATCGGGACCAGGTCCTCGAAGTTCACCAGATCGTGCACAACTTCAGGTTCTTTGCCGTTGATCTTCGCGACCTTGAGGAGGGCGAAGTACCGCTCGCTCTCCTTGGGCGGGCGGATCGCGCCACGAACGGTCATCCCGCGCCGCAACCCGAATCGACGGATCTGGCTCGGGGAGACATAGATATCGTCCGGGCCGGGCAGGTAGCTCATCTCCGGGCTGCGGAGGAACCCGAACCCATCGGACATGACCTGCAGGGTGCCTTCGCCGAACATGATCCCCTGCTTGGCGGCTCGCGCCTTGAGGATCTTGAAGATCAGGTCTTGCTTGGGGAGCTGATGGAACTCCTCGAGACCTTCCTTGTCCGCGATCGCAATAATCTCTTTGAGCTCCATCCGCTGGAAATCGGAGATCGTCAATCCGTCGTCGACCATCTTCCCGCCGGACGCCGCGACGATCCGCTCGAGTTCCTCGGCTTCGCGTTCGAGCTGCTCATCACTCGGGAGGATGTGCGAGGGGTAGGCGCTGGAGCTGCTCTTAGGGCGTCCACCACCACCGCCGCCACCGCTGCTCCCGCTCGACCCGCGGCGCTTCTTGCGCTTGCGTCGGCGTCCGCCACCATCGCCGTCGGAGTACCCGCCGGAGTTCTGATCGTTCCCGCCGCCCTGGTTGCCCTGGCTTTGGCTGCCCGAACCGCCCTGCGCCCCCGAATCGGTGTTCTTGGGGGAATCGGACTTCTCCTTGGGTGCTGGCTTATCCTCGCCCTTGGGCTTGGATTCCACGCTCGATTCCGCGCTGGGCTTCTTGGCCGCTGCCTTTTTGGTGGTGCGCTTCTTCTTGGTGGTCTTGGGCTCTTGCTCAACAACCTCGGAGGACTTGGCCATATCGATGGTCCTTTTCAGGGTCGGGCGTCGCGGATCGAGCGATTCGATCTCCCGTGCGTGCCCGTTTGGGGGATGGGGTGCGGACGCACCCGCCTGGGTGTGGTGCTCTGAATGAGCGTTGATGTGATTGATTCTTGCGTTGGTGTTTGGGAATCGGTCCCGGGGTCTGAAGCAACCCGATCTGGGCGATGACACAACGACGATCGTGTGCAGCCTGCGAACCTCTCAATGCATACTCATCGCATCTCGGAGGGGCTCGGGTTGTCAAGGTGAATCGTGCCGACCGTTAATCGCGCGTTTGTCGATCCCGCAGATCCTTCTGGATCGAAGCAAGCACCCGCGCGACCCGCCCATGAAGCTCATCGGGCAAGCCGGTATTGCTGATAGTATAATCGGATCGATTTCTCTTTTCTTCAAGTCCTATCTGTGCATTTTCTCGCCGATCGAGCTCGGATTCTGACCATCCACGCGTCGATTTGACCCGAGAAAGGCGGATTTCACGCGGTGTGTCCACAAACACGACCGCGTCGCATTCGCTGTCAACCCCGGCTTCAAAGAGCAATGGCGCGTCCACGATCACCCCGGATGCCCCCGATTCTCGGGCGGATCGGATCAGCTCACGGCGCTCGTCATGCACCAGCGGGTGGATGAACCCCTCCAGACGGCGACGCTCCTCCTCCGATTCGAACACGATCTGCGCTACGCGCGATCGATCGATCGACCCGTCGGGCGCGAACACCCGCTCGCCCCACCAGGCGCTGAGTTGTCTCTTGACCCGATCCGAGCCCATGAGCTCGCGGACGCACGCGTCGGAATCGGAGATGACGCACCCGAGATCCTTAAACACGCGCGCCACGGTGGACTTGCCCGCGCCGATCCCGCCGACGATCCCGATGACGGGGGTGACCTGCTTGCCTGTGCCGTGTGGTGCCATGCGATCGACCTGTGATCTGATGGTATCAAGGACGCGATCGGGGTGCTCAACGCCGCGCCAGACGAGATCGATGCTTCCGGTCCCCGCCGTCGTGACCCCAATCGACCCGAGCCCCATGACCCGCTCGCCGATGGGTTTGACGAGGATCGTGTGCTGCACGCGCCGCAGCGGGAGCTCAACCCGCACGCGCCGGAGGATCCCCGCGCTCGCGATGATGGATGTTTCCGTGAGGACATGACGACGGGCGATCCACTCGATCCACCCGAGCACAAAGCGCACGCATAGAATCACCAGCGGGACCCAGCTCAGATGCAGGTACACCTGCTGCCCCGTAGCCATGCTCGTCCATCGCAGCCCACCCCACGCGATGAGCATCACCACGATCAGACGCCACATCTGCGTGAACACAAACGCGATATGCGGGCGATCATCGATCAGCACGCGTTCGGTCTTCTGAGGGGGGGCATCCATGCGTGGTATGGTATCGACCAGATCCGTCATCAACCCGCAGCGGCCATCGCTCAGCGCGACGGGATCAGCTCGGGCTTGAGCACCGCGATCTCGGGGTAGTTGCGGTAGTACCCGTTGAAGTCGAGCCCGTACCCAACCACAAACTCATCGGGGATCTCGAACCCGACATAGTCCACATGGACATCGACCGTTCGTTTGGTCTTCTTGTCGAGCATCACGCCCATACGGAGCGACGCGGGGTTCTTCGCCTCGAGCAGCCCCTTCACCGTCGCGAGGGTCTGCCCCGAGTCGAGGATGTCATCGAGCACGATGATGTGCTTGCCCTCCAGGTCCTCGGGGAGTTCCGACGCGAGGTGCGCGCCCTTGCTCGTCACGGACTCACCCGGGTAGCTCGACACCGCGACCAACCCGAGCGAGAGCTTCATCGGGAGCTCGCGCACAAGGTCGGCGACGAAGATCATCGCGCCCGTCATGATGGGGATGATGACGATCTGGTCCTCGTCGAGCTCCGTGTGTCCGTCCTTGGCCAGATCGGCGCGGAGATCGTGCACGATCTCCTCCGCCATCGCTTGCACACGCTGGGCGATCTGTTCACGGGTCACGAGGATGCGATCGATTTCGGGGAACATGCCTAAAGGATAGGCCAACGATGCTCAGAGCGCCCCCGACTGCCTCGCCTCGGAGTAGCGCACCAGCGACGCATCGATGATCTCGTGCGCCAACGCGGCCGGCTGGATCTCGTCCACCTCGACGCTCTTGCCCTCGAGCTGCTTGTAGTCCTCGAAGAACCGCTTGAGCATCTTGAAGGTGTGCTTGGGAAAGTCCTGGATCGTCTGGTAGTCCTCGAACTCGTGATCGTTGATCAGCACCGCGATGATCTTGTGATCGGGCGCGCCATCGTCGATCATCGTCATCACCCCGATCGCGCGGGCTTCGCAGATGCACATCGTGGGCACCTTCTCGGTACAGAACACGAGCACATCCAACGGGTCATCGTCCTCGGCGAGGGTCTGGGGGATGAACCCGTAGTTCGCGGGGTAGTACACCGCACTGCTCAGCACCCGATCCAGGCGCAGCATCCCCGTCGGCTTGTCGAGCTCGTACTTGTTGCTCGAGCCCTTGGGAATCTCGATGATCGCGCGGAAGTGCGTCGGGAGCGCTTTGTGCTTGAGACCGGGTCGAACATCGTGCCAGGGGTGCATCATACAGGAGGGTAGTCGGCTCGATCCCGATCTCCACTTTTCACCCATTCCCTTCATCAACGATTGTTCTTTCCCCCGCTCGTTATCGGGTATTGGTGTCCTGCATATCCTTGGGTATGCTGACGATCGACTATGCCAACTGCCTCCAATCCCGCGTCGGAACCCACGGGCTCGCCGACGACACCATCGCGTCGCACGCGGACACGCTCGCGGGGTACACCCGCTCACTCAACGCATCACGAGGCACCGGATGGGAACGGTGGCGCGAGCTCTGGAACAACCCCATGTGCCAGACCCACCTCGATCAGGTGCGGGCGATCGTCAACGAGTGCGAGGGGCGATTCAAGAATGTCATCGTCCTCGGAATTGGCGGCTCGGCGCTGGGCAACATCGCGCTCCAAGCCGCCCTCAACCCGCCGAGTTACAACCTGCTGTCCGACTCGAATCGCCCAGGACCTCGCATCTTTGTGATCGACAATGTTGACCCGTCGAACCTCAACGCGATCCTCGCGATCTGCGATCCCAAGGAGACGCTCTTCAATGTGATCTCCAAATCGGGCGAGACCGCGGAGACGGCTGCCCAGTTCATGATCATCCGTAAGCGCCTCGAGGACACCCTCGGATCGCGCTGGTCGGACCATGTCGTTGCGATCACCGACCCGAAACAGGGCACCATGCGCACCATCTGCGATCAGGCGGGCATAACCACCCTCCCCGTCCCCGACGGCGTGGGTGGGCGATTCTCCGTCCTCTCCCCCGTGGGGCTCTTCTCTGCTGCGATCGCGGGGATCGACATCGAAGCGCTGCTCGACGGCGCTAAGTCGATGGACGAGCGATGCACCAACGAGGACGCCTCCAAGAACCCCGCTGCCGTCCTCGCTCACCTGCTCGTCACGCTGGGCAACGACCTGAACAAGCCCAACCATGTCATGATGCCCTACGCCAACGCCCTCAAGCTCATGGGCGATTGGTACGCCCAGCTGTGGGCAGAATCGCTGGGCAAGAAGTTCGATACGCAAGGCAACGAGGTCTTCGTCGGGTTCACCCCTATCAGCGCTCTGGGCACTACGGACCAGCACTCACAGGTCCAGCTCTACCGCGAGGGCCCCAACGATAAGGTCATCGGGTTCTGCGAAGTCGAAGACTTCGGCGACGATCAATCCCTCACCATCCCCACCGGCATGGGCGTGGAAGCGATCGAGTACCTTGAGGGCAAACGCATGGTGGACCTGCTCAACGCGGAGAAGCGGGCAACGGAGTACGCGCTCGTCGAGTCCCAGCGTCCCAACTACACGATCAAGTTCCCCAAGGTCGACGCGCACCATGTCGGCGAGTTCATCGCCCTCTGGGAGATCGCAACGGCCTACGCGGGGTTGATGCTCAACATCGACGCCTACGACCAGCCCGCCGTGGAAACCGGGAAGAAGGCCACCTTCGGGCTCATGGGGCGCGAGGGGTACAGCGATTGGCTCGATCGAGTCAATGACGCACTCCCGAAAACGCCGCACCAAGTCTGAACTCTTCCATACGACTTTGGCACGCCATTTGTGCATACCCAACTAACGGGTGGCTGCTGTTCACGGATGAACAGGGTCACGCCGCGTGTTTCGGGGTATTGCCATGGACTATGGGCTGCAGATCTCCGCGTCGGGCGCACTCGCGAGTATTCACGCGCAAGATACGCTCACGAATAACCTTGCGAACATCAACACCACAGGGTTCAAGCCCCTGCTCACCGGGACGATGTTCCGGGACGCGGCACGGGTCGAGGACAATCTCCCCCAGCTGAGCTCGGATTCGCTGCTCGAGCGGCTCGGGTCGGGCGTACTTTCTGCGCCAGAGATGATCGACTTTGCGCAAGGCGAGTTCGAATCGTCCGCATCCGAGTACGCCCTGGCGATCGATGGCGATGGGTTCTTCCTCGTCGGCGACGAGTCGAACCCCGCGCTCACACGCGACGGGCGATTCACGCTCAACACCGAGAACCAGCTCGTGATGGCCTCGAACGGCACACCGGTCCTTTCCGCTAAGGGTGGAACGATCGAGATCGACCCGACTCAGGGCGTGATTGAGGTCTCGCCCGATGGGCAGATCTCGCAGAACGGGCAGTTCGTCGGGCAGATCGGATTGGTCGATGTCCTTTCCCGCGGGTTGCTGCGTCCGATCGGTGCTGGTCAGTTCGCTCGGATTGACGGGATGCCCCTCGAAACGATCGAGGCCAACGGACGCATCCAGCAGTACAAGCTCGAGCTCTCTGGCGCGAATGAGATCGATGCGCTGATGAAGATCCAGAGCGCCTCGCGCAGCGCCCAGAGCAACATCGGGATGATCGACATGCAGAACCGGTTGATCTCCCAGGCAATCAACACCTTCGGGCGAATCGCCTAATCAGATATTTGACAAGGACATACGCACATGGCCATTATCGCGATGCAATCCTCCGCCTCCGGGCTCCGCGCACTCGACACCCGTCTCGATGTGATCGCGAACAACCTTGCAAATGTGAACACTGAAGGGTTCAAGAGCTCTCGCGTGAACTTCGAAGACCTGCTGTACCTTGAGCGGGCGCAGCCTGGCGTTGAGAACGCGATCGGCGATCAGCGCCCGACGGGTCTCTATGTCGGGTTGGGCGTCGGCGTATCGGGCACGCAGCAGGACTTCACCGTCGGCACCCCGATCAACACGACCTCGCCGACGGATCTCATGATCGAGGGACGCGGGTTCTTCAAGGTCCGCGTAGAGGACTCATTGGGCAACGGCGGCGTCGCATACACCCGCAACGGCAACTTTGTCCGCAACTCCGAGGGCGATCTCGTGCTCGCCAACTCCGATGGGCGATACCTTGACCCGCCCATCAACATCCCAGCGGAAGCAACCAATATCTCCGTAACACCCGACGGACGAGTGATTTACACCGCCAACGGCGACCCAAACCAGCAGGAAGCCGGTCAGATCCAGATCAGTCTCTTCGTGAATCCCGAAGGATTGAGTTCGGTGGGCGCGAACCTGTGGGTCGAGTCAGCCGCGTCCGGGCCACCCATCGATGGGCAGCCGAGCACAGAAAACTTCGGCAGCCTCCGTGGATCAACGCTTGAGGGTTCCAATGTCGATCCGTCGCGTGAACTGATCGAGCTGATCCGCACCCAGCGGGCGTTCGAGATGAACTCGCAGGCCATCCGTGCCGCCGACGAGACCCTCCAGTCCGTCGCACAGCTCCGTCGATAACCCCTAAACCATTGAGGACAATCATGTTCCGCACCATAATCGTGTTCATCCTGCTTGCATTGCTCGCATCGCTCAGCCGCGCTGACGACGCGGGTTCGCGCGTGACCCGGGTGGAACTGCGATCGACGGTGCGATTGATGGACTCAACGGATACCCCGACGCTCGGCGATCTCGCCAAGATCGAAGGCGAGCAGGCGTCGCGTCTTCTCGAACTCCCGATTGTCCTCGATGCTCCTATCGAACAAGGGGCGTGGTCGATCATCTCGCCTCGCGAGATCCGCGCCCAGATCAAGGACGCGCCGGGGATCCTCGAGGGCGGGATCGTCCTGACCGGTCCGGATGTGCGGATCACGCGGGTGTCGCCGAGGGTTGAGAACCTGCGTGAAGAACAGGTTGTCGCGACGAGCAATGATCCCGATCGCCCGACGCTTCGCACGCAGCTCGAGCGCTGGACGATCGATCGTTTGGACACTACATCGGAACTGGCACGGATCCGTTTCGACGAGGACGACCTTGAGGCGCTCAACACCCCCACTTCCGGGCGGATCGTCGAGGTGCGCGAGATCGGGCGTTCGACGCGGATGCTCGTTGGGGTCGTGATGTACGAGAACGAGCGGATCATCCTTAATCGCTCGTTCCGGTTCGAGGTGCTCCTTGAGCGCCCCGTGCGCGTCTCGACCCAGCAGATCAAGCGTTCGACGATGATCTCCCACGAGAACTCGAAGATCGAGCATCGTTGGCTCAGCGCGACCGAGCCGATCGCGGACCCGGATTCCGCGATTGGGCTGATCACGGTTTCTACGATCGATCCAGGGCGGATGATCTATGCGACGAACCTCGAAGCGCCGATCCTCGTCGATCGCGGGCAGCTCGTCAGCGCCCGTTCCATCGCGGGGAGTGTGAGCGTCTCGATGCTCGCCCGCGCCAAGCAGAGCGGGCGGATCGGCGACATCATCGAGCTCGAATCCAAGGACCGATCCCAGAGTTTCCAGGCCCGCGTCGCGGGCCCCGGGCAGGTCGTGATCCTCAAACCCAACGAACAATCCTCCAACCCGGACGCGTTCCGCGGAGTGCACCCATGATCCGTAACACCCTCCCCACCATCGCTTTATCAATCGCCGCTGCGGGCGCGAATGCCCAGAGCCTGTTCGTCGCATCCGCGAACGAGAACGACCAGAATCAGCCCGCGATCCTCCTGAGCGATGTCTCGATGCACTTCATCGCAGAACCCGAGACGCGGGTGATCCAGAAACACGACATCATCACCATCATCATCGACGAGAACTCGAGCACCACGAGCTCGCAGAAGCTCGAAACCGAGAAGGAGTCGAGCATGTCCGCGAATGTGGACGCGATGGTGAGCTGGCTCAAGCTCCTCGAGCTCCGATTGGAGCAGGGCGACATCAACAATGTCGATCTGATTGATCTCGCGACCTCCCGCGAGTTCACCGGCGAGGGCGATTACGAGCGCAAGGACAAGTTCACCGCACGCATCAGCGCCATCGTCCGCGAGGTCAAACCCAACGGCACGATGCTCGTCGAGGCGCGCAAGACGATCGCACGCGATAACGAGATCTCGGAGCTCGTGCTCTCGGGTCTGGTGCGTGAGGAAGACATTACCCAGCAGAACACGATCCTGTCGAGCCAGATGGCGGATCTGCGGATCATCCTCGAGAACCAGGGCGATCTGAAGAAGGCTGCGGAAAAGGGATTGATCACGCGGGTGCTCGATACCGTGTTCGCGTTCTGATCCCGAACGACATTCATCTGCCCACCACCGGCACGCGTGCCGCGCCTCGCGCACGCGTGCTTTTTCTTTGCGCTCAGGGCCTTTACCGGTTGGCACGCGATTCGCGTGTACCGCATCGGAAGGAATCCACTTATGCGACGAAGGATCGTCAATATTTTGGTCTTGGTCTCGGTGGCGCTGATCGCGTCGCCGAGCTTTGCGGGCAAAACCCTGCGCGAGGTTTCTCGCGTGAAGGGGCAGGGCGCTTCGGTAGTCCAGGGTCTCGGGCTCGTGGTTGGTCTCAACAACACGGGCGACTCGGCGGCGGAGCTCGTCATGGCGCGCCCGCTCGCGGAGACCCTGAAGAACCTCGGGAACCCGGTGCCGGTTGATGATCTGGGCAAGGGCAGGTCCGTGGCCTTGGTCATGGTGAGTTGCCGCATCCCGCGTGAGGGCGCCAAGACGGACGATGTGTACGATGTCACGATCTCGGTGCTCAACTCGGCCAAGAGCTTGGAGGGCGGGCGTTTACTGATCACGCCGCTCGTTGGTCCTCGGCGTGAGCGCGTCGTGTACGCGTTCGCGGAGGGCGACATCACCATCCCCGACGAGGACATCCCCACGAGCGCCCGCGTTGCGCGTGGGGCGCAGATGGTGCGCGACATCAACACGACGCCCAGCATCAACGGCTCGTTCGACATCATCATCGATCAGAGCTTCTCGGGGATGGGCGCGGCGTCCACGATCAGCGCCGAGATCAATCAGCAGTACCTCCTCACCGCGTCGAGCATGAACAACGCGATCGCGACGGCCATCGACGGGCGAACGATCCGCGTGCTCGTGCCTCCGACCGAGCGGGCGCGCCCCGCGGCGTTCTTCGGTGACATCATGCAGACGGATATCTCCAGTGCGCTCCGCAAGCTCCCGGCGCAGGTGCGCTGCGACACGAGCTCGGGCATTATCGTCATCACGGGCGATGTGCAGATCTCGCCGAGCGTCATCACGCACAAGGACCTGAGCATCTCCACGACCCTCCCGCCCGATCCGGGCGAGCCCGTGACCACGACGAGCGAGTTCGCGGCGATCTTCGCGGGCGACGAGCAGGTGGACACGATGCGTCTGGAGGACCTGATCGCGGCGTTCGATCAGCTCGACATCCCGCCGGTGGAGCAGATCAACATCCTCAAGATGCTGCACGACTCGGGGAACCTGCACGCCAAGCTCATCATCGACGGGCGCGAGTAAGGAGGGCACCATGAGCACGATCAACACATCGTTCAACCCGAGCTCGCTCAATGTCCTCACGCGACCCAAGAGCATCGCGCAGATCCAATCGGGGATCAATGCGCCCGATGGCGTGAGCGTGGAATCCAAGCGGGCAGAGGCACGGACCGCGGCGGAGGGGCTCGTCGCGACGAGCTTCATCAAGCCCATCCTCGCGCAGGTTCGCGAGAGCAACCAGGCGCCCCCACCCTTCGGGCCCACCCAGGCGGAGAAGCAGTTCGGGTCGTTGCTCGACAACCAGCTGGCGGACGAGATCACCCGCGCGGCGCAGTTCCCCATCGTGGATCGGTTGGTCGCGGAGTTCACCAAGCACCTCCCCACTACCGACTCGAACCCGCCGCAACCCCAGGGCATCGACCTGAGCGCCTGATCGGAGCACCACGGCATGAACACCACCGCCACGATGAACCCGACGACGCGCACGCAGGGACCGATCGACCCGGATCGGCTCGACGCGGTTCTCGCGCAGCTCGAGGACGAGCACGGGGTCCTGCTCGGTCTGGCGCATGAGCACCGCGAGGCCCTGACGCACGCGGATGTGCAGGCGCTCCAGCGGATCACGATGCAGACGAGCGAGACGCTCATGCGGATCGCGAAGATCGAGCAGGAGCGCCAGTCGATGATCGCGCGTCGGGATCATCCGATCGACACGCTCGACGAGCTGCTCAACCGGTTCGGGGACGACGATCGCACCCGGATCAACGAGCGCCGCACGCGCCTCAAGGAGTTGATCATGCGGGTCCGCGACGAACAGGAAGCCGTCAAACGCGCGTCTGAGCAGCTCGCGATGCACATGAAGGGCCTGATGAGGCAGGTGAGCGCATCGTTGTCGCACGCGGGGACCTACTCGCGGGCGGGATCGATCGAAACAGGACGCACGCAGGTTGTGAGCGGCTTGGACACGGTGAGCTAAGGAGAGGGGGCACACGATGAGTCTAACTTCAACCATCAATATCGCCCGCTCGGCGCTGACGACCTCGCAGCTCGGGCTGCAGGTATCGTCGATGAACATGGCGAACGCGGCGAACCCGTCGTACACGCGCCAGATCGCGATGCTTCAGGCGATCCGCGGGCGCGTCAGCGACCCGTACCAGATCGGGCAGGGCGTTGCGGTCACGGAGGTCCGTCGTCAGATCGACGACGCGCTCCAGCGCCGGCTGTGGGCGGGCAACTCCGCGGAGTTCGCCAGCGCCCAGCAGTACGGCGTGCTGTCCCAGCTCGAAACCATCCTCAACGAGGGGACCGAGTTCGACATGTCGTCGCAGTTGTCGGGGTTCTTCAACACCTGGACCGAGGCGACGACCCTGCTCGATTCTGCGGCCACCGTACGAAACCAGGGCGAGGCGCTCGCATCGTTTATCCGCAACATGCGCTCGGATCTTGTCACGCAACGGCGACAGATCGAGGATCAGATCGATGCGCAGGTCCTCCGCGCGGACGCGATCCTTGATGAGATCGCGGGGATCAATCGGACGATCTCCGAGAACGAGATCGGCGACGCTGAGGCGAGCGGGCTTCGCGATTCTCGCGATGCGCTCGTGACCGAGCTCGCACAGCTTATCGATGTGACGGTCGTCGAGACCAACTCAGGCTCGTACGACATCTACTCGGGATCGACCCCGATCATCCAGGGCGCCCGCAATCGCGGGATCGAGATCTCGCGCGTTACGGACGATAACGGCGTGCTGAGTGTCCGCGTGGAGATCGCGGCGGACTCGACCCCATTGCCCGTCACGGGCGGGTCGATCGGCGGGTTGCTCGCATCGCGCGAGGGCGCGATCGACGCGACTCTTGAGAAGCTCGACACCCTCTCGGCGCAGCTGATCTTCGAGGTCAACAAGCTCCACTCAACGGGCATCAACGCGGACTGGCTCACCACTACGGGCGCGACCCTACAGGTCGCGACGGGTGACCAGACCCTCGCGCTCAACGATCCGAACAACGATTCGTTCGCGGATCTGCCCTTCGCCGCGGTCAATGGCGGGTTCACGATCACGGTCCGGAACGCGAACGGGTCCACGGAGACCCGGCGCATTGATGTCGATCTCGACGGTCTCAACGGCGACGACACGAGCGCGGAGGACATCCGCGCGGCGCTCGACGGGATCGATGGGGTCAACGCGAGCTTTGACTCATCGGGCAAGCTGCAGATTACTTCGGATTCCGGGTACTCCTTCTCGTTCAGCGAGGACTCCTCGGGCGCACTCGCGGTGATGGGCGTGAACTCTTTCTTCACGGGTGAGAACGCGTCGGACATCGCGGTGCGTGAGGGCGTCGAGGTCATGCTCGGACGCATGGAGGGCGACCAGTTCGTCGCCAACGGAACGGCCAAGCTCATCGGGGGTCTCGGGGACGAGGCGGTCGACGGGCTCAACGGGCTGGGGCTCAAGAAGTTCTGGTCCCAGCACAGCACCGACATCGCGACCCAGAGCGCCTCCGCACGCAACAAGGCGAACGCGGATTCACTGATCCGCGAGTCGCTCGACGCGCAACGCGCCAGCGTTTCGGGCGTGAGCATCGACGAGGAATCGATCAACCTGCTCACTTATCAGCGCCAGTACCAGGGCGCGGCACAGGTCATCAGCACGGCCCAGCAGATGTTCGACACACTGCTGGCGCTGCTCTAAAGGAAGGCGGAGCTTTGAGATGACAAGTTTCCCGACCAGCTTCTCACGGGCACCGACCCTGATTTTCTCCCAGAACTCGCTCAACGCGCTGGGGCGGACGAGCTATTCGCTCGCTCGCCTCAACGAGCAGCTGTCCACGGGGCTCAACATCCTCCGCCCGAGCGATGACCCGATCCGCAGCGCGACGATCTCGATCCTCGATAGTCGCCTGGAGTACTCCGGGCAGATCCTCAAGAACCTGGAGTTCGCGGGCAACTCGCTCGGGATCATCGATAATGCGCTGGGCGACGCCAAGTCCCTCATCGACGAGGCCCTCTCGATCGCGTCCGAGCAGCTCTCGAGCCCATCGGACCCGGAGTCTCGTCAGGGTCAGGCGACGATCATCGACTCGTTGATTTCGTCCCTGTTCAACATCGCGAACACCGAATCGCTCGTCGGGTATGTATTCGGCGGCACCAACCCCACCGGATCGCCCGTGACGGCCTTCGGCGGCGGGTACCGGTTCTCGGGTGAACGCGGCGGACTCACGGCGGCGCTGGGCGCGATCTCTGATGTCCCCATCACCCTGGGCGCGGACAACGCGATCGGGGCGCTGAGCAACCGGATCGAGGGCACGGTCGATCTCGACCCGGACCTGACTCTCGATACCCGATTGAGCGATCTCAACGGCGCACGGGATCTGGGGATCACACTCGGGTCATTCGGTTTCAGCTACAACGGCGGCCCGACCGCATCAATCGATCTGAGCGGTTCCGACACGATCGGAGATGTCGCGGACGCGATCGAATCGGCAATCATCCAGTACGAAGCCGACAACGGGGTCACGATCCTCGGGCCCGGCGGGGTGAGCATCGCCGGCGGTGCGCTCGACTTTGATATCGCCGGGGGTGGCACGCTCGATTTCACGGACCAGCAGGGCTCGTATGTCGGCGCAGACCTCGGGCTCGTCCAGAACCCCGCGAGTCCGTTCACCACGGCGAGCGGGACCGGGTTGGATCTGGACGCGAACCTGACATGGACGACCCCGATCACGGCGTTGCAGGGGCTCGGGGGCGCGGCCCTCGATCAGATCTCGCTGAGCAACAACGGGCAGACCTTTAACATCGATCTCTCGGGCGCTACGACGCTCGGGGATGTCAAGAGTGCGATCGAGGCGGCCAGCGATGGCGTGCGGGTCCGTATCAGCGAAGACGGGACCTCCCTGAACATCTTTACCGAGACTGCGGGGACGCGGGACCTGGCGCTCTCGATCTCCGAGGTCGCGGGCGGGAATGATACGGCCACCCTGCTCGGGATACGCTCGTACGCGCTCGACACCCCCCTGAGCGTCTTCAACGACGGACGCGGGGTTGATATCGCGGAAGGGAACGGGATTGCGACGGAGAACGAGGACTTCTCGATCACGCTCGGCGACGGGTTTGAGATCACGATCGATCTGAGCTCGGACGACATCGCAACGGTCGGAACCCTCATTACCGCGATTAACACGCAGGCAAACGCCCAGCTGACAGCGGCGGGACGCCCGACGACGGACTTCGCTGTGGGATTGTCCGCGACGACGAACGGGCTCGAGTTCACGCAGGACGCGGCGATTGGGGCATCGGGACCGATCTCGATCTCCCCGCAGCGGTCCGCCGCGGCGGAGCAGCTCGGGTTGCTCGATGCCCAGCTGGGTTCTGGGGGGAACACGCTGACCTCGAGCGATCGGGCGAGCGTGCGGGTGAACAACCTTTTTACGCATCTGATGGATTTATCGCAAGCATTGCGGAGCGACAACACGCTTGGCATCCAGATTGCGTCCGAGAACATGAAGCAATCCCTTGAGGACTTGATCCAGTCGCAGGCGCTGGTCGGGGGATATGCGAGACGGGTCGACGAAGAGGTTCTTCGTCAAGAGGACAAGGGCGTGTTGGATCAGGCGATGCGATCACAGCTGCGGGATCTGGATTATGCGCAAGCATCGTCACGGTTCGCGCAACTTCAGCTGCAGATGCAGGCGAGCCTGAGCGTGATTGCGCAGACGCAATCGCGGACGCTCTTGGACTTCCTGGGGTAACCCGGGGTTGAGGCGCGTCGGGTGAGGACCCGGCGTCGCGGATTGGATCGAGATTCCACGCTTCTTCGGCCAGGCGTGGGGTCAAGACAGGATGTCGCCCGGCGAGGACGCCGGCGTCGATCTGAAACTGGACCGGCCGGATTGATCGGAGCGCACACATGGAAGTGCGGACCACACGATTTGGGGTGATCGAGATCGCGGAGGACCGCGTGATCACCTTCCCTGAAGGGTTGCTCGGGTTCGGCGACAGGAAGCGATTCTGTCTGCTGCAGCCGGGCGACGACGCTTGTTTCTTCTGGCTCCAGTGCGTTGAGGACGCGGACCTGGCCTTTGTGGTCACGGACCCGACCTTCTTCGAGCAGGACTACTCCGTGCCCATCCGCCCTGAGCAGATGTCGGAGCTGAGCCTAGAGAAGCTCGAGGACGCGCAGGTGTTTGTTATTGTCAACAAGATCGGTGATCAGCTGACGGGCAACTTCCAGGGCCCGCTGCTCATCAACACGCTGACCAAGGTTGGGCAGCAGATCGTCATGGCAGAGAAGCGCTGGACGACCCGTCACCCGCTGATGCGGGTTGCGTCGGGTGCGACCCAGACCGCGTCTGCCTGATCGGCTGTCTCAGAGAGGACGGACCACGCGACTCGTTCGTGTGTACGCGCCAAAGAGGCGCTGCGTGGTCCCTATGTCCACACGACATCGTTGGGTCGGACGAGCCCCGCGATCGATGAACGAAAACCACTCCGAGACCCACGAGCACACGGGGGGATCGGTAGAGAGCAAGGAGTCAACGCATGCTTGTGCTCTCAAGGCAGCGTGATGAAACCATAATGATCGGGGACGAGATCGAGATCTCGGTCGTCGATATCCGGGGCGACAAGGTTCGTCTCGGGATCAACGCCCCCACCCGGATCGCGGTGCACCGTAAAGAGGTGTACGACGCGATCAAGCGAGAGAACACCCAGGCGGCCAGACTGGGTGCGAGCGACCTCGATTCGCTGGCGCAGACGATCAAGCCCGGGCCGGCGCGTCGCGAGATCCGCGAGCAGGACCGCCCCGAAACGATGCTCGGCGCGACACGCGTCAAGCCCGGCATCAGCGCGACAAGCGTCACGACACAGGACAAAGACACCGCTTAACCATGCACCCCCTGAGGGGGGGCTCACTCGCAATCACGGAGGATTGCCATGACACGCATCAACACAAATATCCCGAGCGTGATCGCTCAACAGCGGCTCAACCGATCGGGCGCGGACCTCTCGCTTCGACTTGAGCGACTCTCGACGGGTCTGCGGATCAACCGAGGCAAGGACGACCCCGCGGGTCTGATCATCTCGGAACGACTCGGTACAGACATCTCGAACATCGAGCAGGCCATCAAGAACGGCGAGCGCGCCAGCGCCGTCATCGCGACAACGGAAGGCGCGCTGACGGAGATCACAGACCTGCTCAACTCAATCAAGGCCCTCGCGGTCGAGGCGGCCAACACCGGTGCGCTCTCCGACGAGGAACGCGCCGCGAACCAGCTGCAGATCGATTCCGCGATCCAGTCCATCACCCGGATCAGCAACACCGCGACATTCGGCGGGCTCAAGCTGCTCGACGGGTCCCTCGACTATGTCACCTCGGGGATCAGCAACGCAGACATCAGCAACGCACGAATCACCGCGGCGAGCTTCATCGGTACGACGAGCATCAATGTCGATGTCGATGTCATCTCCTCGGCGCAGAAGGGCAACCTCTACCTGAGCGGTGATCACTCGGCTGTCGGCGGTGCGAACGGGACGATCCTCTCTACGACCACGATCCAGGTCCGTGGCCCGCTCGGGGTCCGCGAGCTTGTGATCACATCGGGTCAGACATACGACGCCGTACGCGATTCGATCAACCAGCTCACCGAGCTGACCGGTGTCGAGGCGGCGCTCATCAACGGCGATGCGAACTCCGGGCTTGTCTTCAGCTCGACGGAGTACGGGTCGGACGCGTTTGTGAGTGTTGAGCGGATCGATGCACCCGCGGCTGCGGACAACAACTGGGTCCTGTACAAGCTCGACTCGAACGCGGAGATCCCTGCCAACGGCGTACCCTGGGGCGATCCCAACCTGCTTTCGGGTGTCGATCGCGACGCGGGCGCGGATGTGTCCGCGCTGATCAACGGGATCCTCGCGACGGGCGAGGGGCTCAATGTCTCGATCAACTCGCCCTCGCTTGGCGTGGAGCTCCTGCTCAGCGAGACCTTCGCGACGGATCCGACCATCGCGTCGTCCACCTTTGATATCACCGGCGGCGGCTCGCTCTTCCAGCTCGGCCCGGATATCTCCGCGCTGCAGCAGGCGAACATCGGTATCCAGTCCACCGCGTCCGAATCGCTTGGTGGGACCCTTGTCAACGGCGATCTGCAGTTCCTCTCCTCCCTCACCAAGGGGCAGGTGAACTCGCTCGATAACGCGGCGGACCGGAACGACTTCTCGGCGATCGAGGACATCGTGGACGCGGCGATCGATGAGGTCTCGATCCTTCGTGGACGGCTGGGTGCGTTCGAGCGGAATGTGCTCGACACGAACAATCGTTCGTTGCAGGCGGCGTATGAGAACCTGACGGCGAGCCGATCCATCATTCGCGACGCGGACTTCGCGAAGGAAACGAGCGAGCTCACGCGAGCTCAGATCCTTCAGAGTGCGGGCACGAGCGTGCTCGGGTTGGCCAACCAGCAATCCCAGCAGGTGCTCCAGCTCCTCGGGTAAACCCGAGAAACCAACTCAACCTCAATCAGAAGCCCCCTGCGAAGGGGGCTTTTTCGTCTATGAGCGCAGAGACCAGAACAGGTCCGGATAATCGGATCCGGAAAAAGAGGACATAAAAACGAGTGTGCGACTTCACTCGCTCCCCCTGCGCGACGATCTGCAAAGCGTCCGTCAGAGTTCAGACGGTCCATGCCTTGTGCGACGGAGCAGCAAGGCAGGTGCAAGGGGAAGCATCCCTAAGCACCAGATGGGGAATGACTTACTCCCCGGCAGATACACGGAGGTTGTCAGCAAATGAGTCGCATCAACACCAATGTTTCGTCGTTGACCGCACAGCGCGTGCTCGGTCAGAACAACGCCTCGCTCGGTCAGTCGCTTTCGCGTCTGTCGACGGGTCTTCGCATTAACCGTGGTAAGGATGACCCGGCGGGTCTGATCGCCAGCGAGAACCTGCGTTCGGAGAAGAGCGGTATCAACGCAGCTCTCAAGAACGCAGAGCGTGCTGATCAGGTCGTCAACATCGCGGAAGGCGGTCTCCAGGAAGTCTCGAACCTCCTGACCGAACTCCAGGGTCTTCTGACCACATCCGCAAACGACGCGGGTCTCTCCGAGTCTGAGAAGGAAGCAAACCAGCTCCAGATCGACTCGATCCTTCAGACCATCGACCGCGTCGCGGGCGCAACCTCGTTCCAGGGCACCAAGCTCCTGAACGGCAACTTCGATTACAATGTCTCGTCCGTGAACGCGGGTGTCACCGACATCAATGTTCGTGGCGCGAAGTTCGACGGCGCATCGCAGTCCGTCGAAGCAATCGTGACCCAGTCCGCTCAGCAGGCAGGTCTCGTCCTCTCGTTCGGTGGCACCTCGATCGACCTGAACGGCAGCGGTGACTTCTTCACCATCGAAGTTTCGGGTGAGAAGGGCAGCCGTGAGCTTCAGTTCGCGTCGGGTACCGATGTTGCAGACATCGCCAGCGCAATCAACGCGGTCTCGGATGTCACCGGCGTCACCGCAACTGACAGCACGAATGTCATCGAGATCGAGTCGTCTGAGTTTGGCTCCAACGAGTTTGTCTCGGTTACCGTCATCGATTCGGCGGACATCGAGAACGGCGGCGGTGGTAACATCGCTTCCTACGGTGCTGCAACCTTCGGCGATACCTCGACCGGGCTCACCGTCCAGGGCGCTTGGGACTCCACCGCAGCTACCAACGGGATCCGTGACGACGGTCAGGACATCGCCGGTACGATCAACGGTCTCCAGGCCGTCGGTCGCGGCAAGACCCTCTCGGTGACCTCGGACTTTATCGATCTCGAGTTCACCACCTCGACCTCTGCATCGCAGACGCTCGGCGGTCTCTCGGCGTTCAGCATCACCGGTGGCGGTGCGGACTTCCAGCTCGCATCGAACATCGATATCGCTGGCAAGACCTCGCTCGGTATCGGCGACATCTCGACCCGCAAGCTCGGAACTTCCTCGCTCGGGTACCTCGATGACCTCGCGTCGGGCAAGTCCTTCAATGTTGTTGATGGTGCAAACCTCGACGACGCTCAGAAGATCGTTGCAGAAGCGATCGAGCAGGTCTCCTCGACCCGCGGGCGTCTGGGTGCTTTCCAGAAGAACACTGTCGGTGCGACCATCCGTTCGCTCGGCGTGGCTCTTGAGAACACCACCGCGGCAGAATCCATCATCCGCGATACCGACTTCGCGTCCGAGACCGCGTCGCTGACCCGGAACCAGATCCTGGTCCAGGCATCGACCAACACCCTCGCACTCGCGAATCAGCAGCCCCAGCAGGTTCTCGCCCTCCTCGGGTAAGACCTACTGATCTAAAAAGCTGACACACTCCACGCCCCGGGCCGACTCGCCCGGGGCGTTTGTGTGCGCGCGTGGAGAGGCAAGCCGATGTACAGGTGTGCGTAGTGCGTCCCAACAACGCGTCGATGCTCTGAGCGAGCCCATGCAGCGGGCGCGTCGGGCGTTCATCAACTACCTGCGGATCGAGTGCGGGCTACTCCCCGCGACGATCGAGGCGTACGCGCGAGACCTTGAGCACCTGATGCTCGAGCTCATCGAACGCGGGATCACCGACCCCATCGCGACCACGCCCGACGCGTTGATCGGGCATGTGCGGACGATGTCGAGCGAGCGCGGGTACAACGCATCGACGATCACGCGTCATCTCGCGACGATCAAGGTGTTCTATCGTTGGATGTTGGCGACGCGGCAGATCGATGCCAACCCGGCGGACCATCTCGATCAGCCGACGAAGTGGAAGCGTTTGCCGGGCGTATTGACGCCCTCGCAGGTGCGCAAGCTCCTCGAAGCGCCACGAGCGCCCGACAACACGACCAAGGGCGCTCCCCCATTGTGGATCCGCGATCGGGCGATCCTGGAGCTGATGTACGCGTCGGGGCTCCGCGCCAGTGAGGTCGGACAGATCGGGCTCATCGACATCATGGAGAAGGTCGGGGTCGTCCGTGTCTTGGGCAAGGGCGACAAGCAGCGGCTGGTCCCGATGGGCAAACCCGCGCAAAACGCGATGAAGGCGTACCTTGACGAGTGCCGCCCGATGCTGATCACGGCGGAAAGGGCGGCGGAGCGACGCAACGGGGGCAAGCTGTTCCTCTCGCGAACGGGTCATCCGATCGAACGCGTCCGTGTCTGGCAGATCGTGAAGCATTGGGCGAAACAGGCGGGTCTCCCCAAGACCTATCCGCACATGCTCCGGCACAGCTTTGCGACGCACCTGCTCGCGGGTGGGGCGGATCTTCGGATCGTGCAGGAGTTGCTCGGGCACGCGGACATCACGACAACGCAGATCTACACGCATGTCGATCGCTCGAGCTTGCACAAAACGGTGCGCACGCTGCATCCGCGGGGGTGATTTGCATACTTAGGGTGATCGCGGGTATGGTGGTACTCCACACACTGGAGGTGCGCCATCGATACTGACACGCTCATGAAGATCATCGCCGTCGCGCTCTATGCGGGTATCTTGCTGATCATCGGGTACCTTGCATCGAAGAAGATGCACGACATCCGCGATTACTTCGCGGGCGGGAAGAAACTCGGGTTCATCAATGTTGCGTTCAGTGCGCGTGCGACGGGCGAGAGCGCCTGGTTGCTGCTCGGATTGACGGGAATGGGTTTCGCCGTCGGTGTCAACGCGTTCTGGGTCGTTGTCGGCGAGATGCTCGGGGTCGGCGGTGCGTGGCTGATCATGTCCAAGCGGTTCAAGCGCCTGAGCGATCGGTACGACTCGATCACGGTTCCCGATTACCTTGAATCGCGGTTCCGGGATGACTCGCACTGGCTGCGATTGATCGCGGCGGGCTCGCTCGTCACCTTTGTGTGCATTTATGCGGGGGCGCAGGTCTTCGCGACGGGTGGCGCGTTCAACTCGTTCCTTGGCATCAACCACTATGTGGGGGCCGCGATCGGGTTCGGTGTTGTTCTTCTCTACATCACGCAGGGCGGGTTTACCGCGGTCGTCTGGTCGGATGTGTTCCAAGGGTCGTTGATGTTCTTGGGTCTCGTGATGCTGCCGATCGTTGGGTTCATGGAGTTCAGCGGCATGTCTGAGCTCACGGGCAACCTGCGTGCGATCGATCCGGATTTGCTCGCGCTGCACGGGCCCGGCACGGAAGGGCCCGGATCGGGATCGTGGTCGACGAGCGCGATCGTGGGTGTGATCGGACTCGCCGCGATCGGGATCGGGTTCTGGGGATCGCCTCAGATTTTCGTGCGGTTCATCTCGCTGCGTTCGGAGAAGGAGATCCCCAAGGGGGCGGCGGTCGCGTTGATCTGGACCTTGCTCGCGGACTCTGGCGCGGTGCTCATCGGGATCGTGGGGCGCGGAATGTACGACATCCAGACGATCGGCGGGCACCAAGACGACATCCTCCCGTATATGTCCACGGATATTCTCCCGGCGTTCTTCGCGGGTGTGTTCATCGCGATGGTGCTCAGCGCGATCATGTCGACGATCGACTCGCTGCTCGTTGTCGCGTCGAGTGCGGCGGTGCGTGACTATTGGCAGAAGACACGCCACCCCGACATGAGCGACGAACGGCTGATGTCGCTCTCGCGGATATTGACACTCGGGCTGTCGCTCGTTGCGTTTGGTTTGGGGATCGCGATCCTGCTCTACGACAAGGAGAACGGCGTCTTCTGGACGATCATCTTCGGATGGTCCGGGATCGCGGCGACCTTCTGTCCGGTGATGATCCTCTCGCTCTTCTGGAGCAAGCTGACCGCGATGGGGGCGAAGTGCGCCATGGTGACGGGGTTCGTGTGCGTGCCGTTCTTTAAGTTCGCGGTGCCCAAGATCCTGGTCGCGATGGAACAGGAAACACTGAACGGCTACCTCGGCGCTTTGGATGTGCTGCTGCCGAGCTTTGTGATCGCGTTCACGGTCGCGATCGTGGTGTCGTTGCTCGATAAGAGTGGGCAGGCGAAGCTCGAAGGCATCGAGGATGACATGCGGTTTGCGAAGACGGGGAAGGAAGAATGAAACTCATCGAACCGATCTTGTTCTTTGCTGTGGTTGCCTTTGCGATCTTTGTCGAAGGCGGGGTATCGACACTGCTTCGGCTCCCGCCTTGGCTGAGTTCGGTGGTCGGCGTGGCATGCCTCGCGATCGCAGTTGTTTTGTTCGCAGCAATCAAGACACAAAGTGAAACCGAGCATGCTCGTGAGCAGAAAACTCAAGACTGAGCAAGCGCCATCCGCTTCCCAACCCCCGCATCAACACCTCCGCCGCCCGTTCAAAGAACAGGAATAACAACGTTTGTTCGAGCTTCGCAGGCTCCGAGTACATATGTGGACTCTGTTCTTTGGAGATCACATCGATACATGCACAAGAGAGTCTCATCCTGATCGTCCATGCACGGGTTTCTGACAATCTTGGATGGATGAGTCGGGATGGATTCGCCCGGTATCTTACCAGTCTCGCCCAAGCCAACCATCACGAGTGAGCCTGTAGTACGAAACAGCGCGACGTAATACGGCCGATGACTCATCCAACGGTTCGCCGATGAGTATCGGCGGGATTGCATCTCCCGTGTTCCTGAGTCCGGCCGAGGTATCAACCGCAACAACGGTTGTCTTGAATGGAGGCGGGAAACTCGGATAATCTACAGAGAAGAACCTTGGATCATGAAAAGCAGACTTATCAAAGATCGCTGCTTTGGATGACGGGAATCTTGTTGAGGATACAAGACCTGTATCGAGAGCAGAATCTTGCCACTCGGGCTGATCTTGCCGACACCAGCTCGGTTCGACAAACAGGGCGTGAGACATGATTCGATCAAGAGGATAAACCAGCTCATGTGTTGCTGCTCCATGATCCTGAGCCGCTAACTCAAGCTGGATTCCCAGTTCTCTGTTTGCTGGACACGCGAGTAATGGGAATGGACGCAGATGCGAATCTGACAATGCGTATGCCCAATAGCCCGATTGCCCTCCGAGCACCTGATCCCCATACAGAGCCAAGCCCCCAGGCCCGTCCCATGTCTCACTGATAGCGTTGTACGAGAAAACAGTCGGCCACCTTTCCCGATTAGCATCTGAATACATGAGCACAGAAACGATGCTATCCCGGAGTTCGGCAGCACACTGCACTTCATGAGTCGCCGATTTAGTTTGATTGAGTATCGGCAACAACAATGAAAGCATCACCGCAAGCACACCAATAACTGCCAGTATTTCTACTAAGGCAAATCCAGAGAGATTACGCGTATTAATTTTGCCTGTTGACAACGCTGCACCCGCAAGTCAAGCTGATCCAAGAGCTATGAAAATATACCATATGGAGTAGATCAATGACGAATAGAATCAGCATATCTTCGATCTTAATCGCGTTCTGCGTCATAACCCCCAAAACACTCGCATGCTGGAGAATTATCAAAGAACCAGGACACAACTGGATGGAACTAGGCCCGTGCGGAGGCAACTGCTTCGTGTACCTAAGCTGTCCTGCCGGAACGGTTTGCGACTCACTTTATATTCTTGGCGGCGCAGACAACTGCACAAACGGAACCCGCACAGTACGATCGATTCAGGTCACCAATGCCCCAACATCTGTTGGTGCGTGCTGTGTGGGGGGAACACCTGGCGGGTTTGACCCCGCAGGGTCAATGTGCACGCAGCCCTGGGCAACTTTCCCGACCCCGTTTAACCCATGTCTGATTGGCCTCCCAGAGTAAGAACACGAACCAGAGTGGATCCATGACATGAATGTACGACGCAACTTCGCATGGAGATTGTGCGCCCTGGCAGTTCCCGTCCTCACAGAACTGTCGTACGCCATCGACATCACCCCCCCGCTGCCCCCCGCTTACTCTGGCCGAGCCACCATCATGCAGGACTATGGCCCAGAAAAGGGATGGGTCATCGGGTCGATTCGAGATTTCATCACTGCCCATGATTGGGAAATTAGCACCTCTGGCCTGTACCACGGTGAGGAACTCGGAACCTCTCGAACTACATACATCTATTCAACATCTGAAGAGTCATTCCGTTACGATTATCTTGCTGGAGCAAAGCAGGTAGGGCATATCAAGGCCGGGGCCATCGACCGTGATCGCTTCCTGTCACCCCGAGCGGGGTACGACCTGCTCATGCAACAAGACACACGCCCCATCGAAGAGGGTGATGCTGAGCGACAAATCAGCGTCTACAAAGTTCGTGACACACTGATGTCCAACAATGTGCCTCTGTTTATCGGGGTAGACACACAGTCACAGCAGGTGCATTGGATGGAAAGCCGAAACGCTGATGGATCTCCTCGAGAGAGGTTCAGCTACTTGGAATGGGTCAACATAGGCGACAAGTATGAGGCACCATCACTCATTGAGTTCTACTCCGCATCGGCTGGGAGTATGAAAGTGAGAGTTGATTCACTTCAGGAAACCGACGCCATTCCGCCAGCCCCCAAAGCGCTGGGCGATCGCTACATCACTCATGATTATTCTACAATGCAAACACTTGGCCCGGACGGCGAATCGCTCGGAACAATTGGGTCTCAACATCCAGGTGATTCAGCCAATGGCAATCAACTTACACAAAGACTGCTTCTAATCGTAGGAGTTGGGCTCATCCTGTGTTCTGGATTTGTCCTGGTCCGACGCCAATCTGGTTCTGCTGGATGAAACGCATACCGTCTATGTGCCTTTGCTGGGGCCTTGCGGTGTTCTGGGCAATCGCGGGCATGGCGAAGCTGATTTCCATCTTGACAACTCACGACAGTCACCCGGCCGCGGATCTTTCTTGGTCAGCGCAGTTTCCCAAAGTGTTGATTATTGCCGTATCAGTGCTGGAACTGATCGTTGCCTTGGGGCTCATGTTGAAATCAAAGTCTGTCGGTATTCTTGGGGGCTGCCTCCTACTCGCGGGATTCACTGTCGCGATCATGATCTACCCTCCGAGTGAGTCGCAAACTTGTGGCTGCCTTGGAGAGCTTGCATCGCTCGATGCCAACTCCATGCTTTCACGAATAGCTTTGCTCGCAGGCTTGCACACATTGGCCTTTGCTCTGCTGCACTCTCGCAAGGTGCAAAGCTGAGATACCAGCCGGCATTACGAGCCTTGAACTCGTCTGAGTACTGCATGAGCAAACTTGTTGATCGCTCGTTCACAGTACGGGAAGAACAGCGACGGCTCGAGCATCTCGAGCTCGGAGAGCATAAGCGATCCGTCATCGTCCGGGATGACATCGACGCGGGCGTAGAGGTGGTCCTTGTTCGCTGCGTTGATGACTTTCATTGCGATCTCGCGCATCTCGTCGGAGATGGACTCACGGAGGTAGACCTCTTCGTCCTGATCGTCGAAGCGTGGTCGTTTTTCGATCGCGTGGGTGAGCTCGCCGTCGATGACGATCAGGGCGGTCTCGCCGACGGTTTCGACCGCGGGAACGAAGCGCTGGATCATCATCTCGCGTTGGGCGATCATCTCGTCGAAGAACGCTTGGGCTGCGGGTGCGTCGCCCTTGCACAAATCGAAGGCCCGCGTCCCGAACGACCCTGCGGACACGGTGGGTTTGATGACAATGCGGGACCAGCAGCGCGATTCGCACAGTTCCATGATCGATGTGGACGCGCCCTGATCGAAGAAGGCCGTCGGGATGATGGGAATCCCCGCGGCTTGCAGCTCCTTGAGGTACCGCTTGTGCAGGTTCCACTCGAGCGTCTCGATCGGGTTGATGAGGGTCGTCTGCTCGTTGGCGCGGGCGATCCACGCGCGGAACGCGTCGAGGTGCCACGCGTAGTTCCAGGTGGCGCGGATCAGGATCGCGTCAAAGCTCGCCCAATCGACGGATTCGTCGTCCCACCCCGCGACGGACGCCTCGTGCCCTGCAGATTTGAGACCCTCCACGAGCGGAATCTCGTCGATGTCGGGTTCGGGGAGGTTCTTGCAGCTCACATACGCGATCTTCATGGGCGTTCTCCTGGTGATCCGAGCGTAGCCCGAATCCCCCCTGGCGTCTTGAACACGCGTGCGGGTTTGAAGAACTGGGTTTGACGCGCTATACTTTCAATGTTTCCTGAAAGTACGCAGGACGCGAGGCCCGCATGAGCACGATCTATCAACCACTCCCCGAGTTTGCCCATCTGGACGCGCAGGACCCAGGGTTGCTGCGTGCGGTGTCTGAGGGTCAGGCGCGTTTGACCCCCGAGCAGGGGCTCGAGCTGCTGATCAACGCACCTTTGCATACGCTCGGGCGGTACGCGGACGCACGCTGCCGCTCGATCCATGGCGATCGCGTCCGCACCTTCATCATCGATCGCAACATCAACTACACCAACATCTGCACGGCCAAGTGCATCTTCTGTGCGTTCAAGCGCAAGGGCGACGAGCACGACGCGTACACCCTTGAGCACGAAGAACTCTACCAGAAGGTGCAGGAGCTCTCGGACATTGGGGGGACGCAGATCCTCATGCAGGGCGGCATGAACCCGAACCTGCCTCTGGATTGGTACCTGGAGCTGCTCAACGGGATCCGCGAGCGGTTCCCGCATGTGCGGATCCACGCGTTCTCGCCTCCGGAGCTGATCGAGTTCGTGCACTTCTTCAATCCACCCGGCAAGACCCTTATCGAGAAGGTCCAGTGGGTGCTCATCCGACTCAAGGAAGCCGGGATGGGATCACTCCCCGGTGGCGGAGGCGAGATCTTCGCGCCCGCGGTGCGGACCAAGATCGGTCTTGGCAAGTGCGACATGGACGCGTGGCTGCAGGTCATGTACGCGGCCCATTCCCTCGGAATGTTCACGAGCGCGTCGATGATGTATGGGCACATCGAGGGGTACGCGGATCGGATCCACCACATGCGCTCCGTGCGTCATTGGCAGGACAAGGCCATCCGCGACTTCGGGACCGGCGAGGTCCCCACCCAGGTCGCGAGCGATCCGACGGTGAAGAACCCGGAGACGGGCGGGCACTACCTTGGGTTTATCTCTTGGCCGTTCCAGCCGGACAATACTGCACTCGGGCGGCTCCCCCACTGGCCGACGCAGGACGATATCGATCCTGACACGGGCGAGATCCTCCCCTTCCCGGGCGATGTCGTGGGGCAGCTCGACGGGTCGGGCACCAAGGACATGGACACCCGTTTCGGGCGGCGATTGCGCCTCGCGGGGTCCACGGAGTACCTCCGCACCCAGGCGGTCAGCCGCCTGATGATGGACAACATCTACTCGATCGGTTCGTCGTGGGTCACGATGGGCCCGCACATTGGGCAGGTCGCGCTTCGGTACGGCGCCAACGACATGGGGTCCGTGATGATGGAGGAGAATGTCGTGTCCTCCGCGGGGACGACCTACTGCCTCGACGAGGCGGTGCTGTGCCGACTCATCCGCAACGCGGGGTTCATCCCGGCGCAACGCGACACGGTGTACGATGTCATCAAGACCCACACCGGACCGGATTCGCCGGACCTGAGGGTCACGGACTGGTCGCAGCATCGGACCAAGCGCCTGCACATCGAGAACGACGCGGAGAAGGTCGCGACGGTGTCGGTGACGATCGGCGAGAGCGATGTCTGATGAGAAATTTATCCTTGGGAAGAAGTACGGCAAACTTTACGGACTAAGTAGACCGAAACCCAATCGTGCTTTACACCTTCTAGTATTAGGTTTTCTGTGCTCGCTCTTCATTGCATGCGTGTTTCTGCCATTCCTGCTTGGCGCTTCACTCTTTTGGTGCACGGTTGCAATCGTGCTGGGGTTCCTTGCGATACTCTACCTGTACGCTCATTTTCTTAGCAAATACACACCATCTGAAGATGATGCATTCAATCGATGTCCTGTTTGTTGCTATGCATTAATGGGGCTGACTGATGACCTGTGCCCTGAGTGTGGTGCGATCTTGTTGCGCGTTGACTCAGAAGATAGCACAGAAGCCTGACTCAGCGGTATACTCGACGCTGTGTCTATGCGACTCGTCCAGATCGTTGTCCCGAAAGCTGACCACGCGGCGCTCATGGAGCTGCTCGAGGAAGCCGGCCCGCCATCGCGCTGGTTCACCGACCTCAACGACGATCAAGTCATGACCTCCGTCCTGCTCCGCATGGAGCTCGTCGAGCCCATCAGCGACGCGGTACAGGACAGGTTCGGCGAGTGCGACGGCTTCCGCATGCTCCTGCTGCCGGTCGAGGCGACGCACCCGCCGCTGCCCGAGCCGGAGAAGGAGGACGATCCGGATCTCCAGGAGGACAAGCGATGGTCGCCCCGCTTCGGGCGGGTGTCGCGTGAAGAGCTGATCGAGGACATCGAGGGATCATCCAAAACAACACCGGTGTTCCTGATCATGGTAGCGATCGCGGCCATCGTTTCGAGTGTGGGATTGATCAAAGATTCACCCGCGATCATCATCGGCGCGATGGTGATCGCGCCGTTGCTTGGGCCGAACATGGCGCTCGCGCTAGGCACGACGCTCGGCGATCTGACGATGATCAAACGCGCATTCCGGGCAAACCTGATCGGCTTGGGCATCGCGTTGGTATGCTCGGCCGCGTTCGGCTACTTCGTGCAGTTCGACAATATGGGTGACGAGCTCACGGCCCGTACCGTGGTCGATCTGGGTGACATCCTCGTGGCGCTGGCATCGGGGGCCGCCGGAGCCATCGCGTTCACCTCGGGCGCTCCCGCGACGATCGTTGGTGTCATGGTCGCTGTCGCCCTGTTGCCGCCAACCGCGGCGTCGGGGATGCTGGCCGGGGCGGGCGGATGGCTCAAGGCGGGCGAGGCCGCGACACTCGCGGCCACCAACATCGTGTGCATCAACCTCAGCGCCACAACGGTCTTCTTTGTCCAGGGCGTGCGCCCGAGCAGCAGCGCCTGGATCGAAAAGGACAAGGCGAAGAAGGCGAGCATCAAAGCGCTTGCGATGTGGACCATTGCCCTCATCGCCCTTGCGGCATTGATCGTCTTCGCGTGGAACGACTAGTTGTTCTCGTCGCGGAAGATGATCTTCATCGGGATCTCGATGAATGACTTGGGATCTTCCGGGTCGAGCTGCTTGAGCGGCTCGCCCGTTGCTCTCCACTTGTAGATCGCGCTGAGCAGGGGCTCGTCGACGGCCTTGCTCCCCGTGTCGTAGACGCGTTTCTTCTCTTCGTCGCGGATGAAGTCCGTGAAGATGACCTTGCCCTCCGCGTTGAATCGGATGATGACAACTGGGTTGCGGGGCAGCTGGGTAAAACGGACTGCTGCGGGGAAACGCGGCTCGACGGGCTTGATCTCCAACCCCGCGGAGGAGAGCGGGCGGTTCAGATCGCTCGCGTTCTTAGTGTCGGCGCGTTTGATCATCGACGCGACAGACTCGCGATCGTCCTCCTCGCCCGGCTTGCCCTGCTCGGTTTCCGAAGCGGGTGTGGACTGCTCGGGCTGCGTTGCGGGCGGATTGGTTGGCGCTGGCTCGGGTTGTTGTTCCTGCGTTTCTGCAGGTTCATCGACGGGTGGGTTGGGCGTTGGTTCGACGGGTGTGGGTTCTTCAACAGGTTCGGGTTGGGGCTCAGGATCGATCTTTGTCGTATCAACTGCTTCCACCACCGGCTCGGGAACCGGTTCGGTCTCGATTGGTACGATCGGGGTCGTTTGCTCGGGCTGCTCGATCGGGTCCTGCGCCTGAACCGGTTTGGGTTCGATCGCCGGCTCGGGGATTTCCTCAGGAACGGACTCGGATTCGGGGATGGTTTCCGAGGGGGGTGTGTTCGGCGCCGGGGTCGGCTGGGTGATGTCCTGCACGCCCGAGTTGATCGTGAGTTCGGCCTGCTCGACCTCGGATTCGGGCGCATCGGCTTCACTCGGATTCTCGAGCACGCCCAGCCAGGTGATCGAGGCGGACTTCGCGTCCTCGCGTCCCAGACGGATCGGTTCGTCCTCCGGCACGGGCGGCACGGGCATTTCAGGGAGTGTGAACTCGTTGGATGCGAACAGATCGTCGCCCGCGTGCGTTCGTGCGTATGACCCAAACCCACCCGCGCTCAGCAGATGAACGAGCAGACTCAACACCAGACACACCATCAGCACGGGCACCGAGATGCCGAGCTGCGCGTTCTGGTTGGGGGCGGTCTGCGACGCCATATCGTGTTCTACGGCTGATCCGGTGCTCGGGGTTCAGATTCCGCGGGTTGAGCCGGGGATGCTTCGCGGCCGACGATCGAAAAATCCCCCATTTCGGCGGCGACAAGGGCGTCCGCAAGCTGAATCAGCACGCCCGCGTCCGATCGCACATCCACTGCGAGGAGGATCGGGGAATCGGGGGACTCCGCTCGGAGCGCCCCGACGCGCGCGATGATCTGGTCTTGCGCGATCTGCTCGGCGTTGACGAAGAGTGTGCCCTGCTCGTCGATCGCGATCGTGATGGGCGTGACGCGCTGGGCGTTCTCGCCGGCGGTGAGTTCGGGGAGGCGCACATCGAGCACATCCGCGCGGATCATGAGGACGATCGAGAACACGAAGAAGGTGAGCAGCAGGAACACCACATCGATCATGGGTGTGAGTTCAACACGGGCATCATCACCCATGCGTCGCACGCGTCGCCCGAGCCTTGGGGTGGACATGGGTTATCCCTCCGCCTTTCGGACATAGCTCCGCCCGCCCCAGAGCGTGGGGCGACCCGTCGCGAGATCGGAGGCCGCCTGCCAGAAGATCCGCCCCGTCAGGAGCGCCCCCACGATCGACATCGGGACATCCCGCACCGGCGCGTGACTCATGCGGTACACCACGATCAGCCCAACAAACCAGCTCACCAGCGCCAACGCGCCGAGGGAGATGCCGAGGGGATCTATCCCGTTGAACAGCGAGAGCACCATGAGCGCCACGGCGAGCAACGGGAATACGCTCGTCACGATCGGTGTGCGGAGCGCGTACCGGCGCAGGCGTTTGATCTCGCGGTTCGCGGATTCGGTGTAGATCCGTTTCCACCCGCGGGTGTACTCGCTCCAGTTGTCGTACATGCGGCAGCGGAGCATCGTGTCGGCCATCAGGAGCCCGCCGATCGACCCGTTCGCTTTCACCCGGCGGGAGAACGCGATGTCCTCGAGGATCGCGTGCTTGACGGCTTCGTGTCCGCCGATCGCGTCGTAGACCTTCTTGTCGAACATCATGAACTGCCCGTTCGCGAACGCTCGCCGCCCCTCGTCCGTGCGGTTCACCCGCAGGAGCGGGAACTGTCTCGCGAGCTCGAAGGCCGTCACCGGCTGCACAACGCGCTCGTACCACGCGTCGGTGGTGAGTGTGGAGAGCAGGCTCAGGAAATCGAGGTTGCGATCACGCATGAGCGCGATGCAGGCGCGGACGCACGAGGGGTCCATCGAGGTGTCCGCGTCCGTGAAGATCAGGATTTCCGCGTTGCGGGCGTGGGTAGATCGGGTGAACCCGGAGTAGGCAGCATGGACCTTGCCCGCCCAATCGTCGGGGCATTGGGTGATCTCGACGATCTCGAACCGGTCATCGTCGCCGATCGCGCGGGTCGCGACGCCGAGCGTGTCGTCGGTGCACCGATCGAGCGCGAGCACGACCCGCAGCCGGTCGTAGTCCTGCTCCCTGAGCGACGCGATGAGCGTCCCGATGTTCCCCGCTTCGTTATGACAGGGCACGATCACGCACACCCGCTGGGTCGGGGGGGTCCGCTCGGCGAGGATGATCCCGTCGCGGGCAGTCGGGAGCAGCGCCCGCGTGCGTTGGACCTGGAACGCAACGGTGAACCAGTACAACACGCACAGCGACGCGCTGACCATCAGAGTGACCATGACGATGTCGAACACCATGCTGGATTCTATGCCCACGATGCGCGAACCTATAATCCCGCATGAACGCGCGTGAACCCGACCGATTCCGAGTGCAGGGGCCTGTCCCCGCCCGCGATGCACGCCCCACGCCCGCGATCTACGAGCTCAGCGTCGAGAACGCCCGCGAGCTCGATCGGCGCGCGGTCGAGGAGTACGCGATGGATTCGATCGTCCTGATGGAGAACGCGGCGATCGGGCTGTGCACGCATGCGCTGGACATGATCTGTGATCTCGCGGACCCGAGCGTGCTGATCCTTGCCGGCCCAGGCAACAACGGCGGTGACGGTTTCGCCCTCGCCCGGCACCTCCACAACCACCAGATCCCTATCCGGGTGGTGCGGACGATCGACGCGGACGGGTATGCGGGCGACGCGGGCAAGAACCTGCAGATCATCGAGCGGATGGGAATCGAGATCATCGGGATCGATGCATTCCTCGGAACCCAATCGCGTCCGAGTGTATCGCTGATCGTCGATGCGCTGTTCGGGACGGGGCTCGGTCGCGAGATCGAGGGACGCGTGGGCGAGTTGGTCACTTGGATCAATACCACCAGGTCCAGCGCCGGTACCCGCGTGCTCGCGGTGGACACCCCGTCGGGGCTCGATGCCCAATCGGGTCTGCCCTTGGGGTCGTTTGTGGTGCGTGCAGATCGAACGGTGACCTTCGCGGGGCTCAAGCCCGGCATGGCGCGGATGGAAGCAATCGAGTTCCTCGGCGAGGTACATGTCGCACCGATCGGGGTGCCAATCGAGTTGCTCGATCGACTCGGACAACAGATCCATCCTCGGATAGAGATCTAAATCAAATATCGTCTGGGCAATGCATCTCACCGTACGCTCGGCCCTCTCCCGAAGGCCTTGCGGGCGTACCTGATTGTCATCCATCCATGCTCATCGAAACCGCCGTACTCGAGCTCCTCGTTGAGGTGCTGAACGGAGACGCGATTGAAGCGGCCTGAAAGTTCTGGGGCGGACAAGAGTTGATACATACCTGGCTCCAGGATCGCGGAACAGTCTATCTCGATCTTGCCATCGAGCACGATTGGGAAATCTGACCCAATGCATGCTGGTGCATCCGACACCGGGGTCAAATGAATGATCGAATCTGGGGTCAGCGTGAGCGTCGAACTCGTGTGGATCCAGCCGAAGGGTTTCACATCTATGAGTCCTGCGTTCTCAAAGAGGCGTGCCTCGATACCACCGAACCGAGCAGTGACTGTCCCGGTATTCATGACATCGAGCAACTCGAGATCGTTGAACTCCGCACGGACCAGATGCTCATTTTCCAGCAGGCACTTGAATCGAAGAGCGCCCGTACCGATCTGGGCCTCGATCAGTCCTCGATTCAGCACTCTCCGTCCGTTGTAAGAACCACCGCCAAAGTCGATCGCGCCCGACACCCGGGCATCAGGGCCAAGCTCAAGGGTATTGCTCATCGCAATGCTCACCGCCGTGCGGTTTGCACCCGGGATCTGGGTGCGAATTGTTTCGTTGATGAAGAGTTTGTTGCCGTTATTCGGAAGTTGTCCAAAGCGAATATGAGCGCCCCGCGAAAGCACAATATCTCCTTCCGGGACATCAATGTTCTGCACATTGATGATGTATAAATGTGGGAGTGTGCCCCCATCTGGATCGACTGTATCGACAATCCAATCACCACCGGTAATGGTGACATTGCTTAGTGCGCCAGCCTCGCCCTCATGGAACAACCAACCCTGAGGGCTTTCGATTGTGCCGTTGCGGATGATCGGTAGACTGTTGATGTACTTGTCGTCCGAAGATCGAATCGTGATCGGGCCGTGGAAAGAATCAGATGTGAGCGTGCCGCCATCGAGGTCGAGTGGGCCTGTGATCGCAACTTCTGTCCCGGGTTCACGCTCGAACACTCCGAGTTGATCGAGTGAGGCTGACGCTATTTCCGCCGTTGCGCCGTCGAGCAGCCGGATGAGACCGTTGTTTGCCCAGAAGCTCGCGCTGAGATCGAAAAAGTTCAGATACCGAGCGCTGACAACATAGCGGCTGCCCGGTCCATCGATCTCAATCACCCCTTCATTCACGAAGGTCCGCAGACCACCGTTATTGGTCACGAAATGCTGGAGTTCGCCCGTGCCGCTCGCACGCATGAGCCCATGATTCGTAGCCGGGAGTTGCAACACGCCGTCCAGTACCTCGATGGTGCCCATGTTGTTTACATTGGCAATGCTCGACTCCCCGCCCAACGATCTGATCAACCCCCGGTTCAAGAATGTGCCGCCGAGTCCGGGCCCGTAAAATGGCTCAGTAAAGCGTTGGATCTGGAAGTCATAGCCAGAAATCTGGACACCCTCCATGATCTCGATCTCGCTGAGTGGCGTGTTCAGAACTCCGGACTCACCGTTCGCACGCCCCAGTTGAACATCGTACGAAACAGGTGTGTTGACACCAATCGTCGCCCCGTTCGTCGCCAGAGCGCCAGAGACGACTGATGAGCTATAAAAGCACAGCGGGTCGTTGCCATTGATGAACAAATCACCACCGTAGATATCAAAGCCCTGGAGCTTCGCGAATCGCTGATCCGTGACAGCGGGGTGAATCTGAACTGAGGAACCCGGTCCCACCAGCATCGGGATCCCCGCGCCGGACCCGATCAACCCCGCCTGCCCAAGTTCGAGCGTTCCCCGCTGTAGATTGACGAACTCTTGAACAAAGAATGTTCCACCATCGATCCCATTCTCCAAGGAGAAAGTGGCATCTGAGGAATCGAGTGTGAGTGACTGGACCCGGTATGTCGTTGAGTCGAGACGGCTCGGGTCGAATGCAACAACATACGGCGCACCAACCTGATCAATAAAGACATCGAAGACGAGATTTGGCTGGTTGATCGGTACCCCGTTTGACCAGGAGATTGGGTTCAGGAATGATCCATCGATCGGATTGAGCCAGCGTGTCTCGACTCGATCCTGCGCCAATGAATGACCAGGTGCCCCCACGAGTATCAGACAAAACAAGACATGCTTCACTTTGATCATCATGCTCCACCCAGTTGCGGTGCAACTCACTCGAAAGCATGGATACTACAGCATCAGAGCGCTCATGCCAGTTCGAATCTGACAATCAGTTCAATCGTATACGATTTACTTTGAACGCACTCGGGCCATCCCGCCGTCGACACCAATAACCTGCCCCGTGATCCAGGCGCCCTCTGGCTCGATGAGCATCTGAATCACGCGTGCGATTTCATCGGGTTGCCCAATGCGTTTGAGCGGATGCATGGCTTCGCTGGCTTTGCGTGCGGGTTCGCTGGAGATGATCCCGGACGCGAGCGGGGTCTCGACGAGCCCTGGCGCGACGGCATTGAATCGGATGTTGTTGTTCGCGTAACTCGCAGCGGCGGAACGAACCAGTCCCTCAACACCGGCCTTGGCAGCGCTGATCGCCTCGTGATTGCTCAACCCGATCTGGGCGGCACAGCTCGACATGAGAACCACGCTCCCCCCGTTTCGGCGCATGTGCTTGCCCGCACCACGAACGCACGCGAAGGCCGTCGTGAGGTTCTGGGCGATCGTCTGGTCGTAATCAGCACGGGATGTCGAGGACGAGGGCTTGAGCAGGATCGAGCCCGCGAGGTTGACGAGCGCCGTCGCATCTGGGTGCTCCGTGAGCATCGAATCGATCGCGTCAAAGTCGCTCGCTTCGATCGTGTGGGACGCACGGACCGAGGTGCCCAGGGAGTCGCTCAGGGCAACGAGTCGAGCAGGGTCACGCCCCGCGATGACGAGTTCCCAACCCGAGCCCGCGAGCATGGTGCTCAGCGAGGTCCCGATCCCGCCCGCAGCCCCGACAATGACCGCCTTCTTTGTGCCCTGTGACATGGAATCTCCTTTGGAATGGGTATGGGTTCGTTCGCGATGGCGTGTCCGATCCGCCCGCTCGGGGGAGAAAACAACCCTATGATTCCCTATGCCCAACCCCGGAACCCCTGGCATGCTGGTTGAGATGCACCTCGCGCGGATCCTGATCCGTGAGAACACGAGTGCGCAGATCATCGAGCTCCGCGAGTCCAACCCGATCCACGGCGAGCCCCGCTCGTTCCCCATCGTCATCGGGATCTCCGAAGCGATCGCGATCGATCGTCGCCTGTCCGGGTTCGAGATCGGGCGTCCGATGACGCACGATCTGCTCGCGCACACGATCGAGCAGCTCGGCGCGACCCTCGAGTCCATCGCGATCACGGACATCGTCGAGGGGACCTTTTTCGCGGTGCTCGTCCTGAGCGATCGCGACGGGCAACGGGTGGAGATCGACGCACGCCCGAGCGATGCGATCGCGCTGGGGATCGCGGGCGATGTCCCGATCTATGTCAGCGACGATGTGATCGAGCACGCGATCACGCCTCCCTTTGATGAGATCGAGTAAACCCATGAGTTCCTTTGACCCGAGCGCGTTTACCCCGGGCGTTGTGTCGCCGAGTTATCTCAGCGCGGGCATCGAAGGGGTCGGTGGCACGCTCAAGCAACGCCCGGACGATTTCCTCGTTGAGGAGATCCCGCTCTACGCGCCAGATGGCGAGGGCGAGCACATCTACATCTTCGTTGAGAAGCGCGGGCTCTCCACCCTCCAACTCCGCGACACGCTCGCGCGTCACTTCGGGGTGGATCGTCGCGCGGTGGGTCACGCGGGTCTCAAGGACAAGCACGCCGTCACGCGTCAGGTCTTCTCGATCCACGCGCCGGGCAAGACCCCCGAGGACTTCCCGAGTTTTCAGCACGATCGAGCCCGCGTGCTCTGGGCGGATCTGCACACGAACAAGCTCCAGCGCGGGCACCTCACGGGGAACCGGTTCTCGATCAAGGTCCGCGATGTGGACCCCATGGGCGTGCGGAACGCGAAGAAGGCCCTCGATCTGCTCTCTCGCGTTGGCGTGCCCAACCGGTTCGGGGTGCAGCGGTTCGGGAACCAGATGAACAACCACCTGATCGGGCGGGCGTTGATCCTCAACGATGTGCAGGCCGCGATCGATCTCCTCCTCTCCCCCCACCCACTCGCGCCCGAGGGCAGCATCGACGCACGCGAGGCCTACGCACGCAGGCACTATGCGGATGCGGCCCAGCTCATGCCCAAGGTGTTCAAGGGCGAGTACCACACCCTCCGCGCCCTGGCGCGGGGCGATGCCCCCGAAAAGGCGATCCGGGCGATCGACCCCACCGCGGCGGGGTTCTACATCTCCTCGTTCCAGTCCGCGATCTTCAACCAGGTCCTCAACGATCGGGTGGAATCGGGCACGCTCGGGACCCTGCTCCCAGGGGATCTGGCGTTCCAACTCAAGAACCGGGCGTGCTTTGCGATCACACAGGACGAGCTCGAATCCAACTCGGCCTCCCTCAACGAGCGGATGTCGCGGTTCGAGATCGGGCCCTCCGGGCCCATGTGGGGCACCACGATGGAGCGTGCGGGCGGCGAAGTCGGGTTCAAGGAGCTCGAAGCCCTTGCCCGGGCGGGGATTTCGTCGAAAGATATGGAGTTGTGCGAGCGTCGAGACGCGTTCCCCATGATCGGGGGCGATCGACGCCCGCTGCGGATCCCCGTGATCGACCCCGAGGTCGAGGGCGGGATCGATGAGCACGGCGCGTTTATCCGTTGTGCCTTCGAGCTCCCACGCGGGTCGTTCGCGACAACGGTGATGGACGAGGTGATGAAGACCTCCGCGATGCAGGACTTGGAGAGCGCCCATGGATCATGACATTCGACTCGTCTGCTTCGACTGGGGCGGAGTGATCCTGAGAATCTGCCGTTCCTGGGAGGAAGGGTGCGCCGCGGCGGGGATCAAAGCACCCAGCAAGGCGATCGCGTCCAAGTGCCTCGCGAAGCAGGAATCCCTCTCGCAGCGCTACCAGACGGGGCAGATGAGCGACAAGGCGTTCTTCCGCGCGATCGCCAAGGAGTCCGAGGACTTCCACACGATCGAGGATGTCGCTGCGGTCCATCACGCGTGGCTGCTCGAGGAGTACCCCGGGGTTGATGAGATCATCGAAGAGCTCAACAACTTCGCGGATCTCTCGACGGCCCTCTTTTCCAATACGAACGCGTCGCACTGGGCACGGATGGACGAGGACTTCCCCGTCGCGTCCCTGATCGAGCACAAGCACGCGAGCCATCTGTTCGGGTTGGCCAAGCCCGACGAGAAGGCGTTCGCTGCGTTCGAGCGGCGCGTGGGCGCTGCGGGGAACCAGATCCTGTTCCTCGACGATACCGATGTGAATGTGCAGGGCGCGAAGGACTTCGGTTGGTGCGCCGAGCAGATTGACCACTCGGGCGATACCGCTGCCCAGATCGCCAAGATCCTCGAGCACTACGAGATCTTCTGATTCCGATCAATCCACGACGAGCAGACGCGGTCGGTGCATGAGCACGCGATCCTGGATCGGGCCGTGCGCTCCCGGGTCGATCTCGATGATGAGGGCGCTGGTGCCGCGTGGGAGCTCGACATTGATCCCCGCGTCGGGTGAATCGTGGTGTAATCGTTGCTCGAAGACCTGACGCTCGCGTCCGTCGCGATCCGCGAAGACACGGACGACGCAGTCCGTCCAGGTCTCGATCGGCGCCTCCACGGTGCACGCGAACCGCGATGCGCCCTCGGGCAGCGGGTAGAGCACGCGCGCGGGTGATTGGAAATCAATCGATCGCAGTGCCTCATGCGACGCGTCCGTGTTGATCACGATCGGCGACGGGACCCACGCGCGATCGCCCATCGGCTCCACGCGCTCGGGCTCGATCGCGCTGAGCGCCACGACGCGTTGGTCCGGGTTGTCGATCCATAGTGCATCCAGGGTGCCCGGATCGAAACGCCATTCCGTGGCGCCCGAGTCTTCGAGCCCGAACGAGCCCGGGTCGATGCTGATCTGGATGGGGGTGCGGGGGGCGTACCTGAACCCGAGGACGCGGATGATCTCGTGATCGACGAAGCGCAGGTGCACGCCATCGATCGGGGCGGGGTCGTTCGCGATCAGGATCCGCTCAACCCGTTCGATATCGAGATCAAGCACGCGATCGTCAGCCGAGACCTGCACCACGGGCCCGACCGATTCGATGAACCCGGATATCCGATCGCCGTTGCGCATGACGACGAGATCATCGATCAGGTCGCCCTTGACCTGGGTTGCCTGGGTGCGTTGATCGCGGATGCTCAGGACCTGCTCAAGCGGGATGTGGGCGTCGCCGTGGACGCTTGTGCCCGCGATCAGGGAGATGGAGATCTGCTCAGACGCATCTGGTTCGAGCAGGCTCCCGCGGATCGTCTGCCCGTCGGCGAGTGAGATCAGTCGCACGGGGCTCGGGTCCTGCATCGGCACCCCCACCATCGCGTCGGTCACAACTGGTGTAGAGAACTCGGACTTGACGACGAACAGGACCTGGTCCATCGGGAGCACGGATCGGATCCCGTACGCGTTGATCAGGGTGAGCTCCCGCTCATTAGCGCGTTCGATCAGCGTATCGCGCAGGTGCAGATCGCGCGTGCAGATCGTCCACCCACCCTTGATCGTCTGCGCACCACCCACCTGGGTCGCAAACGCGAGGATCAGGGTCGGGATGGTGCGTGCGTATTTCATTTCTGGAAGATCGGGAGGTATCGTTTGGGCATCTGGAGCACGATCAGCGCCATCGCGGTGCCGTAGGGCGGGCCGACGGATCGATCGTCCCATGACCCGTCGAGGTTCTGGGTAGAGATGAGTTCAGAACGCACGGCCGGCCACCAGATTTCCCAGGGCTCGCCGCCCGCGAGGTACATCGCCTGGACCGCGTAGTACTGCCCATAAAAGTAATGCGATCTCGACGGGTTGGCGCTCCCGGGGAGCGCATTCTTGTTGAGGTACTCGAGCCCGCGATCGATCGCGTCGTCCTCATAGATCCCCGCGTAGAACAACGACGCGACACCCGCCGCGGTCCTCGGCCAGGCGCTGTTGCCCGATCCGAGCTGGTACTTGAACCCGCCGTCCGCGTTCTGGCACATGCGGACATACTCGACCGCCCGATCGATCACCTTCGCGTTGACCTCGACCCCCGCGTTGCGGGCGCTGCGGAGCGCCATGATCTGGCAGATCGTCACGGAGACATCCGCGTCGTAGGGGACGGGGTTGTAACGCCACCCGCCCTCGTCGTTCTGGGTCTGCTCGATCAATCGGACGGCTTTGACGAGCGCCTCGTGGATCCGATCGGCGCGTGAGTTATCGCCGCCGGGCGTCATGCCGTAGACCTCGCCGAGGAAGAGGGTCGCGAACCCATGCCCGTACATCGGCCCGTTGTTGGCTTCGGAAGTGAGCAGCCCGGATTCTTTGGAGGTGCTTAGGATGAAGTCCACCCCGCGATCGACGACATCGCCGAGCTCGCCGCGTCCGGGCATGTGCCCGTCGCTCATGAGCGCGAGGCACGCGAGCGAGGTGATCGCGACATTCTTCCCGTAGCGTCCCGATTCCCATGCGCCGTCGGGTTGCTGCGTGTTCGCGAGGTACGCGATCCCGGCGCTGATCGCCTGATCGAGCTCGGGCGTGATCTCTTGGGCGAGCGGGTTGTTCTGCGCCCCCGCGCCGGGGTCGCCCGATTGCGCCGCCGCGATCGAAGCGCCGAGCATGATCGAGATGGATGCTGTGCGGATCACGGGTTCTCGTCCTCCGCGAGTGCGCGATAGTACTCCTCGGTCAGCGTTCGATAGAGCTCGGAGTACTTGTCGGAGAATCCCTGCGAAAGGGCGTCGCGGACGCGTTGTGGGAGTGCGCCCCAGCTCACGCCGTCGGGTGCGAGCGCATCGCCCGGGCTTGCGGCGGAGGATCCGCCGGGCATGGACTCCTGCCCCGACTCGGACCCGGGCGAGCCCTGCTGCTGGTTGTTGCCCTGTTGTTGTTGCTGGTTAGGTTGCTGTTGATTGCTCGATGAGGACTGCGCGCTCGAAGAGCTGCCCCCGCCGCCCTGTTGATTGTTCTGGGCGGACTCGATGACCTGATCGAGCTTGCGGAGGATGTCTTCTTGCAAGCGCTGTGTCGCGATGGAGATGTCGTTGTCCGCGTCGATGCGCTGCGCGACGCGATCCATCAGGGATATGGCATCGCCGAGCGCTTCGCCCGCTTCTCTCGGGGAGAGGATCTCATCGAGCGCGTCGTTGTTGGGATCGGTGCTCGGGGATTGCTCCTTGAGCCCGAGCAGCTCATCGAGCGTGGGGAGCGGATCGGAGTTGCCAGTGTCGCTTTCAGGCTGCGCGATCGATCCCCCCGCGAAGAGACCCAACGCGAGCACGATCGGGATGGTACGGTTCCGCACACTCATGGGACATCAATCTCTACCGGTTCGATCGGCTCAGGGTTCCCCGAATCTCCATCCGGATCAGGTGATTCGGGTGTGACGGGTGTTGGATTCATCGACTCGATGAGTGCCTTTCCTTGCTCGAACAGGCGGCGCTGGAGCTCGGCGACGGATCGGACCTCGTCAGGGTTGGGGGATTCGGTCTCCGCGAGACCTCGCGTCTGGTCCATGACGAGCTGCTGCATGGAGCGGAGGAGCTTGAGTTCGGCGACGGGCGGGATGAGGGGGTCGTCGCCGCCGCTCTGTTGTCCGCCGTTGCCCTGCTGGTTCTGGGATTGCCCGTCCTCGAAGTCCTCTTGCTGCTGTTGTTGTTCGTTGAGGACATCGATGAGGGACGCGAGTACGGACATCGCCCGGCGTTGACTCGCCCGGGTCGGGTCGTCGATCTGGCGCTCGTTGAGCCCGTCGGCGCTGCGGGACATCAGCCGATCGAGCTGATCGTGCGCGAGGGTGAAGATTGGCGCGTCGCTGAGACCCTCGTGCTCGTCAAGCATCTCACGCAGCTCTTCCGTGAGCGCTTGCTGCTCGGCGCTGAGCGTCCGCGCCTGCGATCGTTCGCGCCGCCCGAGATTCTCGTTGCCCAGCGCGATCGTTTCGTCGTGGATTCGGGTCTGGGTGTCGAGCATCTGGGCGTACTGCTTGCGGAGTTCCTCGCGGGCGCGTTCCATCTGGCGTTGGGCGGCCTGGTCGTCGAGCTTCTGCGCTTCTTCGAGCGCGTTGCGGAGATGGTTGAGGGCGGCGTTCTGCCCCGCTTGCGCCTGATCGGGCGCGATCGGGTCCGCACGCAGCGCGTTGATCGCGCCGCTCTGGGCGTTGCCCGCGCGGGTGATGTGGTCGGCGATCGCTCGCGTCTCGGGGAACGCGCCCAGCGCCTCGTCGCGGACGCTCAGGGTGTTGCGAACCAGCGCGATCAGGCGCTGATCCATCCCGTCGAACGCGTTGTCGAGGATCATCGAATCGAGGCGGACGATCTCGCGTTCCTGCGCGTCGATGAGCTGCTTGAGCGCATCCATGATCGACGCGAGCTCGCGCCGCAGCGCGTTGTCGCGGTTCTGGATCGTGTTTTCGAGCTCTTCGAGGAGCTCCTCGAGTTCTTCAAGGACTTCCTCTTGCGTCTGGGTCGCGCTGCTCGTCTGGTTCTGCTCGATCTGCGCCCCGGCTTCGCGGAGCTTCTGCTCGATCTGCGCCGCCCGTGCCTGCTCGGCGGCCCTTCTGAGCGCTTCCGCCTGGGTCGGGTCGTGCTCTTCGAGTTCCTCGGCCCGCTGATCGAGCTGATTGATCGCGTCACGCGCGTCGTCCGCGTTCTCCTGCTGGCGCTCGAGGATCTGCTCGAGGGCGCTGCGATCCTCGGCGCTCATCTCGTCGAGCGATTGCCCCGCGGTGCGTTGAGCGAGGTCCTGGGTTTGTTGCTGGATGGACTCGAGCTCGGCGCGGAGCTGCTGCACATCGCGGAGGGCGAGCCACGCGTCCTGTCCTTGGTCGAGCATGGAGAGGAGCTCGCCCAACCGGTTGCGGACCTGGCGCTGACTCTCCTGCGCTGGATCGTCCTCGCCGCGTCGGATCTGATCGTCCGCACGCTCGCTCTGTCGGGCAGCTTCGGCGATCACGCTCGCGGCGTCCTCGATCGTCTGTCGCAGGGTCTCGTCCTCGATCGCGTTGCGGTCGATGGTGCGATCGAGCTGATCGAGCGCGTTCTGGTTGGCGCGGAGTCGTTCGGAGAGCGATCGCTGCTCGTCGGCTGCGCGCGGGCTCGCGTCGCGGACGAGCTGCTGAACCTCGCCCTGGCGCTCGTCGAGCGCCCGCAGGTTGTTGCGGAGCGGGTCGAGCGATCGCCGGACCTGCTCGATCAGTTCATCCTCCGTGACGATCCGGATCACCCGCTCGCCCGATTTCGCGTACCCGAGCGATGGGCGATCGGGGTCGGCACGCAGATCGCGTGCGTCTGCCCAGACACGGACCTCGTCGCCCGGGTTCAGGTTGAGCGTGGAGAAATCGAGCGCCCCCGCGGGTGTCGCGCGGACGGGCATCTCCAGCGTGATTGATTCGATCTCGACCGGATCGCCGAAGGGCTCCGCGGGTGCGCCGCTCGATCCCTGCGGCGGCGCGTACCGGTGCGCCCACAAAGAAGAAAGGGTCAGACCGAGATCGTCGCTGACTTCAGCGCTGATCGTGATCTTCGCGTTGGGTGTCAGGTTCTCGTCGCGCGATGGATCGATCAGTCGCACGCTCGGGGCGAGGTCCTCGATGACATCGAACGCGACAGCGATCGATTCGCGAACGGGCACGCCCGAAAGGTCCATCACCGTCGGCTCGATCAGGATCGGGTCGATCGCGCTAAAGACGAGCTCCAAACTCCGATCATCGGGGCGGGTGTACGACTCGACCGTCGCGCCCGCGAGCACCCGCTCGATCCACGCGGGCGGCGTTTCGTCTTCGGCGATGGGCTTGGAGAAAGACCATACGACCCGAACTCGCGAATCGCGGAGGACGGGCGCGATGCGTGACTCGGAACCCTCAGGAGTGAACACGCCCGACTCAACGACGCCCGTGTCTGCGATCGGGGTCGCGTACGACGGAAGGTCGATCTCGATCTGTGTGCGCACGAGCTCGGGGGGGCGAACAAGCGTGATCCGCCCGGTGCCGGTCCGATCGTCGCGAGTCGTGATGCGGTACTCGAGCGTGAATCGTTGATCTTCGGGTCGGCGCGAGGCCCGATCGCGGGGATCGATGAGCTGCTCGTAGATCGGGATGTTGCGATCCGCGTCGCGTCGGCGCTGGGGCATGAGCAGCGTGCGGGACCAGTCCCCGATCGCGTCGCCGTCCTCGTCGAGGACGCGCCAGGACACCATCGCCCGCGCGGGGCTGTCCAGATCGCTCGACGCACTTCCAACAAGCGCCCGCAGGGGCAGGGGCACATCGACCGCGCGAGCGTCGCGATCCGTGACATCCCAGATCGCGTACCGGACAGGCCAGCGGGCATCGTTCCAGGGCGTCAGGACCCGACCCACCCCGGCGCGGAAGAGCGCGGGGTTGAGTGTTGCGATCAAGGCGAGGACGACCGCGATCGCGCCCAGAGCCGAGCCCGATCGCGCAAGCACGCCCGCACGCAGGATCGGTGGGATCGATGCGTTTTCCAATCGGCGCGTCGCGGTTCGGATCGCGGTTTCTCGCAGACCTTGAGAGACCTCGTCATTCTCTTCGTCGCGTGTGGTGCTCAGGTCAATCGCGCTGGCGAGCAGCCCACGCATGCCGGGGTTCGCTCGTTCAATGATCAGCGCGACATCCGTTTCGCGTAGGCGTGTACGCAGCGCCGGTCGCACGCGGGTCCAGAGCAGGTATAACGCGAGGACCCCGACCCCGATCAGAAGCCCGAGGCGCCCGTTGTTGGGCAGGCGCAGCAGGTAATCGGCGCACGCAAGCACGAAAAGCGACACCCCCACAATCGCGATCGTCGCGAGCAGCGCCCGCAGTGCCATCAGCAGACGCACACGCGATGCGATCATCCGCAATCGGCGCCGGAGCCGGTTCAGGGTCGTCGGGTTGGGGCTCGTGTCGTTCATCCGGGTCGGTTTGTCCTTATGCGAGGCGGAGAGTCCTGCGTGCGATCCACTCGATTGTCAACAGCGAAATCAGCACGATCAGCACGATCGGGCGATCCCACAACGAAGCACGCCGGGGCGGGGAAACAAGCGTGCGCGCCCGATTGGGGAGCAGATCCGGGATCTGATCGAACGCGTCGGGTTCTGACACCCACCCGTTGGTGTTCGCCGCGAGGGAGACGAGGGTTGCGTGATCCGTGTCGAGGGTCCGGCGTTCGTCCGCGCGATCAAAGACGCGTGTCCGCTGACTGATCGCGACCATCTCCGCGTCGAGCCCGAGCGGGCGGATCTCGTAGCTGCCGGGTCGTTGCGGGATCCAGACACCGGTGCGGGTGTCGCCGACGCCGACGAGCTCGATCTCGGTGGGCTCGTCGCGATCGGCGAGCGAACCGACACGCACGCGGACGCGTTCGGGGAGCGCGTCGATGCGTTGTTGATCGAAGACGCGGAGGGTGATCTGGGTGGCCTGGGCGACGCCCGGCTCGGCGGGGGTGACGATGAGCTGGGCGGGGGCCGCCCGGCGAGCGACCGTCCCGCGCCCCAGCGCCCGAACGAGGGGGAGCCAGAACCGTTCGGGGAGGTCTTCGCCTCTTCCGTAGCGCCAGCGCCAGATCTCATCCGTCGCGACATAGGCGCTGACCCCGGCGCCGTACCGCATAATGGTGATGATGGGCGCTTGCGATCCGGTCTCGATCGATTGGGCGTACGCGAGGGTGCTCACGCCGGGCTTGAAGCTGGTGGGGTCGAGGGCCTGGGCCCATTGGAGCTTGGACCACCCGGTGTCGGGGCTGCTCAATCGATCGAGCCACCCCTCGCCGTCCTCGCTCAGACGGAGCACACCCAGGCGGGTGGCTTCGGGTGTGGCGCTCATCGTCACGGGCTCGCCCCATGCTTGGGTGACGGATTGCGATCCGCCCGCGTCGGAACGCATGGGCAGCAGCGACGCGATGGGGGTGCTGAGGTACGCGTCGGGCACGGCGCTGGGGCCGGCGATCCAGAGCAACCCGGCGCCGCGGGTGAGGATGTGCTCGCGGAGGGATTCGAGTTGTTGGGTGGCGAAGAGCTCGGCGCGGACATCGCCGAGGATGATGACATCGAAGGGTTCCCACTCGTCGAGGGTCATGGGGAGACTCGAGATGAGTTCGTCGCCCTCCTGGATGTACCGGCGGGTCGCAGAGAGCAGCATCGACGAGCTGACGATCGAGGGCTCGCGGAGGAGCATGAACTTGAGGTACCGGTGCTCCCAGCGAGGGTACCCGTCGATGTAGAGGACACGCAGCGGGCGCTCCACAACGCGCATCGCGATCGATTGCGTGTCGTTGCTCGGGTTGAGATCCGCGACGGTTCGATCGGAGATGATGCGCAGATCGAGACGGCGTTCGCCCTCGCCCTCGGGCGTGTGCATCAGGGTGATCGGGGTTGGGTCACCCTCTCCGAGCCCGAGCTGGTCCAGGGTGATCGGGGCGCTGTCAAGCACCTCGTCGCGTTCGTGATCGACGAGCTCGACGCGGATCGGGTTACGCGAAAGCTCATCTGCGTCGATGCCACGCCCGCTCAGGTGCACCCGGATGGGCGCGAGGTCCTTGTTGAACACGGCGTCGGGGTGCTCGACGCGCTCGATCGCGAGATCGCGGATCGGGTTTGCATCGCCCAGGGGCACCGTGACGATCGGGATCTGGCGCTCAGCGAGCGATTCGATGAGTTCGGGGTCGATCGGGCGGGTCGAGCGTCCGTCCGTGACGAGCACGATCGCAGAGACGGGTCGGGCAGCGACGCGCCGGAGGGCCTCGCGGATCGCGCCATCGATGTCCGTCCCCTGTCCGCTGGGCGGATCGAGGGATTCCGGATCGAGCGTTGCGCCCTCGTGGAGGACCCGGCGTTGATCGTCGAACCCGATCCAGAGGACGCGCTTGTTGTCCGTCAGCGCCCCCCACGATTCCGAAGCCGACCCGAGCATCGCGCGGAGTTGATCCTCGCGGGTGTTGGTTGCGCCCGGCGCATCGGGGATTTCCAGAGATCCGGATCGATCGAGCAGCACGAGCACCCAGTCGGGCTCGGTCTCGATGATCGTCTGTTCAATACGAGGCCCGAGCGCGAGGATGAATAGGAATCCCAGCACCGCAGCACGCGACAACGCGAGCAGGGCGCGGACGGGCTTGCGTCCGGGGATCGCGCGATACGACCAGATCGCCAGACCCGCGAGCGTGATGAGGATCAGCACGATCAGCCAGGACGGGATCGCGTGCACGAAGACGAGCTGGGCATCGGGAGAACCGAACCCGAGCGATTGCCCGTCGCCCGATGCGCCCATCCCGAAGAGGAAGTTGAGCAGATCGTTCATGCCCGCGCCCCCCGTCCTTCGGCCCCCATCGCCCGCTCGCTGGCGATCAGGCGCTGGGTGAACAGGCGTGCGAGGATGAACTCGATCACTCCAACAAGGAACGCACCCCAGAGCATCCACAGCGCGAACCGGTGCGCGTCCGTGGATCGGGCTGCGAGCTCATTGGTGGATGAACCCTCGCCTGTTTCCGCCCCGATCCATTGGAACGATTGGGCGTCGATGAATCGGGCGAGGTGATCCTCGATCGTTTCTTGAGATGTTTGGTCCGCGATCGCGCCCATCGAATCGGGGTGGACGATCTGGATCGCGCGGGCTTGCCCTTGCGGGTCGCGGAACGACACCGCCCCGGCGTGGCGCACCGGATCACGCGATTCGGAGGCACCGATCTCGATCGGACGCATGCTCTGGGACCAGTCCGGGACCCGCATCGGCGTCCCCGCGAGCACGGGCAGACGCGTTTCCCCCACCCCCACGCCCTGACGGACAAGTTCCTGCATCATCGCGACGAACAGCGGGCGTGCGGGCAGGTTCGACCAAGTGAGATCGAAAGGCACGCAGAGCACCACGAGCACGCCCGAGCCGTCGCGTTCGATGATCTGCACGCCCAATGGTGCGCCGTCCATGAGCAGCGCGATAGGCGTTGCGGACGCGTCGATCTTCATTGATCGCTCAAGCTGCACCGCGCCAGCGAGCGCGTCCCAATCGCTCTCGATCCCCGCGAGCAGACTCTGCACGGGGACAAGCGGATCGATGGTCATCGGCGTGTCGTGCGTGACGAGCGTCTGCACCGGCGCGAAAGAATCAGGTGCGAGCCCGTGCACGCGATCGAACCACGCGAGTGATTCTGATCGGGCATCGGGCGTGACGACGATCATCACGCCCTGATCACGCAGTCGCGCGATGCGGTCCCACGCGGCGTCGTTGAGCTCGGCGGGCGCGAGCACGAAGATCGCGTCGACCCCGGGCGCGAGACGAGCGGCGGCTTGCGACGCATCGATGCTCGTGATCTGCACGCCCATGTCCGCACGCGGCGCGAGGGCGGCACGCACCCAGCGCGCGGGGGGGATGTCGCCCTGCGTCGAGCCGGCCGCAACGCGCGGGCGATCGACGATCGCGACGCGGAGGGTGTTGCGGGTGGGCAACGCGATCAGGGCCTGGTTGTCGCGTGGGTTCGCGTCGGCGCTGAGGCGTGCGATCAGGATTGCGCTTGTGGCAGCCATCGGGTCAAGCTCGCGCGTATCGAGCGCGATGTTGATCGTGGACGCCCGCTCGCCCGTACGCCATGTCACGGTGCCCGAGCCCCTTGTCGTCCCCGAAGGATCGACGATCCCGATCTGGGTCTCGACGCTCGCATCCACCTCGCCCGATCGGACGAGCTCGATGCGAACAGACTCGGGGAGTGCGAGCCCGTCGCGAACAACCAGCGACCGGGTCGGGTTGACGCTGACGATCCCGACATTCATCGCGGGCGCTGGGTCGGGCTCGGGGAGGACGATCGTGTCCGCTTGGACGCGCGATAGGTCCGTGCCCACACGCTCGATCGCGTGATCGAGCCCACGCGCGTCGCTCGCGATGAAGATCTCAGTCTCGGTCGGACGGCTCGGGTCCGACTCGATCTGCTCGATCAACGCCATCGCGCCCTCGAGATCAAAGCTCGCGTCCGTGGGGGTTGATTGCTCGATCAACGCGCGAACAGCGCCCAGGTCATCGCTCGCGGGGAGGACGATCGCCTGGGCGGGCGCAGCTGCGGAAATCAGCACGACCCGATCGCCTAAGGAAGGGTCGAGCGCATCAACGCGGGCGATCGCGTGATCGATGTGCTGATCGATGATCGCGGATGCGTTGGCGATGTGGTGATCGATGATCGGAGATGTGTTGGCGATGCGAGCGGACGCGATGGAGTCATCGAGCACAATCACAAGCGTCTTGGGCAGACGCGATTGACCCATGCCTCCGAGCACAAGCGAACCGACCCCCATCGCGATGAGCAGCACGAGCACGCACCGCAGCGCGAGCAGGATCAGCTGTTCAAGGGTAATGATCCGGCGACGCTTGCGGTAGGCCTCCTCGAGGAAGCGCATCGCGCCCCACGGGATCACCCGGCGTCTGCGTTTGAGCAGGTGGATGATAATCGGGATCGAGACGCACGCGGCCCCGATCGCGAAGAGCATGGGATGGAGGAACGAGAAGGGCATCGATCAGGACCCCCTCAGCGTGGACGCAGCGTTGCGACGGGCGACGAACTTGGCGAGGGTTGGGCCCAGCCACTTGTGCGTGGAGACGACCTTGTGATCGAACCCGAACGATCGCGCATGGTGCGAGACCAGATCGATGTGGTTGTTGATCGACTCAAGATACGCCTGGCGGAGCGCGCGCGGATCGATGCGGATCGTGGGCTCGGACTCGAGCCCCTCGAACGCGGCCGGGTCGTCGAACTCGAAGCTCAGCTCCGCCTTGTCGAGCACCTGCAGCGCGATCAGGTCGTGCCCGCGGTGCTTGACCTTGGCGAACGCGGAGCGGATGTGCTCGGGGTCCTCGAAGAAGTCGGACACGATCACGATCAGGCACTTGTTGGAGATCTTCGCAAGGGTCTGGTCGATCACGCGGACGATGTCCGTCTCGCGATCGATCGGGTGCGTCGCGAGCGCATCGACGATCTGCTTCCAGCTCGATTTGCGTGCCGAGCGCTCGACCATCGCCCGCAGCTCGTCGGCGTACACCGCGAGCCCGACCCGGTCGCCCTGGTTGATGGTGATGTACGCCATCGCGGCGGCTGTCGCGGTCGCGTGATCGAACTTCGACCAGTTCGGACGCCCATCGGGCGAGAGCTCGCGGGCGGACCCCGACGCGTCGGAGAACAGGCGCGACCCGAACCGCATCGACCCGGACGAATCGACGAGCAGGACCAGGTCGAGGGTGGTCTCCTGCTGATACTGCTTGACCTGGAGCTTGTCGGTGCGGGCGTAGACCTTCCAGTCGAGGTGGCGGATGTCGTCGCCCGCGACATAGGGGCGGTGCTGGGCAAACTCGACGGACACCCCGGTGTACGGCGATCGATGCTGACCGGCCATCACCCCTTCCACGATCATCTTCGCACGCAGTTCCATCGTGGAGAGACGCGAGAGGGTCTGGGGGTGGAGATAGAGGTGCGGATCGAACCGCTCGGACGCCGCGACAGCGGGCATCTGGTTCGGGTCGGCGGGTTGGGGTATGTGCTCATCCATGAACGCTCTCTATGGTACCGAATCCACGGTTCAAGGCTGCCCGATACGCCCGGTTCTCGTCGGTTTCGACGTAGATTTCACAGAGCGAACGCGGATGCAGCTCGAATGATTCCTGTACATCGATGTGTATGCCGGCTCCGGATCGCTCATCCACGAAAAAGGGCACCCCGGGTATCCGGGATGCCCTTCTCCTATTCTGTTACATTTGGATTAGTCATTCATCATTTCGTACTCTGTCCGTAGTGTTGTCGAGACGCTCACCTTGGGAATGCCTTCGCCAGGGCTGCCCCCAAAGCCGATTGACATTCTGGATTGATACTCTGTCATTGTGCCGAGATGCGTGTTGAACACAAAGCGACCCTCAACTGAGTGCTCCTCTACCTTCATGAACGCGGGAAAATCAGCGGGCATCTCGAAATCGATCGTGCCGTCAAACTCGACCCTGACCCGCTTGCCCTCTTCCAAGTCGAGGATGCTGGCGACGGTCATCCGCTGATTGACCTTGAAGCTCATCGGCCCCTCATCGATGACATAGCTCACCGTCCACGAATCACCAACCCCGACCGGGCTATCACTGAGCAGTTTACTAAAGGGATTTGCCTCACGGATGAGAATCGGCGTGCTGTACTGGGCACGGATCTCGTCTCGCAGCGAAGCATCCTCGACCGCATCGATCTTCTCCGCGATCTGTGCCTCGTTGGCGATGCCGACGACCTCTCCAAGTGGAGTCATGACATACTGCGTGGGCCAACCCAGCGTCTCAATCTGGGCACGCACCTGCGGATCGTCCCGGTGTGATTCATGCTCAGGGTTCTCAGAGTCGAAGGCATAGATCTCGTCGTTCACCTTCTGCTCAAATGCATACTGCTCCGTCTTCTCGGCAACGACGAGTGTGCCGTCTTCACGCTCATCGAGCAGTTCCCGATGGAGCACCGAACTGGTGGACTGGCTGGAGGTGGACATCTGATCCATCGCGATCTGAATCGCGAACTGGTACGACTCGAACCGATAGCGAACCGGCTCGCCGGCCTGGTAGGTGTACGCAAGCGTGACCTCGGGCTGTTTCTCGGGCTCGGCGAACACCGCGGACACCAGTGAGCACTGTACCAAAGCCACGCCGGCTGTTGTCAAAGACCTGAACATAACTAACTCCTTGAATACGAAGGGAATGGAATCTTGAATCATAGCGGTCACCCGCGACGGAGAGAATCTGGTTTTTCATGACCCAGAAGCCTCAGACATTGGGCCAGCGGTCACTTTTTCGCCGATACTTCTCACCATATGGCCACCATCAACGATCGCGTCCCCGTCTCCAACATCAAAAGAATCGCAGTCCTCACGGGCGGCGGGGACTGCCCGGGTCTCAATGCCGTCATCCGGGCCGTCGTCAAGGACGCGATCAATAACGGGATCGAGGTCTTCGGGATCGAAGACGGGTTCCTCGGGTTGATCGAGGACCGGATCCGCCCGCTCTACATCGACGATGTCTCCAACATCCTCACAATGGGTGGGACGATCCTGGGGTCCAACAACAAGTCCGACCCGCGCCGGTACCCCATGGGCAAGGACGAGCAGGGGAACATCATCTACCGGGACCTGACGGAGGTGTGCATCACGCACCTGAAGATCCGCAAGATCGAGGCGCTGATCGTCATCGGGGGCGACGGGACGATGTCCGTCGCCGAGCCGTACGCCGCGGCGGGGATCAACTGCATCGGGGTGCCCAAGACGATCGACAATGACCTGCACGGCACAGACATCACCTTCGGGTTTCAGACCGCGGTCCATGTCGCGACCGAGGCGCTCGATCGGGTGCACTCCACCGCGGCGTCGCACCATCGCGTCATGGTCGTCGAGCTCATGGGTCGCAACGCGGGATGGATCACCCTCCACGCGGGGCTCGCGTCGGGTGCGGATGTCATCCTGATCCCCGAGATCGAGTTCGATCTCGATGTGATCTGCGAGCAGTGCATCAAACGATCACAACGCGGGAAACGATTCACGATCATCGCGGCGGCTGAAGGCGCCAAGCCCAAGGGCGGCGAGCAGATCGTTGATCGCGTCATCGAGCACTCGCCCGAAGCCATCCGCCTGGGCGGGATCGCCAAATGGCTCGCGGACCAGATCGAGAAGCGGACAGAGATCGAGTCGCGCTATGTCGTCCTCGGGCACACCCAACGCGGCGGCACCCCCGTCGCGGGCGATCGCGTCCTCGCGACCCAGTTCGGGCACCACGCGATGGAGCTGCTCAAGATGGGCAAGCAGAACCGCCTGGTCGTGATGCAGGGCGGGCACCTGAGCGATGTGGACATCCAGAGTGCTGCGAACAAGCAGCGCCTCGTCCCCAAAGACCACGCCCTGATCGCGGCGGGGCGGAGTGTGTATACCTGCTTTGGGGATTAAACCCGACGGGTTGATTGCCCAATAATCCGGTATGCGATTGCCCTGGTGGCCAATCTATCTTGACGCCCAGATGGACGAGGATGGCGTGTCGTACCACCTGCCCGATGGGGAGCTTATCCAGATGCCGTGGCATCGGATCGGCCGACCCCAGGGCGCGAACATCAAGAACCACTTCAGTATCTATGACGATCGATTGAAGCCCCTGCGGCACGGTGGTAAGTTGATCGTCGTTCGAGTCCCCAATCAAACGCCAACACCGCAGCGACTCCAGCAGCAGTTCATTCAATCGAAGGCGTACACCCTCGACATCCACCCGTCCGTGGTCAAAGCCGAGAAACGACGATATGTGTTGATGCCGATCGTCGTGACGATCTATCCCCTCTTGCCGCTGATCATGGGCGTGATCGCTTGGCCGATCTCCGTCCCGAACAATGAAATCGGACAGCGGGTGTACTTTGCTACGCTGCTGTTCCTCGGGGTCATGGGGCTCTTTTGCCTCGGGCTTCTGTGCGCGAGCGTTCACAACTGGTTTCGGGTCAAGAGTGTGAGCACGCTGACACGAGTTGGGTCTGACTCGATCTCATACACGACCTCACGCGGCGAGACTTGCACGATACCGAAGTCAGGACTCCGAGCTCAACCAAGCTGGAGCACGATCTTTTATCACACAACCCAGGGCGAGCGGATCTTTGTGCCACCGCGAAGACACATCTTTCAGCTTCTACCCGATTGGTTCTCATCAAGGCATGTCAACGGGATCTCGATGAGGTTCTCTGTCGCGATGATCCTTTTGTCCTTCTCAACCGGGCCGGTTGCATATCTGTGGGACCAGTATCTGATCCCGGAAGAACAAGCATCGCTCGGCGTTGGGACCTATGTCGCATACTCGTCATTCGGCGTGCTGCTGATGCTCATGCTTCTTGTTCTTGTCAGGGTTGCTCACCGGATCGAGAAACGAAAGCTCGCGAAATCCGAAGAACAAACCGGAGGTCTTTCACCATGAAATCAACCGGAATCGCCTATCTGCTCTGGTGCTGCTGCTTCATCGGCTTCTTCGGCATCCACCGTTTCTACAACGGCAAGTGGATCACCGGGCTCATATGGCTTTTCACCGGCGGGCTGCTGCTCATCGGACAGATCATCGACTTGTTCCTGATTCCCGGCATGACCGAGCGCGCCGAGTACCGCGATCAGATGCGTCACGCACGCGTCAACCAGCGTGTGGCAAGGGAGATGGGCTACTGAATCGACTCGCTCAAGGACACCCGGCGTTGTACGCAGCGAGGAATGCGCTAACGTCGAAGAAGTTCACGATACCATCATGGTTAAAGTCTGCGACCGGACCCATGGTACTGAACGCGGTTAAGAACACGCTGACATCAAAGAAGTCTACCATGCCGTCATCATTCAGATCCACGGGGCACGGATCGATGATGGTGATGCTGAAGTTCGACATGAGTGATGCCGCAACCTGATCCTGATCACGCAGCCCGATGCCGCTGTGCGACAGGAGAATCCGCAATCGATAGCTCCCCGAAGGCGCCTCGAGTGGGATTGTTCGTGAGAAGAACACAGAGCCGGTGTTTGCGGTATCAAGAATGCTCTCGTCGTAGTAGAAGCCAACAAAGCCACCACCAACGACCGATTCGCTGCTCATGCTCAGGCGCACGAATGACTCGAACCCTGGCTCGCTGTTGGCGAGCAGGCCGTCGACCGTGATCACCCCTTCGCCATCAACAAAGAACTGATACTCAAGCTCGCTCGACAGCGTGTGGGCGAACGAGCCCATCGCGCCTGGATTGCCCGAGTCCATACCTGAAAACGACGAAGACGCAAAGAACGCCCCCCCGAAACCATCGAAGTCGAACAACGCCCCATTGGTCTGGCCGACGAAGGTCCCGTTTGAGTTCGAGAACCCAGCATCAGCAACCGCGGACAATGGAGCGACTTCTGCCCCCTGGTCGTCCGCAACGATGACATTATCTTCGCCGTTGTTCCCGGTGAGCGAAAGCAGCGTTCTGCTGGTCACACTGGAATACGACGGGGTGACTTGAGCGATGAGTGAGCTCGACGCGATCGCGCCAATAGCAGCTGCGAGAAACAATGTATGCAAATGATTATCCCTCTCAAGGCCGAAAGCGGCTGAGGGCGACTATACCGATTAATGCGAAAAGAGGACAGAACTAATTTCAAAACGGTGGGAGCTCTTCATCATCGAAGTCCACATCGTTCCCCGACCCATCGCGGAAGTCGGCTTCGGGCCCTGATTTCTTCCCCGGTGCGAAGGAATGGCGCGCAACGGGAGGTGGATCACCGAAGTCCGGCGCGCCCTGCGCGGGCGCGGGGTCGAAGTCCGGGCCGTCGAATCCGTACGACCCGCCTTCCATCTCTTTCGCGAACCCGTAGGATCCGCCGGTGTGCATCCCGTCGTGGGTCTTGAACCGGACGGTCCCCGCGTCCCAGGTAAGCTTGACGGTGCCCGTCGGGCCGTTTCGTTGTTTCGCGATGATGAGTTCCGTGAGGTTGAGTTTCTCGCGGTTGTCCTCGTCGAACTCGGGGCTCGTGGGGTCCCACGCGGGCTCGCCTCTGTGGTAATACGACTCGCGATGCAGGAGCATCACCACATCCGCGTCCTGCTCGATCGAGCCCGATTCGCGCAGATCGGACATCTTAGGACGATTGCCCTCGCGCTGTTCCGCGCCACGATTGAGCTGGGCGAGACAGATCACGGGGACCTTGAGCTCACGCGCGAGCGCCTTGACGGATCGGGAGATCTCGCCGACCTCAGCCTGTCGCGATTCGCGGGCGCTGCTCGGCGACGACAGCAGCTGCAGATAGTCGATCACGATGCACCCGATGTTGTGGCGCTGCTTCATCCGGCGCGCCTTGGCGCGGAGGGTGAGCACCGTCATGCCCGGCGTGTCGTCGATGAAGATCGGCGCCGTGGCAAGCTCGGCGCTGGCGCGATGGAGCTTGTCCCATTCCGAATCACTCACGCGACCCGTGCGGAGCTGGTTCGAGTCCACGCCCGAGCGGGCGGAGAGCAGACGCTGAACGAGCGACCCGCGGGCCATTTCCAATGAGAACACCCCCACCGCGACGGGGTTGTTGATCTGGCGCGGGGACCAGGGCGTCGCACCCCCGAACGCGATCTGCTCGGCGATGTTGAGCGCGATCGCGGTCTTGCCCATCGAGGGGCGGGCCGCGAGGATGACCATTTCTTCCGCTTGTAAACCCGAGAGCATCTCGTCGAGGTCCTTGAACCCCGTGGAGATCCCCGAGACGGCCTTCCCGTCCGCTTCCTCGATGCGCTTCATCTCCGCCTGGAGGAGCTCGTACAGCGACTCGGGCTCGGCGTTAATGTCCTCGGACGCGATGTCGAAGATGCGCTTCTCCGCGAGATCGATGACACCCTTGGCCGCATCAACCCCGCCGCCGCCCTGGTTGTACGCGTCGTAGAGGATCTGCCCAGCGGCGTCGATGAGCTTGCGCAAACGGGCACTGTCCGCAATGCGTTTCGCGTAGTACACCGCGTTGGCCGCGCTGGGCACGGCCTCCGCGAGCTCCATCAGGTACGACGCCCCACCGACCTGATCGAACACGCCCTTCGCGCGGAGGGATTCGGTCAGCTGGACCAGGTCACCCGTCTGGTGGGCCTCATAGGTTTCCACGAGGGTCTGGTAGATCGTGCCGTGCGATTCCTGGTAGAACATCTCCCCGTTGGGGATGAGCTCGACGACATCGTTGAGGACCGCGGGATCGAGGAGAATGGACCCGATGAGGGACTTTTCCGCGTCGATATGGTGCGGCGGGGTGCGATCGAACAAACGACCCATATCCAGGGTCGGCGGGCGTTTGTCTCCGCGTCGGGAGCTCGTCTTGGGTTCGAACATCGTGGAGTCGGACACAGGGGAGATTGTACGCGCAATCCCGAGCGATTTCGGGCGAGAACGCGTAACCGACAGGTTGCTCTGGGCGAATCCGCACTGAGACAATCCGTTCCGCGATGATTGTGGAGGATACCCTTGAGCATGTCCACAGAAACCGTTGGTGCCGAGTTCTATGACGCCGAAGGCGGGCTCCCCGAGTCCCTCCCCGAGTCGCCGTTCCCGATCTTCAAGTCCTGGTTCGACAGGGCGTGGGACGAGCGGAAAACGCCCAACACCAACGCGATGACCCTGAGCACCATGCACCCCGACGGGTACCCGGATTCGCGGATCGTGCTGTGCAAGGCCATCGAGCCCGAAGCGGGGAACATTGTGTTCTACACGAACTACAACGGCGCGAAAGGGCAACAGCTCGCAGCCCACCCCTTCGCGAGCGTCGTGTTCCATTGGGACCACGACGAGCGCCAGGTACGGATCCGAGGCCCGATCACGCACGCGACGGAAGACGAGTCCAACGCGTACTTCGCGTCGCGCCGCCTTGAATCGCGCCTCGGGGCGTGGGTGAGCGATCAGTCCCAGCCGATCGAATCGCGTGAGGCGTTGCTCGAGAAGGTCGGCGAGGTCATGGATCGGCTCGGGCTCTCCCCCGCGGACCTGATGGGCGAGCGCGAGGTCGTCATCCCGCGTCCCCCCCACTGGGGCGGGTTCCGGATCCATGCGCAATCCGTGGAGCTCTGGAACGGTGGCGTGGGGCGTATCCACGATCGGGCGCGTTGGGAACGCATCCTCACACGCAACGACTCGATCGAGCGCGGAGCGGGGGCGTACAACGCAGGGGACTGGTGCGCAACGCGCCTTCAGCCGTAAGCTTGTGTGGCGTATCCATGCGCCTTAAGCATCGGGTAGACTGGGTCGATGCGCAACCACACACACCTGCTCATCACCCTCCTGTTCACATTCATCTTTGCCAGAACCGTCACCGGCGCGGACGGCGATATCCTGAGTCGGGAGATCATCCTCGATACGCCCGATTCGATCGTCGAGCGCGTGATCTATGAGTCCGATGGGCTCCGTATTCTCGGGTATCTCGCGTATCCACAATCCGCGTTGGAGAGCGAATCGTCGCTCCCCTGCCTCATGTTTAACCGGGGTGGCAATCGTGACTTTGGTTCGATGACCGAGCAGCGTGCGCTGCGGATGGGCCCGTTCATTGCCGATTGGGGGTATGTGTTCTTCGCGTCGAACTATCGGGGCGCGGAGGGATCGGAGGGAACCGAGGAGTTCGGGGGCGACGATGTGCACGATGTCCTCAACGCGCTGCGCATCTTCGATCAGCTCGACTTTGCGGACGAAGAACGGATCGGGATGTGGGGGCACTCACGCGGGGGCATGATGACCTATCTCGCGCTGATGCAGACCGACCGGATCGATGCCGCGATCGCGTCGGGTGCGCTGAGCGATATGCGTATGAGCATCGAGAATCGCCCGGAGATGGAGGAGTTTGTGCTCGCGGAACTGGTCCCGGACTACGAAGCGAACAAAGAGCAGGCCATCGCGCACCGATCCCCGATTTTGCGCGTTGAGGAGCTCCCAAAGACAACACCGATACTGATCGCGCACGGTCTGAGCGATTGGCGCGTCAGCCCGATCCAGGCGCTCAACATGTCCGCGGCGCTGCTCAAGCACGCCGTTCCGCACCGGTTGGTGATGTATGAGGGAGCGGATCACGGGATCGCAGAGCAACGCGATGCGTTCCATGAGCAGGTCCGCGATTGGCTCGATCGGTTCGTCCGCGACGCCCAGCCGCTCCCCGACACGACCCCGCACGGGCCGTGAGCGTTGTGGATGAATCGCACGATTTCACCCGGAATCTGGCGATATCACGCATCCGCTGTTGCAATGTGCCCGAAAATGTCGATCATGGAACCATCGCGGGAACGCGATCGATGAGGAAGCGGTGAGAACCACGCGTGGACACATCGAAACGCACCGCGGCGAGCGTCGGCACGAGTCGGCGCGCGTTGAGCCCCGTGCGACGGCGCGGGGGAAGATACTCCGGCGGCGGGTCATACCCCGCGACGGCTGGGCTGGCATTTTCTTCAAGGAGGTGATTCAGTGAACAAGTATGACTGTATGAAGGGGTTGCGCCACTAAGAGCGGCAGCTCGACGGTGTTGCCGTTGGCGCAGCCCGATCAAGACAGATGCAATCTGCATCCTACGGCTGCCTCCAAACCCTGGAGGCAGCTTTTTTCTGCGCCCACCTCACCCACTCGACGCGTCTGATCACGCGCCGATTTGCTGACGGATCCGCAACGCATCGGCGTTGCGGCCTGCCCGCTCGTACGCTTTTGCGAGCATCGCGTGGATCTGGTAGAAGTTGGACTGGCGCGCAAACTGGGTACTCATGTCGCCGGGCTTGCTCACGCGGCGGGTCGCTTGCTCGAGCACGGGGATGATCTGATCGCGTTTGCCCTCCTTCGCGAGCATCTGCTCCATCATCCCCAGCGCGGAGACGACCATCGGGCCGTCGTTGATGAACTGGTTGACGACATCGTTGTACGCGATCCACGCGTACTCGAGGTTCCCATTCGCGGACCAGAGCTCGCCCTGATTGAATCGCACCGCGGACGCGAGATCGGGGCGCTGACGGAACTGCCCGAACGCCCACTCCCACATCTCGTGCTGGCGCTGCGCCTCCTTCTGCGTCGCGATCAGGTCCGCGAGGAAGTCGAACGCGAAGTCCTGGTGCTGACGACCCGCGAGCTGCATCACGGCGCGGGACCAGACATCCATCTGCTTCTCGTCCATCTCCCCAGACGAGGCGATCTCCACCACCATGTCCCACGCGCCAGGGACCCCGGCGCACTGGGTCAGGGTGGTCTTGAGCAGATCGAGCTGATCGTCGACCTCTCGCCCTCGGGTGGTACGGATGTTGCCCTTCTCATCGAGCTGGGCATCATCGTCGAGCTTCCAGTACCCCGCGTGCATGCGCATCGCGACGCGCGAGGCGGCCATCGACGCGAGGACCTGCTCGTTCTGGGCGCTCATCGCGCCCCCGAGCACCCCGATGCGTCCGTCGCTCTCTGAGTCGCGGGTCTGGGGGTTGATCATGTTGCCGCGGAGGTTCTTGTAATCATCGTACCGCCCCGCGTCGAAGTTCCAGTTCAATCGGCGCCCGCGTCCCTCGACGAACCCAACCCAGGCGTGAGAAACATCCGCACCCCGCGCAATGACATACCCCGAGGGGATCCCACACGCCTTGGCGACGCTCATCGCGAAGTACGCCTGATCGGCGCAGACCCCGCCGTACTTGCTGATCTTCTGGAGGTTGTACTCGCCCGGCTCGCTGACAACGCGCTTTGGACGATTCTGCTGGAAGTGCAGATAGTCGTACTCGATCTCAAAGAACCGGTCCTTAATCGAAGGGTTCGCGCGGAATCGGTTGTGCGCCCACTGAAGCTGCTCGGGGGTCTCGGTGACATCGACCACGAACACCAGCGCGAGCGCGGGGAGGTTCGCGGGATTGATCGTCATCGAACGCGCGTTGGACACAAAGAAATCAAAGATCGCGACGGGGTCGCCCGACTCGGGCGTGTTCTCATTGACCCACCGCGAGTACGGCTTGCCGCCCTGCATGTCGTGCACGACACAGAGCGCTGCGCCCAGCGCAGGGAACGCATCGAGCTGCGACGCCCGCTCGTCCATCAATCGCTTCGCGAGTTCGACCACGCCCGGCGCGTTGTCCTTCTGGTGCACGAGCAGCCCAAGCTCGATCATGAACGCGGGGTGTTCTGTAAACTGAGCGATGAGCTCGCCCGGGTTGTCCGTACGCGCGCTGAGCACGAGCTGGATGATCCCCACCGCCCCCTCGCACCGGGTCATGGCGTCCATCTGGCGCACGCCCGCGCGGGACGCAACGGTGTTGGCAAACGCAACCAGCTCGTCGTATCGAGTCTCGAGCGCCTTGCGATCGACCTCACCCTCAAAGTTCAACAGCGCATCGACACGCTCGGCGACCTGGGTCGAGAACGACTCGCGCTGCGCGTGCGTCACAGGGGCACACCAGGACAACGCGATCAAGAACACAAGTACACATCGGGCGCATCGGATCATCGTGAAATCTCCATTCTGGTTCGTTCTGATCCTAACCCGGTTCGTGCCTCGTGTGCACCGGTTGCGATGGAACTTGTGAGCGCATGTAAAACCGGCCCCGGGAAACCCGGGGCCGGTTCGTAAATCGAAGGATCAAGCGTGGATCAGAACCCGAGGATCCCGCCGAGGATGTCGCCGTAGGCGACGATGAGCCCCGCGAAGACGACCGAGACGATCGAGATCAGCTTGATGAGGATGTTGAGCGCCGGGCCCGAGGTGTCCTTGAACGGGTCACCCACGGTATCGCCCACGACGGTCGCCTTGTGATCGTCGGAGCCCTTGCCGTAGACGATCAGATCGCCGTGACCGGCATTGACGGCTTCCTGCGCCCGTGCCATGATCGCGTCGCGGACCGCTGCGGGCACCTTGCCCGAGTTGCCCGTGCCCGAGACCATGTCCTGCGCCGTGGTCTTGCCGTACGACTCAAGGAGCTTCTTGGCGTTGTCCCATGCACCGCCCGCGTTGGCCATGAAGACCGCGACAGCGAAGCCGGAGACGAGACCGCCCGCGAGCAGACCCATGACGCCGGGGACCGAAAGGGTCAGGCCGACGAGGATGGGGATGACGATCGCGAGGACCGAGGGCACAACCATTTCCTTCTGTGCACCCGCGGTCGAGATCGCGACGCAGTTCGCGTAATCGGGGTAGTGATGACCGTCAAGGTCAACGCCCTTCATCGGCCAGTTGTCAGGATTCGCGAGGTCTTCCTCGGACATACCGTCACGACGGAGCGCTTCGCGGATAAACCCGAACTGACGACGGCACTCGCCCATCATCGCGTAGGCCGCACGACCCACCGCGTTCATGGTCAACGCACAGAAGAGGAACGCGAGGAGCACACCGATGAAGAGACCACCGAGGAGCTTGGGGTTCGCGAGGGTGACATCGTAGAACTGAAGGACATCGGAGACGCTGCCCTTCTCGGAGGACGCGAGGGTCGCGGTCCACCCTTCACCCGCGATCTCGTAACGCGAGTCGTGAGCGCTGACGATCGGGAAGATATCGTTCTTCTCGATGCCCTTGATGCGGCTGGAGTGCTTGCCGTCGGCGGTGGTGACATCAATCGTCATCCCGCCGTCAACATTGACATTTCCATCTTCATCAACTTCATTGGTGCTGATCGCGAAGCGACCGTACCCGGAGTAGACCGCGTAACCGTTGTCCGCGAGTTCTGGAGCAACGAAAGCGCTGCCGTCACCGAAATAGTTTTCAGCCTGGCTGGTGATCTGAGTCTGCACGATCTGGATGTACGCCGCGAAGAGCGCCATCGCGGTGAGTGCTGCCGAACCGATCGCGAAGCCCTTACCAGTCGCCGCGGTGGTGTTGCCGAGCGAGTCGAGCATGTCGGTGCGCTCACGCACCATCGGGGGCTGACCGGTCATTTCCGCGTTGCCGCCCGCGTTGTCCGCGATCGGGCCGTACGCGTCGGTTGCGAGGGTGATCCCGAGCGTCGAGAGCATCCCGACCGCCGCGATACCCACGCCGTAGAGACCCATGAGGAACGAGTCGCCGCCGCCCGCGAAGGAGAAGGCGAGGATGATCGCAACCACCACGGTGAGCAGCGACGCCCAGGTGGACTTCATGCCTTCCGCGATACCCGCGATGATGACGGTCGCCGGGCCGGTGAGTGCCTGCTCCGCGATACGCCTAGTTGGCGGATGCTCGTAGGAGGTGTAGTACTCGGTTGCGTGCGCGATCACGAGACCCGCGATCAGACCCGAGACGATCGAGAGACCGAGACCCCACCATGCGGGGAAGTTCGCGACTTCGCCGACATCGTTGAAGATGAAGTAGAGCAGACCGAACGCGCCGGCGATGATGAGTGCCGATGCGACATAGACGCCCTTGTGCAGGCCCTTGAGCAGCTGCGCGAATGTCGCGTTCTCCTTGGCCTTGACGGTAAACACGCCGAGGATCGAGCAGAAGATCCCCAGACCCGCGAGCGCCATCGGAGCAACGGCGAGCTTGAGCCCGAGCGTGTTGGCATCAGCGCCGTCCGCGAGGGTCATCGCTGCTGCGGCACCGAGCGCCATGGTCGCGAGGATCGACCCGTAGTACGACTCGTAGAGGTCCGCACCCATGCCCGCGACATCGCCGACATTGTCGCCGACATTGTCCGCGATGGTCGCGGGGTTCCGTGCGTCGTCTTCGGGGATGCCCGCTTCGACCTTACCGACGAGGTCCGCACCAACATCCGCGGCCTTGGTGTAGATACCGCCGCCGACGCGTGCGAAGAGCGCCTGCGTTGAGGCACCCATCCCGAAGGAGAGCATGATCGTCGTCACATCGGTGATCGCCCAATCACCCAGGATGCCCGAGTTGAACAGGAAGAACCAGACCGCGATGTCGATGATCGCGAAACCAACCACGACGAGACCCATGACGGCGCCCGAACGGAACGCGACGGTCAGACCCTCGTTGAGCGACTGCTTGGCAGCCCATGCGGTACGCGCGGAGGCATTGGTGGCCATCCGCATCCCGAACCAGCCACAGAGACCCGAGAAGAGACCCGCGACGGGGACCCCGATCATCGTGAACCCGGACTGGAGCTTGAGTGCGTACATGATCCCGAGGAAGACAATCAGGAGGACGAAGACGCCCGCGACGACCTTGTACTGACGGCTTAGGTAGGCCATCGCACCGTCACGCACGGCCTGTGCGATCTCGATCATGTTCTCATCGCCCTCGGACTTCTTCATGACCGAGCCGTGGAACATCTTCGCCATGATCAGGGCGATCAGCCCTCCGATCGGCGCCAGGAAGTACGCCGGGGACACATCGCTCATCGATGCGAGTGTCGGCATGAGTTGCATACTCATCGTGTTTCACCTCTGTTGATGCTGCGCCGTTGTGGCAGCGTGTGTTTCACGGATCCTGAACCGACGATCAGCCCCACGATCGATCGGCATTGAACCCGCCACTGCGTGTGTGCAGCGTGTACTCTCTTTTGGACACCCGGGGCGATGGGTGCGTGCGTGAAAAAAGGATTCAATCCACCCTCAATTGGGCTGCAACTATAGATCGGCTGACGAGATAGAATCCGATCAAACAAGAATGAAAGCCCTTTTTTTCCGGGTCTCGTCCGCCCGGATTCTCGATGAAAAAACCCACCGATCCGGTGGGCGATTCAGAGTCATACACAGGCCTATTACGGGCGGCGCGGCGCAGCCTTCCGCTTCATGCGGTTCTTGCGCTCCGAAGGCTTCTCGTAGTATTCCTTCTTGCGGATGTCCTTGGTCAGACCTTCCTTCTCGCAGAGTTTCTTGAAACGGCGCATGAGCTGCTCCGCGCTCTCGTTACCGCGAGATTTGATCCGAATCGCCATGAGCTCTCCTTTGAGCGTGTCTGGTCAACTAAAGGGACATCGAAACCGCCCACACAACGCGGGACGGGTTGCGATTCAAGGCGCGACCCGTCGCAAGGTCAAGGCGCGACGAGAATTGTCGATCCCACGCCCAATCCTGATCCCCGATCGACCCAGAGGCCGATAACCACCTCATGCGCCCCTCATCCCTCATTATCCCCGCCCTCACCCTCGCCCTGCTCGTTCCCCTCGGCGGGTGCGAGACCATCCCCGCGGCCCGCGAGACCCGCGCCTGGCACGGGGAGACCCCGATTTATGCGACCTATCAGTTCGGACGACTCAGCTCCGAGCTCCCCCCCGGGTTCTCCATCGAAACGGTGAATGCCGCGACCCGCACGATGCTCCATCGTCAGGGGCACATCATCGAGGAGTACGCCGTCACCCCCTCCGACGGGCGGATCGTGGCGCTCTCCAACGGGTCGAGCTCGTACGACAAGATCAAGGTCACGACCCGATACGAGGGCGGCGGGGTCCTGATGCAGGTCAATGTTGACCCCTCAACCGAGAACCGCACCCGCGCCGTGTTCGAGTCGATCGTGCAGACCCTCGGGATCTAATCACGCGTGATCCGCAGCACGCACCGCGGCACACAGCTTCGCGATCTTCTCCGCGTTCTTCTTGCCCGGTTCATCTTCAACACCACTCGACACATCCACCCCGTACGGGCGGAGGATCTGTATCACCTGCGTGACATTGTCCGCGTCGATCCCGCCTGCGATGATGATCGGCTTGTTGAACCCATCGATGTGCGCCTTGAGGTTGGACCAATCGAAGGCCTTACCCTCGCCGCCATCTGAGCCATCGATCAGGAGCGCATCGACCTCGTCGACCTTGCCCCACCGGGTGAGCTGGGAGTTGATTGTCGCGTCCTCGTACTTGAATGCCTTGATCACGCCCGGGCCGCACTGCTTGACGACATCGACGGGTTCCTTCCCGTGGAGCTGCATCGAGTGGGCGGGGCACATCTGCTCGAGATCACAGAACGCATCGACATCGAGATCCCGCACCACCCCCACCGTGCTCACGAAGGGCGGCAAAGAGAACATGATCCCCGCGGCCTTCTCGGGCTCGATATAACGGGGTGTGCCCTCCACAAAGATGAACCCGATCGCGTCCGCGCCAGCGTCCACGGCGTACATCGCGTCGTCATAACTCGTGATCCCGCAGACTTTCACTCGGGTGCGATGGGTGCTCATGATTCGGGCTCCTGCGGGGTTTGTGGTTTGGCGCTGGGGGCGTGTTGACGGAACTGATCGAGCTCGTTCTCCACGAGGGAACGGGTCTCGTCGTCGAGGGTGTCGTCCTCGAGCGCTTCGAGCATCGCGATCGCGCTCGCGAAATCTTCCTGATCCCAGGCGCGGGTGCGGGCGATGAGGACGCGGATGATGCCGCGTTCCGGGTCGGCGGGGTAACTCGCGAGCAATCGCTCGAAGGCATCCGCCGCGGCGACCCGGTCTTCACGCTGATAGAGCGTGTTGGCGATCTGGTATTGCGCCTCGCGATGCAGGGTGAGCGGCGCATTCGCGTCGTGCCCGAACTCCTCGAGCATCCGCTGATACGCGTCGGCGGCTTCGGACGCGTTCCCCTCGTTGAGCAGAGAACCGATCTGGGCACGCACATGGGCGATCTGCTCGGCCTTGGGATCGAGGGGCGCTGGCTTGCGTCCATTCGTGCGGACCCGGGATACCTGCTGATCGTGGATGCGGGTCGCGCTCGCGAACGCGCGTCGGCGTTGTCGGTGCTTGAGGATCGAGAGCAGGTCGTAGGGCTCGCGTTCGAGGATCTTCGTGCCCAGCAGGACAAACGCGACGACGATCCCCATCGCGTACCCACCCAGGTGGGCCATGTTCGCGATCCCGTTGTCGGGGGTGAACGCCTGGCTGAGCAGATCGAGCACGATGTACAGCCCGATCAGCCACCACGAAGGGACAAAGAAGACCCCGATGATGAGGAAGAACACGAAGCACTTGATCCGGGTGCGGGGGAAGAGCACGAGATACGCCCCGGAGACGGCGGCGACTGCCCCGGACGCCCCGATCGCGGGCATCTCCTCCACGCCCATATGTGCCAGGGCGGAAACGATCGCCCCGCCCAGGTAGAACAGCAGGTACCCGATCCGACCGAACCGGTCCTCCACGCTGGGTCCGAAGACGAGCAGGAAGATCATGTTTCCGAAGATGTGCATGAACCCGCCATGGAAGAAGGCGGAGGTGATGAGCTGCCAGATCCCGAACTCGTGCAAGACGATGTCATACACGACCAAGTCCCGCCCGACGGCCCCCCACGCCCCGATCCGATCGGCAAGGTCCTCGTTGGACGCCGTGAGCAGGGCCATGAAGATAAACACCCCCAGATTTAGTGCAATCAGGGCGTGCGTCACGACGGGTTTGCGACGATTGGGTCGGTCTGTGCCCAATGGGATCAACACGGGGGCATGGTACGCCGATAAGCGAGTGCCTGCCTATGATCCTGTCCCGCTCATTTCATACCAATATCCGTGACTTTGGCGGGATCCCAAAGACCGCATACCCACCCATCAGACGGCGATCGATCAGGTACATCGTCGGCTCAATCGAAGGAAAGACTCCATGAGTACCGCAGAAAAGACCTTCTCCAAGGGACTCGAGGGCGTGATTGCTGCCCAGACCGAGATGTCGTTCATCAACGGCACCGAGGGGATCCTTGAGTATGTCGGGATCGCGATCGGCGATCTGGCCTCCAACAGCTCGTTTGAGGAGACCGTCTTCCTGCTCTGGAACAAGCGCCTCCCCACCAAGGACGAGCTCGCGCAGTTCACCAAGGACCTGCAGGCGAACTACTCGATGTGCGACGCGATGAAGGCCCGCATCAAGGCGTGCCCCGTCAACGCGGAACCCATGCATGTGCTCCGCACGCTCGTGAGCTCGATGGCGATGGACGATTCCACGCCCAACGAGAACTCCGTCGAGGCGGCACGCGACAAGGCCTTGCAGATCCTCGCGACGACCCCCGCGGTTGTGGCCGGGTTCGATCGTCATCGTCGCGGTCTCGATTTCATTGAGCCCGACACCTCCCTGTCTTTCGCGGCGAACTTCCTCTACCTGCTCAACGGCGAGAAGCCCACCGACGCGATGGTGCGGGCGTTCGATATCTGCATGATCACCCACGCGGATCACGGGCTCAACAACTCGACCTTCACCGCACGCGTGATCATCTCGACCCTCTCGGACATGTACTCCGCGATGACGGGCGCGATCGGGTCGCTCCGAGGCCCGCTGCACGGCGGGGCGAACGAGGGCGTGATGCGGATGCTCAACGAGATCCCTTCGCTCGACCAGGTCGAGCCCTACATCATGAACAAGATCAAGAACAAGGATCGCATCATGGGGTTCGGGCATCGCGTGTACAAGGCGAAGGACCCGCGTGCTGCGGAGCTCATGACCCTCGCCAAGCAGCTCGCGGACGACACGGGCAACTCGGACCTGTACGAGAAGTCGCACGCGATCGAGAAGATCATGGAGCGCGAGTACGCCGCCAAGGGCATCTACCCCAATGTGGACTTCTACTCCGCGACCACATACCACTGCATCGGGCTCAAGCTCGACCTGTTCACCCCGATGTTCGCGCTCTCGCGTATCGCGGGTTGGGCGGGGCATGTCATCGAGCAGCTCGGCGACAACCGCCTGTTCCGTCCCACGACGGACTATGTCGGCCCGCACAACGCGCCCTACACCCCGATCGACGAGCGTTAAACCCGCTCAGCACCTGTCCACTCAGCGCCCGCACACGCGGGCGTTTTTCATTGTGGGCAACTTGGGCGCACCATGACGATACATGGTTCGTATCCTCACCCAAGGAGGCGTTCGCGTGCGCGCATGAGCAAGGTCCGGCTGTACATCCCGAGCATGTTCCATCGGCGGGTCCTGCTGCTGGTGATCGTGTGCGTTTCGACGCTGATCATGCTCTCGGGGCGTCTGGGGTACATGACGATCGTCGAGGGTGCCGAGGCGCGAGCGCAGGCGGAGCAACGCCTCGTCACGACGACCTGGCTTCCTACCACGCGGGGTCGGATCCTCGATCGCAAGGGGCGCGTCATCGCGGGCGATCGCGCGTCGTACAACATCGCGATCGATTATCGCATCCTCGCGGGGCAGTGGGTCTACGAGGGACGCGACGGGCGCTGGTACGGGATGGAGATGCGTTCGTACGCGACGCGCCTGGCGCGACGAGCCAACCCGGGGCTCTGGGAGACCCTCCCCGAGATCGAGCAGCAGCGCGTCATCGATCTGTTCGAGTCCGCCCTCAAGGTCCGTGTCGCCCGCATGGAGCGCGACATCATCATGATCTCGGGGATCGACCCCGCGGATTATCAGCAGCGCAAGCGCGAGATCCTCGAACGCGTCGGCGCGATGAAAGAACAACACTACGATCGCGTCTACACCCGGCGCGTCGAGGAGTACGAGCGTACCGGACGCATCCCGGGCGAGCAGGAGCTTGCCCGGTTCCATCGCATGGCCTCCGAACCGATCGCGGAAGAGCACGCGGCCCACACGATCGTCCCCGACATCTCTGACGAGCTCGGGTTCGCGGTCCTCCGCATGATCGCCAAGCAGTCCCCGATCGTCACGGAGGGCGTCGAGCCGGGCGTGCTCGAGTCGTTGACCATCCCGGTGTACCCGGGGGTGAAGGTGGTGGACGCGACGGCGCGATTGACGCCGTACGAGACGCTCCCGATCACGATCGATCGATCGGGGTTCCCCCCGCCGCTGCGTTCAGAAGAACCCGTCACGATCCTGACGCAGGGCGTCGGGCGTCAGCTGCTCGGGCGGATTGACGACGGGTTGTACCTCGAAGACATCCAGCGCCGTGCGGACGCGATCGAGCAAGACGACGCGCTCCGCGCCCGATCACTCACGAGCAAGGGCACGGATCGCGGGCGCTACTTCACGGGTGATCGTGTCGGTCGCACGGGGATCGAGCAAGCGTTCGAGCACGAGCTGCGTGGGTTGCGGGGCGTGCGGATCGAGAACCTGCAGACAGGCGAGGTCGAGGACATCGATCCAGCCTACGGGCGCGATGTGCACCTGAGCATCGACATCATGCTCCAGGCGCGGGTCCGGGCGCTGCTCGATCCGAGCGTGGGGCTCGCGCGGGTTCAGCCGTGGCATCAGAACGAGCAGCCGCAGTACACCCCCGTGGGCACGAACCTGGACGCGGGGGTCGTCGTCCTTGATATCGCAACGGGCGAGGTCCTCGCGATGGTGTCCACCCCCATCCCCGCGATCACGGAATCAGAATGGAATATGCTCGGCGTGAACACCGACGCGGATCGGCGCTTGTACGAGACCATCCACGCGCCGTGGGTGAACAAGGCGATCGCCAAGCCCTACCCGCCCGGGTCCGTCGCCAAGGCGTTGATCCTGACGGAGGCCGCCAAGCGGGGCGCGTACACCCAGGGCGAACGCATCCACGATCGCGGGTACCTGCTCGACAATCAGCCCAACAAGTTCCGCTCGTGGATCTACAAGCAATACGACGGCGCGTACGGCGGGCACTCCGACCAGCTCGGTCGTGACCTCGACGGCATCGACGCGCTCATGGTCTCGAGCAATGTGTTCTTCTACACGCTCGGTCGTCGGCTCGGACCCCAAGGGATTGCAAAGTCTTATCAGGATTACCATGTCGGACGCCCCTATGAGCTCGGGATCGGCACGGAATGGGCGGGATCGATCGGGCGATTCAACGGGCCCAACGACGGGTCCGATGTGAACCTCGACGAGGCAACGCTCATGGGGATCGGGCAGGGACCGATCACCTGGACCCCATTGCACGCGGCGGACGCGATGGCCACCCTGGCACGGGCGGGCGTGAGCATCACCCCGAGCATCGTGCGTGACGGGCTCGCGCCAGATGTACGAGACATCGGGATCCCCTCATGGGCGGTGCGCGACGCGTTGGAAGGTTTGCGACAGGTCGTCGAGAACCGACAGTTCGGCACGGGTCGGGCGATCGCGTACGAGCAGCTCGGACCCGAGCGCGTCGCGATCTTCAACCACCCCGGGATCACGGTGTGGGGCAAGACGGGAACGGCGACGGCGCCGCCGTTGATGTTCGACCCGGACGAGACCCCCGAAGGGAACGGGCCACAAGAACCCCGGATCGTGCGGATGGGCGACCACTCGTGGTATGTGACACTCGTCGCGCCCGAGGGCGAATCGCCCAAGTACGCGATCGCGGTTATTGCGGAATACGCCGGGTCGGGCGGGAAGGTGTCCGGGCCGATCAACAACGAGATCATCCGGGCGCTGATCGAGGAGGGGTACCTCCCACGCGTCGAACCCCCGACGAGGACCGGCGCATGAGCAGGGCGGGTGATATCCATCCGATCATGCGCCTGATCAAGGGCGGCGGGCGCAACCCCGAGCCCATGTCGCGTGTCCTGCGCCCCGTAAACTGGGGATGGGTGACGGTACTCGCGTCGTTGTTGTTGTCGTTGCTCGGGATCTACTCGATCGATCTGGGTCTGAACCCGAACCTCGACGCGGGGTTCATGGAGCTCTCGACGACGGCGATCAAGCAACTGATCTTCATGGTGATGGGGATCGTCGCGTGCCTCGTGATCATGCTCCCCCACTACAAGCTCGTCAGCGCGTTCGCGTGGTTCTACTTCGCGATGTGCCTCGCGTTGCTGGTGTTCCTGCTTGTTCCGGGGATTCCTTCGAGCATCGTGACGCCTCGCAACGGGGCGCGTTCGTGGATCAACCTGGGCGTGACGGACTTTCAGCCGTCAGAGATCACCAAGATCGCGTTCGTGCTCGCGGTGGCGCAGTACCTGCGGTTCCGTACCCAGCACCGCAAGTTCTTCGGGCTCGTCGTCCCCGGGATCATCGCGGCGGTTCCCGTCGGGCTGATCACGGTGCAGCCCGACCTGGGCACGGCGTCGTTGTTCGTCCCGGCGCTCTTCGTGATGCTCATCGCCGCGGGCGCCAAGCTCCGGCACCTGATCCTGATCGTGCTGTGCGCCGCGATGAGCGCCCCGATCGCGTACCCGTTCCTCCGCCCGCACCAGAAGGACCGGATCGTCGCGATCTACAAGCAGTTCCAGGGCGACGAGTCCACGAACTACGACATCAACTTCCAATCCTCGCGGGCGCAGATGCTGATCTCCGCAGGGCAGATCACGGGGACCCCCGAACCCACCGCCCGAGCGCTCGTGCACTACAACGCGCTCCCCGAGCGTGAGAACGACATGATCTTCGCGGTGGTCGTTGCCCGGTTCGGGCTCCTCGGTGGCGTGGTGATGCTTGTCCTGTATGCGCTCTGGGTGATCGGGGCATTGATCGTCGCGGCGAGCTGCCGAGAACCGATCGGGCGATTGATCGCGGTGGGTCTCCCCGCGTTCATCGCGACGCAGGTGGTGATCAATGTGGGGATGAACCTGGGGGTATTGCCCATCATCGGGATCACGCTCCCGTTCCTGAGCGCGGGGGGATCGTCCCTGATTACCTGCTGGGTAATGACGGGATTGATCATGAATGTCGCATTTCATCGCCCCAAGCCCCCCTACCGCAGTTCGTTTGAATACGCTGATGATGATGAAGGACCAGACCTCCTCAAACCAAGCAAGCCGTTCGGGAAGTCCATCGGGTTCAGCGGGCGGGCGATCACCCGCTGATCGCGGGGTGTTGGAGCTTGAGCTCGATTCGATCGCGCCCGCGCCGGTCCCCCATGGGTGGATCGAACGCTGCGCCGAGATCGGGATCGGGTTCGAGGGCGACGAGCTTGAGAAGCACGCGCGGTTCCTCGCGATGCTCATGCACGCGAACTCACGGATGAACCTCACCTCGATCCGCGACGCGGACGAGGCGTGGGACAAGCACATCTTCGATTCATTGACCCTGATCCCGCTGCTCGCGGAGTTCGAGGACGACTCGACGATCATCGACATCGGTTCGGGCGGCGGTCTCCCCGGGATCCCGCTTGCGATCGCCTTCCCGCACATGCGCTTTACCCTCATGGACGCGACGAAGAAGAAATGCGAGTACCTCGAGCAGGTCGCGTCGGCGCTAGGTCTGGACAATGTACGCGTGATCTGCGCCCGCGCCGAGGCGTTGGGGCAGGATCGGGGCGAGAAGACCGCGACGGGTCGGGCGGACGCGCACCGTGAGCACTACGACATTGCCATGGCGCGTGGGGTCGGGCAGATCCCGATGCTCGCGGAACTGACCGTCCCGCTCGTTAAAGTTGGCGGGCTCGTCCTCATGACCAAGGGGCAGCGCGCAGAAGAAGAGCTCGCGGACGCGAAACAAGCGCTGCACATGCTCCACGCAGCCCACGCGGGGACCGTCGATACCCCAACAGGGCGTGTGGTCGTGATCGAGAAACTCCGGCGGACCCCGCGCGATTACCCGCGACGCGACGGCGAGCCCAAGCGGGCACCGCTCGGCGTCTCCAAGAGCAAATAGAAACACGCTCACCCCGCACAAGGCGGGGTGAGCGGTGCAACACCGGAGATCGGTCCCTTTGGATTATCGTCTGCGTCGCGCGATGACGAGCAGCCCGCCGAACGCGAGGGCGGCGCCACCCGGCGCGGGGGTCTGGGTGCTCAGGATACGAATCGCATCGTGCAGCAGGAACCCCTTGGAGAGGTGGTTCGAATCGATCTCGACACGATCGAACGCGACATCGCTCGACCACCCGTTCCATGCCCAGGTGGTATTGGTGGGTGCGGCGAGGGTGTCGGTGCCGATCAGATCTTCGCCGGCGTAGAACCGGATCTGCCCGTCGGCGTTGTCGGTGATCGACGAGAAGTACCCGCCGAATGACTGCTGGAGCTCATTGAACCGGTACCCGATCCCATTGTTGGACCCGAGCAGGAGATTGCCGTCGAACGCGCTGACGCGCTGACTGAATGACCAGGACTCGGTTGTGTGCAGGTACCCGGAGTCAGCTGTGCTGAACAGGGTGCCCATGGTGTCGAATGCGGTGATGTCGCCGCGATCGAAGACATCCATGCTCAGATGCTCGAAGCTCTCGAACTGGTCTGAGCTGAACTCGTTGACACGGACAATGTCCGCACTCGCGTACGACCCGGCGGACGCGATGATCGCGCCGACGATGATGGTGGTGTGGTGCTGCATGTGGTGCTCCTCTTGCGAAGCCGGTACTGGCCTCTCTGAGTGAGCGTGCGTTTCAGTTGCACCGCGTGCAAGTTGGGCGGGTCACATCCGGGGTTACCTGATCTGCACAATCGTTATGACGCGTGCGATCAGGCGGGCGGGGTATAGGAACCCCGTGCGGCAAGCAGGTGGGCGATCGCTTCTCGGACGCACGCGTGCCCGCCGGGGTGGTTCGCGATGTAGGCGCAAAGGGCACGCACCTCGGGTTCCGCGTCCGCGGGGCACATGGGGTACCCGATCCGGCGCATCATGGGCAGGTCGGGCCAATCGTCGCCCATGCACGCGGTGTGCTCGATGGGCACACCGGATCGCTGCAGGATCGTGTCCAGATCCGCGGACTTGTCCTTGCTGCTCTGGATCACCATGTCCTCTGGGACGCCCAGCACATTGAGTCGATGCGTCAGCGCCATGCCCGAGCGCCCCGTGATGATCGACAGGTGGTACCCCTGACGCATCCAGAGCTTCATCGAGTACCCGTCGCGGACATGGAACCGGCGGGTCTCGCGCCCGTCGTCGTCGATGTTGATGGACCCATCGGTGAGGACGCCGTCCACATCGAGGATCAGCAGGCGGATCGACGCTGGGTCCCCGTGCGTACTCACGACTCGTCCTCGACGAGCTTCATCGCGATCAGATCCTGCACATCGAGCAAACCGACAGGCTTACGATCCGTGTCCACGATCGGGAGCTCGTCGGCGCGGTACTCGCGGAACAACGCGACGGCTTCGCTGGTGAGCGCCTCGATCGGGAGGGCCTTGGGGTTGCGGGTCATGACCTCCGCGATCGGGCGCTGCAGCTCGTCCGGGTTGCGGAGGATCAATCGACGCAAGTCCGAGTCCGTGAAGATCCCCGCGAGCTTGCCGTCCGTGTCCACAACGAGCAACGCGCCCGGGCGGCGGACCACCTGCGATGCGTCGCGGAGCGCGTCGGCAACGGTGTCCGTCTCGTGCGCGATGGGAAGGTTCTTGCCGGCAACGAATCGGATCAGCTCGCTCACCGGCTTAAGCAACGACCCGAGCGTCCCGCCGGGGTGTCGGGCGTGGAAGTCTTCGTTCGTGAATCGTCTCCGGCGGGCAACCGCGAGCGCGAGGGCGTCGCCGATCGCGAGGGCGCCCGTCGTCGAGCTCGTCGGGGCCATGTACGCGCCGTCGCCCGCTTCGTCCGTGACGAGCACCTCGAGGGTCACATCCGCGATGCGCTGGAGGGAGGAGACCTTCCCGTCCTTGGGGCCTCGGGTGATCGCGATGATGGGCAGCTTGTCCTGACGCAGGATCGACGCGAGCGCGACGAGTTCCTGGGTCTCGCCCGAGTGGCTCAGGCAGATCGCGAGATCGTTCTTGCGGAATCGCCCGAGATCGCCGTGCGCAGCTTCGGTTGGGTGGACGGCATGGCTGGTAATGCCCAGCGACGCCATCGTCGCGGAGATCTTCGCGCCGATGTGCCCGCTCTTGCCCAGACCCGAGACGAGGACCGTGCCCCCCGCGTCCGCGGTTTTGACGATCAGATCGATCGCCTGGGTGTACCGCTCATCCACCCCCGCCGCGATCGCATTGATCGCATCGGACTCGTGCGCAAGGACGCGCTGGATGAACTGGAGTTCGTCGTTGCCGGATTTCGGATTGGAGATCGACACCTCGATCGGCTCCCTTCGCGTGCGTGTGGGCATGGGGGAAGGGTATGCAATGCGATCGGATCAGGCGTTCGTCACGACCTTCTTGCCCTGACAGCACGGGCACGGGATCGGGTGCCCGGTGCTCGGCTGGAGCGAGGGGACGGCGTTGAACCCGAGCGTGCGGACCGCGACGGTCATCGGGCAAGGCACAGACCCGCGCCCGAAGCATTCGGGGCAGGTCTTGAGCTCGATGTCGCCGACGAGTCGGAGGAATGGGGCTTGGGTGTCCATGCAGGAGTTATCGGCCACATCCAGACCCAACCTGAATCGAATCAGAATTGAAAACAGCCGGGTCGAAACCCGGCTGCCTGTGGTGATTTCACTGAGTACTTCGTGAGAGATCGATCAGCGACGGCGACGCGTTGCGGCAAGCCCGCCCAGTCCGACGAGCGCGAGTGCGCCCGGCGCGGGGGTGAGTGCGACATCGTCAACATACACGCCGTTGGCGATCCCGCTGACGGCACCCGCGGAGAGCTGGAAGCGGAGGAGGAACGAGTCCGCGCCTGCTGCTGCTGTCAGATCGAGCGAGAACTGCTGGTAGGAGTCGTTGATCCCGAGCCCGATGAGCGAGGTGAGGGTTTCGCCGCGGACACCGCCGCCGTCGCTGCCGTCCTGGTCGAGCCAGAGGATCTGGACGAAGGTGTCCATGCCGATGAAGTCCGTCGAATCAACGGCTGCGTAGAACGAGAGGGTGTAGTCGGTGCCAGCGTTGATGCTGCCGACGGGCTGGTTCTGCTCGATGAAGTACGCGCCGCCTGCTGCGGGGTTGTTGATGTGATCGAAGGACATGTAGGCGCTGTAGTCACCCGAGAAGGGGTTGGCGGTGCTGCGTCCAACGGTGCCCGACGGGCCGCCGATGATTTCTGCCCAGTCCGCTGCGTCTGCGCCTGAACCGGCTTCATACCCTGCGTTGAGAACGATGTTACCCGCGGATGCAGCGGTTGCCGATGCGGCGATGATGAGTGCGATGGTGGTCTTGGTGTTCATGTCTTTCCTCTATTCCTCTTCTTGCCGAGTGATGTCGCGACGGTGTGCGATGCAGTGGAGTGACTGCCCCATTAATGTAACAGTTACGCTCTGAATCACCAAGAGGAATCCGATAAGAAACGACTGAAACTTCGTGAATTCAGCCCTATCGCATCAGAAATGTGACACAATATCGTAACTGTTCCATTTCAATCACCCAAACACAACACGATCATCAGGTTGATGTTCTTGCTGGGATCAAGCAGTGCACTCGTTGGGCGTGCCGCATTCCGGGCAGATCGGGAGGTCCTGCACATCGTACCCGCACCCGGCGGATGGGTGGGCATCGGGTGAGCTCCGGAAGGGAGGTACGCGGGGGAACGCGCGTTGGTTTCTTGTGTTGTCGTCTTCGGTGGTTCGGATTGATCACGAAGATCTCGAAGGGCTCGAAGGGGGACTGAACGCAGAGGGCGCGAAGGTCACGCAGAGGACGCCGAGAAAAGAATGAGGCGATGTGGTGCGGGTTCAGATTTGTATCTTGCGATTGCAGGACTTTGATCATGCCTGAACTGCGTCGAGGGAGGGCGCCCGACATCATACTGATTGCATGTGGAGTTTCGTTGCTGTTACACTATGTAGTCACAATCTTGATGCGGGTGGGGGCAACGATGAAGAAGCGGGTTCGTGAAAGCGGGAAAAACATCGCGATCTATATCGTGTTCTACGGTGCGATCATTGTTGTGCTCTCCTTGCTCACAACATGCTTGAATATGTGTGCAAGCTCAGGCGGTGGTACTGGGGGTAGTGGAGAGCCTTGGGATGGGCATGACCCAACCCAATACGGGCCGTGGTAGCCCATTGGCGCAGAATAGGAACACTCTTGAATCTGCGATGTGCGTCCCCTCTCACTTCAATGACCCAGCAGAAAAGAGAAGATGGGCAAATCGCACGACAAGAACAGTTAAGAGCTCATCCCCTCAACAAACGCCTTGAACCGATCCATCCCCGCGTTGATCTGCTCTTCAGAGCACGCGAAGGAGATGCGGAGGTGGTTGCCGGAGATACCGCCGAAGTCTTCGCCGGGGACGAAGGCGATGTGGGCTTCCTCGAGCATCGCTTCGCACAGGGTTGTGGCGCTGGTGACCTTAGTGCCCTTGGCGCTCGTCCTGCCGAAGAGCGCGGAGACATCGGGGAAGACATAGAACGCGCCGGTGGGTGTGGGGCAGGTGACGCCGGGGATTTCTTCGAGGCGCGACATGATCAGCCCCGCGCGCTTCGCGAAGGCCTGACGCATCTTCTCTACCTCGACGCCCACGGATGGGTTGGTGAGCGCCTCGCGGATCGCGGGGTAGTTGAAGCTCGTGATGTTCGTTGTCATCTGTCCCTGGAGCTTGCCCATCGCTTTGATGAAGGACTTGCCGAACTCGCCGGGCATCGCGGCGTACCCGATGCGCCACCCCGTCATCGCGTAGGCCTTGGACATCCCGTTGAGGGTCACGACGCGATCGGCGATCTCGGGGATGGACCCGATGGAGAAGTGGGCGTGCTCGCCGTAGACGATCTTCTCGTAGATCTCGTCCGTGAGGACGATGAGTTGGGGCGCGATCTCGCGTGATTCGTGCACGACCTGCGCGAGTGCACGCAGATCCGATTCCGAGTACATCGTCCCGCACGGGTTGCTCGGCGAGTTGATGATCAATACACGCGAACGCGGGTTGATCGCGTCGCGGAGTTGATCGGGTGTGATGCGGAAATCCGTATCGGGTCCTGCGACGACCTCGCGGACGATACCGCCTGCGAGCTCGCAGATGGGTCGGTACGACACCCACGCGGGGGTCGGGAGGATCATCTCCCAGGGTTCCTCGCCGGGCGCAGGCGGATCGATCAGGCACTGGATCGCGTTGTAGAGGACATGCTTGCCCCCCACCCCGATCGCGACATGCTCGCCCGTGAGACCCAGGATGTGGTTCTCTTTGGTCAGCTTGTCGGCGATGCACTGGCGTGTGGGCATGTCGCCGAGTGTTGGGGTGTACTTGGTCTGCCCGTCGTTGAGCGCCTTGATCGCGGCGTCCTTGATCACCTGAGGCGTATCAAAGTCGGGTTCACCCGCAGCGAACCCGAGCACATCCACCCCGGAGGCCTTCATCGCTTTGGCCTTATTGTTGAGCGCCACGGTGATCGAGGGCTTGAGTTCGTTCACGCGGCGGGCGAGTTCGAGCGGGGTGATCTGGGTCGTCATGACGGGCTCCTTGGTGGACACAGTATCGTAGACGATGGTGCATGAAAAACCGGCCGATTCGGCCGGTCGAGGTGTGCATTGAATCGCGAAACCGCGATCGCGATCAGTTGTCCGACATGTACGATCCCTGACGCGCGTTCTGATCGAGCGGCACGCCGCGGTAACGACGGGGCTCGACGGGGACCCACTCGCGATTGGGGTCGTTAAACTCGACGGGATCGGGGTCCTCCGCGGGGTAATCGATCCCGTCGCGGATGGAGACCTTGAGCAGGCGCGCGTCGGGGCCGGGGACGGCCATCTTGTTCGTCAGATCCGCGCGGCGCTTGTCCTTGTCGTAGATCGCCCATTGCATGATGTCGGGGCGACGATTGGTTCCGTCCTTCGCCTGATTCGCGAGGAACCGGACGGTCACCTTCTGCCCGACGGGGACATCGACCGTCCACAGCGGCTCGTTGTCGCGGAAATCGTACAGGGTCACGGTCAACGGCTCGAACGGGGTCGAGATGTAGGTAAACGAGTCCGTCGAGCGCATGTTTCCACCGGGGGAGTTGCTGAACATCTGCTTGACACACCCGCCGAGGAGTGTGGTCCCGAGGGTGCCCCCGATCAGGGACAGGGTGAGCAGGGTGCGTCGGCGTGCATGGGTCGGCATCTTCAGGTCTCTCCGCGGGGCGTCGTGCCCTCGGTTCAGTATAGCGTGATCAGATCAATCCGGGCATCACCCCGGTTCTGTGCGTTCTATCGGTACAATCGGGTACGAATGACCACGAAACCCGGTTCACAACCGCTGCAAACTTGAGATCATTGCCCCCATGACACCCCCCTACCGCATCGGACACGGATACGACCTGCATCGGCTCGAACCCAACGGCGAGCACGGGCCCGGACGCCCGTTCGTCCTCGGCGGGGTCGAGATCGAGCACGATCGGGGTCCGATCGCCCATTCCGACGGCGACGCGCTCCTCCACGCGATCACGGACGCGCTCCTGGGTGCGATCGGTGCCCCCGACATCGGGCAGATCTTCCCCGACGACGATCCCCGCAACGAATCCGAGGACTCACGGGTCTTCCTCGAAGCGGCTGCGGATCGGATCAAAATGGCCGGGTACACGATCGGGAACCTCGATGCGACGATCATCTGCGAACGCCCCAAGCTCAGCCCGCACAAGGACTTGATGCGCCAGAACATTGCGACGGGGCTCCGCATCCAAGTGGACCAGGTGAACATCAAGGGCAAGACGCACGAACAGGTAGATGCGGTGGGACGCAACGAAGCAGTGGAGGTGCATTGCGTCGTGCTGCTTGTGCGAACGGAGGACTAGGTGCCCCGATCGAGCGGCAAGCTCATCCGACCCAGACGCAGATCGCGCATCGTTCGCGATGTGGTGGTGGCCGTGTCGATTACGCTCGGGTTGCTCTATCTGATCCGGTTGATCGATTGCCGATCGACGCTGCCGGATTCGCGCGTGGTGGTGCTGGTGTACGACCAGACGACCGACTCTTTCTCGATCGAGACCAAACCCATCCCCTGGTGGTCGGTGCGCAAGCTCTCGTCCAAGATCGAGGTACAGACTATCGATACCGAGGGCAAGCGCGATGGGCTGTATCCCCACCCGAGGTTCCGATCACGCGAGATCGTTGATTACCCCGATCCCACGATGGATGCGCATCATCCGGGGTACATCCTGAGCGAGGATCTCCCGCTCGGGAAAGCGCTGGGCCCTACCCAGGAATGGAAGATGGTCAGCGGGATGGGATGGAGCAACGGGCAATGGAACCTTGAGTATGAATCGGTGCACCTGAACGACACGGATGCGCATCGACCGATCCGCGTGTTGCAGTTCCAGAACTTCTACCCCGCCAAATCACCCGATGAGAATCGATACGATTTCTATATCAAGGCGATGGGATCGCACAGTGCAAGGGGGCTCATGCGCAGCTATTACCCAACAATCGGACAGCGGATTCGTCATGCGATGTCGGATGTGATCGAGTTGTTGCAATGAGACTTTGATCAGTTGCGAGCGTGCTGGACGGCGATCAGGGCGTAGGCCGTGATGAGCACATCGTTGTTTTCCATCCAACGCGCATCGTGGAACTTGAATGACCCGCCGGGGAACTGGTTCTCGTACAGGGTGTCGATGAGCGCTTCGCGCCAGTTGACGCCGTTGATCTCTTCGTCGCCCAACGCGTCGAGCGCCCGCGCCATGGTGCACAGGTAGTAGTAATACCCCTGCATCCCCACCCCCGGGTTTTCTTCCAGGGTGAAGTTGGACTCGATCCACTTGCGTGCTTCGACCACACGGGGATCATCGCGATCGATGTTCGCGTAGAGCAGTGACTTGAACCCCGCGTAGGTCATCGACCCGTACGCGCGGAGGCGGACGACCTCGGTGCCGTCGTCGAGCGTTTCGTTCGTGGTCCCGGCCATGGATTGACCCGCGAGCCCGTCGACGGATTCGATGTTGGGAACCGTCGCGTAGATGAACCCGCCCTGATCGGAATCGTCCGCGTAGGGCATGTCGTTGATCGAATCGTTCATCTGGACGCGATTAAGGAAGACGAGGGCGCGCTGGTAGGCCGCGTCGTTCGTGGAGGTGCCCGTGTCGTGGAGCGCCTGGATGAAGAAGCTCAGGTTGGAGAGATCGGGTCGCCCGTGCTTGCCGTACCCGACGCCGCCGTAGTACGGGTGGTTGATCCCGATGGGTTCCTCGAACCCGGGGTCCTCGGGGTTGTTGTTGTTGAAGTCGCCGTACTGGAGGGTCTTGAGGAACTCGCGCCCCGCGAGCATCCCCTGCAGCGCTTCGGGCTTGTTGACGAGCGCGAGCGCGGAGAGACAGATCGCGGTGTTGTAGCTCGGAAGGATGTCCTTGTAGATCCCGCCGTCGGGCTGTTGGTGCTTGAGGATGTATCGGGTCCCCGTGACCACGACGGGGTGACGCTCGTCCACGCCCGGGTCGAGCATGAACCCCGTCACCACGAGCCCCGTGATCGCGGGGAGGGTCTGGACATCGGGGTCGTCGTCGAACCCGTAGGTGATCTCGTTCTGGCGCGATTCGAGGTAGCTCATCGCGCGATCCGCGATCAGCGCTGCCTTGCGTTGGTGCTCGGGGCTGATCGATTGCGCGAGCACGCTCGGCGTCATCATCGCAAGCACCGCACCCATCATGAACCTGTTGATCTTCATCGTTTCTCCCGTTCCGCCTTGCTCAGTCGTTCATCAGCACCGAAGCGCCGACCACCGCTGCAGTTTCGATCCGCATCACGAGCGTACCGAATCGGCACACGCGTACACCCGATTCAACGAGCAAACCGCGCTCGGTATTGCTCCATCCGCCCTCCGGGCCGACAATCAGCGCCGGTTCTTGGGGCAGCACATCATTTCGTCCCCAAGGGTCGCCCGATGCGTCCGCGATGATCGCGCCGGGCAGATTGATCGCATCCCCGAACGCGATCGGGTCCGCGATCTCCATCCGCCAGGCGCGCCGGGACTGCTTCATCGCCTCTTCGACGATCCGATCGAGTTTGTCCGCTCGATAGTTCTCCGGCTTTCGCTGGGCGTGCTCGCACAACAACGGGCGGAACCGCGTCACCCCGATCTGGGTGAGTTGATCGATCATCCGATCGAGCCGATCGCCCTTGGGGAGTGCCGCACACACCTCTAGTGCGGGCGAGATGGGATCGACCAGCTGAATCTCGCGTAACCCGATGGATAGCAACGGCTTGGATCGCGACCCACAGATCTCGTCGAGCGTTCCGGTCCCGATCCGTCCGTGCCCGTCGAGCACCCCCACCGTTTCTCCGATCCGCAATCGTTTGACCCGCACGGCGTGGTGCGCTTCGTCGCCTGCGATCTCGATGGGATCGCCCACGCGAACGGACGCAAGGTCCGAGAACATCACACAATGGGCGATCGATCCGTCATCGGGCATCATCGAGGATAGGCGCGATGGGTTCAGGTGCGTGTCGGAAGACAGATGGGAGAAAACGGCCGATAGCCCTTGAGAAAGCACGCGATTCACCCGATGATCGCGGCAGATTGAGCACGGAAGACCCCCATCCCGAGGGCATGGGCTTCGATGAGGCCATCGACTCGCTGTTGAACGAGACGGATCCGGTGCGCGCCGAAGACGACTCTACGCACGAGCCCCACGACCCCGAAGCCGTACTTGAGGAACAGAGCGATCCCAAAGAACTTGGCGATGCCGCCTTCGACGCGATCGACTCCGTTGAACAGAACGCGCAATCCCTCCTCGAGGATGCGATCGAGTCCCTGCTCGATGAGCACGACGCGTCCGAAGTCGAAGACGAGCCGACCCCGGACGACTCGATTAGCACGGATGAGCTCAACGCCCAGCTCGACGCGCTCGAGACCCCTGGCGCGGAAGAACGCACGCTCGACGAGGACCTGGACGCGTTATCCCAAAGCGTGGAAGAACTCGATCTGGACGCGGAGCAACTCGACGATCCGGAACCAACCGATGCCTCCGAGATCGAAGAAGCGGATGCGATCACCGCCGTGGAGAGTGTTGACGCGCCCGTTGATCAAGTTGATGACGGAGTGACCCAACACGAGCCCGCACCGGCTGTCGATGCGACTGATTCGTTGAGCGATGACGATCTGATCAACAGCATCGCTGCGGATCTGATGGAAACAGAAGTATCCGAACCTGCTCAGGAAGAGTCCGTTTCTGAACCTGAGGATGACGCATCGGGTGACGCGCCCGACGAGCCCTCCCCGGAACAATCCGCTGAGACCGAGTCAGACGATTCAGAAATCGAAACGGAAGTCCGCACAGACGACACCGAACCCGAGTCGGCGATCGAAGAGGACCCGTTCGCCGATGCGATCGATCAGCTCGTTGAATCCGCCGCCGAGATCGACGCCACACCAACGGTCTCAAACGATGAGCAAGACACCACTCTCGAGGTTGATGATCTCGAGGCCGAACCGATAAGTGAATCGGATGAATCGGACACAGGATCAGACTCGGTGCTCGAGGACGCGTCCACGCTCGCGGACCTCGACGCATCCCTCGCGGGGATCGGCGACGACCTGCTCATGGGTGACTTTGAAGCGCCCGATGGCGAGCGCATCGGGTCTGAAGACTTGGGCATCAGTGACGCATCGTCCTTGCTCGATATGCTGAACATGGGCGATCTGGACCTGAACGCAGAGACGATCGCCAGTCCCACGAAGACTACTGAGTCCTCTGCGCAGGTTCCTCAACCAGACGCCTCTGCACCATCCCAACAACCGCAACCCGCGCCCGCACCCCAGCAGCCAAAGCCCGCGACCGTACCGGTTGCGCACTCCAAACTCAATCCCAAGCCCATCGCATCGACACCGCTCGCGTCGATGAGCGATGCCATCGACGATTCGCCCATCCCTGAGGTTGAATCGATCTGGCAGAGCACCCGGCGGATCGCGATCCATGCTGGGCAACTCGCCTGGTCCGAAGCCCGGACCCGTGGGGTCCCATTGGGTGCGAAGGCGATCGTTCTGGTCAATAAACCATTCCAGGATCGACCCGCGATCGTGCGCGACTCGATCGGGTACCTCGCAATGTGGACGGGGCTGCTCGCGACGATCCTGTGGGTCTACCTCGCGTTCATCCGCGAGACCCCGACCCCGACGCCGACGCAGGCGCCGTCACGGATGCTTGAGCCCGGCGAGGTCATCGACCCGCTGCGCAACGCGAGCGTGAATCCCTGATCAATCGTCCTTCTCGATCTCAACCTGCATGAGCGACGCGTGCCATTGCGCATCGAGTTCGTCGAACGCGATCCCCAGCGCCGAGCGCGATGCCTGATCGAGCGTGTCGCCATGCCCGAGTCGGGTGAACCACGCATTGCGTTTGTCTTTGCCGAAGGTCCGATCGATGTAATCCACCATCGACCACCCCTGCAGGTAGACATGCATCCCATGGTTGACGGCTTCGCCCTTGAAGTCCGCGAGCAGGTCCCACTCGCGCAGATTGTCCGATTGAGCGAGCTTGGCGATGCGCTGGTTCTTGCGATCCCATGAGTCGCGGAACAAGCCAGCAGCTACTTCCGCGATGCCCTCAAGGGTCCACCAAGGCGCGAAGTTGATCTCGGGTCCGAACTCAAAGCTCACGGCGTGCCCGATCTCGTGCGCGAGCAACGGATCGAGACGATCGAGTCCCATCTCGTCGCGTCCGAGGATCTTGATGGACTCGCCCGGCTCGTTCCATCCCGAGATCCCCGCGGTATAGGACGGGTAGATCGAGGCCTGCAACTCGCTCATCTTGGGGAAGACCTTGACGACGACCTCGTGAAGATCGCCCTTGGTCGGGTCGATCCCCATATCGATCGCGATGGCGTCGCGTATCTCGGGGACGCGCTGGATCGCGAGCTCTGCGATGTCGCGGTGCTCTTCGTCGCAGTAGATCCGCACGCCGGGCGTGTCGGTCATCGCGATATCCCACGCGCGCCCGATGAAGTGCCATTGCCCGTGCGATGCGCCGATAGGTTCGAACCGCGCGGGCATGTCATAGCGCCGAGGGGAGTCCTCCGACGGAACGCGCCAGGTGTACACGATGGGCGCAACGATCGAGCCGTCGTCTTCGAGGATGATCTCGATCTCCGGATCGATCTTGATCCGCAGATCATCGACCGGCGCGACGAAGAGTTCCGCGAACCACGCGCGATGCTCGGTCGCGAGGACCGGGTCGCTCGGGTTGATCTGGGCCATGTACGCCCCCGAGTCGAGTCGATCGATCGCGGACTGCATCGAGTCAACGACAGATCGGACCCGCTGCGCTTCGATAGCGCTGTCGGGCAACGGGGCGCCCGCCCAGACGAGCGGGGCGCAGATCGCGACGCAGATCGGGGCGAGCAACTGCATCAGAACTCCGCCTGACGCGGGGCGCGGGGGAAGGGGATGACATCGCGGATGTTCTGCATCCCGGTACAGAACTGGATGAGGCGTTCAAAGCCCAACCCGTACCCCGCGTGGGGGACGGTGCCGTACTTGCGGAGATCGCGGTACCACCAGTAATCGTCCTTGATGAGTCCCATCTCGTCGATGCGTGCATCGAGCACATCGAGGCGTTCTTCGCGCTGCGATCCGCCGACGAGTTCGCCCACACCAGGGACGAGGATATCGACCGCCGCGACGGTATCGCCCGGGGCGCCGTCCGTCCCCGGATCGTTGAGACGCATGTAGAACGCCTTGATGTCCTTGGGGTAGTTGATGACGGCGACGGGCTGCTTGAAGTGCTTCTCCGTGAGGTAGCGCTCGTGCTCGGATTGCATGTCCGAGCCCCACTTCACCTGATACTCGAACTTCTCGCCGCAGGTCTCGAGGATCTTGATCGCGTCGGTGTAGGTGATCGTCTTGACGGGCGCGTCGGCGATCATCCGCAACCGATCGATGATCCCCTTCTCAATCCGCTCGTCGAAGAACTTCAGATCGTCCTCGCGCCGCACGAGCAGGTCCGACGCGCACCGGCGGAGCATCCCCGACGCGAGCTCGATGTCGTCGTGCAGGTCCGCGAACGCGATCTCCGGCTCGATCATCCAGAACTCCGCGAGGTGGCGCGAGGTGTTCGAGTTCTCCGCACGGAAGGTCGGACCAAAGGTGTACACACGCGAGAGCGAGCACGCGTAGGTCTCGACATTGAGCTGGCCCGACACCGTCAGGTGCGATTCCTTCCCGAAGAAGTCCTTGGAGAAGTCGACCTCGCCCTCGGGGGTTTTGGGGATGTTGCAGAAGTCGAGCGTGGAGACGCGGAACATCTCGCCCGCGCCCTCGCAGTCCGACCCGGTGATGATCGGCGTGTGCACCCAGTAGTAATCGAGCTCGTCCATGTACTGGTGGACGGACTGCGACAGCGCGTGACGCACACGCGCGACGGCACCGAAGGTGTTGGTGCGGGTCCGCAGGTGCGCCACCTCGCGGAGGTACTCGAAGGAGTGTCGCTTGTTGCTCGTGGGGTAGGTGTCGGGGTCCTCGACCCATCCGACAACCTTCACCTCGTGCGCCTGGATCTCGACGGACTGCCCCTTACCCTGCGACTCGACGAGCTCGCCAGTCACCTCGACGGAGCACCCGGTGTTGAGCTTGGACACCTCGTCGTAGTTGGGCAGGTCGTGGCGGGCGACGGCCTGGATCGGGTCGAAGCAGGTGCCGTCGTGGACGGCGATGAACGAGAGCCCGCCGTCGGCCTTGGAGTCACGCTTGGTGCGGACCCATCCCTTCACGGTGATGGTCTGCCCGGGTGAGGACTTGAACGCATCTTTGATCTTCATCCACGACATGAGAAACTCCCTGAAAAACAACCCCGCCGAGCAGTTCGGCAGGGTTGAATACTAGTGCGTTCACAGCGTCAGATGTGGGCAGATCCGCACGATCCAGGTGATTACTTGTTGTTGAGAAACCCCCAGTTCCCAGCTTCAGGGTCGGCGTTCATCTGGAGGAAGTATTGGGTCCCGCCCTCACGCACGGAGTAGTAGATATCGTCCGCGGTAAAATCGCCCGGCTCTTCTTCGTACTCTTGTCCCGCAGCGCTCGCATTGAACAATCGCGCCACGCCGTCGATGTACAGGATGTGCCCCTGGTCATTGTGACGCTCTGTGATCTGATCGAGCCGTGCCCAATCGCCGTCATTGTACTCGTCATGGGCGTTGTAGAACTGGGTGTGCTCTTCGACGAAGATGGGGAGTTTTTGGAAGTACCCTGAGTTCTCGACGAAGTTGTCCGCAGTGTAATACTGACTGCTTGCGCCGTTAAACCCGGAGGAACGGTCGAGGTACGCGAAGGTATTGATGTAGTCTTTGTACATCTTCGCGCCCTGGACGCCTCGCACGAGTGAGTAATCGAAATCGACACCGACATCCTTGTAATCCCCGAAGAGATCGGAGTACTGCTGATCGTCGCCGTTGGATGTCGCGGCTTGTCGGTTGTTCTTGGGGCACGCGAGGACCTCGTCCGCGTCGTTGACGTAATCGAAAATCGCGCCGGGTTCCCATTCGTCTGTCTCGACTTCGACCTTGACCCACTCGGTGCGAGGCCAAATGCGATCTTTGTGATCGTGCGCGTACATCGCGGTTGCCTGCCCCACCGAGCGGAGCTGTACGGCGCACATCGTCGTCTTCGCGGTCTCCCGCACCGCGCCCAGCGCCGGGAGCAGGATCCCGATCAAGAGCGCGATGATCGCGATCACCACGAGCAACTCGATCAGGGTGAATCCGGATCGTACGATAGATGTCCATTTCTTGGGTGTGTGGATCACGATGGTTCTCGCGTGGGGTGTCGATGCGTTTCAATGAGCGTAACTGTTACACGGTAACGAAACTAGATTCCCAACGCAAAACCGATCCGAACAATCGTGGCGTAAATCTTCGTCCTCCGCTTCAAAACGCCGGCGATCCGCTCAAAACCCTGTTTCTGTGCCCCTAGCTGATGAATCCGGGTCCTATCCTTGTCTCCATGGCACGAGCGACGGAAATTGACCCCATCTCGCCGCTAGGACTGACATTGGAGCAGTTCCAGGATCGGTGTGCGCAGGAAGGAGTCGGGCCGGGCCGAGCCAAATCCGCGTATCACGCGATTTTTCGTGACGGCTCGATCCACGATGCCCCTGCGAAAATCGTTGTTCCTGAGATCGTGAAACGCCACGAAGAGCTTGTGGATGAAGGTGTTACGATCAAGTTTGTCCAGCGCCTCCCCAACCCGAACCATCGGCTCGTGGACAAGGGGATCGACTTCGATGACATCGAGTCCGTCATCATCCCTATGAAGGGTCGATCCGGGCGCAAGACCCACACCCTTTGCGTGAGTTCGCAGGTCGGGTGCGCTATGGGGTGCGATTTCTGCGAAACCGCCCAGATGGGGCTCATGCGATCGCTGCGTGCCGACGAGATCGTGCAGCAATGGTGGACGGCTGAGTTCATCGAGGGTATCCACATCGACAACATCGTGTTCATGGGCATGGGTGAGCCCATGGACAACCTCGACGAGGTGCTCAAGGCGATCGCATGCCTGACGGATCACCACGGCGCACGCGTCCCCATGAGCGCCATCACGATCAGCACGGTTGGACGCGTCGATGGTCTCCGGCGCATCGAGCAGCAGGTCCAGCAGCCCGGGTGGGGCAAGCTCGGGCTCGCGCTCTCGCTCAACGCGCCCAACAACGAGATCCGCTCCAAACTGATGCCGATCAATAAGAAATGGGATATGTCGGAGCTCCAGCAGGTCCTCATCGATCTGCGTGAAGTGCGTGGCGGACGCAAGATCATGGTCGAGTATGTCCTGATCCCCGGCGTGAACGCCGAGCTCGAGCACGCGGACCAGCTCGCGGCGTGGATGGCGCCCTTCGTCCGCGATCACGAGCGTGAGAAGCACAAGGGGCACGGCGGGTTGCTCAATGTCATCCCCTACAACCCGCGCCGCGACTCACCATGGCCCGCGCCCACGCAGGATCAGGTGGACGCGTTTATCCAGCGCCTTATGACGCACGGCGTGTTTGTGAATCGTCGGCGGACGAAGGGGCGTGATACGATGGCCGCGTGCGGGCAGCTGGGTACGGCGGAGATCCGCAAACGAAATCTGGTTCCGCTGACGACCAATCAGACACACAATGCCTGAGACCCATGAGCCAAGTGAGCCGCAACACCCACGCGTGAAGCGAGGGTTCGTTCGCACTCACTTCAAATGGTTCATCGGGATCTACCTGTTCCTATTGCTCGCGTCGAATATCGCGGATTGGCAGATGGACGAGGCGCGGATCGTGTGGGGGAACATGTTCCTCGACAAGCATGACGCGCCGACCTTTGAGGTTGATACCACGGGCCTGCCGGTCAATGTGAACCCGCTGCCCTATCGGGTGGTGATCGAGGGCGATCCAGACTCTACGCTCCCGCCAGTGTTGTTGCTGCACGGATCTCCGGGTGCTGCGTACGGGTTTGAGGGCTTTGCACCCAAGCTCAGCGAGCACGGGCGGCGCGTGATGTATCTGGATCTGCCCGGATTCGCGTCGCAGAACGAGCCGTGGTCGCGCGGGAGCGTGTTCGAGGACTACGGTGCGGACACATACGCCGCAATCCTCTGGCGCTTGCTCGAAGCGATGGGCGACGAGCAGCGCGTGCACATCGTGGGATGGTCCAACAGCGGCGCGGTCGGGCTCCGCATGATCGAGCAGCACCCGGATCGGGTTGCGACTCTGACGATGCTCGCCGCGGTTGGTGCCCAAGAGAACGAGGGCACGGGTTCGTACGCGTTCGAGCATTTCAAGTACAAGATCGGGCGTCTGGTGCTCGATCACGGTTCGCACCTGTACCCGCACTTTGGGGCGCTCGGGCCGATGGGTGAACGGAACGCGTTTTTGCGGTTCTTCGACGACACGGACCAGCGCGATCTGGGCGCGTTGATGGAATCGATCGACACTCCCACCATGATCATGCACGGGCGTCACGATTTTCTGATCGCGGATCGCGCAGCGGAGGATCACTATCGGCGGATAAAGAGCGCGAGGCTCGTGATGCTCGACGCGATGCACTTCATCCCGATGATGGACTCGGAGAGCACGCTCGCGGCGGAGTACCTCAACCCTTTCTTTGATCGACATGATGAGCCGAGTGTTGAGCCCGAGACGGACTATGTTGATCTGGCACCGGTGCCCACGCGGACCGGCGCGGACGCGTTCGTTCGGGTCGTGGGGATGTGGATCCGGTCGATGCCATGGTGGTCGGTGCTGATCGCATCGATGATCCTGATCCGCATCCGACCCAATGTTGGAATCTCAATCGTCACGGTGTTCGTCGCGCTCATGGACATTGACTTTGGGATTGCGCTGCTCGCGATGTTCACCGGGCGTACATGGTGGTTGGTGCGCGGTGCGGATCATCTCGATCGACCATGGACGATCCTCGGGTGGATGCGTGGATTCCTGTATGTCCTCCCCGCGTTTGTCATCGGGATCATCGGTGCGACGCTCACGCTCAAGCTCGCAGAGCTCGGCGATTGGATCGGGCTGTTCTTTGGGTTCTGGATCACATGGGCTGTGTTGCGGTTCGTGCGACTCATGGTCACTCGTGAGGGGTGGCAACGCATCCGTGCGCGTGTCCATCGACTCATGAACCACGAGTACTACCCGAGCGGTGTGCTCTATCTCACGACGCTGCTTGCTGCGTGCGGGCGGATCGCCTCGGGCAAGATGCTGCGGGCACTGACCGCGGTCAACCCCGGGTACTCTCGTGACGGCGGGCTCAACGAGGAACGCAAGTCCGAGCTCGATGCGCGATTCCCAGAAGATCCGAGTATCTTGCGCTGCGTGCTCATTGCACCAGACCCAACTCCACACGCACGCGCCGACTCTGGCGCCTCACAGATCGTGTCAAACCCATTGCTCGGCGGGTACCCCATCATCGCCAAGCCCGATCAGGGTGAGCGCGGGAAGGGGGTCCGTTTGCTGCGTGATCACAACGACTTGGTGCGGTACTGCGCGGATCACACCGAGCCCTTCGTCCTCCAGCGCTACCACCCAGGCCCGATCGAGGTTGGGATCCTCTGGATCCGTCACGCAGACACGATCACGGAACCCAATTCACCCGCAGGGTTCATCTACTCGATCAACAAGAAGGACTTCCCCGAAGTCGTTGGCGACGGGAAGCGTTCGCTCCGTCAGCTCGTCCTCGCCCACCCGCGACATCGCGCGCAGGCACGGATGTTTGTCGAGCGGCTCCGTGAGCAGCAGCACCTGATCCCCGAGGAAGGCGAACGCGTCACTCTCGGGTCCTTTGGGAACCACGCGCAGGGCGCGATGTTCACGGACGGCGCGGACCTCATCACCCCGGAACTGAGCGCCAAGATCGATTCGATCGCGGACGGGTTCCGCGATGAGCACGGGCGCGGGTTCGACATCGGGCGCTTTGATGTCCGCTGCACCTCATACGAGGCCTTGATGCGAGGCGAGGATCTGGGGATCGTCGAGCTCAACGGGCTCACCAGCGAGCCGACGAATATCTACGACCCGAACCGATCGCTCAGGTGGGCATGGTCAACCCTGCTCGGGTACTGGCGTCATGTCGAAGCGCTTGCGGACGCACGGATCGCGGACGGGTCGGGCGAGCCGATCTCAAAGAAGGAAGCGTGGGACATGCTCAACGACTTCCTGCGTGCGATGTCGAGGTAGTCGGGATCAGTCGTCGAACTCGTCGAACGCACCCTTCACGGCCTGTTCGTCGAGGTACTTCTGGAAATCGCCCATCTTGTACGAGATGAAGCAGAACGCATGGTGCAGCGTCAGCCACTCGATGTCGGACTTGTCCTCGGGGATGTCCTTACGGATCTGATTGAACTCGGCGAGGATGGTCTCGGCTTTCATGGGATCTCCTGAATGAACACCTGCTCAGGCGGATCGTAGCGCGCCCATCGCCTTGTTTGATCCAAGCGCCACAAGGTACACGATTGATTGCATGAGCACGATGCTCGGCCCGATCGGCCACCCCGCACTGTCACCGACGATGAACCCAAGCAGGGTCCCCCCGAGCCCAATCGCGATGGACCAGATCATCACGACCCTTAGACGCGAGCTCAGGTGCAGTGCTGCTGCGCCGGGGAGCACCAGGATCGCCGCAGCGAGGATCACCCCCACCACCTGCATCGCCATCACCACCGCGACCGCGAGCAGGATCAGCAGCAGGTTCCCCGTCCGGTGCTCACGCACGCCGTATGCGGCGCAGACGGGTTCGTCGAAGCTCCAGAAGATGAGCTTGTGCCGGAACCACCAGAGCGCCGTGAGGATCAAGACGCCCGTCCCGATCGTCACCCAGACCATGTTCCAGTTCGCGTTCGCGATGTTGCCGAACAGGATCTCCTCGATCACATGGTGCTCGTCGGCGTGATGCCCGTGGGCGTGCCCGTGCTCGTCGTGATCGTGACGGGATTCCGCGATATTGAAGAGGATGAAACCCAGCGCCATCGACGCGCTGAGCACGATCCCGATCGCGGTGTCGATGCGCCCCTTGTTCGATCGCCCCAGCGCGGAGATGACCAGCGCCGCGCCGATACTGAACCCGAGGACGATGACGGATTGCATCACGCTGTCGACGGCACTCGATCCCGCGAACCCGAGCACGAGCGCGACGCCCACGCCTCCGAACGCGGCGTGCGACACGCCCTGCCCGATGAACGCGAGGCGTTTGAGCACGACGAACACGCTCAATGGTGCGCCGATGAGTGCCACACCCAACCCCGCGAGCAGCGCGGGGAAGAGGTCTGCGTTGAAGATGCTCATGACGCGCCCCCCTTGTGCTCGTGATTGTGCCCGCAATCGGGGTGGTGCGCGTGTGAGGGGTCATCGCAATCCGCCGCGGTGTGCGCGTCGATGTGGACGGCGCCGAGGATGGGTTCGATGTTGTGCGCAAAGACCTGCGCGAGGACCGCGGGGGTCAACCCTTCGGGGGTGTCGTGGAAATGCAACGAGCGCGACAGGCACGCGATGCGATCCGCAACCGCGACCAGCGCCCGCATGTCGTGCGTGACCACGATCGTGGTCAGATCGAGCTCAGCGCTGATGGTGTCGATGAGGCATGAGAACCGCTGTTGCCCCGCGATGTCGACGCCGAGCGTTGGTTCGTCGAGGACGAGGAGTTTGGGTCGTGTGGAGATCGCGCGGGCGATCATGGTGCGTTGGAGCTGCCCGCCCGAGAGTGCACCAATGCGCCGATCGCGGAGCTTGTCGACCTCGAGCAGCTCGATCGCCCGATCGATGGATGCTTGATCCTCGTCGCTGAGCTTCTGCCAGGGCTTGAGCTTGGCACACAGCGGCATTGCGACGACCTGCTCGACACTCAGAGGCCAATCCAGATCCGCGCCGATCCGCTGGGGGAGGTACCCGATGAGTCCGTCGCGTCGCGCCTGATCGGGGGTTCGCCCGAAGACTGAGATCGTGCCCGCGCTGGGGCGGAGCATCCCGAGGATGAGCTTGATGAGGGTGGACTTGCCCCCGCCGTTGGGTCCGAGGATCCCGAGTCGGGACCCGGGCTCGATGCGCATCGAGATGTCATAGAGGACTTCGATGCTTGGTTCGCCCACGCCACCGGGCGGGTAGGCGAACGCGAGCGATTCGACCTCGACCGCGGGCATCTGGTTGGTGTCGGGTGCGTTCATCGGAATCGATTATTGAGAACCTATTCTCATTTGTCGAGCGGGTGTTTCAAATTGCCCGAGCGGGGTGCTCAACGGGTGACAAACCGCGTTGGGTGCCTAGAATACGACATATGGGGCGGTAGCTCAGCTGGTAGAGCGCATCGTTCGCAATGATGAGGCCAGGAGTTCGAATCTCCTTCGCTCCACTTACTTCGGGTCGCCGGGCATCTCGCTCGGCGATTTTCTTTGCGCCGAGGGCTGGTCGTCGTCATCAAAAACCGCTCGGATCGCGGGTGTGTCGAGATCGTCGAACTGCCCGCGTTTGGCCGCATTGATGAACGCCCACACGCCAAGTGCCGCGAGGATCATCGCGCCGGGGATCATGATCAGGATCACAGACATCAGCGCCCTCCTCGGTACTTCCACGGGCGGGTCGCGAGCGTGACGACGCTCAGCGAGCTCATGGGCATAATGATCGCCGCGATCAGGGCGCTGATCAACCCCACGATCGCGAGCGTCGCCGCGACGAAGTTGTAGCACAACGATACGCCCAACCCGATGTGGATCGTCCGCATGGTGTGTCGGCTCAGATCACACAACGACTCGATGGGCATCACCCCCGGCGCGGTGAGGTAGACATCCGCAGCCTGCAGCGCCGCTTCGGCGCCGCCGTGCACCGCAATCCCGACATCCGCAAGCGCCATCGCCGCCGCGTCGTTGATCCCGTCGCCGACCATGACGATGCGTGTGTGTCCCTGATCACGCAGCTCGCGGACGAGCTGTGCCTTGCGTTCCGGTGAGGCGCCGCCCATCGCGTGCTCGATCCCGACCTTGGACGCGAGTTGGTTTGCGATCTCGGGGTGATCGCCCGAGCAGAGATGGAGCTCCCATCCGCGTCGACGGAGTGCTGCTATCGCATCGTTCGTGTCCTCGCGCACTGGATCACCGATCCCGAGAATACCGATCTGTCCGTTCTCATTCGCGATGACCACGGGGGTCAATCCGTCCGCGAGCATCAAATCGATCGAGGATTCCTGCGCTCGATCGAGTTGCGTGAATGATCGGATGAACGCGGGCGATCCGATCCGCACCCGCTGGGCGTTGACGAGCCCCTCGATCCCTGCGCCGGGGGTCAGGTTGATGTCGGATGCCGATGGGAACGGCGCATCGACCGACGCGTCGATGATGGCGCGGGCGAGCGGGTGATTCGAACCCGACTCGATCGCCGCGGCGCACGCGAGGAGATCCGGGTCGCACTCGGATCGCACGACGCGGGTCTTGCCCTGCGTCAGGGTCCCGGTTTTGTCGAGGATCATGACGCCGTTCATTTTGGCGGGGTTGCTCATTGCCTCGATCGCCGCGGCGGATTTGATCAGCACGCCCATCTTCGCAGCCCGCCCCAGCGCGATGGACATCGCCATCGGGGTGGAGAGCCCTAACGCGCACGGGCAGGTCACGATCAGGAGCGCCGTCGCGAGCTCGATCCCCGTTCGCAGGTCCGCGCGGATTGTCCAAACCGTGAGGGTCATGATCGCGAGGGTGATCACGATGATGACAAATCGCGCCGCGACGCGATCGGCGAACTGAACGATGGGTGCCTTGTCCGCGGTTGCCGACGCGACGAGAGCTATGAGCTTGGCCGCACGCGTCGAGTCCCCCACCGCGGAAACCCGGACGACGATCGGCGAACCCAGGTTCGTTGCCCCCGCGATGACTTCATCGCCCCGTGCGCACGCGATGGGACGCGACTCGCCCGTCAGGAGCGCGTTATCGACCTGGGTGGTGCCCTCTTCGATGATCCCGTCGCATGGGATGGATCCGCCCGCTTCGACGCGGACGCGCATGCCGACTTCGATCGCTTCGATCGGGACGCGCTTGGTGGTGCCGTCCTCGAGCAGGTGGTCTGCACTCGTCGGGGTCAGGGTGAGCATGAGCTCGACCTGATCGGCAGCCCCTCTTTGCTGCCGATGCTGGACCCATCTCCCCACGAGCAAGAAAAACACGAGCACGCTCAGCGAATCGAAGTAGATCTCGCCCGATTGCGTGAGGGTGTTGTAGCTCCCCCAGAGCCCCCCCACCGCGAGCGCGAGGGCCACGGGGATATCCAGGTGGGCCGTGCGGGTACGCAGCGCCGCCAGCGCCCCGGTAAAGAACACCCGCCCCGGCCAAACGAGTGACAAGAGCCCGAGCCCCATCGAGTAATAGCGCAGGGTGTGTTCCCAGAACGGATCGATCCCCGAGAGTGCGCCGCCGTAGAGCGCGATCGCGAGGAGCATGACATTGCCCGCGATCGCACCCGCGACACCGACACTGATGAGGAACTTGCGATCCTCTTTTCGCCTCGCCTCACGCGCGCCCGCGCCACGCGCGGGGTGGGCTGCGTACCCGAGCTTGTCGAGTGCCTGCGCCACGCGAGACAACGGGACGCGATCGGGCGCGTAGCGCACGACGGCGCTGCGTGTGCGAATGTTGGCGCGGGACTCGATCACCCCTGGGCACACACGGGGCAATCGCTCAATCAGCCACACGCACGCAGCACAGTGCATCCCCTCGAGCAGCAGCTCGGTTTCGCACTCGCCGCCGGGCAGGTTGGTGACGCACGCGGATTGGAACGCGGGGTCGTCGAGTTCTTCGTAGTTCTGATTGCTCGATGCAGCGGGTTGGTTTTCTTTCGCGACGGCGTCGCGGATCCCGTAGTACCCATCGAGCCCCGCGCCGTGGAGCACATTGAACACCGTCTCGCACCCGCCACAACAGAACTGATGCTCGGCTTCTGGGTGCACCAATCCCGCGGGGACAGGAAGCGAGCAATGATCGCAGAGCACCTCGTCCTTGGATTGGGTTGTAGTGTCGGGCATTGCGGGAACGCTACCCGATGAGATCGCTCGGGTCATGCTCAACCCTCCGGATCTTGCATCTCGCCCGTCTCACACAGCGGGCAATGGACATCATCGATACTCGGCGGCGTATCCCCCGTCTCCGAGATCCCCAGACTCTCCCGCGTCATCTCGGGGACATGCAGACTCCCCGTCGCTGTCATCACCCCCACCACGACCACCGCGCCCGCGGTGATATAGGGGAGCTTGGAGTTCAGACGACCCGCGAGGAACTGGATCCCCGCGCCCAGCGACACCATCACGGGGAGGGTGCCGACCCAGAAGACGATCATGGTGGCGCCACCCCAGAACGGGGACGCGGTGCCCGCCGCGATGAAGGCGTACGCATAAAGCCATCCGCATGGGAGCAGGGTGGTGAGCAACCCGATGCTCAGCGCCCGCCTGAACGGGGTGAGCGCGAACGCGGCCCGTTGGGATCGTTCGACGAACCGGCGCAACGGTGCGGGCACCTTCACATGCGCGATGCGGACGCCTCGGATCCGTGCGAGGGTAATCACCCCGAACCCGATCATCATGACACCCGCGAAGATCGCAGCACCCCTTTGAAGACCGAGATAGGACCCGCCGAAGTCGATGACCTGCCCGATCGTGCCCGCGATGATCCCGAGCAGGGTGTAGGTGATCATGCGCCCGCCGTGGTAGGCGCACTGGAGGCGGGTGCGGGTGCGTTTGGTGGTCGATTCCCGATCCGACCCCAGCGCAAAGAACATGAGCCCGCCGCACATCCCGGCGCAATGCAACGACCCGAGCAGCGAGGCGCTGAGCACCGCGATCATCAGGGGCAGCATCGTCGAGATATCACTCTGCGCGAGCGTCATGGTTCACCTCACGGGGTTACAGGCACCGAGATCACATCGAGGTCCTTGGTCACCAGCGCCCGGACACCCTGGCGCTGGATCGTGAGTTCCGCGACCCAGATCCCCGTGCGTTCGATCGGGACGGTGCGGGCGTAGACGCCGTCCTCGTGGTGCACGAGGACCGCGTCGATCCGGTTGGAGAGCTCATTGGGGTGGTAGCACACCAGTTCCACGAGCGCATCCTCGATGGGTGTGCCGTCCATCTCGACGAGTTGGAACTCCACGATGCGCTGCGATGCGTCCTCGTCCACGAATACGGTGCGCAGATCGAGCTTCCACCCTTCGCGATCGATCGCTTCCTTCATCTCGCGCTGGTTGTCCCAATCGACGGACTTCGCGTAATACTCGGGGTCGACATAGGTGTCCTTCTTGCCAGACACATAGACGATCGTCCCGATCATCAGCGACGCGTGCGCCAGGAGCATCAGCACGATCACGAACGGCCAGTGCTTCCCGAGGTTGAAGAACCCCTTCTTCTTTGCCTTCACCGTATCACTCATGGCTCAACATCCTTCTTCGGGAAGCTCATCGGGCCCGACACCTTGTATTCCTTGACGATCTCGACTTCGCCCGTCTCGTCCGTGACACGGACATGGGCGATCGCCTCGCCGTCCACGAAGTGCGTGTAAGGGATGAAGATGCGGAATACGCTCGATCCCTTCTCACTGGCTGTCAGTTCGAGGGGTTCAAACTCACTCAGGCGAGCACCCTCGGGCGACACAACCTCCGCACTGTAGACATGGGTTGCATCGGTGCGATTGGTGATCCGCAGGCGGACGCCCGTGCTGATCTCGCCCAGATCCTCGTGGTTGACAAACAACGCCCCCTGCTCACGAACGAGCAGGACCTCCGCGCTCGATTGCGTGCGGAGCAACACCACAAACGCGATCGTGACCGCGAGCAGGATGAGCGGGTAAATGATGATGCGTGGGCGGATGATGTGGGTGGTGCCGCCGTTGATGATCCGCTCGGAGGAGTACTTAATCAGGTTCGGCGCCCGCCCGATCTTCTCCATCACGGTATTGCACGCGTCGATGCACTGGGCGCACCCGATGCACTCGAGTTGGAGCCCCTCGCGGATGTCGATCCCCGTCGGGCAGGTCTGCACGCACATCGTGCAATCGATGCAATCGCCCAACTGAGGAAGCGCGATGTCCGCGGACTCTTCCTTTGCCCGCTGCTTCTTCCCACGCGGCTCGCCCCGGTTCTTGTCGTATGTGACGATCAGCGAGTCCTGATCGAGCAGCGCGCTCTGCATCCGAGCGTACGGGCACACCACGCAGCACACCTGCTCGCGGAAGTAGGTGAAGTCGAACATCATCAGCCCGGTCAGGACGATCACGATGATGAACGCAACGGGATGATCCGTCGGCGCACCCCAGATCCAGTGCGAGACGCTCTCCGCGCCAACAAAGTACGCAACGAATGTCTGTGCCAGGTGCAACGAGATCACGAGGTAGATCACGATCCGCAAAACCTTGCGGAACCCCACGAACTTCTTGGGCTTCTTCTTCCCGGGTGCTCCCTCGAGCAGGTACTCGATTGGGCGGTACAGGAACTCAAGGTACACCGTCTGCGGGCACGCCCACCCACACCAGACGCGACCGAAGAGGGCCGTGATGAGGAAGATCGAGATGAAGAGGATGATCAGCAGCAGCGCAAGCAGCAGCGTATCGGTCGGGAGGAAGGTCTTCCCGAAGAATGTGAATCGCCGATGCATCACATCGAGCAGCATCGCGGGCTTGTCGTTAATCGTGATCCAGGGGAGCGCCGAGTAGATCAGGATCAGCACATACGCGACGATGCGCCGCGCCGCCCGGAAGGTGCCGGGCGATGGACGCGGGCGCAACCACCTGCGCGACCCGTCCGGGTTCAGGGTTGAGAGGACCCGCTCCTTGGGTGCCAGTAATGATTCGTTGCTCGACATCGTTCTCGCCTCCCGGCTTGCGATTCACCCCATTGCCTGCGAGCGCTGTGTGAATCTCCGCGCGAGCACTTCCCGGCGATTACCCGTCGTTCGCGTCATCCGATGACGCGGGTTGCGGGAACGGGGGAATCTCCTCCCCGATCGATTGACTCTCGGGTCCGGGGACATTTGTTCCTCGGAGCATCGCGACATACCCCGCGACCATAACGATCTCGTTCTCAGAGAACTGGGACTGCGGCGGCATCGCCTTGTTCGGGGAACCGTTCTTGACGATGTTGTAGATCCCCATCAGGGACTCGATGTTCTTGTACTTCTCGTCCGTCAGGTTGAGCCCCAGCCCGTCGATGCCCTCGCCCTGCGAGCCGTGACAAACGGCACAGGTGCCCTTGAAGATCGACTCGCCCGCGCTCATCCACTTCTCGTTGCCCATGACAGCAACGATCTTGTCCTCGTTGAGCGCCATCTCCTTGAGCGGACCGAACTGCGCCTCTTCCGCAGCGAGCTTCGCGCTCGCGTGGCGCTCTTCGCGCGACGGGATGATCGGGGTCATGTGCCAGACGATGACATAGCAGATCGAGAACACGACCGACCCGAGGAAGATCAGGTGCCACCAACCCGGGATGGGGTTGTCGTACTCCTGGATCCCGTCGTAGTTGTGATCGAGGAGCTCGTCCTCGTGGTGATTCTGGGTGTTGTGTTCGTCAGCCATGGTTCACCCCCTGATCGGAGCTGGATGAGGTTTGGATTCGTCCACGCGGCGCGACGACCGTGTCGTCGTCGAGCACGATATTTGCCGCGTCGTTGATCTCCTGCTTCGTCGTCGTCATTACTCGCCAGATGACGGCGATGAACGCGGCGAGGAAGAACACGAGCGCGATGCTCGGGTACACGGAGAGCTCAAGGAACGACATGATCTTGGACATGCTCATTGCTGATCACCCCCCATCGCCGTCTCCTCGGACGCTTCCTTCTTGATGTCGGTGCCCAGTCGCTGCAGGTACGCGATGAGCGCGATAACCTTCTTGTCCTGAGTTTCGGTCATCGGTGGACCACCCAGAATCTCCAGTTCCGCTGCGATCTCGCCTGCTTGTTCACGGGCGTGCTCCGACGCCGCGTTCTCGATCAACAGATCGCCGTAGGGCACCCCGAGCAGGGCCATCGAATCGACGCGTCCCTGGATCTCATCAAAGTTGACCGTCTGGGTCAGCAGCCACGGGTAGCGCGGCATGATCGATTTGTCGTTGACATCCTTGGGGTTCTTGAAGTGGCGGTAGTGCCAGTTGTGATCGCGCAACCCGCCCTCACGCGCGAGGTCCGGACCGATGCGTCGCGACCCCCATTGGAACGGACGGTCGTAGACGAACTCGCCCGGCTTGGAGTACTCACCGTAGCGCATGGTCTCCCACAGGAACGGGCGGATCATCTGCGAGTGACAGTTGTAACACCCCTCCGCGACATAGATGTCACGCCCCGCGAGCTCGAGCGGCGTGTAGGGCTCGACCGTTGTAATCGTCGGGACATTGGACGAAACCATGAACATCGGGATGGCTTCGACGAGCGAACCGATGGACACACCGATCAGGACCCAGATGGTGAACTTCACTGGCTTCCGCTCGAGTGCACGGTGCCAATCGCCCTGGAGAACCTTGTCCCCCGCGACGCCCAGCGCTGTGTTCGCGTGGAGGCGTTCCTTGCCCTTGGGGTCCTTGATCGGGCCCTTGGAGAGCGCGGGTGCGTAGTGCACAACCTCTTCGTACTTCTCAGGGCGGGTCTGCCAGGTGCGGAACAGGTTGTACGCACCGATCACCGCACCGGTGAGGTAGAGCAACCCACCCACCACGCGGATCCAGTACATCGGGAGAAGCACAGTGACCGTTTCGATGAACGCGGGGTAGCTCAGGCGACCCGATTCATCGAACGCACGCCACATGAGACCCTGCGTGATGCCCGCGCTGTAGATCGCGAGGATGTAGAGCACCATACCGACGGTACCGAACCAGAAGTGCATGGCGCAGAGCTTCTTGCTCCAGAGCTTGGTCTGGAACAACCGGGGCATCATCCAGTAGAGCATCCCAAAGGTCATGAACCCGTTCCAACCGAGCACGCCCGAGTGGACATGCGCGATCGTCCAGTCGGTGTAGTGGCTGAGCGAGTTGACGGACTTCACGGAGAGCAACGGGCCCTCGAAGGTTGACATGCCGTAGAAGGTCACGCCGACGACGAAGAACTTGAGGATGGGCTCGGACGCGACGCGATCCCACGCACCGCGGAGGGTGAGCAGGCCGTTGATCATGCCGCCCCATGAGGGCATCCACAGCATGACGGAGAACACCATCCCGAGGGTCGATGCCCACTCGGGGAGGGATGTGTAATGCAGGTGATGCGGGCCCGCCCAGATGTAGATGAAGACGAGCGACCAGAAGTGGATGATCGAGAGCTTGTAACTGAACACCGGGCGTTCAGCAGCCTTGGGCAGGAAGTAGTACATCAGCCCAAGGAACGGCGTGGTCAGGAAGAACGCGACCGCGTTGTGCCCATACCACCATTGCATCAGCGCGTCCTGGACACCCGCGTAGATCGGGTAGGACTTGAGCGCGAGCTCCGCGGAGGGCATCTCGCCGTGCTGGAACAGGTACACAAGACCCGCGGGGATCCACAGGTTGTTGAAGACATGCAGCATCGTCACGGTGACGATCGTCGCGATGTAGAACCACAGCGCGACATAGATGTGACGCTCACGCCGGTGGATCAGGGTCATAAGGAAGTTGCCGCCGAAGAACACGAGCCAGACCACCGCGATCGCGATATCGATCGGCCATTCGAGTTCCGCGTACTCCTTGCCCTGGGTGATCCCGAGGGGGAGGGTGAGGGCCGCGGACAGGATGATCAGCTGCCAACCCCAGAAGTGGAGCTTGGACAGCAGGTCCGAGTACATGCGGCACTTGCACAGGCGCTGCGTGGAGTAGTAGACCGCTGCGAACACCGCGTTGCCCGCGAACGCGAAGATCGCCGCGTTCGTATGCAATGGACGCAAACGACCAAAGCTCAGGAACTCAATCCCGAACCCGGCCTCGGGGAACGCGAGTTGGATCGCGATGATCACCCCGACGAGGAACGCGACGATCCCCCAGATCACGGTCGCCCATGAGAACATGCGCACGATCTTGTCGTCGTAAACAAAGGACTCGAGCCCCGCGGTATCCTTCGGATGCGCGACACTCGTCTCGGCTGGTACGGCTGCGGATTCACTCACGATGTTCACCCCTTCACAAGGCATGCATCAGCTTGTCATCGATGCATCACAGGAATGCACTCAGGATACCTGAATCGGATATCCATGCCTGTTTAGCCGCATTCTTTCTTGTTTTAAAAGAAAAAATACGGCAAGGCAGCACAAATCATACCGATTTACCCACAATGGTCAATCGATTCAGGAGATTTCTTTATCCGTTATGCCGGAATTCAACAAAAACGCCCCGGGATCGATCCCGAGGCCGCTGTATCAACCATAAACCTATCCAGGTAAATCAGGCGCGGGTCGCGTAGTTCTGCTCATAGAACCGTCGATACTCACCCGAGCGGACATGATCGCACCAGGTTCGGTTGTCCTTGTACCACTGGACCGTCGCTTCAAGCGCGTCGGGCCAGGCGGAACGGGTCGGTTCCCACCCGAGCTCTCTCTTAATCTTGGTCGCGTCGATCGCGTAGCGCTTGTCGTGCCCGAGCCGATCAGGGACCCGCTCGATCGCGGACTCATCCCGATCGCACAACTCGATGAGCATCCGGGTGAGCTCGAGATTCGAGCGTTCGTTGTTCCCGCCGATGTTATACGCCTCCCCACGCTTGCCATCATCGAGGACGCGGCAGATCGCTTCGCAATGATCGAGCACATGCAGCCAATCGCGGACATTGGACCCGTCGCCGTAGAGCGGGACCGTCTTCCCCTCGATCAGATTGTTAACGAACAACGGGATGACCTTCTCTGGGAACTGGTAGGGCCCAAAGTTGTTCGAGCATCGCGTGATGCAGACATCGAGCCCGTAGGTGTGCCAGTACGCACGCGCCAACATATCGCCGCCGGTCTTCGACACGGCGTAGGGCGAGTTGGGCTTGAGCGGCGTGGACTCGGTGAACAGCTGCGACTTGTCGTCGAGCGGGAGCTCGCCATACACCTCGTCCGTCGAGACATACACGAAGCGCCCGTCCTTGCCCTTGTGCTTCTTGAATGAATCGAGCAGTACCTGCGTCCCGATGATGTTCGTCCGCAAGAACAACGACGGGTCATGAATCGAACGATCGACATGTGACTCGGCCGCGAGGTGCAGCACGCAATCCACGCGGGGCATCACCTGATCGAGCTTCTCCGCGTCGTTGATGTCCGCGTGCAAGAACTCGTAGCGCGGGTTGTCCGCGAGATCCGAGAGCGATTCGAGATTCCCGGCGTAAGTCAACCCATCGAGATTGATCACGCGATCGTCGGGCCGGTTCTCAAGGATGAACCGGACGAGGTTGGAGCCGATGAACCCGGCGCCGCCGGTGACGAGGATGGTCTGTCCCATGTCGTAACTGCTTTCGATCAGGAGAGGGCGGGCACCTTGCCGTTGACTTTATTCGCGCCGGATTCCGCGACGAGGTTCGTCGCGCGATGCAGCGATTCGATCGTCCCCGCATCGGTCCACCATCCCTCGAGCTTCGCCCAGGTCAGGTTGCCGCGACGCAGGTACTCGTTGTTGACATCCGTGATCTCCAGCTCGCCACGATCGGAGGGCTTGAGCGTGTCGCAGATGTTGAACACATCCGAGTCGTACATGTAGAGCCCGGTGACGGCCATGTTGCTCGGCGGGTCCTTTGGCTTCTCGATGATGTTGGCGATCTCGTTGTGCTCATCGAACGCGACGACACCGAATCGTTCGGGGTCGTGCACTTCCTTCAGGAGGATCTTGGCGCCGTCGGGTTGGGCGCGGAAGTCATCGACGGCCTCGTTGATGTTGTGCTCGATGATGTTGTCGCCGAGGATGACGCAGACCTTGTCGTCGCCGACGAAGTGGCGTCCGAGACGGAGCGCGTCCGCGATCCCACCCTCACCCACCTGGAACGCGTACTCAAGACGGGTGAGCCCGAGTTCCTTCCCGTTGCGGAGGAGCTTGATGAAATCGCCCGCGTTCTCTTCGCCGGTGACGATCATGATCTCCGTGATCCCCGCGTTGACGAGGCACTGGATCGGGTAGTACACCATCGGCTGGTGGTACACCGGGAGCAGATGCTTGTTGGTGACGAGGGTCATGGGGCGTAAACGCGTCCCGAGCCCACCTGCGAGGATCATGCCCTTCATCCGATAACCTCCCTGAGATCAGCGCTCAGTCCTTGTGCGAGATCGACTCTATCCCTATCGGCGGGTTGTTTGCCCTGATCCAGTGCCTCCCAAGCAGCTTTACGAGATCAGAATCAGGGAATCTCGATCGAGAGATTCAAAAATCCGCACACCCAAGAGCGATAAATCCTTGTTTTCAATGACTTTCCGCGCATTTTTGTCGCTATCCCCCACATTTTGGGGAGGACACGCGATCCTTTGGTGGCGGGCGCACGAATCGGTTGTATGTTGCTGTAGCCATTGAGTTTACGGCGAACAATCAAAGAGGAGAGTGTGCAAATGAACTTCCTAAAGAACATCTCTGTTGCAGCAGTGATCGCGACCGGTACCACCGCATTCGCAGGCCCGGTGATCAACCTTGCCCCCAGCCAAATGACCGATGCGCTTTCAGGCATCGATAACTCCGAGTTCATTGAGATCCGCGGGACCGCGATCTCCGACAAGTACATCGACTTCAGCATCTTCTCCGACACCGAAGGCGAAGCGTCCACCCTCCTCTACGAGGGCACCCTGATGACCCGCGTCGTCCGCTCGCACCAGACGGGGAATCTCCACTTTAACTACCGCATTATGGAACCCAACTCCGGTCTTGCGGGTCGCATCTCGCACATCGAAGTCGGCGGGTTCGGTGACTTCAACACCCGTGTTGAGTTCCGCAACGACGCGACCTCCATCGGCGAAGAAGGCCCCTTCATGGCCGAGCGTGGTGTACATGGGGACATTATCGACTTCACCTTCGACGGCGGGCTCAACACTGCGGACGACTCGCACTTCTTCTTCGCGATGGTCAACACCGACACCTTCTACGAGGACTCCGCCCTCGCGACGATCTACCTCGAAACCGGCGAGCGGGTCTCCCTCATCGTTGACTCCGCGACCCCCGGCGTGCCGACCCCCGGCTCACTCGCCCTCCTGGGTGGTGCAGGGCTCCTGGGTGCTCGTCGCCGCCGCTGAATCTCCTGAACACACGAACCTCTGAAACCGCCCGAACAGGGCGGTTTTTTCATGCGCGCTCAAGATAGGACGGGTCCGGGAACAAAAAGGTCCGACTTTGCTGGCATCCGCTTGGGGTTGATGTAGTTTTCGGAACAGGGATACATCCGTGCACTTCGAGAGGAGAAATGCAAATGAACACCAAGATTTCGATCGGGCTGGTCATGACCGCTGCATCCGGTGCAGCGATCGCAGGACCGGTATTTAACATCAACCCAGGGCAGTTCTACGACGGGCTCAGCGGGATCACCAGCGCCGAGATGAGCGAGCTCCGCGGCTCGATTGTTTTCGATGAGTACAGGGAGTTCTCGATCGGTGGGGTCGAGGGGGAAGGGTCGGGGAACCTCTATGAAGGCACCTTCCTGACGCGTCTGGTCCGCTCGAATGAGACAGGGAACCTGACCTTCAACTTCCGTTTCTTCAACGACAACACGGACCTGAATGGGCAGATCAAGCACATTGAGATCAACGGGTTCGACGGGCTTGAGACCCGCGTGGAGTACCGCGCCGAGGCTGGGCCTGGGTTCTTGGATGCAGAAACAGTGGCACGCAGCCTCGACGGCGACATGCTGTCGTTCAACTTCTCAGAGAACGGCGACGCAGACCTGTCCTCGAAGTTCTTCTTCGCAATGCTCGATGCATCCGAGTACGATCTTCAGGCAAACCGCCCGAGCGCCACGATCTACCTGTTCTCAGGTGAGGCCGTGACCATCGACATTACGCCTGTTGTCCCCACCCCGGGATCGCTCGCGCTGCTCGGCACCGCCGGGCTGCTCGCATCACGCCGCCGGCGCTGATCACACCTCACCATCTCAAGTGAAGTATCCCAACGACTCCAGCCGCCCCGAACACGGGGCGGCTGTTCGTTTCTCGGACCATACTTACCCCGACCCTGCGCGTTGCGACGATCGCGTTCATTGACACCCCGCAGATCACGATCGAACTCAACACCCGGATCGATTCTCGAGGCGATTGTTCCGATCCTATATGCATGAGCTCAATGCCCGTCATGCCACTCGATGATCGCCCGCCGCTGACGCTCTCGGGTGGCGATTCTCCTACCAAGCTCGATGACTCCGATTACGCGCAGCTCGAAGAGTGTGTTCGCCTCGCACGCCCGGCACGCAAGGCCGCGGGGTACGCGGGGTTCTCGGGGTGGGCGACGCTGCTCGCGGGCGCAATGTCGTTGCCGTTCTCGATCGGGGATCTCTCGATGATGATCTTCTGCGTCGTGATCGCGGGCATCGGGACGCGTGAGCTCTCGTTGCGTCGGCGATTGATGCGACTCGAAACCTCAACGCCTCGCAAACTGGCGGTGAACCAGCTCGTGCTCGGCGGGTGCCTCATCGCATACGCGATCTTCAAGCTCGTCCAGCCCGCGGGCGAGTCCGTGCTCGCGTCATCGATCGGCTCGGATCCATCGCTGCAGAGCATGCCCGAGATCGCGAACCAGCTCGACGGGATTGCCCAGCTTGAGCGGGTCCTCATCGCGGGGATCTACGCGATCATGATCCTCGTCGCGTTCTTCGTGCAGGGTGGAACTGCAATCTATTACATCTGCAAGACCCGTGCCCTGCGTCGATTGCATCAGCGCTCCCCCGAGTGGTGCGTCCGCGTCTATCGCACGATCCACGCCTAAAACCGCACCCAAACTCGCTCTGGGCACGCTGAAACCTGTAGCGGGTTGGGCGTTATATACTCCTGAGTTCAGAATCGCAGGATCTCAGACTCAGGAGTCTCAGTTTGAATCGCACACGCACCAGAATCACTGCTCGCGCCCTCACGCTCGGCGCGGCCCTCTTCATGTCTGCCGTGCCCTTCGGGTGCGCAACCGGATCATCGAACGCCGTCGCCGAAGCACCCCAGCAGCGCACGATCAGCGTCGAAGACTCCCTCGCGGATTTCGATGCTGTCTGGCAGCTCGTGAATGACACCCACTTCGACCCGAACTTCAACGGCGTCGATTGGGACGCGATGCGGGAGAAGTACCGCCCGCAAGCAGAGGCCGCGATGTCCCGCGGCGAGCTCCGTCAGGTCATGACCAACATGCTCAACGAGCTCGGGCAATCCCACTTCGGGATCATCCCCTCGGACGCAGCGGACCCTGAGCCCGCGACTGATACGGTCCATGATCACGAGGGCGCACCCGCAACGGATGAAGATATCAATGTCACCGAGGCGCTCGCACCGAGCAACGACGGCGACGGCATGGGCGACGCGATCACGGGCATCGATGTCCGCATCATCGACGGGCAAGCTGTCGTGAGCAATGTCCGCGAGGGCTCGACCGCGGATCGCGCGGGCGTCAAGACCGGGTGGGTGCTCCAGCGCATCCGCGATCGCGAAGTGTCCACGCTGCTCAATCAGCTCCGCGAGGCGCTGAGTGAAGAGGAGATGGGGATCTACGCAGTGGGCGCGATCAACTCCCGCATCGAGGGACGAGAGGGCTCAAGCGTCGAGCTCACCTTCCTCAACGGCACGGACGAGGAGGTCACCCTCGAGCTCAAGCGTCAGCCCCGTCCGGGCGAGACGGTCAAGTTCGGGAACCTCCCCCCGATGAACACTCAGCTCGAGTACGCCCAGGAGACCTTCACCGACGACAGCGGGCGGGAGATCAAGGTCGGGATCATCCGGTTCAACATCTGGATGGTGCCCATCGCGCCCAAGTTCGAGCGAGCGATGTACGAGCTGCGCGACTCGGACGGGATCATCATCGATCTTCGCGGCAACCCCGGTGGGGTCGGCGCCCTCTCGTCCGCGATGGGTCGGTTCATCATGAGCGAGAAAGGATCGCTCGGAACCATGACCATGCGCGGCGCGGAGATGTCGTTCAACATCGAACCCGTGATCGTCACCACCTGGGGCGAGGAACTCGCCCCGTTCACCGGTCCGGTCGCCATCCTCCAGGACTCCGGGAGCGCGAGCACGAGTGAGGTCTTCGCTGGCGGGCTCCAGTCCCTCGGGCGCGTCAAGGTGTTCGGCACCCGCAGCGCGGGCATGGCGCTCCCCTCCAACATGGACAAGCTCCCCTCGGGCGATGTCCTCCTCCACGCGATCGCGGACTTTGTGACCTCCACCGGTGCCCGGATGGAGCACGGGGGCGTCATCCCCGATTACGAGGTCAAGCTCTCGCGTGAGGACCTGCTCATGGGGATCGATACCCCCGAGCAGCGCGCCAAGGAATGGATCGCGGACAGCGCACCTGCGCGATAAACGCACCCATCGTTTCCGAACTACAGTTCACGAGTCAATCATCAATCACCCCGCACGCGGCATGCGTGCATCACCCTTAAAAGGACTTGCAAGCATGAAACGCACCAACACCCTCAAAGCCGCTGTGCTCGGCGTCTCCCTCCTCACCCTCTCGGGCATCGCCGGGTCGCTCCACGCGAGCACCCTCGTCGTTGAGCCCGAAGCGATGGCTGAGGCCAAGCACGATCAGAAGGCGATCGATGTCATCGAGAAGTCGTTCGACGCCGTCGGCGGACGCGAACTCATGGAATCCGCCGAGTATGTCTACTTCAAGGGCGGGATCTCCATCCCCGCAGCGGGTATCACCGGGTCCATCGAGACCTTCATCCACGCACCCGACAAGCTCCTCGTCCTCGTCAACATCCCCATGATCGGCGAGCAGAAGCAGGGCGTGAACGGCGATGTCGCCTGGTCGAGCGACGCGATGAGCGGCCCGCGTCTCCTCCCCGAGGACGAAGCCAAGGCACTCCGCGAGGAGACCAACCCCGCGTCGCGCCTGAACTACAAGAAGGACAACCCCGTCATTGAGTACGCGGGCGAGGTGGACTTTGACGGGCAGAAGGCCCACAAGATCCGCCTTGTTGATGAAGACAACAAGGAAAGCCACGAGTACTACTCCGTCGAGAAGGGGTACCTGATCGGCAACGAAGCCAAGGTCCCGACCCCGATGGGCGAGCTCCAGATGACCTCGTACATGCGGGAGTACAAGGAAATGGCGGGCGTGATGCAGCCGACCAAGATGGTCCAGAAGGCCGGGCCTCAGGAGTTCGTGATCACCATCACCGATGTCTCGTACGGCGAGATCGACGCGAGCAAGTTTGAGCTCCCCGCAGCTGTCCAGGCACTCGTCAAGGCACAGAAAAAGGAAGACTGATTCGCATCTGTCTTCCTTGGATCATTACCTGATCTGAAACATCGACGGCTCGGTCAGCGCCCCTGGACGCGGACCGAGCCGTTGCTCGTTCGGGCCGCGGAGATTTCGGTGCTGTCGCCGAACTGCATCTGGACAGACTTGTTGCTCGACTCGATGAGCTTGGCGCCGTTGAGATCCGTCACGGTAACCTTCCCGTTGCTCGTGTCGCACTTAAGGATCCCCTCAAGCCCCTCGCCCAGATTGAGGGTGATGGACCCGTTGCTCGTCAGGACACGCACCGGCCCGGGGTTGCCCGGCATGGTGGTGACGACGGCGCTCCCGTTGCTGCTCTCGGCGCGGATGGGACCGAACGCGTCGCTGATCGTGATGCTCCCGTTGCTCGAGTACATCTCGATGTCGCCCGAGACCTGCTCGGCGAAGAGCTTCCCGTTGCTCGTGGACGCGTAGACGGACCCATCATGGGTATCGACCCGGATGGTGCCGTTGCTCGATTTGAGCTCGGCATGCCCGCTGAGCCCCGCGATGGTGACCGACCCGTTGCTCGAGTGCGCCCGGATGTCGCTCGCATCAGGGACATTGATGGAAATCGACGCGCCCTCGTTGTTCTGGCGCTTCCCGCCGGGCCAATCGACGCTGATATGGAGGGTGTCGTCCGCGTCACGGTGCGCGAGCACGCGCGCCTCGCTCAGACGCTCAAGACTGGGCGACTTGAGGGTCACCTCGATGCTGACATCCGCGCGATCGGTGGCGATCGCCTCGATCTTGCCGTTGCTCGTGCTCAGGTCCAGCGCCGAGCCCGCGACATGTGGCATGACCAACCCGCGGGTCTCATAGTGCGGCTCGGCCCAGCTCGAGTACCCGCACCCCGCCAGCGCGAACATGCTCGCGCTGGTGATCGCGACGGGGATCACGCGGCGAAGGACCTGGGCGGATCGGGTAGGAACGCTCTTGGGCGCGATGTTCATGCTCATCCTCTCGGTTGGTGTCTGTGCGATGATACCGCGCAAGGGCACGGCTGCTGACACTGGTTGGGATGCGCGGGAGTCGGATTTCAGTCCGATTGGGTCACTCGACCTCGACGATCTCGAAGGTTTTGACGCCTCGCGGGGCGTTCACGCGGATGACCTCACCCACGCGGGCCTTCATGAGCGCCTCACCCATAGGGGAGGTCGCGGTGACCTCGATGATGTCGGGATCGTCGGACCCGGACGCCTCGCCGACGAGTCGATAGGTCTCGATCTCGTCGTCGTCCTCCTCGCGGAGCTTGACGAGCGAGCCGATAAAGACCACCCCCTGGGCGGTTTTCGATTCGTCCACAACATGGGCGCTCGCGAGGCGGTCCTGGAGGCGTTTGATCTCCGCCTCCTCCATGCCCTGCTGCTCACGCGCGGCGTGGTACTCCGCGTTCTCCTTGAGATCACCCAGCGCCCGCGCCTCCGCGATGCGCTCGCTGATGACGGAGCGGTTCGCGAGCAGACCATTCAGGCGGTCCTGGAGTTTCTGCTTCTCGGTGGGGGTGATGACATCCATGAACGGGCTCCCGGGTGAGGGCGAATGAAAACACGCAGGGATCCACCCAGCGCAGATGGTATTCTAAGCCCGAACCCGCGCGTGTGCCACCTCCAACGCCCGGGCGATGAGCAGCAGCGCCAAACCCACGCACCCGATCGCGATGCTCATCCGGATGTGTTCCGGGTAGACCCGTGCCGCGACCCCGAGCCCGTCGCGATCGCGTGCGATCTCCAGAACGCCCGTGAACGGGCTCAGGAGCCATCCCACGCGGGGCTGATCCATCGACGCGGGGGGCGTGATCTGCGAGAACAAACCCACGATCGGTGCGGCGCACACGATCAGCACCACGATACCCATCCACACCCCGCGATTGATCGCGTTGTCGTTGTGTGCGACGGATCGCATCGCGAGCGCCATCACCCCCGCGATCATCACCATCCAGCACGCGATGAACAGCGAGAGCCCCCCCACCACCCCGAACGACCAATGTGCCAAGATCACCGAGACCTGAGGCCAGAGCACCGCCTGCAGCGGGATGCACAGCACGAACGCGTCACGCAGCGCGAACCACACATGCCCGTTCAAGGGGTGGCGCTGTGAGAGTCGAACCATCGGATAGAGCACCGCGAACCCAACGACGATCAGCACGAGCATCGTGCGGGCTGCGGGTCGGGTGATTCCTGTGCTGATCGAGTGGGCGCGGGACATCGTCGAGAACATCACGACCGTCGCGCCCATCAGGTAGATCATCCACAGCAGCGCGATCACGCGCGGCTCACCCCTCCGGTGCGACCAGTCGCGATGATTGCGAGGCGGGTTCCCGAAGATATCCCGATCGAGCATCGCGTCGTTTGAGGGGTGCATGTATCGCCCGCGTGTCTCCGAGATGTCGGGATCGGGGATGGGTGCGTCTTCGTGCATGATCGTCCAGACCCGGGATCAGTCCGAGTACTTCTTGATCATGATATCGTCGCCGCGGATGTCGATGTACCCAACCCCGCCGTCGAGAAGCCCGGCACGCTTGTGGATCTCGCTCAGACGCTCGATCTTCACGCTCGAGACCTGCTCGCCCGGACGCTCGCGACCCGGACCTGCGCCCCAGACAACATGGGTCCCGCGATTGGTGATGATCTTGATCGTGCCCGAGGTGCTCCCGGACCCGAGATCGAACCCGTCCACCTGCTCAAGCAGCCCGTGTTTGCGGAGCTCACGCAGCAGTGCCATCCCGTCCTGCAGGTCTGTCCCGACCCATTGCTCGCCCACACGCGGGAGGGGTGCATCGACATTGAGGAAGTAGCGCTGGTTGCTCTGCCCGATCGAATAATCGAGGGGGAGCACATGGCGGTCCCAATCGATCAGGACCTCGCGCTGCCCAACGCGGACGACCGCGCCGGGGATGCGCCAGTGCGCATCGAGGACGATCGTGCCCTCGCTCGTCCATCGCGCCTCGGGGACCCCCTCGACCCACCCGGTGCGCTGCAGGGTCAGGACCGCTTCGCGGAGGGGGGCATTGGAGAGTGCGCTCCCGCCCTCGATCGCACGGGCGATGGATTGGTGGATGACCTGCTGCTCCTGCATCGGCATCCAGACGGTGCCGTCGGAGAGGGTCGGCCAGTTGATCTGGATCTCGGGCGTGCCCGTGACGATTGAGTCGGCCGCGACGCGATCGAGCTTGCCGATACCCATAGCGCTCCCGATGACGAGGGTCCCCGCGAGCAGGGCGCTGGCGCTCCAGATCGCGATCTTCTTGTTGCGCTCCGCGATTTCGGGGTCGCGCTTGGTGCTCTTTCGCTTGGTGGTCTTCTTGGCCATATCTCAGCTCATCCTCACCCTGCGGTGGTCGTGATCGCGCGCCGATCATGCAGGGCGCAGCGCACGAGGTGCTCACACAACATCGGCATCTTGAGCCCGAACGCGCCAGCCGCTTTGGGCAGCAGCGATGTCGCCGTAAACCCGGGCATGGTATTCACTTCCAGCATCGACCACGCACCATCCTCCGCGAGCAGGAAATCCACCCGCGCCAGGTGACGCACCCCGATGGATTCACAGATCCGCAGCGCCTGCGCCCGGATCGAACGGGCGATGGACTCGTCGATCTGGGGGTTCACGGTGTAGACCGTGTCGTTCCGCTTGTACTTCGCTTCGTAGTCGTACACACCCTGCTTGGGCGCGATCTCGATCAGGGGGAGCGCCACAAGCGCGTCCGGTGCATCGGGGTTGGCGATGACCGCGGCGGTGAGCTCGCGCCCCCTCGTGAATCGCTCGATCATGTAGGTCCGCTGGGGATGGGACTCGATGTCCGCGCGGATCTGCGATTGCGCCTGGATCCACTCCTGATCCGTCTTGCAGATATGAAGCCCTACGCTCGATCCGTCATGCACCGGCTTCACCACGATCGGAAGCTCGATCAGGGACCAGAGCGACCCGTCCTGCAGGAGCTTGGCGCCGTCGAGCACGCACGATTGGGGAGTTGGGATGCCCAGCTGCGCCCCTCGGAGCTTGGTCGCGAGCTTATCCATCGCGATCGCTGCGCCCGAAGAGCCAGTGCCGACAAAGCACACCCCAGCCGACTCGAATCGGCGCTGGAGCTCGCCGCCCTCGCCGAACTTGCCGTGCAGAACGGGGAAGATCACCTCCGCGTCCCACGAGCGGATGTCGTCCTCGCTTGGGGAATCCACGATCATCAGGGTCGCGTCCAACCCTGCATCGACGCACCCCTGGTGCACGCCCGTCGCGCTTGCGATCGAGACCTCGCGTTCCGCGTCCGGGCCACCGCCGAGCACGAGCACCCGGGTCATGACGGGTCCTCCTTGCGATCGGACCAGATCACAAGCTCGTTGTGGAGGTGCACCCCGAAGGCATCCGCAACGCGGGCGCGGACGAGTTCGATGAGCTCGATCACATCCCGTGCGTGCGCGTCGGGGGTGGTGGTGATGAAGTTCGCATGCACCTGCGAGACGCTCGCGCCGCGGACACTCAACCCCTTGAGCCCCGCGCGATCGATGAGCATCCCCGCGCTGACCCGCTCGCCCGCGTCACCGATCCCCTCGATCGGGTCGGTGAGGGTCGGGTTCTTGAACACGCACCCCGCGGACTTCTCGCCCAGGGGTTGCGATTTGGACTTGTAGGCCATGCACGACGCGCGGGATTGCGCGATCTCGTCGCGATCGCCGGGTTCGAGTTGGAGGACGGCGCTGGTGATGATCAGGTGGTTCAGGTGGGACTGGCGATACGCGAAGTCGATCTGTGATCGATCGAACTCGTGGGTCCTGCCCGCCCGATCGATCGCGTGGACGCGTGACACGAACTGGGACATCTCCCCGAACGCCCCCCCCGCGTTCATGATGATCGCGCCGCCGATCGTCGCGGGGATCCCCGCGAGCTTCTCAAGCCCGCCCAGACCCGAGCGCACGCACCGGTTGATCAACCCAGGGAGCGCGACGCCCGCGCCCGCATAGACGATTCCGCTCGTCTCATCGATCTGGGTCTCAACGAAACTACCCTGCTGGAGCGAAACAACCAGATCCGAGACCCCGTCGTCGTCCACGAGCAGGTTCGCACCCTCCCCGAGCACGCGCAGCTCATCGTCCATCGTGATGCACGCGAGCAGATCCTCCGCACTCATCGGACGCGCCAAGCGCTGCGCGCGTCCCCCGATGTGGAACCAGGTTGAGATCGGCGCGTTGTCCTGGATGTCCAGCTGATGCGAAGCGGTGCTCACGCGATCCCCCCTTGGAGGTACCCGCGCCCGACCTTCCAAACCGGCCCAGCGCCCATGACCACGAGCAGGTCGCCCGGGCGGCAGACATTCTCGAGCTGCTCGATGATCGCCTCGAAGGGGTACAGGTGCATCGCCCGCACACCCTTGGCGCGGAGACGATCGACCAGGTCCGCGCTGCTCACGCGATGCTTCTCGATCTCCGAGTCACGCACGAAGTAGATATGAGGCACGATCACGATGTCCGCCTGCTCAAAGCTATTGGCAAACTCATCGAGGAAGAACCGGGTGCGGGAGTGCTGGTGCGGCTGGAACACGCAGATCAGACGCCCGCCGTTCTCGTGAGGCTGCTCGCGCTGCGCCAATGCCCGAAGGGTCGCGTCGACCTCTGTTGGGTGGTGCCCGTAATCGTCATAGACCTTGACCCCTTCGCGGGTGCCCAGGAGTTGAAGGCGTCGATCGAGCCCGATGAACGCGCCGAAGGAGGCAGCGAGCTTGTCCGCGTCTGCGCCGAGGGATCGCCCGAGCGCGTAAGCCATCGCGGAGTTGAACGCGTTGTGCTCGCCGGGCATGGAGAGCCCCCACTCCTTCGTCACCCCATCGGGGTCACGCACGGCGACCTTGCCGGTGGTGGGCTCGTGCGAAACGACCCAGTCCGCTGCGGGATTGAATCCGATCGTTTCGACCTCGCACTCCACGCCGGCCGTCACCTCGCGCCGGTGTGCACCGTCGTGGGCGATGATGAGCTTGCCCCCCTGATCCGCGGGCGCGATCAATCGGGCGAACTCCGCGAACGCGTCCACCACCGCGTCGAGCGACCCGTAGATATCCAGATGGTCCGCCTCGATCGACGCGATCGACGCGACGGTCGGGCGGAGATGATGGAACGATCGGTTGAACTCGCAGGCCTCCGCGATCAGGATCCCGGGATGCCCAGCGCGGTGCCCGATCGGGATCGTCTGGTCCCCCACCCGGTACCCGACCGGGTCGTCCGACCCCGCGAGCGCACCATGGGTGAGCTGAGTGCAGGTCGCACCGACAATCACGGACGGGTCGAGCCCGGCGTCCGTGAGGGCGCACCCGAGCATCGCCGTCGTTGTGGACTTGCCGTGCGTCCCCGCGATCGCGACGCCCGTGTGCCCCTGCATGCACACCCCGAGCGCCTCGGGGTAGGTGCGGATACTCAGCCCGCGATTGGTGGCCTCGATGATCATCGGGTGATCGTGCTTGACCGCCGCGGACGCGATCACCACACGGGCATCTTCGGGAAGCGCGTCGGATGTCTCCTGAAACCCGACCGCGATCCCTGTATCCATCAATGCATCGGTGACGGGTGACTGCGTGGAGTCGCACCCACGGATCGTCAGACCCGCGTCACGCATCAGGCGCGCCAGCGCGGACATGCCGCACCCGCCGATCCCGATCATGTACGGGCGATCACACCCGAGGTGCTCCGCGATCGGATCGGACTTACGGGATTGTTCGGGTGTGCTCATCGTGGGTGTTTGGTGTGTCTTCACATCCAAGGATATCGTCGAACCGGCGAGGCCCGCCGCACAAAACGCCCATCGGAGCACGCAATCCGATCACTCCGGGGGGGTCAGGGCCGCAGGCCCGAGTGTCTGGATCGTCAGGGTTCCCAGATCGCGACGACGCAGGTAGGCATTGAGCGCATCGAGTTCGATCGCGTCGAGCTGCGCCACGATCTCTTCGAGCGTCCGCACACGACCCAGGTTGAAGTAGTCCGCCGCGAGCGCCCCCGCACGGGCCTTGGTGGACTCTCCCGCGAAAACGAGCTTGCTCTTGAGCCCGGTCTTGGCGCGGGTGAGCTCTTCGAGTGTGACATCCCCCGCGTTGATCCGGCGCAGCTCGGCGTGGAGGACATCGAGCGACTCCTGCGCCCGCTCGGGTGTTGTCCCGACATAGTTCGAGACCACGCCGCGGTCCTTGTCCGCACGATAAGAGCTCGATACCGCGTAGCACAACCCGCGCTTCTCACGCACCTCGGTGAACAGGCGTCCGGACATCCCTCCAGACAAGACCGCGATCGCGAGCCGTTCCATCGGGTTGTCCGAGTGGGCGATCGCGGGCCCGTCGTGCACAATCATGATCTGCACCTGGTTCGAGTCATCCTCGAGGTGCGCGTACCCACGCGCAGGCGTGCCATCGGGATCGGGCATCGAGTTGGAACCGGACCAGTCCGCGACCTGCTCGGACACGAGCGCGACAAGGTGATCGTGGTCCACATCACCCGCAGCCGTGATGATCGAACCGCCGGGCGTGGCGAGCGTGTTCCACCATGAGCACAGTGATTCGTGGGTGAGCGAAGCGATCCCGTCCTTGGTGCCGTAGGTGCTCCGGTTGTATGGCGCGGGGAGGTGCCGATCGCGGGCGCTGAGTGCTGCGCGATGCTGCGGGTCGTCATCGAGCGACGCGACCCCCTGGAGCGCGAGCTCCTGCGCAGGGGCGAACGAGTCGGGGGACATCCTTGGGCGACGCACCATGTCCATGAGCAAGGGGAGCGCGTCGTTGACCCGATGCCCAAGCGTTGTGGTGGAGATCTGCATGAACCGGATCGCGTTCTCCGCGTCGCGCAGGGCGCCCGCGCGATCGAACGCGATGGCCTGGTGGCGCGAATCGAGCTCGCCCGCGCCGCGCATCAGCATCTCGGCGCAGACACTCGATGCACCCAAATTGTGGATATCTTCAAACACCGCGCCGGCGGGCAAGACGCAGCGCAGCGCGAGCGATTGGACCCCGCTTACCCGTTCGGTGATGAGCACGAGCCCGTTGTCGAACCGGTGGATGCGCGTGTTGGATGATGGACTGATCATGACGACTCCTTGCGTGTCGCGTCGAACTCGTTTCGCGCGCACCGTGGTGAATCATTGCCGAGTTGGGGTCGATCGCACGCGTGATCGCCAACATTTTTCATCTCGAACAGCGCGAAAAAACGCCCGAACTTGCGTCGATTGCGCCGCGATCTGCACCGAAACGCTCAACAACACACACTATTCGATGCAATCGGAACGGTGTCGAGGTGTGATCTGTTCAACGATGCCGATCACGAGGCGCGATATGGAACGAACGCGCTCGCGCACCATGACCGATCCGATCGATGCACCCTCTTGATGTCCGGACACATGGTGCTCATGGGCGTCCGCGCGCATCCGCTCAACGCATGCACGCGCGTTGAGGATGGTGTAAGCGCCGAGTGCGCACGCGGAACAAAACCGTGATCGCGCGCGATGATTTGGTATGCTCACGCATGAAGAGCGCAATGCACGCGCGACTTCTTGCAGAAAAGCATCGGAATAAGTCGATGTGTTTTCTGGATTGATTGACACGCGTTTGTTGGGAGTCGATATTCGACTAGTACCAAACTGCTTCGAAGACGAAGCGCACTCGGACCAACGAGGAGACTCATCATGGCAAAGAAAGCCGCAAAGAAGAAGGCCACTCGCAAGAAGGCCGCCAAGAAAGCCACCAAGAAAAAGGCAACCAAGAAAAAAGCAACCAAGAAGAAGGCTGCTAAGAAGGTGACCAAGAAGAAGGCAACCAAGAAGAAGGCTGCCAAGAAGAAGGCTGCCAAGAAGAAGGCAACGAAGAAGAAGGCCACCAAGAAGAAAGCAACCAAGAAGGCTGCTAAGAAGAAGGCCACCAAGAAGAAGGCAACACGCAAGAAGGCCGCAAAGAAGCCTGCTGCGAAGAAGAAGACTGCCAAGAAGACCGCCCGCAAGGCGACTGCTCGCAAGGCAACCGCCCGTAAAGCGACCGCTCGCAAGGCAACCAAGCGCTAAAGCGGATCCTCGAGACGGGTGATTCGTTGGCCCGCTCGAACTCAATCTCACAAACGCGAATCAACGCGGGGCCGATCATCCGATCGGCCCCGTTTGTCTTTGAACACGCATCAAATCGCCCTTTCGATGGGCGAATCCGTCACGCCGCGGGGTTCTGTGATGTGAACCGATCCACGAGCTCCATGTCTGCGCCCGGGAACGGGTAGTGCGTCTCGAGCCCACGACGGAGTGTGTTGAGATCACAGATCGCGAAGGTGCACAGCCCGTTGAGTCGCCAGTTCACGAACCGCAGCGACCGCGCGAGGGTCTCGCGGGCCGCGACAAGGGTGATCTCGTCATCATGAATCTCCATAGGGATAAACCCGAACTGCCACGCCTGTCGTTTGGTGACGAGCTCGAGCACCTGGGCGGGGATCTCGTGCTCGCTCGGGTTGATCCTCGGCGCGATCATCGCGTACTGAACCGTCCACGCGTGCTCAATCGCACCGGGCGCGACACCGAACCGCTCCTCCGCGATCACCCCGAAGGGACGCTGGGAGGACTTCTGGTGCTCAAGGATCTGATCCCGTTGCTCCGGGGTGATGATGCCCTGGACGACCAATAACTCGCCGAGTCGGATGCTCATTCGGAGTACTCCCGCGGCCCGTGAACAGCACGGGCGGATCAACAATCACATCCTGTTTCGGTGCGTGCCACCCCATGCTGGAGTGCAAGGCGTCTCGCGATCCAATGTTCTGGGTATCGGCGTGGCGCGCACGAAACAACCCGTCCATGCCGGATGCCATAGAGGAAATTCACCAAAGATCGTTTGCACCAAGGGTGGTAGGAATCCGCGCCGCGTCCGAGAAGAACCGTCCCTACTTGCCCACGCAGAAGGTCGCGAACACGCGTCCGATCACATCATCGGGGGACACCTCGCCGACCAGTTCGCCTAGCGCGTCGAGCGCTTCACGCAACCCCAGCGCGATGATCTCGGGGTTCACGATCGCGTGCGCCAAAGGGTCAGTGTGCTCGATCGAAGTGCGGATCGCGTCGATCGCGCCCCGCAGCGCTCGGCGATGACGGGGCACGAACACCCCCACGCCCGACCCGATCGCGCTGCTCGTCGCGTCCGCGATGGCGCGACGGAGCACCCCAAGTGTCGAGGGATCGAACGCGCAGACATCAAGCCCCGCGTCTGGTCCATCGCCCTTGGGCAGGTCCGACTTGGTCCGCACCCGCACCACCTGCACATCCGTCGGCAGCTGGAACCCGACCTGCTCAAAGTGCCCGCTCGGGTCGCACCAGAGCATCGCGTCCGCGCTCCCCAGGATCGATCGTGCGATCTCCTGCGCTCCCGCGTCGAGCTCGTCAATCGAGTGCTCGTCGAGCCCCGCGAGATCGATCAGCTCAACGATCCCAGCACCGGGGACATCGCGAGAGAGATCCAGAGGTTCTCGGAGTGCGTCGCGGGTCGTACCCGCGCGTTCGCTCACGGCTGCCCTTGATTGCCCGAGTAGTGCATTGAACAACGAGCTCTTCCCCGCGTTGGGTCGTCCCACGAGCACGACGCTCGGGCGATCGTCGACGACGCGCCCGCCACTGCTTGCGCCCGATTCGTGCTCGAGGTCTTCGATGATCGATCCCAATCGCGTGTAAAGATCGCCCGGCGAGATCGGGACCACATCCTCCTGATCGGAGAAGTCCACCCCGGCCTCCACCAGCGCGAGCATCCCCGCGATCTCATCCACCCATGATCGGCAGCGCTCGCCGTATCGCCCGTCGAGCAGCGCGTCCGCGGCCTTGAGCGCCCCGTCACGAAGCGCACTGATCCGCAGCGCGATCCCCTCGGCTTCGCTCAGGGACAAGCGCCCGTTCATGTACGCGCGGGCGCTGAACTCGCCGGGCTCGGCGAGGGTGATGCGATCGTCTTTGAGGAATCGAGCGAGCACGCGCTGGGTGATGTGCGTCCCGCCGGGGAGAAGGACCTCGATGGTGTCCTCGCCCGTGTAGCTGTTGGGTCCTGGGAACCGCAGTACCGTCACCGGGATGCTCGCGCGTTCGGTGAGCATCATGCGTGCATGGATCGCGCCGCGAAGATCGAGCGAGACCCCGAGCAGATCGTGCGTGATGGCGCGGGTATCAACCCCCGACACGCGGATCATGGCGCGGGGGGCGTTGCCCGGCGCGCTGCTGATCGCGGCGATGGTCGTCCCGGTTGGCACCCGCGATCCTCCGATGCGCTCAGATTACTTCTGTCGGCGGTTGAACTCTTTAGATGCAGGGTTGATGGGCTTGACGCCCTTCTCGCGGATCTGCTGCTGCGCTTCTGCTGCTTGCATCATCCGCTGCATGAACCCGGGGCCCTTCTTGGAGCGCTCGGCCTTGATGTTCTCGATCTCGAGCATGCCGTGCTTCTTCATGTGATGGCGGATCCACTTGTTCTCCGCGATCCCCACCGCGGAGTTGGTGATGAAGTACAGCGCCAGACCCGAGGGTGCGGCGTACATCATCAGGGGGAACCCGACAACCATCATGATCTTCATCATCTTCTGCTGGGCTTCTTGCTCAGGGGTCAGCGAGGCGGTGGTCGGCGGGGTCAGGTATTTCTGGTGCGCCCACATCAGGACACCCATAAACAGGGGGAGCAGGTTTACCGAATCAACCGTGCCCCACAAGGGGAAACTGAAACTGAACCACAGCGGGATCGCGCCGTCGGGTGCCGCGAGATCGCTCATGAACTGCCACCCACCCATGCTCTGGAACACGCCGTAGAACGCGGGCTCGTGACGGAGCTCCGTCGCAAAGAACAGGGTCGCGTAGAGCGCGATCCAGACGGGTGTCTGGAGGAACATCGGGAAGCACCCGAGCATCCCCGCGGGGTTGATCCCCTCCTCGCGCCAGAGCTTGGCCATCTCCTGCTGCTGACGCTTGGAGTCGTCCTTGTACTTCTCGCGGATGGCCTTCTGCTTGGGTGCCATCGCCTGCATCTGCACGGAGAACTTCTGGATCCGGATCTGCGACCAGCGCGTCACGGGGTGCAAACACGAACGCACAAGGAACACGAGCAGGATGATCGAGATCGCCCAGTCCCCCACGATCGAGTGGAACAGGGTCAGGACATCCATGAGGATGTGCGCGAGCCATTGGAAGGTGCAGGGCGCGCAGATCCCGCCGAGGTTGGACACGATCATCTCGGGCATGTTGAGCGACGCGAGCATCGGCTCTGCGTTGAGCAGCTTCTTATTCCGCAGACCCGCGTACACCCCGAGCTCACGCGTGCCCGTCTCGCCGGGTGCGATCTCCATCTGTGACGAACGCATCATCAGCGCCTGCGTCGCGTCGACCGCGTCCGCGTAGGGCTCGAGCATGTACCGATCGATGCGGGTCACGCCCGAGAGGAGCTTCTGATCCACATTCGTTACGGTGTTTGGATCGAACACAGGGTGAATGAGTACTGCGAAGTACCGATCGGAGAACCCGAACCAGCTCAGGCGCTGGGCACCGGGGAGCACCTCTTCGTTGGGCCAAACCGGACGCGATCCGAGGTACGCCTTGCCGTAGGTTGATTCGACGCGCTTGCCCAGGAGCTTGTTACGCGAGAGCAGCTCGTCATCGACCTGCACCTGCATCGAGGTGCCCTGCTGCTCGGGGGATTTGAGGAACCCGTACCGGATACGTCGGCGATCGCCGCCGTAGCTTGAGACGGCCTTGGGCAGGTCCACCATCGCGAAGGTATCGAGCACCGCACGCACGGGCGCGTCGCTCAGGTTCTCGATGGACTCTGTCAGCACGAACCCGTGCCGATTCTCGGGCTTGAGCGTGAACCGGCGTTCGAGGCGTACGACGGGGTTGCCCTCCGCGTCATCAACAAAGAGCTCGAACACGCCCGGCGCGACCTCGCGCCAGAGGTAATCGATATCGTTGCCCGCGATCGCGACCATCTCCCCGTTGAGGTTCAACCACGCCGCGGCGAAGGGCACCGCACGCAGGTTCTCGCGGTTCACCTGCTCTTCTTGGAGGGTGATGTGCTTCTCGAACTTCACCGTCTCGAACTCATCGGGCAGCTGGATCGATTTGATCCCCGCACCGAAGGGCGAGAACTCAAGATAGATCGTCTGCGATTCGTCGTCCAGATCGCCCAGGGGCGCGAACCCGTCCTCGTCCACGGGCATCGGGCGCACAACATACGCCGGAGCGCTGATCGTGGGTGTGTTGGTGGTGCTGGGCTCAGCGATCGTGTCGTCCTGCGCGATGGCGCGGGGGGTGACGAACGCGATCATGGACAGGGTCGCGAAGACCAGTGCCGCGAGTCGGGTCGGATAACGGGAGTGCGTGTGCATCATGCGAAGAACTCGGTCCGGTTGTTGCTGGCGGTTTATCGTCCCTCAAAGAGACGATCGCCGAGCCAGTCGTGCAGCTGGGGAATGGCTTTGATCTTGTCCGCGGTGTCCTTGATGTCGTACTCGACACGGACGAACTCGACCTGCCCGGGGGACAGGATGACATAGCTCGCGCGGGGGTTGAAATCGCGGGGTTGCCCGACGGACCCAACATTGATCACGGCCTTCTCGTCCGCGATGAACTTGAAGACGGGCTCATCGCCGATCTCATTGGGCGGGTAGAAATCGGGCTCGTTGGAGAACACGCCGGGCACATGGGTGTGCCCCACGAGCGCGATCTGTTTGACGCGATCGAAGATCGCGTCGATCTTGTCGGGCGCATCGTTCACATCGTCTGGGAAAATGTACTCATTGATCGGGCGGCGGGGTGACGCGTGGACAGCGAGGACCTCGGACCCATCGTCGCACAAGTCCTCGACCTGGCGCACCTTGAGCGAGCTCAGGTACGCGTACCGGCGCTGACGCGCGTTCTCGTCGGGTTCTGCGTCGAACTGCTCGCGGGTCCAGAACGCCGCGGCCTCCGCGGTCGCGTTGAAGTTCGTGGGTTCGTAGAGCACCCCGAAATCATGGTTGCCCATGAGCGCCCAGGCGCACTTCTCTTGGACGAGATCGATGCACTCAAGGGGTTCTGGCCCGTACCCGACGATGTCGCCCAGACAGACGATTTTTTCGATCCCGCGAGACTCGATGTCCGCGAGGACACTCCGGAGCGCAGTCGCGTTGCCATGGATATCACTGATGACGGCTGTCGGCACGACGGATGTCTCACAAAATCAAGGGGTTGCGGATCCACGCCAATCGGGGCGTGGTGAGAGATGGGAACAATAGGAGCACCGCGAGGGTTTCGCAATTCCTTTATAGAGACCCGGGTCGGGCGATTTCTCGACCCGATTGGGCTTGGCATATGATGATTTGGGCCCAGATGGCCGATGAATCAGGACGAACGGGCAGCGGATCGGGGCTCGTCAACCCCACCCCGCAACGCCCTCAACGCGTAGACGCATGTCAGGGAAAGACTTATGCCCGCAGCCTCAGTCAGTTATCAGCGAACCCGTGAGATGACGATCGACGAGCTCCTGCTCGAAAACCGGATCGTCTTCCTCGTCGGCGAGATCAACCCCTCCAGCGCCTCGCGCGTGATGATGCAGATGCTCTACCTGGAGAATCAGCGTCGCAACCAGGAGATCAACTTCTACATCAACTCGCCCGGCGGGGCCGTGGACGACACCCTCGCGCTCTACGACACCATGCGCTTCCTCTCGTCGCCCATCGCGACCTACTGCATCGGGCGCGCGTACTCGGGCGGGTCGGTCCTGCTGACCGCGGGGACCAAGGGACGCCGGTTCATCCTCCCGCACGCGAAGGTCATGATCCACCAGCCCTACGGCGGGATCACGGGTCAGGCCGAGGACATCCGTCTTCAGGCCGAGCAGATCATCAAGAGCAAGCAGCTCCTGACCAACATCATCGCGAAGCACACCGGTCAATCCCCCGAGCAAGTCAAGGAAGACTCCGAACGGGACAAGTACTTCGACGCCGAGGAGGCCAAGGCGTACGGGCTGGTGGACGAGGTCCTCACTGAGCCGCCGGAAGATCTCAAGATCGCAGGTGCAAACAAGTCCTGATCTGTTCAACGCGTTGAATCAACCCACGAGTACCACACCGATCGAGGTGAAACACATATGACCAACCCAAGCTCCTATCTCGTCCCGATCGTGATCGAACAGTCCGGTCGCGGCGAGCGCTCATACGATATCTACTCACGCCTGCTCAAGGACCGGATCATCTTCGTGACCGGCGGCGTGATGGACGACATGGCCAACCTCATCGTCGCCCAGTTGCTCTTCCTCGCCAACGAGGACGCGAACGCGGACATCCACCTGTATGTCAACTCGCCCGGCGGGTCTGTCACAGCAGGTCTGGGCATCGTGGACACGATGAACTTCATCAAGCCCGATGTCTGCACCTACATCATCGGGCAGGCCGCGTCGATGGGGTCCGTGATCGCATCGTCGGGGACCAAGGGCAAACGCTACTGCCTCAAGAACGCCCGCAACCTGATGCACCAGCCCCTGCTCTCGGGCGTGATGGAAGGACAGGCGACCGATCTTGAGATCGAGGCCAAGGAAATGCTCCGCCTGCGTGATCGCCTGTACAAGATCTATGCGGACGCGACGGGGCAGGACCAGGAGAGGGTCCATCGCGATTGCGATCGCAACCTCTGGCTCGACGATTCCGAGATGCTCGAGTACGGGCTCATCGATCAGGTGCTCGAGTCCATGCCCATGCAGGACGCCTGATCCGGGCACCCCACTGAACCCCTCAAAGCCCGCGGAAACGCGGGTTTTTTCGTACACACAGAAATCGGGTATATTGGTGTTACCACACACGCACACCCATTGCGGGAAAGGAAACACCATGCAAGTCTCATTGATGGAGCTCTGGCTCCCCATCCTGATCGCGTCTGTCTGTGTGTTCTTTGCCAGCTCGATCATCTGGATGATCCTCCCGTACCACAAAAAGGACATCCAGTTCCTGCCAAACGAAGAGGAACTCACGAGCAAGGTCTCGGAGATGAACATCAAGCCCGGGCTGTACATGTTCCCCAACTGCCAAGACACAAAATCCGAGGAAGTCAAAGCAAAGTGGAAACAAGGCCCGTGGGGCACGATCACGGTTCAGGGTCAACAACCCAACTTCCCGATGAACCTGCTCAAGACCTTCCTCGCGTACCTCTTCATCACGATCTTCGTCGCGTACATCGCGGGCATCGCGCTCCCCAAGGGCGCAGAGTACATGCAGGTCTTCCAGGTCATCGGCGCCGCGGCGGTGCTCGGGCATTGCATGGGCGGGCTCGCGGGTGATTTCTTCCTCGGCAAACCCACGCGTTTCATTTTCACGAGCTTTGTCGATGGCGTGATCTTCGCGATGATCACCGCGGGCGTGATCGCGTCGATGTGGCCGGCGCTCGAGGGACTCCCGGGGAGCCCGCTCATCATCCAGCCGTAACTCAGCTCATCGTCACAACCACACCAATATTCGCGGGGTCCTGCGCCGAGCGCAGGGCCCCGATTGCGTCTTCGAACTTGTGTCGTTTGGTGATCAGCCCGGTGAGGTCGATCGAGCCGCTGGTCATGGCGCGGATCGCTTCGCTCAACGAACCCGATCGAGCGCCGACGACGCGGATCTCCTTGTCCGCGATCAGGGCGTGATCGATCGCAATGGTGCCGGTTGCGCTGGGGATCGCGTTGCCCGCGAGGACGATGGTTCCAAGAGGGCGGACCATGCGGAGGGCATTGTCGAACGCGTCGGCGCTGCCGGTGGTTTCGATGATGACATCCTGATCGCCGCGCCGTCCGACCTGATCGAGGTGACGGTGCTTGATCCCCCACTTCGCGCACAGCTCCAGCGGATCATGGCGCGAGCTCAACAACCGCACCGACGCGTTGCGCCGGGTCATCACCTGGGCACAGAGCAACCCGATGAGCCCATCGCCGAGCACGGACACGAACGGACGCCCGTCGATGTGCGCGACCTGACCCGCGTGGATCGCGCGCGCGATCGAGAGTGCGAGCGCCGCGTGATCGTCCTCGATCGCGTCGGGGACCTCGACAAGGTTGCGTGTCTCGAGCGCAAAGTGTTCCGCGAGACACCCGTCGCGCCCGCGCAGACCCAGGATCTCTCGATCCGGGTCGTGCGCCCCGAGCCCGCGCTTCGCGAGTTCCGACGCGGGGTTGGCGATATCGATCTGCCCCACGACGCGGGTGTTCATCCAGCGCTCATCAGTGCATTGATCGACGACGCCGACGAACTGGTGCCCGAGCGTACCCTCGAACGCGACATCGCCGCGTGCGATCGCGAGATCCGACGCGTCCACGAGCACATGGGTCGGGCGGATGATCGCCTGCCCCTCATCCATCACCGGCTCGGGCGCGTTGGTGTCGAGGTAGAGTTCCTGATTGATTCGTCGTACGGCGCGCACACCAACCTCCGCGGGGATCATGCCCTCACGGGGTCATCGGCTGAAAAGGCACGAAGATCGCCCTGAATGCGGGATTCGCGTTGTTCTCGGACGGGCGCGATGGGTCTGGGGCGCTCAGGAATCGAGCACTGGGTCCATCCCCACGGGCGAACCGGTCGTCTCGTTCGGGGGCGGCGGGATCAGCGGGAGGTACTCGATGATTTTCTTCTTGCGATTGAAGATCGGGTAGGTGTACGGCTGCGCCCCGGCGAACACATCGCCCGTCCCGTTGTACCACTCGAGCCACGCGGGGCGATCGAGCCCGAAGTTCTGGCCCGTGAGGATCATCAGCGCGTGCAGGACGCGATTGTTCACGGCGAGGCGTGAATCTCGGAGTGCCCCGATCAACCCAAGCACCACACGCTTCTCGCGGTACTGCCCCAGCGCGTCGGCTGAGGCGGCGCGGATGTCCGTGTTCTTCTCCTGATCCTCGTCGATCAAGATCAGCAATGGCTCGATCGCGTCGCTCGTATGGATGCGCTGGAGGGCGCGGGTCGCTTCGAGTCGGACAAAGTCGTCCGTGTCCGCAAGGGCGTCGATGATCAGGGGCGCGTGCTCGGGGTCGCCGTGGCGTCCGAGGGCGCGAACGGACGCGCCGCGGACGGACGCGTCTTCATCATCAAGCCCATCGGCGTAAAGCTCGAGGTAGATCGGCTGACCACCGAAGTCGGCGCTGGAGAGGAGGGTGATCCCCTTGTACCGATTCTCAGCGCTGTAGGGGTCCGTCGCCATCTCCGCAGCTTCGGTGGGCGAGGTCTGCGGCGCGAGCACCTGCAGGAGCGAATCCGCACCACGGGGCGCGCCGTCAAAGGTCCCGCACCCCGAAACAGGGAGCAGCCCCCCCATCGCGGCAAGGGTCAGCATGAGGAGCGGCGTCGTGATTCGTGTGCCTCGGTCCATATGTGATTATATCGAGCCGATCGGGTCGGGGGCATGAGACATGCGGGAACCACAGGATCAGCGATCGACATTCCCGGGCGTGGTATCTGGGTTCCGCAGGGCGATCGGCGCATCGAGGATCTCGCGGACAACGATCGCCTGACGGGCGAGCCGGGGATCGCGGAGCATGGCGCGGGCACTGATGGCGTTGTCGCCGACGATCGAGCGGGATCGGATAGGCGAGGGCGTCGTGTCGTACGCGGACACCGGCGCTGCGGGCGCGGGTGGCGTCACCGTCGGTACGGGCACAGGGCGGGGTGCCTGGGCCGGGCGAGCCTGAGGCACGCGCGGGGGCGTGGGCACGCGGGGTTGTTGGCGCTCAACGCGGGTCTGGGTGGGCGCGGGGGATCGTCGCTGCGTTGGCGCGGGCGGCTTGGTCTGTGGCGGGTTCTGGGGTGTGCCCGCGATACCCGAGCGTTTCTCACGCATGGCGCGGAGCTGCTCCATGCGCTGCTTGCGGAGGGCTTCGATCCGCGCCTGTCGTTCGTCAGGGCTGGGCGATGCCTTTTTCTTTTGTGGCTCGTCGTAGACGATGAGCGGCTCGGTCATGGGCTTGCCGGTGCGGAGCGCCTCCGCCTTGCGGCGCTGGATCTCCGCGAGGGCAGCGCGTTTGGCGCGTTGCTCCTTGGCTTTCTGCTGCATCCGCACGCCCAGATTGAACACCCCGCCGAGGATGATGATGATCAGCCAAGGGTTGGACGCGATGAAGTTCAGGAAGCCACGCATACCCAAGTATATCGGAAAAAACCTCGATCGGATGCAATCACTCAGATGTCGCGGACAATGAGCATCGCGGGGGCATCCGGGAGCTCAACGCGATCGATCGCCACCTCGAAGATCCCAGAGAGGATCTTGGGGTCGAAGGCGTGCGTGATCTCACCCTGCGACACAACCCGGCCCGATGCATCGAGCACCAGCGCCCGATCCGCGAACCGCGACGCGATATTCAGATCGTGCACCACGACCCCCACGCCCAACCCGGATCGGGCGAGTTCCTGCATCGCCCGCATCGTCTGGATCGTGTGGCGCGGGTCCATCGCGGAACAGGGCTCGTCCGCGAGCAGGTACGCGCCCTGGCGCTGGGCGATCTGCACCCAGGCGCGGGCGAAGGCGGTGCGTTGTTGTTGACCAACGCTCAACGACGCGAAGGGCTTGCCTTGGATCTGCGTGAGTTCGAACCGATCGAGTGCATCGGTGATCAGGGCACAATCGCGATCGCTCGCGAAGGCGCCGAAGGACACGACCTTCTCGACGGAAAAGTCGAACGCGAGGGACGGGCGTTGCTCGAGGAACGCGATCCGGTGCGCCCGCTGGCGTGGGGTCAGCGAAGACACACACCGATCGTCGATACGGACGGACCCTGAATCGGGCGTACGCAGTCCCGCGAGCAGACGCACGAGCGTGCTTTTGCCCGCGCCGTTAGGACCCACAATCGCGGTAAGGGTGCCCGGCTCGATCGCGCACGAGACCCCATCGAGCACGCGCGGGCCCTTGGGGTAGGCGAAAGCGATGGAATCGGCGATCAAAGGCACACACGATGGTAGACGGAGCGGGTACGCTCTGAGGAGAGGAATCACACCCCAATGAGCACTCCACACGCGCAACCCATCGCCGTCACGGGCAGCACCGGCTTTGTCGGGCGGCACATCATCGCTCGATTGCTCGCCGACGGGTACCGCGTCCGCGCCCTGACCCGATCCGCGGACAAGGCCCGGCGAGTCTTCGACGAGCAGGCGATCGAGGGCGGGCGGATCGAGCTCTGCGAGGGCACCCTCGACGACCCGGACGCGCTGCGCCACCTCGTCGAGGGGTGCGGCGCATGCATCCATCTCGTGGGGATCATCCGCGAAACCAAGAACCAGTCCTTCGAAAAGGTCCATGTCGATGGGACGCGGGCGATCGTGGAAGCGTGCCGTCAGCATGACCCGTCGATGCGCTATGTGCACATGTCCGCGCTCGGGGTCGGCCCTGACAAACGCGCGGGGTATCGCGACACCAAGCACCGGGCGGGGCAGATCGTGAAGAACTCCAGGCTGCGCTGGACGATCGTCAAGCCCGGGCTGATCCACGGGCACGACGGCGAGTTCACGCAGATGGCGATCGAGTGGGTGCGGGGCAAAGCGCCGCCGTACCTGTTCTTGCCGTACTTTTCCCGCTGGAAGGACGATGGGTTCGGGTTCGAAGCGCCCCATGTTGCGCCGGTCTTTGTCGATGATGTCGCGCGGGTGTTCGTGGATTCGCTGCACATCGACGCGACGATCGGGAAGATCTACGAGCTCTCGGGTTCCGAGAAACTCGAGTTCCCCGAGATGCTGCGGGTCTACGCAAAGCACCTCACCCCCGAGCCCAAGCATCGCCCGGCGATCGGGCTGCCCTGGTTCGTCGCGGCCTTCCAGGCGCGGGTCGCGAAACTCGTGGGGCTCGGCGGGTTATTGCCCTTCGATGAGGGGATGGCGATCATGGGCGGGCGTGATTCGATCTCGGACAACGCGTCGGTGATCGAGGATTATGGGTTTACGCCTCAGGAGTTTGAGGGATCTCTGCAGAAATACGCGGATCGGCTCTAAGATCCCTCGTAGGGAAACCCAAGGTACACAACGGATTGGACACGCATGTCAGGACGATACCGGGATCGATTGATCTCCCACATCTCGCACGAGGGGTACACACCCAAGCCGATCCCGATCGTCGCGAAGGAACTCAACATCGAGGATGTGAAGGAGTTCGGGTACGAGGTGCGCGATCTCGCGGAAGAGGGCGTGATCGATCTTGACGAGACGGGCAAGATCCAGCTGCCCTTCCGCGCCGACGAGGGCGAGCTCATCGGGCAGTTCCGCGGCACCCAGTCCGGCGTGGGCTTTGTGATCCCATCACAGAAGATGCACGGCTCGGACATCTTCATCCCCCCGCAATACACCAACGGCGCGCTCTCGGGCGACACGGTCAAGATCTACTACGAGCGGGATCAACGGCGCGAACGCAAGCTCGGGACCCTCGAGCGCCAGTACGCGGGCGAGGTCCTCGACATCGTCGCGCGCAAGCGTGCCAACTTCACGGGCGAGATCGAGAAACGCGACGGCAAGTGGATCGTCTTCCCCGACGGGCGCGAGCTCACGGACCCCGTGATCATCCGCGACGCGGAATCCAAGAATGTCAAGAACGGCGACAAGGTCGTCATCGAGATCCTCGAGTATCCCGAGAACGGGCGACTCGCGGTCGGGGTCGTCACCAGGGTCCTCGGCGCCGCGGGCGAGCCCGATGTCGAAACGCAGGCGGTCATCGCGGCCTACTCGTTGCCCAGCAATGAGTTCCCCGAGGCGTGCGTGCAGCAGGCGCGCGAAGCGACGGCCCGGTTCGAGGAGGAGATGGACCTGTATGAGTCCAAGGGGATCGGGGCGCTGGACATGCGCCGTGATCTCACGGGTGATTACATCACGACGATCGACCCACCCGACGCGAAGGACTACGACGACGCGATCTCCCTCAAGCGCCTCGAAAAGGGCGGGTGGGAGCTCGGGATCCACATCGCGGATGTGGCGCACTACATCCCGCGCGGATCGGTGCTCGATGTGGAAGCGATGGAACGCGGGAACTCCGTGTACCTCCCGCGTCTGGTGATCCCGATGCTTCCCGAGGTGTTGTCCAACGGGATCTGCTCGTTGCAGGAGGGTGTGCTGCGCTACGCGAAGACCTGCATCATCCGGTACGACCGGATGGGTAATGTGCAATCGCGGGGCGTGTGCCAGTCGCTCATCAAGTCGCGCAAGCGGATGACCTATCTCGAAGCCCAGGCGTTGATCGATGGGAATCTCGAGGAAGCGAAGAAGCACGCGAAGACGGACACGCCTCATACCGAGGAGCTGATCCAGAGCGTACGGGACATGAACGAGCTCGCCAAGCTCATCCAGTCGCGCCGGCATAAGGCGGGCATGATCCATCTCGATCTCCCCGAAGTCGAGCTCGTCTTCGACGAGAACGGCAAGGTCGTCGACGCGCACAAGGAGGACGACGCGTTCACGCACACCCTGATCGAGATGTTCATGGTGGAAGCGAACGAGGCGCTCGCGTCGTTGTTCGAAAAACTCGAGGTCCCCGTGCTCCGGCGTACCCACCCGGAACCGACGCCGGGCGATGTGGACGATCTCCGCAAAACCGCGACGGTCGCGGGGTTCAAGATCCCCAAGTCCCCTACGCGCGAGGAGCTCCAGACCCTGCTCGACGCGACGGCGGGGACAACCTCCGCGCGTGCGGTGCACATGGCCGTCCTCCGCACGATGACCAAGGCGGTCTACTCCCCCGCGCTCATTGGGCATTACGCGCTGGCGTCGCACGCGTACTCGCACTTCACCTCGCCCATCCGGCGCTACCCCGACCTCACGCTCCATCGGGCGTTGGTCGCGTACCTGCGCCGCACGGACAACGGGCAGAAGCGCCCGCAATCCGACGGCGAGTGGAAGGCGCTGGGGCGCGAGCTGCGCAATGACGACGATTGCCCCGACAAGAACGAGCTCACGGACATCGGGAACCAGTGCTCGGGCACCGAGCAGAACGCGACGGCAGCCGAGCGCGAGCTGCGCCAGTTCCTCGTGCTCCAGCTGATGGAAGACCACATCGGCGAAGAGTTCGACGGGTTCATCACGGGGATCTCGCCCAAGGGCGTGTATGTCCAGATCGAGAAGTACCTCGCGGACGGGATGATCGCCAAGAAGGACTTGATCGGCGACACCACCCGATCCAAACGCCCCCCCACCTGGCGCATCGACGACAAGACCGGCGCGATGGTCGATCAGCATTCCGGGCGCAGTTACAACATCGGTGATCGTGTCCGCGTCAACATCGCCAATGTCGATCTCGCGCTGCGTCAGATGGACCTGGTGATCACAGACGGCGCCTCGCGCGCGGGCGGGAAACTCAAGGGACCCGCAGCCAAGCTCACCCTAGGCGGCGACTCGTACGGCGGCGTCGCCGAGGCGGAAGGCGCCGGGTTCAAGAAAGCACCCGGCGGGCAACGGCGCAGCCGAAAGTCGAAGTCGCGCGATCGCGGCAAGACGGACTACCGGCGCGACGCCCAGGGCAAGAGCGGCCCGGGCGGGAAGAAGAAGGGCAAGGGAAAACGCAAGTAACCCCCTACGCTCCCGGTCCAGCTCAACAACGCACTTAATGCCCCACGCACCCGCACCCCGTGCCGCACCCGCCGGGCGGGATGGGGCGTCCTTTGGGCGCATCCGACCCGTGCGCTATAGGCATCGAAATGAGCTTCTCCACGGGCGAATCGCTCGGGGTCTTCCCGATTTCAGTTCCCGCGATGGCGCAGAGCTCACCCCAGTTCGAGACGGACACGCTCATCGCGTGCGTAACCTCGAGGGTCGTGTCATTCGCGTCGCATCGGTACTCGTAGATGGGCATCGGGGTTCTCCTATGATTCCGCGTGAACGAATCGGATCTCCATGATCATATCTACGAGCGCTCGCGATCGCTGACGCTCGGGGCGGGCGCCCTCTTGGTGGGGCCGGGCGATGATTGCGCGGTCACCCAAACACCCTCGGGCGATATCCAGCTCCTCACGGTCGATCAGCTCGTCGAGGGGAGGCACTTCGAATTGGGCACCGAGATCGACCTGATCGCACGCAAGGCCGTCGCCCGATCCGTGTCCGACATCGCCGCGATGGGCGGGCAACCCATGTGGTCGATGGGGACCGGTGTGCTTCCAAAGGGGTACCCCCACGCGGACGAACTCTTCGACGCGATGCACCGATGGGCGAACCACTGGGGCTGTCCGTTGATTGGAGGCGACATCGCGTCGCACGGATCCCCCAATCATCCGCTCACCCTCACAATCACCGTTGCGGGCACCATGCCCAAAGGCACGCCCCCCGTGCTCCGCTCGGGTGCGCGTCCTGGGGACCTGCTTTATGTCACGGGTCAGATCGGCGGCAGCTTTGAGTCCGTTTGGCACCTGCGATTCGAACCCCGCCTCGAAGTCGGCGCTTGGGCAGCCGCGACTAAAGTGCACGCGATGATGGACCTCTCCGACGGGCTCGGGCGCGATGCGCACCGGATCGCGATCGCCTCGGGTGTGCGGATCGAGCTCGACGCGACCACACTCCCCATCTCGCACCGATGCGCGAACTGGCAGCAGGCCGTCTCCGAAGGCGAGGACTACGAGCTGCTCATCGCCCTTCCCCCGGATCACCCGATGGACGCATGCCCCACGCCCCTGCTCGGCCCGATCGGGCGGGTCATGGAATGCAAGGGCGACAACGCGCCAGGTGCGGTCATCCTTGATGCGTATGGTAACCCCCACGACGCATCGTCGATGGGGTGGGATCACTGAACCTGCTCGTTTCCTGCGCGTGATCCTCACCTGCTTCGAACCATCGTGACCCAAATACAAAAACAACCCGGCAGAACGCCGGGCTGCGTGTATGAAAACAGTGACTCAAAGATCCTTACGGGCAACCGGCGCTGTACGCGGTCAGGAAGGACGAGACATCGAAGAAGTTGAGCACGCCGTCGTTGTTGACATCGGCGCTCATGTCCATCGCGTTGTACGCGCTGAGGAACGCGGAGACATCGAAGAAGTTGAGCACGCCCAGGGGTGCCGCGAAGTCCGCCGCGTTGCACATCACCGGGCCGACGATCCCCGCGAGCACATCACGATCCGCGATGCTCGGGAAGTCCACGCCGTCCGTCTGATCGAGCGAGCGAGCCGCGAGGTACGCGTTCGCAAGACGGTTCTGGAAGATATAGCTCTGGAAGTTCATGCCCGGGTTGTTGGGGTCCGCGATGGGCATGCCCGAATCCGGATCGATGTAGTCTTCCGTCGCGTCGAAGTCGGCCATGAACAGCTGGGTATCGAAGAGGGTCAGGTCGTCCGCGTCCGCGTCGCCGTCGAAGTCGAGATCGCCCGTCACGAACCGGAACTGGGTGATGCCCGTCGCGTCGTGATCATTGAAATCGCCCGGGGTGATCTTGAAGACATCGCCGGCGCTCTCGATCGAGATGTCCGCGAACCCATCGCCGTTGGGATCGGTGGGTGCGCCGACGAGCATCGGGTCATAGGTGAAATCGATCGATGCGCCCGCGACTTCGCCGTAGATCCACGACTCGTCCGCGGTGCGTGTGGGGACAACCTCGTTGTTGCTGTTGATGCGTGATCCGAGCATGGGGTTCGCGCCCAGGTAACGCAGGCGGGTTGCCGCGTCGGGGTTGAACCCCGCGGTCTCGGAGATCTCGTGCTCGGATGTGCGGACATACTCCTTGCCGCCCGCGTTTGACCACGCGATCTCGTCGATGATCTGCATCGGGTCGAGCTGTGAGGGCGGCGGGGCAAACGGAATCCCCAGATCGCGATTCAGAGGCACCTCCACCCCGAAGTCCAGCTTCCCATCGAAATCGACATCGGGGTTCTCGTCCTTCCACATCGCGTACCCCGGCGCGTACACGCTCATGCCGTTCACGATGGAGTGATGCGGGCGCTTGCGGATGAGCAGGTAGGTCGAAGAGTAATCGTTCTGGAGGTTCCCGTTGATGTCGTTGGGATTCTGGATATGCGCGTCGAAGAAAGACACGCCCGTCGTTTCCGTCGGCGAGAACAGCGGGATCAGCGATTGCGCATCCGTGCCGTTGTACAACACCAGAAACCCGTTCGGCCCAAGCGAGAGCCCATCGAGCGAGAATGCCTCATCGAGCTCGGCGTACACATCAGGGATGTCGTTGGGATCGGTGAACTCGCCGTCGCTGCCGCCCTTGAACAACCCGATCGCGTACCCCGTGAGGTCCATGCCCGGCTCGCCGTAGAGCTCGATGAACTCGAGGACATTGTCGTTCCCCTGCGCGTCCCCGGGGGGATTCTCGTACACCTCGTTAATGACGACCTGCGCCTGCAGACCCGCAGCACAGAATCCCATGCCCGCGAGGGCGATCAATGCATTCTTCTTCATTGCTCTCTCCAATGCCCCTGGGGGCAGATCAACCCACTCACCGGTATCTGCCGGTGAGCAGTTCTCCTGTGAACACTTCGTTGTTGCCGAAATCCGGGTAAGTGGGCAGCCCGTTCGCCCTCAGGGTCGGGCTCGACGCTTCTTCTTCGTAGCTGAAGAACTTGTCGCCGTTGGCGTCGGTAATGGTGCCGACATGCCCGTCCGCGAAGAGCATGTTCCCCTGTGTGCGATCGTGACCTCGCTTGAAGAACGATCGGCTCCCGCCGTGCGCCGGGCCGAAGTCCGCAAAGCTATGCGATGTGAGATTGAACCCGACGCGCCACGCGGGTCCGTCCGTGAGCGCCTTGGTTGCGGGGAGGAACTCGCCGTTGATCGTGATGGTGTCATTCGTATCGTCGGAGTCTCCATCGATCCGCGCGTCGGCCATCATCGGGACGATCGAAGAGGACACGATCTGCATCGCGTGCTCGCGCAATGGGCCGTACACCCCGTTCGCTTCGTCCGCGGGCTGCCCCGTGCGTCCCACGCGCGGGTCCTTCCATTGGGTGTAGGCCATGTACCACGATTGGGTGTAGTTGGAGTTATACCCGCGATCGATCAGCGCATCGCGCCGTTCGGGGGTGAAGGTCTCGCCATACCCGCCGTCGTTCATGCGGAAGAGGTTGAGGTTCTGGTTGTACTGCGCCGGCGCGGTCGGGCACAGGAAATCACCCGCGCGGATCCCGCCCAGTTCGACGACATCACGCAACCACCCGATCCGCTCGACCGTGCTCCGCGTGTCCTGCGGCGTCAGTTCCCATTCCGATTCAAGGCGATACCCCCGCGCGTGCTTGCGGACCCGATTGTCGAAAGGGCCCGAGCTCAGGTACCCCTTGTTGTCCGCGGAGTAGGTGCTGAACGAGATCCCGAGCTGGCGCAGGTTGGACATGCACTGCACCTTCTTCGCGGTATCACGCGCCTTGCCCAGGGACGGGATCAGGATCCCGATGAGCAATGCAATGATCGCGATGACCACGAGCAGCTCTATGAGCGTGAAGGCTCGTGCGTTGTTCGTGAATGGACGATGAATCTGCGTTCGCATGCGCGGACTGTACACCCGCTCCGTGTATGCAATCTCATTCTTTAATATGAACATTGCGCAAAGACATCGCTTAACACAATGCTCATTCAATCATAATGAATCCGCAAACCTTGCGCATAAACCCCGCCCTACTCTTCGCCCGTTGATGCACGCAAGTGCGCGCATCGCACAGAGAGAAACGACTCACACTGAGTAGGAGAGAATCATGAACAAGGCACTCGCACTCGCAGCAATCGCAGGCATCGGCGCCATCGCCCAGGCGGGCACCACCAATGTCCAGATCACCGAAGCGTTCGTCGGGCTCTCCGGCGAAGACGGGACGCAGGACTGGTTCGAGATCACCAACCTCGGCGCCGCCGCGATCGACACCTCCATGTTCTGGTACGACGACGACAGCGCCTCCGTCGCCGACGGCGGGCAGCTCGGCTCGTTCATGCTCGGCGCGGGCGAATCGATGATCTTCCTCATCTCCGATGACAACGGCGCCGTTGACGATGTCGCGTACACCAGCGCCATCGAAGAGTTCCAGACCATCTGGAACTACTCGGGTCAGATCGGGATCACCAACGGCGGCGGCGGGCTCGGTCAGTCCGGCGACTCCATCTTCCTGCTCCTCGCCGACAACTCCGTCGTCACCTCGCAGGACACCCCCGGCGCACTCTCCGGCGGGCTCGCAACCATCGACACCTTCGGGTCCCCCATGCTCTCGAGCCTGGGCGTCAACGGCGCGTACGAATCCATCTCGTTCTTCAACGACAACCTCGGCGTCCCCGGCGACATGGTCTCCCTGATCGGCTCGCCCGGCTCGGTCCCCACCCCCGGCGCGATCGCGCTGCTCGGGCTCGGCGGGCTCATGGGCGCACGCCGTCGTCGCTGATCAATCAGCAACAGGATCGACCTGTTTTCTACACAAACAAACCCGCTCCGAGAGGGAGCGGGTTTTCTCTTGCGCTTGCTTATTCAGGTGCCCCAAGCATCACCTCAAAGATGCTCACGCATCCGCCGATCTCGTTCGCGACCGCGAGCATCAATCGTTCCTCACGCTCGAAGAACACGAGCCCCTCGGGCGCGGCGCACCCCTCATTCATCGCCACAAGTTCGTGCAGCACCGGCGCGTACGGGTTGGTGATGTCGTACAGCATTACCACCCCTGTCCGCTCGAGACCCAGCGCCAGAAGCACCTGATCGCCCCAACGCGTGATGGCGATCCCCTCGGGCTCGGGGCCCGCGCGATCGCTCCGCTCATCGCCCGCGTTGTATAACCCCGGGAAGAGCATCCCCGTCATCAGCTCAATCTGCGCCCCGGAGTTCCAGACCGTGACCCCGCTCATTTCATCGATGATCGAAAAACTCCGCCCGCCCTGCACGCAGATCTGATCGATGTCGCCGTCCTCATCGAGGTCCCCATCGATTGTGCTGATGTAGACGCGATCAACGCCGTGCTCGCTCAGGTCTCCAAACTCATCACGCAGGCGTTCAACGCGGACCGGGTCGATCAATCCACGACCGATCGCGTCGCCCAATCGCATCTCGTACCCGTCGAGCTTCTCCCCCTCGTTCGCCGAGACGATGAACGAGCGACCGATCGCCTCGTACACAGCGATCGTGTCGGGCAGCGGGAGCAATCCGAACCCGTGCCCGGGGTTGAGCCGCGCCCCGTCCGACTCGCTCAGGTCGAGCGGGAACGAGAGCGTCCCCAGCGGGATCACCCGCGTCCACGCGCGGGTCTGGAGATCAAAGAACCCCAGCCCGTTGTTCTCTTGCAGCGACACCCACGCCCCACGCGCCGTCGCCGCGATGTACTCGGGCTCGATCGCGATCCCCGGATCGCTCGCGTGCGCGCTCGGGACGCGGAGCACGGACAGATCAACCCCCGCCGCGACATGGTCCTCGTTGAGCTCGTATGTCCGCACCGAGTTGAACCCCGCGAAATCACCCACCGATCCGATCGCGCTCAGGTCCGCAACCGTGATCGCGCCGGGTCGATCCGTCGAGTGCGCTTCTCCCTCATTCGCAGCGTATAGCACCATCCCATCGGGCGAGAACATCACGCAATCCGGGTGGTACCCGATGCTGAACTGCCAGATCGGGATTCCGGTTTCGAGATCGATGACCTGCACCATCCCGGGCACCGAATCGGGAGGCGTGGGCACCCACGAGACCACCCCGAACCCTCTCCCCGCGGGGTCGATCGCGATCGAGGTTGCATCCCACTGTTGCGTGTCGGAAAAGATCGACAGCGTGCTCAGTGCGGGCACGCCGTCTTCTGTAAAGTCGAGCACCATCCGCCCAGCGGTCCCGATCGCATGCAATCGATCATGCGTCGCGTCGTACGCGACAATCTCCACGCCGCCCTCAATGTGCGTATCAGCAATGTGGTGGAGTGAGATTGCCTGCGCCTGCCCACATGCGTTCGCAGCGCTCATCGCAAAGGTGATCGCCGCCGCACGACGGATTGGGTGTTGGAACAGTGCTGTGATGGACTCTCGCTTGTACACGCGACGATCGTATCGCATCACACAAGAAACACCAATCACTCTGTCCAAGAGTGACACACTTCATATGAAATGAGGCCTGGAGTCAACCCAGATTCACATCAGGTCGGGTCCGCGGGTTTGTCATCCCCAACCTGCCGTGCGATCTCCGCGAGTGCCGGGTCTTCTGCATCGGGAAGCATGTCCCCCGGCGCGAGCACACCCGCTGTGATCACGAAGCGCAGCGCCTCCTCGATCGTCATCGAGAGCTCCATCACCTTATCGTGCGGGAGGTTGATCGTGAACCCCGTGAAGGGCGTCGGGCTCGTGGGGATGAACACGGACACGACCCGCTCGCCCGCGTGCTCGTCGATCTGACGGATCGAGTTGCCCGTGAGGAACCCTACCGTCCAGATCCCTGGCCGCGGGTACTCGACGACGACGACCTTGGAGAAGGCCATTTTCTTCTCGCCCATCACCATGTCCACGACCTGCTTGACATGGGGGTAGACCTGCTTGAACCCGGGGATGCGGGTGATGAGTCGCTCGACCTTGGCGTAGAGCGTCTTGCCGACGATGTTCCCCAGCAGCACACCCGCGAGGTAGATCAGCATGATCGCGATGAACAGCCCCGTCAGGTTCAGGTACGGGTGCTCGCGCCAGAACTTCTGCAGATACTCCCGGCGCAGGGTGAGCCGAACCGATGCGTCTGAGACATTCTCACGGATCTCGGGGCGATTCGCGCGTGCTTCGGCGATCTCCGCCGGGGTCACCTGGAACCACTCCGGCAACGACTCCTCGTCCATCACCTTCGGAACGACCCAGATGACCGTGATCCGGGTCGCCTTATTGATCGGCTGGGCCACGGTGTTATAGACGAACCCGAACGCCTGCCACAGCAACCACAGGGTGACCGCTGTGGGGAGGAGGATCGCTAAACCCCTGGAGAAGAATCGTTTAAAATCAGAAGTAAATGAGTCGGCCATCGGTTTCCGTCATCGTGAGGATTCTGCGAGCACCATTGTACGGAATCGGAGAGCGCCGCGTTCAGTGCTTCGCGAAACGATCCGAACTCTCGGGTATCCGATCCGTACAATCGACCAACACGAGGGTCTTGCGATGATCAATAACCACGCGGACCTGAAGTCGAGTTGAATCCTGACCCAAGGGGGACCCCATGCGGATTCTTGTCACCGGCGGGGCCGGATACATCGGTTCTCATGCCTGCCAACGCCTGCTCCGCGATGGGCACCATGTCGTCGCGATCGACAACCTCCATCGCGGGCACATCACCCCCATGAACGCCCTGAGCGCATCGCACCCCGATCGGTTCGTGTTCATCCATGCAGACTTGGGTGACACCCCCACCGTGCTCAACGCGCTCAACCAGCATGAGCTCGACACCGTGATGCACTTCGGGGCCCTGGCGTATGTCGGCGAGTCCGTCGACAACCCCTTGTGGTACTACCGCAACAACATCGTGTCCGGGATCGGGCTGCTCGATGCGTGCGACGCCGCCCACGATGGCAAGGGCATCGCCCGGTTCATCTTCTCCTCCTCCTGCGCCACCTACGGCGACCCGCCCGAGGGCATGATCCCCGTCCCCGAGCACTGCCCGCAATCCCCCACCTCGCCCTACGGCTCGACCAAGCTCCACTTCGAGCACATCCTCAAGGAGTACGCGACCAAGCGACAACGCGAGGGCAACCCCATCGCGCTCACCATGCTCCGCTACTTCAATGTTGCCGGGTCCGATCGCACGGGTCTCCTCGGCGAGGACCACACCCCCGAGACCCACCTCGTCCCCGTCGCCCTCAATACCGCGCTCGGAAAACGCGAGTCCATGTCGATCTTCGGCACAGAATACCCCACGCCCGACGGCACCAACATCCGCGACTATGTGCATGTCGAGGACCTCATCGATGCCCATGTGCGGGCGATGGACCGGATCGGGATCGGACGAACCGAGGCCTTCAATGTCGGGATCGGAAAGGGGTACTCCGTGCGCGAGATCCTCGAATCCGTGAAGCGCGTCTCCGGCGTGGACTTCCCCGTCCACGAAACCGAGCGACGCGCGGGCGACGCGATCGCACTGTATAACGATCCCACCAGAATCAGATCGACCCTGGGGTGGGATGCGCAGATCACCGATATCGATGAGCTCGTCGCCAGCGCCTGGGACTGGTTCCAGAAGAACCCCAAGGGCTACGACGACAAGGACTGAACCTGATCAATCATTCATACGCGGCGACGCGCTCGCGACCAGACGAATTGTGGGCGCTTCGAGGGCCGAGCCAACCGTCAGGTCCTGCAGGTCATCAGGCTGGATGATCAGGTCGACCGTTGCACGCTTGAGGCGCGGGCCGACATCGAACTCGAGCACGAACTTCACCTCGTTGAGCCCGGAGAGCAGCGGCGCCGTGTCCTCGTCCTGATAGGTCCCGTTGACATAGGTCGTCACGGTGTACCAGAGCTCGTACGGGCCATCGCCACCCGTCGGCGCGTCGCGCCGCTCGAGGCGGGTCACCCGCTCGGTGCCCGTGCCGATCTCCCGGAACGAGACGAACTCGATATAGTCCGACTCAATCTCCGGCGTCAGGATCGGATTCACGGGGTAGGGACCGAACGAATCGCCCGTTCGGATCATCGCGGTCAACCGCTGCATCACGATGCGCGCCACGACATTCGTTGAAGCGCCCTCGCTCGTCACCTGATACCCCTTGAACGAAGTGTTCAGGGCCGCCATGGTCGCGGTGAGCAGCGTCGAGGTGATCGCGAGCGAGATCAGGACCTCGACCATGCTGAACCCGGCGCGGGCACGGCGCAATGTTGATGATCGGCGCAGACGCATCAGTAGGTTCCCTCCTGGTATGAACCAGAAACCGGGGGCATCGACAAGGGCAGCATCAGACCCGAGGGCAGACGCATGTTCGGGTTGTGACGCACGCGGATCTTCCCGAACCCGTTGAAGGGCACCGGGGTCGATCCGACGGGCTGAGGCTCGTCGTACGCGACATCCGCGATACCATCGCCGTTGGTGTCGTACCCGATGATGCGCACGCCACCCACGATCGGGAGATCGTTCGGGTCGATCGATTCGTAATCGCCGTCACCCGAACCGAAGTACCCGAGCGACGCGTTGAACCCCGCGGGGTTCCCGATCGGGTTTCCGTACACATCGAGCAGCGGGCCCTCGCCGTGCGTCGGATCGAAGGTCAGCAGCAGCGCCCCGTCGATCGTCGTGTTGCCACGCGCATCGAGCACGCCCGCGATGATCGCGCCCTGGAGCGCGATATTCTGCTCGGGGGGCGAGTTGAACGAACCGAGATCCACCGAATAGTTCGGCAGCATCATCGAGCTCGTCAGGATTGTGTCCAGATCGTTGTCGTCCGGGTTCAGGTTCGGATTATCCGGCTCATCCGGGTGCACGGTCGTGAACCGCGTCGCGCCCGTGAACTGCAGCTTGTTGCGCACCTGCGTGTACTCCACCGGCGTGTCCGACACGATCGAGCCAACAAACAGGCAATCGTGGAACCGTAGGTTGTTGGAAAGCGTCTTCGTGTCCGTGACGCGCTTGCCGTCGATCACGATCGGCTCGGGCAAGAGGTTGTAGCTCTCACCAAAGGACGCGATCTCGCTCTGAGGCACATCGCCCGTGTCCAATGGGGAGATCGAGATCTCCGTCATCATGATCATCTGATCCGGGGGAACCGCCGTGCTCGGGAGGGTCGGGGGCGCGTTGCTCGCGTCCTCACCCGCGTCGTCGCCGTAGACAAAGCGCGGGAACTTGGGCGTCGGACGCCCACTCCCATCAAGGATGTTCGCGCCGTACTCCGACCAGAGCGGGTGCGTGTTCTGCGAATATGTCCGGACATGCGACGACCCGACAAAGGTGCAGTTTACGAACAACCCGTTGAGCCCAACAGGGATCTTCACATTCCGGAAGGTCATGTTCTCGAACACGGGGCGCCAGTACACATCCGAGAAGCTCGGCGAGTTAAACGGCGCGTTCTCAAAGTACGCCCACAAATGATTATCCGGGAGCCCGTCGTAGTCCGTGTCTTCCCACACCGGGAACAGGTGCGGGTCTTCGTCGTCGACGGAGTTCATATCAAGGGTCCAGGTGCTCAGGGTCGAGATGTCCGTTCCGAGCTGGTCCGCGACCTGCTGCCAGAACGGGTCACCGTCCGCAGCCGCGATCAGCGCGTTCTCCGTGTCCGCGAAGCTGCTCGCGTTGATATCAGGGAGGGTCAGGTCGTCCGCGCCAAACTCGAGCGCCGACTCGTCATCGCCGGGGATGATCGAACCGCGCAGGCGTTCCTCGATTGCACCCTGCTCGGACTCCCAATCCGCCGCTTCGACCTTGAAGACAAGGCGACCGCGGACCTTCGCGTACTGGTCCATCGCGTCGATGTACCCATCGCGCCACCCGAGCTCCTCGTCGGGGTACGCGTTGTGGAACGCGTCAAAGTCGATCGGGTCCTCATCGACCGGCTGGTAGATCCGATCGTTGTTGACATCGAGGAACCCGAAGACGCCGTTCTTGTTGCGATCGGGGAGCCCGCCGTCGATCAACAGCGCCAGGTCCTCGTCGATCACCTCGCCGCCGGACCCGACGAACTCGGGGGTGCTCGTATCGAGCCCCGCGCGAGTCCCTTCGATCAACGCTGCGGACAGGGTCACACGATTATCGCCGTTCGTGTCGTAGTGGCGGATAAAGATATCGATCTCGTCAATGTACCCGTCCTGGGTCGCGTCGTTGAACGCGCCGTCGTTGTCGCCGTCGCCATCGAAGTCGTCATCCGCGGGGATACCCGCGCCCTCGATGGGGTGCCCGACGCGCAAGCGGTTGTCGCCGTCCACATCGTTCGTGCTCAGACCCAGGAAGAACTCCTGGATCTTTGTATCGAGCACCGGGTCGAGACCCAGGAAGTCCGAACGCATGACGATGGGATCGCCCGCATTGAAGTCCACCTCGTCGAATCGCGCACCGAGCTCGCCCTCGATCTGGACATTCTTTCCGATCAGGATCTTCGAGTGCGAGATGATCGCCTGATCAACGGTTTTGATGATCTGGTAATCGCGCGTGATGATGCGTCGGATGGGCTTGTTGTTCCGCTGGAAGTCGTAGACGATGCCCTCGACGATCACGCGGATCATGCTCCCGCCCGCGAGCGGCGCGTACCGGATCTGGAACGCCGGTGGCGGGTTAGAGTTATCTGGATCTACCCACTCCTCGAGCAGCACCGGGGGCGTGTTGACCCAGTAGCTTCCTTCGTAGATCCCCGACGCGATGTCGGCGGGCGCCGTCGCGATCTGCGGCTCATCGATGTAATCGAATCCGGTCAGAATGTTCGCATCCGCGCTGTGCGCGTTCACCAGCGCCTCGGCGATACCGGCGGGATCGACGCTTTCCGAATACCCGTCACGCGGGGGCGCGACCATGTAGCTCCCGATGAGCCCCGAATCGCCCTTCCACAGCGCCCAGGTAATGTCCGCGTCGAGGTTGCTCTCCGCGACGATGAACCGCGAAGAGGCCTCGTTGAGCCGATGCTCAGCGACCGCGAGCCCGGTTTCGGCGGCACTCATCGCACGCATGACATGCAGGTGCATGTTCGCCGTGCGGATGTTGCCCGTCGACGCGACCGCCATCGCGGCCACGAGCGAACCGAAGATGATCAGGAACATCATCGACAGCACCGACGCGATCCCGCGCCGGGTGATCGGGAGGCGTGCGCCCCGCGTGCGTTTGGTTGAGTTGCGTGCGTTTCGCATCAAGTCCATCTCCGATCAGGGCACGATCCAGGTGACCGTCGTCACCAGTTCCGCCTCGATGTCATTGACCCCCTGATAAAACACCAGCACGCTCACACGCAGCGGGTACTCGTCCACCTCGCGCCCCGGGAAGGACCCGTTCGCGTCCTCGAAGAAGGCCTCGTCGAGGACCTGCGAGGTATCGAACGGGTGCACCTTCTCGACCAGGACGGTTTGCGACCATCCCTGCATCGCCTGCCCCGAGAACACGCCGTTGGTCGTCGAGCCCTGCTCCACGCCGTCGAGACTCAGGTCCGCGATGACCTCGCCGAACGAGTTGATCGGCCCGGGCAGGTCGTTGTCGTTGATGTCCGCCGTCCCGATAAAGGAGAAGGTCATCCCGTTGAAGTCATCGAGATCGTCGAAATCATCAACAACGACCTCGCCGTTATCGCGACCCCAACCCGTGATGACCATGGTCCCGCTCCCGTCGTCCTGCAGCGAGATCCCCGTGACGGGGTCGTGCTTGGGGAGGTTGCGGGTGTACTCGCGAATCTCGTTGGCAAGGAAGGTTGCGCTCGCCGCGTGCGAGGACCACTGGTTGGACACGATGAACGCGGATTGCGCGTCGACCATCGCGAGAACCCCGACCCCGATGATGACCGTGGCCATCGAGGTTTCGATCAGGGTGAACCCGCGCGTGTCCCTGCGCCGGGATCGTCTGCCGCGTCGGATTGGTTGGGTAAGCGCCTTCATCATCCCATAGCATCCATTACGAGACGATCTGGCTCATCTTGAAGATGGGAAGGATGATCGCCATCGCGATAAATCCGACGATTGAACCCATTATGATGATCATGATGGGCTCGATCATTCCGGTAACCGCTTTGATGTGGTCCTTGAGTTGCTTCGCGTAGAACACCGAGATCTCGTCGAGCACCTCGCCGAGCTTACCGGACTCCTCGCCCGCCGCGATCATTTGCACGACCGCCTTGGGAAGGATCCCGTTCCCCTGAAGGGGCTCGGCGATCTTGCGGCCTTGCTTCACCGAGCCGTGCACCTTGCGCCACATGCCCTCAAAGAGCTTGTTGCCCGAGATCTCGCCGGTGATCGTCAGGGTGTCGAGCATCGGCACGCCCGCGTTGATCAACTGCCCCATCGTCTGCAGCGAACGCGTGATGTACAACGAGCGGAACATCGCGCTCATCACGGGGATCGTAAGCTTCATCTTGTCGATCCAGAACGCGCCGACATCCGTCTTGGCGAACGCGAAGAACGCACCGCCTGAAACCGCGAGCCCGCCCAAGAGGAACGGCCACTGCTTCATCAGTGTCTGCGAGAGCATCATCAGGAAGTTCGTCGCCCAGGGGAGCACATCCTCCTTGCCCTCGAAGATCGTGTAGAACTTGGGAAGCACGAAGGTCAGCAGGAACACTGTGACGGTGACGGCCATCAACCCGATGATCGCCGGGTAGATCGACGCCCCCACCACCATCTTGCGGGTCTCGATCTGCTGACCGATGTACCCCGCGATCCGATCGAGCATCTCGGAGAACGAGCCCGACATTTCCGACGCACGGACCATGTTGATGTACAACGGGCCGAAGAGCTTGGGGTGACGCAGGAGCGCCTCGGAGAACTGCTTACCGCTCTCCACATCCGCCTTGAGCTCGTTGATGACCTTCTTGAACTGACGATGCTCCGTCTGGTCCGCGATCCCGTCGAGCGCGGCGCGGAGGTTGATGCCCGCGCGGATCATGACGGAGAGCTGGGTCGTGAAATCAAGGACCTGCTTCTGGGTGGGTTTCTTGGAGTTGATCGACGCGATCGCGTCCGCCAACCCGCCGCCCTTCGCCTTGCCCTTGTCCTGATCGACCGCGAGGACATGCACGCCCTGGTTGCGCAGGATCGCCGCCGCGGCGTTCGCGCTGTCCGCAGCGATCGTCCCGGATTGGATCTTCCCGTCCTTTGCCTTGACCTGAAAACGGTAGTTGGGCATGTCAGCTCCTCGGAATCACGAACACATAGACAGATCAGGCAACGAGCTGACGCTCGAGCTTGTCGGGGAACACGGCCTTGGCGATCGCGTCTTCCTTGGAAATCGTCCCGTTGAAATACAGCTCCGCGATTGACGCGTCGAGCGAGCACATCCCGATCGCCCGGCTGGTCTCGATCACATTGGGGATCTCGAAGATCTTGTTCTCGCGGATCAGGTTGCGCACCGCGGGGGTGCACAAGAGCGTCTCAACCGCGGGGATCATGCCCGGGCGATCAGAGCGGGTGAACAGGGTCTGCGAGATGACGGCCTGAAGGGTCGTCGAGAGCATCGAGCGGATCTGGTTCTGCTGACCGCCCGGGTACATATCGATGATACGAGACACCGTCTGCGACGCGTTGACCGTGTGGAGGGTCGAGAGAACAAGGTGACCCGTTTCCGCTGCGGAGATCGCGAGACCCGTGGTTTCCAAGTCACGCATTTCGCCCACGAGGATGATGTCGGGGTCCTGACGCAGCGCATGCTTGAGACCCGACGAGAAGCTGATCATGTCGCGACCGAGCTCACGCTGCTCGATCAGACACTGGTCCGAATCGAACAGGTATTCAACGGGGTCCTCGAGCGTGATGATGTGCTTGCGGTAACGCTGGTTCATCGCCTGGATCATCGCCGCGAGTGTGGTCGACTTACCCGAACCGGTATCGCCCGTCACGAGCACCAACCCACGCGGGAGATAGGTCAGACGCGCGATCACCTCGGGGAGCGCCAGCGCATTGAGCGGCGGCACCTTTGTCTTGATCGCACGAAGCGCCAAACCGATCACGCCCTTCTGCATGTGCGCGTTCACACGGTATCGGGCGAGCCCGGGCACCTCGTACGAGAAGTCCGCGTCCTTTTCGCGCTTGAAGATCTCACGCGTCTCGGGCACGGACATCTTCTCGAACATGCTCGCGACGAGCTCGGGCGACATCGGCTCCTCGCTCATGGGTGTCATCACCTGATGCACACGCAATGATGCGGGTTCACCCGCGACGATATGGATGTCCGAAGCGTCGGCCTCATGCGCGTGACGAAGGATGGCATCAAGTTCCACGGCGATCTCCCGGGTACAAACAGTCTCCGATGCGGGCTCACACTCGCCCGTATCCTCCCTGTTCATCGACGGTTCCGGGCGACCGATTCACGATCCCCCCACGCCAGCATGCGAAATGGGTGCGGGTCGTGCGGGTCGCGCAGACACCCCATTTGCACGCGACAACCACCCAGCCCGCGCAATCCGCACAGACCAACCCGAACCTATCTACTTATAGAGAGATCAACGACCCGCGTACCGGTCCCGCTCGATCACTGCGAGCTCATCGACCCGCTCGTTCTCGGGGTGCCCCGCGTGCCCCTTGACCCAATGGAAGTGGATCTCGTGCTCGTCCTTGAGGGCGTCGAGCTGCTTCCACAGATCAACATTCTTGACCGGCTGCTTGCTCGCGGTTTTCCAGCCCTTCTTCTTCCACCCGGGCATCCACTCGTTGAGCCCCTTGAGAACATACTGCGAGTCCGAGTAGAGCTCCACGATCGAGTACCGCGTCAGCGCGGACAACCCCTCGATGACGGCCGTCAGCTCCATCCGGTTGTTCGTGGTTTCCCGCTCGCCCCCGCTGCGCTCGACCGCCTTGCCCGACTTGGGGTGCCGGAGCAGGAACCCCCAACCACCCGGGCCGGGGTTCCCCGAGCACGCGCCGTCCGTGAAAAGCTCCACGATGGGCGCATCGCTGGTGGTGTCGTCCGAATTCGCGTCCTTGCGGGTCATCATCGTGCATCATACACCCCGCGCCCGCCACCTCCACCTACGCCGGGTCTACGATCCTTTTATGAGCACCCCCGCCGCACCCGCCGACGCGTCCTCCACCCGCCGCGACCACGACGAGCAGCTCGTCCATCGCATCGAGATCCACCCCACCGAGCACGCGGGCGACCCCCGCGCCCAGACGCTCATGGCGCGTGCACGCTCGCTCGGGTACGAACTCGAAGGTGCCCATTCCGCGCGGGTCTACCTCATCGAAGCGCCCCTCACGGACACCGAGCTCGACCTGATCGTCTCACAACTCCTCTGCAACCCCGTCGTGGAACGCGCCGAGATCGGGTCGTCCGACCCCCGCGGCGCCCTCGTCGAGATCCACCCGCTCCCGGGCGTGATGGACCCGCCCGCCCAGTCCGTCGCGGATGCGATCGAGTCCCTGATCAGCACCCGCCCTGAGGTCTCCACCGGGTACCGGTACGACCTGATCGGTGTCTCCGATTCCAAAGCCCAGACCATCGCGAACCGACTGCTCGCCAATCCCGTCGTCGCGGGCGTACATGCCGTGCCCTTCCACCCCGAATCTCTCCCCAAGGGGCATTCACACGAGTTCCACCTCACGCATGTCAACATCCGCAACCTCGACGACGCGGGTCTCGAAAAACTCTCGCGTGAGGGGCACTTGTTCCTCTCGCTCGACGAGATGCGCGCGATCCGCCACGAGTACATCGCCCTCGATCGCGAGCCAACCGACATCGAGCTCGAAACCCTCGCCCAGACCTGGTCCGAGCATTGCGTCCACAAGACCCTCAAAGCAACGATCAACTACACCGGGCCCGAAATCCCCGGCAAGGACTGGTCCTCACGCCCACACCATCAGGTCAACGCAGACGGGTCGATCACCATCAACAACCTCCTCAAGGCCACCGTCGCCGCGGCGACCTTCGAGCTCATCGACGAGGGGCTCGATTGGACACAGTCCGTCTTCGTCGACAATGCGGGGATCATCCGCTTCGACGACGACCACTCCGTCTGCATCAAGGTCGAGACCCACAACCACCCTTCCGCGCTCGAGCCCTACGGCGGCGCGGCCACCGGTATCGGCGGGTGCATCCGCGACATCATGGGCACCGGGCTCGCCGCCAAGCCCATCGCGTCCACAGATGTCTTCTGCGTCGCCCACCCGGACACGGACACCGTCCCCAACGGGTGCCTGCCCCCGCGCCAGATCCTCACCCAGATCGTCGCGGGCGTGCGGGACTACGGCAACCGCATGGGCATCCCCACCATCAACGGCGCGGTCTCCTTCGACAACCGATACATCGGGAACCCGCTCGTCTACTGCGGGTGCATCGGGATCATGCCTGCGAACCTGATCTCGGGCGAAGCGAAGCCCGGCGATCGCATCATCGCGCTGGGAGGACGAACCGGACGCGACGGGATCCACGGCGCGACCTTCAGTTCCGCCGAGCTCACCGACACCCACGCCGACGAGTTCTCACACGCCGTGCAGATCGGCAACGCCATCGAAGAGAAGCGCACCCTCGACGCGATCCTCCGGGCCCGTGATTTCGAGGGCGGCCCGCTGTACTCCGCGATCACCGATTGTGGCGCGGGCGGGTTCTCCTCGGCTGTGGGCGAGATGGGCGAGAAGATCGGCGCGTTCGTCGAGCTCGACAAGGCTCCGCTCAAGTACAAGGGGTTGAGCTACACCGAAATTTGGATCTCCGAAGCCCAGGAACGCATGGTCCTCTCCGTCCCCGAAGAGAACCTCGATGCGCTCCAGAAGATCTGCGACGAGGAGCATGTCGAGCTCGCCAACCTCGGGTACTTCGGCACCGACGGTGCCCAGCTCATCCTCAACTTCAACGAGTACGAGGTCGGGCGCCTCCCCATGCACTTCCTTCATGAAGGCATACCGATGCCCACCCGCACCGCGCGCTGGTCGCCGAAGAAGAAAGAAGGGACCACAGAGCACTCGGAGCACACAGAGAACAAGAAGGATCAACTTCTTGCGTTGCTCGCGCACCCCAACATCGCGTCCAAGCACTGGATCGTGCGCCAGTACGATCATCAGGTGCAGGGCAACACCGTCATCAAACCCCTCAACGGCCCGCGCGGGATCGGTCCGTCCGACGCGTCCGTCATCGAGCCCGTGCCGGGCACCAACAAGGGCCTCGCCGTCGGGTGTGGGCTCGCGACGGGTCTGAGCGACGACCCGTATGCCATGACCCTCGCCGCGATCGACGAGTGCGTCCGCAACCTGGTGTGCACGGGGACCGACCCGGACCGGATCGCGATCCTCGACAACTTCTGCTGGCCTTCGTGCGGCAAAGAAGAAAACCTCGGCTCGCTCGTTCGCGCCGCCCACGCGTGCTATGACGGGGCGAAGGCCTACAAGACCCCGTTCGTGTCGGGCAAAGACTCGCTCAACAACCAGTTCACCACCGAGACGGGAGAAACCATCGAGATCCCCCCCACCCTCCTCATCACAGGGATGGGGATCGTGCACGATCTCGACACCTGCATCAGCTCCGACGCGAAAACCCCCGGCAACACCCTCATACTCGTCGGCACACCCCAGGGCAAACTCGCAGGATCGCACGCGCACCAGCTCGGGTTTGTCTCCGGTGAGCAGATGCCCAGCGTGGATCTGCAAACGGGTCCAAAGCTCGCGCGTCAGATCCACACCCTGATCAAACAGGGGCTGATCCGCAGCGCCCACGATGTCTCCGACGGCGGGGTCGTCTGCGCCATCGCGGAGATGCTCATCGCGGGTTCATCAAACAACACCAAGATCGGGTTCAACGCAGACGCTTCGCTCGATTGGTCGATCGCGTTCGACGAATCCCCATCGTGCTATGTCCTCGAAGTGGAAGACGCCGACGCGATCAGGAAGGCGCTGGGCGATACCCCGATGCGGGTGCTCGGATCGCTCAACGACTCGGGCCGGTTCGTCTGGGATGCGCTCGAAGCGGGCGTCGATGAGATGACCATCGCGTGGCGCTCGCCGCTCGATTGGTGATCGATCAGGCAGCCTTGCTCGTCGAGGTGGTTCCCGCGTTCATGATCTCACCGAGCCACTTGTTGACATTCGAGCAGAACTCGTCCTTGTGGACATACATCGACGCGCCCCGACGGACCGATTCATCACGCATGAGCTGATCGTTGTTGCCCGTGAGCATGAAGAACGGCACATCCTGCAGCTTCCCGTTGTCCCGCAGCACACGCAGCACCTCGTGCCCGTTGCACCCAGGAAGATTGAAATCGCAAAGTACGATGCTTGGCTTGCGGTTCCCCTCCAGCTTGCCCTGCTCGATGAGGTTGCAGGCCTGCGTCCCGGACTTCACCCACTCGACCTCGATCTTCCCTCGCCGCTTGAGCAGCGAGATCACGAGCGTCGCCGCGAGCGCGTCGTCCTCGACCAGCAGGATCCGGTAGCTCGTGCCCGAGACATCGGTGTTGCTGACCTTGGGCGAATCGTTGCGATCATCGGGCGTTGAATCCGTCGTCACGGTGACCTGGCTGTATCGCCCGTGCACCTTGACATTGTTGCGTCCATCGGACTTACGCTCGTTGATAGTGCATTAGGAGTCACACTGTCACCCCGTTCACCTTGGCATGCAAAATCAAAATTGAGCATAGGGCCCGCCAGAGTGACTGCGCTAGTCTTTGCTAATAAGCCCAACTGGAAAAATGTGAAATCACTATGCCCACAAATCTGTAAACCATTCTGAATAGCTTTAGCGATAGCACTCCACTGAATATCCGACAACAAGCGATGTAATCCGTAACCACCACGCATCGCTACAACCGTCCTATCAGGAGATAAAGTGGCGAGTTGATTAATTTCAGTTAAACGTTCTGCATCCGAGCCGGCAAAACGTTGCTCAACTCGGTTTGTGCAATCCGCATTAAAAACCTCAATACCCTGTTTCTGAAGCCACTCGATTCCAGCTAATGGGCTACTAACATCTAGACTTGTCCCGGAAGGAGCAATCAAATGAATTTTCTTCAACGCCGCTCCTTAAAAAAATCACGTAGTACTTGACCACACTCGTCGCTCATAATGCCACCTTCAACCTGAGTCTGGTGATTAATCTGCTTTTCTGAGAATACATTGAGCACGCTACCGGCGGCCCCTGTTTTAGGGTCTGTCGCACCAAATACTACGCGCTCCACTCTGGCATGCAACATCGCTCCAGCACACATGGTGCAAGGCTCTAATGTGACATAAAGAGTGGTGCCTGGCAGGCGGTAATTGGATTCACTTTGGGCAGCAGCACGCAATGCCATCATCTCGGCATGGGCGCTAGGATCGCTATTCGTAATTGGTTGATTAAAGCCGGTTGAAATAATGTGGCCATCACGTACGAGCACGGCACCAACCGGAACCTCGTCAGCAGCAGCACCGAGCCTAGCTTGATTCAAAGCTTGCTGCATAAATTGACGGTCAAGCTCAGCTTTCATATTACTTCTTATGAGCGGGATACGTCGGCCCAGCAATTGGGGGTTTCATAAAGACGAATCGATGCGAGCTTGAGTCCGGCCATCAAAGGCTTTTTCAAAAACAGGCTGCAATACTCTAAAGGCTACACTAGCCAAGTTCTCAACAGTTGGAACATGCTCCATTACGACAGTCTTGTGATTCGGGATCGAATTTAAGTAAGCCACTAATTCAGCATCTTCTTTAGCAACCAAAAATGCATGGTCCCAAGGCTCCACAACATATTGATTGGTGAGGCGCTTGATATCCCCAAAATCCAAGACCATACCATCGTCCGCTTTACCGGGATGATCTGCAATTACACCAGTCAAAGTGACCTCGATCGCATAACAATGACCATGCAAATGGCGACACTGTTCATCATGATTCGGGATGCGATGACCTGAGTCAAACTCAAGTCGGCGGGTAATGAAGATGGCTTCTTGTTTGGTGGTCATGATTACTTTTCTGAATGCACAAACATTGCTTAGTAGAACTACTATCGAATACCGATCATTTTATTGGTCTGAACACTCAAACGCCATAAAGGCCGCTTTTGACATAGGCGAACGGCTAATGCGAGGTTTTCTTGAAGGTCTGGACCATTCATGGCCTGCAAGAAACGATTGCGGTAATCCATCTTCTCAAATCTAGCCAATAGAGTTTCTAAGGAGTTATGGCCTACCTGGGGAATCACCACTTTAATCTCATCGGCCTGAAGCACAATCAGCTCTGAGCCAGCCTTTGGGCTGACGCATACCCAGTCAACGCCCTTGGGAACTTTAATCGTCCCGTTAATCTCGATAGCAACAGAGAAGCCTTTAACATGCAAAGCGTCGATTAAAGCCCTATCGAGCTGAAGTAATGGTTCGCCACCAGTGAAAACAACATAACGCTGCTGTGGTCCAGCCGAGGTGCTATTCCATACCTCTTCTATGGTATCGGCCAATTGGTCGGCTTTCTCAAACTTGCCACCGCCAGCTCCATCACTGCCAACAAAATCGGTATCGCAAAATTGGCAAACCGCAGAAGCGCGATCTTCTTCGCGATCACTCCACAAATTACAACCGGCAAAACGACAAAATACAGCCGCACGACCTGCGTGGGCACCTTCACCCTGCAGGGTTGGAAAGAGTTCTTTTACGGTATACATAGCTATGTGCTGATTTTAAGCGCTTTACTTACTTCCAAGACACAAGTTCCCACTCTAAGCAATCTTCCCAAAGGGTATTGCTCCAAAACATACCAGCCCATAAATAACGTCCATAGCCACGCCGAATAACCCACCGACCAATTTCTGGGGAAAACCAAACGTCCTCTTGACGGTAGTTGGCCACTCGAGAGAAGTCATTACTTGTGAAATAAGGCGCCTCATTTTGGTATTTCAACGTCGGAAATAGATCTGCAGGAACACTCACGCCCTCCCAACCTAAAGCGGACACATTCAAACCCCAGTAAAAATCGTTGTCAGGATAGCCAATCACTTGATAGCGATCGCGATAGAAACCAGACCATCCAGGAATCAACTGCTCGGACCACAAGGGGATTGGCTGCAAAAATTTTTGAGGCGGGTTCCAGTGTGGGTCCTGTAAAACATAACCCCACGGCTGCTGAATTTCATCTGGAAGTGCTCCCGCTTTTACTCCGCTACGTTGAATCCGAATCTGAGGCCAAATAGATACCACCTTCTCCGTAACAATATCCACCAGCTCTTGATTAAAGACATTGCGCACGTTGTAGACCAACTGTTGCCCAACTTGCAGCGCCCTCACCCTAGGAGGGTTGATCGGTTGCGGCAAAGGAGTCGAAGCTGGATAAGGTTGCGCAGCAATACAAGCCACCAACAAAGCTGGTGATAGCAACACAAATAGTCTACGCACAGTGTTTATTTGTAAGAACTGAGTTGCCATTGGTAGCTACCCTCTAAAATCACTGCCCCAATTTGCCCCTGAATTTGATAAGAACCAGAAGCCTCGCGAGCAACCCAGCGACCGATCTGCGGAGCAAACCAAACTGTTTCTTTGCGAATGCAATCGACCTTGTTTGGATCTTCACTCTCGTAATTAATCAGGGTTTGGAAGCGCAACGCCACGAATTCTCCAGCAGGAATGGTAATTTTTTCCCAGCCCTGCACGCTCATGTATTCCTGCCAATTTAATCTCGAATCTGAATAGCCGGCAATGCTGTACTTAGTATTGAACTGTTTTGCCCAAGTACTGGAGTACTGCTCTGGCCAAAGCGGTAGAGATGGGCTGAAGTTAAGTAAACGCGACCACTGGGTATCTGTAGAAACCATTCCCCATGAAGTTTGAATTTCACTAGGCAAGCGAGCACCATCTGCAGTTATGCGATCAATCACAATGCTTGAGCCAATATTGGCAACGCGCTCAGTAATCACATCCAAAGTTTTCCCGTCAAAGATATTTTTCTTGATATAGGTCCACCCTTGACCAATTTGTGGAGGACGAACCACAGTCAGCGGTTTTGGTTGCGCGACTGGAATGCCATGCTCATAAGAAAGTCCACCGCACGCAACTGGGGCTAAAGCGGCTGATACAATGAAAGTGCGGCGAGATAGATTCATATTGCTATCCATAGTGAATTAATTTAGCGATTGAGATTGCTCAAGTTTATATATGCCTTAATGCGTTGGCTATTTTATTGCGACCTACCGAGGCCTTTGGAATACCGGCTATATCAAACCATTTATGCGCATCCCCCTCAAAGCCAACACCATGCATAAAGTTGTAAATCGCTTTCTTCAGACCAACACCAAGCAGATCATGATCGACCTCCGCGGAATCAATAAATGCGACATCATTCTTAGCAAAACTGATGAGAGGTAATGGCACGAGTTCAATTCCATAAGCTGCTGGATCAAGACCCACCGGAGAATGGACTGTGCAAGTAAATCGATGGAAGAAATCACTTTGGATGCAGCCGTTTTCAAATAGCTGACGAACATACTCCAATGAGTCGACAGTCTCTTGAACGGTTTGCGTTGGGAATCCGTACATGAGATAGGCATGCACCAAGATGCCGGCATTCGAGAACCCTTTAGTCACTTGAGCTACCTGCTCAACTGAAACACCTTTTTTCATCAAATCAAGAAGTCTGTCTGAAGCCACTTCTAGACTACCAGACATTGCAATGCAATCTCTTTGCGCTAACAACTCACATAACTCAGGCGTAAACGTCTTTTCGAAACGAATATTCCCCCACCAAGAAATCACTACCTTCCGGCGGATTAATTCTTCCGCAAGGGCTTTTAGGATTTTGGGTGGCGCAGCCTCATCCACAAAATGAAATCTCGTCTGACCAGTCTCAGCAACGATTGCCTCGATGCGATCGACCAATAGGCTAGCTGAAGCAGTTTCATAACGAGAGATGTAATCCAAGCTGACATCGCAAAAACTACATTTTTTCCAATAGCAACCGTGTGCAACGGTAAGCTTATTCCAGCGCCCATCACTCCACAGGCGATGCATGGGATTGAGCATATCCAGCAAAGATAAATAGGAGTTGAGCGGCAAACCATCCCAGGTGGCCGTTCCAACATCTTCAAATGGAATATCCGGCTCTTGCCAATTGATGTAGCGAACCTCGTTAGCTGTGGTGCGGATAAATGTACACACCAATCTTTCCGTAGAGCGCTTGCCATTCAAATTCTCGAGCAGAGCAAGCAATGGTCTCTCACCCGAGTTTAGGGTGATGTGGTCCACAAAATCAAATATATGTGGGTTGGTGAGTTCACGCAACTCAGTATTGACGTAGCCGCCACCAAGACCAATCTTGATATTAGAGTAATCTTGCTTGATGGTTTGGGCAATTCGTAATGCGGCGTACATTGCCCCATGGAACGGTACTGAGAGTAGCACCAAGCTAGGCCGATGCTTTTCAATGGAAGACTTTGTTAGCTCTTGTAAATGCAAATCCATTAATGTGGGGCTTGCTGCCAAAGCATTAGCTAAAGGCGTAAAGGTGGGTTGACTACCTGCCAAGGATTCCGCATAGCGAACAAACTCAAAACGCTCATCTACCGCATCACGCAGGACATCCGATAGATCGTTGAGATAGAGGGTAGCTAAATGATGCGCCCGATCCTGAGAGCCAAGCGCACCAAATGCCCATGCTAATGAGTCGCCACCCTCTTCTTCATCATAAGAATCTAAGGATGCGAAACGCGGTCCTTCAGGTAGCAAAGTACGGCTATTGATGCGATGAGCAAGAGTGCTATCGCGCCCTTGTAAAAATGCAATTACCAAGGCGATGGTGCTTTGATAATCTGAAAAGTAATCTAGAAAGAAATTAGCACTCGCACTACGGTTTTCTTCGGGGAGTTTTAAGGCTTGCCCCTGAATCTCTAGCAAACCCTGCGGAGTAAAGAAACCTAGGACCAAGGCCAGCGCCAAATCCTCTTGAACTGCATCAAAGCCACGCGAGCGCAGAAAGCCAGTGAGATAGGCTGTTGATGGATACGGCGTATTAAGCTGCGTCATCGGTGGAATGAGGCTCAGAATCTTCATGCTACTTGCGCCCGTTTATCACCGAGGGATTCCAGTGACTCCAATTCCTCAGAAGTAAAGCCAGCTTGCTCACGGGCATCAAAATTAAATGGCCCCCTCAAAGTGGGTGCGCGGTATTTCTCAGCCAGTTCTCGATAAGTCACAATTGGAGACAAGCCTTCATTGGCACATAAGAAGTTAAACCATCGATTGCCAATAAGTACATGCCCAATCTCATCATGGAGAATGATTTCCAGAATCTCTACTGCGCGTTCATCTTTAATTTGCTTAAACCGATCCCGAATCTCCGGAACCGCATCAAGACCTCTTGCTTCCATGGTTCGAGGAACCAAAGCCATTCGAGCAATTACTGAATCAGTCGTTCGCTCCACCATCTCCCACAAACTATTGTGAGCTGGAAAATCACCATAACCAAATCCAAAGGACTGCAAATGGGCGTTGAT
>CBDDIA010000025.1:0-109384 GCA_965228685.1 Phycisphaerales bacterium
CCGTTCTGTTTATCATCGAGCCCCGCGAAGTACGCCTTCTCATCGAACCCGCCCTGCCCATCGTTCTTGTGGAGGGTGATGTTGTACGGCGCCTCCGAAGCGGTGATCAGGTCGAGATCGCCGTCGGAGTCGATGTCCGCGAGATCGTAGTTGTACTGTGCATCCCCCGCCGAGTATCGAACATAGCTCGAAAACACGCCCTGCCCATCATTCAGGAACACCCGCGCATCATCGCTGGTCGGGTTGATCGTGATGAGATCAAGATCCCCGTCCAGATCCAGATCGCGCAGCTCGTGTCCGGCTGGATATGTCCCGATCCGCATGGGATTCAGTACTGAGAACCCCCCACCACCATCGTTCATGAGTTGCGTGATGTACCAGCCGTCAAGCTCCTCTCCAAACAGAAGGAGATCAACCAGGCCATCCTGATCGAGGTCGCCGGCCTTGATGATCTCGGTTTGTGCGCTGCCCACCGCCTGTGCGAGCACAACACCTTCTGCGAAGTGTCCATCACCGTCGCCCTCGTAGAAGCTGAGTGTGTCGTTTGCGAACTCAATGAGGTCCAAGTTGCCATCGGCGTTGTAATCGATGATGTCGACCCATATGTTCAGTGGGCTGAGCTCGAACATGATTGGTTCTGCGAAGGTGCCGTCGCCATTGTTGAGCAGGACCGCGTGATGCCCTCGGTCATTTGGCACCGAGCTGGGGATCGAGAGGATGAAATCGGGGTCTGCGTCGTTGTCGAGATCCGCGTGCCCTCGGATGGACAAACCTTCACCAACCAGAACCGACATCATGTCCGCGAACTGACCGTTGCGCAGACTCAGCGCATATTGGAATGTGCCGCTGAACCGGTTGGTTCCAAACATATCGTCGTCGCCGTCAAGATCGAGATCGATAAGGCCGAACTCGCTCAACCCGATGGGTGATCCGATCTCGTCTGGATAGACGAAGCTCCCGTCGCCCCGCCCCATGAGCAGCGCCACACGATCGAGCAGCGGCCTCACATGCAACAGATCGAGGTTCCCGTCGCTGTCGACATCGACAAGCTGAACATCACCCACATAGTAATCCCCTTCTCGTATGTAGTCCTCGTCGACAAAGACGCCGTTGCCGTCGTTCGTGAGCACCACGAGTTCACCGTACTCGTCATCATTCCGAACTCCGACGACCATGTCCGGGTCGCCGTCATGGTCGAGATCGCCAAACGATACTTCGATAAAGTCCTCGTAGAACTCGTACTCGACCCCGTCACTGAAGCCACCGAGCCCATCGTTCATGTAGATCGTGCACGCTGGGTCGTTGTCGAACCGGCTTGACAACCCGGCGACATCCGGGAATCCGTCCGCGTTGAAATCTTCAACGATCAACCGAACGGAGCTCGCCCCCCCTGACGAGAAGTAAAACGCATGCTCCGCATAGGTGTCATCGCCATTGTTCAGGTAGACGCAGAGCCCCTGCTCTGAATCGAGGTAATCGAGGTCCCCATCCAGGTCCAGATCGATTCGACGGACGCTGCCCGGTCCGTCGTACCAATCGACGGGGCGGAAGTCATAATCGGGCGTGAACTGCCCGCTCCCGTTGTTGAAGAGCGCGGTGACGGCGCCAAAGCCCTCGATCGGGACGACCAGGTCCAGATCCCCATCGTCATCGAAGTCGTCGATTGTCATCGAGAAGAGATCCTCGTAGTCAAAGAAATCTTGAACCGGATAGGTCACACGATTCCCAAAGTGCCCGTCGCCCGGGTTTGTGAGGATGATGACCCGCATGTCCTGCTGACTCAGCAACGCCAGATCAAGGTCGCCGTCGTCATCGAAGTCTGCGAGCTGCATCGCGATGACTCCGGCGCCACCAAAGAAACCAAACTGACTCGCGAACGAGCCGTCGCCTTCCCCGAGCAGGACCGAGATCGATCTGCTCTCGAAGTTGTTGGAGATGATGTCGAGGGTCCCGTCGCCGTTGACATCCGCGGATTCGACGAGTGTCGGAAAGTCACCGACTTGAAACATAGGCTGGGGGAACTGCGGGCTCGCGCACTCCTGTGCGATCGCAGGCGAGATCGCGAGTACACACCCCCCCGCGCAGAGCACGGGGTGGAAGGGACGGGAACGGACAGATCGGGATGGGCGCATCAAAGAATCAATCATGATGCACGAATCTAGCACACCAGATCGATGCATGGAAGCAGAAATCACCAAACTGTGCGGGTTGTGTTCGTTATGCAAAGTGAGATCTATCGCTAGATTGACATCGTGGACAACGCGCGAAGGCATCATGCGCAGGCGTCCCATCATTCCGCAAATTTTCCCCAATCCGCACAACCGAAACTTCAGTCCCCCTCCTTATCTGGACGATGCATCATCCAGCCAAGGACGGCGAAGATCCGGCACGGACGCCCAAACCACATCCAACGCAAGAGATGAACCATCAAATGGAACGCGATCGGTGCGCCATCCGTCCGCGCACACGCTGACCATGACAAAGCAGATCGGTTCGCAGAAACCGATTGGGATAGGGAAGGAATAGCCGTGATGTCGAACCAGAACCCCATGCAGCACCAGACCAGCACAACCAGCGCCGCCACGCCCGAGATGACCGTCATCGGGGCGGATACCCGCATCAAGGGCGAGATGTTCTTCGAGAAGTCCGCCCGCATCCTCGGGCACTTTGAGGGCAAGATCACCGCGCAGGGCGAGGTCCAGATCGGATCGGGCGCCAACTGCAACGCCGCGGTCGAAGCAGAACACATCATCGTCGACGGCTCGGTCCAAGGGCCGCTCTTCGCACGCGATCGCCTGACCCTCACCAAGAACGCACAGGTTCAGGGCGACCTGACCGCGGGGACCCTCGTGGTCTCCGAGGGTGCGAGCTTTGTCGGGCACTGCAATGTCGGCCCGCGCGCTCAGGAGATGACCGGGCAGACCAACCAGACCCGTCAGCAGAACACCGCACCGATCAACACGGAACCCAAGGCCAACATCACGACCCAGCTCGACCTGACCCCCCCGTGGGCCCAGGAGCACAGCTCAAGCGTCGCATGATCCTTTTCTGAACACCACACCATTTGGGCTGCTCGCCCAATGCACGAGCCACCCATCCCAGGCCGCGTTCGGCAAACGCCGGAGCGGCCCGTTTTATGGCCAGTTTCTTCCGACCACCCCGGTTCCTGATGCGTGATCGCGGCGCCGCGCGCCCCGTCGTGCCCCAGTCCCGAGATGTGGTCTGTTACCGGTGCGCCGCGATCCTCCCCGTGTCCGGGTACGCCGAGTCCGCGTCGTGCCCAAAGTGCGCCGGGAACCTGCGCCTGCTGCCCATCGAGGTGACTAAGGGACACTGGGGCACCTCGCTGCTCACCACCGAGTCGATCGTCGTGCACCCCGACGCGCAGGTCATCGCGAACATCTCCGTCGCTTCGGGGAACATCACGATCTCCGGGTCGGTCCATTCCATGTGCATCGCGGGCGGGACCGTCACCATCACCGAAACCGGGGAACTGCGGGGCGGTGTCCGTGCCGCCCGTGTCGTGGTCCTCCCCGGCGCCAAGATCATCGGATCCGTGATCGAATCACCCTCCAAGGCACTCGGCTCACTCGACATCGACGCGGCATCCCGCGCCCGCCCGGGCACCGGGCCCGCGTCGCAGATCGAGATCAAGCCCTTCGTCGACCCGCTCGGTGCCGACGACAACTCCATCGAGCCCACGATTGTGTTCCCCTCCAGTGCAAAACCCCGATTGAGGGTGGTACGCTAAGAGGGTCGAGGGGACTCCGAGGGAGAGTTTGTGCAAGAACGCGTTCACGATCGAGCTGTCGATCACGACAGGCTGCTGTACCGCCTCATCGGCGTGCCGTTGATGACCCTGTTCATCATCATTTGCTCGCACATCGCGATCCCGACGGCTCCCCTAGGAATTCCGATCACCCTTCAGACGCTCGGCGTCCTGCTCTGCGCCATGGCGCTCGGGCCTCGGCTCGGGTTTGCCAGCGTTGCGCTCTACCTCTTCATGGGCATCCTCGGCGTCGGCGTGTTCGGCGAGGGCGAAGCCGGGCTCCCCGTGCTGCTCGGGCAGACCGGCGGGTACCTGCTCGGGTTCCTCTTCTGCCAACCCGTCGCGCACGGGATCATTAAACGCTCCGACGGGTCCGTCCGCGGTTGGGGTGCCATCGCCCTCGCGGGCATCGCCGTGCACATGGTCGTCTTCCTCTTCGGCGTCCCCTGGCTCCACTGGATCTACAAGATCGACACCAAGCTCGAAGCGATGACTTGGGGCGAGTCCATCTACCTCGGGTTCGTCGTCTTCATCCCCGGGATGCTGCTCAAGACCGGGATCGCAACGGTCCTCGGTGTCTGGCTGCTCCCGAGCGTGGCGCGACGGGTGTGGTAAGCTGAGCGTTCTCGGACGCGCAACATAGGTACGGCGTGCCACGCTGACCCCATTGCAAACGCTCGTTCATGGTTCATTCCAATGACTTCGCGTTTCGCCCGATGATTGTGTCATGCGTACCCGCCGGGCATTCTCGCTTGTTGAGCTCGTCATCGTTGTGGTGATCATCGGGATCATCGGCGCGATCGCGATCCCGCGCATGTCCAGCGCCGCGGACAACGCCGCGAAGAACTCCGTGCTGGGATCACAGAGTGCGCTCCAGAAAGCGGTGGACCTGTACACCGCCGAGCACGAGGGGATCCTCCCGCATGTCGGGGCCGCGGACGCCAAGACCTTCTACTTCCGATTGCTCCGCAAGTCCGATCTCGACGGCACCATCAACATCGCATCCGGGATCTACGGCCCATACATCAACGGGATCCCCGTGAACCCTATCAACGGGCTCAACACCATACGGCGCGGCGGCGCGGCAGCCGGCGCCAACACGCACGGGTGGCGCTACGACACCACGAGCGGGCAGGTCGAGCCCGACCACAGCTCGGGCGACTCGGGGTACAAGGGCGTGCGCGAGTCCGTCGAAAAGAAAACCGACGAGCTCATCAAGAGCGTCGGCGGGTAACCCCAACACGAATACAATCACACGATGCCCGACGCGACACCACCCAACACCAAAACCATCGTGCTCTACGACGGGTGGTGTTCCGTGTGCAGTGCCAGCGCCACCAAACTCCGACGCATGGACACGCACAACCGCTTGGACATGATCGACCTGCGCCAGGACCCATCGATCATCGATACCTACGCGCTCGACCCCAAAGAAGTCCGGCGCGTCATGCACGCGATCACGCCCGAGGGCGAGATGCTCGTCGCGATGGACGCGCTCCGCGCCACGATGCGCGCCGTCGGGCGCGGGTGGATGCTCGCGTGGACGCGCATCCCCATCGTCTCATGGGTCTGTGATCGGTTCTATATGTGGTTCGCGGACAACCGATTGCGCTTCTTCAAACGCAAGCACGCGTGCGACGACGCGTGCTCGATCGATTGATCATCAATCCTCAAGGATCGAGTTGATCGTCAACTCGCCCATGATGGTCTTCTGCACCGGGCACGCGTTGGCGATCTCCTTGAGTCGCTTGCGTTGATCCTCATCGAGGTCCCCCACAAAGCTCATGGAGATATCAATCTGCTCGGGGTTCCCGCGCCCGTTGGGGCGTGAGTGCGCCAGATCCAGGCGGACTTCTTGCAGGTCCCACCCCTTGCGCTGCGCGTACATCCGCAGGGTGATGGCCTTGCACGCCCCGAGCGCCCCGAGCAGGGTCTCGTAGGGATCCTGCGCCGTGTCGCCGCCGTTGAGGGTGCCGGGCTCGTCGATGAAGAACTCGTGCGTTCGGGACGAGACGCGTGTGCGATAGTCCTGGGTGCCGAGTGTCACGGTGGTGATTGCGTTCTCGCTCATAGGGTGATTGTAAACCCGCGCCCCTACTCCGGTATTCCATCCGACGCGATGAAGACCGAACGCTCGTACCCCGGGATCGATTCGCGATCCTCCAACGACTCCTTACGGAGCTGCTTGGAGATCAGCGCGTGCAGCACACCCAGGTCCTCCGCGGGGCACCGGAACCCCGCGTCGAGGAGCTTGCGTTGCTTCTGCCCACCGGCCCGTACACCGATCTTGATGCGTGCCCACACACGGCTGACGCGATCGATCTTGATGACCGGGTGCCCCTCGTCCCAGCGCACGAACTCCGTGTGCTCCTCCGGGCCCCGGCACTCGCGTCGCCCGAACCCGTCGGGAGTGATGGAGAAGATCTCCACGCCGGTCTTCTTCTGCTGTTTCCCGCTGACCGCCATGCCTACGACGCCCGAGATGATCGCGGCGAACCCGACGATCGCGACCCAGTGATGCCCGTTGATGATGATCAACCCGATGAGTTGGAAGAAGAACATCGAGACGATCGCCAGCACGATCCACGCGACGCGACGCCAGAGCGGCCCGCCCGAGCGGCGCGCGACCCCCGCGAACTCGATCACGCACGCCCCAGCGCCGAACCCCATCCCGCACTCCGGGCAGACCCCGGGCGCGGGGATACCCTCGAGCGCGTACCCGCACGACATGCACCGATCCGCATGTCGCGCGAGTCTCGGCATCGGGAGTGGCTGACGATCGCCCATGGGTGTTTACGCCGCTGCGGGACCCTCGTACTCGGCGCTGCCGAACCCGAGGATCGGGATGAAGATCGCGCTGAGCAGGATCATCCCGACCGCGAACGCGATGCTCTTCCCGAACGACTTGGCAAGGTCGAGCATCACGATGATCCAGAATATGAAGCCCACATACGGGATGATCAACAGGATCAACCACCACCCGGGACGACCCGCGATCTTGCACATGAGATACAAGTTATAAAACGGGACGATTGCGCCCCACCCGGGCTGACCCGCCTTCTCAAACATCTTCCAGAACCCCGCGAGTATCACGACGATGATCGCGAGATAGATCACGAGAAAGACGATGAAGCCGATCGCGCCCGCAGCGTTCCCGCTGTTCTGTGCAAGTGTAAACATGAGTCCTGTTCCTCTCAGGGGGTGAATGAAAGCATCATCGTATCATCGACACCGATTCCTGCACATCATCAATGTTTCGGTTCTTACCCCTCGGCGTCCGCCCCGCGCTTCGGGCGGACGAGCGTCGCGCCGAGCATCACCCCGATGATCCCCATGATGGGCTCGGAGATGGACATCCACGCCGGGGCCTGGGCGCTCTGCATCGCATCAACATTCGAAACATCCCCCGAGCGGACCTGCATCTCAGGCGACGGCGCATCGCTCGTCATCCGGTAGATCGCATTCCCTGCACCGAGCACCCCGATCAGTATCACGAGCGAGAGCACCGCCCCCTTGCTGTGCTTGGAGACCTTCGCGCAGACAACCCCGCCGAGCAGCGCCGCCCCGAAGGACACCGGTGCCCAGATCGCGATCCAAAGCGGCGTCACCTCATACGAGCCTTCCTGAAACGCCCGATCCGCCCCGAGCGCCAGGTACGCCCCGGTCAAGAAGACCATGACAACCAGAACCATCGCGATGTACCCAACGATGACTGCGAGAATATTGCGTCCCATGCTGCACCCCTTTCATGCGTCGTAGACCCCGAGTCTACCAGATCCGCACATACTGCGTCTCAGTGCCCCCGCGATCCGCGAGGATCGTCCATCGCATCGAGCTCGCGCTGGTTCGCTTCGACCTCCTCGGCCAGTGCCGCCTCCTCCCGCTCGAGCCACTGCGCCTGAATCCCCTCGTAGCGCCGGTTCGTCACCACCGCCGGGCTCGAGTAGAACCAGAACCCCCACCCGAACATGAAGAACACGAACAGGATCATCCCTAACGACACGAGCACCGGGGGCACAAAGAAGTTGAAAAAGCTCAGCACGATGTACACGAGCAGGATGTTCCAGATCGTGTTCTGCACCCGAGCCGCCAGCGCCGGGTTCCGCTCGCACAACGGCATGATCGCCAATGGCGCGATCAGGCACAACCCCATGATCGGAAGGATGATCAACGCCGCGGTGGTCGTAAAGAACCGGAACTGATTCCAGATCAGGATCGCAAGGACCACCCCCCAAGTCAACAACCCGTAGGGCCCCCGGTTCTGCGCGTAGGTTCTGAATCGTGTAATCATGAGCACAGGGTACACGAGCACTCGCGCAAAATTCGGCGCCCCATAACCCCTTTTCTCAAGGTCCGCGCAGGTTATACCGATTCCATAGGGTGCATCGTGCGCACTGGCGCGGTACCATGGGCCCCGTGTCCAAGGATGGACGGAGAGACGCACCGATCGTCGTCGGCGGATGCCGAGCTGCTTGACGATCGCCCCGGGCTGAATCATCGATGGACCGAATCACCAGCACCAACCCCGCTTCCTACCCGATCAACAAGGCGCTCAGCGCCTACGCGAAATCGCCGCAGCTCAACCGACCCGCGGGCGCGCCCTACTCCACCCAGGGCTCGGGCGTTCGCCGATCATCTCCGATCGAGCAGCCCCAATCGATCGCCCCCACCACCCAGACCCAGCGCACCAACCCCGCAGCCACCGTGGGCAAGATCGCGCCCTCGCCCATGACCCTCAAAGCCGGGTCAATCAACAAACTCGTGGGCGCCAAGGTCAACCCCATCGATCTCTCAAACGATGTCGCCCAGGTCACCGGGCCCAAGCCCACCGTGACCAGCGCGGGGACCTACACGATGTACCCGCAGGCCGCCGATCGCGTCCAGGCGGCGACGAACCTCGCCGCGAACCTCAGCACCGGACGCTCGCTCGACATCCGCGGGTGATCAGATCCAGACTTTCTTGATTCTCGGACCCTGATCCGTTACCCTCGCGATGGGACACCCCGCGACGGGACGCGGGAACACACATCGACATACAAGAGAGAAGGGTAACCATGCGTACTTCATTGATCACGATCGCCACGATCACCGTGAGCGTGGGCATCGCCCATGCCGGGCCGAGCAACATCCTCGCGATCGATTCGGACACCGATCAGGTCCTGCTGCTCAGCGGGTTCGACGGCTCGATCATCAACAGCAACTTCCTCGATGTCGCCAGCGCCGCCGCCGCTGCGGGGACTTCTGCCACCCCGATCGAGTGCATCCAGGTGGGCAACGAGTTCTGGGTCTCGGACCAGATCGCCGACCGGATCTGGCGCTTCGGTGCTGACGGATCGCTCATCAGCGACATCGGTTCCGGGCAACTCAACAACATCCGAGGCATGCACCAAGTCGGCGACACGGTCTATGTCGCGATGGGCTCGGACTCCGATGTCTTCCAGCGCGGGATCATTACCGTTGATGCCAACACCGGCGCCATCACCGGGCAGTTCAACGGACGCGATCCGGGCGACACAAGCTACTGGGACATCGTCTCCGTCGGTAACGAGCTTCTGATCACCAACTCCGATACCGGTAACGACGGCGTTGAACGCTACTCGCTCGCGGGGGACTACCTGGGCAACCTCATCAGTTCCGACGGCACCACCGGGCTCGACTTTGGGCAGCAGATCTTCATCCGCGACAACGGGAACCTGCTCATCGGCGGGTTCTCCCCACCCTCCGGGATCTGGGAGTACCTCGCAGACGGCACCGAGGTTGGGATCGTCGCTGCCCTTGATCTTGGGCCCCGCGCCGCGTTCGACCTGGGCAACGGAGAAATCCTCTGGTCCAACGGCAGCTTCCTCGCAACGGACTCCTACACCATCGCCGAGGGCTCGTTCCGGTTCTTCACCGCGACCAATGTTCCTTCGCCCGCACCGCTCGCACTGCTGGGTCTCGGCGGTCTCGCCGCGACCCGCCGGCGTCGCTGATCGCAGACCATTCAGATCAAACCTCAAACCCGGGACCCTTCCCGGGTTTTTCAATGCGCGCAGACAGGGAAGAAGATGCCCCTAAAACCCGGATTTACCCACGGAAACCGTGCTTGCGGAATAACTTACGGATCGGTTGGGTATATACTCCAGTTGCAGGACTCCCTGTTCAGGAACCCTAATCGATGCCCAGACCCAAGTCATTCGACCCTGAAACCGTCTTAACCAAGGCGATGGGTGTCTTTTGGGAAAAGGGGTACGACGCCGCGAGCATCTCGGATCTCACCGCTGCGATGGGGATCAACCGGTTCTCCCTCTACGACACCTTCGGCGACAAGCACACCCTCTACCTCAAGGCCCTTGAGTCCTACGAGAAACAGGTCCTCGAGCCCATCCTCGAGCAAATCAACAACTTCCAATCGCTCGAAGCGATCGAGTCCCATTTCATGGACATGATCGATTACCAGGACGAGCACGCGGACGCGCCCTGCTGCATGATCCAGAAGGCCGCCGTCTCCATGGCCGGCAAGGACGAGTGCACGCTCGAACGCGTCAACCACACACGCCGTGTGATCAGCGAGGCATTCATCGCTGCATTCTCGCGCCTCATCGACCACGGGCAGGTGCGCGACGGGATCACCGCCGAGCAAGCCGCCTGGCTGGTGAAGTTCGTGCACGCCGGGATCACCTCCCACGCGGGGTCATGCTTCCCGTCCCGTCAGATCCGCAAGGACGCTGTGCGAGCGCTCTTCGACTCGCTCCGGGCATAATCAAGGACAAAGTTCCCCCAATATCATGCTTTCTGACTCAAAAACGCCCTCTTTGGGCGTTTTCTGACTTTTCAGTTAGAAATTCCCTCCCGTACCGGAACAATCGGTTGGCTAACCCCGTTCACCCGGTACCGCTCCCCGCGGCCACACTCGAACGACCCAGAAGGGACACCCGACCCATGTCACACGATCTGAATGGAAAAGTCGCACTCGTCACCGGCGCAAGCTCAGGCATCGGCGAAGCCACCGCGATCGCGCTCGCCAACGCCGGCGCCGCGGTCGTCCTCGGCGCCCGGCGCGAGGACAAGCTCGCGGATCTCGCCCAACGCATCACAACCAACGGCGGACGCGCCGTCTATCGCAAGACCGATGTCACCAACCCACAAGACACCCAGGCACTCGTGGACCTCGCTGTCTCCGAGTTCGGCGGGCTCGACATCGTCTTCAACAACGCGGGGATCGAAGGCGAGGGCATGAAACCCGTCGTCGAAGACTCACCCGAGAACTTCGATCAGATCTTCGACATCAATGTCAAGGGCGTCTGGAACACACTCCGATCCGCGATCCCCGCGATCAGCGCCCGCGGCGGCGGGTCAATCATCAACAACTCCTCCGTCGTCGGGCTCAAGGGATTCGGCATGCTCAGCGCGTACGCCGCATCGAAGTTCGCCGTCGAAGGGCTCTCACGCTCCGTCGCAGCCGAGCTCGCCGAGTCCAACATCCGCGTCAACACCGTCGCGCCGGGTCCCATCGCCACCGATATGGCCGACCGGATCACCGGCGGCGACACGAGCGGGTTCGCAGAGATGATCCCCATGAAACGCATCGGCACGCCCAAGGAGATCGCCGACGCGGTGCTCTTCCTCGCGTCCGACTCATCGACCTTCATCACCGGGCAGGCAATCGCGATCGACGGCGGCATGCTCATCTGATCCCTCCAACCAGACATTCATACGGAACATCCGTTTCCTCTCGAACCGCCCGGGTGCGTTGCCCGGGTGGTTCATTTTTGTACAATCCAACCATGACCACACCCGATCCACGCGCCATCGTTCTTGCGAACGCGCTCGAAACAACGCTCCCCCTGTTCACGCGATTCCTCGCGGGGTTCAACGACACGAATCACACGCATCAGGCACCGGGCATGCCCAACCATGCCGCGTGGACGCTCGGGCACCTCGCGCTCTACCACCATCGCGCCACCGATCGATTGCTCGGGTTCGACGACCCTCAGCCGCTCCCCGAGTCCGACTTCATCGCAGGCGACGGGCGATCGGGCACCATCGACAAGATCGACACCCAATCCGTGTGCTACGGGTCAATGCCCGAAGACAACCCTGCGTTGTACCCGAGCTTTGATCGCCTCCTCGACATCCACGAGCGCGCGTGGAATCGCCTCATCAACGAGACACGCAACGCGGACACCGCCATGCTCGATCGCAAGGTCCCGTGGGGCAACGCGCCGTTCCCCGCGGATGCGCTCGTCGTGCGGATGATGATGCACATGGGCACCCACGCGGGTCAGATCACGGACCTGCGCCGAGGGCTGGGCATGCCGAGCGTCATCGGGTAAACATCACTGCTGCTCGACGATGTTCGCGCGGATCCACGCCTCGATGATCGCCAGCGCCTCGGGCGCGAAGGTCTCCTCGATCGTCGCGTACTCCGCGAGCATCCCGCTCTGGGCGTGCTGGAACAGATGGTTCAAACCCGCGATCTCCACGATCGTGTACGCCGAGTGCCCGGACTCCTCGAGCGCACCGCGGATCCCGCCCAGGTTCAGCTCGGGCGAGACCTGGAAGTCTTTCCCGCCGTTCATCGCGAGGATGGGTGCGCTGCACTTCATCCAGTCCTCGCGCGGATCGTACCCAACAAACGAACGCGTCCATGTCCCTGCGAACGCGGGGAGGGACTGACGCGAGACATTGCGAAGCCCATCGTTCATCTCCTCAACCCCATACTCATGCATGTTCAACAACGCGATGAGCTCAACGATCTCATCGTCATCCTTCCCCTCGATCACCGCTTCAAACACCGCTTGGCGCCGCTTGAGCGATTCCGCGATGTACGCCTCGCTCTGCCCCCCGTCGCGGAACATCGCCGCGGTCTGATCGAGCATCAACTCCACCCCGCGCACACCCACACCCGCAAGCGAGATCAGGAACGCGACCGACTCGTCCCGCGCCCCGATCCACGCGACATGCCCGCCCCCCTCCGAGTGCCCCATCACACCCACACGCTGCGGATCGATCCCCTCGAAGGATTGCAGGAACTTGATCGCGCTGTGCCCATCGTGCGCCAGCGCCTGCGTCGTCAACCCGCTCACACTTCCCGTCGAGGTCCCCACCACCCGATCATCGTACCGCAACACCGCGATCCCGTGCCGCGTCAGGTAATCCGCGATCACCAAGAACGGGCGATGCTCAAAGATCATCGAGTCCCGATCCTGCATCCCCGACCCGGACATGAGCACCACCCCCACGAACGGGCCCTCCCCAAACGCGTCCGCATCCGGCATCGTGATCGTCGCCCCGAGCGTGTGCGACTGCTCGCCCGTCTCCGGATCAACCACCGGCACATCCACCTCCACCACCCGATACGGGAACGGCGCCACAGGCGTCTGCGGGCGATTCGCCTGCGCCCAAACCGGGAACGATGTCAGACAGAAGACCAAAGCAACGAGCGTGCGCATGAAAAAACCTCCCAGAGTCTGCCCGAGTGTACCACGAGCGTCCGGGAGGTGATTCGAAAAACGGTCTCCATGATTACGGGCACCCCGCCGCGAACTGCGTCAGAAACGCGCTCACATCGAAGAAGTTGAACAGCCCATCCCCATTGAGATCCGCGATCGAATCCTCACCGTTGAACGCGACAAGGAACGCCGACACATCGAAGAAGTTCAACTCGCCGTCACCGTTGAAATCAATCGCGCACCCTGAGAGACATGAAGATGGCAACATCCCAACACTGTCCCCTGAACGATTCACAACGACGACGTCAATACCACCGTCACCATCAAAATCACCAACATCGAGCTCAACCGGACCATCACCAACCGCATAAGAAACTTCGCTCTCAAACGTCCCGTCGGCTTTGCCTAGAAGTAAACTGACAGAGTCAGAACCAGCATTCGCAACTAGCAAATCCTGAATACCATCCCGGTCTACATCTTCAGATACGACCCCCCGAGGAAACCAACGGACACTGTAGTTTGTAACTCCAGAGAAGTGTCCTGTTCCGGTACCATATCGAACACTTACTCTGAAATCCTGCCAACTCGTCACAGCATAGTCCAAATTGCCATCACGATCAAAGTCATCCAGCACCACACGTCTAGGCATATCAGAAGTGGAATAGTTTCGAGGACTACCAAAGTTCGCATTCCCCGTATTCAGGAACACACTCAATCGATCGGAACCAAAGCTTACGACAACCATATCAAGGAGCTGATCTGCGTTGAGATGACCAAATTTTACGTCATGCAACTCTGACCCTGCTTCGTAAGCACCCGCGAGTTGAAACACTCCTTGACCAGAATTCAGGTACACAAATACATAGTCAGGATCAGGATTCTGTACTTGACCAGAGCTCGTTGCTGCAAAATCTAGATCACCATCACCGTCTAGATCCCCCAGAGCAACAGAAGTTACTCGATCACCTGCAAAGTAGTAAGCTGGCTCAGAAAAACTCCCCCCACCTTCGTTGTACATCACACTCACATTGTCACCGATCAGATTTGCGACAAGCAGATCGATGTCGCCATCCCCATCAATATCTCCATGGGCTAATCCGTAAGGCGCATCTCCCGCCGCAAAAGTATGAGTGAACTCAAGTGCTCCATCCCCATCATTGAGGTACACGCTGACGTCATCAGAGAACGAGTTCGCGGTGACCACATCCTCATCACCGTCACCATCGATATCAAAGCCGATCACGCTCTCGGGGTAATCGGCAAAGCCGATATACTGGTGTGCCGCCCAAAAATCATCAGTGTCACAGCTCTGAGCGAACGCTACACCTTGAAATGAAAACGAACACACGAATAAGCAGTACTTGGGAATATCAATATAAAACCTAGACATGCGCACACTCCTATTTGACAACAATCACGCACACCCCGCTGCAAACTGCGTCAAAAACGCGCTCACATCGAAGAAGTTGAACAGCCCATCCCCATTGAGATCCGCGATCGAATCCTCACCGTTGAACGCGACAAGGAACGCCGACACATCGAAGAAGTTCAACTCGCCGTCGCCGTTGAAATCCACGACGCACTCGCCGCCGGGCTCGTGCTGCAAAATCAACATCCCCATCGCCGGGATCTGCAGCGATACCGATTGCCCATGCGGCCCGCTCGCGATCGCCTCCGCAACGAACTCCTCTGAAGTGCCGTACCCGCTCCCGTTGTAATCGCCGTGCTGGGAGTTGAACACCACGCCCCACGCACCCCCGCGAGGCAGGCCGATCCGGTAATCCCCATAGTCATCGTTCGAGAAGTTCGAGACGATCACAAAGCTCTCGCCGTCGTTCTGCCACCGCTCCATCGCGATCACATCCGCGCTGTTGTTCTGGTGGAACACCCACGCGTTCTCGTTCGCATGCAATGCGGGCTCACCCGTGCGGAGCGCGATCACATCCTGATACATCCGGAACACGCCGTCGTAGATCGTCTTGTGCGACCAATCGATCTTGTTCTCCTCCCATCCATCGTTCTCCAGCCACTCCGTCCCGTGCAGGATCGCTGGGATGCCCTTGCTCATGATCGTCAACGCGTTCGCAAGCGTCACGCGTCCGCGCGCATACACATCGTCGTGCGGGAAGGTCGTATCGATCTGACGCACCGCCCGATCGTGCCCGTTCAGAGGCCACGCGTCATCATGCAGCTCAAAGTAGTTGAACACATCCGTCCCCGAGACACTGCCCGTCCCATCCAGCGCCGCCGCGACACCCGAGATATTCGGGCTGCCAAAGCTCGCACCGAACACCGCGTCACGCATGGCGTTCTTGAAACTGTTGTGGTACTGCGAATCGAACTCGATCCCGTTCTGTACCCAGTCCGAATCGATGTAAATCTCCGCGATCGTCTGCGCATCCGAGTAACGCCGATCGATCAACCGGTTCATCGCACGCATCAACTCCTGCCCGCTCCCCCACTGGGCCGTCCACCCCGAGTCCGTCATCGCCATCACCGCGTCCTGGCGGTACCCATCCATGCGGAACTCGCCCATCACATGGTGTACCGACTCGATGAAGTACTCGAACACGCCCTGCTTATCGAAGTCCGCCTGCGCGCCCCAGGGCGTGTCCTGCGGCGTTGCGTCGTAGTACTGCTGCGACCCGTCGAAGTTCCACAGGAAGTTGTCGCTCGGCGAGAAGTGATTCCACACCACATCCAGAATCACCGCGATCCCCTGCCCATGCAGCTCGTCGATCATGTACTTGAGATCGTCCGCGCCGCCGTACGCCGACTCCCACGCGAACATCGAGATCGGGTTGTACCCACCCGAGAAGTTCCCCGGGAACTCGTTGATCGGATTGAGCATCACGACATTGACCCCAAGCTCCGACAGGTGCGCCGCGCGATCCCCGACATCGCGGTACCCGCTCGGATTGCCCGTTGACCCGAACGGATCGTTGCGACCTGCGAACGACCCGACATGCAACTGGTACACCACCCACTCATCCAAAGGCGCCGCGACAAAGTCGTCGTGCTGCCACTGGTACGCGAGCGGATCGGTGATCCGCGCGTTGAGGTTGTCGCCGGGCACGAGCTCTGCCGTGTGCGGGTCCGTGTTCCAGTGGCTGTTGTTGAAGTAGTACTTGTACATATCGCCGACCTGCGCGTCCGCGACGAACCCGATGAAGTCCTCGCCAACCTTGCTCAGCGCGTCGCCCGTGGACCACCCGTTGAACGCGCCACGCACCTGCACGCTCGTCCGAGTCGGTGCCCACACGCGGAACACCGCGCCCCCATCAACAGGCGTCGCGCCCTTTCGCGCATGCTCGAGCGTCGCGAAGTCCACCACGAACCGATCACTCGGCAACACCTCGCTCGCGCCGTCCGCGCCGAAGTAGTCCGAATCACTCCCATCGATCGTCTCAAAGACATACTCGACCGTCATCCCTGCCACGCTCGGGATCGACGCGCGCCACACATCCTTCGGCCCACGCACTCCCGCGTTGATCGCATCGATCCAACCAACCATCGCGCCGTCTACCCAATACCCGACACGCACACCCGTCAGGTCCGATCGCTTCGAAAGGAACTCGACATCGAATGACTCGCCACCCATCGGCACCATCGGCCGCAGGTCGTGCATCGTCTCATGACTCAACAGATCCCATTCGACATTGTTGTCGTTCGCAACACCAATCGAAGTCGCGACACACACACATCCAAGCACAGCAATACGAATCATGAAACAAGTTTCCTTTCGAGATATTCGAGGCCTTCGAGTGTACGAGCAACCCAAACTCAACGCAAGAAAAACCCGCACTGGAACCAGAGCGGGATCGTCAAGATCAGGAGTACAAGGTCTGTTTTATGGACAACCCGCGCTGTACTGCGCGATGTACGCCGAAACATCAAAGAAGTTGAACGCCCCATCCCCCGTGAAGTCCGCACGCGGGTCCATCGCGTTGTAGGCCGAGATGAACGCGCTCACATCAAAGAAGTTCAGAACCCCGTCGCAGTTGATGTCCACATCGCACAGGTTGATCTCCTGCGTCGAGACCTGCACATCGTCCATCCCGTTGAGGAAGTCGCCGTTGCCCAATGGGGTGACAACCACCTTGCTCACACCCTCGCGGACGATGAACCCCGCGAAGCACCCCGCAACGATCGGCTGCGCATCAACCGTGACGATCAGGTTGTTGTCCGCATCGAACCCCTCGATTCGAACCCAATCGCCCTGCGCGTTCACCTGCCCAAACGCGTAGATCCGATCACCCGGATTGTCGGGGCGGATGACCCACGCAGACCCGCCCGGGCGTCCGTTCCCGAAGTTCGCGATCCAACGCGCCCCCGAGGGCGCGCCGCCGAACGCCTGGATGATCGGCAACGGCGCGGGCGAACCGTCCGCGTACTCCGGCGCGAACCGTGCCGCGTTGCCCGGCATATCCCCCACCGCCTGACCGCCGCCGAATGATTCAAAGTTTTCCAGCAACGCCAACCCATCCGAGTCGATGTTGAACTGGTTCCGGGTCGCCGTCAACGCGCCCGAGTAAGTCACGACATCGCCCAACACGAGCGATGAGGGGACGATCAACCCCCACAACAATCCGATCAGTACCTGTTGTTTGCGCATGCGAGATGCTCCTTTCGAAACAACGAACAATGGATATCGATGCCCCGAGCATATCCGTGCGCGGATTCCCCTCCAAGGGCGAACCCGCGCCTGATCGATGAAGTATGATGCAACTCATCCCTCAAACTGCCCAGATTCACACGAGCACCCCACATGCCCACCACCCCATCCGAACCGCATCTCATCCTCTTCGCCCACGATCGCTGGGCCAACGCCAAGCTCTACGACGCGTGCGGTGCGCTCTCGCCCGATCAGTTCACGCAGACCTTCCCCATGGGGTGCGGGTCCATCCGCAACAACCTCGTGCACAACCTCAGCGCCACGCGCGGGTGGACCGATGTCCTCAACGAATCGCCCGCACGCGATCGGCTCGTCGAAGACGCGTACACCCTCGAGCAGATCCGCGCCATGCACGACGAGATCTACGACGCGTTCGAAGCCGCTGCCCTCAAACGCCCGTTCGACACCATCATCAACCGACAACGCGCCGACGAGTCCTACACCTTCAGTGTCGGCGGAATCATCACCCATGTCACCACCCACGCGATGCACCACCGCGCCCAATGCCTCAACATGCTCCGCCAACTCGGCATCACCGAGCTCCCCATGTCGAGCGGGATGGAGTGGATGCTGTTTGGTTCGTGAACCGCATTATGCGCCCATTGTTGAATGAATCGTGAAGTATCAACACCAAGCGCCATCACAACTGAAAACCGGCACGAACTCTCCCAAAGTACTGACGATGCCGCAACGAACTACTTCCATCGATCCATCTCTGCCCATCGATTCCAAGACCCAAAGGGATGTCCACCGATCCGCGTGGAGACGATGGAACCGAAATCCACTCAACGGCCTGGTCTTCGGCATCGGGCTGGTCACACCCATCTTTCTCTTCCCCTGGATCTCGGAGCAGCTCACGCCAGTTCAAGCATGGACTGGCATCCCAGCATTTCTCATCACATTCCTCATCTATGTGCTGTACATCAGCGCACTTACTCTGGTGATCAAACGCTGGCGATACACACCGCTCGTCTTCGCAGAGCTCCGCACCCGCGGATTCGATGTCTGCCCCAAGTGCGGGTACTGGCTGCGCGATCTCGACAAGACCATTGTCCAATGCCCCGAGTGCGGGTGCGTCCGAAGCGCATTGGCAAGCACCACCCCGACCGCCACGGAGGAATAACGCTGCGGATCACGCGGTTCAGACACGATGCATCGACTCTCGTTGATCTTGCTTTCCCTCTTTATCCTCGCCGGGTGTGCCCCGTTCGAATCGCGATTCCTGCGTCCGCCTCGCACCATGTGGCAGGTACCCGATCGCGCCCAGGTCCTCGACATCCCCGCCAACGACGATGGCACCATCCGCGCCTGGCTCTTCCACCCGCAACCCGCTGTCGAATCGCCCGCCCCGTTGCTCATCATCGCGCACGGGCGCTCCGATTCGATGGCTGACTACCGCATCCTTGCGCCCCAGCTCGCCGACGCGACCAATGCCGCCGTCCTCATCTACGACTATCGCGGGTTCGGCGCGTCGTCCGATCTTGAGCACCCCACACGCCAGACTCTGATCGACGACGCCCACGCCGTGCTCGAGCACATCACGCACCGCCCCGACATCGACCCCGATCGCATCGTGCTAATGGGCATCTCGCTCGGCGCGTACCCCGCGAGCGCCGCCTTCGCCGACACACCCAACACCCGTGCGCTCGTGCTCTGGGGCGCGCCCACCAACATCAAAGCCCTCATCGCCGATGGGCACACAGACCTCAACCCCATCACCCAACTGCTCGCCCAACTCCTCGTCCCGCGTCATCGCGAACCCGAGTCCTCCCTCCGCGACGCACCCGAACGCCCGATCCTCATCGCCCACGCACGCGATGACGACATCGTCCGCGTCCATCACGCCCTGCGCCTCCAGGGGGCTGCGCCCCACGCGGCCCTCATCATCGACGAGGACGGTTCGCACACCCAGATCTCCGAACCCACGCTCGAGCAGATCATCGCGTTCATCCGCACGCACACCAACCCGTAATCCTCGAAACACGCGTGCAATACCTCTATCTCCGTCGCGTTGAGCAACCCGGACCCCGAATCACGGTACCATCGGGGACACACACCGCGTCGACGGACGCCTATCGGGAAACACGCACATGAGCAACCCCATCCAACGCCGATCGTTCCTCGCTGCTGGCGCGATCTCCATCCCCACCATCGCGCTCGCCAAGGGCATCAACCTCTCCGCCGCCTCCGCGCTCGACTCCCAGTTCGAGACCTGCATGATGCAAGCCGGCGATCACCTCAAAACCATGCGCGGGTTGATGCGTGACCTCAACGCCCCCGGCGCCCGCCCCGACGCGATCTTCTACGCCAACCAAATCACCATCCTCCTCGCGCAATGCATCGAGCACGCCGAGCAGGCGCCCATCCCCGAGCGTTCCGCATCCAAGTACAACGGTGACAAGGCCCAGTTCGCCACCGACATGCGGATCAAGCTCACCGAAGCCGTCTCCGCGTCCAACTCACTCGCGCGCCAGCTCCTCATGGGCAACGATGCCGAAGCAACCTCGCTCTACGCCTCGCTCCGCACCGTCCGCAAGGAAGGGCACGACGAGTTCGAGGAAGAGCACTAAACCTAACCACCCACACACATCATGATCGACAACCTCACCGAGTTCATCGGGCGCACGCACCTCGTCGTCCTGCACTTCCCCATTGCGCTGCTCATCGTCGGCGCATGCGTTGAGCTGCTCAGCGCCCTCAACCTCCGCCGAACCTCGACGCGCTACACCCCCACCCACGCGGGGACGACCATGTTCGTCTTCGCGCTCCTCGCGTGCGCCTACACCGTCATCTCCGGGCTCATCCTCGGGTTCGACGACTCTTCCAAGGTCGATCTCCACCGCATCCTCGGGATCGCAACGGGCATCCTCGTCCTCCTCACCGCCATCCCCCTCGTCGCATCCCGGCGCGAACACCCGGGCAACGCCCCCAAGCTCTACCTCGCGCTGCTCATCGTCTCCGCCGGTGCCGTCGGATTCACCGGGCACCTGGGCGGCGATCTCACCCACGGCAAGGGCTACATCACCCGCCCGCTCCTCGACATCTTCAACCCCCAACCCGAACCCACCGCTGTCCTCGATCCCGCATCCTTCAACATCACCCAGGAACAGCTCGACATCTACCTCGATCAGATCCAACCCATCTTCGACGCGAGCTGCATCGATTGCCACGGCGCCGATGACGCCGCGGAAGATGTCCGACTCGACGCCCTCGCGTTCGTCCTCGCCGACACCCCCGAGATCATCGTGCGAGCCGACCCCGACGCATCCGAACTCATCTACCTCATCGAACTCCCCGCGGGCGACCCCGACATCATGCCCCCCGAAGACCACGCCGACCCACTCACACCCGATCAGACCCAACTCATCCGAGATTGGGTGGCGTCATTGGGCACCTGATCGAGCGGCACATCTCCACGCATTCCGACTCGTAATTCTGCATGCCCACTCCGGTTATCACGCCACCAATCCGCAATTTCGACACACGAAAACCCTTGCCGAAATCTTCACACTGGGAACTCTTTGACATCCGAGGTACCGTATCCCCTACGCAGCACGCCGCTGCGTTGGGAGAACGCCATGCAACACACGCCCGTCATCAACAGACTCGATCGTGTACGCATCCTCGAATCCTTCGCGGACGCATCCCACCCCCGGATGGAGAAGATCTCATGCTCGCTCGTGAACGGGTGCATCCCCGCGCACATCGGGCGCCTCCTCCAACGCATGTCGCACGCCCGCCCGATCTGCCCCACCCGCATCCCCAGTGACATGGTCACGATGAACTCCGTCGTGCGCCTCGTCAACCCCGACACCCTCGAGTTCCAGCGCGTCGCGCTCGTCTATGACGCCCAATGCGCGCACGACATCCCGATGGGCGTCGAACCCATCGAGATCCACTCCGAACTCGGCAGCGAGCTCCTCGCCCGCCGGGCTGGGGAAACGATCGCCTACGCCGAGCGGAACCGGATCATCCGCCTCCGCATCGACACGATCGAATACCAACCCGAGCAATCAGGCGAGTACGATCGCTGATCGATCGCGCTACCGCGTCAGCATCGCCAACCCGACCGAGACGCCAAAGAACACCACGATGATCGCGAGCAGGGTCAGGCACCCCTTCGCGTTCTCGTACCGGTGCTCCTCGTCGCCCTGACGCGTCGCTCCCGACGCACGATCATCCTTGCGCTCGGGCAAACGCCCCGCGCCTGTATCGTTCTGACTCATTGTGAACTATCCCGTGATGCACGCCGCGACAAACACACGGCGTTCGTGTTCATTCCACACGCCCGAGCAACAACGCCCGGGCACGCACACTCAGATGAACACCATCACGCCGGAGGCCCACGCGCCCAACCCACACGCCCATGCCGCGCACACGCCCCCGCCGACAACCCGTTCGCACGCGCACCGCCATCCGCGTCCAAACCGAACGCATCCGCCCAGGCGTACATGCCCGACCCGCCGTCATCACCCTCGCCCTCGCGATCCTCGGACGCGACAAACCCCGGCTCACCGATCCCGATCCACACCGCCTGAGGCCCGCCGGGCGTACGCAACGCCTCGCCACCCACAGAAAGCGCGTGCGAACCCGCCAACGCGCCACAAAGCCACGCCGACACCGCACCGACCAGGATCACCATCGTTCGAAGATGCACAGCCCAAACTCTACGCACCACAATCCCCCCCGGTTCTCCGCTACAATCACCCAACTGCACGGGGCGCGGCCACGCCGCTGAGAAGCACCCGTTGAACCTGATCCGGCTCGCACCGGCGGAGGGAATGCAGACAGTCAAGCCGTTCTGACTGCCGCGCATTCCCCACGGTGCATCAACACTGAGGACCACGCGCCATGGCTGACCAGAACACCTACCCCAAGACCAACCCCGAGCACCTCTCCATCACCTCCCCCGCGGGCAAAGCCGTCGCGCTGACCACCCAATACAAAAGCAAGTACAAATCCCGCGACGACATGCGCACATCCTTCCGCACCGTGCAGGGCGGCCCCGCCACACCCGACGGCCAGTACGCCCTCCCCGTCCACGGTGCCTACAACCCCGGCTCCGACCCCGAAGTCCCAACCCCCGGCTCATTCGCCCACAAGCCCGACATCGGCGGGCCCTACATGTTCTCCTCGCCCGACACCCCGGGCATGCCCAAGCCCAGCGACAAAACCGCCTGGGACTTCCTCCCCGACGACTGGTCCGTCGAGATCGTCGACAGCGACACCGCCCCCGCCGCCTCCTCACCCTGCGGCTACGAGGCCCACATCTTCACCGACGCCAAAGGCATCACCCGGCGTGTGACCACGCCCCCCGGCTTCAAACCAATCACGCAGTTGGAGAGCGCCCGCCTCGGCATCATCACCCCCGAGATGCACCGCGTCGCAGAACGCGAACCCCACCTCACCGCACAACAGGTCCGCGACGAGATCGCCGCCGGTCGCCTCATCATCCCCGCCAACCGCGCCCACCTCGCCAAGAACCTCGACCCCATGGCCATCGGCCGCGCCTCCAAAACCAAGGTCAACGCCAACATGGGCGCCTCACCCGTCGCCTCGGGCACCGACGAAGAAGTCGAAAAACTCCAATGGGCCGAGCGCTGGGGCGCCGACACCGTCATGGACCTCTCCACCGGAGGCGACCTCGACGCCTGCCGACAGGCCATCATCGACAACGCCACCGTCCCCATCGGCACCGTGCCGATTTATTCCATGATCATCGGCAAGAAGATCGAAGACCTCGATCGCGACCTCATCATGGAAACCCTCGACCATCAGGCTAAGCAGGGCGTCGACTACTTCACCATCCACGCCGGCGTCCGCATGGCCCACCTCAAGTATGTCCGCAAGCGCGCCATCGGCATCGTCTCCCGAGGCGGCTCACTCCTCGCCAAATGGATGCTCGTCCACAACCAGGACAACATCATGTACACCCTCTGGGACGACATCTGCGACCTCATGCGTGAGCACGATGTCTCCTTCTCCATCGGCGACGGGCTCCGACCTGGCGGCCTCGCCGACGCCACCGACCTCGCCCAGCTCGGCGAACTCCAGGTCATCGGCGAACTCACCGAACGCGCCTGGCGACGTGGCGTGCAGGTCATGGTCGAAGGCCCCGGCCATGTCCCCTTCGACCAGATCGAGTTCAACGCCAAGCTCCAACGCACCATCTGCCACGGCGCACCCTTCTATGTCCTCGGCCCGCTCGTCACCGATGTCTTCCCCGGCTACGACCACATCACCTCCTGCATCGGCGCCACCTCCATCGCCTACCACGGCGCATCCATGCTCTGCTATGTCACCCCCAAGGAGCACCTCGGCCTGCCCAAGAAGGGCGATGTGAAAGAAGGCTGCATCGCCTACAAGATCGCCGCCCACGCCGCCGATGTCGCCCTCGGCATCCCCGGCACCCGCGACTGGGACGACGAACTCACCAAGGCCCGCGCCGCCCTCAACTGGAACAAGCACTTCGAGCTCGCCTTCGACGAGGACACCGCCCGCGCCTACCACGACGAAGACCTCGATGTCGACACCGACTTCTGCGCCATGTGCGGCCACGACTGGTGCTCCGTTCGCATCTCCAAAGAGATCCAGGAGTTCCAATCCGGCAAGGCCGAAGGATTTGAACGCGGTGCCCCCATCAAGTCCGACGCCCTCACCGAAGAACAACGCCAGATCCTCGAAACCCGAGGCTACCTCTCCCCCGAAGAGATCCACAAACTCGCCTCCAAGACCAAGAAAGCCGTCGGCGCCGAAGAAGGCAAAGCCGCCTGCCACTCGGACTATGTCGACCCGGAAGAGGCGAAGAAGGTGCAGGGCGAGGTGTATGTGACGCTGAATACCGCCCCGGCGCATGGCATCGCGAGTGAGGATCGGTTGATTTGACCCTAGGAATCTCTGAATAATTGCGCAACCCCTCGGCATGTGCTCCGTCTACCCTCCTGAAGCCGCTCATTCATCAATTTTCAAGAGGTAACCAATGCCGATCCGGAAGGACGCGACATCGCACACCAGACGAGACGACCTTCGTCAAGTTCCGCAATAGTTTGCTGGAGACGGAGCTAGACGGGTACCTCTTCCTATTCGTCGTCAAGCACCTTGATTCGCGGGGCTAGCTGTTCCGGGAGGGCACAATGGTCAATGTCACAATCATCGAACAATCTAAAGGACTGTGAATCAAAGTGCACGCGGGCAGAAAAACCTTGTAATTAGCAGGATAGCTGGAGCGGACTTGTTTCTAAGCCTTGATCGAGGTTCGAGCATCACTTTACTATGCATAAACACTATTTCTTCTATCGCAAGGCGCGGTACCGCGGGTTGAAGAGGAACGCGTTAGATATGTGCCTCATGCTAATCGCGTGCAACCTCAAGCAAAGGCTTTGGCTTGGGATAAGATTGGCGGGCATCGGGGTGGATCCTGTTCTGAAGAAGGTGTGAAGTGTGCGGTGGCTGCACGCTGATCGAGACCCCGGGGCCTGAATCGAGCTAGTTTCGGCCTTGAAGGAGCAGATTGAGCAAGTACATGGGTGAAAGTATTGGGGCTACACTCGATTTGGAGTACACTGGGTGCGTGCATCGGATAGGCCATAGGCTGCTGAGCGCAGAACTCTGCTCCCTCAGAACCAAAGGACATCTTTTGATCTGCACATCAGATAGCTAAATACAGACTAGGGGATCACATTATGCTCAATATGATAACACTTACCTTTGCAGCCGTAGTTGGCATGAACTCAGACGATTGCCCCCCGGGCTCGCTTGACTTGCCTGTGGCATATGAAGTCGAAAGTTATCCTGACTTTATTGATGCGCATGATATCGATGATGACGGCGACCTTGACATACTTGTTGGGGGCTACGGCAACACCGCGTATCGGAGTTCTTTCAGTATTTTTTTGAATGACGGAACTGGATCCTTCTCTGAATCAATGCACACATCAAGTGTGCCGAGCTTTGGAGCATTACAGTTTACGGATCTGAACAATGACGGCTGCATTGACATCGGTTTTACAACAAGAGCTGACGATGGGAGTGTCAAGAATCACTTCGCCGGCTTTTTTCCAGGCGACTGCGGAGGCAACTTTGGCGTCGCAGAAGTCATCGTCGACTTACCAAGAAAAGCAGAAACCTCAAACTTTGGCGATATAGATGGCGATGGAGACACAGACTTCATAGCAATTTACGCAGATGATAGTCCAGCACCGATATTCCTCTCTGAGGTGTATGACCAGACGAACAATAACTTTGAGCCGATGGGATCGAGCTCCTTTAACACTGACACTGCCGACTTTGTGACTCCTTTCACAGTGCAACTAGCTGACATTGACAATGATGGGGATCTAGATACCGTCATAGGAACAACAAATTTTTCCACTAAAATCAACATCGGCATCAATACAACCGGAGTAAGTCACATTTACAATCCACAATTTTCATTTATCCTGAATGACAGAATAAACACTATCAATCTCGCAGACATGGACGGAGACAGCGACCTTGATATCACTGTTGATACCGAGAGATCTGTGGGCATTTTCAAGAACGTGCTTGGCCTTGGGATTTTTGAACCTGCCAGTTTTTACAATATCAATTTCTCTACTGGTAGATCCTACTCTCTATCTCTAAGTGACCTAGATAGCGACGGAAGCCTTGATGCCATTGTGTCAAGTGAATCCAAAATGAAGATAATGCGAAACAATGGAAGTGGCATCCTGCTACCTCCAAATTCATTTCCTATTGCTACGGCACAGACTTCGCTCGCTCTTTGCTCGGTTGCGCGGGACTTTGACAACGATGGAGATGATGACATAGCCGTCTATGTGCAGAATCGTGACACCAATCCTTGGACACACAGCATGACATACCTGAAACAAGAGTGCCCATCATTTTGTGCTGCCGACTTTGATTCAAATGGCCAGTTTGATTTCTTTGATGTCAGTCAGTTTGTGATCAGCTTCCAGAATCAAGATCCGTCCGCAGACATGAATGGCGACGATCTATACAACTTCTTTGACGTGAGTGCATTTATTGAGTTGTTCAGCTCTCAGTGCTCGGATTCATGATTGAAAGCCTTGCTCGGACGGGAAGCTGAAGTATGCGTCGTACATCATCAACATCGCTGGGCGCCCTCCTTCTAATCCCACATAACTGTTCCCTCCTTCGACTCGCAGAGCGAAGGAGGACGAAGTGCAACCACACCCACCCACACAACGCACCTGCACCACCACCTCCTTCGCGCTTCGCGTCGAAGGAGGGCACAATGCTTGATCCCCTACCTACCTCCCCCTTTGTGCGCAATATCCCTGCGATACATCAACCACCCTTGACGCCGCCCACGCCGCGTGCGACAATTCCCCGTCACCCCCGCGTCGACAAACCAAACACACGCCCGTGCCCCCGAGATGCCCCCCACGCCTTGCACGCGAAGGGACACAATCATGCACGCGCCAACCAAAAAACCCACCTTCTCCCCCCACCCCCTCTTCAACCCACCCGCCAACTCCTGTGCCTCCCCCACCATTTCTTGTGCCTCCCCCTTATCTTGTGCCTCCCCCGTCCTGACGGGGGAGGTGTCCGCGTCTTCGCGGACGGAGGGGGCCTCTTGCTCCTTCCCCGCCCCCGGCGGGGGAGGTGCCGAGCATCGCGAGGCGGAGGGGGTCTTCCCCAATCCCCAATCCCTAGTGGCTAGTGGCTTCTTCACCGACCTCCTCAACCCCTCCATCACCATCCCCGAGCTCTGCGAGCTTCACCGCATCCCCCTCGACGAGCTCGACGACCTGCTCGCCTCCCCCCAGTTCTCCCACACCCTCGCCCGCATGAAGCGCATCAACGCCACCCGCCGCGCCCTCGTGGAGGACGACGCCCACACCCTCGCCACCACCCGCCTCGCCGACCTCCTCCGCGACCGCCCCGAATCCCCCGCCCACGCCGAAACCCAACGCAAAGCCGCCACCACCCTCCTCCGCCAACCAAACGCCTCCCCCGCCAACTCGTGTCCCTCCCCCGCTCCCGTCGGGGGAGGTGCCGAGCAACGCGAGGCGGAGGGGGTCTTCCTCCGGGTGCCACGGGTTGCTCCGCAGGACAACCCGTGCGTCGAGTCGTCCATCGGCGCACCTCATCACCACCACCCAACTCCCACCCAACACACGGGTTGTCCGTCTCCGACGGAGCAACCCGTGCCACCCATTTCCCCAAACATCGCCTCCCCCGCGCTTGTGGGGGAGGTGTCACGCGAAAGCGTGACGGAGGAGGCCTCTTCGTGCCTTCCCCACATGTCGAAGATCCGCCAAAGGCGGACGGGGGAGGTGCCTGCGAAGCAGGCGGAGGGGGGCCCACCGAATCCCCAATCCCTCATCCCCAATCCCTTCTTCCCAACCGCCTCCACTGCCCCTTCCCCATCGAACCCACCCCCATCGCAACCCGTACCAATCCCGTCTGGTACCATCAAAGACACGCACGCACAGGGGGTCTCCGACATGAATACCAAAGCCGCCGCAGCGGTCTTCACCATCGCGATGGGCACGGGCGTCATCGGCGCCGCGTGGTACATGTCCAACGCCAACTCCACCACCACGCCCGACCCAACCCCCGCCCCCCAACCGACCCAACCCAAGCAATCCGGGTTCGATCTCTTCTCCCTCCCCACCACGCCCAGCCCCGCCAAGGTCTTCTTCGAGACCGCCAACGGGCAATCCATCCCCCAGAGCTCACGCAACCAGATCCAGGGCATGATCGGCATGATGGCGGCCCTCATGGATCGCATGCACGAGTTCGACGCCGACGGCGACGGGATCCTCTCCGATCTTGAGAAGATGGCCATGGGGTACCGCCTCCGCAAGGAGTTCATCGCCGAGCACGACCTCGACGGCGACGGCGACATGTCCCGCGACGAATGGCGCGCCTTCCAAAAAGCCATGTTCGAGCAAACCGCCGAGGGGCAACAACTCATGGCCCAGTTCGACATCGACGGCGACGGCGTCCTCAACGAAGAAGAACAGGCCGCCTTCGACGCGCACATGGAACAACAGGAACAGCAGCGCCGCGCCGAAGAGCAGCGCCGCATGGACACCAACAACGACGGCGAGGTCTCCGACGACGAACGCCGCGCCGCCCGCCGACAGGAGCGCGAGTTCTGGGGCAACCAGATGCGCACCGCCGAGAGCAACTTCGACTACGACGGCGACGGCGAGCTCAACATCGACGAAACCAACGACGCCTGGAACGCCTGGGTCGAATACCAGGAAGTCGACACCTTCATCACCAACTACGACACCGACGGCGACCGCACCATGGGCCCCGCTGACTACGAGTCATTCCTGTCCGACTTCGATCGCAAGGACGACCGCGCCGACATCAACAACGACGGCAAGATCAACATCTCCGACATCAACGCCTTCCGCGACCTCGTCATCCGCTCCCGCAACGCGAGCTAACCTCTCCTCCCCCGGGCCTCCGGGGGAGGTGCCGACAAAGTCGGCGGAGGGGGTCTTCATCCCCGTGCCTTCCCCGCCCCGCGGGGAAGGTGGCACGCGTCTTCGCGTGACGGATGGGGTCTTCGAACACCTGCCCCGTTGGGTGCCCTGCTTTGATCCGGCGCAGACGGACAAAGCAGGAACCGGACGCCCCCGACAACCTGCTTTGCCCTCCCATCGGTCGGGTCAAAGCAGGGCACCCTGAGGGACGACCACTCGGATCACAGATACATCTTCTTGTTGTAGATCCACCACTCGAACATCAGGATCGCCAGCGCGCCCATCAACAGCCACGGCCACCAGTCCTTGATGCTCTTGCGTTCAACCGCGGACTCGGCGCTCACGAGGGTATTCGCGAGCGCGATGGTGGGTTGGGTGGAGACATCGCTCTCTGTCGGATCGAGCAGATTGGCGGCAAACAGGCGTTGGATCTCGTCGTTGCGGACGACATCGGTTGGGCCGGGGGTGCCGCGCCATTGGAGGGTGTAGAGCCCGGTCTGTTGGATGGGCCCGTACACCACGCGCCCGTCGGCGCTGGGGATGATCTCGGGCGAGCGCGTGCCGTCGGGGAGTTGGACCCGTACCGAACGCGCGTCGGCGGGGATGCGGTCGGCGAGGACATTGCCGGGCTGAATCAGTCGATCCGTCTGATCGATCGCGACGACGGAACCGGTGCCCAGATAATCGACGGCGCTCGCGAGAAAGACGACGAACGAGACATCGAAGGGCCAGTTGGTTTTGGTGATGTCGAAGGGCACCACGATCGCGCGGACATCGGCGTCGGAGGTCTCGAAGATCGCGGGGCCCGTCGCGGTTTCGGCGAGGGAGACGACGCCCGAGCCCTTGGGGATCTCGATGTTGGGCGTCTCGGCCATCAGGAGCGCGTCGAGGGTGAGGTCGCGCAGGACGGGGTGGGTGCGGCGCCAGTCGATGAGCGCGCCGCCTTGCCCGACGCCGTTGTCGATGACGCCGAGCGGGCCGGTGAGGGTGCGCCCGAGGATGAGGTAGCGCCCGGGTTCGAGTCGGCGATCGAGCTCGTCGGGGCGGGGGAGGTAGTTGTCGAAGACAACGACATCGAAGACGGCCATGTCGCCGTTGTCGCGTTTGGTTTCGTACTGCGATGGGGACATCACTTCGAAGCGCGAGAGCGGGAACCCGGCGATCGCGGATTGGACGAAGAGGTTGCCGGTGGACACGAGCGCGACGGCGGCCTGCTTGGCGGGCGGGACGATGAGGGCGCCCTCGTTGTCGGTGAGGAGGACATCGGCTTCGGGGTTCTCGTCGCCGTTGGTGTCGAGGCGGACGCGGGCGAGGACGGCGTTGGGCTCGACGAGTTCGAAGACGACTCCTCCGGTGGCGGTGGTTTTCTGTCCGGTGGTGTCGTCGATGGTGGCGGCGGGCAGGTCGATCTGGCGGACGGAGCGGGTGATGCCGTCGATGATGAGCTCGGCGTCGACGGAGCGTTCGATGGTGTCGGTGGATTGCACGCCGACGAAGATGGAGAGCTTGGTGGGGTCGTCGTAGTCGCGTTCGGATCGGAGCGCGACGAGCCCGATGTTGTTCGAGGTTTGCGTGCCCATCGCGTGATACTCGAAGGCGAACTGCCCCTCGACTTGGTCGGCGCGGACGGATTGGATGTCGGGGATGCGCCCGTCGGAGTAGAGGTGGAAGAAGTAGGGATCGCCGCCTTTGAGTTCTTCGAGCTCGATGGTGTTGAGGACTTCGCCGGCTTCGTTGGCGTCGGTGACGACGCGGTTGGGGCGCTGCGCCTGCGCGAGGCGGTAAGCCTCCTCGATGGATGAGGGCGCGTCGGTCTGCTCGATCGAGTTGATGGCGTTGATGAGCGCGGTTTGGTCGGAGGTGAACTGTTCGATGATCTCGGCGCTGGCGTCGAAGGCGATGATCATCGCTTCGTCGGCTTTTTGCCCTTGGGCGAAGACGGAGGGCTCGCGCATCGATTCGATGAGCGTGATGGCTTCTTCTTTGGCGCGCTCGAGTCGTGACTTTGAGCCGAGGGTTTCGGTGCCGTCGACGGCGGCCATCGATGCGGATCGGTCGATCAGGATGAGGTACTTCTTGCCCTGCTCGGTTGTGGTGGCGCTGCGGGGTTGGGCGAGCGCGAGGAGGATGAGCCCGAGGACGATGAGCTGGAGGAAGAGGAGGAGGTTCTTGCGGAGGCGCTGGAAAGGGGCGTTGGCCTGCAGGTCCTGGATGGTCTTCTTCCAGAGGAGTGTGGAGGAGACCTCGCGCGGGATGCGTCGGAGCTTGAGGAAGTAGAGGATGATGAGCGCGGGGATGGCGATGGCGGCGACGATCCCGGCGAGGAGGGGGGCGGCGAAGGTCATGGGTTTATCCTCCCAGCGAACGCTGCACGCGCGAATCGGATATCAATAACCCAGTCCCAGGTGCAATCGATTGGTCCGAGCATGTATCCGCATGGAGATGTGTGAATGTTCTTCGCGAGCGTCGAGATACACTTCGACGGCACCTCTAGAGGCTTGTTGATCCAATGATCCGCCACAAACAGAACACGGGACTCTGTTCCGTCGCTCATGGCTGCAAATGCGTCGCGAACAAACTGCTCTGAGTCTGACGGGGTCTTCAAGCTCGCTTCAAGCACTGGTTGATGCTTTACCCAATCGATTCCGCTCGAGGCGAAAGGGTATCTCTCAAGGTGTTCTGTACTCGATTCAACTGTTCTCTCTATCACTTTGATCCCATCGCAGAACTGGATGAGATCAACGAATGCATCTTCATCAAACTCGACGGCGTTTCTCAACACTTGACTCATCGCTGCTCTCCGCGCATACGACTGGTGCAGTAAGTCGATTGATGATTTGATTCGATTGCTTGTGCAGGGGAGGTTTCCCCTGCAACCCCTCTTAGGGAGGGGAGGGGTGTGGTGTTTGATTCTGGGTGCCACGGGTTGCTCCGTCGGAGACGGACAACCCGTGCCCTCCGCACAACCTGGGCATTTGAATGATCGGACGCCGATGGACGACCCGGCTCACGGGTTGCCCTACGGGTCAACCCGTGGCACCCGGAGGGGGAGATAGAGACCCCATCCGTCACGCTGCGCGTGCCACCTTCCCCGGCGGGGCGGGGAAGGCACGAAGAGGAGACCCCCTCCGCCTCACTGCGTTCGGCACCTCCCCCGGAAGCCCGGGGGAGGAGAGTAGAAGCCCCCTCCGTCCGCTGCGCGGACACCTCCCCCGCAGGCGCGGGGGAGGCGAGTGGGATGCGCAAGTGGGTGGCGGAGGTCATGGGGTGGCCTCGCTGTTGTTCAGATGGATGACGAGTGGGTCGCCGGCGGAGGGAACCCAGCCGAAGGGACGCCAGATAATATCGTCGAGTGCGTCGTCGCCGCCGAAGCGGAAGAGGAGCATGTCGCGGTTGAATGCGGAGTTGACGCCGTTGTAGAACATTCGTTTGGGCCAGAGGATTGCACCGATATCGCCGGCATGCACGGCGTGCTGTGGATCGTCCTCGGACCAGGTCTCGAGTTCGTTCAGATCTGCTTTGTGGAGTTGTTCACGGACCTGCTCGCTCGTCATGTCTTGGTCGAAGCGCTGGTGCACTTTGCGTGCGATCTGCTCGTTGGAGAGATCAGCGTGGAAGGTTTGGCAGCCGAGCATCATGCATGGCGCGATCACACAGACGATGGCAACACGAGTTGTTCGTTTCGTGAGTCTCACCGCAGCAGCCCCCGCTTTCGCATGTAGTCGAGGAGGAGGGTGTCTATGGGGGTGTCGGTTTGGATGGTGAGGGCCATGATCTCGCGGCGGGCGCAGAAGTTTCGGAGGTCTTCGCAGTAAGCGGCGAGGTTCTCTTTGTACTTCTTGAGGAGGGGCGCGGAGATGGTGACCTCGGCCATGTCGTTGTCTTCGATGTCGCGGAGTTGGAGGTCGCCGGCGATGTCGGGGTTGACCTCTTGGGGGGACAAGGTCTGGATGGCGAAGACATCGTACCCGCGGCCAACGAGGAGTCGGAGCCCGGTCTCGTAGCCTTCCTTCATGAAGAAGTCGGAGAGGACGATCATGACGCCCTTTCCTCGGCGGGTCATGGCGATTCGTTTGCATGCCTGGGCGAAGTCGGTGCCGGACTCGGGGGTGATGGAGCAGAGGAAGCGGGCGAGGTCGTGGGTTCGGCGGCGGCCTCGGAGGTCGCGGATGTTGCCGGCGATTGATTTTTCGCCGCCGGGGATGACGAGTTCGTCGCGGAGCCCCACTGCCGTCACCGCCACGCGGTTGAGGTTGATGAGCCCGATGTACCCGAGGGCCATGGCGACTTGTTGCATGTAGTAGAACTTGTTGGGTGTGCCGCAGTCGGTGGAGGCGGAGGCGTCGATGACGATGTGGAGTGAGAGGTCTTCTTCTTCCATGAAGAGTTTCATGAAGAAGCGGTCGAGACGGCCGTAGATGTTCCAGTCGATGTGTCGGAGGTCGTCGCCGATGGCGTAGGGGCGGTGGTCGGCGAACTCGACGGACTCGCCTCGTTTCTTTGAGCGTCGTTCGCCCTTGAGCTTGCCGGCGAAGATCTTGCGCGAGGTGATGTCGAGCTGGGAGACCTTGGCGATGAGATCCGATGAGAGGAGCTCGTCGATGGTGGCGGGGCGGGTTGGGTTTTCTGATCGGAGCATGTGGCTGGTATTTCTTTTTGAACGCAGAGGTCGCAAAGGTCACGCAGAGGCGCAGAGAAGAAAAGAGTCAGGGGGTGACCTGGGGTGCTTGGGTTGTTACTGCGGAGGAGGCCTTTCGGGTGGTTGGCAAGAGGGGAATAGGGGAGTTGTGTTTGGTTTGAACGCAGAGGTCGCAAAGGGGACGCAGAGGCGCAGAGAAGAATGAAAGAGTGGGTTACGAGGAGTTGGGGGTGCGGATCACTCTGGAGTTGATGCGGCGGTGGGTTCCTTTTTGGATGGTTGGGGCGTGGAAGTTGATGAGGAGGCCGAGGGGTTTGTTGGTGAGGCGGAGGGTAGGAGACGAGTTGGGCGAGGTGGAGGTCCTCGACGGCGCGGACGGCTTTGAGTTCCAGGACCAGTTCACCCTCGATGAGTAGGTCGAGGCGCTGGGGCGGGAGCGGGGTGCCCTTGTAGTCAGCGGCGATGGTTGCCTGCTGGGTGTAGCTGATTCCGGCGTGCTCAAGTTCGACGCACATCGCTGCTTCGTAGACCGATTCGAGGAGGCCGGGCCCGAGTTCCTTGTGCACTTCGATCGCGCAGCCGATGACCTGATGGCTGAGCTGATTCAGTGACTGTGGGAGTTCGATCCGTTCCATGCTTTCCACTCAAAGTCTTCTCTGCGCCTCTGCGTGACCTTTGCGTCCTCTGCGTTCAGTCTTCACTCTCTTACGCCCCCACCATCGCGGTTGGTTGGGTTGGGGTGAGTTTGAGGATTTCGGCGACGAGGTCGTCGGCGTTGACTCGGTCAGCCTCGGCTTCGAAGTTGAGGAGGACGCGGTGGCGGAGGCAGGAGAGGGCGACATCTTTGATGTCTTCGTAGGAGACATGGAAACGGCCGTCGACGAGGGCGCGGACTTTGCCGGCCAAGATCAGCGCCTGGGCGCCGCGGGGGGATACGCCGCAGCGGACATAGCGGTTGGTTGGGCCGTTGGGGCCGCCGGCGGCGGTGTCGGTGTCGGGGTGGGTCGCGAGGACGAGGCGGGCCGCGTACTGCTTGACATGGGGGGCGACGACGACGGAGCGGACGAGGTTCTGCATTTCGAGGATGCGGTGGCCGTCGACGATGGCGGATGCCTTGGGGTTTTCCGCGCCGGTGGTGCGGTCGATGATTTCCATGAGGTCGGTGAGCCCGGCGTACCCGACATCGATCTTGAGAAGGAAGCGGTCGAGCTGGGCTTCGGGGAGGGGGTAGGTGCCTTCCTGCTCGATGGGGTTCTGGGTGGCGAGGACGAGGAAGGGTTCGTCGAGTGTGTAGGTTTGCCCGGCGACGGTGACGGAGTGTTCCTGCATCGCTTCGAGGAGCGCGGATTGGGTTTTGGGTGTGGCGCGGTTGATTTCGTCGGCGAGGAGGACCTGTGCGAAGATGGGGCCCTTCTGGAACTCGAAGGAGCGGCGTCCGGTCTCGGCGTCTTCACTCACGATGTTGGTGCCGATGACATCGGCGGGCATCAGGTCGGGGGTGAACTGGATGCGGTTGAAGGGGAGATGCAGGGTCGTCGCGAGTGTGCGGACGAGGAGGGTTTTGCCAAGTCCGGGTACGCCTTCGAGGAGGACATTACCGCCGGCGAAGAGGGCGACGAGGACGGCGTCGACGACGGGTTGTTGCCCGACCATGACCTTTCCGATTTCTGATCGCAGCTCGGAGAAGGTTTTGCGGAAGGCATCGCATTGCGCTTTGACTTCGGCGGGGGTCTCGAAGTGGTCCTGGTTGGCGGGCATGGTGTGCTCCTATCGGGAAATGACGCGTTGTGCGTGTTGGTCAGTCTTTTGAATCGTTCATGTCGTCGCGGGCGCGCTTCTTTGCGGCACGCAGTGCGGAGAGTGAGTCGATGGGTTCGTCGTTGGGTTTCTCGATCACTCGTTTGGGTTTGGCGATGGTTGGTTTGTCCTGTTCCTCTTCGCCGGTAAGGGCGATGGGCTCGGTGGACTTGGCGCGTTCGGGGTTGACCTCGAACTTGCGGGATGCTTGTTGTTTGCGGTCGTCGCCGGTGCGGGATTGGGCGCGGGTGCGGGCCATGCGCATGGCTTCGGTGGAGGCTTCGGACTTGCGGGCTTCCTTGGTTGCGCCGCGGCGGACGAAGGCGGCGATCATCGCGGGGTCGATGCGGACGCGGCGGACAGCGACATCGAGGAGGAAGATTCCGATCCCGATGATGGCGAAGAGGAGCCATGCGGGGGTGAGGGTGACGGGCATCTCGAGCCCGGCGCGTCCCCACAGGTCGGCGAGGGTCGGGTCGGTTGGGAGTTGGCGTCCGCCGGTGATGGAGGCGACTTGCTTGAGGAGTGGGAGGTTGGTTTCGAGTGCTTTGAACTCGTCGGCGAAGGGGCGGGTGACGGCGGCTTGGGCGCTGCCGTTGATGATGTTGCCGTCGGATCCGGGTGCGCGGTATTGGAGGTTGACGACATACGCGCCGGCGTCGGCGGTGTTGAACTCGCCCTCGTATCGTCCGGGCCCGACCTGTTGGATTTCGACGGAGACGCCTTGGCCGTCGGGTGTGGAGGTGCGTGCTTGGAAGTCGGCGAAGTTGAGTCGTTCGCCGTCGGGGTCGAATGCTTCGACGATGACGCGGGTTTTCTCGCCGATGTTTTCGGTGGAGACGCGGAGGGTTGCGTCGCCCGAGGGGCGCATGGTCCAGCGGATGTGTTGTTCCCAGAACTGGGAGAACCCGCCCCAGGCGACCCAGTTGCTTGCCCAACGGGTGGATGCGTCAGAGGTGAAGGTGACGACGCGTCCGAGTCCGTATTGCCATTGGGCGGCGATGGGGTCTTCTTCTTTGCCTCGGAGGGTGACGAGCGAGAGCCCTTCGCGTTCGGCGGCGACGACATAGCCGTTGATCGGGGGGACGGCGGAGATGCCTCGCATGGTTTCGGAGGGGACGCCGGTGCGTGCGGGTGAGAAGGGTTCGCCCTCCCAGATGAGTGCGCGGCGGATGGTCTGGGCTTCTTTGATGAAGATCTGTGGGAGTGTGGCGAGGGCGTTGTTGGAGACGGCGTAGTAGGTCCCTCCGGTGACATTGGCCATGGTGCGGAGGGTGTTGGTGTCGGAGGGCGAGTGCGGGTTGACGCCGACGGCGGAGATGGTGATGCCGGCGTCTTTGAAATCGCGGAGGAGCGAGCGGGACATGGAGGGGTCGCCGTCGGAGATGATGATGCAGTGCTTTTGACCCGCGGCGGCGCTGGAGAGACCCGAGAGGGCGAGCTGGAGGGAGGGGTCGAATGAGGGCATGTCGCCGAAGGTGAGGTTCTGGATTGCTTGTTTGACGGCGACGCGGTCGCCGACGGGGCTCATGGGGTAGACCCAGTCGGTGCCTCCGAGACCCTGGTATTCGATGATGCCGACGAGGTCGAGGCGTGAGAGGGCGTCGACGGCGGCGTTGGCGATTTCTTTGCCGTAGTAGACGCCGTTGGGGATTTCGACGGAGTGGATGACGAGGGCGAGTGCGCCGCGGGGCATCTGTCGTTTTTGGGGCGGGTCGAGTCGGATGGGGAGCGCGTCGGCGAGGGGTGATCCGATCCACCCGCCCGCGCCGAAGGAGTCGGGTCCGCCGACCATGACGAGCCCGCCGCCGGTGTCCTTGATGTACTGACGGACGATTTCCTGCTGGGCTTCGGAGTAGGCGTAGGCGGATTGGTTGAGGAAGACAATGCCCTCGTAGGCGGCGAGCTCGGGGAGGGATGTGGGGAACTGCGAGGAGGTGATGCGTTGGGTGGCAACCTTGGCTTTGGCGAGGACATCCTCGAAGACGACGGCTTCGTTCGAGTCGTCGGCGACGATGAGGACGGTGCCTTCTGAGCCGACGAAGGTGATGGCGGTGCCCCGGTTGTTCTCGGTGATGGAGTCGCCGCGGGTGCCGGTGGAGTTGCCGTCGGCGCTGAGCCCGGTGAGGGGTTCGAAGACGGCTTCGTAGCTCAGAGCGCCGGGGCGGGTGACGGCGATCCCGACGGAGAGGACATTGCGTCCGGGGTTGAGCTCGACGATCTTTCCGAGTTCGGTGTCATCGGCGGGGTTGATGTCGATGAGGGTGCCATCTTGGGCGATGAGGAGACGACCCGCGGCGGGGTTTGTCGCGTTGAGGACGACCTTGAGGGTGATGGTCTCGCCCACGCGTGCGTTGGCGGGGACCTGGACATTTTCGACGATGACCTCGTCGGCGTAGGCGAACTCGACGGGGAGGATGTCGATGGGGATGCCCTGTGCTTTGGCGGCTTGGGCGGCGCGGAGGAGGGACCCGTCGGTTTCGTTCCCGTCGGAGATGAGGACGATGCGGTTGGCGACATTGTCGGGAGCGGAGGCGATGGCGAGCGAGACGCCCGACATGAGGTTGGTGCCGTCGGTTGCGCCGATGAACTGTCGATCGACGCGGGTAGTGGCTTTGGATACGGAGGCCTGTGAGTAGGCGTTCTCGGCGACGGTGATGACGCCGAGCTCGTCGTTGGGGAGGCGTGATTCCTGTTGTGCTTGCGCGATGTAGGCGTCGATCTGCTCTTGCGCGCCGATGGGGATGGAGCGGGAGGCGTCGACGATGACGGTGACCCCGACATCCTTGGAGACATCGCGGAGGGATGGTTCGGCGAGGGCGGCGACGATGAGGGTGATCGCGAGCAGGCGGACGACGAGGGCGACGATGCGGGAGGACTTGCCCAGGCCCGAGATGGATTTGCGCGCGATGAAGATTGTGAGGAGGGCGAGGATGGGGATGAGGAGGAGGTAGGTCTCGCGTTGGAACTGGATGGGGCCGAGGGTGAGCTCGGCGAGGGTGGTGTGTGTGGTGAATGTCATGGGGTCCCCCCCGTGACGGGTTGGGTGTACTCACGGGGGAGATCGATCGGGAGATCGCAGAACTGGAGGCGGGAGTTGCCTGAATCGAGTATCACGAGTTGGTCCCCGGCAACGCCTACGGCCCATGGTTGGGCGAGCTGTCCGATGCTGCGCCCTGTTTCACCATACCGGAAAAGGTGCTTGCCGGATTCAAGATCGATGCGTGTTATTCGATTCCCACCAAACTCGGCGATGAGGGCGGTGTTGTCTTCCAGAATCGTGAGCCCGTAGGGGAAGTTGTAGGAAGTTTCGGATGTGTCGAGGGGGTTGCCGAACCAGGTGATGAGCTCGCCGTCGGTGGTGATGCGTCCGATGCGGTGGTGCGAGGCGGATGTGACGACGATCTCGCGCTGGTTGGTTGAGGGATTGGTCCAGAGCTCGATGGATTGTGGGCGGGACATCGCGAGGGGGTGGTCGGAGGCGTCGACTTCTTCGCCGACGATTCCGATCTGGGAATCCCAGATGAGCGCGGGGGGTGATGTGGATCGATCGACGCGGAACTTGTTGATTCGGTCGTTGCCGCCGTATTCTGAGACATAGATCTCGGTGACGGTGTTGGTGTCATCGGTTTCGATGGCGATGTCTGTGGGGTAGATGAACTGCCCGGGTTCTTCGCCGAAGGATCCGAACTGATAGTCGGGTTCGGTGGGTTGGGGGTCGTTGGTGTTGGGGAGCGGGAGCTCGTACATCAGGACGCGAAACTCGTGGGTGTCGGCGACATAGATCGCGAGCGTGGACGCGTCGAGGATGGAGGGGGCGACGGTGAGCCCGGTGGGTTTTCCACGATCCCAGCGCGGGGTGTGGATGGCGCCGACGACGGCGCCGGTATCGAGGTTGATGAGCTGGAGGCGGGCGGTCTTGTCGACGGTGATCGCGTGGGGGGTGTTGTTGTATTCGAATATGTCCATCCCGCGTGGGTAGACGAACTGGCCGTTGTGTGTGCCGGATTCGCCGAGGACGCGGGTGGTGTTGAGGGATGTGGAGGATTCGTTGGCGTTGTCGGCGCACCCGGTGAGGACGCACGCGATCGCGCATGCGAGGAGTGTGGCGGGATGTCGTGCGTGCGGGGAAATCATGTATGTATGCGATGATGGATCTGCATCATATAGGCGTACCGGGGGTGCGGGGTTCAGTTGCTTTTATGACGCGGTCTTTCTTCGGGTCAGCAGGACGGACGCGAGGAGGGCGAAGAGGATACCGATCGCGAGGAGGTTGATGCCCGCGGCGCTGAGCTGTTCCATGCGGGTGTAGTGCAGGTCCGCGAGGAGTTGCTGGGGGAGCGAGTCGATGCCCGGGGGGGTGACGAGGACGGCGGATTCGATCTCGAAGAGCGCGAGCAGGAAGACGACGGGGACGCACGCGAGGAGGGGGAGGATGAAGGTCGGGAGGGTGGCGATGGTCCAGGCGCGGAGGGATGGGCCTGCGATCTGGACACGGGCGCTGCGCCGGTCGGGAGATTCGGAGCTTGCGCAGAGGACGGCGACAATCGCGGCGATGAAGGCGTAGCGGGTGAGCGATGCCCAGAAGGGGGCGAGGTGCGGGAGATCGAGCCCGATGATCCCGGTGCGGGCGATGGAGGCGCCGATGAGGACGCCGGGGGTGAGCCCGAGGATGCAGAGGGTGATGAGGGAGAGGCGCGCGACGCGCTGGTGAACTTGGATGGGTGAGGTTGATGCATAGGCGAGGGCGAGCGCGATCAGGAGAGATGCGATCGCGACGAGCGAGGCGGTCTGGGCCGTGTCGAGGACGGCGGCGGCGCTGCGATCCCAGAAGACGAGGATGCTGCGCGCGTCGGAGAGGGTGACGAGCATCGCGAGCATGGGGAGGAGCACGGCAGCGCAGAAAGTTGCGATGGCGGCGGCGGTGCTCGCGCGGGATGCACGCGGGGGTTGGGCGATGGGGTTCTCGTGGGCGAGGCGCTGGTGGAGGATGGAGGCGATGAGCTTGGCGCCCACGATCGCGGCGATGAGCATGGGGAACGACGCGATCCAGATGCGCCCCCACTGTTCGGGCGGGTGCTCGGTGAGGGATCGCCAGGTGACGATGGACCAGGTGTCGAGCTGGGCGAGGTGCAAGGGCACGGCGGACCCGAGCATGAGGATCGCGATGAGCACGAAGGCGCGGAACAGGACGGCGCGGTGGAGGCGGAGATTGAAGAGGGTGCGCTTGATGCGTCCGATGGGCTCGAGGGCGATCATGTCGTCGTAGATGCCCGATCGGGCGCTCCACCCCGAGGCGATGAGGACCGCGGCGATGGGCGCGGACCAGAGCGCGAGCCCGAGGACGGCGATCGCGTACCCCGCCCAGATCGTGACCCATCGCAGATCGGGAGAAGATGTCGCGAACTCGACGAGGGCGTGCCCAACGATCGTGCCCGGGTCGCGGAGCAGGTTGCCCGCGGCGTAGATCATGAACGGGGGGAGCCAGATCGGGCAGAGCATCAGGGCGCTGAGCAGTCCGACGGATCGGGTGCGCCGGGCGGTGAGGACGCGGGCGAGCGGGTAGGCGATCAGGGTGGCGATCGATGCGATGAGGGAGACGGTGAGGATCGAGCGGGCGAGGAGCACCAGACGCGATGGGGTGAATAAGGATTCGGGGAGCGCATCGAGATCGGTGATGAGGGCACGCCCCAGCGTGAGCATGGGGGTGAGGGCGAGCGCGAGGGTGATGATCGCGAGCAGCGCGGGGAGCGCGTGCGCGATCCACTCGGCACTCGATTTGAGAGGTTCCTGTTTGGGCATCTTCCGAGTTGGCCTTTGCGGGTTCGGGAAAGATCGATGCGTGATCGTGCGCGTTCGCGTTGAAAGCGGTTCGGGGGTATGATACAGACCAACGCACGCGGGGATTCACCCGGATCGGATATCGCGGGTTCGCGTGCGGATCAACACACACCAACGAAACACACCATGATAGATATTCGCAAACTTAAAGAGCTGGTCCGGTTGATGGTCGAGAACGAGCTGACGGAGATCGATCTCCACGATCAGCAGGAAACCGTTACGATCAAACGCGGCAGCGACCAGGCACCGGTTATCCATCAGGCACCGATGGCGATGCACGCCCCGGCGGCACCTGCTCCGGCAGCGGCGCCCGCGCCCGCGTCAGCCCCAGCGGCGGCACCCGCGGCGGACGCGAAGACGATCGATTCGCCGATGGTCGGGACCTTCTATACCAAGCCCAGCCCGGACGCCAAGGCGTTTGTTTCGGTGGGTGACAATGTCGGCCCTGACACGGTGGTGTGTCTGGTCGAGGCGATGAAGGTCTTTAACGAGATTAAGGCTGAGCAGTCGGGCGTGGTCGAGAAGATCCTGGTGAAGGACGGCGACGCGGTCGAGTTTGGGCAGCCGATGCTTGTTCTGAAGTGATTCGTGTCCAACTGAACCAGCGCGGCAGGGGGCTTTGAAACGGTCCCTGTCCTGAGTCATGCGCACTTTCGTGAGAGATTCCCATGTTTAAACGCGTATTGATTGCGAACCGTGGTGAGATTGCCCAGCGGATCATGCGGGCGTGCCGAGAGCTCGATATCGAGACGGTCTGCGTCTATTCGACGGCGGACAAGGACGCGCCGTACCTGAAGGACGCGGACGAGGCGATCTGCATCGGTCCTGGGCCTTCGAAGGACTCGTACCTGAACATCTCGCGGATCATCAGCGCGGCGGAGGTGACGAACGCGGACGCGATCCACCCGGGGTACGGGTTTCTGAGTGAGCGGGCGGAGTTCTCGGAGATCTGTAGGGAGTGCAAGATCGAGTTCATCGGCCCGAGCCCCGAGGCGATGGGCAAGCTCGGCGACAAGGTCGAGGCGAAGCGGTACGCGAAGAAGGCGGGCGTCCCGGTGTTCCCGGGGTCCGAGGGCGCGATCGAGGAGATCGAAGAAGCGGTCGAGGTCGCCAAGGAGGTCGGGTACCCGGTCATCATCAAGGCGGCGGCGGGCGGCGGCGGGCGCGGGATGCGGATCTGTCGCGACGAGAAGGCGCTGCGTGAGAATGTGTCCAAGGCGCAGCAGGAGGCGCTGGCGGCGTTCGGCAACGGGGCGGTGTTCATCGAGAAGTTCCTCGAGCACGCGCGCCATGTCGAGGTGCAGACGATCGGCGACAAGCACGGGAACGCGATCCACTTGTGGGAGCGGGATTGCTCGATGCAGCGCCGTCACCAGAAGGTGATCGAGGAAGCGCCGGGACCCAACATCGATCGCAAGAAGATCGAGAAGATCTGCGAGTCGGCGGCAAAGCTCGTCAAGAGCGCGGACTACTCTGGCGCGGCGACGGTCGAGTTCCTGATGGACGACAAGCAGAACTTCTACATGCTCGAGGTGAACACGCGTGTTCAGGTGGAGCACCCCGTGACGGAGATGATCACGGGCGTGGACATCGTGAAGATGTCGATCCTTGTGGCGGCGGGCGAGAAGATCCCGTATAAGCAGAAGGACATCCAGGTGAACGGGCACGCGATCGAGTGCCGCATCTGTGCGGAGGACTACACCAAGAACTTCATGCCCAGCGCGGGGTTGATCGAGACCTATCGCGCACCGGGCGGGTTGGGTGTGCGGATGGACTCGCATGTGTGCGCGGGGTACCGGGTGCCTCCGAACTACGACTCGATGATCGGGAAGATGATCGTGTGGGGCGCGGATCGCGACGCGGCGATCAAGCGTGCGTCACGGGCGCTGCGTGAGTTTGAGGTTGGGCCGATCAAGACGACGATCCCTTTGCACGCGGAGCTGATGAACAACGCGGACTTCAAGAAGGGCGGCGTGGATATTCATTACCTTGAGCGCTGGCTTGAGGGGAAGTAAGACGCATTTAGTCGCCTTCTTCAAACCACTGCCAATCCATCTCATGATTGGGATCACCGATCGCATCGATCCACGCCGACAGGGAATCGGCGATGGGCATATCGAAATCGATGCCGGTTTCATGGTCGAAGAAGAAGACCTTTCCGGCTTGGGATCCCTTTGTCACGACAAAGAACGCGTCGGGTGATTCGTGAACCTGAGCGAATAAGAGCAGATCTCGCTTTGAGCATGGCGCGATTTTCGCGTCTGGTTGCATGCCGATCGATTCTGCGTATCGGTTCGCATCCGCGATCGCTGATGGATCAAAGCAATCCAGCGCACTGTCCCATTCCAGCATCTCCCTCTTCTGCATCGCCATTGCGTCTGGCGAGATGATCCAGAGCGACGCCATTCGTTCATCTTTGGGGATGAAGAACCCGCCCCACGCGTGGGTGAGGTAGAAATCGTGTAGCTGTTGAACAAAGGGTGAGTTGGGTTTGCGAAGTGCAGCGGGCCATTTTCGAGATGGTTTATCCGCGATGGGAATGAACGCGTGTCGGTATGCATCGTTGCTTGGTGTGATGCGGTCGATCGCATCGCGGACCAAGGCACTGAGTGATTCGCTTCGAGGCGCAAGGCTATCAAGGATTTGCTGTTGCTGCTCTGTATGTGCCTTCTCGCGAGCCGCCCGCTCAGCTTCATGGTCTGTCCATGTGTACTCGCTCCAGTCGTGAGGGCCTTTGGGCCAGAGTGGACCGAGATCATCGGGGGGGAGGGGGGTATCAGGTGTCAGCTCTCCCGATTCGAATGCGAGACGGATCTTCTTGAAATCATCCCAGTTTGCATTCTTGACAATGCGTGTTGCTTTGCGGCTATCCGACTTTGGTGTGATGTGCCACATCAGCCTGTCACATGCACCACAGGTCGATTGCCCACCAGATCCACACACTGTCATCGCGTAGTAGACACATAGCCAGCAGAATCTGTTGTATGTTCCCCCTTCAAATCGATCGAGGATTCTCTTGCATTCCTTGAACCCTTCCGTCCCGAGTACATACGCGTTTTCACCGAGTTCCGCGGTTGAGGCAATGTGCTTGAGTTGATTCATGACTCGGTTGAGCAACAGAGTTGCTTCCTCTGGCCAGGGCTCGGCACCGATATGCGGCATGATGTCACACATGCGTAATAGCGCACGGTACGACAAGGCTGCGCCCGCGTGCGCGGGGAGATCCTCGACTTCGACATTCAGCATGACGGGGCGTGGTGATTCCAATGCAATGCCCTCTCTCAACTCTGTGCGTTGTTAACTCATGAATCGCCACACAAGATATGCGACGCTGAACGCGGTCAGGAAGACAATCGACGCGATGCTCCAGACACGCATGCCCAGACTTGGGCGTGCGTTTTTCGGTGCGTGGCGGGTGATGACGAGGTAGTTGATCAGGGCGAGGATCGGGGCGGTGAGGAAGCTCAGGGTGGTGGCGAGGTCCACCATGGTCTTCATGCTTTTGAGGGTGAAGAGGATGATGCCCATCGCGATGAGTGCCTGGGCGATGACCCAGAGGGCGTAGCCGTGTTGTTTGGTGCCGGGGGTGGGGTCGGTGTTGCGGATGGCCTGGGTGAGACGGTGCATGGCGCGGGGGAAGGCGTCGAGGACGACGAGGGTGGTGGAGAGCATCGTGGTAAGGGCGGCGATGGCGATGAGGGGGATGCTCCATCGCCCGAGGGTGTCGGCGTAGGTGCCGATGAGTTGGTTGACGAACCCGGCGCCGTCCTTGAGATCGTCGACGCGCCCGCGCATGACGAGTGCGCCCAGCGCGAGGAAGAGGATCGCGACGAGCCCGGCGAGGATGTACCCGAATCGGAAATCGAAGAGCGCTTCGCGGAGGGTGGTCTGGCGGCTGTTGATGCGTTCGTGCTCCTGCACCCAGATCGAGTTCCAGATCGCGGAGTCGATGGGGATGGGCATCCATCCCATGAAGGCGAGGAGGAACGCGAAGTTGGCGCTCCCCCACCACGGCGGGGTGTCACTCGGGATGGTGCGCGGCGAGGACTTGGTGAGCGCGATGACGACGGCGGCGAGTGTTGAAATCAGGAGGACGGTCATCACGATCTTCATCGTGCGTTCGAGGGTGCGGTAGCGTCCGAGCAGGAGGATGAGCAGGCACATCGCGATGATGATGGCGCTGAGGATCTGGGGGGTGAGCGCGGTGAGGTCGGGGAAGTAGACGCCAAGGAGGTACTGGGCGATGGAGGCGGAGACGAGGGTGAGGGCGGCCATGATGATGAACATGGACCCGAAGTTGACGATGGCGCAGACCCAGACGGCCCAGGTGCCGAGCTTTCGGTAGCCTTCGATGAGGTCCTCGTGGGCGCTGGCGGCGTAGCGCGGGCCGAACTCGAGGAAGGGGTACTTGGTGACGCACGCGAGGACGAGGATCCCGAGCATCCCGAACCCGAACCCTGCGCCGGCGCGGGTGGATTGGATGAGGTGCGATGCGCCGATCGCGGCGCCGGCGAGGAGGATGCCCGGACCGATCGCTTGGAGCATGGTGCGCAGCGAAGACCCGCGGTTGGGCGCGGGTGGTGATTGGGATGTCTCTGGATCCATGCGTGTTCGCTCCGGTGGGCGTGAGCACGCGAATGTATCAGGTTTTGGGCGGGTCTACCAGCGGGGTTGGGCACCGGCGCATGCGGATGCCGTGGATGTCGTCGGCGTAGTAGTCGGCGAGGATGGCGATGGGCTCGAACCCGAGGGATTCGTAGAGGGACATCGCGGGGGTGTTGTCGGCGCGGACTTCGAGGTAGACGCGGGTGATGTCGATGGATTCGAGTTGGTTGATGAGGGTGGTGACGAGTGTTCGTCCGATCCCTCGTCCCTTGGCGGGGTGGAGGACGGCGACGCCGTAGATTCGACCGGAGTTCCATCGGCGGTGGTGACGGATGAGCGCGACGCCCCACCCGAGGATCTTGTTGTTCTCCTCGGCGACGAGGACGATGGCGCGTGGGTTGTCGATGAGTCGTTTGATCTGGCGTTCGCTGAACTGGTCGTCCTCGATGAAGGCGCTTGCTTCGATCTCGGCGAGCTGGTCGGCGTCGGCACGGACGGCGGCCCGGATAGAAATGCCCGAGCCCGGCGTGATGACGGGGGCGCTCGGATCGAGGGCGTACTGGCGGAGTGAGCGGATCATGTTGTGCTCGACGCTTTGCGCTACGGGCGCGGGGACGCGGGAGAGCATGGCTTTGGGGATCATACGGGATGGGCGGTAGCTCGTCTTGGTGAACCGGAGGGACTCGATGCCCCAATCGTCGCCGACATTGATCTCGGAGACATCGGGGAAGTTGATCTCGCAGAACTTGGAGAAGATGAACTGGGGTGCGCCCTCGTGGTCGGGGTCGGTCTTTTCGACATAGATGACGGCCTGGTCGGGGGTGAGGCGTTCACCGATCGTGAAGGCGACGAGCTTGCCCGACGAGCGGACGAGCATGGTCTCGAGGTTGAGGGCGTCGATTTGATCGAGCATGACGAGGGTGAAGGACTCGTCGCGTTTGCGGAGGATGTCGGTGCCGATGAGTCGCTCGTTGGCTTCGCCCTCGTGACGATCGTCGGCGCAGGTGCGCCAGCGTTTGAGGAGATCGCGGCACTCCTCGATATCGCTCGGGGTGATGGGCGCGACGGTGATTTCGGGGTTCTCGCGCTCGAAGCGGTTGCGCATCTTGCGTTTGCCCTTGAGGTCGCCGCCGGCGAGGTCGACCATGGCCTGGCGGGGGTAGATGTAGTCGCCGGGCATCGCGGTGGTCGAGAGCTTGAGGGGGTAGGCGTTCTGTATTTTGAGGAGCAGCTCGTCGGGGATGTACTCGATGCGGGACTGGTCGGCCCGCTCGGGCCCGTTCTCGGCGTCCATGATTGCGAAGCATTGCTCGATGCATGACGCGAGCTTATCGTCCGCGTCGGGGGTGAAGGCGAGCGGCGGGAGCATGAGGGTGAGGTCATCGTCGGCGGCGCTGAACAGGCACAGGTGATCGTCGATCACGCAGTGCGTGAGCGAGAGCGCCTCGCACCAGCCCAGGCAGATTGCGAAGGTGGTGTCGGAGATGGGCTCGTTGAGCGACGCGAGGGCACGACGGAAGAGCTCCTCGTCGGCGAGCGTGACGGGGCGTCGTTCAAAGGTGGCGTTGGGGGTTGCGGGCGTTACCCGCGCGGGTTTGGGGCGATCGTCGTCGCGATCGACGCACTTGGCGTTGTGTTTCATGGCGGCGTGGAGCCAACCTCGTCATCGGCGTGTGGGCCGGGAATCGTTGCCGGTCCCGATCAACGGATCGGGAACACAATTCGGCGCAGAGCATATCGCATATCCCCGGTCGCAAGTCAAGGGGCGATCGGGCGGCGCGATGAGATTCTCAAGATTCTGGTTCGTCGGCGCCGGGCTCGGGCATGGCGGCGTTCATGGGGAGCGCGCCGATGCGTTGTCCTTGCGCGTTGAGGATGACGAACGCGGGTTGGTTGTCGAGGGTGGTGAATCCGCCGATGCTCAGGGATTGGGCGGCGAGCGCCTGGGTGCGGGCGAGCTCGTTGATCGGGGCGTCTGACGCGGTGGCGCTGGACGGGCCTCCGAAGTGGGCGGCCATGGAGATGAGGAGGGCGAACCCGGTAACGAGTGTCGCAGTGCGCCAGGTGTCTTTGTTGTCGCCGAAGGATGCGGGGGTGGGTTCGCTCATGGGATCGCTCCGAATGGTTGGGTGCACGGGCGATATCGGGCGAATGATGAGGCGGGTTCAGGATGATCCGGCAATGCGTTTGCGAGGTGCAAAAACAACAACCGCCCGGATGGGTTATTTCCGGGCGGTGTTTGCCTATTGGCAGAGAGAGAAAGAGAGTTTGTTACTCGCGAAACCCCTTGGGGCTTGGCGTTTGTTTCGTTTTCCGTCGCGTGGTTGTGGCGACGCCCGAAAAGTACATCAGGATCTGGGGTGTGCCAGTCAATCGGGTTGATTTTCTTGGACCTTGAGAGGGAGATCGCGGTTTTTGCCCAATTGGCGGCGGTTTTTGGTCCTGAAAAAAGTGTGTTGATTTCGGTTGGACGCGTACTATTCCGGACCGCGATGCGTGCCCCCGGGCCGGGAAGAACCGGCGCGTGTGGAGGAGCAGGGTCATCGCGAGCAAGGAACAGAACCAGATGACAACTGCAACCGCGAGCGATTTGGCGATCAACGGCGGCACCCCGGTGTTCGCGTCGAATGTCCCGTTCATGGCCGTCGGGCTGACGAAGAAGGACATCGCGGCCGCGACGGAGGTGCTCGAGTCGGGCATGCTCCGCTCGGCGAGCAAGTGTGCGGCGTTGGAAGAGAAGTTCGCCCAGGCGAGCGACGCGAAGATCGGGCTGACCTGCGCCAACGGAACCTGTGCGCTCCAGCTCGCGTACGGCGCGCTGCTCAAGCCCGGCGACGAGGTCATCGCGCCGGCGTGGACCTACATCGCGACGGTCTCGATGCTCGTCGCGGCGGGCGCGAAGGTCGTCTTCTGTGACTGTCTCGAGGACTCGTACCAGGCGGACCCCGCGGACATCGAGAAGAAGATCACCCCCAACACCAAGGCGATCGCGGTGACGCATCTCTACGGCATCCCCGTCGACATCGACGCGATCCAGGCGATCGCGGACAAGCACGGGCTCAAGGTGATCTATGACAGCGCCCAGGCGCACCTCGCGGAGTACAACGGCAAGGGCATCGGCGCGTTCGGCGACGCGTGCACCTACTCGTTCTACGCGACCAAGAACCTCGGCACGGGCGAGGGCGGGATGGTCACGGTCAACGACCAGGATCTCGCACGCACCATCGGGTTGCTCCGCTCGCACGGTGAGACGGACAAGTACCTGCACGAGTCCGTCGGGTTCAACTACCGGATGAACGACATCACGGGCGCGATCGGGCTTTCCAAGCTCGATACGCTCAAGGAAGAGACGGATCGTCGTCGTGCGGTCGCGGATCTGTACGCGACGCGGATCGACGCGATCGAGGGCGTGAACCGCCCGGTGCCCACGGCCGGGTCGAACCCGGCGTGGCACCTGTACACCTGCCGACTTGATCTCGAGCAGTTCACCTGCACGCGTGACGAGTTCTGTGCGGCGTTGATGAAGGAAGGCGTGCCCAGCGCGGTGCACTATCCCAAGCCGCTGACTCGTCAGCCGGCGTTTAAGAACCTCGCGGATCAGGAATCGACGACGCCCGTGAGCGTGAAGCTTGCGAGCTGCGTGTTCTGCATCCCGATCCACCAGAACCTGAGCGATGAGCAGGTTCATGGTGTTTGTGATGCGATCGCGAAAGTGGCGGACGCGTTCCGCAAGTGATTTCGGGTTTGGATTGAAGATTGAAGCCGCGGCCTTTGGGTCGCGGTTTTTTCATGGGGTGGGGATGAAGAGGGACCACAGAGCACACGGAGCACACAGAGGGGAAGCAGAGGGGGAGAAGGAGTGGAGATGTGGGTGCCCTGCTTTGACCCGGAGGGCAAAGCAGGTCTTTGCATGTCGTCCGTTCCTGCTTTGTCCCGCCAGAGGCGGGCTCAAAGCAGGGCACCCCGGCGTTTTTGCTTTGCTGATACTCCCATGCATGTTAAGTTGGGGTTGGAGGGTAACACGATGATTCAGCGATTGAAGTACTTGGTGTGTCTGTGTGGGTTGTGCTCGGCCGCGCATGCGGATGTGTATGTTGAGGTTGGGCAGATTGCCAATGGGCGCACCGATGGGTCGTTGGTGATCAACGGGAGCGAGGTGCTGAGTGTGTATATCTGGGCGGATGAGCCGGGTGTGTTGATCGATGGGATCAGTCTGACGCTCAACGGCGAGTCGTTCGGGGGCATGACGGGCGCTGGCGGGAACTATCAGTTCGAGTCGGTGGGCATCCCCGATCCGATCGGTGCGTTCACCTTCCCGTTCTCGGCGGGGGAGATCAGCGCGAGCGGCACGATGCTCGAGGGGATCGTGGTTGCCAATATCTTCACGCAGGTCACGGAGTTGCCGAGCTCGGTTGATCATGCGTTGGTGTTCTATGAGGGATTCCAGGGCAGCGCGATCGAGGGCGGGAGTGGCGTGATGCCTGTGGTTGATGTGGTCTGGGCGCTCAACTACCCGGCGCAGACGGTGCATACCTACGGCGTGTATCAGACGCCGACGCCGGGGACGGTTGGGGTGCTCGGGTTTGGGGCGTTGCTGGCGAGCAGGCGGAAGCGATAAGGAAGTAGGCTCGGTTGAGTTTGAGATTGAAGCCGCGGGCTATGGGTCGCGGTTTTTTCGTGTGGTGAAGAGGGACCACAGAGCACACGGAGCACACAGAGGGAAGCAGAGGGGGAGAAGGGGTGGTGAGTTGGGTGCACTGCTTTGACCCTAAGGGCAAAGCAGGTCTTCGGGGATCACCCGTTCCTGCTTTGTCCGCGTTGCGGATCAAAGCAGGGCACCCAAAGTGGTTTGTGTTCGAAGTGGAAGTTATGGCATGTTGAGATCGTCGACGAAGATCGCTTTGGGGATCGCACGATCGTAGTGCACGCCGAGGACTTCGCTGGTGATTGTTCGGACTCGGTGCATGATGCGATCGTTTGCTTCGGGTCCGATCTTGATGTCTTCATGCTGCTCTTCGATGAGGCGGACGCAGAGGGCGTGGAGTTCCCCTACGGTCGTCGTGATGTGCGCGTCGTGATCCGAGATCTTGATGTCGAACTCGTTCTCGCACTCCATGACGAGTTCCACGCTCTCCATGCCCATGTCACACCACCCGTGCGATGACCGCTTCGGTTCCGGGTCCGGCGCGGAGGGTGCACTCTTTGGTGATGGACGCGGGGATGAGCACGGTTTGACCCGGTTCGAGCTGATGCTCGGCGTCCTTCGTCGCAATGGAGGCGCCCATGGTTTTGAGGAGCATGACGACGATGGGTGTGTTGCAATCGTCGTCCTTTGCGGCGAGGGGGACGGATTCGCAGCTGGCGCTGACGATGTCGATGGTGTAGAACTCGGTATCGGCGACGCGGTGGCGGGTGGAGCCGATCTTGGGGGGCATGGTGGAGAGGTTGGCCATGTCGTCGGCGAGGAAGGCCTCGGCGTGCTCGGCGACGGGCGGTTGATCGAAGCTCGCGCACTCGACGGCCTGATCGATGTGCAGTTCGCGCCCGGCGCGGCTGTATTCCTTCGCCCAGTCGTACACGCGGAAGGTGGTGTCGGACGGGGTCTGGATCTCCGCGACGAGGACGCCCGCGCCAAGCGCGTGGACGGTGCCCGAGGGGAGGGTGTGGCAGTGCCCCGGGACGGCGTGCTCGGTGCGCATGATCTCGGGGACGGTGCCGTTCTCGATGGCGGTCTTGAGATCGTCGGGGGTGATGCCCTCCTTGAATCCTTTGTAGATGACGGGCGGGTTGCCTTGCTCGTCGGGTTGGGCGTCGAGGATGAACCAGGATTCGGTTTTGAGGTGGGCCTCGGGATGGGCGGATGCGTACGCGGGTGATGGGTGGACCTGGATGCTCAGGTGCTCGCGGGCGTCGAGGTATTTGACGAGGAGGGGGAATCCGCCGTCCTCGGTGAGCTTCGCATCTCCGAGCAGATCGGTGCCCCATTGGTTGATCGCGTCGCGGATGGTTTTGCCGGCGAGGTCGCCGTTGGTGATTTGAGAATGAGCACTCTCGCCCCCGCCTCCTGAAGTGCTTGTTGAGGCGAGGTCGGCGAGCTCCCACGATTCGCCGATGTGCCCATCGGTTGGGAGGTGTTTACCGAACTGGGCGAGTCGACGGCCGCCCCAGACTTTGGGCTTGAGGATGGGTTCGAGGATCAATGGGTATGCGTTGCTCATGGGGGATGGTATTCGTCCGGGGTATTCAGATGGGGAGGAGGGTGTGCTCTTCGTCGTCGTGACCCGGATCGGACGCGGATTGGGCGTCCTCGATGGCTCTTGGGAGCGATGTAGCCCATCGCGGATCGCGTGGATCGAGGATGGTGACGCGGCGTTTGCGTTGTTTGGTTTGCTTGGTGAGCCAGTGGCGTGCGATGAGGGAGAACCGATCGAGCTGATCGCGTGCGAAACCTATCGGGGAGAATCGCGAGGCGAGCAGGTCAGGGAGTGATTCGAGCAGATCGTTGTCGAGGAGCCCGATCGAGCAGACGGGGTGGCACCCGTCGGTATTGAGCACCCAGCACATCGCGTGTCCTTGTCGGCGTGCGGGGGTGATGATGACGCACGAGAAGGAATCGAGCGATGCGGCGTGCCCGAGGGTATCGCGGGGGAGATCGCGGACGGCGTCAAGGTGGCGCTTGGCGCGTGCGGCGCGTTCAAAGTCGAGCTCGGCGCTCGCGGCGGTGATGTCGTCCTTGATCGATGATTCCCAGGCGCTGAGTCCCCCACTGGCGGCATCGAGCGCGAGCGCGAAGCGCTGGTGGTAGTCGTGCATGGGTTCGGACCCGTCGCATGCGCCGGGGCAGCGCCCCATCTCTTTGTAGGCGCAGGGGGTGCCCTTGGGGGCGAGTGCGAGTTGGGCGGGGTATCGGCAGAGCTCGTAGATGTCGTCGAGGGTTTCGCCCAGGTGCTGGGCGGACTTGTTGGTGAGGCATGGGCCGACGATGCGCTCGTTGGGTTCATGGGTGAGCGTGGTAGTCTCGGCGATGCGCCAGGTGCCCGAGTCGGGGTTCAGGATGAGCAGGGCGCGCCGGTTCTGGTGGGTGATCTTGGTGTAGAGGTCCGGATCGACGGCGCGGGCTCGTTCGAGGACGAAGAGGTCGGACTCGAAGGCGGACCCGGTTGGGTGCGCGAGGATGCGGCGGGTGATGGGTCGCAGGTCGGCGCGGGCGGAGGGTTCGTTGGATTCGTTGAGGCGCTGGGCGATGAAATCACGGAGGTGCCCGGTCGCGGCGAGCAGGAGTGTTGCGCCGTCGTGGGATTGGAACTCGACGACGCCGCGGTGCGGGGGGAAAAAACAAGACACGCGTTCCGATTCGCTCGGGTGCGTGTCTTGTTTGAAATCACAGATGTGCGTGATGGTGTAGGCGGGGTCGAACACGGGTGTGTTTAGCGTCCGAACTCGCCGATGCGCATGCCTGAGATGCGGGCTTCGAAGCAGACCTGATCGTCGACGATGCCTTGGATCTCGGAGATGAATCGTCGATCGGAGGCCTTGACGACATCGCAGAGCAGGAAGAGCTCTTCGCCGACGGTGACGGATCGTCGGAACGCGGCGTTCTCGATGCGGAGGAACGCGGCGATCTGTGGCGTTTCCTGACGCAGGTTGTAGAGGTAGCAGGAGAGCTGGGCGCCTGCTTCGACCATGAGGACGCCGGGGAGCATGGGCTGATTGGGGAAGTGTCCCCGGACCCAGAACTCGTCGCCCTTGATCTTCATCGCGGCGATGCCTCCCAAACCGGTCTCGTTGGCCCAGACGATGCGATCGAGCAGCGCCATCTCGTGGCGGTGCGGGATGGTCTGGAACATGGCATCGCGGTCCGCGAGGGTTGCGGATAGATCGATCCCCTCGATGTCGAGGAGGAACTTGCGATCGGGTTTGGTTGGCGTGGTCATGCTTGGCGATGAGGACATGGCGCAGTATCGCTTGTGTAGAGCTCAGACGGGTGTGAGCGATTGTCGAATCGCTTAATCGTCGGTGCGTGACTCGAGCATTTCCTTGCGGATGTCCTGAGCGACATTCTTGATGTCCTGCATGCTCTTGCGGACGCGGGTGCCTGCGGCTTTGTTGCCACCCTTGGCCTTGTTGTAGTCTTCGCGGCAGGCTTCAACGAGTTGCATCATCTTATCGAGCAGGTCCATGGGGCACTCCCTTGTCAATCTCTCGGCCCGTGCGTGCGTGCGCGTGGGCGATTGGGTGTTGTGATTGCGACGATCCGTCGACGCGTGGTTGGGGACATCTTACCCGAAAAACGCGGGGAGAAGTCGCTGGAGGGTGTTTAACGCGGCTTTTAGATAGATAGGATCGTTTTCTGTTCGGAGAAAGGCAGGGGTTGAGGCTGCCATGAGCACCCTTCGGACATCCGCGAGGGCGATTTCGTCGTTATCGGACGGGAGTCCGATCGCGGATCGGGTGTCGGCGAGGGTGGTCAGGGGATCGATGCCGCAGAGCTGGGATTCGCGCCCCCAGAAGAGGCGCTCCATGTACAGCGCGTCCTCGATCCAGCACCCCGGGGCGACCATCGCGAGGTCGATCAGGGTGCAATGTCCCGGGATGTCCTTGTCCTCACTCTTGCGGCGCATCGCGTTGTGCGGGTGCAGGTCGTGGTGGCACCAGGTGTCGATGGATCGGGATTCCCATGCGTTGACGAGTTGGTCGAGCACGCGCTGGGTTTGGGAGACGGCTTCGATCCATTCGGATTGATCCTCGATCTCGTTCTCGCGGAGGGCATCCTGTCCGCGTTCGAGAAGTTCGCCCCAATCGGGCGATTCGGGGGTGCGTTTGGGATCGATGGGTTGCTCGAGGATCGCGGCGGCGTGGAACTCCGCGGCGGACTCGAACATGGACCAGAGAGCGGTATCCGTGCGTTCGAGCGCGATGGGCGGATTGACGAACCGTTCCATGACGATCCACGCAAGGTCGTACCCGCCGAGTTCGAACCCTGCGGCGAGCACGCGCGGGGTTGGGAGCGCGAGCGATTTGGGTTCGTCCCATTCGTCCTTGTGTACGAGCCCGAGTCGTTTGGTCCAGAAGTACTCGCGGTATCCGACGGGGAACTTGACGACGCAGGGGACCTCGCGGTTGCTGCCGAAGGACGCGTTGAGTTTCCATGTGGAGAACCCGGTGGACGCGCCCCCGCGCTGCCAGTCGGCTTTGAACCATGAGATGGGTCCGAGATGCCCTTGGCATTCGTGATGGAGGATGGGGTCGAGGGTGCTGGCGAACGACTGGGAATCGTGCTCGTGCATCCTGGTCAATCCTCCGTACTGCAGGGCTTATGGAGTATATCCGATTTGGTGGATCGCTCGGCAGAGTTGCTCAACGAGTTCGGACGAAAGTGCATCCACTCGATCGGTTGGGGCAATCCCGTCGGGCCAATCGATGGGGGATTGACACAACTTGTTCACAACGCCGGCGAGTTGTTTCCTTCGGGACTGGAACAGGGTCTGGGTGATCTGGGCGAAGACAACCCACCAATCTGGGTCGATTGCCTGATTCGGGTGTCGGACCCAGCGCATCATGGCGCTGGCAACCCCGGGTTGGGGCCAGAAGCATCCGGGGGGGAGCTTGGCGATGGTGCCGACGGATCCGAGTTGTTGGGCGATGACGGAGATGGTGCCGTATTCCTTGGTTCCGGGATGGGCGTTGAAGCGCTGGACGACTTCGTGTTGGATGGTGACGAACATCCCGGTGCAGTTGGGGTGCTTGGTCATCAACGCGAGCATGAGGGGTGTCGCGGCGTGGTACGGGAGGTTGGCGACGAGGGTGAATGGTTCGGTCCCGATCGCATCGATGATCTCGGGGTTGAGGGCGCGTTTGCGCTCGAGGCAATCGCCTTCGATGAGGGAGAAGTGATCGGGGTGTTGCGCGCCGAGTGTTTCACGGAGGACCTGGGCGAGGGCGCCGTCGAGTTCGCACGCGATCAGGTGGGCGCCGCGATCGAGGAGCTCGACGCTCAGGGCACCGGTGCCCGGTCCGATCTCGAGGACCCGATCGTTCTCCCCCACCGCTGCGTCGTCGACGAGCTTGCGGATCATGTTGTGATCCGTGAGGAAGTTCTGCCCGAGCGCTTTCTTTGGTGGGTGTCCGGCGCGTTCAAGGAGGGCGCGGATCTCGGAGAGGGTTTGCATGATCAGCGCTCCAGGGTGTGGAGATTGTCGTTGAGGATGGCGTCGATGGCGAGCGCGACGCCGTCGGATCGGTTGTCGGCGGTGGCGTACCTAGCGTGCGATTTCACCTCATCGATCGCGTTGCCCATCGCGATGCCGATCCCGGCCCGTTCCATCATGGGGACATCGTTGACCTGGTCCCCGATGGCGCCAACGCGCTGGGGGTCGATGTCGTGCTGCTGCAGGTACCAGGAGATGGCGGCCCATTTGTTGATCTTGTGCGCGAAGAGTTCGAGGATATGAACGATCTCTCCGGAGTGATCCCCGGGGGTGACGCAGGGGAAGTCGTAGAGCCAGACCTCGTCGCCGAGTTGATCGAGGATTCGCTTGGAGATGGGGTTGGAGATGGAGCTCTCGGCGCACATCCCGACGCGGACGGTGTGCTCAGGGTGCGCGTCGTGGTGCGTGTGGGGCGCGTAGTTCACGCGGAGCTGGTGGTCGTCGAACCACCACTTGGTGATGGGGTGGATGGGGTGCTCGTTGTCGGAGTTGAGGACGAGGTAGTCGTAGTCGATGTCGCTCGGGTCTTTCATGACGAGCGCGGGGCACTCGACCTCGTGGAAGAGGTCGGTTGCGGCTTTGACGACATCGTCGCGGAGGGTGAACCGGTGGAGGGTCTCGCCGGTGATTGGGTCGGCGATGATGGACCCGCCGGCGACCATGACGGGGTCGCGTTGATCGATGGCGCGCATCGCGTGGATGGATTCGCCGAGCCCTCGTCCGGTGCACACGAGCACGGTGATCCCGGCATCGCGGGCGCGTTGGACGGCGTCGATATTGCGCTGGGAGACCTTGTGGTTGGGGTCGAGGAGGGTGCCATCGAGATCGATCGCGAGGACATCAATCATCGGGTTGGTGATGGGCATGGATGGAGGATAGGGCGTAGATATTGGTCAGCGGTCGAGGTGGCAGATGGATTCCGCGCCGACGCCGAGCGTGATGGCGTTCTTGCCCTGTCGTTTGGATTCCATGGCGCACCGATCCGCGGATTCGAGGAGGGACGATGCGTCGTGCCCGTCCCAGGGGAAGCTGGCGAGCCCGCCGGACACGGTGAGGGTGCCCAGCGCCTCGGCGCCGAGCTTGGGGAACCGGTGGTTGCAGATTTGGTGCTGGAATCGGCACGCGATCTGGTAGATCGATTCGAGGGGTTTGGAGCCGGCCTCTCGGGGGCCTTGCGGCTCGTAGAAGATAACGGCGAACTCGTCGCCACCCACGCGGCAGACGCGATCGGAGGGGCGGATGACGGACTTGAGCAGCTTGACGGTTTCCATGAGGATCTGGTCGCCGGCGCCGTGCCCGTAGGCGTCGTTGTAGTGCTTGAAGGAATCGATATCGAAGACCATGACGGTGACGGCTTGTCGGACGGCGCGGGCCTGATCGATCGCGGCGGAGAGGTAACGCTCGAAGTAGCGCCGGTTCCATGCGCCCGTGAGCGGGTCGGTAAAGGCGCATTTGCGGAGCTCGGACTGTTGGAGTTCGAGGCGGATCCAGGTGGACAACCACGACGCGTGTGTTGCGAGCAGGGCGCGCCCGTTGGTGTTGAGCCAGCGTTCATCGTCGCAGCAGAGCACGCCGGCGGCTTTGTCGCCGACGACGACGGGGACGCCCAGACCCGCGCCGGTCGCGTCGGGCTCGAGGAGGGTGATGTCGGAGCGTCCGAGGCGGGCGTTGATCTGGAGGATCGCGGGCTGGAGGATGGGTTTGCCCTTGAGCATCGCGCGAACGATGGGCTCGTCGTCGTGCACCTGCGGCGTGTGGCGCGGGAGATGCCCGAGGGTGTCCGCGCCGATTCGTGCGGGTTCGACGCCCATGACGACCTGCTGGTGGAGTTCGTCCTCGTCCTCGAAGGACTTCTGGGCGCGGTGCTCGAAGGTGTCGTTCTGGACGACGACGGTCACCTCAGGGGTGCGCTCGGGGGTTGGCTCTGGCGCGGGGGCGGGTTCCGGTTCAGGGCTTGCGGATTGCTCGGGCTCGGCGGTCTCGGTGATGGTATCGACCGGGTCGATGAGGTCGTTGGGATCGATGAATCGGAGGGCGACGGGCGCTGAGCCGTCGGCGTGCTCGATCGCGTCGTGGATGGACGCGATGAGCTCGTTGAGGGGTTGGTCCTTGTGAAGATGCCCGTCGAAAGCGTCGTCTTTATCGTTGACGATCATGACGCACACGCCCGGGTCGACGAGGCGGAGCGCGTTGATGAAGCGTTTGCGCTGCATGGGTTCGTCTTCAATCGCGTCGGTGGAGACGATGACAACTGATTGCGCGGGGGACTCGTGGTCGATGGGGTCGCCGAGCTCGCCGATGGCTTCGAGGGAGTCGCGGGTGCGGATGAGCTCGATGTTTGCGTCGCGCCGGAGGGTCTGATCGAGACCGGTGCGCCCGACGAGGATGACCCGCCACGGGTTGTGGGCGTTGGACGCGGATCGGGATGGGGTGCTCGTGCTCATGTCTTGTGTTGTGCTCAATGGTTCAGTGCTTGCGATCGCCGAGTTCCCCCGCGAGGAGCGCGTCGAGCTCGTCGGCGTCGAGCACATCGCGGGCGCTGATCGGCGCTCTGGGCGTTGGGCTCGGGGCGGGTGGTGTGCTCATGGTCGATGCGGCCTTCGGTTGGGTTTCTTCTAACGGCGCTGGGTCGTCGTGCCCGACGAGGCGCAGCGGCGCGGCGGGTTTCTTGGCACTCGTGACCTGGGGCACGCTCGGGGCGGGCTTTGGGGTCTTCCGGGGTTGTACGAGCGGGACCAGCGGCGGGTTCGCGCCGGGTTCGTGCGCCCAGCACAGCACCGTTGGGGTGAATCGCTCGATGGACGCGATCAGGCGCTGGGCGTCGTGGAGCTCGTCGCGGGTGTCGAGGACGATGATGGTGCGTTTGGCGCTCTTGGCGACGCGCTGGGCGGCGGCGAACGCGGTGTGCGCATCGTCGGCATCGATGATCGTCATGCCCTTGTTGCGCAGGGCGCTGATGAGCCCCGGCGCGGGCGCACGATCGGCGGGGTGCCAGACGATGCAGGCCTGGGCGTCCTTGAGCGGGTCGTGTTTGGGCATGTCAGAGTCCTTCATCGCCGTGTGTGTAGTGTATCGCGCGATGGGCGAAAAACACCCATCTTCACGGGGTTGTTGGGGAAATGACGGGTTGGATTCGCGTTGCGTCCGAGAACCTTTATCGTGTGTTGACAAGGGCTTGGGCGATGCGGTTGGCGCCGTCGGGGTCGCCGAGCGATTGGAGGGCGGATCGCATGCGAGCACAGCGATCTGGTTGAGTCAGGAGTTCAATGAGCGTCGATGCGTGGGATCGCATGTTGGTCTCGGGGTCGATGTGGTCGGTGCACGCGATCGCGCCGTTGATGGTGAGTAGGGGCTTGGCGTTGTGGAGTTGATGCTGATCTTTGTGGTAGGGGTACGGGAAGAACATCGAGGGCAGCGATGCGCCCCAGCATTCGGCGACGGTCCCTGCGCCGCAGCGTCCGATCCCGAGATCCGCAGCGGCGTACGCGGCGCCCATGTCGTCGATGTAGTGCTCGACCCACGCGCTGATGTTCGCGTCGCCGTAGATCGCGCGGAGCGCGTTGAGCTCAGCATTATCGATCTGCTTTCCGGTTTGGTGGATGATCTGCCACCCGGTGAGTGATTCGGGGGTGTGCATTGACGAAAGTGGCGAGGAACCGGTTGAGGGATTTGGCGCCGGTGGAGCCGCCGGTGATGAGGAGGGTGTTGGTGTTCTGATCAAGATTGAAGCGTGCGCGTGCGTCGGATTGTTCGATGTGCTTGAGGGTCGATGCCCGCACGATCGGGGGGACGCGTGTCCATGAGGCGTGGCCTTCGATGTCGCAGGCGCTGTAGATCGCGTGGGCGTTGCGGGCGATGAGCTCGTTGGCTTTGCCCGGCACGGCGTCGAGGTTCACGAGGATGACGGGGCAGTGCTCGCAATGCCCGGCGCGGGCGGCGGGCGCGGCGACGAACCCCCCCATCGCGATCACCACGACGCGATCGTGGGATTGTTTAAGGCGGCGGATCGTGTCGCGTGTCTGGCGTACGCTCGGGCCCCAGGAGGTGATGAACCGCAACAGCGACTTTGGTCGCGATCCGAAGGGTTTGGCGGGGAGGGGCGCGAAGGGGATATTGAGCGGCTCGAGGATGGCGCGATCGTTGGGGCGATCGGAGACGAGCAGTTCGCACTTGGCGCTGGGGTCGAGGGATTGGAGTTGCTCGATGATCGCGAGAGCGGGGTAGATGTGCCCGCCGGTGCCGCCGCCCGCGAAGAGGTAGGCGCTCGATGGGGCGGGCGCGTGGGTCATGAGAAGAGGTCGGCGCGCTGCGACTCGTCTTCGGAGTACCCGGCGCTGCGGGCGCTGTGGGATGCGAGCTCGGGGTCGGGCTCATCTTCGCGGGCGCTCATGCGTTCGCGGAGGCGGGCGATGATCCCGGGGGCGCGATCGGGCTCGGACTCGCCGAAGAGCTCGGAGAACTCTTCATCGTGGATCTCGGGCTCGGGTTGGGGTTCTTCGATCGACGCGTGGGTGGCGCTGCGGGCGGGAGTGTCGAAGAGGACCGCGCGGTCGGCGGCGGAGGGCTTTGCTTCAACAAGGGACCCGCGTGCGGTGCGGATCGCGAGCTCCGCGCCGTCGTCGTCGGCGAGGTGATCGACATAGAGGGTGCTGTACTCTTGGGTGCGTTCGATGGAAACGACGAGCCCGAGCATGAAGGCGGTCATGATCCACCCGGTGCCGCCGGAGGACATGAGGGGAAGGGCGATGCCCTTGGTCGGGCCGAGCCCGGTGACGACGACAAGGTTGATGAGCGCCTGGAAGGCGAAGGTGGAGATGACGCCGAGCACGATGAGCTGGAGGGGCTTTGAGCGTTCGCGCATCGCGATGCTCGTGCCGGTCCACACAATCCCGGCATAGGCGCTGATGACGATGATCGCACCGATGAGCCCGAGCTCCTCGCAGACGACGGCGAAGAGGAAGTCGGTGGTGTCCTCGGGGAGGTAGCCGAACTTCTGGAGCCCGTTGCCCAGCCCGCGCCCGAAGATCCCGCCTCCTGCGACGGTGGACATGGACTGGATCATGTGGTACCCGTCGCCCGCGGGGTCGGCGTAGGGGTTGAGGAAGGTGGTGATGCGAGTCACGCGGTAGGGCGCGGCGATGATCGCGCCGACGATCCCGACGAGCGCGACGGGGATGAAGGCGGCGAAGTGGGTCCAGCGCGCGCCTCCTGCGAGCAGCACGATCGCGGATGCGAGGAGCATCAGGGCGCCGGTGCCAAGGTCTTCCTTGATGACGACGGCTGCGACGAGCCCGGCGCAGAGGCACACGGGGAGCAGGCCTGAGAAGAAGTTCTTGAGCTTGTGCTCTTTGTACGAGCCCAATCGGGCGGCGTACCACGCGACGAGGACGATGATCGCCCACTTGGCGATCTCGGAGGGCTGGACGGATTCGAGCCCGGGGAGGTGGAGGTTGAGCCAGCGGGCGGCGCCGTTGTTCTCGCGGGCGATGCCCGGCACATAGACGAGCAGGAGCAACCCGACGAGCATGAGCGAACCGATGACGAGCACGCCCAGGTCGCCTCCGGGGCGGAACCAGACGACGCGCTCAAGGCGGTCCGCGACGCGGCGCACGGGCAGACGCGTCGCGATGCCCATCGCAATGACGGAGATGAGGAGGTAGAGACTCGTACGGGAGGTGAGCAGGGACTTGATGCTGACACCCGAGACGGCGGCGGCGGCGGTCGGGTCGGCGTCGGTGGCGAGTGGGCGCACGGACATCCCGGCGCTCTGGACCATCACGACGCCGATCGTGAGGAGGACCAGCGCGCACAACATGACAACATGACCGCTGCGGACCATGAACACCTCATCGGCACAAGGAACGAATCGGAATGAGAATTGGGGAGGGGTTGTAGACGCGCGATGGGCGTGAATCAACCGGAATCAGGGGCGGAATCCCCCAGCGCACGGGCACAACGGGTGCATGTGCGTCGCGTGTAACGGGTTGCGGCCCGCGCGGAATCTGGACAAAAACTCAGGGTTCGAGCGTGCGGGTCATGAAGACGCTGTTGGGGTCTTCTTTGTATGACCCGAACGGGGCGCAGATCGTGAACCCATGACGCGCGTAGAGCGCCCGCGCGGGCGCGAAGTGGCCTTGCGAACCGGTTTCGAGACTCAATCGCGTGAGCTGTTGCGATCGGGCGTGATTGATGATGTGGGTGAGCAGCGCCGCCGCGACGCCCTTGCGCCGGTGCGCGGGGTCGGTGCGCATGGACTTGATCTCGGCGTGGGTGGTGTCGAGGCGTTTGAGCGCGCCGCATCCCATGAGGGCGTGGTCGTCGTCGCGCACGGACCAGAAGGTGATGTCGGGAGCACGCAGGCCTTCGATGTCGAGTGCGTGCTTGCTCTCGGGCGGGGAGATGGCGCGCATCTCGTCGAGGTGCTGGTTGAGCAGGGCGGTGATGTCGGGGGTGGCGGGGTCTTGGGTGCGGATGTGCATGGGGGGAGTACGATGCGGGATGGATTGGGTTCGAGAAGTCCGGTGCCCTGCTTTGACCCGGAGGGCAAAGCAGGTCTTTGGGTGACGCTTGTTCCTGCTTTGTCCGACTGGCGTCGGATCGAAGCAGGGCACCCGTCGTGATTGGTTTTTGGAAAGACCCCCTCCGCCTCGGGGACTCGGCACCTCCCTCGTTCCGCCGCTGGCGGATCTCCGACCGACGGGGTAGGAGAGAAGACCCCATCCGTCTTTGGCTGCGCCGAATCCACCTTCCCCGCGCGGGCGGGGAAGGCACGAAGAGGAGGACCCCCTCCGTCACGCTGCGCGTGACACCTCCCCCGCAAGCGCGGGGGAGGCGAAGTGGTTACGCCAGAGGTAGGGAAACTTTGCGTTCGAGTTCTTCGAGGGGGACGGCGATGAGGTCGTATCCGTCCGCAGCGACGATGGTGCAGCGGACCAGTTCGCCCGAGGCGAGCGGGTTCTTGGAGATGACGTGGGTCGTCGCGTCGATCTGGGGCGCCTGGAAGTAGGTGCGCCCGGCGTAGAGGGTGCCACCTCGGGAGACGCCGGGGGTTGGTTCGACCTGGTTGCCGGTGTCCTTGTCGATGAGGACATCGAACTGCGCGCCGGTGGTGGTCGGGTTCTTCTCGTCGTACTGCTCGGCGATGAACTCGGATTGCTCGAACGCGATCTGTTGTTGGAGGGCCATGATCTCGTCGTGGCGTTGTTGTTTGATGTGCTTGGGCACGGCGAGCTCAGGGTCGTCTTCCATGCGGCCCGCGACGGTGCCCGGTTCTTTCGAGTACTGGAAGCATCCGACGGCGTCGAACTGGACTTCTTCGATGAAGTCGAGCAGGTCCTGGTGGTCCTGATCGGTTTCGCTGGGGAACCCGGTGATGAAGGTGGTGCGGATCGCCATGCCGGGGATGCGCTCGCGGAGCTTGTGGCAGAGCTCGGTCTGGTGGGCGCTGGTGACATTGCGGCGCATGCGTTCGAGCATGCGATCGGACCCGTGCTGGAGGGGGATGTCGAGGTAGGGCAGGAGGTTGCCCTTGTCGGCGAGCTCGGCGAAGGCGTCGATGATCTCGTCGGAGAAGTAGGTCGGGTAGGCGTACATCATGCGCAGCCACCCGCGCCCGATCTCTTCGGTGACGGCGGCGTCGAGGTTGCGGAGGAGCTTGGGCAGACCGGCGCGGAACTTGTCGTCGCCGGGGACTTGTCCGAGCCCGACGCCGATGTCGTCGCCGTAGCTTGTGGTGTCCTGCCCGATCATGAGGAGTTCGTAGGCGCCGTCGCGCATGAGCTCGCGGGCTTCTTCGATGATGCGGTCTTCGGGCTTGGAGCGCATCTTGCCTCGGATGGAGGGGATGGTGCAGAAGGCGCAGTTCTGGTTGCACCCCTCTGAGATGCGGAGGTAGGCGTAGTGGCGCGGGGTGAGTCGCAGGCGGGCGTTGTCGGACTCGTAGTACCCGATGCCCTTGCCGTCCTTGCCCGACACGGTGAGCCCGACGGTGTTGAGCCCCTTGGCGTCGGCGCTGGTGAGTGCGTTGGCGTTGATCCAGTACTTGGGAACTTCTTCAAGGGTCTCGCGCTGGGACTTGACGCCTCGCACGGCTTCGATGATGTGCTCGCGATCGAAGACCCCCACCATCGAATCGATCCCGGGTGCCCACTCGAGCATCTTGGCGCGGTGGCGCTGCACGAGGCACCCCGCGACGACGACGCGTTTGATCTTGCCCTGCTCTTTGAGTTTGACGGCTTCTTCGATGACGCCGAGCGACTCCTGCTTGGAGGCTTCGAGGAACCCGCAGGTGTTGATAACGACGGCGTCGGCGGGCGTGACGCGCCCGGATGTCGCGCTGGAGTCCTGCTCGGACCCGGAGAGCGAGAGGTCGTCGTGCTCCTGATCCTCGATGGCCTCGGCGGAGACGGGGAGGAGCCCGTCGGCTGCGAGGAGTCCGAGCATCTTCTCGGAGTCGACGAGGTTCTTGGGGCAGCCGAGCGAGACGAAGGAGATGGTCTCGATGGCGTCGGGTTGGGTCTGGGTTTCGGTGGGCATTGGGGGGAATGGTATGCCCTGATTTGGAGATGCTAGTGGTTTGGGGGGAAGAGTTTACCACAGAGGGCACGGGGCACGCGGAGGGGGAGTATGAGGGGGTGGATTGGGTGGCCCGATGGAGACGGAGTCTCCTTCGGAGAAGGGGTTGCCGAAGTGGACGAGGAATGATGTTTGCTCCCGAACACCCGACTGTAGATGGTAAAGCCTATAACATTCCGTCATGGAACCTATTCGAGCAGAGATACGCGATCTGATCTTCAGAATGACAGAGGGCGAAGATTATGTTGAGGCCATGATGCCGTACGGGGAAGTGGTGAGGACAAACAAGGGCTCAGTGCAATGGAATGCAACTCGTGAAGCCGAGAAACTCACTGATGTTTCTATCGCAATCGAGCTGGCTTCGGAACTTTCGAACAAGATCGACGCAAAGGTCCACGGTGCAATCTGTTTTATCATCGCGAAGATCGGAGAGAACTCCAGAAACTCGATCTGCGCAACCATACTGATTCAGCGCCTACTTACCACGAAGAAGCAGGCACACATTCACGATGTTCTACGCAATCTTGGGAATGTCCCGAAGCCCACAGAGGTAGATTTAACGCCGATCATCGCTCTTCTGAAACACAAATCGAAGTCCATCCAGGATGAGGCCGTGAATGCGCTTCGGCATACAGATCACTCTGAGATCGAGGATACACTCATCGATTTTGGCCGCCAGACAGCTGATCGATTTCTACGCTCAAGTGTTCACTCAGTATTGAGCGAGATTGGTACCGAGAAATCGTTGCCACTCCTCGAAGACGGCGCAAGATCTCGATCTTCTGATATCGAGAGTTCAGCCCAGTCCGCTATCGAAGAGATCAGAAAAAGATCTGCAGCTAATGGATAGCAAGACTTGTGCCTCTTGCTAATCAACAACTTGTACTGAGCCCACCTGAATCTCATCCAGCTCCGCCTTGAGTCGATCGGCGATGAGTTCGGCGGCGGCTTTGTTGCCGAAGGCGCCGGCGTTGATCTTCACTTCGACCATCACGCTCGTGAGGGGGCGGGTCTCGATGGTGACGAGGTGCCCTCGGTCGGATTCGATGGACCACCAGCGGCCTTCGAGTTCGGGGTGGTCTTCGTCGCGGGCGTGGGTTTCATCGACGATGAGGTCGAGGCGCTCGAGGGTGCGATCGATGGCGCGGTTCATCTGTTGGGTGGTGCCCTCGTCGACATAGACGAGCTTCCCGGATTGCCAGAAGCTGTACCCGGCTTCGCCCGCGGCGGCGCTCGCGGAGACGAGGGGGACGGCGGCCGCGCACCCGGGGAGGATGAGGGCGGCGGCGGTGACGATGAGCGGGATGGAGATGGTGCGGATGATGGGATGCATGGGGGATTGTTGGGGGGAGATGGGCGGGTGTCATGTGGTTGTGGGTGCCCTGCTTTGACCCGGAGGGCAAAGCAGGTCTTCGGGGGTCAACCGCTCCTGCTTTGTTCCGCCATAGGCGGACTCAAAGCAGGGCACCCGATGGGGTTGGTGTTTGGAAGACACTGCTCTTGTGCCTTCCCCGCCCCGCGGGGAAGGTGGATTCAGCGCAGCTGAAGACGGATGGGATCTTGGTGTGCGTGCAGTGCGCAAGACCCCCTCCGCCTCGCAGACTCGGCACCTCCCCCGCGGGGCGGGGAAGGCACGAAGACGAAGAACCCCCTCCGTCATGCTGCGCGTGACACCTCCCCCGCAAGCGCGGGGGAGGCGAGGGTGTTTGTGATTTCAGAAGAGGAAGAGCCCGAGGGTGATCCACGCGGCGGCGATGAGCATCACGACGGCGGTGTACCCGACGATCTCTCTTGCTTTCACCTTGGTGATCGCGAGCAGGGGCAGGGCCCAGAAGGGTTGGAGCATGTTGGTGAGCTGATCGCCGTAGGCGACGGCCATGATCATCTTGGCGGGGGCGACTCCCGCTTCGGCGCCGGTTTGGAGCGCGATGGGGCCTTGGATGCCCCACTGTCCGCCTCCGGAGGGGACGAAGACATTGACGATCGCGGCGCTGAGCATGGTGAATATCGGGGCGGTGGTTTCGTTGGCGACGGAACCCATGAACTGGGAGAACTCGTTGATGAGGCCCGAGCTGGCGAGCATGCCCATGATCCCCGCGTAGAGGGGGAACTGGAGGATGATCCCGGCGCACCCGCGGGCACCGTCTTCGGCGGCGGTGATGTAGGAACGGACGGACCCGTGCATGACGAGCCCGAGCGCGAGCATGAGGGTGTTGACCTCGTTTGGGCCGAGCTTCATGATCCCGTCTTTGGTGAAGAATCGCGCGAACGCCCAGAGCAGTAGGAGTGCGAGCGCCCAGACGACGATGGGTGAGCGTTCGATCCACTCGGGGAATCCAGAGGTGTCCCCCGCGTCGTGCTCGACTTCGATCGCGTCGTCGTCGAGGGGCATGGGGGTGATCTCGTCGTCGTGTTTGGGGGTGAGCAACCAAAGGACGAGGGGGATGACGATGAGGAGCCCGCCGGAGATGAAGAGGTTCATGGGGCTCAGGAGGGTCTGGTTGATCGGCACAGGTTGAAGATCGAGTTGCTCGATGAGCGATGCGGGCATGACCCGGGCGATGTCTTGCTCGTTGCTCATGACGAGGGGGGAGGACCCGGAGAATCCGCCGTGCCAGACCAGTAATCCCATGTACCCTGCAGCGGCGAGGAGCGGGCCGTGGACGTTGATGCCTTTGCGTGCGCAGACGCGCGCCACCTCACGGGCGAAGAGCGCGCCGACGATGAGCCCGAGCCCCCAGTTGATAAGCCCGAAGAGGGCCGCAACCACGCCGACGAGGGCGGCGGCTGCGGGCGCGGAGTTGGGGAGACTCGCGAGTTTGGCGATGAGGGCGCGGACGGGTTTGGAGGCCGCGAGGGCGTGACCCGTCACGAGGATGAGCGCCATCTGCATCCCGAACGCGAGGAACTTCCAGAGCCCGTTCCCGCCCCGCCAGGCGTCGATCATGGCGTTTGCTTTTTCGGGGATGGTTTCCGCGTTGGGGTATGTCCCCAATGTCAGCGCGAGCACGGCGGTGATGAGGGTGAGACCGACGGCGATGACGAAGGGGTCGGGTGCGGTTTTGGTGAAGAGTCTGGTGAGGACGCGGCCGAGCGATGCGATCATCGATTGATTCCCTGCGGGTCTGAAATAGTCTCGCGTTGTTGCGTGCTCATCATTATGCCAGATCGGGGCGAGGTTCGCAGGATCGGGCACGCATCGACCTAGACTTGCCGCTCATGTCAGACGCACCCTTGACGCCCAAGCCCGACACCCAGTACCCGGATAAGGGCAAAGGGATCGCGTACGCGGCGTGCGCGTTCGGGTGGTGGGCGTTCATCGTTCCGAGTTACTTCAAGGTGCTCTCGGTGCACCACGCGAACCCGTTCGAGATCCTCGCGCAGCGGATCCTGTTCGGGATCCCGGTGCTCTTGCTCATGCTTGCGCTGAACAAAAAGTTTGGTGAGTTCATGAAGGCGGCGACGCAGTGGGCGTCGCTCAAGGTCCTGATCCCGAGCACGATCCTGATCGCGATCAACTGGTATTTCTTTATCTATGCCGTCTCGACGGAACGACTGAGCCACGCGTCGCTCGGGTACTACATCAACCCGTTGTTCTCGATTGCGCTGGGGTTCCTGTTCCTGGGCGAGCGCCCGCGCCCGGTGCAGTGGCGCGCGATCGCGCTGGCGTTCACGGCGGTGATCGTGATGGCGTACGCGGAGTTGCGGTACGAGGTGCCGATGATCCTCAACGAGCTCGGCGTGATGATCCCCGACCCGGACGCGCCCGCGCCCAAGGGGTTCCCGTGGTTGTCATTGTTGTTGCCCTCGAGCTTTGGTTTGTATGGGCTCTTGCGGAAGCAGGCGAAGGTCGGGCCGAGCGTTGGGCTGACCTTTGAGATGATGCTGCTCATGCCCTTGTGCGTTGGGTTGGTGATCTGGCTGAGCCGGAGCGAGCAGGGAATCTTCTTCGCGTCGGAGACGCCCGTGTGGATCTCGTGGATCATGCTTTTGGGAGGCGTGGTCACGATCGTGCCGCTGATCTGTTTTACCAACGCGGTGCGGTTGCTCCCGCTGAGCACGGTCGGGTTGTTGCAGTACACTGCCCCGACGGGGCAGTTGTTGTTGTCGGTGGTGTTCTTTGGGGAGAACTTCACGCCGCTCAAGTTCGCGGCGTTCGCGATCATCTGGGTCGCGGTCGGGATCTACTCGTGGGACATGATCCGCGGTCATCGCGAGGCGAAGGCGGCGCGGACGGAGCTGCTCGAGTAGATCAGAAGATCCCGAGGAACTTCTTGCGTCCGCCAATGCCGCAGTACCCCACTTGCGTCTGCGCGTCGGGCAGGTCGATCATGTCATACACACGGAGTGACTTGAGATGTGGCTTCCACTCTTCTACGAACTGCACATGTTTCGGGTGATCAACATATGCCGCAAGTTCCTGCTTTGATTCGAAGCCGAGGTAGATGGCGATGTCGTAGTCGTCGCTGACGGTCGCCCTGCCGGTATCGAGGTGTGGGCCGCACGCGAAGGTTGTGACGCTTGGGATGGTTCCGAGCATGAGGTCTGCGTCGCGTTGCAACGCACTGATTTTTTCTGGATCAGTGAGTTGTACAAAGACGATGTGGCCGATCAGGGCTGGCCTCGGGGCTGCGTTTGCAATGACTAGACCTCGGGGGGCTTTGTATCCCCAGCAACCCGACATGCACAGCGAAAGTGCGATTAGCATGATGATTTTGATATTCATTTCGTGATCGTATCACATTTTGTGTCAGTACTCGGCACCAAACCCGGTAATACTGATGCCATGGATACACACCATACCCACGATGATCGTCTGTCTCAGCTCACCAAGTCCAACGCCCGCTGGCGCTTGCTTGCGGTTTCGTCCATCGCCCTGATCGGCGGGGTCGTGATCGGGGGGATGGGCAATACCCAGCCCACCGAATCGCCCAAGGATCCCAAGGCCGTCGTCGACCATGTCGGGATGGAGAACCTGATCGTGCGGATCCACGCGGACGGGTCGATGACCTATTTCAAGTTCCCGCAGGGGGATCGGACGGCCCACGGGTACTACAACTGGGGCGAGATCAAGATCGATGAGCGCTACACGAATCGGACGCTGCCCCAGCCTTAAAAACTGGAGTTGAGCAGATTCTTGTTGCAACGAGGTCCCTGATCGAATAAGCCAACCGATCGGTTGGTTATGCGTCCGTACGATCCGTACAATCGAACGGATGTATTCAGGATCGATCGGAGACCCGCATGCACGACGCCTTGTTCCAGCCGCTTTCTTTCGGGAGCTTTGAAGCGCCCAATCGCATCTTTATGGCCCCGCTGACGCGTTCGCGCGCGAGCATGCCTGGCAATGTGCCCAACGAGTTGATGGCGGAGTACTACCGTCAGCGCTCGGGGTCGGGTCTGATCATCGCGGAGGCAACCCCCGTCTCCCCGAGGGGGCACGGGTATTACGCGACGCCGGGCATTCATACGGATGCGCAGGTTCAGGGGTGGAAGCGGGTCACGGACGCGGTTCACGACGCTGGGGGACGGATCGTGCTGCAGTTGTGGCATGTCGGTCGTGTCTCGCACAGCGCGTTGCAACCCAACAACGATCAGCCGGTGTCGAGCACCGATGTGGTCAGCGAATCCAAGACCTATCTCGATCACTCGATGGAGCGTCACGACAACACGCCGCCTCGCAGGTTGGAGACGGATGAGATCCCTGGCGTGGTCGAGGAGTTCCGCGATGGGGCGCGGCGCGCCAAGCTCGCGGGGTTCGACGGCGTAGAGATCCACGGCGCCAACTCGTACCTGCTCGATCAGTTCCTCCGCGACGGGGTGAACAGACGCGACGATATCTACGGCGGATCGCTCGAGAACCGGATGCGGTTCCCGCTTGAGGTCACGCGCGCGGTGATCGACGCGTGGGACGGCGAGGCGGGGCGCGTGGGGTATCGGATCTCGCCTTTGAGTGAGCACAAGGATGTCCGCGACTCGGACCCCAAGGCGACCTTCAGTGCGCTCGCGAAGGAACTCGGCAGGCTCGGGCTCGCGTTCCTGCACGCGGTGGAGACCTGGGATCGCTCGGCCCTCGATCCGCGCACCGACGAGGTGATCCCCGCGATCGTGGACGCGTTTAAGAACGCGGGGGGCGGGATCTATGTCGGCAACGGCGATTACTCCCCCGAGCAGGGCGAGCAGGCGATCGAGTCCGGGTGGGCGGACGCGATCGCGTTTGGACGCCCGTGGATTCCGAACCCCGACTTTGCGGATCGTGTTCGACAGGGCGGGCCGTACCGCGCCCCCGATCGCGAGACTTTCTACGGCGGCGGCGCGGAGGGGTACACGAACTTTGCTTCGCTCAATGCAAATGAGATCGTGAACGCGTAATCGCGAAAACAGTTCGAACAATCAGATCTGTTCGTGCACATCGATCACGCGAGCGCCGAGCGATTCAGCGAGCGCTGGTGCCTGCATCGGATCGATGATGAGGTGTCTGATCGAGCCCGGATCGATCGCGAGGGCATCGATGCGTGATCCGCGTAGGTCGAGGGCGGTGATGCGTGCACCCAGCAAGCGCAGGTTGCGTGCGTCGCAATCGCGGATGGTGACGCGATCGAGGGTTGAGCCCGACAGGTCGAACCCGTTGAGGTTGCACGACTCAAACCAGACGCGATCGAGGGTGGATTCCTGCATGAACGCGTCGGGCATCTTGCAGGCGCTAAATCGGACATCGCGGAGGGTGCCGCCTCGGGTGTCGAGCCCGGTGCATTTGCAGGACTCGAAGACGCATCGGACCAGTCTCGCATCGATCCAGGTTGCGCCGGAACAGTCCGCATGCGCGAACTCCGAATCGATGACCCGCAGACCTGGGAGGGTTGAAGTGCACATCGATGCGCCGGTGATGCGTCCCATCGAGATCGACGCATCGCGCGCGAATCCGACGGGTTCACGCAGCTCGACTTGTTCGAGTGAAGCACGATCCGTGAACGCATCGCCCGAGACCAACGCGAGGTTCGCGTCGGGATCGAGATCGGGCGGTTCTGGGGTTCGACCCGACATGATCGATCAGTGCTGCAGCGGGAAACTCGCGCAGAGCGCCTTCACTTCTTCGCGAACGGTGTTGATGACACCCTCGTCGCCCTTGGACTCGATGACGCGGTTGATCCACTCGGCGATCTGGGTCATCTCGGGTTCCTTGAACCCGCGGGTGGTCGTTGCGGGCGTGCCGAGGCGGATGCCGGAGGTGATCATGGGCGAGCGCGGGTCGTCGGGGATCCCGTTCTTGTTGGTGATCAGCCCTGCGGCTTCGAGCCACTTCTCCGCGTCCTTGCCCGTGAGTTCGTCGTCCTTTACGGTGAGGTCCACGAGCATCAGGTGGTTGTCGGTGCCGCCGGAGGTAATGCGGAACCCGTGGGTGGTGAGGTCCGAAGCGAGTTGTTGGGCGTTCTTGACGACCTGGGTCTGGTAGTCCTTGAACTCGGGCTTGAGGGCCTCGCCGAACGCAACGGCCTTGGCGGTGATGATGTGCATGAGCGGGCCGCCCTGCACGCCGGGGAAGACATTGCGGTTGATGAGCTTGTTGAGCTCTTTGTCGTTGGTCATGATCAGACCGCCGCGTGGGCCTCGGAGGGACTTGTGCGTCGTGGTGGTGACGACATGGGCGTGCGGGAAGGGGGACGGGTGCACGCCCGCAGCGACCAACCCGGAGATGTGGGAGATGTCGGCGAGGACCATCGCGCCGACCTCGTCGGCGATGGCGCGGAACTTGGCGAAGTCGATCTCGCGTGGGTACGCACTGTAACCGCACAGGATGACCTTGGGCTTGTGCTCGTGTGCAGCCGCGCGGACGGAGTCGTAATCGATCTGCTCGTGGTGCGGGTGGTTCTTGTCGTAGTGGAGCGCGTAGTGGACGGGATTGTAGAAGATCCCGGAGAAGTTGAGGTGCATCCCGTGGGAGAGGTGCCCGCCGTCCTTGAGGATGAGGGAGAGGAAGGTGTCGCCCGGCTGCATCATGGCCATGAACGCGGCGGTGTTGGCCTGCGCGCCCGAGTGCGGCTGAACATTGGCGTACTGGCACCCGAAGAGCTGCTTTGCACGATCGCGTGCGAGCTGTTCGACGGCGTCGTGGTGGGCGCACCCGCCGTAGTAGCGCCGACCGGGGTACCCCTCGGCGTACTTGTTGGTCATGCAGGTCCCCGCAGCGATCGTGACGGCGGGCGACGCGTGGTTCTCCGACGCGATGAGCTCGATCGTCGTCTCCTGACGCTCGGCTTCGGCGCGGACGATGTCGGCGACCTGTGGGTCGGTGGCGGCGATGGTGTCGAGGATGGCCTGATCGATCGAGGGGGTGGTGGTGGTCATGGGGAATGGTAGACGCGGGGCAATCGGGGATCAGTAGACCAGGATGTACATGAACACGGTAAAACCGCCCAACACGGATGCGATGAACCCCAGGATCGGGAGCATGATGGAACGGATCCTCCAGCCCTTCACGATCGCGGTGATCCAGAACCACTGGATCCAGATGACCATTCCGATGAAAACCGCGGAGATGAAGTAGTTTGAATAGGCGTAGGCCTGATTGAACTTGAGCTGCTGCACATTGAACACGCTCGGCCAGTTCGGGCTCAGGGCGAGCCCCGCGGAGTTGAAACCCGACGCGAGTGATTCGCTCAGTGACACGATCGCGTACATGCACACCACGGCGAAGCATGACCACGCGGCTGCACGATGGACATGCGCAAGACGGACCTGTGCGATCCGACGCGTGATCGGGACCGCGGCGATGATTCCCGCCCAGAGCAGGACCATGCCCAAGATGAGCGATGCCATCTGCGTGGCGGAGTCGTACTGCACGAAGGGAGTCGTGAAGGCGGAGCCGATCGTGCGGAGCCAGTACTCAAGCGTGCTTGTATCCGCGACATACAGCTGCGCTTGAAACCCGCTCTCGGGGTTCTGCTCGTGAAAAGTGGTGTAGAGATGATTCCAATGCATCCGGTTGTAGGCGATCGCCCCGAGGCGTGCCAGCGTGGTAAGCAGGTAGCAGATCAGGGCCGTCGCCCCGACATACGACCAGAGGCGCGCGACATAGATGGGCGTGGCCACCGTGACACGCTTCCAGAACCGGTTCGGGATCAGGAGCATCCCGCAGGTTGGTGATGATCGGCTGATCATCTCACGGCGATTTGTCGCGTGCTCGACATACCAATTCAGATGCACCCGGCTCGGATCGAACACATCCGCCCACGCAAACCCAAGCCCGCACTCGGGACAGGTCCCATCGACGGGGCACTGCGACTCCCATGTCGCGATCGCGCCCGACTGGTCGTAGCCGCACTTGGGGCAGATGGGGGCGGGGGTGGGCGTCATATGAACCGATACTCACCCGGTGTGAAAATGTTGCGTCGCGTGAGAAACTGATTGAGGGTTTCCACCCGTTGTGATACCTTGAGGTGGTCACGACAGAAGGAACCGTTTGAGAGGGAACATCATGCATCACGCGAAGAATCTGCTCGCCCTGTTTGTCTGCGCCGGGAGCGCGATCGCGGCACCGATCACCTATCAGGGCACGCTCGAGGACAGCGGGTCACCCGCGAACGGGATGTATGACATGCGATTCTCGCTGGCGGACGCGCCCACGATCGGGCTGCTGCTCCAGTTCATCGACATCAGCAATGTCGAGGTCGTTGATGGGCTTTTCGAGGTCGAGATCGACTTTGATGACTCGTGGTTCGATGGGTCGGACCGCTGGCTGGCGGTGCGGGTCGAGGGGACGAACCTGAACCCGCGCACGAAGATCAACTACACGCCGTACGCGATCCGCGCGACTCGTGCGCAGCAGGCGAACCTCGCGTTCGACCTCTCCGCGCCGTGGGTGAGTGTTGATACTGGCGTGATCATCAGCGCGACTTCTACGGGTGCTGTCCCGATCACTGGTCGATCGAGCAACACATCGGGCACCAACGCGGGTGTGTACGGGCGGACCGATTCAGGATCGTCCAACGCGGCGGGGGTGTTCGGGGAGGTCACCGATACAACGCCCGGCGGGTTCTCCGCGGGTGTTCGCGGGGTGAACAACGGCACCGGGTTCTCCGGCGTCGGGCTCTACGGGTCGCACGCGGGGTTCGGGTACGGGGTCTACGGCACCGTGCCCGGCGGGGTCGGTGTCTTCGGCAGCACCAGCAACGGGTTCGGGCTCTGGGGGCAATCGACATCCAACATCGGCGCGTACGCACGCACCACGAGCGGGAACGCAGCGCTGCAGGCGGAGCACGCCGACGAGGACACCGAGGCATTCCTCGCGACGGATGAGTACGGGGTCGAGGCGTACAACAACATCACCGACGGCGCGGGCACCGCGATCTTTGGCAGCGGCGGACGCACGGGGATCTACGGCGAGTCCATCAATGGCGGGTTTGGGCCCAGTCTCACACGCACGGGCGTGCAGGGGTTCGCGGGCGGGTTCTCCACCGGCGCCAATACTTTCTACGGCGTCAACGGGTTTGCACAGAACCCCGCATCGGGCGGGTCACGCACGGCCTACGGCGTGTACGGCGGCGCGCAGGTCGGGAACTCCGCGAACACGGCGTACGGCGTCTACGGCGAGACCTTCGGGACCGGTGGCACCAAGTTCGCGGGATACTTCCAGGGCAATGTCCATGTCGCGGGCACCCTCTCCAAGTCTTCGGGCTCGTTCAAGATCGATCACCCGCTCGATCCGGAGAACCAGTACCTCTCCCACTCCTTCGTCGAGTCGCCCGACATGATGAACATCTACAACGGGGTCATCACGCTCGACGCGGATGGGCACGCGATCGTCGAGCTCCCGGACTACTTCGAGGCGCTCAATCGCGCGTTCCGGTACCAGCTCACCGCGATGGGCGCGCCGATGCCCAACTTGTACATCGCGTCGGAGATCTCCGCGAACCAGTTCGCGATCGCGGGCGGCGCACCCAACGCGCGCGTGTCGTGGGAGATCACCGGCGTGCGCCAGGACCCCAGCGCGCTGGCGCACCCGATCATCGTGGAAGAATCCAAGCCCGAGCACCACAAGGGCAAGTTCCTCGACCCTGAGGCCTACGGGTTCGACGACGATCGCGCGATCCATCCGCGCCCGAAGCAGAACTGAGTTGTATCGTGATTACCAGTTCACACGCACGATCTGTTGTTCGCACTGCTCGATCGTCGGCTCGTGCTCGAGATCGATCGGGAGGTACACGCCCCGATCGTGGTCCGTGTTGAGCACGATCGCGTTGGGCTCGACGATCGCGTACCCGTTGTCGGCGTGCTCGTGACCCAGGATGAACAGGTTGACGCCCCAGCGCTCGACGAGGTCCTCGAGCTGATCGTGGTCGTACCCGCGCCCCCACACCATCAGGTGCGCCGAGCCCACACGCGGGGTGTAATCGTCCTCCGTGAGCTCGCGATCGAGGATCGACGAGTCGAACCGCCCCATCGACGCGGGGCCCGGGAGCGAATGGGCGCAGAGGATATCGCCCTGGGGGCATCGGCACCGGAGCGCGAGGGGCATCGCGAAAACGAACTCGCGGATGGCTTCATAGATGATGTGCGAGCGATCGCCGAACACGGACTCGACGCCCGCGTCGAAGGCTTTGACGCAGGGGACCCCGTTCTTCATGATCCCCGACCCCAGCGCCTGCGCCAGCTCGTGGTTCGCGAGGAGCACATGCACGAGCTCGGGGTGCATGGCCTTGAGCGCCGCAACGCGGGTCAGTCCGCGATAGCTCGTGTCGAGGGGGAGCCCCGGTTGTTCGGGGAGCTCGGGGTGGATGATCTCGTGGAGGGTGAGGTGTTTTTCCTCGGCGCCGAACTCGCCGTCGAGACCCGCGGCGCTGAGGACGGCCTTGAAGTTGTTCGGGTGATCGTGCGTGTCGCCCGTCGCGATCAGGTGTCCGGGCGATTGGATGAAGTCGATGGACCCGCGTCGGCACGAGGCCTCGCGCATCGCCTTGGCCCCCGCGCGGAGGGTATCGACGACTTCATCGAGATCGTTGAGATCGAGGGTCCACATGACTCAGTGCATATCGGCCCGATCGTTCGGGCGGGGTCAGATCTGGGTGTTTGCAGGTGATTCAGTCCGCCTGGGTGGGCAACGACTCGGCGCGGAGCATCCCGAGGATCAGGTCGAGCTTGTCGGCGACGGCGTGCATCGATTCTGGGCGGCGATCGATCTCGACCTCGACGCATTGCATGATGATATCGTTGAGGCGATTGGGCACGAGCGGGTTGATGTCGGACACGGGCGTGGCCTTCTCGATGAGCGAGTCATCGAGCGAGCCCATGAGCGAGTCCTTCTGGTGCCCCATCGCTGTCGGGATGTTCTTGCCCGTGAGAACCCAGTACATCGTGGCGCCGAAGTTGTAGATGTCCGTCTTGGGCGTGATCTCGCGCCGGTGGACCTGCTCGGGTGCGATGTAGTCCGGGGTGCCCTGGATGCGCTTCTTGATCGTCCCGGTCTTGCAGGACTGACCCAGGTCGATGAGCTTGGCGCTGTGGTTCCCGTTGAGGTCCACGCCGACGATGACATTGTGCGGCTTCATATCCGCGTGGACATACCCGCGATCGTGCATCTGCGCGAGCGCATCGGCCGTCTGCTGGAACACATCGACGAGGGTTGCGAGATCGTCGGGTTGTTCCTCGTGGAGGGACACGCCGTCGACGAGTTCCATGACGAGGTAGAGCTCGTTGGTCTTGAGCAGCGACCCCTTCTTGATCATGCGGGGGATCTTGCGGATCGAGTCGTGATCGAGCTGGGACGCGATCTTGTATTCCGTCTCGGTCTGGTCGAGGAAGCGCTGCTCTTTGGGGTTGTTCTTGATGACATGCTTGAGCGCCCAGATCTGCTTGTTCTTGGGGTCCTGCACAAGATAGATGACAGATGCGGCACCGCGCCCGATCTCCGAGATCACCCGATACCCTTCGACGGTATCGCCCTTCTTCCAGACTGCTACAGGATCTGTCGTCATGCGTGCTAAGCTCTCGCGTTCCCCGGGTAACCTGTTCGTCTGCGGCCCAACTGTCTGGGACAATGTGTCGGGCAGGGTGAGAAGACACCCTCAGGTGTCGTTATTCGGCTGAAACCCCGCTCGATTCCAGCGCAAGGACCAGAAACACGGTTATCGGCAGTGATGGTATCCACCCTGCGCACGCATGCCGAGTGCGTGTTCACAGAGTCTTGATGTTTTCGAGAGTCCGAGGACGAGCCCAGGCACTCGACAAATTCAGGCGACCCGGCGAGAGATGGGGCGCCAGACGAGTGCTGGGACTCCGATGATACGCACGCAGGGCGCACACGGATGCGTGCGGGTGTTACCGCAAGTGGATTCGTGGTGTCGGATGGGAGAAATCAGTCCATCGACGCGAGCAGTTCGTTGAACTGCGCCCGCGGGAAGAACTGCCCGGGCGAGGAGGTGCCCGCGAGGTCCTTGTGCAGGTGGATCGATTCGGACCCGATCCCGAGCTCATCGCTCAGGGCGTTGACGAGCTGGGCCAGGCGGTAGAGCTGCTCGTCGGAGAAGGGTCGGCGATCGCCGTCGCCGACGAGACAGATCTCGATGGCGCTGGTCGAGTTGAACCCGGAGTTGACGCCCGAGAGGTCCGCGCCGGCCTGCTGATCGAGCCAGCGGTACCCGACATGGATCTCGCCGTCGCCCATGCGCTTCCCGTTCCCGATCACAAAGTGGAACCCGAGCCCGTCGTACCCGATGGACTTGTGCTCCTGGGCGATCTCAGCGGGCGAGCCTGCGGGCTGACCCAAGTGGACGATGACGATCGAATCCCAGCGTCCCTCTTCGAGGGGGTTCTGGGTCTGGAAGATCGATTCCATGCCGACGGTGCGCTCGATGCCCATCAGGGGGGTGAGCGAACGACCGCCGGTGCGGGTGGTGTTCCCCGTGTCGAGCGCGGAGAGCAGCCCGATCCCAAGGGTCATACCAACACCGAGCACGCCCCAAACAACTTTGGTGCGCATCGCTCGTGCGGGCCGGGATGTCATCGATTGATGCGGCAACGCTCGTCTCGTAAAAAACGGGGAAGAGGAATGTCTCCCTTAGAGTATCAATACCATTCGGAAGACGAGGGTGTTTTCCTTGCACATTCTCGCGCAAATTCTGGTTTGTATCGCGCACCCAGTGTCATCGCGCCACAATCTAACTTGCATATCCCGAACAGATGGATCTTCGCGCTCTCATCGCGCGGATGATCGGACGCTTACTCTTCGCGCTCAAGCAGCCGATCCTTGAGGTTGGGCGTGCGCCGACCGTACTCATCTTCGAGGTACGGCTGGGCCCGCTGCGAACGCGATTGGTCGTACCGGTCGTACTGGCTCCGTTGATCATCTGGGCGGAGCGCGGTCTTCTGGCACCCGACGAGCGCAACAGTGCTCAGGGCAAGAACAACGAACGGGATCGTGCGATAGACGCGGGTTCGGGTCATGCGTTGATCCTATCACGCGATGGTGCGTTGTGCGCGAGCCCGGCACGGGGCGACGATGGAATGGAGATCAAAAAACAGTGCACCACCGTGAGGCGGCGCACTGTTCTGGAGAGAGGAGAGAATCCGGGTCACACTGGTTGGCCCGGCACCTCTTCAGTGCCGTTCCAAGAGAGAGAGTTTGTCAACACCGGATATACGAGAATCCCTCAAATCCTGTTCGATCGTGCGTTCAAAAATCCGCAAGATTCGGTGTGATTCGCGCAAGGGACGCCCTACTCAGGGTGATGCAGGCGCCCTTGCTCGTCGATCATCGCGTCGCCCGACCCGTACATATTCCGAATTGCGGTGTACACACACACCGCGACGCAGGTGGAGAGGTTGAGTGATCGTTCGTTGGGGACCATGGGGACGCTGATGCGCTGGGACTCGGGGACGCGTTCGAGGAACGAGGGCGAGAGCCCGCGGGTTTCCTTGCCGAACACGAGATGGTCCCCCATCGCGATGGGCGCGTCGAAGATCGATCGCGTTGCGTGCGAAGTGAGGAACCACGATCGCCCGATGCCCGCGTCATTCATCGGCGGGTGGGCATCGAGGTACGCGTCCGCGTTGTCGTGCTCGACGAGATCGAGGCGAGGCCAGTAATCGAGCCCGGCGCGTCGGCACGCCTTCTCGTCGATATCGAACGCGAGCGGGTGCACCAGGTGCAGGCGTGACCCCGTCGTGACGCAGGTCCGCCCGATGTTGCCCGTGTTGTTGGGGATCTCGGGTTCGACGAGCACGACATGCACGCGGGGTCGTTCTAAACGAACACCCGCGTTGGCAAAGTCGCCATCGCGGGTGTGCTCGTGTTCAGGTTGGATCGGATCGGGCATGGGTGATTGTTGCACGCCCGATCGATGCGGGTTGGTTACTTCTCGAACATCGGGTCGGCAGCCACGATCTGCTCGACGATCTCCTTGAAGTCCTTCTGGAGGGGGTTGCCCTGCCAACGGATGACGCCATCGGTTGAGATCACCACGGTGTGCGGGATCCCGCGGACCTGGAGCGCGTTGTTGATGGTGTCTGTTTTGTCGTAGAGGTTGGAGTAGGCCTTGGGGCTCTTGATGACATACTTCTTGTGATCGCCCTCGTTATCCGAAGACCCGCCGATCGCGAGGACCTCGACCTTGCCCTTGAGCTCGCGCTGGATCTCTTCGAGCTTTGGCGATGCAGCACGGCACGGGCCGCACCATGTCGCCCAGAAGTCGAGCACGAGCACCTTGCCCTCGATGGGCTTCTCCTTGCTCAGCCATTCTTCGTTGCCGAGCTTGGCGGGGAGGGGCTTGCCCTGGAAGTCGAGCGCGCTGAGCTTGCTCTTGTTGAACGCGGGCCAGTTGGCGTTTGCGTAGGCTTCGGAGGGGATGATGCGTGTGCCCGATTCGGACGAGTCGGCGTCTTCCGCATCGGCGACGGGGAGCCCTTGCGCCTGGAGCTTGGCGTTCTCGATCGCGTCCTCGCGCGATTCGCGCAGCAGCTGGGTCACGGCGTTCTTGAGCGACTTGCTCTCAAAGTCCGCGAATCGCATCTGACCTGCCCGATCGATCAGGAAGAGGTCGGGCGCGTCGTCGGAACCGAGCGCTGTTGCGAACGCGCCGCCCGGGTCCTGGGCGACCTGCACATTGACGCGTCCCTCGTCGATCTTGGATTGAATCTCATCCCACCCCATGTCCGAGTGGACCGCGAGGACCACGAGCCCCTTGTCCGCGTTCTGACGCTCGTAGCGCGCGAGCGTGGAGAGGGTGAGCCAGGACTGTGGTTCGGAGGAGTGGACGAACCCGATGAGGACGACCTTGTCCTCGATGCTCGATGCGTTGAGCGCATCGCCCATGGTCCAGCCGGTGAGCCCGTCGAACAGGGTGGCGTCGAAGGGCAGGCACTCGGTGGCTTGCATCTCGGCGATATGTGTCGCGGAACCTTCGCGCTCGATGCTCGGGGCGAGCAGGGCGCCCATGCCCAGCGCGGTGCCGGTCAGGGCGATGAACGAGACAAGAGCGAGCGGACGCGTATGGGTGTGACGCAACATCGGTTTCCTCCGTGGGTGTTGGTACGAGTCAGGTTTATAACACTTGTATACTAACACAAACGGGCCCGGTTCTGCGTGCCGATTCAGGAAGCGCAGAAAAAACCCGCCCTTGCGGGGCGGGTCAGAGAGAGGTAAACGGGGGGATTAGCCTTCCTTGGCGAGGATCAGCGGGTCGGCCTTGAGGACCTGTTCGACGGCGGGCTTGAACCCCTGATCGTGCGGGTTGCCCATCCAGCGGATGACGCCATCGGTTGAGACGACGAGGACGAGCGGGATCCCGGTGGACTTGAACTCGCCGAAGACCTTCATCTCGGGGTCGAAGAGCTGAAGGAATGGTTCCTTCTTCTTCTCAAGGAAGGACTCGACGGTGTTCTGGTCTTCGCTCAGACCCGAGACGCCGACGACGATGAGGTTGTCTTCGTGCTTCTCCTGCAGGTCCGCGAGCTTGGGGACGGCGGCGACACACGGGCCGCACCATGTCGCCCAGAAGTCGATGATCATCACCTTGCCCTTGGTGTTTTCGATGCTCATGCCCTCGGAGAGGACGGTCTCTTTCCCGAGCGCGATGGGCATGGGCTTGCCTTGGAAGTTGCTCGAGTAGAGGTTGCGCTCGGGGTTGTGGGTCGGCCAGGCGGCGGTCTCGTAGGCCTGCGCCTCAATCGCGGGTGCCTTGTCCTTGGTGGCGCAGAGCGGGCAGTGCCCCTCGTCAGGGCCGGATGTGGCAAGGCAGATCCCGGCGCTGGCGATGATGATGGAGATGAAACTCATGGGGTAACTCCTTGTTCAGTTGGCCCGTCATCGCCCGGCCTGCGGCTTCCCCTCAGGGGTTTACTCTGAATCCGCCCAACCCAGATCGGGCGAGAGGCAGCTGTGGAGAGTAACCGCAGCCGCGACGGAAATATTCAATGAGTCTACGCCCATTCCCATCTTAATTCGGACACATTTATCCACGAACTGCATGGTCTCAGGGCGCAATCCGGGCCCTTCCGCCCCAAAGAGCATCGCTGGGCGATCCAAGTGGCGATGGATCGCGGGGTCGAGGACTTGGGAATCTGCGCCGGGGGTCAGGGCGATCGAGGTGTACCCGAGCGAGCGGATCGTTTCGAGGTATCTCGGCAGGTCCTCCACGATCGCGAAGGGGACCCGGAGCGCGTGCCCCATCGAGACGCGGAGGGACTTGCGATAGAGCGGGTCGCAGCATCGGGCGCTGAGGATGACGGAGACACCCGCGCCACCGAGCGCTGCGGTCGATCGGAACACGGACCCGACATTGTCGTGATTGCTCAGGTCTTCGAGGATGACCAGTGCGCGTGATCGGGATGCGAGCTCGACGGGGTCGGGATTGGGGATGCGCCCGCCACACGCGAGGAGCCCGCGATGGATCGGGAACCCCACGATCTCGTCCATCACGGATTGCTCGGCGACATAGATCGGGACGGACTCGGGGACGCGATGGAGCAGGTCCTCGACGCCGGGGACGCGGGAATGGCTAACGAAGATCGACTCAACTGGGAATCGGGATTCGAGCAGGTGCTCGACGACAAGGACCCCCTCGGCGATGAAGAACCCCTGACCCGGGTCGTCGCCCGAGGCGTCGGGGTTGTGGGCGGCTTTGAGCCACGCGTCTTTTTGATTGAGAAAGACCCCGATTCTCGGGTCTGACGGGTCAGTGATCTCAATCATTGAGCCGATGGACATGGTGGAGGCAGGCACTTTCTCAATAGGGTGAGGTACGCATGATCGACACGGGATCGATGAACATTGTACAGGCCGTCGTCCTCGGTTTGGTCGAGGGGATCACGGAGTATCTCCCCGTGTCCTCCACGGGTCACCTGATCATCGCGGCGGATCTGCTTGGGCTCGGTGAGTCCGCAGCACAGAAGGAAGCGGTCGATACTTTCAACATCGTGATCCAGGGCGGCGCGATCCTCGCGGTGCTCGGGCTGTACTTCCCGCGCGTGGTGCAGATGTGCAAGGGATTGCTCGGCAAGGACCCCGCTGGGCTCAAACTCGCGCTCAACATCATCGTCGCGTTTCTTCCCGCAGCCGTGCTCGGGGTGTTGTTCGACGACATCATCGAGGAGAACCTTTTCAATACCTCGACCGTGATCTCGATGCTCGCGTTGGGGGGGATCTTCATGATCGTGATCGATCGGATGAAGTTCCGCAAGGTGGACTCGGACGATGATCCGGAGAACGACCTGATCGAGCTGAGCATGGGCAAGGCGCTGTTTATTGGGTTGATGCAGTGCATCGCGATGGTGCCCGGGACGAGCCGATCGATGATGACGATCGTCGGCGGGGTGATGGCTGGATTGAAACCTAAGCAAGCAGCGGAGTTCAGTTTCCTGCTCGGGCTTCCCACGCTCGGGGGGGCGTGCGTGTACTCGCTTGCGAAGAACCTCAAGGAATCGTCCGACGCGGGGACGCCCAACATGTTCGAGCTGCTCGGGTGGACCCCGATCGTGATCGGGTTGATCGTCGCGACGATCTCCGCAGCGTTCGCGGTGAAATGGCTCGTCGCGTTCCTCAACAAGCATGGGCTCGCGCTGTTTGGGTACTACCGTTTGGTGCTCGCGGCGGTGCTCGGCGGGCTGATCGCGATGGGCATGGTCAACCTCGACACCCCCGCCACACCCGAAACCGGAACGCCCTTGGTGAATCCCGATGAGTGATACCGCAACGCAGACACAGATGAAGACCTCATTCCCCAAGTCGCAGATCGAGATCGTGCTCCTGGAGGGGACGCACGAGTCGGGCACACGCCTGCTCGCGGGCGAGGGGTTCCATGTCACGACGCACGCGGGCGCACTCGAGGGCGATGCGCTGATCGACGCGATCCGTCGTGCTCATATCGTCGGGTTGCGCTCCAAGACGCAGATCACGCGCGCCGTCATCGAGTCGTGCGAGCGTTTGCTCGCGGTCGGGTGTTTCTGCGCCGGGACGAACCAGGTCGATCTGAGGGCGGCGGCGGAGCGCGGGATCGCGGTGTTCAACTCGCCGTTCAGTAACACACGATCCGTTGCGGAACTGACGATCGCGGAGATCATCGCGCTGCATCGTCAGCTCACCGCCCGGAGTCACGCCGCCCACCAGGGGCAGTGGCTCAAGAGCGCCTCGGGGGCCCATGAGGTTCGTGGCAAGACGCTCGGGATCATCGGGTACGGGCACATCGGGTCGCAGGTCTCGATCCTCGCGGAGTCGATGGGGATGCGGGTGCTGTTCTTCGATGCGATCAACAAGCTCCCGCTGGGTAACGCCGCGACGGCGAGCTCGCTCGAGCAGGTGTTGCGTCAGAGCGATGTGGTGACGCTGCATGTCCCGGACACGGACACGACGCGTGGATTGATCGGGGCACGCGAGCTGGGGATGATGAAGAAGGGCGCGTACCTGATCAACAACGCGCGTGGGAGCGTGGTGGATCTCGACGCGCTCAAGGGCGCGATCGAGTCGGGCGCGATCGCGGGCGCGGCGCTGGATGTCTTCCCGGATGAGCCCGCGAAGAACGGCGAGCGTTTTACCTGCCCATTGCAGGGTTTGAGCAATGTGATCCTGACGCCTCATGTCGGGGGATCGACGATCGAGGCGCAGGAAGCGATCAGTTTGGACGCGGCGGGCAAGCTGTTGCGGTTCATCAACATGGGGACCACCACGGGCTCGGTGAATGTCCCCGAGGTCGATCTTCCGGATCAGCAGCGCCACCTTGTCGAGGGGGACAAGCGTCCGCACCGGATACTGAACTTCCATCGCAATGTGCCGGGCGTGCTTGGGAAGATCCACGAGGCATCGAGCGAGCTGGGGATTAACATCAGCGCTCAGTACCTGCAGACGAACCAGGAGATCGGGTACCTCGTGCTCGACGCGGACCCGAGCGACGCGGACGAGCTGGCACGCCGGATCGACGCGATCGAGGAGTCGATCCGCACGCGGATGTTGTGGTAAACGCGGAAGTTTTCGCTCGGCGTGCGAAGAATAGGGCATGCCCATCGAGCTCACCCGCAACGCCCCGAGTCTTGAACACACCCGCGTGATCGCGGACGATCTCGCAGCGGTCCTGCGCCGGGGTGATGTCGTGCGTCTGGAGGGCGAGATGGGCGCGGGGAAGACGACCTTTGTGCGTCTGCTCGCGCAGAACTATGGGATCGCGGAAGAGGCAGTCTCCTCCCCCACCTTCGTGATCATGAACATCTACGGCAACGAGGAATCGGATCACCCGACCCTAGCGCACATGGACTGTTACCGGTTGGGTGACGAGTCCGAGCTCGACGCCCTCGGGTGGGATCGGATCATCAACGGCGACGCGATCGTCCTCATCGAGTGGGCGGAGCGGATCGACGACGCGATCCCCGAGGACGCGCTGCTGATCGCGATCGATCATGTGGACGAGACGACGCGCCGGTTCCGGTTCTCGATCCCGGATCATTGGGTCGAGCGCGCGGGGTTCGATGCGATCCGCCCGCGCCCCGATACGACCTGCCCGGTGACGGGCAAGCCCGTGCCCGGCGAGTCGTTGACCTGGCCTTTCGCGTCCGAGCGGGCGCGGATGGCGGACCTGAACGCATGGTTCAACGAGGAGCATGTGATCTCGCGCCCGATCGAACAAGCGGATCTGGAGCAGGGCGAGTAACACGAACGGGGTTTGCGTGATACCCTGTGGGTATGCATGCACTGACGCTCGCACAAACAACGGATGGCGCCGGCGCGACGAACGCGTGGTCGCTCTTTGTCGATTCCTTCGATGTCTTCACGATCGCGCTGATCCTCGGGTCGCTCGTCGCGGTGACCCTGATCGCGCGGGTCGTGATGGACGCGCGCCAGTCCGTCATCGCGCCGGACTCGATCTATCAGAACCTGCGCTCGAACCTGATCCAGAAGAACATGGGCGGGTTCGAGAAGGGGTTGTCCGATCGAACCGCGATCGTCTCCATCGCGTGCAAGGCGGCGTACGACGCGCGGACGAAGGGACGCGACGCGATGCGTGACGCGGCAGAGATCGCGGCGTCCAACGCGTGCGCAAGGTGGAGCCGCCCGTTGGATCTGCTGCGGATCATCGGGGAGTTGGGTCCGCTCGTTGGGCTCGCGGGAACGGTCTGGGGGATGATCATCGCGTTCGTGCGTCTGGGACAGGCGGGCGGGGCGGCCGGGCCTACGGATCTTTCGCTGGGCATTTCCAAGGCGTTGTTCCACACGATGCTCGGGCTGGTGCTCGCGATCCCGTGCCTGTTGATCTACGGAATCTTCCGCTCGCTCGTGGAGAAGCACTGCAACAGCGCGATGGCGCAGGCGGGTGAACTCGTCGACATGATCCCCGAGGAGTCGGACGCTCGATGATGCGCCGTCGTTCCATCCTGAGCGGGGAGGGGACATCGTCGCGGGTAAATGTGACGCCGATGATCGATGTGGTCATGGTGCTGATCGTGTTCTACCTACTTGTGGGTCAGCTCGCGACGGATCGGCGTGCGCGGATCGCGCTCCCATCGAGCGCCACGGGGATCGAGGAAACCCAAAGGACCGATCCGATCGTCATCGGGATCACGATCGATGGGACCCGCTCGCTCAACGGCGACGAGATCGAACTCGATCGGTTGGAAGCCCAGGTCTCGGGGATGCTCGCGCGATCGGCGGGTACGCCCGTTCGGGTGCGTGCGGACAAGGACACCCCCCACCGGTTCGTGCGCCCGGTGCTCAATGTGCTGCGCGATATGGGTGTTGGGAAGATCGAGCTCGTGACGGAGCAGCGCCCATGAGTGATGCAGGATCACCAACGCGTTCCCGCCCGCTCAAGCAGCGGAACATCTTTGGAAACACGGGGCGATTTGGTCCCAACATGACCCCGATGGTGGATGTGGTGTTGGTGATCCTGATCTTCTTCATGGCCGCGACGACGATCGTTGGGCAGGAATGGTTCCTTGCGGCGGACCTCCCGGAACAGCGGGAGGAATCGAACGATTCCGTGGGGTTCGATCTGCCCACGCCGATGCTCGATGTAGAGTTGTTTGTCGAGCGCGAGCGGGTTTTAGCACGCGGGATGGGATCGGACGCGATCGGGATCGACGAGGCAATCGCCCGGATCGGGGGGATGGATCCGATGCTCAGCGCGGGGTTGATCCTGCGGATCGGGGCGAGCGATGATGTGCCGTATGGTGCGATCGTGGCGATCCATGACGCGGGGAACGCGAAAAAGATGCGGGTTGCGATCCGGTAAGCGGGGATTCGGGGGATTCGTTGTGGATGGGTGCGTCCGCGATCGGGTATGCTCGAACGCGTAGGGCAACCCCACACAGGAGATCCCCGATGAAGACGCACCCGATCCTTGCAGCCGGCACGATCTTGGTCCTTGCGGGCGCGACGCACGCGGGCATGGTGGTCTTTGAGAACAACAACACGATCGGCGGGCTCCGCGCGTTCAACCCGAACTTCGGGGACACGATCCTGGGGCAGGCGCTGGACATCACGCGTGCTGCGGACGATCAGCCCGGTGTTGGGGTCACGCCCAGCGGGTCGTTGTTTCTGATGCAAATCAACGACTTCACGGGGCAGTACCTCTGGCTGGGCACCGGGACGGTGACGCGGACAGCCGAGTCTTCCATCGCGACCCTGATCCCAACGCCCGAGCTTCCCTTCGGCGAGGCGTACTACGGGCCCGAGCTCTTCGCGGAGGGTGACTCGATTGGCGCGGGCGCGAGCTTTGAGGAGGGGTGGCGGATCATCCACGGGATGAACAACCTGACGGGCGCGCCCGGGGTGTTCTCGACCGACGATTTCATCGTTGTCGGGGTTGAGTTTGAGCGCGAGGGATCGGTGTATTACGGGTTCGCGGAGTTCAAACGCACGATCGAGGTGCTCAACGGGCAGGTCGATGTGTCCCTCGCGCCGGTGCGCTGGGGGTACAACGATGTCGCGGGTTCGCCGGCGATTGTTATCCCGGCGCCCGCGTCGTCGATGGCGCTGCTTGGGTTGGGTGTCGCGTTTAGTCGGCGCCGGCGCTGACGAAGATCTGCAGCTTGTGTCCCTGGGCCTTGAGCCCCTTGGCGGCGCAGATCTTGTCGCGGAGCGCGATGAGCTCGGGCACCGCGAGTGTTTCGACATCGCCCGTGTCGATGTTGATGAGCAGCGTGTTGCCCGTGTTGCCCACGGCCAGCTGGTAGTGTGATTGCTCGCGATCGAAGAGGACCTGCTGGATGATGTTGCAGGACTCGAGGAGCTTGAGCGTGCGGTAGACGGTCGCTTTGGAGACGGAGTGCCCCTTGTCCTTGAGCGCGTCGAGGAGCTGGTCGGCTTCGAACAACCCATCGAACGCAATGATCGTGTCGAGGATCATCGCCCGCTCGGGGGTGTACTTGAGCCCCTCTTCTTTCAGCGCCCGGCGGAACACAGCGCACAGGGGCTCGATGATGTCGAGGGGTGCGTGGGAATCCGCGTTGGTTTTGATGGGTTCGAGTGGCATGGGTGATTCTAGGGTTTGGATTCTGCCCGGGCCCGGTTGGGCGATCGTACAATGGGTGCGATGGAGCAGGGCGCATCCGCAATCCAGACCCGACCACGATCGCAGGCGATGATCGTTCTGATCGCGGTGGCGATCGGGTTCGCGGCGATCGTGCTGATGCGGGGCGAGGGCGGGCCATGGGGTGCGCGGGTGATCGCCCTCATCGAGAACCTGATCCTCGCGGGGTGGGCGCCGGCGCTCTACCTGTTCGCGGGCGCGGGGTACGGGCGATTGATCCGACGATGGATCCCGGCGGGATCGGGGCATTGGTGCATCGAGCTCGGGTTCGGGTTGACGGCGTTGCTCTCACTCACGCATCTGGTGGGGATGCTCGGGTTCCTGACGAGTGTGAGTGCATGGGTGATCACGGGAGTTGGGGTTGTGTTGTGGCTGCCGAGTCTCGGGGGACTCCGATTGAGTTCACGCGTTGAGCGTGTTTCGCCGATCCATGTCGCGATCGTGTGCGGCGGGATGTTGGCGTTGGTGATGGCGTGCAACCCGCCGGGCGTGCTCTGGGGTTCGGAGTACGGCGGGTTCGACGCATTGAGTTACCACCTGCAGCTCCCGCGTGAGTGGATCGAGCAGGGACGGGTGTGGCCGAGTGATCACAATGTGTACTCGTACCTCCCGAGCTATATCGAATCGGCGTACGCGCACATCACCCTGATGATGGGCGGCGGGATGCACGCGGACAACGGACGGGCGATGATCAGCGCCCAGTTGCTCAGTGCATTCATGCTGATCGTGAGTGCGGGAGTGATCGGTGAGCTCGCGCGGAGAACCAGTTCGCGGGTGCTCCAAGGCGCGGACGCGAACCTCGCGGGTCGGATCGGGACGGCGCTGGCGTTTGGGACGCCGTGGTTGATGGTGGTCGGGACGCTCGCGTACAACGAGATCGCGGTGGTCCTGCTCGGTGCGACAGCATTGATCGTGGCGATGCGATCAGACATCGAGACCTGGAAAAGCGCGATCCTGTGTGGGTTCATCGTCGGCGGGGCGTGCTCGTGCAAGCCGACCGCGTTGTTCATGCTCGCGCCGAGCGTGGGGATCGTGCTGCTCGCGTGCGCTCCCAGAAAACAGTGGGTTATCGCGACGCTCGGGTGCGTGGTGGCGGGTGCGATCACGATCGCGCCCTGGTTGATCCGCAACGAACTCGCGGCGGGGAACCCGGTGTTCCCGCAGATGCACGCGATCTTGGGCGACGGGCACTGGAGCGAGGCGCAGCACGCGATCTACGCATCGGCGCACGCGTTCGAAGGATCGATCCTCGATCGGTTCATGATGCTCGTGGTACCCGACGCGAATGGGATCGATCATGTATCTCAATTCCGCGGGTTGACGAACGGGCAATGGGGTCTGACGCCGGTGCTTGGCGTGAGCGGGCTTGTTGGTATGCTCGTGGTGATGCGTACGCATCGGGCGGGGTTTGTGACGCTGCTCGTGATTGGTGTACCGATCGTTGCGTGGGCGATGCTCACGCATGTGCAATCGCGGTTCCTGATCCCGCTCGCGCCGAGCTTGATCGTGCTCGGGGCGGTGCTCATCGTGCGGATCGCGAACCAGCCCGCACGCGAGGCGGCTGCGAAGATCGTGTGCATCGGGGCGCTGATGTGGTCGATCGGGCACGCGTTGATCCAGAACCGGGGGAACCCGTTCGTGGTATTCGATCTGGGACCCGGGTACGCGATGGGCGCGTTCGACATCGATCCGATGCCCTGGACGGGGGCGCTCAACCGGATCGCGAGCGATGACGACACGATCTACCTGCTCGGCGACGCGACCCCGATCTATGTCACGGGCGAAGTGCGCTACAACACGGTCTACGACGATTGGTTGATCGCGGACGCGATGGGTGCACACCCGAATGATCCGGGCGCGAGGACCCGATACCTGCGGGACGAGGGGATAGACCTGGTTATGGTCTCGTTCTCGGAGATTGATCGGTACGCGCGGAGCGGGTGGGTGCCCGATTCGCTTGACCCGGATCAGCTGATCGTGTGGATCGATTCACTGGGTTCGCCGATACAGGTATGGAGCGATCCCAATACCCAGATACCCAGCCGGGCGATCTTCCGTCTCACAAAGACATCAACCCCATGAGCGACACACCTGACACCCCGAGCCCCACCAAGTCATCGCGGAGCGCGATCGGAGTGATCGTGCAGATCGTGGGGTTCGCGATCGGGATCGCGCTGCTCGGGTGGGCGGTGCGGATGGCGCTGCGTCCTGAAAATCGTGAGCAACTTGCCAAGCTCTCCGACGCGACGCCCGGCGAGCTCATGCTGCTGCTTGTGCTCGCGGCGCTCTCGGTCGGTTTCAACGGGATCATCTTCTGGGTTGTCCTGAATCCGGTTCACAAGATCCGCGCGACGGATGTGATCGCGACGAACGCGATCGCGACTTTTCTCGCGTACCTGCCATTCAAGCTCTCGGTGGTGGCGCGGTTCGTGATCCACAACCGGCGCGACAAGGTGCCCGTCCTGACGATCGGTGCGTGGATCATCGCGGAGGCGATCCTGATGGCCGCGGTGCTCGGGCCTTTGATCCTGACGAGCGTGTGGCTGAAGGAAGTGAACGCGGTGTGGTGGGTTGTCTCGCTCGTCGGGGTGATCGTGTGCACCATCGTCGGGTCGGCGCTCTCGCGCCAGCTCGCGGGCGATGTGGGGCTCACGCGTCTCTCGAGGATCGGGATCGGTGAAAAACTCTCCGGGTCCGATGCGTTCTCGCGGATCCACTCGGGGTTCGAGATGCTCGGGCACCCGCGCGCGACCCTGATCGCCAACGCGTTCCGGTTGATTGACATCATTACCTTTGCGCTGCGGTTCTATGTCGCAGCGAGGGTGCTTGAGCTTCCGATCTCGATGCAGGATGCGTTGTTACTCGGGGCGACCTATTTCATCATCGGTGCGGCATCGCCGGCGGGGATGCTCGGCACGCGCGAGGCAGGAACCATCGGGATCGCGGAACTCGTCGGGATCTCGAGCAATGCACTGAATGAAACCGAGTCAGGGCAGGTCCCGATCGCCGCGACGGTGCTCTTTGTGACCGCGGTCGAGGCGATCGTGAACCTCGGGTGCGCGGGGTTTGGGATCGCGTGGCTCAAAGCCCGCAAGCCCCTCGATCCGGAGGGGCAGGTCGCGGAAACCGAGCTCATCGGGCGGAGCATTGATGGCGATTAACCCCGCGCCGACACCTACGATTATGCGATGAAGATCGCGATCGCCCAGCTCAACCCGACCATCGGTAATCTCTCGTGCAACGCGGATGCGATCGTGTGGGCGATCGATGAAGCGCGCACGCAGGGCGCGGAGCTCGTGGTGTTCTCGGAGCTCGCGATCTGCGGGTACCCGCCGCGGGATCTGCTGCAGGTCGAGGGTTTCGTGCGTGAGTGCGCCCAGACGGCGAAGATGATCGGCGAGGTGCACACGAGGGACATCGCGATCGTGCTCGGGACCCCGCTGCCCATCGAGGTTGATGCGCAGGGGCTCGACATTGATCCCGATGCGCACCCGCACATCGCCAACTCGCTCGTGGTGTACCAGAACAACGCGTTCGTGGGGTACTACGACAAGCGACTCCTCCCCACTTACGATGTGTTCGATGAGGATCGGTACTTCGTCGCGGGCGATCAGACGCGGGTCTTCGACATCAACGGCACCAAGGTTGGGCTGGCGATCTGCGAGGATCTGTGGAAGGGGCACGACGCGGGGTTCGCGGATCGGTACGCGGACGAGCCCGATCCGGTGCAGCTGCTCGCGGATGCGGGCGCGGAAGTCATCATCGCGCCCAGCGCGTCGCCGTACGCGCTGCACAAGGATCAGCGCCACCGCGAGATCCTGATCAAGCACGCGCTCACGCATCGCGTACCGGTGGTCTCAGTGAATCAGGTCGGCGCGAACGATGACCTGATCTTTGCGGGTCAGTCGTGTGTTGTGGATGATGCGGGTCGGATCTGTGCGCTCGCGGATGCGTTCGAGGAGCAGCTGCTCGTTGTGGATACAAATGAGATGGGGCCGATCGACGCGTCGCCTGTGGATGACGAGCGGATGATCGTGGACGCGTTGACCCTTGGGGTGCGTGATTACCTGTTCAAGTGCGGGTTCGAGCGGGCGTGCATCGGGTTGTCCGGCGGGATCGATTCGGCGCTCGTCGCGACCCTCGCGGTGCGGGCGCTAGGGAAGGACAAGGTTGTTGGCGCGTCGATGCCGGGCAAATTCAGCTCGGAGGGGAGCAAGACCGACGCGTTCGATCTGGCGCGGAACCTGGGGATCGAGTGCGTGAGCATGCCGATCGATCCGGGGTTCGCGGGGTTGAGCGAGGTGCTGAACCCCGCGTTCTCCGAGCTCGGGCAGCGCACGCTCGGGCAGCAGCTGCCCGATCTCACGCAGGAGAACCTGCAATCACGCATCCGCGGGACGATGATGATGGCGCTGTCGAACCGGACGGGGGCGCTGGTGCTCACGACGGGGAACAAGAGCGAGATCGCGGTCGGGTACTGCACGCTCTACGGCGACATGAACGGCGGGCTCGCGGTGATCGCGGACCTGCCCAAGACGATGGTCTTCCGTGTGTGCCGATACATCAACGAGCACTTTGCGTCGCTTGGGTTTGATCGGGCACCGATCCCGGTGAGCACGATCGAGAAGCCTCCGAGCGCGGAGCTCGCGCCGGATCAGCTCGATTCGGATTCGCTCCCGGAGTACGAGGTCCTCGATCAGATCGTGCATCGACACATCGAGCTGCACCAGAGCGCGTCGCGGATCATCGAGGAGACGGGGATCGACGCGGATGTTGTTCGCCGGTTCTGTTCGATGATCGATCGCAACGAGTACAAGCGTCAGCAGATGGCGGTTGGGTTGCGCGTGACGAGCAAGGCGTTCGGCGCGGGTCGCCGGATGCCGATTGCGCAGCGTTGGACGCGTTGATTCTTTGATGACAATGATGGCCAGTGTGCACATCTGTTGCCACCCGTGTGTGCGTCGATCGGCAGGCGACAGTTTTAGCCGCGATCTTTGCCTGTTTTTCGTGACTCCTGCGCAGGCGTGGCCATCACATTGTTTGGCACGCTGAATGCAATGTGACTCGTGAGCCGCGTCGGCTCGAAACCACAACCCGTGCATCATGCACACCGAATGTAAGGAGTCACACGATGAAACGCTACGCACTGATCTCAGCAACCCTTCTCTCAACCTGCGCCCTGGCGGCAACGGCCGCGATGACCTTCCCGATGGCACGCGAGGGCGTCTCCGTTGAACGCAACGATCGCATCGAGTTCCGCGCAGATCTGGAAGGTCCCGCAACCCTCGCCAGTGGCAACGCCCGGTACCGCGCCGAAACACGCGGGCCCGCGATGCGTGCTCGTTTCGATGTGTCGATCGAAGACGCTGATCCCAAGACGACCTACGAGGTCACCCTGAATGGCACGGTAATCGGCACGATTACCACCAACGCCCTAGGCATGGGCGAGGTCACCTTCCGTTCGCCGAGCGATGATCCCGATGATCTCCCCGGCACCCCTTCGGTCCGCGCTGGTGATGTTGTCGGCATTGGCCCGATCTTTGGCGTGCTCAACTGATTCAACAGCAAAGCACATGCGCACTCTCTCATGCCCCCGGCTCGTGCGAGTCGGGGGCATGTTTCATGTGTTGCTGATCTGTTCCCAACGCTCGCCGGCCTCAACCGGCTTTCCGCACTCGGGGCATACATCGCGTTCAAGCATGTGGAGCAGGTACCCGCATACGCAGCGGAGTTCTTGGGTGCGGATCTCGATCTGCAGCTTGCATCGCCCGCAGTGACCCGCCGCGTTGGACATGGCTTCGATCTGGTCAGCGCAGATCGGGCAGGTGAGGTGAACGGGGATGGACTTGGCAACGACATCGGGCTCGTCCTCGCCGAGCTTTGGGCCGAAGAGCGAGATGGCACCGATGGCGATGCTCGCGCCTGCTGTGATGAGCAGACCGATCCCGAGAACTCGAACGATCAAATCGTCGCCTCGGATCAGGTCCTCGAAGACAAGGAAGAAGATGAAGCACGCGCTGGTCATCCCCGCGCCAACGATCGCGACACGCTTGGAGAGCCGCCCCCAGAAGACGCGCGGATCCAGCGGGACGATGAGCAGTCGATGCAGCAGGGCGAGCGCGATGATCAGCGTCGAAAGCCCAACCTTGATCATCAGGTCTTCCCAGCGGTACCCGAGGTGCCTGTCGAACCAGATCAGGGTGACGAATGTCAGCATCGAGATCAGGGCGCTGATCGTCGCGAGCTTCATCGTGGTGCGCAACTCTCGCCCGACCGCGATCACCATCAGGATCCCGAACGCGTAACACCCTACGAGCATGATGGTGAAGATGACTTCATCGCTCACGAAGCGCTGCGGGAGAACGATGGCGATGATGCCGCTGAGCATGGCCAGTGCCAGCACCGTGAGGAATCCGCCGAGGAGGACCTGTTTCTTCTTCATCGCGTTCCCCTTGCGTGCATGACTGAGCGTGGTGTGCGTGGGTGTGTTTACCAAGAGCCCGCGTAGTCCAACGGCACACCCCCGCCGTCGCGGAGCGCGAGCTGATGGAGGCGTTTGGTGATCTGGCGCAGGTGCAGCGCGTCGTGGGCGCACCAGCATGAGAGCATGTACCCGGCGCTCAGATCACCGATCTTCGGGTGCCGATACGAGCGGGACCAGTCCGGGGATGCGATGGAACGGAGCATCTCGATGCTCTGGGCGCGCAGATCAACGAACAGATTGAGTTTCTGGTGCAGATCCTGTGTGTGGTACTGGCGTTCGATCGCCCACCCCTCCGGGTCGATGGGCGTCCAGGGTCGCGTGGGGTCCTCGAGTGTTGAAATCACCCGAGCGCGGAAATCGGCCGTCTCCTCGTCCGCCAGGTGACAGACGATCTCCAACACGGACCACGATCCGGGATCGGGCTTCCAACCGAGATCATCTGGCGAGAACACCGATACGAGTGCGACGAGCGCGGGCGGGAATCGCTCGAGGCGTTCGATCAACGCGTCTGCATGAACCGAGGGGTTCATCAGCTCGATCCTGCGCGCATCCGATCGACACCCTTGGGATATGGATAACTCGGGAAAACTCCGGTGTGGGCATAGTTCCACATCTGGGGCGATGGGTAAACATCGCCCCGGAACCCCGCGTCGTGCATGGTGCGAAGGACCGTCTCAAAGCTCGGCTCGGTCTGATCGGAATCATCAGACACGAGCTTATTGCTCGTGGCACCGAGGAATGAAACAGAGCACACCGGGCGGCGATCAGCACGCCCTTGAAGCATCTTGGTGATCGTACGGAACCCTCGTGCCATGTCGCCGACGGTGAAAAAGTCTCGCCCGTGCGGGCGGAGCATCCCGAGGACCAGGACCGAGTCAAGATCGTACTTGAGGATGTAGGGTTCGCGATCATTGGCCGCGTGGACCTGGAGCGATTCCTGGAACATCTTGGCGTAACTCGTGACGGAGCTCGCGGACCATTGCGAAGTATTGAGGAGTGAGCAGATCTGCGCGATGACGCCGTGGGAGTTGTCTGCATCGTTGACACCACAGATGACCGCACGGTAGCGTCCGTCGAGCACATCAGCGAGTAGATCCTGCCCCCACATGACGCGTATTCGCGAACCTGAGAGTGGTGCGCCGTGATCTGATTTGAGTAATGAGACACGATCGGGGAATGATTCCGCGTTGAGGAGTTCATCCGCGCCTTCGTCGTAGAGTTTGAATGCTCGATCAGTCGTGGACATGTGTATCCCTCCTTGGGTATCTACTGCATTGTACGGGAGTGAAATGGTGATCGTGGAAGAGGATGAGGAATTGCAAAAATGAAAACAGCCCCTCAAGGTTTACCTTAAGGGGCTGAAGAGTTGGCGATAACCTACTTTCCCGCTGAACAGTATCATCGGCATACTGGGCTTAACTGCTGTGTTCGAGATGGGAACAGGTGTGACCCCAGTATTATGGTCACCAACAATCATGGAAGGTCCGGTTTCCCGGGCCGTCATGACTTTGACGGATGCGACGAGCGGAGACCTGTTTGAGATGACTCAAACAAGCCCGGCAAACTGATTAATCTCAGTGCGTAGAAATGATGTTGACTCACTTCTGACCTTTCGCCTTTCGGCATCGGGTCGGAGTGACCAAACCTTCGACCGTTAGTACCGCTCAGCTGAGGGCTTCTCAACCCTTACACCTGCGGCCTATCAACCTGGTAGTCTCCCAGGGGTCTCTCGTACAAGACAAGCAAACCTGATCTTGAGGGGGGCTTCCTGCTTAGATGCTTTCAGCTGTTATCCCTGCCCGACGTAGCTACCCTGCGATGGGCTTAGCAGCCCAACAGGATCACCAGGGGTCAGTCCAACCTAATCCTCTCGTACTAAAGTTGACTCCTCTCAAGTTTGCAACGCCCACAACAGATAGGGACCGACCTGGCTCACGCCGGTCTGAACCCAGCTCGCGTACCGCTTTAATAGGCGAACAGCCTAACCCTTGGGACCGCCTTCAGCCCCAGGATGCGATGAGCCGACATCGAGGTGCCAAACCGCTCCGCCGCTATGGACGCTCGGGAGCGATAAGCCTGTTATCCCCGGAGTACCTTTTATCCGATGAGCTACGACGCTTCCACACGCGATCGCAGGATCACTAGAGCCCTCTTTCGAGACTGCTCGTCCTGTCGGACTCGCAGTAAAGCTGGCTTGTGCTCTTACACTCTGAAACACGGTTTCCATCCGTGCTGAGCCAACCTTTGCGCTCCTCCGTTACTCTTTAGGAGGAGACCGCCCCAGTCAAACTACCCGACACACACTGTCCCCTGCCCGGCTTCACGGGAATCAGGGTTAGGCCACAAACTCAAGAAGAGTGGTATCTCAACAACGGCTCCACCGGCACCTGAATACCGGCTTCAAAGCCTCCCACTTATCCTGCGCATCATGTGCTCATGACCAATATGAGCCTGCAGTAAAGGTTCACGGGGTCTTTCCGTCTTGCTGCGGGTAGGCGGCATCTTCACCGCCACTACTATTTCACCGAGTTGGTTGTGGAGACAGTGCCCCAGTCATTACGCTATTCATGCGCGTCGGAACTTACCCGACAAGGAACTTCGCTACCTTAGGACCGTCATAGTTACGGCCGCCATTGACCCGTGCTTAAGTTGCAAGCTTCGCCGAAGCTAACCTGCTCCCGTGACATTCGGGCATTGGGCAAGCGTCACACTGTATACATCCTCTTGCGAGTTAGCACAGTGCTGTGTTTTTGATAAACAGTTGCCAGGGCCTTTTCTCTGCGCCCCGAAGGGCCTCCTTCTTGCGAACTTACGGAGTGATTTTGCCTAGTTCCTTCACAACCATTCTCTCGAGCGCCTGAGGCTATTCGCCTCGTCTACCTGTGTCAGTTTTAGTACGGGACCTGTATTGCCCACATAGCTTTTCTAGGAACTCCCTCCCCCTTCAACGGCCCGAAGGCCTGGACAACTAGCAGTCCAGAAGAGCTTGGAAATCCGCACTATGCTTTGATCTCAACAGGTGCGCAGGAATATTAACCTGCTATCCATCGACTACGCCTTTCGGCCTCGCCTTAGGACCCGGCTAACCCTGGGCGGATTTACCTTCCCCAGGAAACCTTAGACTTACGGCGACAGGGATTCTCACCCTGTTTATCGTTACTCAAGCCCGCATATTCACTTCCATACGCTCCAGCATCCGTTTCCGAACACCTTCAAAGCTGAATGGAACGCTCACCTACCACTTCTTACGAAGTCCGCGGCTTCGGTATCATGCTTATTCCCGATCATTATCGGCGCCAAACTCCTCGACCAGTGAGCTATTACGCACTCTTTAAATGGTGGCTGCTTCTAAGCCAACATCCTGGTTGTCACGGCAGTCTGACCTCCTTAAGAACTAAGCATGATTTGGGGACCTTAGCCGGCGATCTGGATTATTCTCCTTTTGACTACGGATATTTTCACTCGCAGTCTATCTCCCAAGGCTTGGCTGTTGGTATTCGGAGTTTGGTTGCATGGGGTACCCTAGACGGGCCCACCACGCATCCAGTAGCTCTACCCCCAACAGTTGCTTCTTGAGGCTAACCCTAAAGTTATTTCGGTGAGAACAAGCTATCTCCCGGTTTGATTGGACTTTGACCCCTCCCCACAGCTCATCCCATATCTTTTCAACGATAACGGGTTCGGGCCTCCAGCGGGTTTTACCCCACCTTCACCCTGGCCATGGGTAGATCACACGGGTTTCGTGTCTAGCCCCAGCGACTATACGCCCTATTCAGACTCGCTTTCGCTCCGCCTCCGGCCCGGTAGGCCTTAAGCTCGCCACTGAGACTAACTCGCGGGCTCATTATGCAAAAAGCACGCCGTCACCCCGTAGGGCTCCGACCGCTTGTAGGCATACGGTTTCAGGTCTATTTCACCCCCCTAATAGGGGTACTTTTAAACTTTCAATCACTTTACTTCTTCGCTATCGGTCGTCAAGGAGTACTTAGCCTTGGAAGGTGGACCTCCCATATTCAACCCGGGTTCCACGAGCCCGAGCCTACTCTAGAGCTATGATGCTACATCTTCCTACCGGACTATCACCGTCTTTGGTCACGCATTCCAACGTGTTCAAAAGGTTCACATCTATCCGCTTTCGCTCGCCGCTACTTACGGAGTCGCATGTTGCTTTCCTTTCCTCCAGGTACTTAGATGTTTCAGTTCCCTGGGTTTGCCTCGTACACCTATGCATTCAGTGCACGATACCCTTGCGGGTGGGTTGCCCCATTCAGATATCTACAGATCACAGCTCGGTTACCAGCTCCCTGTAGCTTTTCGCAGGTTCCAACGTCTTTCATCGCCTCTTGACGCCAAGTCATCCACCGTATGCCCTTAGTGGCTTGATCACACCGACCTGATGCCGACCGAAATCGAACATCAACTCAGCGTGCCAATGACCTCCCTTACCTGCCGGCAAGGACAATCAACCTCCTCGCATGACCCCCTGGCAAGTGGGTCTTTGAACAGGCACCATTTCGACGCATTTTGAGATTACTCAGTTAGTATTTGCCGAACTCAGCCTCGATCTCAACCTCCTTTGAAGTTGAGCGATCTGAGTTCCGCTCGTCGTCATCCACTTGTCAAAGAAGCTGATTCATCACCGGGCCAGCCGGTTCTGATCGGTTTCGCCTCGGTTAAGAGGCGGAGGGATGATAGACGGCACAAACCGCTCGTCAAATTGCTTGGGCAACAATTCAGGCTCTTCTCCCACAATTCTTTACGACGATTTCGCATGCTCCAACACCCGCACGCAAAACCTGCCTGAACTCCCCCACTCGAGCCATCCAATACTATGCGTGATGCCCTCAACGCACCCATGAAAAAGCCCCGCATTGCGGGGCTCGTGAGGTTCATTGGGGGCCTGAGATGCGATCAGGGCTCGACGGGCTCAAACAACGCTGCTGCGGGCGACTTGGCCGGCTGCTCGCCGGGGGCACGCAGCTGGGTCGAGCTCGCAGATGACGCGGATTCAGAGGCCTGGGCATAGGCGAGCGAACCCTCGTCTCCCTGTTCCGTGCGGACGATCACGCGCCCGTCGGCATCACGGAGGACGACATTGATGACCGGGGTGCCTTCGCGCCCCAGACCGCCTTCGGTTCGTTCCTGCCCGGGGTAGATATCGAGGACGAACGCCCCGATTTCAATGCTCAGGCGATTGGGGAGTTCGGACACACCCGTGAGGAGCTGGGTATCGGGTTCGTCCGCATTGCGGGCCTCCACGACATCCGCAGCCTGCTCGGGGGTGACGATTGAGGTATCGAACGCGAGCAGATCACCCGAGACACGCAGGTCGGCTGCGAGCACATCGCCCGGCGACACATTCAGGGTCGACTTGCGGTAGTGTCCGTAATACACCTGGTACAGCTCGATCGTGGTTTTGTCGGGGGCGGTGCTCCCCGCTGTGCCCTCGGAAGCCGAGGTCACGAAGAAGTACTCGCGTGCACCCGCAACGACTGGCTCGGACCAAGCGGACCAGTCGCCTCGTGCGAACGGGTCTCGGGCGAGCGCCTGCTGATCGGCGTCATCGGGGTCGATGTCCGCCTGTTTGCGGAAGAGAGGGTTGTTCACGACGACACGGGTGCGGTACCGGTAGGTTGCGCCGGGTTCGACACCCATGTCATGGGCCCAAAGATCGATCGATTCTTCTTCGAGGACCGAACGGAGATCGTTGCGGGAGGTGCGGACGCGCGATGCGGGGGCATCGCCGGTCTCGACGCCGAGCTCTTTGAGCTGATCTTCGAGGTCCTTGATCTGCTCTCGGACGCGATCAACGCGGTCACGATTCCCCGTGGGACGGGGCGCGGTCCGGCGATCGTCGTTGGTCTTGCCCGTCGTTCGGCGATCGTCATCCGGGCGTCCCTGGTTCGGGTCGTCCGTGAGGCGTGCGAGCTCTTCGCGGGCACGATCGAGCTGGCGCTGGAGTCGGCGGATCTGATCCGATTCGGACGAACCCGCCATCGCGACGCGTTCGCTCGGCGGGGTCCAGAGCGGGCCCGCGATGGTCGGCGGGAACATGGGGCGCTGGACCTCACTCGCTTCGCGGGAGGCGTTCCCGACCACGGTGACCAGATCCTGCAGACCAGAATCCACATTCACCGCACCAAGAGGATTGGGGGTGTGCGGCGGGGTCTGGATGGGCTCGGAGGCACCCCACTCGCCGCCGGGGAGGAGGCGCTGGCGCTCAACCTCAAACCCGAGGACCGCGATCCCCGTCGAGGACCAGTAGATGCTTGGGATGGCGGTGTTGCCGTTCTCCCCGTTGAGCACGCTTTGAAGCTCGGTGCCTGAGAATGAGGATTCGATCGTGATGGACGCGAAGTCGTAGGGCTGCTGAGTTGGGACATAGTCCGCGAACTCGGGGACTTCGAGCAGCGCGTAGGGATCGAGGGTCGCCCATTGCGATGCGGCGACGGGGGTGGAGGTCATCGGAACCGCGAGGGCTGCGAGCGGGCCGGCGTCGCGCCGGGTGATGTCATCGGTGTTGGTGCCCGTTGCGGCGGCGACATCGACGCCCTGCCCGAGCGGGCTCGAGAGGGTCAGGCGGGATGAACCCGAGCTCGCGAACGCGTTGTCGTACCGAGCGACGAGATCGACGGGTTTGACATCGGGGAGCGCGGGGCTCAGGTCGGAGATCTGGCTTTGGAGCTGGTTCGCCTGCGACTCGAGCGCGGTGTAGGTCTGCGCGGGCGGGATGGAGCGCCCGCCGTCCTCGATGTTGTTGGGGGTCGTCACGAACTGAAGCGCGACGACGCCGAGCAGGATGAGGAAGACCACGCCGAGAACGATCTTCTCGATGTGCTGCTCGATGGGGTTGACGCCTTTGAGTTTCATATGGTGCTCGCTTTATGCGGTGGTATGAATCGGTATCGCGTATCAGGTGGGGATCAGATCATCCTTCGTCGTCGATCGGTGCGCTGGCGACGGGGATCCCAAGCGTTTGCTTGATCGCGTCGGGCATGATCGGGGTGATCCACGAGCGGAGCCAAACGGTCTCGACCTGCACTCTGGCGCGGACGACATGGTCCGTGCCGTAGTAGTACCCCTGCGCCAGGTCCGCCCAGACATCGACCTCCTGGAGGTCCACATCGGTGACGGTCATGAAGTTCACCTTGGAGAAGGAGTCGAGGAACTTGGGGAGATCCTTGGAGGAGACAACGGCGACGACTTCGACCTGGCGGAGATCGAATGGGCTCGCGGAGGTTCCCCCGGTGCGCCCGGTAAAGCTCGCCGCGGGTGTCGCGGCCGAGATGTCATCAGTTCCACGCCCGCGGGTGTACCCATCATCCGAACCGGTCGCGCCCGATGCCTTGACTTCAAGGGCGGAGACGCGGATCGATTCGATGCGTTTGACGGGCGCGTCGGGCACGGACATTGCGCCGGACGCGGCGTTCATGTTCGCCTTGGCCGCGGCGTCGAGGATGTCGGAGATCACCCAGTAGTCCCACAACCAGGTGAACGCGACAGGCTCGGTCACCTGACTCGGCGACCAGTTCGCAGCGGGGACGATGGAGAACCCGTCAGAACCGAAGGTGGTGAGCTCGCCCGCCTCGGACCCGTTCACGAACGCGTAGGGGTCGCAGTAGTAGGTCAGCGACTTGGCGCGTGCGATGTATTCGCTGAGGCGGCGGGCGCTGAGCTTCTCGGTGATCTCGTTCTGCTGATCCTGGGTGACCTGCCCGTCGCGGTTGGAGGAGCGGTACTCCTGCTCGAGCTGGTTCTTGTACTGATCGAGCATCGTCGCGAGCGACGGAACCGAAGGCGGAGCACCCGCGTTGATCCGGCGGAGCTTGCGCTGGTAGATGGAGGGTGTGTCGCGGGTGCCGACGATCGCTTCGCTCATCGCGCGTCCGAGGCGCTGGCGTTCGCGTGCGTCTGGCGCCTTGGGGAGGAGCCCGGGCACGATCTCGACATGGTCGCCCTGGTTGAAGGTGGTGCCGCGTGCGACAACATCCTCGACCTGCGCGATGCGGGCCTGCTTCGCGTCCTCATAGAATGCGGTGACCGCGTCGTTGGGGGCGCGGGACTCGGAGATGTCCTGCTCGCCTTCGAGGACGGCGGGGAGGGCGTAGTTCACCTTGCCGCTCGAGGTCAATGAACGCTTCTCTGACTCGTACGCGCTCTTGACCTTCTCCGCGACCTTGGCGTTCCACTTGCCCGAGAAGACATACCCGACGGGCAGCAGCGCGAGGATCAGCACGATCGAGATCACGATGATCAGGTTGCCCTTGATGAATCCAAGCACTTTATTCACGGCTCATCTCCGTTGTTCTGCGTCGATTCGTTCATGGAATCAAGGACCGCGTACCAGGTAATGGTCACGGTTGAAGTCGCGTTCTGGTCGGGGGTTCGCGATCCGCCGGAGGTATCGCGATTGGTCGCGGGGTTCTTGATCGGCGCGATGGAATCGATGTTGGACGATCCGCTCGGCCTCGGGTCGGGCCCGCGACCCGGGATGGGCTTGACGCCCCCGCCGCCGGGGTTGCGGGTGTTGCCCTGTGCGGGCGATCCGCTCTCCCAGGGCTCTGCCTGACTCAGCACGATCGTGTACGGTGCGTCGTCACGCTGCAGACGGTTGCGGAGGAAGGGCTCGACCATGTCGAGCAGGAAGACCTGCGGGTCCGCGAGCGGGATCTCGAACTGGGCCTGCACCTTGATGCGGCGCAGCGCCTGGATCGGCGCGAGCGCCGGATCCACACCCCCGGTTGGGCTGCCCGTGTTACCCGAACGCCCCGGGCGGCCGCCGCCCGTGTTTCTGGCGAGATCGGTTTCTGTCGTAGTCAGGTACTCGTTGCTCAACGAGACCAGACGGAAGGGCTCGGCGTTCTGGAAGGCGCTGGCGAGGCGCTGATCGCTCTGTGCAGCGGTCCGCGCGTTGGCATTCACGGTGTCGATCAGACGCGACGCGTCCTCGAGGATGTGCGTGTAGTACGCGTTCTCGTCGAGGAGACCCACAATCTGGGCGCCCCGCAAGTCCGCGGGAGCGCCGTCCGTGACCTTCTTTTCCTCTGCTTCATCCGCGAGCGCCTTGGCTTCGCGGGCGACCTGCTGGAGCACGGGGGGCTTGCTCGCGCCCTCGAAGGCGCTGGAATCGAGCAACGGACGGATGAACATCGCGCCCGCAGCGGCAGCGGCCAAACCCGCAGCCGTCGCGAAGTAGGGCACCTTACGCTTCCACATCGCGTTCTTGATCACCGGGACGGGCATCAGGTTCGCGTGCATCGGGGCGTGCTCGAAGTTCTGCAGCACACACCCGTACGCGGTCGCGAGGTTGAAGCTCGCGGCCTGGAACTCGCCGGCCTGCGGCCCGTCCATCGCAAGCTTTTTGAACTGCTCGAGTCGGTAGACATCCATGCCGGTCTGCTGCTTGAGGTACTTGCGCAGACCCGGGAGACGGAAGGTGGACCCGAGCCCCACGAGGCGCTTGAGATCCGCGTCGGGGTGGACGCTCTGGTAGAACCCGATGGAGCGCTGAATTTCCTGGACGATGTCGCCGAACACGGGGCGCATGGCCTGGAACACATGGCGGGCGTGCTTGGATTGCTCGGCTTCGCGCTTGAGCTTCTCCGCTTTGGTGTAGCTCAGCTTGAACGCGCTGACGAGCGCTTCGGTGAACTTGTGCCCGCCGATCGGGAAGGTCCGCACCCAGACGCGACCCGCTTCCGCGATGATCATGTCCGTGGAGACCGTGCCGATGTCGAGGATGATGGTGCCGGGCGTTTCGTTGGTGAACCCGAGATCGACCGCGAGCGCGTTGTAGGCCGCGATCGGCGACAAGGTCACCAGGTCGGGGGTGATCCCCACATCGTTGAGCATGGAAAGCTGGTCCATGATCCGCTGACGCGTGACGGCGAAGATCCCCACCTCGATATCCGGCGAATCAGGCGAGACGAAGGTCTGGTAGTCCCATTCCACCTCTTCGAGGGGGAAGGGGATCTGCTGGACGGCTTCGAACTTGACGATGTCGGGGACCTTCTTGGGCTCGACGGGGGGGAGCTTGGCGAAACGCGCAAAGCTCTGGTGCCCCGGGAGCGAGATCGCGACATGCGCATTGCTCAGGTCGTGCTGATTCACGAGGGTGCCCAGCGCGACGCGCATCGCGTCCGTCTGATCGAGCTCGGGGGTTGAGAGCACCTTGGGGTGGTTGATAACGGCGTAGTCGAGCACCTTGTACTCGCCGCCGTCGTTCTCGAGCTTCAGGGCCTTGATGGCACCGTAGCCCATCTCGATGCCCCAGCAGATATTCGAAGAAGCCATGGGATCTCCGGGTTCAGAATCGTCGGTTCGTCCTCGCACGCATCCGGCAGACACGCGGGGGGTGAATCGTACCCGCATTTCGCGGCACACGCACACGATACGGGATGGGAACGCGGTTGTTCCGTGTGAAAAGCGGGTTGTGACACACGCGTGACAATCGCGTGTGTAGAGATAGGTATACGCGGGTCAGGAATACACGGCGACGCTCGCGGAGGAGACGAAGGCGGTGCCCTGCGGGTCCATCGTGGCGGCGTAGTTGAGGATGTCGACCTGTGACGGGTTGATCGTCCGCATCATCGCGCTGATGTTCCCGATCGAGCACCAACGGGTTGGGTTCTGTTGCCAGGCCATGTTCCCGATCAGGTCATCGATCTTCTTCTCCGCGATGAGCTTGAGCATCTCCTGATCGTGGGAGGCGACCTTGGACCGGAACTGGACGGCCTGTTCTTCCTCGCCGGCGAGGGATTGCTGATCGCCGAAGGCGGGTCCGACATGGCTCAGGTCCGCGGAACTGACGATGAGGGTCTTGCCCCCCACCGCGTTGATGGCGGATTTGAGGGCCTCGACAAACGGGTCGAGGGCGAGCCCGTTGCCATCGTAACTCTCGCCGTTGTTGACGGTTGGGTCGTGGATGAGTGCGGCGAAGACCTTGGGGTAGTTCCCCGCGTCGTCCTTGCCGAACACATGCTGGATCCAGGGGATGTGGAGCTCGATGGAGTGCTCGTTCTCGTGATCGAACCGGTTGGCGAGCATCTTCTGGGATTCGCCTTCTCCGAGCGCATTTCCAAGTGATTCAAGGAGTTGCGCATCGAGTTGGCAGGTACCCAGGGGGGTTTCGTACCCCTTGTCGCACCCACAGACGCCGGTGGACATCCCGAAGTGGTTGGTGCCGAGGATGATGACGCGATCCGGGCGATCGACGACGCGCATGCGCCCGTAGATATGGGCGTAGTTCATCCACCCGCGGACATAATCGAGGTGGGGCGCGATGATCCCGGCGGGGAGGGTCTCGAGACTCGGGGTTTCCGTGTTTTTGAGGGACTCGTCGATCCACTTGTCCATCTGCTCAGCGAGCTTCTGGGCGCCCAGTTCTTGTTTTTGTTCATCGGTGGGCTCGGCGCCGACGGCCTGGGCGACGAGCAGGTCGGCCATCTGGGCGGTGGACCCGGGGGGGAGCGTGTCGTTGGCGTCGAAGTCATCGCGCATCTTCTGGGCGAGGGCCTCGTAGGTTGGTCCGATAATGAGGCCAGCATCATCGAGCTGGGCGACGAGCTGCTCGAGCATGGGGCGCTGGAGCCCTTTACCGACCTCGGTGACGATCTGATCGATGGTGCGGGACCCGTCCATCATGGGGAGGACGGTCTGGAACGCGGGGTGGGTGACGACCATTTTGGTCGAGATCTGCTGGGCGTCGGCGAGCCCGAGCATGGTGACCTGCTTGCCGTCGGGGGTGTTGACGGGGACAGGGACGCCTCGGATGTTGCGGAGCCTGGGATTCTGCTGGTGCGGGGCGTTTGGGTTGAACTGGGGCTGGGCGGGTTGTTCGGGTGGGGTCTGGGACATCATCGCTCCTCGTGGGCGTTCATCTGTAGTCGTTGGATGAGTAGTGTAGGGGTGAGGGTAGACCAAATGAATTTTCGGGCTAAACTTGTCGTCCCGCGCAGCGCTATCGCGTTGCGGGCACAACGATTTGCAACCCCTGCGGACGCAATTGCTTACCGAACTGATCAGGCACAGCAGCGTTCGCGAGATGAAGACACAGAGGCAGCGTCATGATTGACACACTCACCGCCGGCGACACGATCAAGTGCACCATCAACAAGGTCCCCAACAACAAGGGGTCGGTTGACACCATCACGCGTCTGATGCGTCGTGACCCCGACATCAAGCGGAACCTCGCCCGTGCTCAGCGCATGCGTCGTCAGCGCATGAACGCGTACATCCGCGGCGGTCGCATGTGGTACTCGCGTGAGAAGGCTGCACGGATCGCGATCTGCGAGCAGGGCAACACCTGGTCGATGCGTTTCACCCACGACATCGCGCCCGACCTGTCGTCCGTCGAGCGGTACCTCTCGGTTGAGAAGTCCTGATCCGACGCGATTGAATCGAAATGAATGGCCCGCTCGATTGAGCGGGTTTTTTCGTGTTATCAGGACAAGCGGACTAATATTCACACAACACAGCGAACCCTGCAATGCAAGGAGGAAACGCATGAAGAACACGATGACCAACGCGGCGATCGCGATGATCGCAGGGCTGGCGCTCGTCGGGTGCACCAATGAGAGCAACCCGAGCGGCACCGCACCCCAATCCGACGCGCACCATGAGCACGACGGACACGATCACAGCGGGCATGACCACGGCGATCACGATCACGGCGACGAGGCGCGTGAGCCCGATGTCTATACGGGGATCCGCGGCGAGATCGCGCAGCTGCCCGATCCCAACACGCCCAACTCCGAGCTCAAGATCCGTCACGAGCAGATCCGCGACTTTAAGACCAAGGACGGCACCATCAGCGTGAGCCCCAAGGGCATCGCGGGCATGGCGTCGATGACCATGCCGTTCCCGCTCGGCGAGGGCATGAGCCTCGACGGGTACAGCGTGGGCGACAAGGTCGAGTTTGATTTCGTCGTGAACTGGGGCGGCGGATCCGCGCCGGCGTGGTACATCACGCGGATGGAAAAACTCCCCGCGGATGCCGTGATCAACTATGAGAATGTCATCGAGGACACGATCGAGGACATGAAGGACGCGGCCCACGACATGATGGACGGTCATGATCACGACGGGCACGACCATGACGGTCCCTGATCGGGCACCAGCTAGGTAGAACACACAAAACACACCCTTCGGGGTGTGTTTTTTCATGGATGTGTGCATGAAGCAGGGACAAGAAAAAACCCGGCACTCAGCCCGAAGGCCAAGCGCCGAGTCTCGTGGGGGTCATGGTTGGTGCAGCGGGGTATGCTGCGGCGGGACTAATCCCTTGGCACATGGTGCCGATAACTCGTCGTGTTTCATTCGTTCATCACCCCGGCGAGACCTGCAGGGGCGGGTTAGACAGAAGTCTCTTCGACACAGACAGACACGGGGTTCCATCAGATGACAGATTCTTCGAGAAAATATACGCGTGATTTCGCGCATGGATGCGTTCATGCGTGTGAAGATCAAAACTATGTACAAAAAAGCGGCACAACCCGTGTGAGGATGCGTTATTCGGGTTTGAGCTTAGCGATGACCTGCTGAAGATCGGACCAGACCTTGCGTCGGTTTTCCTCGGTGTACGAGCGTAACAGGTACGCGGGGTGATAGGTCGGCATGAGATCGATGCGCGGGAAATCACCCGCCAGCTCATCGTTGATGATCCCACTGGGCGTTGGGGGCGGGGGGAACGCGTGGAAGCGTCCGCGCAGTGCGTGCATGGGACTCGACGAGTTGAGCAACAGGTGCGACGCGGGCAACCCGAGTGTCACAATGACTTTCGGTTGGATGATGCGGATCTGCTCGAGCAGGTAGGGCGCGCACAGGCGTGCTTCTTCGGATGTCGGGGTCGCATTATTGGGCGGGCGGGTCTTGAGCACATTGCAGA
>CBDDIA010000026.1:0-25840 GCA_965228685.1 Phycisphaerales bacterium
GAGCTCTGCGGTCTCGCCCAGTTCGTGGATGGCGGTCTGGATCGCGTCGGGCTCGGACTTGCCCATGATGAGCAGGTCGTCCACGCGTGATCGAAGGTGATCCTCGAGCTCGTCGCGGATCTGGTCGCGCTGCGCGCTCGGGAGCTTGAGCATCGAGACGAGCACATCGAGCCAGGACTCGATCGTGTCGCGCTGATGCGTCGGGTTGGTCGCTTTGGCGAGTCTCATGCGCGAGCTTCATTCCCGGTGAGGAAGTTGTTGAGCAGCATCTGCATCTGGCGGTGCGCTTCGATGTGCTTGTCGAGTTGCTTGCGTCCCTTGGGGCTCAGGGTGTACCACTTGCGCTTGCGCCCGCTCGCGTCGGGGGTCGGCGCCCTCGGCCTTCACCTCTTCCCAGCTTGTGGAGACGAGCCCCTGCTTCTCGAGCTTGGTGAGGAGCGGGTACATGCCCGACGCGGTGAGCTTGAAGTGCCCGTCAGATTTGGATGCGATCGCTTTGGTGATCGCGTACCCGTACGACGGGCCGTCGGCGAGGACGGAGAGAACAACGAGTGTGGAGTGGTCTTGCTTGAGGTTGAGCATGGCGTATTCCTTGCGTCTGCTTCGGCAGAATGTACCACAAGAATATATATCAGGATTCGATATATCCAAAGAATGAGGCATTTATTTTGGCAAGGGCTGATTTTCTCGGCGTGAGGGTTGATTGCGTCGAGAGGGCATTCTATTTTCTTGTTTAGGAAAATGAGAAATCAAGCCGCCAACTCGATCGACATCATCACCGGCGTCACGAGTGCACTCTCGGATCCCAATCGCGTCCGGCTGCTCGCGGCGTGCCTCAACCAGGAACGGTGCGTGTGCCAGCTCGTGGCGCTGATCGATCTTTCGAACGCGTCTATCTCCAAGCACCTGGGGCAGCTGCGCGACGCGGGGTTGCTCGAGTCTCGACGCGAGGGGCGATGGGTGCACTACCGCACCCCGGATCACCCCGACCCGATCGTGCACGACGCGCTGCGCATGATTCGCACGCACGCGATGGACGAAGAGCTGATCCGATCCGATCGCGCCGCGTTGTCGCGGATCGATCTGATCGAGCCGAGCGAGCTCGCGCGGATGCAGCGCGAGGGGTGTTGCCCGGATCTCTCGTGCTGCCCACCCAAACCGAACCACAGTCCCTCGGAAACGGACAGGAGACCCAATCATGAGTACCAACGAAGCGATCCGTGATCAGATCCGAACCGATTACGCGCACATTGCCAAGACGAGCAACGCGAGCACGGGCACTGGGAGTTGTTGCTGCGCCGGCGCGTGCGGCGTCACCGAATCCATCGACCCCGATGTCCTCGCCCAGCAGATCGGATACACCCGCGAAGAACTCGAGGCGCTCCCGGCAGACGCGAACATGGGTCTTTCGTGCGGGAATCCCAGTGTCATCGCGAACCTGAAGGAAGGCGAGACGATCCTCGATCTCGGATCGGGCGGCGGGTTCGATCTGTTCCTCGCAGGTCCCAAGGTCGGGAAGACCGGGCGGGCGATCGGCGTGGACATGACGGCGGAGATGATCTCCAAGGCGCGTGCGAACGCGGCGCAGTACACCGAGCGAACCGGGCTGAGCAATGTCGAGTTCCGATTGGGCGAGATCGAGCACCTCCCTGTCGAGGACCATTCGGTCGATGTGGTGATGAGCAACTGCGTCATCAATCTCTCGCTCAACAAGCAGCAGGTCTGGAACGAGATCGCACGCGTGCTCAAGCCCGGCGGGCGGGTCGCGATCTCGGATATCGCCCTGTATAAGCCCTTGCCGGAGTCCGTCAAGGGGATTGTTGAGTCCTGGGCGGGGTGCATCGCGGGGGCGGCGTTGATCGACGAGCTGCGTGACCAGATGTTCAACGCGGGGTTGCAGGGGGTGACCCTGACGCCCAAGCCCGCGTATGTCGAGGCGCTGATGAACGCGGGCGATCCTTTATATGCGAAGGTCGTCGCGGAACTCCCCGAGGGGGAATCTGCGGCGGATTACATCACGAGTGTGGATATCGCGGCGGTGAATCCCGATGGGACATGCTGCGGGACGGGGTGCTGTTGAATCCCACGGCTCCGACCCGGCCTAGAGTATGGACGACATGAACCAGCAGACCACCACCACCGTGACCACCACCACCACGCCCGGATGACGGCGGCTGGCTTATGTTGCAGAAATAGCACACAACGCCCGGCCGCTGCTGGGCGTTTTTCATAGGATCATCCACAGAACGGACTCAACCCCCGCGTTCAATAGAGAGCGAGCAGGACCCATGCCTCAGATTACCCTCCCCGATGGATCGGTGAAATCGTTTGACAACCCCGTCAGCGCCTTCGATGTCGCGATGTCGATCGGCGAGCGCCTCGCCAAAGCATGCGTCGGCGCAATCATCGACGAAGAGCTCACGGACCTGAGCACCATCATCGAGAACGATTGCACGCTCGCGCTCGTCACGGAGAAGACCCGCGACAAGCAGGACGATCCCAACGCGCTGAACCTGCTCCGGCACTCGACGGCCCATGTCATGGCGGAAGCGATCCAGCGGATCATCCCCGAGGCGATGCTCGTGTACGGGCCTCCCCTGGAGAACGGGTTCTATTACGACATCGCATTCCCCGAGGATCGCCCGCTTAAGGAGGGTGACTTCGAGGCGATCGAAGCGGAAATGGCGAAGATCGTCAAGGAAGATCGTCCGTTCACGCGCTACGAGCTTGAGTACTCCGAGGGGCTCAACAAAGTCAAGAGCGAGGGGTCGAAGTACAAGCTCGACAACGCGCATCGGGCGCACGAAGCGGGGTCGTTGTCGTTGAGCTTCTACGCGACGGGCGAGCCCGGGAAGAACTGGGAAGACCTGTGCCGCGGGCCTCATGTGCCGAGCACGGGTCGGATCGGCGCGTTCAAGGTCATGTCCCTCGCGTCGTCCTACTGGCACGGCGACGAGAACTCCGATCGACTGACCCGCGTGTACGGCACATCGTTCTTCAGCAAGAAGGACCTCGACGCGTACCTCGATCGACTCGAAGAAGCGAAGAAGCGCGACCATCGCGTGCTGGGCAAGAAGCTTAAGCTCTTCCACATCGACGAAACCGTCGGTCAGGGGCTCATCCTCTGGACGCCTAACGGGTCGGTGGTGCGCAAGGAGCTGCAGAACTTCATCTCGGTGGAACTCGCGAAGCAGGGGTACTCCGAGGTGTTCACGCCGCACATCGGCAAGCTCGATCTGTACCGCACATCGGGGCACTTCCCGTACTACGCGGAGTCGCAGTTCCCGCCGTTGATCGAGCGGGACCACATGGCGCAGCTCAGTGAAGAAGGGTGCTCGTGTGCCCAGTTGTCCAACCACATGACGACGGGTGAGATCGAGGGGTTCATGCTCAAGCCCATGAACTGCCCGCACCACATCAAGGTCTTCGCGTCACAGCCCCACTCCTACAAGGACCTCCCCGTCCGTCTGGCGGAGTTCGGCACGGTGTACCGGTGGGAGCAATCGGGCGAGCTCAACGGCATGACCCGCGTGCGTGGGTTCACGCAGGACGACGCGCACCTCTTCTGTACCCCCGAGCAGATCGGGCAGGAAGTGCAGGGGTGTCTGACGCTCGTCAAGACGATCTTCAAGGTGCTCGGGATGAGCGACTATCGCGTGCGTGTGGGTCTGCGTGACCCGGACAGCGGCAAGTACACGGGCGACCCGGCGAACTGGGACAAGGCGGAGCAGGCGTGCCGCGAGGCGGCGCAGACGCTCGGCGTGCCCTTCACGGAAGAGCCCGGCGAGGCGGCGTTCTATGGGCCCAAGATCGACTTCGTCGTCAAGGATGTCATCGGTCGCGAGTGGCAGCTGGGCACGGTGCAGGTGGACTACAACCTGCCCGAGCGGTTCGACCTCACCTATGTCGGTGCGGACAACGAAAAGCACCGCCCGGTGATGATCCATCGCGCCCCGTTCGGTTCGATGGAGCGGTTCATCGGCGTGCTCATCGAGCACTTCGCGGGCGCGTTCCCCGTCTGGCTCGCGCCCGAGCAGGTGCGCGTGCTCCCGATCTCCGAGAAGAGCAACGACTACGCGCATGAGGTGATGAGCGCGCTGCACGCGATCGGGATCCGCGCGACGCTCGACGATCACGACCAGCGGGTCCAGGCGAAGATCAAGAACGGGTCGGAGATGAAGATCCCCTACCTTGTTGTGGTCGGACCTCGCGATGCGGAGAACCGTGCGGTGTCCGTGCGTGCGTTCGGGATCGAGAAGGACCTCGGGTCGATGCCGCTCGATGAGTTCATCGGCGCGATCGGTGAGGAGTACCGCACCAAGGGACGCAGCACGGTCCGTCAGCGCTTCGAGGCGGTCAATGCTTAATCAATCCGCGCTAAGGTGCTTTGCGAACCATGCCGCGAGCTCTTTGCTGGTATAGGCCGCGTCCCAGGCGTTGTGATCGACGCCCGGGAGTTCGGTGTAGTTGGTGTCGGCCTCGGTTGCCTTGAGCGCCTCATGCAGCGCGCGTGACTCGTCTACTGGGACAACCGGGTCGGCATCGCCGTGCCAGAACCAGATGGGAACCTCGCGGAGGGATTGGGCAGCCGACTTGTACTCGGGCATGTCCGCCTGCGCCGCGGGTTGGTCGATGCGCTCGCGTTCTTCTGTGAAGAACGGGCGGAGGTACCCGCAGACAGGGGCGGCCGCAACGAAACGCGTCGGGTGGCGCTCGGACATCATGATGGTGCCGTGCCCACCCTGGGAGAGCCCGGTGATCGCGAGTCGATCCGGGTCGTAGAGACCTTGCTTGCGTGCTTCATCGAGGAACTGGAGCAGGGCGTGCTCGTGGTTCTCCCATTCGGAGTTGTGGATCGGTTTCTGGGGGACGATGAGCACGAACGGCCAGAGCTCAGGATTATCGATCGCGTGCTTGGGCAGCCCGACCGTGCGCTGGAGCGTGTTGTCCGTGCCACACTCGCCGTACCCGTGGAGGAAGAGGATCGCGGGCCCGCCTCTGGTCGCGTGCTTGTTGATGATCACGGCACAGGGGTACACCTGCCCATCGATGGTGGTTGTGAGATCGATCACTTCGGGTGTGTTCCCATAGAGGTTATCGGGGTGCGTTGAGCCTTGGGCGTGTGTCAATCCAGAGCAAGAGAACAGGGCGAAGATGACGATGAATAGGGTGTGACGCATGCACGATGTATACCATGACCCGCGTGGTTGGGCAAGGCGTCATGCTCGACCCGCGGGTGGCGATCGATGAACACACAAGTGAGCACGGACCAACGCACAACGGATCAGATCCGGCGCGATCTGCGTTACAGCACGCGCGACGCGATGCTGTTCTCCGTCATGGTCGGGTGCGGCGAGGCGTACTTTGTCGCGTTCGCCCTCGCGGTGGGGATGGGCGAGACCCTCGCGGGTCTGCTCGGGTCGGTGCCGTTGCTTGCGGGGGCGCTGCTCCAGCTCGCGGGCCCGAGTGCCGTGCGGGCGCTGGGGTCGCACAAACGCTGGGTCGTGCTCGCCGCGGCGCTGCAGGCGCTGAGCTTTGTGCCCATGATCATCGCGGCGATCGTTGGGCACATGCCCGATTGGTTAATCTTCGTGATGGTCGCGTTGTACTGGGCGTTCAACCTCGGCGGCGGTCCGGCGTGGAACACCTGGATCGGCACGGTTGTCCCGCGCCCTGTGCGCGCCAAGTACTTCGCGGGGCGAACCCGCCGGGCGCAGGCGGCGTTGATGTTCTCGCTCATCGGCGCGGGTCTCATCCTGTACTATGGGCGCAAGCACTTCGTTCAGGGCGATGAGGGCGGTTCGTACCTGCTCGTCTTCGCGGTCCTCTTCGCGATCGCCTGTGTTGCACGCCTCGCATCGACATGGTGCCACACGCGAGTGAGTGAACCCGAACCGATGCCCAAGGGGCAGACTCGGGTCCCGATGCGGACATTCCTGCGCGGGCCTCAGGCGGTGTCGGGTGGGCGATTGATCCTGTACATGCTCGGCGTCACGCTCGCGGTGCAGGTCTCCGGGCCGTTCTTTACGCCGTACATGCTCAAGGAGCTCGGGTTCGATTACCTGGTGTACGCGGGGCTCTTGTGCAGCTCGTTCATGGGGCGCGTGATCGCGATGCCGATCATCGGGCGGTTCGCGAAGAACCACGGCCCGGCCAAGCTGCTCTGGGTGGGCGGGCTGGGGATCATCCCGATGAGCGCCATCTGGGTCATCTCGCCCAACCCGTGGTTCATCATGGGGATCCAGGTCGTATCGGGGATGATGTGGGCGTGTTATGAGATGGCGACGATGCTGCTGCTCCTCGAGTCGATCCCCGCGCGTGAGCGCACGAGCGTCCTGACGACGCAGACCGCGCTGAACGCGTGCACGATCGTGATCGGCGCGAGCGCCGGGGCATTGATCTTCCGGATGATGGGTGAGAGCGGGAACGCGTACTTCACTCTTTTCCTCGTGAGCACGGTGCTGCGTTTGGGGACTTTGATCCTGCTGGCGCGGGTGCACATGCCGGAGATCAAGCGGATCCGCCCGTTGATCTTCCGCACGATGGGGATCCGCCCGCAGTTCGGCGGGATCGATCGCCCGGTGGTCTCCTCGATCGACGACATGGATTCCGCTGCAAAGTGATTCGCTCGATGTGATAGACTTGGCAGCATGGATCGAAAACGACTCGAAGATATCAGTGAGATCAGGGCGGGGTGCCTGTTTGCACCGGTCGCGGTGGTGTGCATTCCATTTCTTGTACTCGGGACCCTGATGCTTGTGCTGAGTCTCAACGCCGCGATCGATCAGGCGAAGAGCAACAATGCGATCGAGCGTATTGAAGTGGTCATCACCAAATCGGAGCTCGGCCAAGTCGGAACGGGTGGGAACCGCACAAAGCAGGTGGCCAACATCGAGTTTACCTATCAACAAGATGGGCAGGACCGCGTCTCTGACCACTACTTCCCCATCGGTGACCCGGGTGCCCAGCTCAATCCGAGCAGCATTGTGGAGCGACTGGTGCCCGGCAAAGTGACGGATGCGTGGCTCCCCGCTGACGCGGACCTGCCCGCCTTCCTTGAGAAGCATTGGAACCCATCGGTTTATTCTGGTGTCGGGGTCGGGTTGTATGTCTGGGGGTTTTGCGGGATGCTGTTGACTGTGTGCGGCGGGTGGCGCTGGATCGGCAGAGCATGGCTCGGGGCATGCGTGCTCATGATCGGGATACTTGGTATTGGCGGATACACGACCTGGCATGCGACGACTCATGTGCCGCAGAATCTACTCCCGACATGGCTGAACCTTGTGGGGGCGGGCGTCGGTGTTTCGGCGCTACTTCCGGTGTTCGGCGCGTGGCAGGCAAGCCGAGTGGCGGCGGCACTTAGGGAGTTTGAATCATGACACGAATCGCGATGTGGTCCGGGCCTCGCAATATCTCGACGGCGTTGATGCGGAGCTGGGGGTCGCGGAGCGATTGCTTCGTGAGTGATGAGCCGTTGTATGCGCACTACCTGAGTGAAATCGATGAAGATAAGCGGCGCGAGCACCCGGCCTCTGGCGAGGTTATGCGATCGCAGCCAACGGACTGGCACGAGGTCGCGGCGTACCTGACTGGTCCGGTCCCCCATGGGAAACCGGTGTGGTATCAGAAGCACATGGCGCATCACCTCACAAGTAAAATCGAGCATGAGTGGATATTCAAACTCACAAACGCATTCCTGCTGCGCGACCCTGCTCGGATGGTGGTGAGCTTTAACAAAGTGATCCCCAATCCTCGGCCAGAAGATTTAGGGCTTCCGCAGCAGCTGGAACTCTTTGAACGGATTTTCACGACAACGGGCGAGATCCCGGCCGTTATCGATAGCGATGCCGTACTCGCCAACCCTGAGAAGATGCTCAACACGCTTTGTGAGTATCTTCGTGTGCCTTTCGACCGGGGGATGCTCTCATGGCCGCCCGGTGCGCGGGACACCGATGGGGTATGGGCCCCGCACTGGTATGAACGCGTGAACCAATCAACCGGTTTCGGCCCACCCGCCAGTGATCCCATCGATCCCCCCAAACACCTGCATGCAGTTATTCACGAGTGCACCGCAATCGAAGCGGAGCTCCTGAAATACGCGCTCCGTCCGTTCACACCAGGCTGGATCGAACGCATTCGCGAGGCCCAGTCGTTTACGCATATACGATTCCAAGACGGGGTTGTGCTTGAGCGAGTGCGCTACGGCTCAGAACAGGATGACTACGGCTCAAACAACAAACGCTGCGGGGACTGTGGTGTCGCCCAGAGCCAGTTCCATGTCAACGGGTGTGATGTTGACCGATGTCCAAGATGCAAAGAGCAGGCCATCTCCTGCGATTGCGAGTGCGAGTTAATCGAGTCAACCAACTCTTAATCTGAGAGAGCAGTAACCCATGCAGCAGAAGTTCAACGAGCAAAACAGGGACCTCAAGATCAACATCAACGGCGAGCTCATCCATCGCGACCACGCGGGGATCTCGCCGTTCGATTCGCTCGTGCAGGGCGGCGACGGTGTGTGGGAAGGACTCCGCGTCTACAACGGGACGATCTTCAAGCTCGACGAGCACCTCGAGCGGCTCCGGCGCAGCGCCAAGGCGCTCGCGTTTACGCAGATCCCCACGCGGGATGAGCTGTTCAACGAGATCAAGAAGACACTCGTTGCGAACGACATGCACGACGGCGTGCACATCCGCATCACGCTCTCGCGGGGGACGAAGATCACCTCGGGGATGGACCCGCGATTGAACCAATCGGGCCCGACCCTGATCGTGCTCGCGGAGCACAAGCCCCCGGTGTACCGCGACGCCGAGGGCAGCAATGGGCTGACCATGTGCACGAGCAGCATCCGCCGGTTCGCGCCCGACATGATGGACCCCAACATCCACCACAACAACCTGATCCAATCGATCATGGCGAAGATCGAAGCGAACGCGCACGGCGCGGACGATGCGCTCATGCTCGATCAGCGCGGGTTCCTCGCGGAAGCGAACGCGACGCATGTGTTCATCGTGTCGCCCTACCCGGCGCATGCGGGCGACGACACCCCCGTCGTTCAGACCCCCACCACTGCCGCGTGCCCCGAGGGGATCACGCGCCAGACGATCCTCGACATCTGCGACGAGCACGGCATCCCCTGCATCGAGCGCGACCTCTCCATGACGCATGTCTACAACGCGGACGAGTGCTTCACCACGGGGACGATGGGCGAGCTCGCGTGGGTCGGGAAGATCGACGGGCGAGTGATTGGGAACGGGAAGATGGGCGAGATGACCAAACGCCTGTCCGAGCTGTTCATCGAGAAGACGAAGAACGAGGGCGTGCGGATCGTGTGAAACCGATGGGGCTCGTTGCGGGTATCAGGGATAGACCCCACGCGCACACGGAGGCCCCATGCAGATAGAGCACTCGATCATCGCCCTGTGGATCATCTGCTCGATGCTCGCGTGCTGGGCGTTCTCGTTGATTGTCCGCTGGTGCTCGGACGCTCGCGCCCGCAAGCTCGATCGCCTGAACGCCCTCTACTCCCCGAAATCAAAGTGGCTCGCGGGCACGCTCGTGTGCATCTGCGTGCTCGGCTCGGTGCTCGCGGGGTACAGCGCCGCGTGGATCAGTGCGCGTCCCAATATCGGAGGCGTGCGTCTCACCCCGCTCGGCGCGATCGGGATCGGCATGGCGATGTTCGCGTGCCTCCTGATTGTGTGGGGCGCGATCGGGGATCGTGCACGCGGGCGGATGCGCTGCCCGCGGTGCTGGTACGATATGCGCGACTCCAACGGGCTCCCGTGCCCGGAGTGCGGGAAAGAGATACAACTGCAGAAGCAGCTCTATCGCACGCGCCGACCGCGATGGGCGTTTGTCGTTGCGTTGCTGTTCCTCATGATCGGCGGAACCGGGATCGGATTGAATGCCAAGCTCCGCAACCAAGGGATGGCCGGGTTCGTGCCCAGCCGGGTCCTAATTGCCGAATGGGAACGCCTGCCGGCGAGCTGGATCCACGATACCGGGATCGGGATCGAGCAGCACAACCTCACCGATCGGATCACAGAGGGTGAGGTGTCCCCAAATGATCGGCGCGCATTTGTCACGCGACTCGTCGACGAGATGATTAACGACCCGCTCGCGCGATGGGAGATGCGCCGGATGGCGCTGCTGCATGCGTGCGCACTCCGCGAGAAATGGGACACAACTTCAGAGGATGCCGAATGGACTCGGGTCTGGATCCCGGATGACGATCGGATCCAACGCCTGTATGTTGCGTGCATTGACGATATGTTCCAGTTCATCCAGCGTTCCTCCATCCCGATGGACCCGCAGCTCGAGTTCGCGATCCTTGATTCGCAGGGGATGTGGCGCGGAACGACCCTTCACACGGCGCGTGAGTGGACACTCCTGCACGCGTTCTCGGGCGACGCGGAGATGTTCGTCTATCGCGGCGGGCTCAACGCGGACCAGGTGGACCACCTCTCCGGGTTGCTCGGCGATATCCCCGATCAGTTTGAACAACTCCACGACCTTACCGCGTACACCGGGCCTGATCAGCAGTTCGCGTACGAGCTCTCGGCGATCGAGCTTGAGATTGGGGTGCTTCGCAATCGAGTCGTTGACCTGATGACCTGGCATGAATCACATCTTGACACAAAGAACATGATCGTCTTCAACTGCATCACCCGGGGGTTGAGAACGATCCCCGAGGGCGAGCTTGATGAACCGATCTCGATCGCGATGCGGTGGCTGAAGGACGGCGATGTGCAGCTGCGTCGCGCTGCGTTGAACATCTTCTCCAGCGCCTTCGCCTTCGATTACCGGCACACGCCCGTGTTGAGCACCGAACGGGCGGATGAGCTCATCAGCGCGATCCGCATGCACGCGCTCCATGATCATCGACAGGCAACGGACGGCACAGACTCCTACCAGATCTCGGACCAAGCGCTGGGCACCATCGGCGCGATCGATGCGGACGGGCGAATCTACTTCCAGCTTTTGCGCGACGCGATGCTCGACCCGATGACGCGAGACGACACGATCCGGTATGCCCGGATCGAGCTCAGCAACGGGCCGGGTACGCGGGTGCTCAACTGGATCGAGATCTTTGAGCCGTTGATCCGCGATGGGCACCCGGATATCCGGCTCTGGATCGCGAGGCAAATCCCGCACCGCCCCGGGTCGGCGCACGACGATCGGCTCGACGCGATGACCAAGGTGCTCATGCAAGATCCGAACGAGGATGTCCGCGATCAGGGCATCACGCGTGCGATGGATCGTGGGATCATGTAATATGCACTCACAATATGCGTTCGCCATCCGAGTTTGCTCTGCCCGATACTGCTGTTGATGATTGGTGATGCATGATTAACTGGATCCTGACCCTGCTCACTGTCAGCACCGTCCTTGGGTGCTGGTGCTTCTCGATGGTCCTTCGGCTACTTTCTGAGTTCATCGCACGCAAGCGCCACGCGTTGCGATCGGAGCGCGAACCCCGCGATATTCAAAGGGCACTGATCGCGATCGCACTCTTGATCGCCGGATCAGCTCTCTCCGCATGGAAGGCGATCGATGTCACTCGGAGCATGACCGATTATCAACTCGATGATGCGGGGATCGTGCTCGCGATTGCCTCCGGGCTCGCGATTTTCTCTGCGATGCTCAGTGTATGGGCACTGATCGGTGATCGATCACGGGGGCGTCTGCGATGCCCGAAATGCTGGTACAACATGGAGGGCATCGACACCCCGCAATGTCCAGAATGTGGGAAGGCGATCAAGTCAGCGCGTCATCTACGACAGGCCCGAAGAATGAAATGGCCGTTCGTTCTCTCGATGTTGTGTTTGGGAACAGCACTCTACGGCTTAACCTGCCTCAAGCGGATCGAACAGAGCAGCTTCATGGCGCTCGTCCCGACACGCGTGCTCATGATCGGGTGGAACATCCTTCCCGACAGTTGGATTTCTCGGGTAAATGGGAGCGCATACCCGGGTTGTCTTCAAGACCGATTGATGAAAGACTGGGTTTCCGTATCGGGAAAGGACCAGTTCGGGATATCCCTGATCCGTTCAATGCCAAGGAACAAGGCGACGCGTTGGAACGAACATCGCGCGTTACTTCTCGCAACGGTGTACAACAACGACTATACCTGGCTGAAGTATGATGACCCTCAGCACCCAAAGCCGTTGGGCACAATTAGTTATGCTCCGATACTGCGATTGCTCGCGTTGGATGTGCTCCACGCATTCACAACCAACACACCGGATGCCATCGACAGACAGATCATCAATGATTTTTCTGACTACGGAACTCACCCGTACAACCTTGTCTGGACCTGGATGGTGTACACGAGCGGCACATACACCGAGAATGAGCGATTCCCTGGAAGACTCTTTACCATCGAGTACCAATCCAGCCCCATCAATCACGCGTATGTTGCAAAGCACATGACCGATGTGCTCCCGAGTTTCCAGGACCTGTCGTTTCTGGAGTTGATTCACGATGATCGCAAGCATGTTCGCGAAGCGGCGTTCCGTCTCGCGATAGACACGGGGCTGATCGATGCCGATCCCCTCGTGTTCTTCGAAGCCGACGATCAGCTTCATCTCCGCGACTCAAAGATCCAACAGTATCTTGGTCGGGTGCTGCACCTCATGTCTCCTGAGGCACAGGAGATCGCGTTCTCGACGCTCATCGAGTGTATCGATTCCGCGGATGCTCAGAAACGGATCTACGCGATCAGCTCGATTCTCTATGTTCAGAACGGCGTGGGGTTCAACCGGCAAACCGAAGTCCCCGCGTACCATCGGTGCGTGCAACGGATGCTGGAAACCTCGATGGAGGACGATCGGACACCATACACGGATAAGACCTCAATCACTATCAGTAAGCTAGCGCTCAGTGTCATCAACCGGTACGACACGCGAGGCGACCTGTACTTCCCCCATCAACGCCGAGCGATCGAACGCGGAAAAACACCAACGCTCAGTTGGTATTGGGACACAAGCGATCACGATTCATACGCTGAATCCGCGCAGCTATGGTACGAGCAGTTTAATTCGTTTACAGAATCCACTGACGCGAAGACTCGTTTATGGATCGTGCGGCACATGCCTCCAAAGTCCGGCACGACAGTTGATGACGACCTGAACGCGATCGCAGCGGTGTACCTGCATGATCTGGATCCTGAAGTTCGCACTGAGGCCTATCGAAAACTCCAATCACGAGATGTAACCCATCTTGTCCCCGAGGACTACACCCCGCCGGTGATTGAAGGCTCGCTTTAACTCCCACCCCGCCGTGCCTGCGCCTCCGCGATAATCGCGACCGCCTCATCCGGATCATCCGTGAGATGGATCAGGTTCAAATCCTCTGGCGAGATCGTGCCGCCCGCAACAAGAGAATCACGCGTGCGATGGATCGCGGGATTCTATGATGATGACATACACCATGCATTGCATGGATACGCATGAGCCGAATGAACGCTTCGATGTGAACCGTGATGGAAGAAACGATCGTCATCCTGCTGATCATCAGCACCGTGCTCGCGTGCTGGAGCTTTTCGTTGTTCCTTCGAATCCTGTCGGAGTTTGTTGCGCGAAAGCGACTGCGACTGCGTTCAGAGCACAAGCGGAAGGGCATTGCGAGGGCTCTGGTCGCGATGGGTCTCGGGATCATCGGCTCTGCGGTTGCGGCATGGTTCGCGTTCGATATCGCACGCCGGACGAGTGATCTCACTCTTGAGGATGACGAGATCGTCACCGCGGTGGTGCTCGGGCTCGCTTTGTTCACGGGGATGCTGCTTATCTGGGCGATCATCGGCGATCGCTCGCGTGGGCGATTGCGTTGCCCGCGCTGCTGGTACGACATGGAGGGGATCGACACCCCGCAATGCCCCGAGTGCGGCAAGGCGATCAAATCCGATCGGCACCTGCGGAAAGCACGGCGGATGAAGTGGCCGTTCGGGCTCGCGGGTCTGTGTGTCGGGCTGGTGGGGTACGGGCTTGTCAACATAGAACGAGTAAAGGAGACGGACGCCTTTGCGCTCATGCCGACATGGGTGCTGATGCTTGGGTGGGAGGTGTTGCCGGAGGATTGGATTGTACAGAAACGCTTTGTGTATGACTCACCTCTTTCTGAGCGGCTTTATGATCTCAATGCGCATGGCGAGGACGAAGACGCATGGGTATCCGAGGAACGAACGAGGCGGTTCCTTCGGAAGCTCGCCGAGGGGTACAACGGAGAGCTCCGTCAACGATGGGATCGCAGGAGAGCAGCGCTCATTTGGAGTTACACGGTTGTTGATGAGGAGTACTTTGCCGGCGGTATCTTCGCGGGAGTTGACAGCGAGAGGATGATGCAAGGCATAATACTCGATTTGTATCACGCAATACGATTTGCGGAGAATGGTGATCCGGATGCCCTCTTGGTATCAGAGCAGTTGGACCTGCCACCAAGCGTGTTGATCGGTGCTCAAGCGGGGAAACTCCGTTATCTGGAGCAGTATGATCCATTTGTGCGAGGTTACCTTTTGTCCAACCCGCCCCCCGCTGTGCGCGACTTTGTCCCGAATCAGATCTTTGCGGTTCGTGACAAGCTCGACCCTGAGGTGCTGTACCACGCCGTGATGAGGGGGCACCCGCAAGATGAACTTGCGAGTGCACTCTTGGTTCATTCAGAGCACATCAAGACCATCTACCAGCGATGCATGACCTTCCATGAACCGCCTGAAGATGCACGGAACGAGCGCAACATGCTGTTACTGATTGGTGGCATGGAGTACTTTGATGCACAAGAGATTGAATGGATCAATCTACAGATTCAAAGCTCGCTCTTGTCATCCGATCCAACAAGGGTCCAATACGCACTGATGATCCTTGCGAAGCAACTTGAGCTGCTCAACCGTGATGACACGACTCAAGCAAGCAGTCAGAGCCTTGAATCACTGATCAAGATTGTCAGAAACGAGCTGATCATTGATGATCGGAAGCTCAAAGTGAATGAGGATGAAATCAGTATCGCTGAACTCGCATTACGAACCTTGCTCATCGCTGATCCGAGCAACCCAGAGTATTGGGAACTGGCCGCTGCAATGCTAGAGAATCAAGGCGACTGCCCAGCTTTCACCTGGATTCGTCCGGTCGAGGGGACACCGATCATCCGAGACTGGATCGAACGGTTTCGACTCTATGCCGATTCAAACGATCCCGAGTTGCGGCTCTGGTTCCTCAAATCGCTCCCCGCGACTCGATCGACATGCTTTACAGAAGACGACCCACGCTTCATGTACCTTGTTGCGGCACTCCAGGATACCGATGATCAGATCTCCGAATACGCTGAGCACATGCTTTACTACAGCTACCGGAAAAATGACTTTGGAGACGCACACCCGCTTGGGTGGATGGGCTACCTGCGAAACTGACCCTATTTTCCACCCCGCCGCGCCTGCGCCTCCGCGATGATCGCGATGGCTTCGTCTGGGTCGTCGGTCACATGGACCAGGTCCATATCCTCGGGCGAGATCGTGCCGCCCGCGATCAGGGACTTATCGATGAACTCGCGCATGGGTTCCCAGAACTCGCGCCCCATGATGATGATGGGGAACTTCTCGATCTTGCCCGTCTGGATGAGCACGACGGTCTCGAAGATCTCGTCGAGGGTGCCGAACCCGCCGGGCATGACGACGAAGGCGTCGGAGTATTTGACGAGCATCACCTTGCGGACGAAGAAGTAGTTGAAGTCGATGTACCGATCGAGGTAGGGGTTAGGGAACTGCTCCATCGGGAGCTCGATGTTGCATCCGAGCGACAACCCGCCGCCTTGTCTCGCGCCGCGGTTGGCGGCTTCCATGATCCCTGGGCCGCCGCCGGTCATGACGGCGAACCCCGCTTGGGCGAGCTTCTCCCCCACTTCAACCGCGAGCTTGTAGTACTTATGGTCCTCATCGAACCGGGCGGACCCGAACACGGTGACGCACGGGCCGATGAAGTGGAGACGACGGAACCCGCGGATGAACTCGATGAAGATCCGGATCGTGGTGTAGAGCTCCTGACGACGCAGGCGCGGGCCCTTGAGCAGGTGATGCTCGGACCCCTTGGGCGGCTTCTTCCCCCACTCCTTCTGTTCCTGAGTCGTCTGCTCGCGTGTCGATTCGGTTTGTCTGGGCTCGTCATCCATGGACAGAAGTCTAGGCGATCCTCGCGGGCGCTATGGTTGACCAAAGGAGCGACCCATGAGCACCCCGTTCACACTCATCAACGATCACGGGCTCGAAATCCTCGGCGACACCCACACTCCCGACGGAGCACCCGTCGCGTGCGCCCTGATCCTGCATGGGTACAAGGGGTACAAGGACTACGGGTTCATCCCGGCGCTCGCCCACGACCTGTGCGAACGCGGGATCATGGTCCACCGGTTCAACTTCTCGACATCCGGGATGACGAACGACATCGAGACCTTCGCGCGTCCGGACCTGTTTGAGCTCGATACATGGACGCGTCAGGTGAACGATGTGCGCCGTGTTGTGCGCGCTGTGCGTGAGGGCGAGATCGCGGGCAACGATCTTCCTTTGTTTCTCATCGGTCACTCGCGAGGCGGCGCCACGGCGCTGCTCAGCGCTGGGCGTCATCGCGACAAGCTCAAGCTCTCGGGCGCGATCACGATCAACGCGGTGGATCGGTGCTGTCGGATGACGAAAGACGAGCAGCACGCCATGCTCGAGCGCGGGTACGCGATGACTGAGAGTGCGCGCACCAAGCAGCACCTCCGGATCGACGCGGGTTGGTTGCGTGAACAGATCGACTCGCCGACGGATCACGATGTGCTTGTGCAAACTTCTCGGTGCAATATCCCGGTCTGCGTCATGCACGGCGACGCGGACGATGCCGTGGAGATCGACGCGGGATTAGCAATCGCTCACAAACTTCAGATCCCCCTTTTCGTGCTGGAAGGGGCGAATCATGTCCTCAATATGCCCAACCCGAGTGAAGTTTCGACGCCCAGATCGGAACCATTGTTGAAGGCAACAGATGAAATGACACGATTTATACATGACCACGCGTGAGTCCGATCATTTGACTTTCCATGCGTGTGCGGAGACAATTCCACGCGATGCATCGCAGAAGCGTCATACTGGGAACCATGCTGATCGCGAGCCCCGCGCTCGCGCAGCAATCGATTGTCAGTCTCGAAGACGACACCGCGTGGTTCCCCTCCATGGTCTTCGATCGCGGCGCATCCTACAACAACGATCTCATGAACAATCGCCTGATCCCGATCAGCGCCGAGGAGCTCACCGAGCTGCGTGCGTCTGGGATCGATCCGTCGTGGATCAACTCGCGCTTCGAGCTCCCCTCGTTCGATCCGACCCTGCGTCAGATCACCCAGGACGATCACCCATTGTTCACCGAGTCATGGGTTACGCACCACTCCGATCGTGCGCCCGTGATGGATTTCAACGATTCACTTCACTTCAAGGTGGGTCGCACGACGGCGCTGCGCGACGGCAACATCGCGGGCAGCGCGGGCGGGCTGGGCAGCTCGGGCGAGAACCATGTCGCGAGCGTCGCCCAGAACGAGGGCGAGTACGACCTGTACGATCTCTCGCTCGCGTGGGACGCGCTCAAGACCAACGATGTCTCGTTCTCGTTCCTCTCGGGCGTCAAGGCGATCGACGCGAACATCGCCAAACGCGTCAAGGACGCGTCGGGCTCAACGAGCATCGACTCGGAACGACGCGCGGTCCTGGTCCCCATGGTTGGGTCGGGCGTGCGCTGGGAACTCAGTGAAGACCTTTCGATCTCGGGCAGTGCCCTCACGCACCCGATCGAGTCGGGTGATGCGCTCATCGACTTCAACGCGGCGACGGACCTGCGGATCACCCGCAATGTGGACTTCACCGCGGGGTACCGGATCATCCGCTCGAACTTCGATGTCGGTCGGGGTGAGCACCGAGTTGACGCAGGAGGGGCTCTTCGCCCGCTTGCAGATCCGGTTCTGATCACATGCGCAGCACGCAACCGGCGCACCGGTGCTGATGCGGAACATCTCCAAGAAGAGAAACCGATTCAGTTCAACGGCGTCGCAACCTGCGCGATCACCCCGCCCACGCGGACGCGCGCCAACGCGTACATCCGCACGGGCGTGTCATAGATCCCGCGCAAGGCGGCGGGCTCGTGGGAGATGAGGTGCATGACCGCGTCGGAATCTTCGCGCGGATCGGCGCTGGGGAACATCAGCCCGGGCTCGGCACGCAAGAGCAACCCGAAGTGCTCGCGGGCCCAGCTCTGGGCGGTGTAGAGACGCTCAAGCGCGGCGTGGCAGTCCGCGTCGCATGCGATGAGCTGCAGACGCCCGTCCGCGTCCATGCCCATCTCGACGCCCTGCGCCTTGGGGCACCGGGTCTCGATCGGGCGGATGCCCTCGAGCATCGCGCACAACCCGTCACGGATATCGGGGTCGCTTGTCTGTTCGCGGGCGGGCTTTACCGGCTCGGCGAACTGCTGTTCGAGTATGGGCTTGGGCACGATCTCGTCGATCGTCAGCTCGCGCGACTCGACGACGGGCGACGAACCCCGCTTAGGTGTTTGCCCGAGCTCGGCGTGGTGCTCGAGTGCGACGAGACCGTCGATGATGTCGCTCGCATGATGTGATTGGGTATCGCGGAAGATGTTCGTGGTCCCGGTCGCGTCGATCCGACCCGAGCCGATCACGATCTCGACGGGGCGTTGCAGGAACGAGGCGACCGCGTTCTCGAGCTTGTACTTCGCGTCCTCCGCCTGATCGCGGGGTGAGCCCATCACCGCGATCCGCAAGCGCGGCGCGTCCTCGGGGTCCTCGTACCGATCGTCGAGCGTCGCGTCAATCGTCTTCACCAGTCGGTACGACGCAACGACGGCTGCCTCGTCGGCGCCGGTGAGGATCGTGATCGCGCTGACTTCGGGACGATCGAGCAGCTCGGGTTCCAATCGCTCGTCGACGCGCATGACGACCCGATCCGCGCGATCGTGGATTGTTTCCAGGGCGCTCTGGATGTCGGCGCATCCCATCGCCCGCTCGGGCTCGCGCCCCGTGATCAGGTCGATCGCGGTGCTCCCGGAGGCTGCACGGATGAGCGCGACCACCTCGTCGCGTTCCTTCGCGCTCCCGCACGCGTACTGGCGCGCCCAGAGCGTCGCGCGAACGGGCAGGTGCCCGAGCACGATGACCTCGACGCGGGGTCGGGGCATCCGCACGAGCTCAACACCCTCGCCCAGGGGCTCGTCGCGGAGTTCGTCCTGGGATTCCTCGAGTAGCTCGGCCATCAGGGTTGACGCGTGCATGCCTGTCGCTTCGAGCGATTCGATCGCGCCAATCTCGGCCCGGATCTCGGCGTCGTCGATGCCGTGGGTGAGCTGGAGCACCGGGGTGTGGGTCGCGTGCTTTGGGCGTTCGTCCGCGATGGGCGCGGGGGCGAGATCGCCGTCGCCGAGGAACAGGTCCGCGAGCGCGTCGTACTCGTCGTGATCGATCGGGGCGAGACGGATGGTCGGGTGCGCGTGTTCGCGCTGATCTCCGACGCCGTGCGTGCCTTCGCGTGTATCGTCCATGCCCTGCTCCGCGTCCGATCTCACACAGGGATCCATCCCCGTTGCCTCTCGTCAGATCGAATGAAATGTTCAGACAAGGTTCAGTATAGTGCCAACCGATCAGGCAAGCGACCCAATCAGGACAGGATGAACCGGTTGTTCCGCCCCCCCATCCCGTTATCCACGAGATCGGGGTTGTACGCATCCAATACCCACTTGCCATCCACAACGAGCTTGTAAGAATACGCCCCGGGCACCATCTTCAGGTGCAGTTCGTAGACCCCGAGCGCCTCGTTGAAGCTCATCCGCGTCCCGCTCGGGTCCCACCCGTTGAAGTCGCCCGCGATCTCCACCGAGGTCCCGATCGAGCCCGGCTGCACAAAGAGCACCCCGGTTGAGCTCCGGCGCACCCCGAAGAGGTGACGCACGCGGGTGATCTGCATGCCCTGTCGTTTGACGCCAGGTTCGACGACCCGATCGTCGCGGATCTCCACGGCGACGGGCTTGTGGGGCATCAGGGAGCGCTTGAGCGGCTCGGGCTTGGACTCGAGCGCCACGCCGCCCGCTTGGGCAACCACCGCCGGGGCGGAGGGTTTGGGTTCGCTTGTTTGCATCGTGCGTGCCCGCAGCGCGAGTTCCTGCGCCCGGCTGAGCGACCCGTCGGACTCGCCGCCATCGATCCCGAGGTTCGCCGCGGCGATCTGGACCCGCGCCGAGGCGCTCACGAGGGTTGGTTCGGGCTGGATCCGCGCGTCGAGGAGGTGTTCTTCTCCCGGTTCCGGGCGATCGATGCTCGCGTGCTCAACGAGCCATTCACACAACGAGCGGTAGTCCTCCGCACCCATCGAATCGGGCGCGTACTCGTCGATCGGCTGACCGAAAGAGGCGGCTTCCTTGAGCGCGTGGTCGTACCGGACGACGATCGGGATCATCCCGCTCCCGAACCGATCGCGGAGATCATCGAGCAGATCGCGGGCGAGGGGCTGGTTGGGGTCATGCATCGTCGCCAGCAGGCGCGGGTGGATCCGCATCCCGATCCTTCTTGCGATCGAGCGGGTCGTCTGCACCTGCTTTGCGGCGCCCTTGAGCGAGAAGAAGCTCGTCTCGACTGGGATGAGCACCTCACGCCCCGCGGCGATCGCGTTGTAGGACAACAACCCGATCGAGGGCGGGCAATCGATCACGCACGCGTCGTACCGGCTCTGCGTCTCGATCGTCCCGTCTTCCGCGACTCGAGTTTCGTTCTTGGTCTCGTCGCGTGTCAATCGGGCGAGCACGGAGCGGAGTCGTTTCTCTTTGTCGTCCTGGTCCGCGAGCCCGCCGCCCGGCGCTTCGATCCCCGCGAGCTTCATCCGCGAGGGGAGCAGGTCGAGGTTGCGGCTGACATGCCAGACATACCGATCGCGTTTGAGTTCCGCGTCAATAGGTGCGCGGAGCGCATCGGAGACATCTAGGTCGAGTCGGTCCTCGGGGATCCCCAGACCCGCGGCACAGTGCGATTGCGGGTCCAGATCCACGAGCAGCGTGCGGCACCCCGCTCGCGCGAAGGCGGCGGCGAGATTGATCGCTGTTGTGGTCTTGCCACATCCGCCTTTCTGGTTGATCACGGTAAAGGTGCGCACAGCAGAGACTCCAGAGAAACCCGCGAAAGCCACGCTGCCCCCGCGAGTCTCCGTTTTTATCGGAGCCAGTCATTGAATCACTGTAATAAACATCTGTTCACACACCATACGAGTGCGATTTGGGGGTTCCTACGCAACTCGTGTGCGGGTCTCAACTTCGGATCGAATCGATCCCATCACGCAGCGCTGACGCGTCCGCGTCCGACACGATCGAGCATTCCCCCGCTCCGACGGGCAGAATCACGCGCAGCGATCCGCCCGCGGCCTTCTTGTCGTGCCCCATGCGCTCGAGGATCTCGCTCGTCTCTGGCAATCCCCGGACTCGGGTGGGCAGACCGATCGAGCTGAGCAGGTCCTTGAGCATTGCGCTGATGGAGGGGTCGCAGAGACCCAATGATTCTGATGCGGCGCAGGCGCAGCACATGCCCAGGGCGACGGATTCGCCGTGGTGCAGGGGGGCGTCCGCGGGGTCGTCGCTCGGCGAGATCCCCTCGAGTGTCTCGATCGCGTGCCCGAAGGTGTGCCCGAAGTTGAGCAGCATCCGCCCGCCCTGCTTGGCGTCGGGGGACTCGCGTTCGTCGCCCATGACGACGCTTGCCTTGATCGCGACATTGCGTGCGACGAGTTCTTCGATCGTCCCCGCATCGAACGACGCGATCGCGTCGAGGTTCGATTGCATCCACCCGAGCAGACCCGCGTGTGTCTCGTCCTCATCGGGGACGGCGCGGCAGATCATCGCGTGTTTGACGCACTCGGCGAGCCCGCACCGGCGCTGGCGCGGGTCGAGCGAGTCGAGCAGCTCGGTATCCGCGACGACGAGGGTGGGTTGATGGAAGGCCCCCACCATGTTCTTGAGGACCTCGGCGTCGACGCGCAGGTTGACGCCGGTCTTTCCACCCACGGACGCGTCGACCATGGAGAGGAGGGTGCTGGGGCATTGGATCACGGGGATGCCGCGCTGGTAGCTCGCGGCGACGAACCCGGCGATGTCGCCCACGACGCCGCCTCCGAGCGCGACGATCGCGTCCACCCGGGTCATCCCGAACCGGGTCGCCTCGACGAGCAGCCACTCGATGGTTTCAAGGGTCTTGATCGACTCGGAAGGGGTGATCGCGCACACGCGCGTCTCGAAACCCTCGCGCTGCAGATCATCGATCAGCGCGTCCTCGAACCGATCAGGGACGCCCGTGTCGCGCACGATCATGACGCGGGTGGGCTTTGGTCCAAGCAGGGATCGGGTCGCGGGCGCGACCTGGCGCAGGGCGCCTCGGGCGATGCGCACCTCGTACGCGTGCGTGGCGAGATCGACATCGACGATGCGTTCGTTCATCACATGGTGCCCGGTCGTTTCCGCTCGGAGGGCGGGACCTGGACGCGGGTGGAGTTGGACCAGAGCGATTCGAGGTCGTAGAAGGCGCGGGCGTTGGGTTCGAAGAGGTGCACGACGACATCGACGAAGTCCGCGAGCAGCCACATCGCGCGCTCGTCGGAAGAGATCGCGTAGGCCTGCGTCCCGACTTCCTTCGCGAGGTCGTTGATGTTCTCAAGGGCGCTGCGCATCTGGCGCGCCGAGGTGCCCGACCCGATGACGATGAACCCCGTCACGGGCGACACCCCCGTCACATCGAGCACCACGACATCCGTGCACTTGTCGTCGTTGAGGGATTGGGCGGCCTGGATCGCGAACGCGTGCGCGGTCTCGTGATCGAGGATCCGTGCGCCGCTCGACGCGGTCGCCCCGATGGTCTTGGGCGAGGTTGCCCCGCTCTTTTCGTTATTCATGTCTTCACTCATCACCTGATCGTAGCGCCCGCTCACTCATCCGCGTCCTTCTTGTTGCGTGAATCACGCGATCCCTGGGTCTTCTCGGGCTTGCTCGCGAGCATCCCGACCCACCCGAGGACCGGGTCGGGGTCGAGGACCCGCACGCCCTGGGCCCCGAGCCCGAGCAATCGGCGCTCGTACCCCTCCCGATCCGTCTCCGTGGTGGACACGAGGACGACGCTCCCGCCGTCGGCGATGACTCTCCAGAGCTCGGCGATGGCGCGGGACTTGCTCGGGTCGTCGGGCGCGTCGCGGAAGAGATCGAAGACCACGCCGGCGTGGAATGCACCGTCGAGCTCGCCCGAGAGGGTGTCGAGCCACCCGAGCTCGAACGCGAGGTGGTTGGCGCGGTATCGTTGTCGCGCGTACCGGATGGACTCGCCGTCGCGGTTGATCGCGATGACGCCCCCGGAGGGACCGACCCAGAGGGCGAGCTCGGCGCTGCCCGCGCCGGTGCCGCACCCAAGATCGAGGACGCGATCGCCCGGGCGGATGACCCCGCGCAGCGAGCGCACGAACCGGACGCGCGGGTCGTGCCCGAGGTCCGCGTACCGGCGCCGGTGTGTGAACCGGATCTGCATCTCCTCGCGGTGCGGGTGCTGGGCGCCCGCGAGCTCGCCCATGGGGATAGGGAACCGGACGAGGTACTCTTTGACGCCCGGGCCGGTCTCGCTCAGGGCGCGTCGGAGGGAGATGGTGCCCTGTTCCCGGTAGACGACGCCGGCGACGACGATGCGTCTGCGTGAGAACCCGAGCGCGCGCCAGACCCGTCGCAGGCGCGATCGCACGCGCCCCCACGCACGCCCGGCGCTGGTGGTGCTCTGCTTGGCGCGATTGCGTGCGCGTCGTTTGGTTTCCTGCTCACCCCACGAGAGCGGCCTGCGATCGTCTGGGCGTTCCCGTTCGATCATCACACGCTCCCGTGTCCGAAGAGCTTGGGTTGGGTGTGACGCGTCGGGCGGGTGATCTGGATGTGCGTGCCATCGCCTTGGATCGGGACCCAGGGGGTGGGCTCGAACTGTCCTGAGACGATGCAGGCGCGATCACGCCCCGACTCGATGTAGCGCCGATGGTGCCCCATCGCGATCGCGGGCTCGTTGCATTCCTGCGAGAGGTGCAGGAGCACCAGGTTGCGCTTGGGCGCGATGCGGGATACCGCGAGGGCGCTCTGCTCGTTGCTCAGGTGACCCGCGCCGCCCATGATGCGGCGCTGGAGGTAGATGGGGCGACCCGAGTTCTCCTGCATGATCGGGCAGTAGTTCGATTCGATCGCGAGGGTATCGACACCCCGCAGGTGCTCGATCAGGTCGGTGTTGATGTGCCCCAGGTCCGTCGCGAACCCCATGGAGGCGCTCGGACGATCGGGCAGGTCGATCGCGACGCGGAAGACCGCGACGCCCAGATCGTCGTGCGCGAGCATGAGGGTGCGCATCTCGACGCCCGGGGCGGGTGAAAACTCCTCATCGAATGGCTCGGTGCGTGCGTAGAGCAATCCCATGCGTTGGGCGCGTCCCATGTGCATGCGGTGGATGCGGAGTTGGGCCTTCCATGCGCCGGTGATCGAACCGGGTCGGAGCGCGTTGATCCATCCCTGATGGCAATGGTCCGAGTCGAGGTGGGTGAAGACGATCTCGTCGACCTCGTCGGGTCGGATCCCGCGCTGGTGCAGGAGGGCGCGTGTTCTGCTCGGGCTCAGCCCTGCGTCGAGGAGGATCACGCGCCGGGCGGTCTCGCGGGTCGCGGGGACGACGAGGACAGAGCAGTTGCCCTTGGAACCCGAGGCGAGGACGCACAGGGCGCCCGATGCGTCCGGGTCGATCCCGACATGGTGCGTGCGATCAGTCACGCCCTTGCGACTTCCTGCCGCCCACGGGCATGAGCGGGCGTTTGGCGTCGCGGACGAAGTCGGCCATGATGCGGACGGCCTGGCTCGTCTTGGCACGCTCTTCGAGCATCTCACGCATCTCATTGAGCGGCGGATTCTTGCGGAGCACATCGCGGTAGGCCTGGCGGACGGCTTCCATCTCATCGGCGGACATGCCCGAGCGGCGCATCCCGACCTTGTTGAGCCCGACGACCATGTTGCGTCCCGCGGTCATGCAGAACGGGGGGACATCGTTGCTCAGGATGGATCCGCCCGAGCACATGGCGCCTCGCCCGACGCGGCCGAACTGATGCATCATGACGCCGCCGGAGAGCACGACCCGGTCGTGGACCTCGGTGTGCCCAGCGAGCAGGCTGTTGTTGACGATCACGACATCGTTACCGATCACGCCGTCGTGCCCGAGATGGGACCCGGCCATCATCATGACGCGATCGCCGACCCTGGAGGGGGCATCGAGCTTGCTCGCGGCGTGCACGGTCACATGCTCACGGATGATGGTGTTCTCCCCGATCACCACACCCGCGGTGGGCGATCCGGGCGTGAACTTGTAGTCCTGTGGCTCGTACCCGATGGACGCGTTGGGGTAGAGGATGGTGCCCTTGCCGATCGAGGCGGGTCCCTGGATGGAGACGCTCGAGAGCAGGCGGACATTGTCGGCGAGGGTGACATCGCCTCGGATCACACAGAAGGGACCGATCTCGACGCCCTCACCGAGCTTGACATCCCCCTCCACGATCGCTGATGCATGAATCTGAGTCATAGGGTGATTCTATGCCGATCTGTTCATCGCTGGGGGTTTCAGCGTCGTCGCCTTGTGGTGCAGAGCACCCCGAGCGAGAGGGCGATCGCGGTGCCCGGGGTGGGATATCCCACACGCAGGAAGAGCTCGGACCCGGACTCGAAGAACGCGTCGGCGAACTCGGGGTTGTCGTCGAAGGTATCGAAGAACTCCAGATTCAAGA
>CBDDIA010000027.1:0-21670 GCA_965228685.1 Phycisphaerales bacterium
GCAGATCGAATCCGCGATCGGGATGGTCGTCGCGCACTACATCCCGTTCCGCGCGATCCGGGCTGGCAAGCAGCTCTCGGACTCCAAGGGCGCTTCGGCCGCGATCTCCTCGGAAGTTGCGATCACCGCGGTGCGTCGCTCGATGTCCGGGTTCCTCGGCCCGCGCGACATTTTCCGCAACCCCGAATCAATCTTCCGCATCTTCGAAGGCCCGGGGCAGATGTTCCAGAAGGTCGGCGCGACCAGCGCGAACACCGAGAACAAGGACGCGTCGCCGTTCGATCTCGTGCTCGGGCGTGCGGGGACCGACTTCGCGATCATGGGCATGCACTTCAAGCTCGGGCTCTACGAGCACCAGAGCGCAGGCGCACTGCAGGCGCTGATCGACCTGCTCAACAAGGCGCCGCACCTGCTCGACGACGAGACGGGGTCCAGGATCAAGTCGATCAAGATCACCGCGTACGAGCCCGCGTTCGGGATCATCGGCGATCCCGCCAAGCGCAACCCAACCACGCGCCAGTCCGCGGACCACTCGATGGTCTACATCGTTGCGACGCTGCTGCGGAAGGCGCTGTCCGCACAGAAGGCCGGGTGGAAGGAGCTCATGCTCGAGCCCTACGACTACTCTGCCGACGCCATCGCCAACGAGCGCACCCGCTCGCTCATGGACAAGATCCAGTTCTACCACGGCGGCGAAGAGTACGACAAGCGCTACCCCGATGGGATCCCCACCTCGCTCATCATCGAGGACACGGACGGGACCGAGTTCGACTCGGGCATGGTCATGTACCCCGCGGGGCACGCACGCAACACCGTCGCGGACCTCAACGACATCCTCGCGTTCAAGTTCAACCTGCTCGGCAAGCTCGCTTTCGAGAACCCAGAGCCCATCGTTGATCGGTTCCAGAACCTGGGCGACAAGTCCGCGGAAGACATCGCGTCGATCCACGACTTCGAGATCCAGACCCGCGACGGGTTCGAATAATCTCAGTTCGATCCAGAAACACAACACCCGCTCGATTGAGCGGGTGTTTTTCATGGATCACGATGATTTACCACTTCATCTCATCGCCCTTGTAATCAACGAACCGCCCGTTGTCCGAAGCGGACAATCCGTTGATCGTCTTCACGATGGAAGCAGTCGCGTCATCGGGCTTGAGGGGCGCGTGCGGGCCACCCATGTCCGTCTGCACCCACCCGGGGTGGATGACCACGCTCGTGATGCCCTTGTCCTTGAGCTGATGCGCGATCACCGCGTTGGCCATGTTGAGGGCCGCCTTCGAGGTGCGATACCCGAGGAACCCCATCGCGCCCTGCGTCGCGTCGGTGATCGAACCGAGGTTGCTCGTGATCGACACATTGAGCTTGCGTCCTGATCGTTCGAGGTTGGGGATCAGGGCACGGGTCGTGAGGATCGGCCCATAGGTATTCACCCGGATCACCCGTTCGAGCTCGTTGAGATCGAGATCGTTGATGTCATCACACGCATGCGGGAAGATCCCGGCATTGTTCACAAGGATGTCGACGGGCTGATCACCCAGCGCCGACGACAAGGACGCGATCGAGTCCGCTTCGCTTGTATCCAACTGAATCACCCTCGACGCGATCCCGGTAAGCTCATGCGCACTTCCCGGGTCCCGTGCGGTCCCGATGACATTGAACCCGAGTGCCTTGGCGTGCTTGGCCATCCCGAGCCCGAGCCCTCGGTTCGCACCGGTGATCAGAATCGTGGTCATGTGTATCTCCTCCGTTGCTCGTGCAGAATCCGCTCACTCTTCGCGAGCATCGTAGAACGCGTCAAGATCCCGTTTCATCTTCTGCAGCATCCCGAGGTGCGCGTACATCATGTGCCCGGCTTCGTAGTAGTGCATCTCGATGTTCTCCTTGATCTCCGGCCGGAGGAACATGTGATCGATCGTGTACTGTGTCGCAAAGTACGGCGTCGCGAGGTCGTAGTACCCGTTCGCGATAAACACCTTCATGTACGGCATCTTGTGCATCGCTCGACGAAGGTTCTCCGCGACATTCACATACTGATTGTCGCCCACGCCTCGGTACGACCACGGCCAGACATTCGTGAGAATCTCGTATCGCAGATCGCTCTTATACCCGAGGTCCTCGCGGAGGTACTGGTTCATCGACTCAGTGTAGATGCTCTGGATCGCGGTGTACGACGGGTCGTACTCGTACGAGTCCGCAGCATCGTCTCGGTCGATCCCCGTGAACCTCGAATCCAATCGCCCAACGGTCTTGCCCTCATCACGCAGCAGTTCCTTGGGGAACCGGGGCATGTTGATGCGGAGTTGGGTCTGGATCGCGTACTCAGGAGACACGCCGGTGTAGTTGGAGAGCTTCTGCGCGATACTTCCGCGTTGTGATTCGTTGAGTTGATCCCCAGCCGCGAGCGCGAGCCAGTACTCGCCCATCGCGAACTCCTCCACCTCACGCAGGAAGGGCTCGAGTTCCATCGATTGGTACGGTTCTTCGAGCGCATCGTGGAACCATGCCGTGGCGGCAAAGGTCGGGAGGAACAGCGGGTAGGGCAGGTCGTTGCCCACATCGAACCGTGCGGTCGCGAAGTTCATGATTGCGCTGACGAGGATCGTCCCGTTGATCGCGATCCCGTGCTCGTCCTGGAGCTCATCGACCAACCCCGCGGCGCGGGTGGTGCCGTAGGACTCGCCGGTGATGTACTTGGGGCTCCCCCATCGGTTCGTGCGTCCGAGGTAGATGCGGATGAACTCGGCAACAGACTCGATGTCCTCACGCAACCCGTGGAAGTCCTTGGGGCTCTTATCCTCCACCGGACGCGAGTACCCCGTCGAGACCGGGTCGATGAACACAAAGTCGGACTTGTCGAGCATGGAGTACTCGTTGTCCACCAACGCATACGGGGGTGGACCGGGATTCCCGAACTCATCGACGGGGTTCACCCGCTTGGGTCCGTAGACCCCGAGGTGCAACCACACAGATGACGACCCGGGCCCGCCGTTGAACGAGAAGGTGATCGGGCGATCCGCAGCATTGGGGAACACCGGATCCTCACCATCCTCTGGGATGGACTCGACCATGCGATAGGCCATGTAGAACATGGACGCGGTCGGCTCGTGCTTGCCCCGCAACTGCGCCAGCGTCAGGGTCCCCGCGACAGCCTGGTAGTGGACGGGCGAGCCGTTGATCGTGACGGTGTGGTAGGTAATCGACGCGTCATCGGGATAGACGACGAAATCTTTCTCGTTCTCCTGCGCGTACGCGGGCGTAACCCCGAGCATACACACGAACGCGACGATCGGAGCAAGGACGAAACGGTACTTTGCGGGGTATCTCATGGGCACAGCGTAAACGCGATCGATCATGGGTGCAAGCGACAGGAACAGGGGGAAGAAACCCGCCGAGTCCCCTACTGTTGAGGACCATGAGTGACTCCGAATCGACATTGCGTGCTATGACCCATGAGTTCCTCGCCCAGGAAGCCCAGATCCAGATGGGCGGCGGGGCCCAGGCGATCGAACGCCAGCACGCGAAGAACCGCCTGACCGCTCGGGAACGCATCGAGAAGCTTATCGACGATGGGTCCCATTTCCAGGAACTCGGGCTCTGGGCGGCGCATGCGATGTATAAGGAAGCCGGGGGTGCCCCCGGAGCGGGTGTGGTCGTCGGGATCGGCTCGGTCCACGGCAAGAAGCACATGATCATCGCCAACGACGCAACGGTAAAGGCCGGGGCGTTCTTCCCGATGACCTGCAAGAAGATCATCCGCGCTCAGACCATGGCCCATATGGCGCGTCTCCCGTTGCTCTACCTCGTGGACTCCGCTGGCGTCTACCTCCCCATGCAGGAGGATGTGTTCCCGGACACCGACGACTTCGGACGCATCTTCCGCAACAACGCCCAGATCAGCGCGGACGGGATCCCCCAGATCGCCGCGATCATGGGGTTCTGCGTCGCGGGTGGCGGATACCTCCCGGTCATGTGCGACACGCTCCTGATGACCGAGGGGTCGGGTCTGTACCTCGCGGGGCAGGCGCTCGTCAAGGCCGCGATCGGGCAGGATGTCTCCGATGAGGAGCTTGGCGGCGCGGAAATGCACGCGTCGATATCAGGCACGATCGACTTCAAAGAACCCAACGACGACGCGTGCATCCTGCGCCTCCGCTCGCTTGTCGCGAAGTACCCCGACACGAACTTCGAAGAGATCACCGAGACCCATATCCAGGCGTTCCGCGATGGCAGCGACATCTACAACATCTTCACGGACAAGCCAGGTCAGCAGTACGATGTGAAAGAAATCATCGCGTGCATCGTGGACTCGCGAGCGGTTCCGAATGCTGAGGGGCACAAATCACTCGAACCCGACTTCGACGAGTACAAGTCCACCTATGGCGAGTCCGTCGTCTGCGGGTACGCAACGATCGGCGGGATGCCCGTGGGGATCGTCGCGAACCAGGGCAAGCTCACCCAGCGCCAGATGCCCGGCGGGAAGGCAGGTCCGGGAAAATCGACGAATATGCCTCGCGTGATCTACGACGACAGCGCGGATAAATCCGCTCGTTTCATCATGGATTGCAATCAACGCAAGGTCCCGATCGTTTTCCTCCACGACACGACCGGATTTATGGTCGGGCGTGATAGTGAACAGGGCGGGATTATCCGTTCAGGCGCCAAGATGGTCAACGCGATGAGCAACTGTGTGGTTCCCAAGCTCGTGGTGATCATGGGCGGTTCGTTCGGCGCGGGGAACTACGCGATGTGCGGTCGGGCGTTCGACCAGTTCATCGCGATGGCCTGGCCTGGCAGCAAGTGCGCCGTGATGGGCGCAGGTTCCGCAACGGGCACCCTCGCGATGATCGAGGAACGCTCGCGGGCACGCAAGGGCGAGGAGATCGATGAAGAGACACACAAGGCCATCCTCGACGCGGTCCGCGACTCGTACAACGAGCAGCAGGACATCCGCCACGGGGCTGCGCGAGGGTGGGTTGATCGCATCATCGAACCGCACCGCACCCGCGAGGAACTTATCGAAGCGCTCCGCGCTGCGAATCAGGGATGGGATTACTCCGTTGAGTTCAAGACCGGCGTGCTGCAGGTCTGAGACCGGCACGACGCACTTCCCTGGAACAACTTCAGAGGCACATGATGAACACTAAGATACTGAACGGATTCGCCTGCTTCGCATTGTCACTCTGCGTTTGCTCTCCTGCGGGCTTCGCACAGGATGACGATACGACCACTCCCCCAACAGCGGAAGAGGGAGCCGAGCCCGCGGAACGGATCCCCGAGTTGTTCGAGTTCGACACGAGTGGGTTTTCGTTCGACTTTGAGTTGTTTCAGTCCCCTGTCGTGCGTGAGACATCGAACAACTCGCTGTACGCCGTCACGATCCAGCGTCGAGCGCCCGATGGCCTCCCGCTGGGCACCGATGGGCTCATGGCCTTTGTACGCCTGACACAAACAATCGACCCGATCAAGGACAACGGCACCATCGAGGACCTGCACAAAGCGACGATCGAAGACGCGATGCGTTCGATCAACAACGCGTACGGCGATCTCAAGCACCTCGAATCGGTCCCATGCTCGTACGAGATCCTCGGCGAAGTGCGTGAAGGAACACGGATCAATGTCGGGTACCTCCAGATCGGGGTGCATGTCTATGTGGAATGCTACTCTTTCATGACCGAGTCGGGGAACGGCGTTGGCATCACGGTGAAGTACCACGAACCCGACGGGGAAGAGATTCCCCGGGACGCATTGCTCGCGGACCAGATCCTCTCGGGTCTTGATATCCATGCGATCACACCTGAATCGAACTACATCCATTCGCTCAACGGGTACCCGATCCGTATCCCGGTCCGATCGAGCATCAAGGGTGCGAAAAAGGTAAACAAGTTCGTCACCGAAGCAACGATCGCGTACCTCAACGGCTCGCTCCGGTTTCAAATGATCGAGATCCCCGAAGGCGCCGACGGCATGCGCGTCGCACGCGATCAGCTCAAGGGATACGAGATGGCGCTGGGTCAGCAGCGCGATCGGGGACAGATCGAGATCATGTGGGACGCCCATTCGAGCGTCCCCGCCGGTGAGCACGCCGAGGCGGTCCTCCCGGGGCTGACGCACGCGATCCGCATGAACGATCAGGAGTTCCTGAGCACCATGTATGCCGTGGTTGATGACCAGCGCGTGATCGTCGCAAACTTCTCAGGCACAATCGAGCACGCCGATACATTGAGCGATTACGCGCGTGATTTCTTCAAGCGCCCATTTTCAACGGCCAAGCCCTCAAACACGCTCGACGACCTCGGCGGAGCTGTGTTTGCACGCCCGAGTGGTCTTGAGATGCAACGCAACCATTCCGGCAACTCCGTCTACGCCCCGACCCATGGTGCCGATTCGTACACGATTGCTCGGGTCATTGACGAACCAACAACGATCGATACGGCAATGACCCTTGCGTACCCGGATAGCTTTACCTCTGACAGCGCCGCAGCTCCTGTCGTCGACACAGTCACCCTGGACGACGGGCGAGAAGTTCAATCCCTGCTCCTCACTGGGAGCATCGAAGACGATTCCGGGAGCAAGCGATCCACGAGCATCACCGGATACCTTGTACCCACTCCGGAGAACCAGACGCAGGTGCTGCTCGTCGCCGTATCGCCGACACAAGCTCACAAGGCCCAGACCCTCGTGACACGCGAGTTCCTCGACCGGTTCGAAGCAGACTCGAACAGCAGCGTTGATCTCGGGTATGGAGCGCTTGATTATGACGATGCCTTCATGAGCCGGACAACACTCAGGAGTGGACGCGACGAGATCGTCGCATTGTCGAGCGCGGGGAACCTCATGATCCGAACGATTCCCCTCGGCGAGGATCGCGAGCGATCAAAGGAATCACTCAACCCCGCGTTCCTGATCCCCGCGTGGGTCGCGGCGAATCCTTCGGAAACTGACGGCGAGTCCGACTCGATTGAAGTCACAGACACCAAGTTCCATGACATCAACGCGAGCATGATCGAGAATGATCAATCACGCGTCATCGGGTTCATCTTCAATGACTCGTATGTCCTCATTACGGCACAATCCGCGATCGCGAGCGATGAATCTCTCGACGCGCTGATCTCAATGATTACATCCAACTGACCTGCTTGCTCGGAGACGCATCATGCCCGCACGAAAGATGCTTTCATCACTCGTATTACTCACAACTATCGCAATCCTTCCGGGATGCGTGGTATGGGATATCAACGACGGCATCATTGCATCCAACGGAAATCTCGGCCAAATCGAGTCGGGGCTCACCGAGATCGGTGATGAGCTTGGAGAGACCAACAGCAATCTCCAATCCGTCGAGGCACGCCTTGCGTCGATGGATGAGCAACTCAAGGCACTCCAAACCCAACTCGATTCAACCAACAAGCACCTCGAATCACTCCGCAAGACCATCAACAACATCGACAGCACCATCCCGTTCCTCAAACTCTCCGGCGACGACGAGGAGGAACAGGAAGCGCTCGAGAACGGCGAATCCCCGGCCCCATCGGAGCCCGTCAAAGAATGAATGATCAGGTCCGCATCACGGATGTCGCCCCACGCGATGGGCTCCAGGCAGAGCAATCGATCGTCCCCACGAGCGACAAGGCAACCCTCGTCGGGCTCGTGCAGCAGACTGGCGTGAACGAAGTCGAGGTCTCCAGCTTTGTCAGCCCAAAATGGATCCCGCAGCTCGGCGACGCGTCCGCGCTCTTCGAGATGATCGCCAGCTCCAAGCCTGAGGGCGTGATCTACTCAGCGCTCGTCCCCAACATGCGTGGGCTTGAGTCCGCGATCGCGGTGAATCAGCACGCGCGCGAGAACCACGGCATTGAGCGTCTCATCGACAAAGTTTCGGTGTTCGCTGCGGCGAGCGAAGGGTTTTCGCTGAAGAACACCAACGGTACCATCGAAGAGGTCCTCGAACGATTCGAGCCGATCATCCCCAAAGCCCATGAGCACCGCATGATGGTGCGTGGGTACATCTCCTGCATCGTCCGGTGCCCATTCGACGGCGACATCCACCCCGTTGCGGTTGCGGATGTCGCGTCGCGTCTCCTTGAACTCGGTGTGGACGAGCTCGACCTGGGCGATACGATCGGGGCCGCAACCGCGGAAACGATCGAGCCCGTCATCATGGAAACGATCGATCGCCTGGACGGGCGGGCCATGAACGGGTTCGGGGATCCGACCCTGACCCTGCACCTGCACGACACCTTTGGCAAGGCGAGCGAGTGTGTCCGCATGGCGTTGGATCTCGGGGTTCGATCGTTCGACTCGTCCGCCGGCGGGCTTGGCGGGTGCCCGTACGCATCAACCGAGACGACCCGCGCCCCGGGTAACATCTCCACCAGCGTGCTCGTGCACACGATCCGCGAGAGCGGATATTCCTGCGGCGTCGATGACGCGGCGCTGAGCAAGGCCAACGAGTTCGCGGGGGGGCTCCTGGCATGATCGAGACACGCGAAGAGTCAGGCGTTCAGATCATCGAGCTCGCTCGCGCGGACAAACGCAACGCGATGCTGCCCGAGATGCTCGAGTCACTCTACGACGCGATCACATTGAGTACCGACGCACTCGCGATCGCACTTATGGGTCAGGGCAAGACCTTCTGCGCGGGGTTCGACCTCAAAGCGTGCGCGAACGATCCAAGCGGTGACACCATGCGAGCACTGCTTACGGGACTCTCCAAGTGCGTCCGTGCGCTGCGTCAACACCCTGCACCGGTGGTACTCGGGATGCACGGGGCCGCCGTCGCTGGCGGTTGTGCACTCTTGGGCGGCGCGGACATCGTCGTTGCGGATCGCCATTCAAAGCTCGGGTACCCCGTGGTCAAAATCGGAGTCTCCCCCGCCGTGTCGTCGCCCTTCATGCTCGCGGCGATGCGCCCAGGAGTTGTCCGCACGCGATTGCTCGACACGGACCTGATCAGTGGTGAGCACGCACAGCGACTCGGTATGGTGCACGAGCTCTGCGATGATCCGAACGAGGTCCACGATCGAACGATCGAGATCGCCAAAGCCCTCGCGTCTAAGCCCGGCACGGGCTGCAGGGCCACCAAGCAATGGCTCAACGAGATCTGCGCGATATCAGAGGACGATGCGAACGCAGGGCTCAACGCGTCGCTTGGACTCACAGGAAATGAAGAGGAACGCGAGCGCCTCGCGGCTCTCTGGGGAAACGCATGAAGAACGACGCTGTGCTGCTTGAGATAAACAACAAGATCGCGACACTCACGATCAACCGCCCCGATGCGCGCAACGCGATGTCCGTCGAGATCCTCGACGCGATGCACGACGCCGTTGATCGAATGAAGAACTCCGATGCGAGCGTCCTTGTGATCACGGGTTCCGGTCGAGCGTTCTGTGCGGGTATGGATCTCAAAGCCGTCCTCATCGAACTCTCCGGCGACGCGGGCATGGGCGAGCGATTGCTCACTCGCCTCGCGGAACTCACGCTCAAGATCCGGGCGCTCCCCCAAGTGACGGTTGCGTCCGTCAACGGCGCCGCAGTCGGAGGCGGGTGCGGATTGACCTGCGTGTGCGATGTCACGATCTCACACGCGGAGGCGAAACTCGGATTCCCCGAGGTTGATCTGGGGATCTGCCCCGCCGTCATCGCGCCATGGGTTGTCAAGAAACTCGGCGCGGGGGTCGCACGCAAAGCGATGCTCATGGGCGGGATCATGTCCGGCGAGCAGGCACACGCGATCGGACTCGTCGATCATCTCGCACCAAACCGCGACGCGTTGGAATCGTTGACGAACGATGTCGCGGAACGCCTCGCGACAGGCGGCCCGAAAGCACTTTCCGCAACAAAGACCCTCCTCAATGAGCTCGACGGATCCTTCGATGAATCGCTGGTTCTCAAGGGGGCCAAGTTATCGGCAAGTGTTCTTGCAACGCCCGAAGCCCAGGCCGCACTCGCAGCCCGGATGAATCGCTAACTCAACCCGTTCGCAAGTGTCTATTTCTTGCGTGCCTGCATAGGATTCGGTTGCACGCAAACCCTGCGAGTGCGCGTGCGCTACGCCGACACGGTTGTCCGCGTGGGTTCGTGATCGCAAGGTACGGATATCGCATGAGCACCGAACTCCTGCCCGTTGACTATGGCAGTGCCGGGGACGGTACCAAGAAGATCGCGACGCTGACACTCGATCAGCCCGGACGCCCTGTTGTGGTGATCGAGCAAGCCCTGCTCGAACAACTCGACGCGACCCTTGACACGATCCCCGATGACCTCGACGGGTTCATCCTCGCGTCGGCTGCGGATCGAGCGTTCGTTGCGGGCGCGGATCTCAAGGCGATCATGGCGCTGAGCGACGCGGAGCTCCATACCTACCTCGAGTTCGGCGCGAGGGTCTTCCAGCGTATCGCGGACATGACCTTTCCCACGGCTGCTGCCATTCACTCGACGGCGCTCGGTGGTGGACTTGAGCTCGCGATGCACTGCGACGGGCTGATCGGGGTTATCGATCCTGACGCCAAGCCCTACCTGATCGGGTTGCCAGAAGCCGGGCTCAAGATCTGCCCAGGATGGGGCGGGACGAACCTGCTCCCCGCACGAATCGATCCGGAAACCGCGATCGTCGCGACGGCGAACGGCACCGCGTTCAAGTCCGATGTCGCAGCCAAGCTCGGAATCTTTGACCACACAACCGATTCGCGTGAGGACCTGATCCACGCAGCCATGATCTGGATTATCGGTCAGGACGGCACTGGGCGAACGGGCAAGCCCTCGCGTTGCATCCAAACAATGAACACCGACGAAGTCGAGACTGCCCTTGATAAGGCACGCACCGAGCTTGAGCCCTCATTGCACGCCGACGCTGTACTCGACGCTGTTCAGTGCGGTATCAGTGGCGGATGGAACACTGCGCTGCAGACCGAGCGTGATCATCTCGTGCGTCTTCGCAACACCGAACCGGCGCAGCAGGCGATCGACGCGTTCTTCAACAAGTCCAAGAAGTAAACACACCCGCCCCGGGCCAAACCGCTCCGGGCGTGATTGAACCCAGAGGAGTCCAACCATGGCTGATACACAGAAGGCTGATCTCAAGAACATGAAGGGTGTTTCCGAACGCGACAAGCAGATGATCGCGGACGCGGAAACCATGCTCGGCCCGGAGCCCTCAACGATGGGCGCCGTCAAGAACCTCTTCTGGGGCAACTTCCGCGAAGAGCTCTACTTCCCCTACCCCGAGATCGCCAAGACCTCGCCCGAGGAAACCGCGGAGTGTGATCGACTTGTCGCAGAGCTTGAGGAGTACCTCAAAAACGAGCACCCCGCTGTCGAGATCGACCAGGAGCAATACATCCCCGAAACCGCGATCCAGAAGCTCTTCAACATGGGCGTGCTCGGCATGACCATCAGCAAGGAGTACGGGGGGCTCGGGATGGGCATCACCTCGTACAATCGCGTCCTCGAGACGATCGGCAAGTACTGCGGTTCAACCGCCGTCATGGTCTCGGCACACCAGTCCATCGGGTGCAAGGCCGTCATGCTCTTCGGCACCGATGAGCAGAAGCAGCGCTGGCTGCCCAAGCTCTCACGCGAGTGGCTCAGCGCGTTCTGTCTGTCCGAACCTCAAGTTGGTTGTGACGCGGGTGGACAGGAAACCCGGTGTGAGCTCAGCGAAGACGGAACCCACTACATCATTAACGGCGAAAAGAAGTGGGCAACCTCCGGCGCCATCTCCGGGCTCTTCACCGTGATGGCCAAGCAGAAGATGCCCGACGGCAAAGACAAGATCACCGCGCTCGTCTGTCACCCCGACATGGAAGGGGTCGACATCTTCTCGAAGAACCGCTCGAAGATGTGCATCCGCGGAACCTGGCAGGCCCGCATCAAGTTCACCAATGTCAAGGTCCCCGTCAACAACCTGCTCCACAAGGAAGGACGCGGGCTCAATGTCGCGTTGACCTGCCTGAACTACGGGCGATGCACCCTCTCGGCGGGCATGCTCGGCGGCGCCAAGCGTGCGATGGATCAGGCGATCAAGTGGTCGCAGACCCGGTACCAGTTCGGGCGTCCCCTCGCGGACTTCGAGCTCGTGAAAGAAAAGGTCGCCCATATGGCAGCCCTCACCTATGCGATGGACTCGGTCCTCTACATGACGACCGGCATGCTCGATCGTCACGACGACGACATCATGCTCGAGACCGCGATCTGCAAGGTCTTCTGCTCCGAAATGGGTTGGCAAGCCGTCAACGACGCGGTCCAGATCATGGGCGGCGAAGGCACGATGACCGAGAACGAGGTCGAGCGGATCTTCCGCGATTCGCGCATCAACACCATCGTTGAGGGCGCCAACGAGGTCATGCAGTCCTTCATCTTCGCGTACGGCGGCAAGCAGCTCGCGGAGAAGATGCTCGGGATCAAGGAGATGGCGGACAACAAGAAGTTCACCCCCACCATGATCCGCGCCGCGGTACCCTTGGGCATGGAGGTCTTCCTCGGGATGCGCCGCAAGGCACCGACCGTGTCGAAGATCGATCCGTCGCTGCGCCGGTACGCGGATCGGATGACCAAGCTCATCTCCGAGTTCACCTACCAGTTCAAGGTGATCAGCAAGAAGAAGGACGCCGCGATCGTCACGGCGCAGGCGACCCAGGCACGCCTGGCGGACGCGGCGCTCTACCTGCACGCGTGGGCATGCACCCTCTCGCGTCTCGACGCGGACATCCGCAACGGCGAGTCGGGCACCGAGTTCGAACGCAACAAGGCTGCTGCGATCCACTTCTTTGATATCGCGGAGCTCGCGATCCACAACCGTTTCCGCGCCCTCCACGAGAATGCGGACGACACGATGCTCAAGGCTGCGGACCTGGCGCTCGCCCACTCCGACACCCTGCCCAACTCGAACTTCTCGATCCCTGAGAGTTCGCCGATCGCGAAGGGTACCGGACGCACCCTCAAGCAAGACCACATCAAGCAGTTCCCCGGCACCGGGCGAGAGCACTCCGGCGCAACCGGGCGTGAGCACATGCAGGAAACGATCGAGCAGCTCTGATTGATCGAGCGATTCAAACCCAATGCCCGGCCTTATGCCGGGCTTTTTTCATGAAACTCTTAGCATCCCCTGGCGTATGACATGGTGTAGACATAGGGGAACATGCATGAAGCAAATCCAAATCCCATGGCTAATCCTGAGTGTCATGCTCATCGCAGCCATGAGCATCTTCTCGCGACCTGACCAATCTCGGATCAACGCGTGCCTGTGGGATCGCGACACGCTCGCCATGGAAGCGGAGAACTACCCTGGGATAACCGAGATCATCACAGGGCGCTTTGATCGGTACCCTGATCTGTACTACGAGATGCGCCTTGATCGTGTCTCGAAGGAGATTGAATCAGACTCAACCAATCTCGATCTCTATGACGACGCTAGTGTTGCATGCGATCGGCTTGGGCGATGCGACGAAGCGATCCAGTGGATGGCCCGCAAGCGAGCGGCGCTCGATTCACTCAGCGAACCAGACAGTGACCATGAGTACCGTTACCTTGCCAACCTCGGTACCTTTCATATCCATCGTTGGCTCAAGAACGGCGCAAACCGCGAGAATCTGCAAGACGCCGAGATAGCACGCGATCTGATTGCACACGCGATCGAGCTCAATCCGGATGCTCACTTTGGACGCGAGCGGTATCAACTGCTGGCAATCGATTGGATTCTCGAACTCGAAAACCCAGAAACCACACCTGTACTTTTTAGTGTCCTTTCCAACTTTCATTATTCAGGCGAATGGCACTTTGAACAGTACATGCGAGGCCAGCTCACTGAGCTCGGCTATGACGATGCTGCCGAAGGTCTGAGTGGACTCATCAGACTTGGAAATGCGTGGGAGAGTATCGATGTGTTCCGTGCTTTACAGGTCGCATTTGCGAATGAGCAACATGCGACGCTCGTATATCTCTGCATGCTTCGCATTCACGAACTGATCGCAGACGGCAAAAGATCGCTGCACCCTAATTTTCCATACGAGATGTATTCAATAGATACAATCTCAGACCCAGAAGTCATCGTCTCAGATGAAACTCTTCGACTCGATTACTACCCTGCAGCACGGGACGAATCTGATGATTGGCTGAATGAACGCAACTCGTTCATCATCGCCAAACTGCAAACTGGCTCACACCCCGACACAGATCCCGAGTTTTGGATCGGCTACAGCGAAAGCACTTCCCCGATTGCTTTGCCAGGCGATGATTTGACGAGCCGTTTTCGGAGCAAGAACCCATACTTGGTTGGGATTCTGACCGTATTTGGCATCTTTGCGATTGGCTGTGCCGGGCTCATTGCAGCGATCGTTTTACTCGTGAAAAAGCTCCGCGCCACACCCGCCTGAAACTGACCTTTCCGCGCATCCTCCCTATACTCCTACACCCCGGTGAGTCGGCATTCTCGCATCGCCCGCCGCCCTTTCGAACGACGGATGCGCGATCGCTGACACGAACCGAGATGTGTAGGAGACATCATGCCACACCACACCGTGTTTGAAGCCAAAATCGAGCATCTGCAGATCCTCGATGAGAAGGGCAAGCTCGATAAGAAACTCGCGAAGGACACCCTGAGCAACGATCAGGTCATCCACCTCTACGAGCAGATGCGGATCTGCCGCGAACTCGATGAGATCGCGTTCAAGCTCCAGCGCTCCGGGCGCATGGGCACCTACCCCCAGAACAAGGGGCAGGAAGCGAACGCGGTCGGTTCGGCGCTCGCGATGGTTCGCGGGAACGACTGGATCGTTCCTTCGTACCGTGAGAACGCAGCCCTCTTTATGCACGGGCTCCCCATGCACTATGTCATCCAGTACTGGATGGGCGACGAGCGCGGGTCGCAGTTCCCCGAAGAACTCAACATGACCCCGCTGAGCGTGCCCATCGGGACGCACATGCTCCACGCGACGGGGATCGCCTGGGCGATGAAGAACCGCAAGGAACAGGACCGCGCCGTCATCACCTACTTCGGTGACGGGGCGACCTCCGAGGGTGACTTCCACAACGCGATGAACTTCGCGTCCGTGATGCAGGTCCCCACGATTTTCTATTGCCAGAACAACTCGTGGGCGATCTCGGTCCCTCGCGAGCAGCAGATGAACTCGCGCACCGTCGCCCAGAAGGCGCTCGCGTACGACATGCCCACCATCCAGGTGGACGGCAACGACATCTTCGCGGTGTACAAGGCCACCATGGACGCACGCAAGCGTGCGATCGAGGGCGGCGGCCCATCGTTCATCGAGGGTGTGACCTACCGCTTGGGCGACCACACGACCGCGGACGACGCGCGACGCTACCGTGATCAGGCGGAGGTCGATGCGTGGCTCGACAAGGACCCGTTGATCCGTACCCGGATCTACATGGAAGAGCAGGGCGTCTGGGACGACAAGAAGCAGGCAGAGCTTGAGACCCGCGCCCAGCGCATCGTCAAGGAAGTTGTCGACGCGGCGATCAATGTCTCCGCGCCCGACAAGTCCGAGTTCTTCAACGACATGTACGCGACACTCCCCGAGGACCTCAAGCTCCAACGGGACACCATGCGGACCAGCTCGATCGGGCGCAACCCGTCGCAGATCGGGCTCAACGCACAGGCGACCGGGGTGCGTTGACATGCTTATCTCGCTCACCGATACACGCGGCAAGGTTCAGTACATCAACGCGGTGTATGTGAAATCCGTGCAGCCCAAGGGCGAGACTTGCGTCGTTGAGATCAGCGGACGCACGAGCAAGCTCAAGGTGAGGATGAACGCCGAGCAGGTTGTCGAGCTCGTGAACGCCGCGATGCCCACCAGCATCGACGCGATGCTCGCGGTAGAAGATCAGATCCAAGCAGACCAAGCCGCCGCGGCCGCAGCAGCCGCGGCCGCCGGATAAGAAACCGGAGTCAGATATGGCACAACAAACACTCGTCGGTGCGATCAACCAGGCACTCGACCAGATCCTAGAGACCGATCCAGATGTCATCCTCCTCGGCGAGGATGTCGGGCTCAACGGCGGCGTGTTCCGCGTCACCGATGGTCTCCAGGCAAAGCACGGCAAGGACCGCGTCGTCGATACTCCCCTCGACGAGTCGGGCATCATGGGCACCTCGATCGGGCTCGCGATCGCGGGCATGAAGTCCGTACCCGAGATCCAGTTCGACGGATTCCTCGGCCCTGCCTACGACCAGCTCGTGAACCACGCCGCACGCATGCGGACCCGCACCCGCGGCGCGGTCACGGTCCCCATGACCGTCCGCGTCCCCGTCGGTGGCGGCATCCACGCACCCGAGCTCCACTCCGACTCACCCGAAGCGATCTATGCCCACTCACCCGGGCTCAAGGTCGTCATGCCCGTGACGCCGTACGATGCGAAGGGACTCCTGATCTCCGCGATCAAGGACCCCGACCCGGTCATCTTCTTCGAACCCAAGCGCGTCTACCGCTCGTTCAAGGAAGAGGTCCCCGAGGAGATGTACGAGATCCCCATCGGCGAAGCAAAGGTCGTCAACGAGGGCGAGGACCTCACCGTCGTCACCTGGGGCGCTCCGGTGTTCCAGTGCCTCCAGGCGATGGACAACCTCCCCGAGGATGTCTCGATCGAGCTCATCGATCTGCGTTCGATATACCCCTTCGACATGGACACCATCGCCCAGTCCGTCCAGAAGACCGGCCGGTGCGTGATCGTCCACGAAGCGCCGCTCACCTGCGGCATGGGCGCCGAGATCGCGGCACGCATCATGGAAGAGTGCTTCCTGTACCTGCAGGCCCCCGTCCAGCGCGTCGCGGGTTTCGATACCATCATGCCGTACTACAAGCTCGAGCTTGAGTACCTCCCCGAAGCGCCCCGCATCCAGAAGGGCATCGAGGAGTGCCTCGCGTACTAAAGCCCCGTTGATCTGGGTTGATTCACACGAACACCAGGCCCATCGGGTCTGATCAGATACGAAGATTGGGAACACATGGCCGGCAAAGTCTCATCCGATCCGAACCAGTTCATCCTCCCCGACCTTGGTGAGGGGCTCGAAGAAGCCGAGCTCATCAAGTGGGTCGTCTCCGAAGGCGACACTGTTGAGGAGCACCAGATCCTCGCGGAAATGGAAACCGATAAGGCGCTCGTCGAGGTCCCCTCGCCGCGCTCCGGCACGATCAAGACCCTCCACGGGAACGACGGCGATGTCATCAAGGTCGGCGCGGTCTTCGTCACCTACGAGGGCGGCCCGGACGACGCACCCGCAGCAGCACCTGCTCCCGCTGCCAAAGCAGCACCCGCAGAGGAACGCGAGGACGCGGGCACCGTGGTCGGGCAGGTCTCCGATACGCTCGCGGGCATGGGTTCGGGCGATGGCAAAGCCCTCGCGGCACCCGCGGTCCGCCGACTCGCGCGTGACCTGGGGATCAACATCGACACTGTCGCCGGCACGGGCATCGGCGGACGCGTGACGGCCAAGGATGTCCGCAACGCCGCAGAAGGCGGCGGCGCCACCAAGCCCGCACCCGCTGCATCCAAGCCCTCGCCGAGCGCTTCGGCACCGGCCCCCGCTGCTACACCTGCACGCCCGGCGGAAGTGCGCAAGCCGCTCAATCTCCCTTCGACGAATGTGGGTCAGTCGTACGCACCGCAGCAGCCCTACGCGCCCCAGCCGAGCTACCAGCACCCCTACCCGCAGCAGCAACCCGGATATGGGTACGCGCCCCAGCCGATGTACCCCTACCCGCCGCAGCCGTACCCCGTGTACCCGCCCTACGGGTACGCCCCACCGATGCACGCGCCGGGGTACGGGTACCCCCAGCAGCCGCCGTTGACCCAGCAGGGTCTCCCCGCTGCACCCGGGTACCAAGGCCCCGGCGCGTACCGCCCGATCCCCAACCCCGCCCAGCAGGGCATGGTTCAGCCCGGACATGGCGAGGCGCACATCCCCTTCAAGGGCATCCGCCGAACCATCGCGAACCGACTGCGTGAGTCCGTCAACACGGCGGTGCACTTCACGGTCGTCGATGACGCGGATGTCACGGCACTCGACGCGCTCCGCAAGGAAGTCAGCGCCCAGACCGGTGTGAAGCTCAGCTTCCTCCCGTTCGTGTGTGCCGCCGTCGCCAAGTCGCTCGCGACCCGGTTCGGCGCGATGAACGCGATCGTCGATGAGCAGCGCGAGGAGATCGTTCAGTACGGCGCCGTCCATCTCGGGATCGCGACCGATACCGACAACGGGCTCATGGTCCCCGTCATCCGTGACGCGGATCGCATGAATGTCGTCGAACTCGGACAGTCGATCGTCAATGTCGCCACTGCGGCCCGCGATCGCTCGATCCCCCGCGACCAGCTCATGGGCTCGACCTTCACGATCAGCAATGTCGGTTCACACGCGGGCAAGTACGCGACACCAGTCATCAATGCACCCGAGGTTGCGATCCTCGCTGTCGGCAAGGCGTACGACGGCGTCGTCGTCCGCGACGGGCAGGCGATGGTCGGCAAGGTCATGCCGCTGAGTCTCGCATGCGATCACCGTGTGGTCGATGGAGCCACCGCGGCGCTCGCGCTCGCAGAGATCGTTGAGTCGCTGCAGAACCCCGAGTCGCTGCTCTGAGTTCAAGCGAGAGGTAGAAGAAAAGCCCCGTCATCTGACGGGGCTTTATTCATGCACTGATTACTGTTGATTCTCACCCGTTCGAGGAACGCGCGGCGCGGGGCCCCTGCGGTTTGCTCTTGGGGTACCCCGACTTGGGCTTGCGTGGCTTGGAAGCCTTGGGCTTGCCTGTCGAGGTGTTCGTTCGCGCAGCCCGCTTGGCGTTCTTGGTCTTGGGCTTCTTGCGTGGGGTTGGACGCTCACTCGCTTGCTGCTCGGAGTGCCGGTTCCCGTTGCGGTTGCTCTTGCGAGGCCCGCGCTTGCGTAGGGGCTTGCCTTCGTGGATACGACTCGGGCGGGGCGCATCGAAGGTGAGGTCTTCGTGGTCTTCGCCCAAAGGGATGATGATCCGCGAGCGTTTCTCGATCTGGCGGTAGAGCCCGAGTTCATCGCGATCGCAGAACGAGATCGCGATCCCGCTCGTCCCGGCGCGTGCCGTGCGACCGATGCGGTGGACATAGGTCTCCGGGTCGAGGGGCATGTCGTAGTTGATGACATGCGTGATATCGCGAACATCGATGCCTCGCGAGGCGATGTCCGTGGCGACGAGGATCTTGACGGCCCCCTTCTTGAACTTCGCGAGCGCCTTGGTCCGCGCGTTCTGGGTCTTGTCGCCGTGGATCGCTTCCGCGGGGATGTCCTGCGAGCGGAGCCCCTTGGCGATCCGATCCGCGCCGTGCTTGGTCTTGGAGAAGATCAACATCCGCTCAACGGGTTCGTTGTCGAGGATGCGGAGGAGCAGGGTCTTCTTGTTCTCGCGATCGAGGGTGTAGATCCGCTGGGCGATCGCGTCGACGGTCGTGGACTCCGGCGCGGTCTCGATGAGGACCGGGTCGGTCAGGAGCGCGTTGGCGAGCTCTTTGATCTCTCGCGAGACCGTCGCGGAGAAGAACAGGGTCTGACGATCCTCGCGAACCATTGCGCAGACTTTGCGGATGTCGTGGATGAACCCCATGTCGAGCATGCGATCCGCCTCGTCGAGGATGAGCATCTCAACCTCGCTCAGGTCCGCGTGCCCCTGATTGATCAGGTCGAGCAGACGCCCGGGCGTCGCGACGAGTACATCGATCCCATCACGGAGGGCAGCGACCTGCTGCCGCTGGTTCACGCCCCCGAACACCACCGCGTGGCGCAGGTGCTTGAGGTTGCGCCCGTAGGCGACAAAGCTGTCGAAGATCTGGGACGCGAGCTCACGCGTTGGTGCCAGGACGAGCGCACGCGGCGCACGACCCGGGCCTCGATGGCGGTTGGTCTTGTGCTTGTGGTCCTCGTCGAGCAGGTGCAGGACGGGCAACGCGAAGGCACAGGTCTTCCCTGTGCCTGTCTGCGCGGTCCCGAGGATGTCACGCCCTTCGAGGGCAGCGGGGATGGATTGCGCCTGGATCGGGGTTGCTTCCGTGTAACCCTTGTGTGCTACAGCGCGGACGATGGACTCGTTGAGCCCGAGTTCGTTGAAGTTCATGTATTGGTTGTCTCTTTACAATGACGCGCCCGAGTCTTTTCGGGCGTCCGGGTGTTTCGGGCAATCAGGGATGCCTCGTGGGTTCCGGAATGTCATGCGTGCGCGAAGGGCGTCAGTGGCGAGCAACCGGAGTGGGTATGTCGCGCTCTGATCCTGATCGTGCAGGGCGCGGCTGCAAGTCTAGACACCACCCTGACTTCTGTCACCTCGGGGTTGCAAGAACTTCTCAACTTGTTTGGAAACTAACCAGTTAAGGCGAGTTCGAGAAGAACGGCGATCACCAGCCACAGGATGATGGCCATGAACCCGGTAAGCGGGTTGAGAATCCACAATGCCCATCTCGGGATGCTCGATCGATACAGCGCCAGGTTCACCGCACCGGCCACCCCGCCGAGTAATCCGCCGACGAGTCCCCCGAACGCGACCATAATCACGGGCCAGAAACACGCAACTGCGACGAGCGTAGGGAGTTTGTCGCTTGGGCTTGGCTGTTCGACAGGCTCGCTCATCAGGACTCCGATCATATCAAAGCCGAGTGGAGTGATCATACAAGGTTTTGCGATCGATCGGGTTGCGATTGACCCAGATGGTTGCGGGGGCTATCGTTGGGGCCCTCCGGATGGAAACCGGGGGATTTTGAAGGAAAGACCCATGAAAAGCGACACCCATCCCACCTGGTACCCCTCCTGCAAAGTCTACTACAACGGCGAGGTCGTCATGACCGTTGGGGCGACTGTCCCTGAACTCAAGGTTGATGTGTGGTCGGGTTCGCACCCATTCTTCACCGGCAAGACCGCGTTTGTTGACGCTGCGGGTCGCGTCGAGAAGTTCCAGAAGAAGTTCGCAGGCAACTACTTCCAGGCCAAGAAGAAATAACACAATCCGAACGGGCACTATCGGGCTCTATCGGTTACGAACTACTCCCTAAAACACCCGATTTTCGGGTGTTTTTTGTATGTCCAGGCTCGAAACAGGGGCTGAATCGGGTACAAATGAATCCAGGGAGACGATCCGTGCGTAGAGGATCTCGTCTCTGTCCGTGCGCTCGTGCTGTTTGGGCGTTTCCGGGCCCTGTGGGTCTCACCACGGGTTGATCTATGCAGGAATCGAGTCGCATGTGCTTGATCAAGCATGTGCATGCGATCGTTGTCTGTCCGTCTCATTCCTTGGGGGAGTGCGGTGGCATGACCTGCATGCGTGATACACCTTGGCTAGTTGAGTGATCGACTCGCCGCGAACATCTGAAAAGGGAACTACCTCATGAGCCGCACCGCACTGACACTCTCCGCAGCCACCGCGCTGGCCCTGCTCACTGGCTTGGCACAGGGCGCCTCACAGATCTACCCCGATTGCATCGCGAGCATCGAGGAACAGGACATCAACGACATCGCAACGCGTATGTTCAAGATGCTCCCCAAGGAGCACCAGGCCATGATCGCTCATGCGGGTGGGATCGGCTCTGAGGAGTACGACCACTTCAACTGCGAGAGCGGTGCCCAGATCGATATCAGCAAGCAGGTCGACCCTGGGATCACGGCCCACGAATACCTCGATTTGCTCATCTCTGATGAACTCGGCGC
>CBDDIA010000028.1:0-29635 GCA_965228685.1 Phycisphaerales bacterium
AATCAGCTCGGGAATGACGCAACGCTTGCAGAGGACGATCGTCGGCTTTCGTCCGTCCTCGCGGAACGCATGATCAACTCCGAAGCATACTTCGGGCGGGTCGCGGGCGCTTGGGACGACATCCGTGGGCAGTTGTTTGGGAACGGGTTTACGGAACACGCACTGCTCGGTTTTGTGAATCCCCAATGGGTGATCGCGGACCTTGGGTGCGGGACGGGCAACGCGACAGAACTCTTATCCCCTTGGGTTGAGGAAGTCATCGCGATCGATCGATCGCCCGAGATGCTCGACGCGGCACGGTCTCGATTGCTCGAGCACGGCGGGTCCGAAGAACGGATCCGGTTCGTCGAAGGCGATCTGTCGAAGCTCCCCATCGCGGACAAGAGCGTTGACGCGGCCGCGTGCGTGCTCGTTCTGCACCATATCGACAACCCGCTGGCGGCGCTGCGCGAAGCGCGGCGTGTGTTGCGTGATGATCGCGGGGGTGGGCTGTTGCTCGTGGTCGACATGTGCGAGCACGAGCGGATGGAATACAAGCACGAGATGGGACACCTGCATCTGGGGTTTGACGACGCCCAGCGCGAACAGCTCTTCCGCGACGCAGGATTCTCATCGGTACGGACACACAAGCTCCGCCCTGGGGTGGAGGCATCGGGCCCATCGCTCTTCGCGGCGGTGGCGCATATCTGAATCACATTCAGCAGGAACACACTGCACCAACGGGCACGAAGGCCCGGAACGAAAGGGATTGACATGACAGCACTCGCTGCGGCAGAAACGCTCAAGGTTGACGAAGCAAACGGCATCCAGTTCAAGGTGCGGGACCTCTCGCTCGCGGAGTTGGGACGCAAGGAACTGCGTCTCGCGGAGCACGAGATGCCCGGGCTTATGGCGCTGCGCAAGCAGTACGGGACGAAGAAGCCGCTCAAGGGGTTCAAGATCATGGGGTCGCTGCACATGACGGTGCAGACGGCGGTCCTCATCGAGACCCTCACAGAGCTGGGCGCAGATGTCCGTTGGTGTTCGTGCAACATTTTCTCGACGCAGGACTCGGCAGCGGCGGCGATCGTCGTCGGTCGCCCCGAAACCGGAGGCACCCCCGAGTCACCCAAGGGCACGCCCGTGTTCGCGTGGAAGGGCGAGACCCTCGCGGAGTACTGGTGGTGCACCAAGCAGGCGCTGACCTGGCCCGACGGGTCTGGCCCGGACCAGATCGTTGACGACGGCGGCGATGCGACATTGCTGCTCATCAAGGGTCTGCAGTTCGAGAACGAGGGCAATGTTCCTTCGTTCGACGAAGAGAACGACCCGGAAGAATGGGGACACATCCTCAGCACCATCAACACCACCATTGCAAACAACCCCGGTTGGTTCCAGAAGGTGACTCCCGCGGTGCGAGGCATCTCCGAGGAAACCACCACGGGCGTGCATCGTCTGTACCAGATGGCCGAGCAGGGCATCCTTCCGTTCCCCGCGATCAATGTGAACGACTCGGTCACCAAGAGCAAGTTCGACAATGTGTACGGGTGCCGTCACTCGCTGATCGACGGGCTCAATCGCGCGAGCGATGTCATGCTCTCGGGCAAGGTCGCGGTCGTCTGTGGGTACGGCGATGTCGGCAAGGGTTGTGTGCAGTCGCTGCGTGGGCAGGGTTGCCGCGTGATCGTGACCGAGATCGACCCGATCTGTGCGCTCCAAGCCGCGATGGAAGGGCTTGAGGTCAAGACCCTTGAGGATGTTGTTGAGACCGCGGATATCTTCATCACCACGACGGGCAACAAGGACATCATCACCGTTGCCCACATGAAGAAGATGAAGAACAAGGCGATCGTGGGCAACATCGGCCACTTCGATAATGAGATCCAGATGGAGAAGCTCCAGCGTGACCCCGATGTCGAGCGGATCAACATCAAGCCCCAGTTCGATGAGTTCGAGTTCAAGAGCCAGGGCAAGAGCATCCTCGTGCTCGCGGAAGGGCGTCTGCTCAACCTCGGCTGCGCAACAGGTCACCCGAGCTTCGTGATGAGCGCGAGTTTCACCAACCAGGTGATCGCGCAGATCGAGCTCGCGGAAAACCTTGAGAACTACGAGAACAAGGTGTATGTCCTGCCCAAGCACCTCGACGAGCAGGTCGCACGCCTGCACCTCGATCAGTTGGGCGTGAAGCTCACCAAGCTCACGCCGGCACAGGCCGAGTACCTCGGGATCCCGGTCGATGGGCCCTACAAGCCCAATCAGTACCGGTACTAATGGCTGATCTCTGAACCACTCCAAGGCGGCGTATCGACGGGTGCGCCGCCTTCTTTATGTCGATCCCGATCGAAGTCTGGCGATGGCTGACGACCCCGGAGGGTCTGGAGGCGATCGCACGCGCTCCGAGCGACCGATCACCCGCAACGATTGCTCGTTTGCGCAAGAAGTTTGACGCGGATCAGGTGCGCGCATTGCTCGAAGCCGCGGACGCTCGTCAACGCGCGGGGAAGAAGCTCGATCCTGATTGGGCATCGAACATTGTTGCCGACAAGTCAGGTGTCGAGATGGCAAGCTCGGCACGCTCGAGTCTGCACAAGGCCGCACGGTTTGCCCGGATCCTTGGCGAGGGCGGACGCGTCGCAGACCTATGCTGCGGGATCGGGGCGGACGCGTGGGGATTGAGTCGCGCGGGGTTGCGTGTCACGGGTGTTGATCTCGATGAATCGCGGGCCCATATGTTCTCTCGCAACCTCCCGGGGTGTGGTGTTGTCGTCGGCGATGCGCTCGATGCGTGCCCGACGGATGTGGACGCGTTCCACCTTGATCCGGCGCGCCGATCAGACGCGGGGCGGACACGATCGATCGAGGATTTTCAGCCGGGCCCGGATGTCTGGGAGCAGATCATCGATCGTGTCAGAACCGGCGCGATCAAACTCAACCCGGGTGTCGATGCGTACGCACTCCCGGAAGGGGAGGTCGAGATCCTCAGTGAATCGGGGACATTAACCCAGGCGGTTCTCTGGGTTGGACGACTCGCTGGTGATCATACCCGCAGCGCTACGGTGCTCACCGATGCCGGGGTGGTCTCGATCCACGGCGAACCCGATCGCCCGGACGATTCGAATGAAATCGAGGCATACATCGGGACACTCGATCCGTGCGTTGAGCGCGCCGACCTCGTCGCGACACTCCTTGATATGACGAACACCTTGCTTATACACCCTGGGACCGGGTTGCTGACTTCGGAAGTTGTCGTCCAGCACCCGATGATTCGTTGGTACAAGACGCTCGAGGTTCTCGCCTGGAGTCAGAAGCGGGTGAAGTCTGCGCTTCGAGCCCACGATGCGGGAGTTGTGGAAGTCCGAACCCGTGCCGGGGTTGTGAATCCAGACGAGACGCAGCGCGCTCTGCGAGGCAAGGGCACACGGGATGACCTGAGTGTTCTGGTGTACCGGTTGGGCGATCGGGTGCTCGCGATCATCGCGGAGCAGATACAGACGAAAGAACCCGCCGGCTCGGTGGTACCGACGGGTTCGGATGGGGGGCTTGAAGATGATTAATGCATCAGCACCCCGCGCGGTAGAGCGTCAGGAAACGAGAGATGTCGAAGTAATCGAACAACCCGTCGCCGGTGGTATCGGCGGGGACCAACTGGTTGTTAAAGAGGTTGATGAAGTTCGAGACATCGATGAAGTCGAGATCCCCGTCCGCGTCGTAGTCCGCGGGGCAGGAGATGATGCCCGATGCGGGGATCATGGCCTGGATATCGATGCCTGTATCGAAGGTGCGGGTGATGGTGCCGTCGGACGGGTCCATCTCGTGGATCACGCCATCAGTCCCACCGAGATACAGCATCCCACCCAGCGCCACGGTTGCGTTGACATCCGAATCGACGCCGAATGTCCCGGAGTAGTTCACGCCGCCTTCGAACTTATCGAAGAGGTAGACGGTGCCCTGCTCGCCGCCGGAGAACGAGATCCCGGAGAGGTACATCGTGTCGGAATCGAAAGCCATGGACTGGACGAGGGATCCGCACGCGGCGAAGAACTGGAACGAGTCCTGCCCGATATGGGCACGCATCGCGAGGGTGGAGTGCCCGCCGACAAACAGCCCGCCCGCGTCGAGTCCGATGGTGGTGATGTCGGTGTTGGAGATGATCGCGGAGTTCTCGACCTCACCGGTTGCGGGGTTGACATAGTCCAGACGCCCGCTCGAGTCTGCGACGACAAGGTGCTCGCCGAGCCATGCGAGGGCGCTGGCGTCGGAGTTGATCACGAACGCGCCGTTGACGAGGTTCGTCGCGATGTCGTAGGTGTAGAACACGCCGTTGGCGTCGCCGAGGTAGAGGGTTCCGTCGTGGACCGCCATCGAGCTGACGGGGCCCGAGCAGACGCCGCGGAAGGTGACATCACCGGTATCGGTGTCGAGCGCGTTCACGACGCCCTGCGACCCGGCGAAGAGGATCGTATCGGCGCTGACGCCCTGCGTAAGGCACGCGGCGGCGAGGATGGCGATGGTTCGTGGGGTGTTCATTCGGATGCTCCTGTTTGGGAAGATGCGTTGGTTCACACGACTCATGTCGTTGGGTACATCTTCGAGGGCAATCAGGAAAAACCACCCCCACTCTTTGGTGGGGGGCGTTGCGTACACCATTCGGGGGGGATCGAGAGCGGTTCAGAGCTCGGGTTTAGCGCGTCCGATGAACAACGAAAGCAGCTCGCCTCGCGAAGAAACCTCAAAGTGGCGATAAATCGCGAGCACATGATCGTGGATCGTGGCCCGAGAGACATCAAAGAGGAACGCGATCTGTTTCTCGGAATCACCCAAGAGGAGTCGTTCGAGCACCTCGCGTCGGCGTTTGGTGAGCTGACTGATCCGGGGCTCCTCCGCAGCGGCGAGGAAGCTCCCGATCTCATTGTTGATGATCATGTGGAGCATCGAGACGATCGCGCGTTCACGCGCCGTGAAGTCCCGAGACCCCACGCCCTTGTGCAGCCAGAGCGTTGTGCACCGGTCGGGGAGCTTGGTGGGGCAGATCGAGATGATGTAGTCATCGATCCCGCACTCGCGATGGATCTCGTTGAATGTGTGCGAGCGGTACCACGATTCGCGTCCCCAGATCTGATCGCGCGAAAGGACGAGGGTTTCGCCGGAGAACTTGGAGAGGTACGGGTACTCGGGGGTCCGCTCGACGGGGATCGATTGGGCGTACTCGCGCCATCGGACTTCCGCGTCCTTCGAGATCCAACCGTCGCGGTGGGTGCCGAGGTATCGCGTGTCGTGCGCGTTCTTGCTGCCGAAGTGCTCGATCTCGGAACTGATGATGACCTGGGCGTCGACGATGGTTCGGAGCTCCGCGAGCAGCTGCTGACGCCAGGCGTCAACATCCGCCCCCATCTCGCGGCAACGCCCCGCGATCAGGTGGCACTCGTGCATATCTCTGGACGACAGTTCGGCAAACATCACGGGTGGAGTGTATCACACCGAGTTGCGAACGAGAAACCCGATTCTGCATCGATCCCGTTATCGGGTGCGTTTAGTCGGGTCGATATCGCGGCTGGTACCCGAGAAAAGGGCGTTGGATGCGGATGGATCGTCCCCCGCGACGCTGCCGTCAGGATTGACGATGTACCCGAGGTCCTCGAGGGATTGCGACTCTACATGCCCGTCGCAGTACGCGACATTTGTTCGATCGCGGTGGCGGGCGTGGGGTGCGGAGCGGTGTTCCATACTCCGGTTGCGCCGATCGGCAAAGTCGTTGTCATCCGTCAGTCGGGGCGGATCGATCGCGTATCCGTGCCCTCCTTCGGCGCGAAGTTCGGGGTCGCGCGAGCCATCGTTCCGGTTCTGGGTGTGCTGGGATTTGGGTTTACCCGCAGCCGTGCCCAGCGAGTCGGCGAACATCACGGTGCTCGATGCGTTGAGACTCGATGCGCGAACAGGGAAATTGATGAACCCCGCATTCTCGTCATCGTTAATGAATCGGGTGTTCCCGAGGAACTGGTGGTTGTAACCGTATGCATAGTTGCGAGTGTTGTTCCATTCTGGAACGATTGGGCAGAGGAAGACCTCGTTGCCATCGACTGTGGTGGTGTGTTCGTTGTCTCTCTCGGGGCTCGGTTGCGTGAACGCGTCAAAGCCCGCGGCGGCACCGATGACGGCGAACCATCGCGGGCGGTAATGGTCGCCGTTGCCCAGCGGGTAGATGTTGCGTTCCTCTTCGTCGTAGCGCCCGGGTTGGGCGGGGACGGAGACATCGCGATTGGTGTCGGCGTAGATCTGCCACCCTGTCGCGACCTGACGCATGCGCGTCGTGCAAAGAAGCGATTTTGCGGTCTGGCGGGCACTGGCGAGCGCGGGGAGCAGGATCCCGATCAGGAGCGCGATGATCGCGATCACGACCAGGAGCTCGATCAGGGTGAAACCGGGTTGTCGGGGTGTCGTTGCATCAGAACTGAGCATCATGAACTCCTTTCGGGGGATTCCTTCACCCCGTTCCATAAACGAACTAAATTACCACATGTAACGATGATCGGTAGGCCGATGCTTGGGGCTGCAAGCAAGGAATCACGCGGCATCGTCCTCAAGGAGGCGGCATGAGCCATTTCCGCGACATCTTCAAGTCCACGAGCTTCTCCTTCGAGTTCTTCCCACCAAGGAGCGAGGAGGGAGCACAGGCCTTGTTTGAGCACATCGTCAAGCTCGAGACGCTTGGACCTTCGTTCGTCAGCGTGACTTACGGTGCGGGTGGGTCTACACGCACACTCACGCGTGATCTGGTGCACCGGGTTGTCGAAGAAACGGGGACCCGCACGGTCCCCCACCTCACCTGCGTGAAACATTCCGAGGAGGAGATCCGCAGCATTGTCGAGGGATATGCCCAGCGTGGTATCCAGAGCATCCTGGCGCTCCGCGGGGATCCACCGAAGGATGAGAAGCACAACTTCGCGGACGATCGGTTCGCAAACGCCTCGGAGCTTGTGAAGTTCATCCGTCAGATTGGAGATGAGCAGCGTCGGGCGAACGGGTTCGGCGGGTTCGCGATCGGTGTTGCGGGTTTCCCGGAGGGGCACCCGGGGACGCCCAATCGATTGACGGAGATGGACTATCTCAAAGCCAAGATTGACGCGGGGGCGGACTACATCATCACGCAGATGTTCTTTGACAACCGGGACCTGTATGACTTCCGCGATCGATGCGAGATGGCGGGGATCCGCGTGCCGATCATCGCGGGGGTGATGCCCATCCAGTCGATCCCGGGGATGAAGCGGATGTCAGAGCTCGCGCTGGGGATGCGGTTCCCTGCCCCGCTGCTACGGATGGTGCGCCGGACGGACGGATCCGACGACGCGATCCGCAAAGTCGGGGTGCATTGGGCGACGGAACAGTCGCGCGACCTGCTCGATCATCGGGTGGATGGGATCCACTTTTACACGCTCAACAAGTCGAACGCGACCCTGGAGATCTACAAGACGCTCGGGGTGCAGCACTCGAACCAGTTGGCCAATGGGCCCACGCTCGAGTTCTGATCAGGCGCGAGCGGCGTCGACGAGCTGATCGATGATGCGTTGCCCGAGGGGCTGGTTGTCCGTGCGTTCGGGGTGCCATTGCACACCGAGGTAGAACCTGCGGGTCGGATCGTCGATGGCCTCGATGACCCCGTCGTGGGCGATCGCGAGGGTTCGCAAGGATCCGGGGTCCTGGATCGCTTGTCGGTGCTTGGAATAGGTGATGCCCGACGCGAGGATAGATTCGTCTGCGGATGTGATCTCGTGTGTGTGTTCCCAGTGATCCGCGTGTGAGTCGTGGGTTTCGGGGAGGTGCTGATTGAGCACGCCGCCGGCGACGAGCCCCATCATCTGCATCCCGAGGCAGATCCCGAGCACGGGGATCTCTGGATACGATTCGAGTTCCTTCAGGAGAGAAGTCTCGAACCGTTGGCGGTCATCGAGGACACGGACAGACTCGGGGTGGGTCGGGTGCCCGAAGGGTTCGGTGACGGGGTCGTCGCCTCCGGTCAGGATGAAGGCGTCGAAGCGTTCGATGAGATCGGGGATGTGCATTGGCGCGGGAGGCAGGATCACGGGGATCCCACCCGCGGCGAGGACCGAATGGGTGTAGGTCATCGTCGAGAACGCGGTCGGCCTCTCGTTGCGGACCATGAGGTCCGCGGTGATCGCGATCAGCGGGTTGGGTCGGGTCATGGGATGATTGTCGGGCGTTTCCGGTCGGATTGTGCACGAACGGACGATAAGATGCCAGTATGTCGATGCGGACGCTGATCATCTGGTGCATTATCGCGGGGTTCCTCGGGGGCGGGGCGCTGATCTTGCGTCAACAGCACACCCAGCATGTGCGGACCCAGCCGGTGGAGTGGGCGAGTCTGCAGTTTGACCCGGCGTCGATCATCAGCTTCGAAATGGGCATCCCGGACCAGGGCGTTCAGATAGAGCGCCATCCGGAACGGATCGATGAATGGACCGGCACATGGACGACGATCGCAGGGGATCAATCCTGGCGGGTGTCGGCGAATCGGGTTCGGGGTGCGATCCGTACCTTCGCGACGGTTCGGGTGCGATTGAGTGATGAGCGACTCGTTGAGTCGGGTGCGGAGATCGTGCTCGGTTCGCGTGACGGCTCCACCTTGAGTGTCCTAGTGGGTCAGGATCGCTCGGGTGGGCGGGCCCCGATCCGCGTCGAGCAGCGAGACGAGTCCGGGGCGATCGAGCGTGTCCTTGATGGGTGGATCGAATCGAGCATCATTGACGCGTTCGACGCGAACCAGACTCTCGCGTGGCGTGATCCCAAGCTCATGGACTTTGCGCTCCCGAGTGTGCAACGCGTACGGGTTCGTGCGGGTGAGCACATTACAGAGGCACAGCTCGTCGGATCGCATTGGATGATAACGACGCCGTTCTTTCTCCATGCGGATCGCGAACGGATCGAGACCCTGATCCGAACAATGAGCTCGATGCAGGCGTCGGCGTTCGTGGATTCAATCCCGGACGAATCAACAACGGGGCTCGCGTCTCCGATCGCGGAAATCGAGATCGAGACGGGTGATGCGTTCTATTCGATCTCCCTTGGACAACAGGCGGACCTGAGCGCAGAGACGCTGTACGCGGAGTTCACTCGAGGCGATCAATCGACGATCATTACCGTGCCGATCGCGTCGCTCTCCAAGCTCACGGCGTACCCCGACGCGTACATCGCGAGCATCGCGAACCCGAATCCCCAGACATCGATCAGCGCAGTCCGGGTGCTGGGGCGCGAGGGGCGGGTCCGGTTTGAGAGTGTCCGGAATCTGGGCGAGTGGTCCCAGGGTGGGGCTCGGGTAGATACGCTCACGAGCGATTCGATCACGAGACTCATCACTCTGGTCACGCAAACTAAAGCGAACGCGGTGCGTGTGCTGAGCAATGACCTCGAGCTCCCTCGAGAGATCGCGGGCGTGGTGCTCGTTGATGCAAACGGGCAGGATCTAGGGTCGTACCTGATCGCGATGGAACAGTCGGATCAGGGGATCCGGCTGCTTGTCGCACAGAATCTCGAGAACGATCAGCGGGTCGTCTGGGCGTACCTCGGTGAGGAAGCACAGGCGACCGCGACCTGGTTGACCCTCACGGCGGGTCGTCCGATCCCATCCAACTAAAACTCAGCTCTCACACGCTTGCAACGGGGGCATCCTTAGCGATATCGCGCCGCAGCTGCATGCCCTCGAAGTGGATCTTGTCGATCGCAGCGTATGCGCGATCACGGGCCTGCTCCATCGAGTCGCCCAGCGCGGTGACCGCGAGGACACGCCCGCCGTTCGTGACGACATTCCCTTCCTCATCGAGCTTGGTGCCCGCGTGGAAGACGCTGACGCCTTCGATGGTTTCCGCGTCCTCGATCCCGGTGATCGGGAACCCGTTCTCGGGCGCTTCGGGGTATCCCTTGGAGGCGAGGACAACGGTGACGCACTGCTGGGGCGAGTATTGGACATCGATCTGGTCGAGGGTGCCCGCAGCGGTCGCCCAGAGCAGTTCTAATGCGTCGGATTGCAGGCGGGTCATGAGCGGCTGGCACTCGGGGTCGCCGAAGCGGACATTGAACTCAAGGACCTTGGGCCCGCCGGGTGTGAGCATGATCCCCGCGTAGAGCACGCCTCGGAACTCGATCTCGTCGCGACGGAGCGCGTCCGCGATGGGGACGAGCACCTCGGATTCGATCTGGTGCATGACGGACTCGGAGATGGTCTCTGCGGGGCAGAACGCGCCCATGCCTCCGGTGTTTGGACCCTCGTCGTTGTCACGAAGACGCTTGTGGTCCTGGCAGGGTGGGAGGACGAGGATGTTGTGCCCGTCGAGGAGCGCGAGGACGGAAACCTCGGTGCCCTTGAGTGCTTCCTCGACCAGGATGGACTTGCCGGCGTCGCCGAACGCTCGATTGACGAGCATGTCCCTGGCCGCGGCGATGCCCTCCTCGTTGGTCTTCGGCACGATGACGCCCTTGCCCTTGGCGAGCCCGGTGGCCTTGATCACGAAGAGCTCGTCGCGGGTGCGGAGGAACTCCTGGGCCTGCTCGAACTTGGTGAAGACCTTGCCCTCTGCGGTCGGGACGGAGGCGGCCTTCATCATTTGCTTGGCGTAGGCCTTATCCGCTTCGAGCTGGGCACCCTTGGCGCCGGGCCCGAAGATCATGCGCTGGGAGCCGTCGGATTTCTTGCGAAGCGCATCCGCCCATCCCTCTGCGAGGGGGTCCTCGGGCCCGATGACAACGAGATCGATCCTGTTCTTGTCACAGAACTGGGCGAGCCGGTACAGCTCGTTCTTGGAAACCGGGACATCGACCGGCTCGGCAAGCTTGGCGATGCCCGGGTTGCCCATGTGGGTCGCGAAGAGAGTCCCGAGCTTTGAGGATCGGGAGATCGCGGCTGCGAGGGCGTGCTCACGACCGCCGCCACCGATGAGGAGCACATTGACTTTGGAGGGCATCTTCATAGTGAATGATAGCTCGGGCGCATGAAAAAGAGCCGGGCGATGCCCGGCTCTGTGGGTGTTTGGGAAGGTTTCTCTTACGGGCAACCCGCGGTGAACAGGTTCACGAAGGTGGACACATCGAAGAAGTTGAAGATCCCGTCTCCGTTCATATCCGCTGCGGGATCCGAGGTGTTAAACGCGGCAATGAATGCCGAGACATCGAAGAAGTCGAGGTTCCCGTCCCCGTTGAAATCGGGGGCACAGGTATTGGGCGCGGGGTAGGACGAGAGGTCGGACTCGAAGAAGTCCGGGCTCAGCCCGTCGCCTTCGGAGATGCCGACAATCGCGTCACTGACATCGATGCGTTCCCACGAGATGACGATGGTGCCGTCGAAATGGAGCTCGATCTGGAAGGTGTTCTGGTTGCTTCCAGAGTACTCGGTGACGCGGTCATAGGAGACCACCATGCGATCCGCGAGCTGCTGGCGGTAGACCGTGCCGGCGGAAGAGGGGTTGAGGTCATCGAAAAGCGCCGAGATACGGGGCAGATCGAAGTGATCCGCGAGCGATTCGGTGTAATCCGTGTCCGAGCCGCTCAGTGTGACATACCCGTTGGAGCCGACATAGAGGCTGGTGTAGGTCTGCCCATACAGCGAGACGGAGTTCCCACCGGTGATGGAGATGAGCTCGGAGTCATCGTCGGACAAGGGAACGACCGTGCCGTTGGTCGGTTCGAATGGGAGGACACCCCCATCGAGCGGGACGATGTGCGCCTGGTACCCATCGACCGTGTTCGTCGGGGTCAAGATGAGCGAGTACCCCTCAAGGTCCAGCCCGGAGGTGAACTCTTCGGTGAAGAAGTCCGGGATGTCGGGGGTGGTGAAGTCGTACCCAGCGCCACCATTGTTATCCATCGAGCTGTTGCCCGCCTGGTCGGTGCTCATCACGGCGACATAGTAGGTCGTCTCGTCCTGCAACCCGGTGAGGGTGACGGCGTGCGTATCGGAGAGACTGTTCGACGACACCATCTGGTTCATGCTCGCGGGCGATGTGCCGTAGAGGACAGTAATCGATGCGGGCTCGTCGAGCGACACATTGACCTGAGCGCTGCGGGGTTCGATGTCCGTGAACCCGACGGATGACACCATCGGCGCGGTGCAATCGATGCTCGCGGACGCGGTGACGGTGACATTGGTGTTCCCGTCGCCGTCATCGGCGTCGATGTAGGTCGCGGTGATCGTCGCGCCCTCACCGACGAGCAGGTCCGAACCGGCGCTGTCTGCGTAGGTGAATGCGCCGATGAAGGTTGCGGACTCGGGTGCCGTCTCGGTCAGCGTCAGCATGATCGGCGAACCCGGGTTCGCGGACGATTCGAGCATGACATCAACGGTGTCGATGACCAGATCCGAGGTGTTCAGGTCACAATCGACGACCTGGACGGTGCTCGAGCCCGAGCAGGGGTAGATCGTGTTCCCAAGCCCGACGAGTCCTGCGGAGGAGCAGTTGATCAGGGTCGAGGACGACACGATCCCGAAGGTCTGCGTCGGGCCCTGCGCGACATTGAACCCCACCACTTCAACGGTGTACGCGCCGGGCGCGGGGTTCATGATCGAGACCTGCTCGATGTTGTTGCGTCCATCGCGGGTCGTCTGCACCGCGTTGGCGGACGGGCTCGCCGGGTTGAGTGTCCAGGGCATGTGGACGGTGCCCGAAGAATCGATCACGCGAAGATCGAGATCATTGACGAGCGCGTTGGTGACATTGGGTGCCGCGGGCGCGTCGTCCCACGCGGCGGTAACGCGGAGTTCCGTGTCGCCCGGGTTCACGATGATGATGGCGCGGAAGGTGCCGCCCTGCGTGACCTCGGATTCAACGATGTTCTCGGCGATGACCGCATCCACGGCGTTCGTGGCACGGATAGAACCATACCCGTATTCGAAGTCCGGGCCCGGGCGGCCACGATCGACGGCGGTGTTGGCGAGGAGTGCCTTGAGCGTGGCGTTCATCGGGTCGTTGCGATCCGGGAAGGTCATGCGGTACTGCTCAAGAATGAGCGCCGAGATGCCCGCGGTCGTCGGGGCCGCCATCGAGGTACCACACAGCGAGGTGTACCCGTTGGACGAGCTCGTGGAGGTCACGCCGAAGTCGCCGCTGGTTTGGCAACCGGGCGCAGAGATGTCGGGCTTGATACGCCCGTCATCCGTCGGACCCCACGAGGAAAACGAGGAGATGCTGTCCGTATTGGAATCCACCGACCCGACGGTGATGTGGTTCTTTGCGGAACCGGGAGGTGCGACAGAGTAGAAATCGCCGAACCCCTCGATGTCACAACGCGAGCCCTGGCGTTCGTTGCCTGCGGCCCAGACGATGCGGAAGGGGGCGCCCATCGAGCCGCGTGCGATCGCGTCAATCAGCGCCGCGGTGGTGCCGTAATCGCCCTGCCAGTCACAGTTGTACCCGTTGGACTCGACATTGGAGCCGATGGAGTTGTTGGAGAGGTGGGCGCCGTAGACATTGAACGCTTCGAGGTAGTCCGATTCGACATCGCCCGGATCGGTGTAGAGGAACCCGGGCTGGAGTCCGCCGACGACTTCGAACCCGTAGCTGATGATGTCCACTGCGGGCGCCATGCCGCGGTGGTTGATGTTGCCCGTGCCGTCGCCGCCGACGGTGCCCGCGACATGGGTCGCGTGCCCTGAGATCGAGTCAGTATCGGAAGCGCCGATGGTGAGACGGGACGCGTAGTCCTGGTGTGCAAAGGCCTGCCCTGCGTCGTAGACGAGGACGGTGACACCGTCACCAGAGAGGTTGTATGGCCCTGAGTTGACGGTGTTGACGCCTGTCAGAACACGGTTCTCTGCGTTGTTCTCGGAGAGTGCGGGCATCGGGGGCTCGACCCACATGACCTTGTCCTGCTCGGCAAGTGATTTGACCTGCGAAGCCTTGATCAGGATCGATGCGGAGTTGATCGATTGGACCTCGCGGACGATCCGGGCATCGAACTGGTCGGCAATCTCACGCAGCGCCTGCGCCCGATCGACATCCGCGTGGAACATGGTGATGACGACGACCTCTGGGTCGGCGCCGATCTGGTCGAGTTCTTCCTTGCTGACCATGCCCGATTCGGTGAGCTTGGTGTGCAGGGGGGACTTGGTGATTGATTCGTGATCCATCATCCACGAGTGGTAGATCTCGCCCTCGAGATCGCGGTGGAGCTTGTGCTGGCGGGCGATGGAGGAGATCGAGGAGATTGATGCACGCGAGAGGGCGTTGTGATCCGCGCCGACGCTCAGGGTCGCGAAGTAGCTCGTGCCGCCCAGCGCCGTGGTGAGTTCGAGTCCCATCTCCTTGAGGTTCGCGCGATCGTTCGCGTCGATCGGGTACGCGAAGTGGACGAGCACGCGCGACGCATCCTGGCGCGAGGCGAGCTCGTCGATGCGCTGGGCGATCTCGGGCTGACTCATGATCGCAACAGCGGTCGTCTGCCCGTTGCTCCATTTGAGGGCGCGGGTGGCGGGGTTCTGGGAATCCTGCGCATTGACCGAGACGGCAAGGCCGGCAACGGTGCACAGGACAGCGAATCGGCGTGCGGTACGCGACGCGGTGGGTACACGGTGCATGTGGATGACTCCGGGGTGTGCGTGAATGGAACAAAGCCCCTTCCGAGTAGGGGCATATCCATGTTCGTGTATTTGAGACCCCCTGTCAAGGGGGGCGGAGGGGCATTTCACCCTCGGAATCGGCGTTTTAGGCGATCTGGTCGCACTTGCTCAGCGCCATCTCGATCACGCGATCCCGATCTATGAGTTCTGCCTTCCCATCGTCGGCGCGGGCCTTGAACTCGACCTGATTCGCCTCGATGGTCTTGGGCGAGATGATAAACCGAAGCGGGATCCCGATCAGGTCCGCGTCCTTGAACTTTGGGCCGGGGCGTTCATCACGATCATCGATGAGGACATCGAAGCCTTGGCTCTTGAGTTCGTCGGCGAGCTTGTTGGCCTCGTCCATGACGCCCTCGGTCTTTGGTTGGATGACGATGATCTGGGCGTGGTAGGGCGCGATCGCGAGGGGCCAGATGATCCCGTTATCATCGTGCGCGGACTCGATGCACGCGGAGAGCGTCCGCGAGACCCCGATGCCGTAGCACCCCATGATGACATCCTGCTTCTTCTGATCCTTGTTGAGGACACTCAGCCCCATCGCGGAAGAGTACTTGGTGCCGAGCTTGAAGATGTGCCCGACCTCGATTCCGCGTCGGGTCTCGAGGAACGCTCCCGGGGCACGCGGGGAGGGATCGCCCGCCTCGGCGTTGCGGATGTCAGCGACCTTGATCTTGTCATTCGCGATCGCGTTGGACATATCACGGGACCAGCTGAACCCGGTGATGTGGTGGTCCTTCTCGTCGGCACCGGTTGCCCAGGTCGCGCTGGCGAGCGCGTCGGGATCAACAACGAGCGTGAGTTTGATTGAGTCGATGACACGGGGCGAGACATACCCGATCGCGAAACCCGCTGCCCGGGCTTCCGCTTCGGGTGCGAGTTCGACGGCAGTGCCGACGGCATCGCGGACCTTGCCCTCGTTGACATCATGATCGCCTCGGACAACGGCGACGACCCACTTGGATTCTGTGCCCACGCGACGGAACACGACGGACTTGAGCATGCCCGATGCTTGGACGCCCAGGTGCTCGGCGACGAGATCGATGCCGGGCATGTTGGGGGTGTGGTGCTTGGTGATCTCGGCGCTGGGGGCCACATCGAACGACCAAGAGCGTTCACCGATCTCGGCCTTCTCGACATTCGCGGTGTACCCGGAGCTCGGGCAGTGCAGGATGGTGTCTTCGCCGTTGGCGCAATAGACCATGAACTCGTGGGAGGCAGACCCGCCGATGGGGCCGGCTTCTGCTTCGACGGCGGAGAAGTTGAGCCCGCACCGGGTGAAGATGTTTGTGTACGCCTGGTACATTTTGTCGTAGGTCAGGTTGAGTCCTGCGTCGCCCTCGAGTTCGAGGTGGAAGGAGTAGGCGTCCTTCATGATGAACTCGCGGCAGCGCAGGAGCCCGGCGCGTGGGCGGGCCTCGTCGCGGAACTTGGACTGGATCTGGTACAGGTTCAGGGGGAACTGCTTGTAGCTTGTGATCGCGCCGCACATCAGGTCGGTGATGACCTCTTCGTGTGTGGGGCCGAGCGCGGACTTGCGTCCATGGCGATCCTCAAGGGTGAAGAGGAGATTGCCATAGTCCACATCGCGCTTCGTATCCTTGTAAAGCTCGATGGGCATCATCGCGGGCATGAGGAACTCGGACGCGCCGGCAGCATCCATCTCCTCACGCACGATCGCGGAGATCTTCTTGAGCGAGCGCCACGCGAGGGGGAGGTAGTTATAGATCCCCGCACCGACCTGACGGATGTACCCCGCCCGGACCATGAAAATATGCGAGGGGGTCTCCGCGTCGGAGGGGGCCTCGCGGGTCGTGGGGATCAGGGTCTGTGACCAGGTATGGACACACCCTTTTGTGGGGTTGAGGGCAGCGTGACGATCGGTCTTGGCGTTGATGGTGCTCATACGTACAAAGTGTACGCACACACGAACTTCGAACCCAGATTCAGTATTGCTCAAGCGCCAATCAGCTCGGGGTCTTGACGCCCGGCTTGGGCTCGAGCATGGAGGAGCGCAAGGCGTTCATACCCTGCCAAGCGTTGGCACACGACTGGGCGAGGGGGAGATCCTGAGCGCTCGCCCACCAGCAGGATTCGAGCGGTATGGCCAAGTCCATGGCAAGATCCGCGATCTGTGCGTCTGTGAGATCGATGAACGGGGTCTCGATGATGATCTCCGGGGCAGTCGATTCGTCCGCATCGATCGAGACAAGTCGTGAAACGAGCATCGCCCGATCGAGTGCGTCACCGATGCCCTTGATCCGGTCGGGGTGGTTCATGGGGATCCGGACAGGCCAGACGAGGCGCTTGAGTCCGAGCTGGATCGCGAGGTAGGCCGCGTCGAACAGCATCCGGGTCTGGTTCGCGTGCAGTGAGATCGGGGATGGATCCGAGGACTCGGGCGGATAGATCGCGTGCTCCGCAAGCACTTGGAGCCCGAAGATGTCCGCGTGTTTGCGGGCTGCGGGCTCAAGTGCGGACAGGACCAGATCAAGGTCCGTGTCGTTTGCCCCCCACCATGCGGGGATGAGCATGCTGGGATCGGTGCTTGAAATCGATTGCTGCTCGCTGGCCATCGCGGTTGCGAGCAGCGACTCGGCGTCCGCGTCGGTCAGGATCAGGCATTGCTCTTGGGTGAATCGGGGGACGATCATGGGTGCATTGTACCGGAAGGGACCTGGTCGTGCGCGGTCTCAGTGATTCGGGGTTGGGGCGCGGAAATCACGCAGGTCAATCGAGTCGAAATACTCGATCGTCTGTGCGAGCCCTTGCTCGAGTTGGATCGTGGGCTCCCAATCGAGGAGGTTTTTTGCCCGGGTGATATCCGGCTGGCGCTGCATCGGGTCGTCTTCAGGGAGGGGCTTGAAGACGAGCTTGGATGATGAGTTCGTCAGCTTGATCGTGAGCTCGGCGAGCTGCTTGATCGTGAACTCATTGGGGTTCCCGATGTTGACTGGGAGGTGCGCGTCCTCGCCCTCGTGGGACATCAATCGGAGGATCCCCTCGACGAGATCGTCACGGAAGCAGAACGAGCGGGTCTGGGATCCGTCCCCGAAGATGGTGATGTCTCTACCTTGGAGTGCTTGAATAATGAAGTTGGACACAACGCGTCCATCGAAGGGGTGCATCCGGGGCCCGTAAGTGTTGAAGATTCGGACGACGCGGACATCGAGTCGGTGCTGACGGAAGTAATCCGAGAACAGGGTCTCCGCAGCCCGTTTGCCCTCGTCGTAGCAGGCGCGGGGCCCGATGGGATTGACATTTCCGCGATAGGACTCGGGCTGGGGATGGATCGTTGGATCGCCGTAGACCTCGGAGGTCGATGCCTGGAGCACGCGGGCGCGGCAGCGTTTGGCCATACCCAGGACATTGATCGCACCCATGACGGAAGTCTTGAGTGTTTTGATGGGGTTGTACTGGTAGTGCCCGGGCGCCGCGGGGCAGGCCATGTTGTAGATCTCGTCTACCTCAAGCCAGATCGGGTGGGTGACATCGTGACGGACGAGTTCAAAGTTGTTGTATTGAAGGAGGTGCTGAATATTGGACTTCTGCGAAGTGAAGAAGTTATCCAGGCAGATGACATCGTGCCCCTGCTGGATGAGGCGTTCGCACAGATGTGATCCGAGGAATCCTGCCCCGCCGGTGACGAGGACGCGTTTGATTGTCATGGTCGTGCTCTCTGCTCAGTTGTTCACATTGGTGTGCGATCGATCGTTGGCGATCTGTCGCGCGTAGCGGATCATCGCGTCCATGGGCGACCACGATGGGGCCCACCCGAGCCCCGACTTGGTCTGGGACATATCGGCACAGGTGTAATGCTGATAGGTCGAGACCATCTCTTCGGGCATGTCGAAATACTCGGGCTCGACGCCTGTGCCGAGCGCTTCGTTGATAGCGTCGACGATGTCATTGAACGAGGTTGTCTGCCCCGATCCCAGGTTGTATACGCCGGGCTTGGCCTTGTCCGACGCGCCCGCGATGGTGCAGGACACAACATCTTCCACGAAGACCTGATCGCGCTGGTGCTCGCCCATCTTGAACAATCGCGGGCGTTTGCCGTCGAGGATCTGGTGCGTGAGGTGATAGACCATGGAAGCCATCTTGCCCTTGCGGGCTTCTCCCGGGCCAAACACATTGAAGTATCGGAGCCCGACGACATGCGGGAGTGGTTCGCCCACGGCACGGCGCTGGTTAAAGAACCGGAACACCTCGACATCCATCATCCACTTCGAGAACCCGTAGACATTGTTGGGTTTGCCCGCAGCATCGAGCGGGAAAGGGATGTGGTCCTCAGCGTGTGGCGGCGAGCCGTAGGTCGCGGCGCTCGATGCGTACACGAGCGGGACATCGCACTCGACGCATGCCTCGAGGATGTCCGTGAAGGGCTCGGTGTTTGCGCGGAGCATTTTCTGTTCGTCGAACTCTAGCGTGTCGGTGATCGCGGCAAGGTGGAAGACGGCCTTGGGTTCGAGCCCGACAAGAGCGGGTTGCCAGTTGAGCTCACCCACAGAGTCGCTGAGGATTGACCCCTGGAACGGGGGGAGCCCTTTGCGTTCGAGCGCCTCGACGATGTTCGCGTACGAGCCGGTGCGGAAATCATCGACGACATAGATCATCGCGCCGGGTTCTCGCTCGAGGAGGGTCGCGACGAGGTTCGCGCCGATGAATCCAGCGCCGCCGGTGACGATGTAAAGAGGGTTCGGGTCACTCATACGGGATTGTAGCTCGCCCGCTCAGGGTGAATCGTTCTCGCTCGGGAGCGGGGGTAATCGCAGGAGTTGCCCGATGGAGATGTCGTCCATGGATCGGAGCTTGTCTCGATTTGCGTCGTAGATAAATCGGGCGTGGCGCGTCGAGCCGTAGATGTTGAGAGCAATCTTGGAGAGCGAATCGCCCGGCCGGACCACATACTCGATCACCGCGGACTCGTTGGGTGTATGGGACTCGATGACGCCCGGTTCGGTGTCGCGTCCAACGACGACGCCTTGGATGTTGTCGGGGTCTTTGGGGATACGGATGATCATGCCCTCGCGGAGTTTCTGAGGATCGACGAAGGGGTTGGCTCGGGCGATCACACCCCAGTTATCGGGGGACCCGAAGTACCGACGCGAGATGGTCTGCATCGTCTCCTGCTTGGACACGGTGTGCTCGAAGAACTCTGGGGGGAGCAGTGTCGGACCTGTTGGCGGGACCATCTCGGGTTCTTGGTCTGTAGAGGTGAGTTGATCAATCAGGCTGCCCTGCTCGGATGGGGTTGATGGCGGGGTACGATCGATCTCGACCGGTTGATCCGGTAGTTCTTCTATGGAATTGTCGGGCTGCTCAAATGTTATCCGTGGGTCGCCCTGATCGCGGGCGGGCTGCCACATCCAGTACACGCCGATCCAGACGAGTACGAGCAGGCAGAGCCCGATGAAGATCCTGGATGTGCGTTCGTCCATCATAGTGAAACCCGGGAATGAAAACTGCCCCGAATTGTATCGGGGCAGTTGGAGAAGATGCAACACAATCTGGATTGATTACGCCTGATCGGTGGTGATCTGAGCGAGCTCTTCTTCGCGTCGCTGACGCTCAGAAATGTCACGCTTGCGGCTCCAGACGAGCGGCGACGCAACGGCGATCGAGGAGTATGTACCCACCAGGACACCCACGAGCAGGGCGTAGCTGAATGCGTGGACGCCCGGGCCGCCGTCGATGTAGAGGAGGAGAATCGCGAGTAGGGTTGTGCCCGAGGTGACGAGGGTACGCGAGATCGTCTCGTTGATCGATCGGTTGATGACCTTCTTGGACGCGTAGGGGAGCTTGCCGCGGTTTTCGCGGATGCGGTCCATGATGACGATCGTGTCGTTGAGCGAGTACCCGATGAGGGTCAACAACGCGGCGATCAGGTTGAGGTCGATCTTGAACGGTTCAATCATGAGCGCGTTGGCGATAGAACGGAATGACTCGTGCTCGTAGATGATCTCGGCGAACGCGATGAGCCCGATGACCACGAGCACATCGTGGGTCAGCGCGGCGATTGCCGCAGCGGAGTAACGGACTGAGCCGAATCGGACCCAGATGTAGATCAGGATCAGCATCAGCGAGAGCACGACGGCCGCGACGGCGGTCGCGCGGAAGTTCTCCGCGATCGCCGGGGAGAAGGACTGGACACTGAGTTGGTCCGAGGAGTTGGCGAGCGACGCGATGACGAGGTCCCACTCACGCTGCTGAACCTCGATGCGCCAGACTTCCTGATTCGAGAAGTAGTCGAGCGTCGGGTCAAGCACGAGGATCACCGCGGTAGTTGCTGCATCGGGCGTCCCCTCGAGCGCGACGATGTCGATCTTGCGGCCGACGATGTCAGAGAAATCGTCCTTCTGGCGTGTGATCGCCAGTCGCTCACGGATGTCGGAGATCGCCTGTGGCGGCGAGAGGTTCTCGAGAAGGATTGCGACACCGCCATCGAAATCGCCGACATTGTTTCGGTACTCGGGGCGCTTGATGTTGTCGCCCAGACGCTGATCGATGATCGGGTAGGTCGGGGCGGCGCTGGCTTCGAGCAGGTCTGAGCCAACGAAACTGAGCGCGGGTGGCACATCGAGCTTGTCGCGGAACGCGTTAATGATCGCGTTGGAGATGTCGCCCTTGTTTGTGGCGGTGGTTTTGATGTTAAAGGTGTTCGCGGTCAGCCCATCCTCCTCCGGGTTAATCGGGAGGATTTCCGCGTTACGGAGCGGGAGAATGACCTCGTTGTTCTCGCCCAGTTCGTGGACGATCTGCTCGACATCCGGGCGGGTCATGGTGTAGGACTCGCCGGGTGTTTCGGGGTTCTCCTTGAACGCGAGGGTAATCTGTGTACCACCGCGGAACTCGGTGTCGAGCATCTTCTCGCCTTGGACGACGACCATGGTGATGCCAAGCCCGACGAAGAAGAGGGAGACGAAGACCGAGATCCAGCGGAGCCCGATCCAGTTGAAGTTGGGGTTGAGCGCCTTCTCAAGGGGCTTGATGAGCATTGGAAGCATCGCGATCTTGCGGAACTTGAGCTTGTCCACGAGCGCGACGAGGATGATGTGCGAGAAGAACAGCGCGGAGATCATGGTGCACACGACACCAATACCCAGCGTGATCGCGAACCCTCGGATCTCCTGCGTCCCGACATTGGCGAGGACAAGACAGACGATGAGGTTGGTCACATTGCCGTCCACGATGGAGCTCAGTGCCTTCTCGTACCCGAGACGGACAGCCTGACGCAGATCGAGTCCGCCGTTGAGTTCTTCGCGGATACGCTCGAAGATGAGCACATTGGCGTCGACGGCCATACCGAAGGTCAGGATGATGCCCGCGATACCCGGGAGCGTCAGCGACGCACGCGAGAGGGCGAGGGCGCCGAGGATGAGCACCGCGTTAGCAGCGAGACAGAGCACGGCGACGACGCCGTACCCAAGGTAGTAGAAGAGCATGAACGCGGAGACGATGACGAGGGCCCACTTGCCCGCGTCGATGCCCGCGTCGAGGTTATCCTGCCCGAGCTCGGGGGCGATGATGTTCTCGCTCAGGGGCTCGGGGGAGAGCTTGGCCTGGAGCGAGCCCGCACCGAGGACGCGGATGATGTAGTTGATCTCATCCATCGAGAAGTCACCCTCGATGATGCCTCGGTTCGTGATGCGTGCGTTGAGGTTGGGTGCCGTGTAGACCTGGTCGTCGAGGAGGACGGCCATGCGGTACCCGACATTGGAACCGGTGAGCTCGCCCATGCGTGCGGCGCCCGCGGGGTCCATCTCGAACCCGATCGCCGGGCGTCCTAGCGAGTCGGCGGTCTGGTATGCGCGAGAGACCTTCCAGCGTGCGTCACCCTGGGTGATACGGAGATCGCGGGTGTCCCACGCGAGCATGTAGTAATCGCCGTTGTATTCTTCGACGACATACCCGTTCTGCCCGTAGGTCTGGAAGTACGCCGCGGGGAACTCGATGAGTCGGTTGAAGGAATCGATCGAGTCGTACCACGAGTCGATCTTGTTGATCTTGAACCAACGGGCATCGCGCGCGTTAGCCTGCTTGGGGCCCTTCTCGCGGAGGAGCTCGCGGAGGCGCTGCTCGTCTGGATGAGTGAGCCCGCCGCCGCGACCGTCTGGGTCGACCGTGATGCGGAAGCTCAGGACACCGGACGCCTGAACGAGACGCTTGAGGTCGCTCGTGTCGTCGAGCGAATCACGATTCGCGGTGTACTCATCGAACGCGGCAATGACGCTCTCGAGCTGATCCTTGATATCCGGGTATTGCTCGCGGATCTTGTCGAGGGCCCGCTTGCGCTCGGAATCGACGAGGATGTATCCGTCGCCGTCCTTGATAGAACGTTGTTCATTGGATCGCTCAAGTGCTCGCTTGATCTCTTCGGGCGAGATGGCGCTGGCCAGGGCTTCGTCGCGCGCGACTTCGTATGCGATTTCCTGATCCGCTGCCAAACCGGAGAGGCGATCGAGCTCTGCCTCGTCGGTGCCGGTATTCAGCTCCATGAGATCAAGTTGTGCCCTGAGTACCTGCGCCTCGTCGTACGCGGATGCTGCACGATTGAGTGCGTCGCGCACGAACTCGCTTGCTTCGCCAACTTCTGCGATCCGCTGTGCACGCTCGGATTCTGGCATGCGCATGATGCGCTCAAACTCGGCGTCATCGATCGAGGTGATGCTGAGCTTGGAGAGCTCGTCCTCGAAGTGCTGCTTGAGGGCCTTCACCTTGTCCGAGGGGAGGGGCATCGTGATCTCGATGCGGTCCTGTCCCTGGCGGACGATTGAGATCTCAAACAACCCGTTTGGGTCGATACGCTTTTTGAGGACATCGATGACCTGGGGGATGACATCGTTCGCGTTCTCTGTCGAGCCGAGCTCGACGGAGTAGATGAGCGATGCACCACCGCGAAGGTCTTTGCCGAGCCCGATCTTCTCGCTCGGCGGGTTCGCCGCCCACACGGAGATGATGAGCAGGGCGAACGCGATGATGATGTTGCGGCCGAAGTGTCGCATGCGGATGAGCCTCTATGGGTCGGTCTTCAGGACCTGATCGTGTGGTGGGTGTCCCGTGCGTCTCGATCAGGCGCCGGTGCTTTGTGTTTCTTCCTCGGCGTTGCCCGAGGATTTCGCGTGCTTCTCGATGGAAGAGATCGATCCCTTCGCGAGCCAGAGACGGGTGTGGGAGGCACGATCGGTCTCGATGAGGACCTCTTCGCCCTTGATCTCGACGATGGTGCCGATGATCCCGCCGGCGGTGCGGACCTTGTCCTTTTTGCCCATCGAGGCCATCATCTCCTTGCGGCGCTTCTTTTCCTTGCGCCCGGAGAACATGGTGATGAGCAGCATCCCACCGAAGAGGACGAGGATCATGAACATCATGTCCATGCCGCCCGCGGGTCGACCTTGCTGACCTGCGCCGCCGTCCACGGGTGAACCGGGCTGGGCGGTGGTCGATGTGGAGGACGGGCCTCCGATGAGGCCTCCACCCTGAGGCGAGTCCTGAATCAATACGGGCATCATCCATGCCGAGGGCATGAAGGTTTCGTGCGTCATGCTGTCCCTTTCAACACCCGGACGGACTCCAAAGCCGCCGGGTGGGGATGATAGGTCGGGAATCTGGGTTGTGTGGCGAGAATTTGGGTTGGTTTCAACAAGCGAAACCCGAACATCTACGCGCTCGTGGATTGCTCCGCGAGGGCATGGTCCACGATCGGCGCCAAAGAGGGTCTCTTGATCTTGAATGCCCCCCACTCGTCCGTGTTGATGGCATGTCGGAGGTCGTCCATCAAGCGCTGGAAGAACCGGAGGTTGTGGAGGGTCACAAGGATCGGGCCGAGCATTTCGCCCGCGACGAAGAGGTGACGGATGTAGGCGCGAGAGAATGGGCGGGCGTCGTATGTCGCCCAGCCGTGCGACGCGGGGTCGCAGGCGGGGCAATCGCACCCCTGCTCGATCGGGGACTCGTCTTTGGCGAACTTCGCGTTGCGGAGGCGGAGCTGCCCGTCGGTTGTGGGGTCTGCAGTGAACGCGTTGGCGTTGCGTCCGTTTCGGGTGGGGAGCACGCAATCGAACATATCCACCCCGGCGAGGACGGCAGCGGTGATGTCGCGATCGTACCCGACGCCCATGAGGTACCGGGGTTTGTGCGTGGGCATCTTGGGCGCGGTATGTCGGACGACCCGGGCGATGTCGGCGCTGGTTTCCCCGACGGCGACGCCCCCAATCGCGTACCCGGGGAGGTCGATGTTGCAGATGCGTTCGAGGCACCAATCTCGCCGATCGAAGTCGGTGCCGCCCTGGATGATCCCGAAGAGGGCCTGGGTGCTTGGGTTCGCGTGGGCCGCTTTGCAACGCTCAAGCCAGCGAACCGTTCGTTCGTTGGCGATTTCGAGCCTCGCGCTGTGGTCGTACCCCTTCTTCTTCATGGAATCGCGGAGGGCGGCTTGTTTGATGCGGACCTGATTCGTGGGACCTGCGTCCGGGTCGACGGAAGGGGGGCAATCGTCGAAGGCCATGATGATGTCCGGGCCGAGCTCGTTCTGGACCTGGATCGCGATCTCCGGGGTGAGTCGGATGGTCGAGCCGTCCAGGATGGACCTGAAGGAGACGCCGTCTTCGTCGATCGCGTTGAGATCGGCCATGGAGTAGGCCTGGTACCCCCCTGAGTCGGTGAGGATGGGCCCATCCCAGTTCATGAACTTGTGGACGCCGCCCATCTCCTGGATGAGCTTGGACCCCGGGCGGAGCATCAGGTGGTAGGTGTTATTGAGGAGGATCTCCGCGCCGGTGGAGCGGACATGGTGCGGGAAGATGCCCTTGACGGTACCTCGGGTCCCGACGGGCATAAACGCGGGCGTATCGAACCCGCCGTGCGGGGTTTCGACGCGTCCGGTGCGGGCGTGCCCGGATGTGTTGTGAACGGTGAACGAGATCGGATCAGGCATTGCACAAGCGTAGGGGCAACCTGATCAGGCGTCCTTGCTGGCTTCGCGGAGCTTTTTCTTGTCCTTTTCGCTGAGGGACGCGAATCCCTTCTGATGGACCTTGTCGAGGATCTGATCGATCTCGTCGGGGTGTGGGCCGGGGGTGTTCTTGTAGTTGCGGAGCGCGGACTTGGTCTTTGCCTTATTGGATTTCTTGTGCTCACGCGAGTCGCCGAGGACATCGAAGAAATCCGTGAGGAGGTGTGACTTGCGGATGAGAATGAACCCTGCGATCGCACCACCGACATGCGCTGCCTCGCCGCCGGCGTTGCTCGTCCCGATGATAAGGCTGAAGAGGGCGATCGCGACATACCCGTACGCGAAGGTCTTCATTTTCATCGGGATCGGAGGGAAGAGCAGCATGATCTCGTTGTCGGGCGCGATCTTGGCACATGCGACGATGACACCGAATACGCCTGCGGATGCGCCCACGAGGGGGCTGTTGGGATCGATGAGGAGCAACCCCGGGATGGGTGTTTTGAGGAGGATGCCAAGGAGGTTCAGGACCACGAAGAGCAGCCCACCGAACAAACCACACGCGAGGTAGTACGCGAGGTACTTTTTTCCACCTAAATACTGCTCGACCATAGGGCCGAAGATCCAGAGCCCGAGCATGTTGAACCCGATGTGGGTGATGCCGTGCTGGGAGTGAAGGAACTGGAAGGTGATGAGTCGCCAGACCTCAAGGCGCCCGAAAGCCGTGTTGACGGTCAAGAACCCCGCGTTCATGACATATGGCTGGATGATGAAGGAGAGAATGTACACCGCGACATTGATCACGATGAGCCAGGTCGTGACCGACCAATCGGGCGAGCGGGCGAAGAGTCGCCCGCTGCCTGCGGATGGCGGCGCCCCCATGCCTCGTCCTGAACTGGCGTAATCACGATCGTAGATACCCATGCACACTCCCGGAGAATGGTCGATTATTGGGATTGTCGGCTGGTTTCTGTTGCCCGCTTCAGAGTTCTCCGTTCCTTCCGCGAGAGAGCACCGATTCCCTGATCCGAGATCTTCGCGAGGATGCGATCGATCTCGTCTTGGTCCACCTTCTCGTCTACGGGATTCGCGACGGGATGGTTCTCGGACGCTGGGAACGATGCGCCGGAAAGCCCCGGGATCATATCTGCGGTAGCGAGGAACTGGAGTCGTCGGCGGTGCATGGAGCAGATCAAGCCGCATACGACGCAGAGCGCAAAGAGGGGCGTGCCATCCTGCATGACGAGGGAGAGGATCCCGATTGCCGTTGCGGCAACCAGCCCGGTGTGGACACTCATCCATTGGGCCCGGTGATCGGCATGATGCTTGGAAAAGATTGATTCAAGGATCCGTGCACCATCCAAGGGATACATCGGGATGAGGTTGATGACGAGGAGGGTCAGGTTCGCGGCATGGATTGCGCCCAGCGCCACGAGCCACCACGCGGTGGAGTTGTCCGGGAACGCGATGACAGCGTCGGTGCCTCGGAGTGTGAGCGGGTTGATGAGCAGGGATTGCCAATCGCGTGTGATCATGTAGAGCGGGATCGCGAGGACCGGAACCATCACCAGGTTGAGCATCAGCGGCGAGATCGCGATGATGAATCGGGAGCGCCAGTGCTCGGGCACTTCCGGGGGGATCAATCCACCCATCGGCCAAAGCATGATCTCAATGGGGTTCCCGCCAGAGCGTTTTGCGACAATCGCGTGGACAATCTCACGGAGGAACACGAAGAAGAGGATCGCGCCGAGCCTGGGAAGGACGAAGACGACCCCGTCGCGGTTTCCCGGGAGCGTGAAGATGAGTTCCACAAGGAGGTAGACGACGAAGAGCAGGTGGATCTTGATGGGGGTTGAGCCGAGCGATCCGAGCTTGAACCCCCACGCGAGGGGGTTCTCGCCGTCGCCGAACATCCGGGCGAGGGTCTGTTTGATCCCCGCCAATCGATCGTGGCGATCGTACTCGTTGGATTGCCAGTCGCGTTCACCCATCGAGTCGTGGTCTCCTCAGAGGATGCCCTTTGCGTGTGCGGTGCGGATCGTCAGCATGGTTTTGGCATCCGTGATCTCGTTGCGATCGATCATATCGATGAGCGATGCGGGGTCATGGAGTTCTACCGATAGCGACTCGTAGGGTTCGAGTTGTTGCCCGACATGCGTGAGATCGCGTGCGACGAAGACATGCATGAGCTCGTCCGTGAGCCCCGGCGTAGTCAAGAATCGGCACAATGGCTCGAGTGATCCTGCACGATACCCCGTTTCCTCGACAAGTTCACGCCCCGCGGCGACCCGCGGATCTTCGCCCTGATCGATCCCGCCTGCGGGGAGTTCGAGCAGGAACTGATCGATCGTGACCCGCTCGTTGCGGACCATGACGACCTTAATACCCTCGGGAGTCTCGAGGATGGGGAGAACAGTCGCGGCACCGTTGTGACGCACCATGGGCTTGGTGCGGGTGATGCCGTCGCGATACTGGACTGTCAGCTCGACGAAGTCGTAGTTGTGCCCCTCGTGGATGAGGGACTCATTGGTGATCCTCATCTGCCGCTCGGGCATGTCAGCGCCACCAAGTGTTTGAGCCGTAGACTGCGTTGTCTCCGAGCTCTTCGGCGATGCGGATGAGCTGGTTGTACTTCGCGTTGCGATCCGAACGGCACGGGGCACCGGTCTTGATCTGCCCGCAGTTGGTCGCAACCGCGATATCCGCGATCGTCGAGTCTTCGGTTTCGCCCGAGCGGTGCGAGAGGACGCACGCGAACCGGTTGCTCATCGCGTAGTTGACGGCATCGAATGTCTCCGAGAGCGTTCCGATCTGGTTGACCTTCACGAGGACCGCGTTGGCGGCCTTCTGGGCGACGCCCTTCTCGACGAACTTCTTGTTCGTGACGAACAGGTCGTCGCCAACGATCTGGACCTTGTCGCCGAGCTTGGCGGTAAGCTTGGACCACCCGTCCCAGTCGTTTTCTGCGAGCCCGTCTTCGATCGAGCGGATGGGGTACTTGGAGCACCAGTCCGCCCACATCGCGACCATGTCGTCAGAAGATACGATTTCCTGGGACGAGCTAAAGAACTTGTACCCTTCCTTGCCATCCTTCTCAGCTTCGTTCCAGAGCTCGGAGGTCGCGGGGTCGAGTGCGACGAAGATCTGCTCACCCCACTTGTACCCGGCCTTGTCGACGGCTTCTTCGATGACCTTGAGCGCGTCCTCATTGTCCTTGAGGTTGGGCGCGAACCCGCCCTCGTCGCCGACGGCCGTAGACATGCCGCGCTTCTTGAGGACGGACTTGAGGGTGTGGTAGATCTCGACACCCGCACGCATCGCAAGCCCGAAGTCATCGAACCCCCACGGCTGAATCATGAACTCCTGAAAGTCCACGGTGTTGTCGGCGTGCTTGCCCCCGTTGAGGATGTTGAGCATCGGGACGGGGAGGGTCTTGGCGGCAGACCCGCCGAGGTAGCGGTAGAGCGGGAGCCCGGACGCTTCGGCAGCTGCACGGGCGACGGCCATGGAAACACCCAGGGTTGCGTTCGCACCGAGGTTCGATTTGTTGTGGGTCCCGTCGAGGTCGATCATGACGGCGTCGACACCCTCCTGATCGCGCGCGTCCATACCTTCAACGGCTCGGGCGATGTGCTCGTTGACATTCTCGACGGCTTTCATGACGCCCTTGCCCATCCACTCGTCTCCGCCGTCGCGGAGTTCAACAGCTTCGGACTCGCCGGTGGATGCGCCCGAGGGGACGGCGGCTCGCCCGACGACGCCCGACTCGAGGACGACATCGACCTCGACCGTGGGATTCCCGCGGGAGTCGATGATCTGGCGGGCGTGGATGAGGTCGATGTCGAAGGGCATGGGTTTGCTCCGTTAAGGATGTGCTTTCGTTTGTCTGAGAAACGATAGCCCGAAGAGCGTGCATGTCGAGACTGGATCGGGTAAGGTGGCGATAATCCTCACCGCCCCACCCCGAGAGCACCGAGGCAAGGTATGCCGATCTCCCCCGAACAGTTCTGTGAACGCCTCAAGATCATCCGCGATCGGCTCGTTGTGCAGGGCGAGCTCGTGGCATTGCTTACCGAGCAGGTGTTCGAGAC
>CBDDIA010000029.1:0-129354 GCA_965228685.1 Phycisphaerales bacterium
TCATCGATGCCTCGGAAACTTAAGGTGTTCTGTTCTGGTTCAAGCGTATGCGATCGGGGTCCACGGGGCGTTGTCGATCAGGCGGACGCCCCCACTTTCGCAGCGATCAGTGATCGGCATGGGACATGCGGATTCGTGCTCGGGTCACCTAAGGGCATGAGCGTGTCCGCGGGTCGGACGACGGCGTACTCTGGGTCAATCCCCGCACCCGCGAGCACCTCTTGCATGAGGGATTCCGCGAGCTCGGGTGTCTGCACGCTCGATGACGCGAAGAGGGCTTTGCTGATCGCGATGGAGAGGCTGCGGGCGTCTGGGGTCAGGTTGAGATTGCGTGAGCTCATCGCGAGCCCGGATGGTTCGCGTACGGTCTCCGCGGGGATGATCTGCAGCTCGCGTCCTTGGAGTTTGCTCATGGTGCGGACGCACTGGAGCTGCTGCCAGTCCTTTTCGCCGAAGACCGCGGCGGGACGGATCGCACAAATCGAACAGCCTGGAGACGACTTGGCACACGCCGTCGAAATGCCCGGGCGGTGCTTGTCCTCGAGCCCGGGTTTGCTCGCGACATCGGGGATGATCACGGCGCTCGTGACATCCTCTCCCGGGGGGTAGACGACATCAACGCTCGGATGGAAACACGATGTCGACACCCGCGTCTCTGCACATCGCGAGATCGTCATCCATCCGATCGGGGTAGGTCTCGAAGTCTTTGGGATCGTTGAACTGGGTCGGGTTGACGAAGATCGAGACGGCGGAGGGGGACTCCCTCGATCCGAGCGCGGCGGACGGCGGCCTGGATCAGCGAGGCGTGACCGCCGTGCAGGGCGCCCATGGTGGGTACGAGGACGCAGTTGCGGGTGAGTTCGAGATCGGGGGTGTTGAGCACGCGCATGGTTGAACCCGAGTGTAGCGCCCATTTTTCGCGTCTACGATCGTGCATGACCGGTTCGCACGCACTTGATCGGGCCCGTTGGGCAACGCATCTGGGATCCATAATCTCGGGCGTGCTTGAGCCCGTGCCCTTCGGTGCGGATGACGCGACCCGGGTGGGATACATTGAGTCGTTTCAGGACGAGTTCGGGAACCGACGCGCGAGTGATCGGGCGTTCCTCTCGCACCTCTTGCAAGTGAATGCCTCTCCTGTGCGCACGCCCGACACGATGGGGCTCGATGAGCGGCTCTGGTGGTGCGTAGCAATGGGTGAGTCGATCCCTGATGGGTTGATCGGGAACTCGGGCGCGCTTCTCCAAGACCCCGATGCGTTTGCGATCGAGTATCGAACGATGATCGAGCTGTGCGCCCTGCAGGCGTACTGGTCGATCGCGATCCGGCAGCGTTCGAAGGAGATGAGGGATCGGGCGATGGACGCGGCGCGGTGGCACATCGATGAGATCCAGCCGGACAACGCGATCAATCGTCCGTGGGGACTGCCGGTCTTTGTTGAGCTTGCGATCCGAGAGCACGATTGAGGACGATTGCGCAGACCGCGGATCTTCATGCGCAGACATTGCTGCACAACGCGTGCATCAACTTCGGAAAACCCGATCTGCTCAGCGCGTTGATCCTCAAGGACGCGATCGCGTTGCTCAATCGCACGGATCAGTGCGTCGATTTCTGAGGCGACCCGTTCTTCTTGTGGTACAACCAGGTCCGCAACGCGGGGTTCTTGTTGAACAGGGTGTTCCATGCGACCTCGTCGACCTTGTACTGGTGCGCGAGTGCCGCGGCCACGAGTCCCATGAACATCGGCTGAGGCGTCAGCGGGCGCGAAGTGAGTTCCGGGTGGAACTGGGCACCGATAAAGTACGGGTGGGTGATGGTGCCTTCTTCGCCCTCGCTCGGGAGTTCGAGGATCTGCATGATCGGCTGCTTGGGGTGACGCCCAGAGAAAATGAGCCCGCCCTCTTCGAGTTGCTCAATAAACCCGGGGTCGACCTCGTACCGGTGCCGGAATCGCTCATGGATCGAGGTTTTGCCGCCTGCGAGGAAGTGCGCGAGGGTGTCCGGCTTGATCTGGACATCCTGTGCGCCCAGTCGCATGGTCCCGCCGAGTCCTTCGATCTTCTTCTGATCGGGGAGCTCGGAGATCAAGGGCGACCCGCACATCGGGTCGAACTCGGTTGAATACGCGTCTTTGATCCCGAGCACATTGCGTGCGAACTCGATGACGGCGACCTGGAACCCGAGACAGATCCCGAGATACGGGAGACCCGTCTCGCGGGCGTGCTTAACGACAGCGATCTTGCCCTCGACACCTCGCGATCCAAACCCGCCGGGCACAATGACCGCGTCGATGTCCTTGAGGCGCTCGGCGACATTCGCGTCATTGATGTCCGTCGTATCAATCCAGTCCTGGACGATCTCGGTCTTAAAGTGCGCCCCGCAATGCTCAAGCGATTTCTGGATCGAGGCGTACGCGTCCATCAGGTCGGCATACTTGCCCGTGATCGCGACGCGGACTTTCTCCGTTCGGGGCGCGACGAGCCCGTCAACGAAGGAAGACCAACGCCGGCGCATCTCGTCTTCCAAGCGGGCGTTGACGCGGCCGTGCAGGTCGAGGATGGACAGGATCTCGCGATCAAGCCCCTCCGCGCGCATCTCGTCGGGGATCTTGTAGATCGAATCGCGATCGTGCATTGAGAACACGCGGTTCATCGGCACATTGGAGAACATCGCGATCTTTTCCATCACCTTGGGATCGGCGGGGTTCTCGGCGCGGCAGGCGATCAGGTGGGGCTGGATGCCCGATTCCATGAGGCGTTTGATCCCGAGTTGGGCGGCCTTGGATTTCTGCTCGCCCAATGCGCGGGGCTCGATGACATAGGTGAGGGCGACGAAGCAGACGCTCTCGGGGCCTTCCTCGAAGGCGAGTTCACGGAGGGCTTCGATGTAGAACCCGTTCTCGTAGTCGCCGACGGTGCCGCCGATCTCGACGAAGACGATGTCCGCGGGGCCCTCGCCGTCGCCTCGGAGGGCGAGTTCGCGGAGCTTGCGTTTCACTTCGCCCGTGACATGGGGGATCATCTGGACATCGCGCCCGAGATAGACGCCCTGGCGTTCGCGATCGAGGATCTCGGAGTAGATCTGACCCGAGGTAACGAAGTTGCGCTTCGTCAGATTCTGGTTGAGCATGCGCTCGTAGGTACCCAGGTCCATGTCGCACTCGGTTCCATCTTCAAGGACGAAGACCTCGCCGTGGCGGTACGGATTCAGGGTGCCCGAGTCGATGTTGAGGTACCCCTCGCACTTGATGGGCGCGACGCGGAGCCCCTTGTCCTTGAGGACCTTGGCCATCGATGACGAGAAAATGCCCTTCCCGAGACCCGACATCACCGTGCCGAGGATGACGACATACTTGTGGTTGCCCTTCTTGTACCCGTCCGGGATGGGCGAGTAGTACTCCGAGGTCGCCATCGAACGCTCATTTGCGGAGGCGAGAAGATCGGAACCGCTGTTTGGAGCGGCGTTGGGTTTGCGGAGCGAAGGATTCGATTGGTCGGAGGCGTCGCTCTGGGTGGGCATCCCTGATCGTACCAACTCCGGCGCGCCGTGTGGAGACGAGCGCGGGATCGGGGATCAAATCGGGAGATTTTTTTGACGGAATCGCGCGACGAAGGACCGGTATTGCTCCGGGGTATCGATCCCGGTGTGCGAGCAGGGCACGATCGAGGCGCAGATGGCGTGCCCGTGGGCGAGCCAGCGGAGCTGCTCGAGGGACTCGGTGCGTTCGATCTCGCTCGGTTCCATCGCGAGATACGACTGGATCGATCGGACCCGGTACGCGTAGATCCCGACATGGCGATAGGGCGGGCTCGTTGGGGGGTTTCGTTCGAAAGGGATCGGGGCGCGGGAGAAGTACAACGCGCGATGGACTCGATTCGAACCGGCTCCGAGTACCGCTTTGACGACATTGGGGTTCTGAAACTCTTCGTCGGAATCGATCGGCGAGACGACCGTACCGACACCGATGCCATCCACACCCATGCCCGCGCGGGCCGCGGCGTCGATGACCTCGGGCTCGATTTCGGGCTCGTCGCCCTGAACATTGATGACGAGCTGATCGGGGTTAAGCCCGAGCTTCTCGCTTGCCTCGGCGAGTCGGCTTGTGCCGTTCTCATGCTCAATTGAGGTCATCACAACCTCGAACCCGTAACGCTCAACGGCGGTCTTGATCTCGTCAGCATCGGTTGCGACCACGACGCGATCGATGGACGCGGCCATGCTCGCCTGCTCGCAGACATGCACCACCAGCGCCTTACCCGTTTCGTCCGCGAGCGCCTTGGCGGGGAATCGCGTCGAACCGAGACGGGCGGGGATGATGGCGACGGCCTTGGGGGTCATGCTCAGGCCTTGAGTTCCGTGAGCAGGGATTTGATGAGTTCACGCTTCTCACGCACATCGCGGAAGCTGAACTGCTGGATCGCGATACCCGCGGCGATCTTGTCCGCGCGTTCCGCGGCTTCCATGTCGTTGTCCTTCTGGGCCTTGGAGATCAGCGCCTCCATCAGGCCGTATCGGATGTCCATGCCGAGCTCGGAGTCGTCGTCGTCCTGGCTACCCAGCGCCTGCTCGAGCGTCGTGATCGCAGCGTCTTCCCATCCGCCGAGCGCAAGGAAGGCCTTGCCCATCAGGTTCTGGACATTCCGGCGGATCTTCGGGTCGCTCTGGGCGAGCTGGAACTGCTCGATGGCATCGTTGTACTCACCGCGCTGATAGAGGATCACACCGAGCTTGTACTTGAGCGACAGATCGGTTGGGTAGTTCTCGACCTGGAGTTTGAGCTCGTCGATCTGGAGTTTCTCGAACTGCTTGGAGGCTTTTTCGAGTTTCTCTTGTGCGTCCGCGTCTCCCGGGTTGGCCTTGGCAACCGCCTTGATCTTCTCAAAGGTTCGTCGGGCGCGGTTCATCTGGATCTCGCCGGCTTCCTTGCGGAATCGGAACGACCCCGTCTGCTTGAATGCCTGATTGAACAGGGTCATCGCCTTGAGCTCATCAGGGCCCTTGCCGCGAGAGATCAGTGCCTTGGCGTACTTTTCAAGCGAGGGGATGTCGTCCGGGCGGGCTTCGTGCTCTTGCTTGGTGCGTTCGACGATCGCGTCCTTGGTGGAGTCCGTTTTGGCGACGGAGTCTTCCTGCTCTAGTTTGAGCTGCTTGTCGGCGTCGCGGATGTTCTTGCGGAACCCGCCGGATTCCTTGTCATCATAACCGCCGGAGGTCATGGTGCTCTGTGCGAGCATATTGCGGACCTGGTGTTGGAGGTCCGCGTCCGCGGGGTCCATCCGGCAGGCGTTCTCGCCCGCGACGGCGGCGAGCTTGTACGACCCCGAGTTCGCGAAGGCCTCAAGAAGCTTGACGAACATGTCCTTCTTGGCCTTAGGGTCGTTGAGGGCGAGCTTGAGGGCATGCTCGCCGAGCATCTTGACGGGGTCTGTGATCCCGAGTGCGGACGCTGCGGAAGTCACCTTGATGGCGTTGTTCGTATCGATCCGCTTGAGCCCGAACTCAAGCAATGCGGAGATGTACTTGCCGACGGGGCCTTTGGTGGCCACGGCGCTCTTGGTCTCCTTGGAGACACCCTTCTTGCCGGAGGTTGCGGCGAAGATCTCAGAAGACTTGAGGAACCCGTTAAGACCGTCCATTGAAGACGGGTCCCATCGGAGACCCGAGAGCCACATCTGCATCGCGTACTCGTAGTTCTCGGATTCGTGCACCGTCTTGGCACGATCGAAGAAGGCTTGCGCCTTTTTGGGGGAGAAGGACTCAGGACCGAAATCGGGCTGATCACCGTTGTTGTCGTCGTTGTTGTTGTTCTTCTTGCCAAACAATGCCACGATGTTCGCTCCTCGGGTGCACGGCTCGGGCGATCGCCCGGAATGAAAGTGTATCCAGAAAACCGCCCTGACGCGTCGTGGATCGCCACAAGTTCGCATTCTGGCCGTATGATTCCGCGATGACCATGGACCTGTCCCAGATCGACCCTGCCAAGCTCCGCATCGACCTGTATCCGACGGAAGTTCTTCGGATGAAAGCCGAATCGGTTCCGATGGAGAACGGGATCGATGCGTCAATGCGTGCGATTGCGGAACGCATGATCACGCTCATGGAGGGCGCAAAAGGAATCGGGCTCGCGGCGCCGCAGGTGGGTTTACCCATCCGGATGTTCGTGGCGCATGTCCCCGCGGATCCCGAGGGCGAGCCGGACCCGTCCGGGCTGCCTGAGAGCACCGAATCGGCGCAGGTGTACTTCAATCCCGTCATCACGGAGTTTTCGCGAGACCTCGAACCCTATGAAGAGGGGTGCCTGTCACTCCCTGGGATCAACGGCGAGGTCTCACGCCCAAGCACGGTGACGATGACCGCGATCGATATCGATGGCAAGTCCGTCGAGCTCAAGGCGACGGGGTTGTTGGCGCGGTGCTGGCAGCACGAGATCGATCACCTCGACGGGGTGCTGATCATCGATAAGATGTCGCAGATGTCGCGTCTGAAGAATCGGACGCGGATCAAGTCGATGGAAAAAGCCGCCAAGCGGTGAGCGAGGGAGGGTCGGGCATGGATGTCGTCTTCCTTGGATCGGGCGCGTTCGGGGTTCCAACCCTGGAGATGCTCGCACGCGAGCACACCATCACCGGGATCGTGACCCAGCCCGATCGCAAGGCCGGGCGCGGCGGGAAGTTGACCCCCACACCCGTCGGCGAGTGGGCCGCGGAGCACCTTCCCGATGTACCGATCATCAAACCCGAGAAGATCAATACGGAAGAGGCACGCGCGATCGTCCGCGGGTGGAACGCGGACGCGTGGGTGGTCATCGCGTACGGGCAGTACCTCGGGCAGAAGCTTATCGCGGATCGTTGGGCCATCAATCTGCACGGGAGCCGGCTCCCCCGCTGGCGGGGGGCGGCCCCGATCAACGCGGCGATCGTGGCGGGCGACGAGGTCTCCGGCAACTCCGTCATCACGATCGATAAGGAGATGGACGCGGGCGCGGTCCTTGCTCAGTCCGAGCGTCGCATCGAGCCCGATATGACTGCGGCGATGCTGCACGATGCGCTGTCTAAGGACGGGCCGGAACTCATCGCTCGCGTCCTCGGGCAACGAGAGCGCGGAACGGAGTCGTACACCACGCAGGACCCGTCGCGGGTGACGATTGCGCCGAAGATGTCCAAGTCCGATGGTGTGGTTGATTTCATACATCCAGCGCGATTGGTGGCGGCCCGGATCAACGGGCTCAACCCGTGGCCGAGTATCACGGTCGGGTTCCGCGAGGAAACGATCAAGATCAATCGATCGCAAGCAACGATGGTTGATTCCCAAGAACTGGCGGGAACGATTCACAGCGCGGACGATGGTTTGGTGGTGTGTGGCGATGGGCGATGCGTACAGGTCCTGAGCGTGCAACCACAGGGCAAGCGGGCGATGGACTGGAAAGCCTTTGCGAATGGTCGATCAATCGAGACGGGGGAGCGATTGATCGGTGATCCGATCCCGGAAGGTGGGTTCGCATGAACGCGTTGACACTCTGGGACCTCTTGCCCACGCGGCGTCGGAAACAATCCAATGCACGCCCCGCTCGTCGTCTCCAAGCACAGGTTGTTTCCAAGCAGGCAAATACCAAGAAACAACCGACCGGGATGCAACTTCGGTACGAACAGGTCACCCGTGAGATGCTCGCAAAGCACGGCGTGCGTGTGCGTAAGTGGCGTACATCCATGTCCGGGGTCGCGTGGCAGGTCACCTACCAGGACGGGACGGTTTCCAAGCTCATCGAGTCGCCCAAACCCAAGGGCCCGATGTCCGCAGCGATCTTCCTGCACGAGATCGGGCACCACGCGATCGGGTTCGGGACCTACAAGCCCCGGTGCCTGGAGGAGTACTACGCGTGGAAGTTCTCGATCGATACCATGCGCGAGCTTGATCTGAATGTCACAGATCGGGTGCTCGAACGCATGCACGATTCGTTGAACTATGCGATCGAGAAGGCTGCCCGGCGCGGGCTCAGGCGGCTGCCCAATGAGCTGGTGCCGTATGTCAATCCGCGACCAAAACGCACCGCCTGAGCATCCGGTGCATCGAAATCCCCTCGTGATACGAACACGCCCAAGCGTGGAATAGTACACTCTGCAGGGGCGTTCTCTGACCAGTGAAGAGGGTCACGGAGGTAACGGATGCTGATGACCAAGGTAATGAGTGGCATCGTGGCGACAGGGTTCTCTGCGATCATCATGATCGGACTCTGGGAAGCGCCGCATGCGATCGGCACCAATATGGACAAGGATTCTATCGAGATGAGCACGGACACCACCCCCATCGTCTCCAAGAGCGGGTACGACATCACCCCGTTGAATCAGGCACAAATCGATCTGCTCGCGAGCGATCTGAGCGAAGAAGAACGCCGTGTCATCCTCAACGATGGCACCGAACCCGCGTTCTGTGGGAACCTGACGGACAACAAGAAGGACGGCACCTACATCTGCCGCCTGTGCGATCTGCCGTTGTTCAAGAGCGACGCAAAGTTCCACTCCGGTACGGGGTGGCCGAGCTTCTTCCAGCCGTTCGATGAATCGCATGTCGGCACGCATGCGGATGTTTCCTTCGGGATGGTCCGCACCGAGATCGTGTGTGCTCGATGCAACGGGCACCTCGGGCATGTCTTCGACGACGGACCCAAGCCCACGGGCAAGCGTTTCTGTGTGAACTCGGTTTCGCTGACTTTTATTGACGCGGATCAAGAACTCCCCGAGATGCCCGGCGCTCAGAGCAACTACAAAACCGCGTACTTCGCGGGCGGGTGCTTCTGGGGTGTTGAGGATCGGTTCGCACAGCTCGATGGCGTGCACGACGCGGTTTCCGGGTACCAAGGCGGGAATGACAACAACCCTACCTACAAAGAGGTCTGCTCGGGCGAGACTGGGCACGCAGAATCCGTGATGATCAAGTACGACCCGAGCGTGATCTCCTATCAGGAACTGCTCGAGTTCTTCTTCAAAATCCACAACCCCACGCAGGGGAACCGTCAGGGCCCGGACATCGGGACGCAGTACCGATCCGCGATCTACGCGACGGACGAGGAGCAGATGACACTCGCGAAGCAGTTCCTCGAGGATCAGCAGCGCGAGGGGAAGTGGTCGAGCAAGAAGATCACGACCGAGCTCAAGATGGCCCCGAAGTTCTACAAAGCTGAGGAGTACCACCAGGACTACCACCTCAAGCACGGCGGGCACTGTGCAATCCCGGACTGATCTTCATTGAGAACCGATACGATAAAGGCCTCCCAAATGGGAGGCCTTTTCTTTGGTCCGTTCGGTGCTGCTCAACCCAACGCATTGTCAAGGTCGGCGATGAGGTCCTCGACGCCCTCGATACCGACGCTGAGTCGGATGAGGTTGTCGGAGATCCCGAGCTTCTCGCGCTGATCCGCGGGGACGGACGCGTGGGTCATAATCGCGGGGTGCTCGATAAGGGATTCGACGCCACCGAGTGATTCGGCGCACGCGAAGAGCTTGGTCTTCTCAAGCATTGTGCGGGATTCTTCGAGTCCGCCCTTGATGTAGATCGTGATCATGCCACCGAATCCACACATCTGCTTCTTCGCGAGCGCGTGCTGGGGGTGGGAATCGAGACCCGGGTAGATCACCTTCTCGACCTTGGGGTGGTTATTGAGGAGATCCGCGATCTTCGCGGCGTTCTCGCAATGGCGCTGCATGCGGACATGGAGGGTCTTGGTCGAACGCAGGAGCAGGAAACACTCCATGATTCCGGGGACGGCACCCTCGGAGAGCTGGATGAACTTGAGACGCTGGTGGATCCCATCGTCGTTGGTGAGCAGCGCCCCGCCGATCGAGTCAGAGTGCCCGCCGATGTACTTGGTCGTGGAATGACACACGATGTCCGCGCCCAGCGCGAGCGGGTTCTGGAGGAACGGGGTCGCGAAGGTGTTGTCCACCGCGAGCATCACGCCGTGTGATTTGGCGATGTCCGCGACGGCCTTGATGTCCGCGATCTTCAGCGTTGGGTTCGTCGGGGTTTCGAGCCAGATCAGTTTGGTGCGATCGCAGATCGCGTTCTTCACCGCATCGAGGTCGGTCATATCGACCATGACGGTCTCGATCCCCATCTGGTTGAAGACGCGATTGAAGAGGCGGTTGGTCCCGCCGTACACATCATCACCCAGCAGGACCTTATCACCCGAGCTCAGCAGGTGGAGCACCGCGCCCGTCGCGGCAACGCCCGAGGAGAAGCACAGCCCGTGCTTGGCGCCCTCGAGGTTCGCGAGGTTGGCTTCGAGCGCGGCGCGGGTGGGATTGGCGGCGCGGGAGTAGTCGTACTCACCGATGATCTTGCCCGGCGATTGCTGAACAAAGGTCGAGGTCTGGTAGATCGGCGTCATGATCGCGCCGGTGGATGGGTCGGGGCGTTGCCCGGCATGGATCGCGCGGGTCCCGAACTGGGCGTTACTTGAAACTTCCATGGGTATCGTCCTTTGTTGAACGGGATTAGTGCTTCTGATTCATCTTGGCAAGGTGCTCGATCATGTCGATCTTGGAGATCACGCCCTTGATGTCCGCGCCGTCGATGACGATCGCGACATGGTCCGTCTCGAAGATCCCGTAGAGCTCTTCGACGCGTGCCTTGGGGTGCAGGAGCCCGCCGATCGGGTTCATGATGGCGCTCGCGGGGGTATTCATCGCGATCGAGTTGGAGTGAAGCCCACGCAGGACATCGACCTCGTGGATAATCCCTACGGGCTTGCCGTCCGAGTTCACGACGGGACCTGCGAGATCCCGTTGTCACGCAACGCGTTGACCGCGGCGCTGACCGAATCGGACTCCGTGATGGTCACGACGGACGAGCCGGGCTTGATGAGGTCCTCGATCAGTCCGAGCCCCTTCTCGGGTTCGAGGAACCCGTGCATCTTCATCCACTCGTCGGAGAGGTACTTGGTGACATAGCGGGTGCCCGAGTCGGGGCAGATCGCGATGACGGTTTTACCCTCGCCGAGCTGCTTGGCGACCTGGCACGCGATGTGGACCATCCCGCCGGACGAGCCGCCGCAGAAGAGTCCCTCTTCACGCGTGAGACGACGCGCCATGGTGAAGCACTCGTAATCGTTCACCTGGTACATCTCATCGACCACGCTTGGGTCAAAGGCTTCGCACTTAATGTCTTCGCCCAGACCTTCAACCTTGTAGACATACGGAGTTGAGAGGGTGCCGGTCTTGAAGAACTGGTAATGGACCGAGCCGAGCGGGTCGACGCCGATGATCTGGGTCTTCGCTCCCATCTTCTTGAAGTAGCGCCCGATGCCCGATGCGGTGCCGCCGGTCCCGGTGCCGACGACGATCGCGTCAACTTGGCCGCCGTTGGTCTGCTCGTAGAGTTCCTTGCCCGTCAGGACTTCGTGGGCCTCGATGTTCCACTGGGAGTGGTACTGGTCCATATAGAATGAGTTGGGTGTCTCGCTCGCGACCCGCTTGGCAACATTGACATAGTGATCCGGTGAATCGCCCGGCACATCCGTCGGGGTGATGATCACCTGCGCACCGAAGGCGCGGAGACCGTCGATCTTCTCCTGGCTCATCTTGTCGGGCATGGTGAAGACGGCCTTGTACCCCTTCACAGCCGCGGTCATGGCAGCGCCCATCCCGGTGTTGCCCGAGGTGTTCTCGACGATGGTGCCGCCGGGCTTGAGGAGCCCCTCTTCCTCCGCCTTCCCGATGATAAAGCTCGCCATGCGGTCCTTGATGGACCCAGCGGGGTTCATGAACTCGCACTTGGCGTAGACGGTCGCCGATCCGGGCGCAACGACCTTGTTGAGCTTGACGAGCGGGGTGTTCCCGATCGATTCAAGGATGTTGTTGGCGATGGGGGCAGACTTCGTTTTCGGCTCAAGCGTGGCGGTGGTTTGCATCCCGGATTGTAGTGTCGGGGATACGGCGCGGATAGCGCTCACGACACGAGAAAACACCCCCGGCAGGATTCGAACCTGCGACCGTCGGATTAGAAGTCCGGTGCTCTATCCAGCTGAGCTACGGGGGCGTCATGGTCCTTCAAATCTGGACAGAATCCAGCGCGAACGACCGAGAGCAAGTGTAGCAACCGGGCGGGACAGATTCAGGGCAGGGCAGCGGGTGACTGCGGCAAGGTTGAGCTCACCCAATGAAAAGCCCGCTCCGGATGGAGCGGGCTGGATACTCAAGGGTTCGATGTTCCCTGAGTCAGGGAATCAGGGGCAACCCGCGTTGAACGCGTTGAGGAAGGCGCTGACATCGAAGAAGCTGAACATGCCATCGCCGTTGAAATCGGCGGCGGGGTCCTGGGCGTTGTACGCCGAGAGGAACGCGGACACATCGAAGAAGTCGAGTGCGCCGTCGCCGTTGATGTCCGCGGGGCAGGTATCGCTCGAGCACGAGACGCCGAGGATCTGGACATCGTCGATGCCCGCTTCAACGATCGAGCCGTCGCCGAGGTCGCTTGCGACGAACTTGACGCGGACGGTTGAGGTCAGGTTCACAAAGTCCGCGACATTGAACCCGGTCTGGATCCACCCGCCCGAGGTGCCTGCACCGGAAGGGCCGACGGTTTCGACCGAGGACATAGTTCGCACCGTCGTCATCGGACACGAAGACCTGGAAGATATCCGCGTTGGGCGAAGCACCGGCGTTGTTGGAGTACCAGCGGGCGTACGGAGATCATCGCGGACTCGGTGCCGGTGAGATCGATCTGATTACTTACGAGCGAGGTGGTGCCGCCGTCGACATCGTTGTCGCCGAGCCCACCGCCGACGGTTCCCTGCCCGGTGACCCACGCGATGGTCCCGGAGGGCGTGTGTCATCCTCGGGCTGCGCCGCGGTGCCGACAGGGTTGACGCGGACCCAGACGCCGGTCGTGGCGTTATCGCCGGGTGCGCCGGCGGAGAACCCAACGGGCGGTTTCGAAGTCGTACAGATCAATCGAAATCGATCTGGTCCGGCAGCCAGCGAACTGTACGGATGGGACGCCCCGCCCGCGGGCGATGTCACCGTGGTGCCGGATTGCAGATCGAAGGAGATGTAGTACTCGACATTCGATGGGCAATCCGCGGGCGCGGGAAGGTGCCGGTGAAGCTCGTCGCCGAGTTGGCCATGAGCGGGACCTGCTGGAACCCCGAGCCCGTGTCGACATGGAGGGTGCCGCTGCCGTTGACAACGGGGTCCTCGGGCGAGGGCACGATGTTGACATTGATGGTGTCGCCGCCGGACGAAGAGAGGAGCGAAGGCAGCCCGTCGGGCAAGAGGATCTCGAGCCCGGTGACGAAGGCGCCGCCGTTGGATTCGATGGCGCCTGCGGTAGATCGCGGTGCCGGTCCACCAGGAGATGTCGCCGTAGACGCTCGTGCTGGTGGTGCCGCCGGAGAGGACGCCCGCGATGACCCACTCGCTGCCGAACTGGACGAGAACGGGCCCGCCACTGTCGCCCGGGGCGGTGGTTGCTTCGAACTCAAGGGGGGTCGAGCTGCTTGTTGGGATGGTGTTGGCGCCACCCGTGCCGTTGTCGAAGTCCGTCGAGATGATGTTGGACCCGCTCGAGGCTGAGGGTGAGCCGTACCGATCGATGATGTTCTCACCGCCCCAACGGAACCCGTCGGCGGAGAACCCGTGACCCGAGCTTCCCAGCCCGTTGTACCCGTACCCGATCGTCGCGCAGACCATGCCTTCGAGGGCATCGGTCTCATCGATCAGGCGCATGGGCTGGGCGATGTTCGCTGGGACCGAGGAGTTAAGGATATGGATCGAGACATCGCCACCGTCGAGCAGGGACCCATTGCCCGCGGGGAGGATCGATGACTGCACCGTTACGGTGAAGATCGCACTGTTGGAGTTGTCACCGAACCGGACGAGGGTGCCCGAGCCGATCCCACAGTGGCGAGCAGCGAGGACGACATTGGGCGCGATCAGCGTGCCGGTGCACCCGCCCACGCGGACGACCGCGTCGAACGGATCGGCGTAGTCACGCGAGCCCTGCGCGCCGATCGCGTTGTTGATGACGATACGGGGGAACACGCCTTCTTCGGTTTCGATCGAGCCCGGTGCGTAGGTCTTGGTGTCGATCTGGCGTTGCGAGAGGACCTCGCCGGTTTCAGCATCGATAACCATCTCGAAGTGGGTCGGGCTCGCGGGCAACCCGAGATCCTTGAGGGTTGTTGTGACTTCCCATGCGCGGACCGCTTCGTTGCCGATTCGGAACCAGACCTGCTCTGCGACGGACCCGATCGACTCGGGGAGGGACCAGTCCGCGAAGTCGATGGCTTCAGCCTGCGAAACCCGGGCAGGGGCCTGGCGGAGTTGCAGTTGTTTGGTGGAGTCGTCAAAGACCTGAGCGACTGACCCGTCGGCATTCTCGATCACGACGACCCGGGCGCCGTGAAGCGGAAGATCGCCAATGAACTTCTTGAACACCAACGCGCTCGAAGGGAACCCTTTGCCCGGCTCAATGAGCTCGAGGCGAGATTCGCCCTGCTGGAGGTACGAGGTGGAACCCGCGCTGTCCAGGTGTGCCCGCACGCTCGCCTCGTCGGCGATGCAGGTACCACTCATCCACATGACAGCCGTCACGGCCATCCCTGTCGTTTTCAGTGTCAACATGTCTCTCAGTCTCCAAGCAAGTTTGCACGAATGGCAATGCTTCGGTCCGCGAACAAGGGGGACTCCTCATTCGCTCTTTACATATGGCACACGATCTGCCGGAGGCGAGTATAACGGAACTTTGGGGGTTCCTGTGCCCAAAAACTGAGCGGTAGAGCAATCTTCTTGGGGTTTCAAGCCCCAAATCGCGGTTGGGAAGTTGTGAGTCGTAGGATCAACGCCCAATCGGATCTGTTCGAAACCGGCTGGTTGACCCGATGGAAGACACACCATGATGATTAATCGACTCATTGCGTTGATCCTGCTCACCCTCCTCGCTCCTCTCGCGTCAGGTTCACACACCCAGCCCGTTGCGCTCCGGATCGCGACCTTCAACATCGAGGATGTCCGATCGGAGCAGCTCGAATCCAACGACGACGAACGACTCATCCAGATCGCGGCGATCCTGCAGCGGATCCGCCCAAACATCGTGCTGCTCAATGAGATCGAGACGCATCAGGGGGCCGGGCCGAGCAACGCGGAGAAGTTCGCGTACAACTACCTTGCAGTCTCTCAGGGCGAAGGATTGCGTCCGCTGTTCTTTGACACCTATACCCCTTCGACGAACACAGGGATTCACTCTGGGTTTGATCTCGACAACTCCGGGTCGATCGATCCGTCAATCCCTGAACGCGCCTCAACACAATCACCAGAGCATCGCGTGTACGGCAATGACTGCTTTGGATTCGGGACATTCCCGGGGCAGTATGGGATGGCGCTGCTTGTCGATCGTCGATTGAAGATCGATCGCGAGGGGATCAGGACATTTCAGGAGTTCCTCTGGAAGGACCTACCCGGCGCAAAGATGCCCAAGCACGCGGACGGCACCGCGTGGTATGACGAAGAAGAATGGGACATCATGCGTTTGTCATCCAAGACCTTCGCCGATGTGCCGATCACGCTCCCGAACGGGACAACACTCCATGCATTGATCTCGCACCCAACACCACCAGCATTCGATGGCGAAGAGAAACGCAATGTGCTCCGCAACCATGACGAGATCCGGTTGATCCGCGCGTACATCGACAATGACTCGGCGCTGTACGACGACGCTGGAACCTACGGCGGACTCGAGGACGACGCGTCATTCGTCATTCTCGGCGATCTCAACGCGGACCCGACGGACGGGTCAAGCGTGGAGATGACCATGTTCACCCAGCTCTTCTCGTATCCCAAACTCGCGAAGGATGTGCACCCGAGCTCAGAGATCAAACTCGATCGCTTGGATCGCACGGACACCGCTCGATTTGGGCTGCGCGTGGACTATGTGCTCCCCTCCGCGTCGATCACGATCACCGAGGCGGGCGTGTGGCGGGACGCGGGGTCTTTCGAGCGGTTTCCGTCGGATCATTTCCCCGTCTGGGCGGATGTGATCGTGCCCTGAGTGACTATCATTCCGCGTGAGTACCACCGCGAGCACCGAGCCCATCCAAGCTCCGCCCGAGCCCTCCGAATCGATCGGTTCGGATTCGTTGTTCAGCGCGTGCAAGGAGCTCACTAAACCCGGCATCACCAAGCTCGTCACGATCACGGCGCTCGTGGGGCTCGGGCTCGGCGGGCTGCACTATGGCGTTGAATCCGCGATGGACTGGGTCCGCCTGATCCTCGGCGTCGGGTTCGGGACCATGATCGCCTCGGGCGGTGCGAACGCCCTCAACATGTGGTACGAATCCGATCGCGACGCGATGATGAAGCGCACGCGCGTTCGTCCGATCCCATCCAAGCGACTCTCGGCGCGGTTCGTGCTCCTGTTTGGGCTTGGGATGACGATCCTCGGGTGTGGGATCCTTGCATTAACCTGTGGGATGCTCCCAACGCTCGTCGCGCTGATGACGGCGGCGTCGTATGTGCTGATCTACACGCCGCTCAAACCGATCACGATCACGAACACGCTCATTGGTGCTGTACCCGGCGCGCTCCCGACGATGATCGGAACGACCGCCGTTGCGCCCGGTAGTGGGTTTGAACCGCTGGTTGAGCCGGTTGGGCTGATGATGTTCTGCCTCATGTTTCTCTGGCAGCTGCCCCACTTCTTCGCGATCGCCTGGATGTGCCGGGTTGATTACGAAGCCGGCGGATTCCGGATGCTGCCCATCGTCGATCCGGTGGGGAACCACACCGCCGCGACGATGGTGGTGACCTCGGCGCTGCTGATCCCCGCGGGTCTCGCGCCGTTGTGGATCACGCCCGAGCTGACCTCGATCTGGGCAACAGGTCTCGCGTCGATCCTGCTTGGTGGGATGCTTGTCTTCTTGAGTTTCAAGTTCGCGATCAAGCGGACGGATCGAGCAGCCAAAGTCGCATTCTTCGGCTCGATCATCCACCTCCCGGTGTACCTGATCGTGCTCGTCGCAGAGGCGGGCGTGCGGGGGTTCCTCTTGTGAGCGCCCTCGATGTCCGAGACCTGCGGGTCGTGTACCGGCGCAAGGGTGAGCCCGATCGCGTGGCGCTCGATGGGTTCTCGCTGGAGTCGAACAACGAAATGCTCGCCCTGCTCGGCCCGAACGGTGCGGGAAAATCGACCCTCATGGGCGTGATCTCACAAACTGTGCACCCTGAGTCGGGCGAACGCGTGTCGCCCAGCTCGCGCATCGGGCTATCGATCGTCTTCCAGACGCCCGCTCTCGACGCGCTCCTCACGGTGCGCGAGAACCTCCGGATCTCGGGCGCGTTGCACAGCGTGCCCAAAGCCGAGATCGAGTCGCGGATCGCATCCCTTTCCGTTGAACTGGGGATCACAGATCGGCTCGACGAACAGGTCCGGCACCTCTCCGGCGGGCTCGCGCGACGCGCAGACCTCGCGCGGGCGTTGATCCCCCACCCATCGCTGCTGCTCCTCGACGAGCCAACGAGCGGGCTCGATATCGATGCCCGCCGATCGTTCTGGGATTCGATGCAACGCATCCGCGCCCAGCTCGGCATGACGATCCTCCTCGCGACGCACCTCATCGACGAGGCGGAACGCGCCGATCGGGTCGCGATGATGGCACGAGGCCGATGCGTACTCGTCGACACACCGACCCGGATCCGTGCGTCCTTGGGCGAGCGGGTGCTCCGCATCCACATGCGCAACCCGGAACAACTCGAACCCGTGATGCAATGGGTCCGATCTCTCAATGGTGAACCACACCGGATCGATCAGACGATCATCGTCCCCGAAGCGCAATCGATCGATGTTCAATCGTGCCCGATCGATGGGGTTGGGTTGACGATCGCGCCCCCAACCCTCGAAGACGCGTACTCCATCCGCACGAACGAGGGGGCATTATCATGAGCGGGCTCGGCGCCATGAACGCGCTCGCCAAACGCGAGCTGATCCGTCAGACGCGTCAGCCGTCGCGGATCATCGCAAGTATCGCGACGCCGTTGATGCTGTGGGTCTTCATCGTCGGCGGGTTCTCCAGCGCGATGGGTGAAGTCGCGGACGCGGGCACCTCCCTGACGGCGTACACGATCCCGGGTATGGCATCGCTCACGGTGATGTTCGCGTCGATCTTCGCAGCGATCTCGCTCATCCAGGATCGTCACGACGGGGTGCTGCGCGCAGCACTGGTCTCCCCCGCACCCAAATGGTCGATCGCGATGAGCAAGATCGGCGCGGGGAGTCTGCTCGCGTTGATCCAGGCATTGATCGTCCTGCTCGCGCTCCCGTTCCTCGGGGTCTTGCTGACACCAATCGGAGTCATTGGCGCGATCGGGGCGCTGCTGTGCATCTCGGTTGCCCTGATCGGGATCGGGCTTGCGATGGCGTGGATTGTCGATTCAACCCAAGGGTTCCACGGCGTCATGAACGCGCTGCTCATGCCCATGTGGCTGCTCTCCGGGGCGGTGTTCCCCGTCGAGGACGCGGCCGGGTGGATGCGGGTCATCGCGCTCGCGAACCCTTTGACCTGGACGCACGGGGCAATGCGGGACGCGCTGGGGATGAGCAACGCGTTCAACCCGATGCTCGCGTGGGCGATCTCGATCGGGTTCGCCGCGTTCGGGGCGGGGCTGGGCATCTGGGCGATCTCCCGCACAAGCAAACCCTGATCTGCAGACCTGCGTAGGATGGTGCATGTCTCCACGCGTCTTTATCCGTTCGCTCGTCCTGCTCGTGATCACCTTCGCGGGGATCCTCATGTATCTGTTCGTGTTCGCGCCCAAACAGGGCACGATGCCCAGCGATCAACTGATCGATCTGAACGAGGACAACCCGTACAGCCAGCTCTTCCTCCCCGACTTCAAGCTCGTGGATCGCAACGGGGTCGAGTTCGACGAGACATTCCTCGACGGCAAGTACACCGTTGTGGATTTCTTTTACACGAGTTGCCCGCTCATTTGCCCCGGGATGAGCGCGGTGATGCGTGACATCCAGTTCGCGACGGAAGGCACAGACATCCAGCTCCTGAGCATCTCGATCGATCCCGAGGTCGACACGCCCGAGGTATTGAAGAACTACGCGAACGGGTTCAAGGCGGACCCGTCGCGCTGGAAGTTCGCGCGGGGCACGCCGGACATGACGCAGATTCTGCTCATGGGTGTCGGGTTCGATCTGGGCAACCTGAATATCGAGGATGGATTCCGTATGATCGACCACCCTTCTTCGATCCTCCTCGTCGGACCCGATCGGCATGTGATCGATCTGTACACTTTCAGTGATCCTGATGAGATTCAAGAACTCATCGAAAAAGCCCGCGAACTCGCGGGCTGATGGGGTCAAGCTTTGATCGCTTTACTTAGCTGCTTTGATCGCGGCTTCGACTTCCGCGACGCTCTTCGGGATCATCGATGAGAGGTTGCGGTTCCCCTTCTCTGTCACGAGGATGTCGTCCTCGATGCGGATCCCGATCGACTTATCCTGCAGGTAGATCCCGGGCTCGATCGTCACGACCATGCCCGGCTTGAGCTTGACATCGGGTGAGGGGTCGTGGGTCTCGAGACCGAGGTGGTGCCCGACGCCGTGGAGGTACTGATCACCGTACCCCGCGTCGCGGATGACCTTGCGGGAGGCCTCGTCGACCTGCGCCATCGTCGCGCCGGGCTTGACCGCTTTGATCGCGGCTTCCTGGGCTTTGAGGACGATGTTGTAGAGCTTCGCCTGCTCCTTGGTGTACTTGCCGTTCACGGGGAAGGTGCGGGTGATGTCGGACGCGTACCCATTGATCTCCGCGCCAGAGTCCACGACGATGAGTTCACCGTCGTTGCAGACGCCCGTGTTCTCCTTGTAATGAAGCACGGTCGCGTTGTGCCCGGACCCGACGATGGGATCGAACGCGTTGCGGATGGAACCCGCCTGGGCGAACCCGCCGACGAGCGCGTTGTGCAGATCACGCTCGCCCACTCCGGGCTTGAGCGTTCCCATGAGGGCGTTGAGCCCGTTGTGGGTTGCCTTGATCGCGCTCTGGATCTGCTTGATCTCCGCGGGGCTCTTGATGAGGCGGAGGTTGATGATCGCGTCGCTCATGTCCACGATCGCGCACCCGGGGGTTCTCGCTGCGATTTTCTGGAAGATCTCCAGGTCGGGCGTAATCGGCTGGGTGTACGCCGCGGTCGGGTGCAGGCACGCAAGCTTCTTCGATCGACGGGCCGCTTCACTCAGGAACCGAGGGAGCGCGTTCGTCCGCATGACGGTGTCGAACCCGTACCGGTCGCGGAGTTCTTGGGAGATGTGATCGCGGTATCCGTCCCAGACATCCATCTCCGGGTTGACTGGCTGAAGGAATAGGATGGTGCGCCGCTTGGGGTTGGGGTTCTTCGGGTCGAACAGGACCACCGCGCCGGGTTCGTTATCGATCCCGGTCAGGTACCGGAAGTTCATGTCGGGGAACCACTCGCCGCGGAGCGGCGGCGCGCCCGCGCCCGCGAACACCACGCCGACAGCGTCCTTGAGTTGGACGCTGATCTGCTTGCGTCGTGCCTGGTACTCGGTGACCTTGATCGCTTTATCCATGTGCGTGAATCCTTGTTAGGTGTTGACAGATATCCCGAGCGCGTTGCTCATCGCGACCCGTGCGTTCTCAGATCGCATGTCGCGCTTGCCGAACCCCGGCACGCCGCCCGCGTCGACGGCTTCCTGGAGCGACTCGGGGAAGTTGGAGATGAGCATGAGCGCCGAGTGATTGCTTGCGTTGACGCGGATGAGATTGATCCCGGACTCATCAGGGAACGATCCATCGAGCACGCGATTGACGAGATGGAGATCGAACTCCTGAAGGCGTTGATCGAAATCACTCTTGGAGTGGATGTTCTCGATCTGTGCCTTGGGAAAGAATCCCGCAATAGCGCTGCGGAGGGCGAACGAATCGGGGGTGCAGTGCCCGACGAGGGCGACCTTGATGGGGTCGGTTGTATTATTCATCATGAAGACTCCTTATTCACCCTCGACATTCCCTGCTCGCTCGAAACAAACCCGGTGCGCATCGATGAAACAAACCATAGGTCCGATCCGATGATGGGTCGGATCGGTCGAGCCCGATTTCACCGCTCGGACCCATGCCTCGATCGTTTCACGCGTGATCGTGTCCTGCCCTTTGCCTTGACATAGTTTGGCACACACACGCTGAGGAACCAATCCAATCACAGGATCCGGGCAGGTACGAAACACCGCCCGGTCCCAGATGATTCCCTCCGGGTGTTCTGTTCCGCGCGCAAAGAGCTCATCAAGGTGCCCCCCGAGCAAGTCCTCGACGGATTCCAGATCGCTCGCCCATGCGGATGCCCGGGTGGCGATCTGGGGACAGATGGAGCGGAGCACCGGCAGAAGTTCGTGCCGGATCCGATTCCGCAAGAGCGATGTGTCTGCGTTCGTTGGGTCTTCGCGCCAAGGAATCTTCGCTCGCTCAAGGAGTTCGATGATCTCCGCATGAGTGATCGCGAGCATGGGACGGATGATCTCGATCCCTTCTCGCGAGCTGTTTGGACTCATCCCCGACATACCTCGGATACCCGATCCACGCATCATGCTCATGAGCAGGGTTTCGAGTTGGTCGTCCGCGTGGTGCCCTGTTGCGATAAACGCACACTGACGCGTCCGTGCGATCTCCTTTAGGATCGCGTACCGACCTGCTCGCGCATTGGACTCAAGGTTGCCCGGGAGATCCTTGACACGAAGGTATCGGGTCACGAACTCGATCCCCGCCTCATCTGCGAGATCCTTGACGAGTTGCTGATCCTGGAGGGTTTCGGCTTCCGATCGGATGTCGTGCCGGATATGCGTGATCACGCACGAATCGGGGATGCGGGAGATCGCGAACGCGAGGGCGATTGAGTCCGCGCCACCGGAGCACGCGACGAGAGTCTTGCGCTGATCGTCTCGGGTGTGCTTGTCACCCGTGAGGGCACGCCACCGGCGCAGGATCCGCGCGACTAGCTCATCGCGTTTCCAGTTCTGGGGCACAGGTTGCCCACAGGCGTCTTGGTTCCTTGCATCATTCACACACCGATGATAGAGTGGGCGGTCGGCGAATGAGTGCCGACAAGCGGAGTCATGCCCTTGCAACTCGGACCCAGCGCTAACACCGAAGAAACCCGCCTCTCGCCCCAGGAATCCACGGGCGATACCCCCGTACTGAATGCGTCTGAGACCCAGCAACCCACCCAAGGGGGTTGGCTCGATCAGTTCCGCGCAGAAAACTCGATGCTGCCCAACATCCTGATGGGTGTCGGGATGATCGTTGTGGTCTTTGTGATGATCCGATCGCTCCGCAAGACGCACAAATCCAACGCTTCACGGACGAATGCGATGGGTTCGCCCTCCGAGCGGATCGAGGAGATCCGTCATCGCGCCGTTACCTCGATGGAGCCCGCTGAGAAGCTCATGGTCGAAGCGGAAGAGATCGCGCGTCGACTCGGAGCAGCCCTTGACAACAAGGCGGCGCGATTAGAACTCCTCATCGAAGAAGCAGACGCAAAGCTCGATCAGCTTAACAGGGCAATCTCAAACCAACCCAAGCCCACGCACACGAACGATTCATCGGAGCCTACCCCCGCAGCACGCCCGGCGCCACGCTCGATCGATCCGTCGCTGCTCGACCGGGCCCGACTAGAACAGGATCAGCACGAACGCGAAGCACGGGTCGCGGGTCGGATCGAGCCGATCAATGCCGAACCGGAACCCGCGGAGATTCCTATCTCGGATCAGATCCAGGAACTGGCGCTCAAGGGCAAGTCTCCCCACGAGATCGCCCATCAGCTCAAGCAGCCGATCGGGCAGGTCGAGCTCATCCTCAACCTCCAGCGGCGCGCTGAGCGATCCTGAGTAGCCCGATCACTTGACCCAATCTCGCTCGACCCGCATCCCGTTGGGGATGAGGCAATCGCTCCCTGTCTCGATCATGCTCGCGACGGGGTACGCTGTGTAGTCCAACGAGAACGCGCCCGCGGGGCGATGATTCCCCGACAACCCGAGCCCGCCGAAGGGGAGCTTGGAGCTCGCGCCCGCGGTGCCGCAGTTGATGTTCCTGCACCCCGCCCGGCACTCGTTGAGGAACCGCCCTTGCAACGACTCGTCCGCAGTAAAGATCGATGCGCTGAGCCCATACCGGGTCGCGTTGGCTTGGGCGAGTGCTTCATCGAAGGAATCCACAACACTCACACGCAGCAGCGGCCCGAAGACCTCTTCGTCACACCCCGCGTCGTCGCAACCGAGCGTGAACTTGTCCACCTCGATGATGCCCGGCGTGATGAACCACCCGTCGCGATCGGGGACGCGGGTCGATTCCATCAGGACCCGCCCGCCGTTGGACGCGACGCGCTCCTGGAACCGTAGCACCGCGTCGAGCGCCTGCTCGGAGATGATGGGCCCCATGAAGACCGGCTCGGGCGCATCAGGGTCGCCGATGATCAGGTTCGACGCGGACTTGATGATCGCGGGGATCACCTTGTCCGCGACATCACGATGGACGATCAGGCGGCGCGTGCTCGTGCAGCGCTGCCCCGTGGTGTTGAACGCACAGCGTGTGATCTCAACGACGGCCTGGTACAGGTCCGCGTCTGGCATGACGATCGCCGGGTTGTTCCCGCCCATCTCCAGCGCGATAATCTTGCCCGGGTGATCGAGGTTTGCTTCGGTGATCGCTCGACCCGCTGCCCACGAACCCGTGAACAGCACGCCGTCCACATCGGGGCTCCCGCAGAGCGCGATGGACTCGTCCACGGCACCGTGCACGAGGTTGATGACGCCCTTTGGCGCTCCCTGCGATTCGAGGGCCTCGTGGAACATCTCCGTGAGCATCTGCCCCACCGCGGGCGATTTGTCAGAGGGTTTGAAGACGATCGTGTTGCCCGTGAGCAAAGCAGGGACGATGTGCCCGTTGGGGAGATGAGCGGGGAAGTTGAACGGGCCGACAACAGCCATCACCCCGTGCGGACGGAAGTAACAACGGGCACGCTTGGTCTCGTTGAGCCCGAACTCAAAGTCTGTCACACGATGACGCCCCGACCACTCGCCTTCTTCAAGCGTGATATCAACCTTCGCGCCGACGAGGTTTGCCTCGCCCTGTGATTCCCAGAGCGCCTTGCCCGTCTCAATGGAGATCAGGGTCCCGAGCTCGATTGAGCGAGACTTGGCGATCTCCTGAAACTTGCGGAGGACCGCGACGCGCTGCTCGATCGGGGTGGAAGACCATGCAGGGAGGGCCGCACGCGCCGCATTGATCGCGTTGTGCACCGCATCAACGCTCGGCGACCCGGACCAGACAACCCGATCGGGTGATGCGGGCATGGTGGAGCGGAGCGATTCGCCGGGGATGGGGTGCCACTGCCCCGCGATCAGGTTGGAACCCTGGATCACGGCTTGCGTGTTCTGTGTCGTGCTCATATCTGCCTCAGTCTGCCTTGGGCATGGTGGTCGTGGTTTTCTTCGTGACCTTTGTGCCTTTGGAACTCTTCTTTGCCACCTTCTTCGTTGTCTGTTTCTTGGCAACCTTGCGCTTGGTGCCTGTGCGTCCAGGCTCAACGGGAACCCGCATCGGGGTGCACCCGGCGGTAGCGCCGGGCTCTGCCCGAAGGGCGACCATCGTATCGGATGTCAGGCGGATCTTGCCCGCACGATCGACCTGGAAAGCGCACTGCACCGCACGGAAATCACCGTCGGAGTTGAGCACCGAGACGATCCCAACTTTGTTGGTCTGCTCATGCTTGATGCTCGGGCCGAGGGGCGCGGAAAAGGTGTCACGGATGATCTCGATGTCGTCCGTGTTCGCGGTGATGTACGGGCCACCGTCGAACGGATCGACGAACCCATGGAACTGGAACCCCAGTCGCTCAAGCATCCGCCGCGCGGGAACGGTTTCCGGCCCGACCTCCCCGACCTGTGCCCGCGCCTGCGGGGGGAGTAGCGACAGATGGATGTCGCCCTCGGGGAGCAGATCCGTCATGAAGCTGCGGGAGTACTGACAGAACCGGTCCGCCTCGTCGTAACTCAACGGGATGAATCGACGCCCGAGGCAATCCCAGACAAGCGACTCGCCCTTGCTGGAGATCGGGGCCATGAGCTCAGCGAGGATCGTCGGGCGGAACATCTTGCGATGCAATCCCATGAAGTGGAACCGCACGAGCGAAGTGAAACGCCCGAGCTTGAGCTTGTGCCCGCGGAAGCTCGGTTGCATGATCAGACCGCCCAGTTCCGTCGGGCCAGACTCGTCGAGGTACACCTTTGCAACGGTGTGCTTGGTCCCGAACTTGAGATCCTCGGCGTACTTCTCACGCGTCTCAAGTTTGAAGCAGACATTGGGATGACCCGGGCCACCCATCTGGGACACGATCTGCGAGGAACCGATGCACCCCTCGGTGTTAAGCTCCTCGATAACAAACATGAAGATGTCCGCCATCGCGGTCTTCTCGGAAAGACCCGACGAACCCGATTGCGATTGGGGCTTGTGCACCGTCTTCGCGTCGCGGGCAGCGCGGAGGAAACTCTGTCGCGAGTTGCGGATCTTGTTGGCGATGATCTCCTGATCCGGCGGGAGATTGATGAAATGAACCATTTTCGACAGCTTGTGCAGCGTCGGCAGGTCAGAGTTCATCGCGCGCCGGATCACAAACTGCGGGGATGACTTGGACATAGATCAGCCCTCCTGCGCGACACGAGCGAGCGCACGCTCGAGGCACTCGAAGACACGGGGCCAGTCTTCCATCTTCATCACCGGCAGCGGCGGGAGCATGCGGACATGGAACGGGCCGTGACCGCAGTAGAACGAGATCACGCCCTCCTCGTAAGCATACTTGCAGGTCTTCATGACCTTGTTCTTGTCGCCCCCGAACGGGGTGAACTTCATCATGCCGCCCACGCCGCCAACAAGCTCCTTCGTCTGGGGAGCGCTGGGGAACCAGTCGGGGTGCTTGTCGATGAGCTTCTTGACCTGTGAGCGGAACTCGGCGTGGTGGATCGCGAACTTGCCCTTGGGCCCGTAGTTGTTCCCACTGCTCAGCTCATCGAGCAGCAATGAACCAACGGTGAAGTCGCTCGTGTTGCCCGTGAATGTGCCGCTGAGCAGACCGGGCTTGGGGTTGTACCGCTCGGTCCAGAGGGTCGCGCACGCTTGGGTCATCTTGCCAACACAGAACACATCGACATAGTCGCCCAGCTCGTACTGTTCGTACGCGAACATCGACTCGGTCCGCCCAAAGCTCTGGATCTCGTCGTCCCAGATCGCGATCCCGTTGTCGCGGCAGACATCCATCAGCACCTTGAAGAAATCACGCTTGGCGACATTGAACCCGCCCTCGCCCTGCACGAGCTCGAAGATGAAGCACGCGTGCTGCTTGGGGTACCGATCGATGTACTCCTGGAGTCGCTTGACGCAGTATTCGGTGAACTTCGCGGAACCGCCCATCTCCTCCGCGATCGCCTCGTTGTAGAACGGGATGTAATCGACCTGCGTAGACAGGGGGATCCCGACGCGTCCGCCGTGCGAGTCGCCGATCTGGGCCATGGTGACGGAGCGTCCCATGAAGCAGTGCTCGAACGCGATCACGCGCGACGCGGGGGCGTGCTTCTGGTAGCAGACCTTGATCGCACTCTCGTTGGCCATCGCGCCCGAGGTGGTGATGAACGCGTGCTTGAGGTTCGAGTTGCGGGACGCGAGCTTGACGAGCTTCTCGCCGAACTCGTAGGCCTCGAAGTTGGTCTGCAGGTTCCCGTGCTTGGTTGCTTCATTAATGCCCGCGATGAGCTGGGCCTTGATGACCTTGGGGTTCCCGTGCCCGAGGAAGTGGACACCGATGCCCGTGAGCATGTCCCACTTGACCGAGCCGTCCGCCATCTCGACGAGCGCGCCGTTGCCCGCGCCAGACCCGATCGAGGTGTAGACGAGGTTGTTGCCCTTGACGGCCTTGCAGCGTTCGACCAGAGTGTTAAACGAGTCCGCGATCTCCGGGTTGGGCGCCTTGATATCGGTCAGGGTGCGGTTGTGCTCCATGACCTGCTCGACGAGCGCATCGATGCCCGATTCGATCGCGGGGTCGTTAAAGATCGCATGCCCGGTGGTGGTGTTTGTTGCCGTCGTTGATACCGACATGACATTGCTCCTCTGTTCAAAGAGTTGAGGTTACAGTGCCGCGGAACCGCCTGCCGAGAGGCGCGCGATGAGGATCGCGAGCAACTGGCAGCGTTCAACGAGGCTCGAAAGATCTATCCATTCATCCTTGGTGTGCAATCCCCCGCCGCGCACGCCGAGCGTGTCGATCGTGGGGAGACCCGCATTCTGGAGAACATTGCCGTCGCAGACGCCCCCGGTTTTGGCGAAGGGGAGTTTCTGCCCCAGCGCCTCAGCGACCGCCCGTGCGCTGAGGGCGAGCGATTCAGTCGCCGGAATCAGGGGCTTGGCCGGACGATTGAAGCTCCGGTACACCTTGACACAAGGCATCGCGTTCGGGTCGGTCTGGAGGGCGTCGAGTTGCACGCCTAGTTCATCGGCAATCGACTCGTCCGCGAACCGGACATTCCCCCAAGCAAACGCAGAATCGGGGACCGCGTTCGTCGCGACCCCACCCCGGATGGGTCCGATATTGAGGATCTTGCCTCGATCGGGATCTGGGAACTGGGACGACGCATCGATGCATTTGGCCAGCGCAACGACCGCGGAGACGCCGTCAGTGAAGGCGCGACCGACATGGGCGCTCTTGCCGATCGTTTCGATCATGAACTGACCCGACCCAACACGCTCGATCGCGAGCTCGCCGCCGGGGAGCGCGGGCTCAAGGGCGAGCCCGAAGTCGTGCTTCTTCGCTTCGTCGCGGAGCGCCTGCTCGCTGTGGTAGGTGCCGGTTTCCTCATCGGCGTTCATGGTGAAGGTCCAGTTCGCGGGGACGCCGCACTCTTCGAGCGCTTCGAGCGCCGCGACGGCGATGACCAGCCCGCCCTTCATATCCACGCACCCGGGCCCCAGCGCCGTTTTGCCGTCGGGTGAGATCGAGAGGTTGAGGAAGTCGCCCTCCGGGTCGTGCACCGTGTCCAGATGCCCCGCAACCAAGATGCGATTCTCAGTTGCTCCATTGAGGCGTTCGCACACAGCCGTCGGCGGGGTGTAGTAGTGGTGCTGATCACCCTGGAGCCACTCGGGCTTGGGATCGCCGGGGACCATGTGGGTCTTGGCGCCCAGTTCCTGCAATCGGATCCCGAATCGCTCACGGGTTTCTTCGATCGCGGGCTGGTTGTTGCCGCCCGTTGGGATGGAGACATGAAGACGCAGATCCTCGAGCAGATCACCCGCCCGGGACTCGATGCTCTTTGCGACGCGTTGTTCCAGTTCTGTCAGTTGCACACGCGAGTGTATGGGAGCGTGAAATCGCCCTTCCAGCGTCAAGAGACGCGATTTCTTGGGATCGCGGTTTAAACTGAATAGGGCATGACTCGTGCTGAAAATTCTTGTGCGTCTGTGCGCGTTGTTACTCGCTGCCCAAGATCAACCCGAGATCGATCACGACCCCATTGCCGAAGTACACATCGACATTAAGCTCATCGGAGCTCAACGAGGTCAGCACGATGCTCGTCCGCTGTGACGCGTTCGCGTTCTGCAGATCTTGAAGCGACGGGCCCGCGTACTTGGAGTTGTTCCGGTCGTCCGCGTGGAAGTGGTAATGCGCGAGTGAGCGATCGCTGAACCGGAACATGTCATCGCTCGCTACGAAGCGTTGATCGCTCAGGCGATCGCGTTGACGCGGACGGAAAAGTACCGCTCGCCACCCCGAATCCGAACCGGTCTCGATGACTCCGCCGTATTCCGTCGAGGTGTCCTTCTTGTCGAGTGCACGCTGGGTGAAGAGCTGAGATTGAACCTCGGGGCTCATGATCGAGTCATCCACGACGAGGACCGTGAGCAGATCGCCCCAGCTCATGATGTCCGCCCAATCACCCAAGCGTTCCAATCGAGGACGCTCGCCTCGCTCGGACTGACGCTTGTGGACCGTGCGGCCGCGCAGGCGGGCATTCAGAACGGTGTACAGCCCTTCTCGATCGAGCCTGAGCCACCCGGGCTGATTCTCGTACGCCCAACGGACAGGCTCGAGGTGACGCATCCGCAGCCCCTGGCGTTGTTCCGTGCTGAGGGCGCTGACCGCGACGCGAGTCTGCCCCCACCATTGGGTGTTGGCTTCATTGTTCCGAGGCTCCTCGTGACGCCGCAGGGAACCGAGCCACGCGATCTCCATGCTCGTGTCGGGGATCACCCCAAGCTCTTCGCGGGCAATCCGGAGGTCCTCAATCAGGGCCTTTGAACCCGCGTCGATGTTGGGGTCATTGAGGTTGACGCTGGAGATAAACCCGGCGCGGAGATCGCCCGATGGATCAAGGCGCCCGAGCAACCCCCACGCGTCGTCGCGCGTGCGATCGTCGGATCGGAGCACCGCGTTCTCCTGCGCTGTTCCGGTCTGCTGGGACGGGTTGAGGAACACCTCGAACACCACCCGCTCGATTGGGGTGCCGTTCTTGAGTCGCTGTATTGCTTCGAACTCGGGGCGATCGCGATCGGGAACCGATGCGTCGCGACGCGACAGGGATCGGACTAACGCGGGCACGAGCTCCGTCCAGCCTGAATCCACCGCGTGGAACGCCATGATGCGTACGGCTTCAGGGTCCCGCTCGTTGGGCAGGAGCAACCGGGCCATCGCGCGTGAATCGGCGCTGCCCTCATCGGAGCGATCGGACATAAGGAGATCGATGATGACCAGACGGAGCTTGGTATCCGTTCCACCCGACCAGGCGAGATTCTTCAGGGCGTATCGGGTTCGTTCGCGATCGCGGATGCCCTGCTCGACCTCACTCCAAGCCGCGGTTGCCGCAGCGATCCGGTCCCTTTCGAGCAGCTCCGGGTTCCGCAGATCAAGCAGCGGGTTGCCCGAGGGCTCGTACTTGCTCGACGCGGAGCAGGCGCTGAACATTGAAACGGATGAGATCGACAGAATCAGGGCGAGCTTCAGGTGGGTGTTCATCGTCACTAGTGTAGTTCAACCGCATCGGGATCGCTGGAACTCGGAGGGGTTCATCCCCTATCATTATGCATGGTCCATGTCACCAAAGGCGGCAACCCGATCGACGACACGAACCCCGCGCACCCGAGCGCGGACTTGTCCATCGAAGAACGAGTCTCGATGGTCATCGATCGCATCCGCCCATCTGTTCAGAATGACGGCGGCGACATCGAACTGATCGAGGTCACCAAAGCGGGTGTCGCGCGGATCCGCATGCACGGCGCGTGCGTGGGGTGCCCTTCGTCGAACATGACCCTGCGTCTGGGGATCGAGCAGAACCTTAAGACCTATGTGCCCGAGATCAGCGCCGTCGAAGCGATCGAAGAGGACTGATCCCTTCTTGATCACCGAATTGACCCGTAGAATCACGGCTTTAGGTCCGAGAATCTTTGCGGACACTCGCGTAATTGCTGAACTGCTTGGGGTTTATGGCCCAGATTCCCCTTGTTCCATCCGCTGACACTGGTATACTGCGTCGTCGGGACAAAGCGGTTCCGAGCAGTTTGGAGTAGCAACGGATGCTGGTCATCACACGAAGAGAAGGCGAAGAAGTCGTCATCGGGGACCCCAAGAACCCGATCGGCGTTGTCCGCATCGCAAGCGTCAAGGGCGAGCGTGTCCGCGTCGCGTTTGACTTCCCGCGTGATGTCGAGATCCATCGGCGAGAGATCGCGGATCAGATCGTCATCGAGATCGAGGAGCCCCCCGCGGTCATCGGCGAGATCAAACCCGCCAGCGCCCGCTGAACGATGAATCAACCAATACACAAAACGCCCCGCAATGCGGGGCGTTTTTTGATCTGGTATCAACGCTCGATTTACTCGGGGGTTCCCGAGCTCATGTCGTAGACCCAACCCTCGATCGCACGATCGAGTTCCTGAACTTCGCCCTCGTTGAAGAACAGCCCGAGTTCACGCGCTGCGGCTTCGGGGGAGTCTGAGCCGTGAATGAGGTTGAAGGAGTTGGAGACGCCGTAGTCGCCCCGGATGGTGCCCGCGTCGGCCTTGGACCCGAAGGTCGCGCCCATCATGGAGCGGGCGATGGTGATCGCCCCAACGCCGCGGACCGCCATGACGCACACGGGCGAGGAGGTCATGAACCCGACGAGACCGTTGTAGAATGGCTTGCCCTGGTGGTCCTTGTAGTGGGTCCCCGCGAGTTCCTGGGAGATGGTCATCATCTTCATACCGACGATGGCCAGGCCCTTCTCTTCAAAGCGGGTGATGATCTTGCCCATGAGCCCACGCTGGACGGCATCGGGCTTGAGGATGATGAGTGTGGTTTCCATGCTGGGTATCTCCAGAGTGATGTCCGTGTCGTCCACGAAACACGCCCGTCCCGTGGGGTCGAGATCGTAGGCCGACATCGTGGAATGGTCACCTCATCGGATTGGCCCAGATTTTTCACAAGAACCCGATTGACATATCGTATTTATACGATATATTTAGGCATGCACGATGCGCCCAAGATTACTCCCTTGGAACACATGGAACTTGCGGCAGGCTGCCTGAAGGTCATTGCCCACCCTGTTCGGCTGCAGATGATCGAGGTCTTGCTTGATCATCGGTTGAGTGTTGGCGAGCTGGCAAAGCTCACGAACACGCCTCAGAATGTGGCCTCCGAGCATCTCAAGCGACTCAAAGACCACCAGCTCATCTCGATGGAGCGAGATGGAAGGCATGTGTATTGCAAGGTCATTGAGCCGGGGATGCGATCAATTATCCAGTGCATTCAAGCCCGATACACATCTCCGCCCGTCCCCCATCTCATGGCACAACCAACTCTCATCGCATAGTTGCGATATGTAGGAGACTTCCCATGACCCACAACCCAATCTTGAAACTATTGAAACAGGCGAGATGGTCCCCGTACCTTGTCGGGTTTCTCTTGGGTGTCCTCTCATGGATCACCTTCGCGACGATGAACAAGGCACTCGGGACTTCAACAACGATGGTCCATGCCGCGGGTGGAATTGAGCGGCTCGTCGCCCCCGAGCATGTCAGCAACGAGCCGTACTTTGTGAAGTACCTGGGCACGACCGCGGAACCGAAGCCCATGATCGAGTGGCAGTTCATGCTGGTGATCTTCCTCGCGATCGGAGCGTTCGTCGCCGCCAAGCTCAGCGGGAAGATCAAACCCGAGCATGTCCCCGATCTATGGGAGCAGCGATTCGGCCCATCCAAGGGTTTCCGCTACGCCGCGGCCTTCGCAGGCGGCATGATCCTGATCATCGGTGCCCGTATGGCGGGCGGGTGCACCTCGGGGCACGGGTTGTCCGGTGGGATGCAGCTCTCAACATCAGGATGGATCTTCATGGGTGCGATGTTCGCAGGGGGGCTCCCCACCGCTGCACTCTTGTACGCAGGTCGACGCACCAAAGGAGGCGCATCATGAACGCTTGGTTTGCAGATCCAACCACACTTCTGCTCGGCGCAATCACAGGGCTCGTCTTCGGGTTCCTTTTGCAGAAGGGCGGGGTCACCAACTTCGGTGTCATCGTGAACCAGTTCCGACTCAAGGATTTCACGGTCCTCAAGGTCATGATGACCGCGATCATCGTTGGCGGACTGGGGATTTACTCGATGCGTCTGATCGGTATGGATGTTCCGCTGCACATTAAGGGCGCGGCGCTCCTTGCGAACGGTCTCGGAGGCGTGATCTTTGGGATCGGCATGGTGATCCTCGGGTACTGCCCCGGGACAGCCGTCGCGGCGATCGGATCAGGGTCCCGGCATGCGATCATCGGCGTGCTTGGGATGCTTGTCGGCGCTGGGGTGTATGCAGAGCTCTACCCTTGGCTCAACGCAAACATCCTTGAGGTTGGGAGCATCGGGAAAGTCACCATCCCCGAGCAGATCCACATCTCACCCTTCGTCCTGCTCATCCCCATGCTCATCGGGGCGATTGTGATCCTTCCGCGGCTTGGGAAGAACTCACACACTCCGACCCAAGCCTGAATCTGGAAAAATCAACCGTTTCAACACTCGCTTCGCGGGTGTTTTCTATCTGTACTGACCTGGGTTGTTGATCGCGCCGTACCCTGGGTTCATTCCTGATCGTGCGTTTGATTGGGCATCCGCGATATCACTCAAGCGGTAGTATCCCCCGCCGAAGCTGGCTTTCACATAGATATCCCACGAGTTGAACCCGGTATCGCCGTACCCCGCGCCTGGGTCGTCATTTTGGAACCCGTTGGACGGCGGGCGGAAGATATCGACATGCCCATCCTGGTAGTAGGTCGCCCCCCCACCGTCGTGACGCGTCGTCCATTGATCGTAGTTGCCCCACGCCCCGTCCGTGACGCCCTGCGGGCCGTTGTTGTTGAACCACCACGAGCTCTCTTCGATGATGAGCGGGAGCCCGTCCATTCGGGTCAGCTTGTTGTTCTGTATCGCGTTGTCAAACTGGGCCCGTGAGAGCTCATCGTCGTCCGCGTGCGTCTGGTTGAAGTACCAGACATCGAACTGAACGGTGTCCTTTGCGCCCTGCGCGGGCGAATTGAAGGTGTAATCGAAGTTGAGCTCGCTCGCGCCGTAGAAATATTCGCCGAGATTGAAGATATTGTCCGGGTCGCGTTCGATCCCGTTCGGGTCTCGTCTTCGATTCTTCGGGCACGACACGATCTCGTTCGCGTTGTCGACATAGTCCATAAGCAACCCAACGCCCTTTCGTCGGGTGCCCGGGTTGTTGTAGAGGTACGCCCAGTTGATGGTGTTGAGATCGCCGCGTGCGTTGCGTCGCCCACGGGTGGACTCGAAACGCCCGGTTGGCATGGATCGCCCGTCGTAATCCTGCGCGTACAGGCTGTTCGCGAGCCCGAGTTGTCGCATGTTGGAGAGGCAGATCGTTTTCTGAGTAACACTCCGCGCCGACCCGAGCGAGGGAAGCAGGATCCCGATCAAGAGCGCGATGATCGCGATGACGACCAGTAGCTCGATCAATGTGAATGCGCGGGAGAATACTCTAGGATTCACCCATACCCCATCTTCATGTACCATCGCAAAACCTCCACACGAGTGTGTGAGATGTCAGCGTACACGAAAGTTCACGAAAGCGAAACCGCTATCCCGTGTTATTTATATCGGGAATCGAGATCAGGACCCGTTCGCGATCGATGCGGGCTGATTCTCAGTCACAAGGTCTTGCGTTGATCGGTTTATCGGGCGGAAGATCTCAATCGCAAGCGTGTCATCTTCGGGGGGGAGTCCGCCTCGGAAGGCTGCGACTTCTTCAAGGATCTTCTCGGCCCAGAATCCTTGTGAATCGCCGGCCTCGCCGAGCACTGTCTGCGTGGCGAGGAGTCGGCGGAGCCCATCGATATGGAACATCTTGCCCTCGAGACTCCGGGCTTCGATGGCGCCATCGGTGTAGGCGATCAAGGAATCGCCCGGATGGAACTCAACCTCGATTTGCCCTGCTTCGAAGTCCGATTCGGCGCACGCACCGAGCACGAAGGTGGTCGGATCGAGATCCGAGAGTGACCCATCGATCCCTCGGATGAACGCGGGCGGGTGCCCGCCGGACGCGTACTCGACGACGCCACGCTTGTAGTCCACGCGGATACAGACAGCTGTCGCATAGATGGAGTGCTTCGCAAGGGTCAGGTGGACATACCGATTGAGTCGCTCGAGCATCTCCCCCGGGGCAATGTCCGCGTCCTCCGCGAAGGAGATATCGATCTCGCCGTGGAGACGATTGACCGTAAGGGCGGCGGGGATCCCGTGCCCAGTCACATCGACAATGACGACGGAGAGCTTGTTCCCATCATCGGAGAGCTTGGTGTAGAGGTAGTCCCCCCCGATCTGGCGCATGGGCTCGTACCGGTAGGTGTACTGAAGATTACCCGAGATGATCGGCGCGGGGAAGAGCGCCTCGTGGACCTGTCTCGCGTATGCGAGCTCCTGGCGGAGCATCCCGTAGCGTTGATTGAGGAACTTGTTCGTTGCGCGCTGAACACGCTGCGAGTGTTTGACGCCGGAGATAAACACAGCGGGAGTCGCGAGCGCCGCATAGACGAGTGTTGGTACGAGCGCCGATACCCAACCGCCACCTTCGAAAACGAGCTTGCTAAATACGCTCGCGAGCAGGGTCGTCACAACCGGCAACACCGACTGCTTGATGGTCCACGGGAACATACAGCACGCGATGAAATGGGCGATGATGAATGCCATCAGCGCAGGTCCGCCGCCGTCGAGTCCCATTGCTCTGGACCCAACGCCCTGCAAACCGTCGAGCATTACGAGCCCGATCGTGATCTTGATGATGGTCTGGCTTTGAACACGACTCCCGAGCACGAGCAGCAGTGATGCGAGATAGGACCCGAGCCAGATCGCGGTGGTCATGAAGAAGAAGGCCTTCTTCCCGCCGTTGTTGAGGAGGTTGGCGACCCCGGTGCCCTCGATCCAGAGGACGATGAAGAGCACCGTCATGATGAGCCCAATCCCGCCCCATACGGAGATGAACCAGATCAGGCGCTTTCGGAGCAGATCGTCCGTTTCCTGTCGAAAGGTGCGGCGAAACTCGGTTGTCTCAAACGATGCGGTCGTCACAGTTCGTTCCTGTCGTGTGCCTGAGTGTGCCCCATCAGGCTCGATAGATTTCCAATATCAGGATATCGTCTGAAGCGTCGCCTGCACGATGATTTTCGACATCTTCGAGGATCTGTATCGGCCATCTCTTGGATTGCTCGACCCAGTTCCGCGAAAGCACCGATTCCACGCCCTCAAGCCCAAACATCTCGTTCCCGCTAGTTCGGGCTTCGCTGACACCGTCCGTGTAGGCAATCAACGAATCACCCTCGACAAAGGGGAACTGTTCGACTTTGGATTGCAGGATTTGCTCAACTCCGACGCCGAGCACCGCTCCGGAGGGTTGTATTCGTGTGAGTTGTCCACGCGTATCGCGGAGAATCGGCGCGGGGTGCCCCGCGTTCGCCACCCGGATGATTCCATCCGCAGGCACGACCCGCACCGCGACCGCAGATACCAAGACAGCGCTATCCGCGAGGGTCAGGCAGACATACCGATCCATGGCAATGAGTAGTTCACCGGGCTCGATTGCGGGGTTCTCGCCCGTGAGACGCATGAGCTCGCCCTGCAGCCGATTCGCGGTGAGGGCTGCGGTGATCCCGTGCCCGGTGACATCGAAGAGCACAAGGGTGACTGGCGAGTTCGCGTCCCCTGGGTCCTGGATCGATGCGAAGACGGAATCTCCCCCGATCTGACTCATTGGGCGGTAGACATAGGTGAATCGGACCTCGCCGGAGGATTTGGGCTTGGGGAATCCCCGCTCGTGGATCGATTTCGCGGCCTGGAGGTCCTCGCGGACCTCGTCGTACTTGCTCTGGATGAAGTGGAGCTCGAACTGGTCCTGGAACCGGGACATGCGGAAGAACGAGATCATGATCCCGGGGATCGTGACGGCGAAGTACGAGAAGATGGCGGCGGGTACGGAGAACCCTTCCGGGTGCTCGGCGAAGAGCATGCTCAGGCTCGCGCCGATGATCCAAAGCAGCCCGAGTGTCAGGGTCTGGCGCGGGCTCCACGGGAGCAGGGCGGCGCCCATCGTGAGCCCGACCAGAACGCCGACGAGTGCGCCCTCGCTCGGGCCATCCTGATCCGCGATCGACCATCGTGCCAACGCGACGAGCCCTTCAACGAGGATGATCAGAAGCGACAATCGCACGCACCAGATCTTCTTGAGATCGACGAAGTACACGGTGACCGCAGCTGCGAGGTAGAACATCGCCCAGAAGAAACTCAGGGCGAGGTGTTTGGCACCGAGCGCGGACTGACCCATGAAATGGATGAGGATCATCGCGATCCCGAGCAGCGCGAGGATCCCAAGGAACTGCGCGGTATTGCGACGAACCTCGGACTCGGACATGTTGTCGAGGAGCCGGTTCGATTCGAAGTCCCGAACCGAGAGGATCAGTTGGCGCAGTTGTTGGTGCACGCAAACATGATACACACACCGAAGCGAGGCACACTGATTACTGGCATGAAACTGCGGGTAACCTTACCGATTCTTCCCGGGTACCCAGAGCACATCTGATCGCCCGTTGTTGTTCGCAGCCCGAGCGAGCACGAACAGCAGATCGGAAAGTCGGTTCAGGTACTGCATTGTGACGATCGAGGTGGTGTCGGGCTCGATCTCGAGCAGGGTCGTCACGGCACGCTCAGCACGGCGGGTGATCGTCCGCGCCAGGTGCAGTTCAGCCGCGAGACGCGAGCCCCCGGGCAGCACGAAACTCGTGAGGGATTCGAGCGGGGCGTTGTACTCGTCGATGATGTGCTCGAGGGCCTCGACTCGCCCCGGGGTGATCCGGAGTGCTTGTCCCTCGGTTTCGTCGGGCTTGATTGGGGTGCAGAGATCGGCGCCCAGATCGAACAGGTCGTGCTGGATGGATTCGAGGGTATCCGCGTACGGGGCGTTCTCTGCCTTGGCGGTGTGGACAACCACCCCAAGCATCGCGTTTGCCTCATCGACGGTGCCGTATGCTTCGACGCGGGGATCGTGCTTGGGGACGCGTTTGCCGTTCCCGAGCCCGGTCTGCCCCGCGTCGCCCGATCGTGTGTAGATTTTCGTGAGCTTCACCATATCAGGAGAGTGTATTCCCGCGGGGATCGCGTGTACTGTGGTACAGAGCCACGGAGGGTGACTTGAGCAGTTTGTACGCGAATCAGACACAGAGCACGCCCGTCCGGATCGACCTGAGCGGTTCGAAAGATGCCGACACAGGGTTGAAGATGCGATGGCGGGCACGCTCGGACGCGCCATGCTCGGGGAATCTCTTTGATCGCGTGCTCGCGGCACGAGGGCTCGAGACCGAATCCGATTCGTTTCTCAACCCGTCGCTGCGTGATCTGCATGACCCGACATTGATCCCCGACCTGGTGCGCAGCGCCGAGCGGATCATCCACGCGATCCAGACGCACGAGCCCATCGTGATCTTCGGCGATTACGATGTGGACGGCGTTACCGCCGCATCGATCCTGATCCACACGATCCGGGCGATCGACCCGGACGCGAACCTGCGCTCATACATCCCCCATCGCGTCGAGGAGGGATACGGGCTGAACTCTGACGCGATCCGTGCCTTGCATGGAGAAGGCGCGTCGTTGATTGTCACGGTGGATTGCGGGATCACGGCCATCGAGCCGGCGCTTATCGCCAAATCACTCGGGGTGGACCTGATCATCACAGATCACCACAACCCGCCCGCATCGATGGATGATCTGCCCGACGCGTTCGCGGTTGTGCATCCGCGCCGACCCGACTCGGAGTATCCCTTCGGTGAGCTATGCGGCGCGGGGGTCGCGTACAAGCTCGCCTGGCACCTGTGCGTGTTGCACTCGGGGAGCGAACGGGTATTGCCCCACCTCCGCGAGGTGCTCGTGGAGATGCTCGGGTTCGCAGCGTTGGGTTCGATCGCGGATGTGGTGCCTCTGATTAATGAGAACCGGGTCATCGTGAAGCACGGGCTGCGCCAGATCCCCCACGCGCGCAATGAGGGAGTGCGGGCGTTGATTCGTGCGTCGTCACTCGATTCGGATAAGATCGACACGGAGGATGTCGGGTTCCGCCTCGCGCCACGATTGAACGCGATCGGGCGATTGGGGCACGCACGCGATGCGCTTCATCTGATGACGGATGCATCGGGCGCGGAAGCCGAGCAGCTTGCCGATCGGCTCTCAAGAATCAACGACGAACGCAAATCGATCGGCGAGGCGATCTTCGCGCAGGCAATCGAGATGGCCGAGGCGCAGGGGATGTGCTCGGAAGATCGTCGCGCCATCGTGCTCGCGCACGAGGACTGGCACCCGGGCGTGGTCGGGATCGTGTGCTCACGATTGGTTGAACGCTTTGCTCGACCGGTCATCCTGATGGAACGCGACGGCGATGTCTGCAAGGGATCAGGGCGGAGTATTGATGGGTTCAATCTGCACGCGGGGCTCGAATCTTGCCGGGAGATGTTGAGCGGGTTCGGCGGTCACGATATGGCTGCGGGCATGCGCTGCAACGCGGATCGGCTCGACGCCTTCGTCGAGGCGTTTACTGAGTTCGCGAATGCGCACCTTGATCCGAGCGACCTGGTGAATACGGCTCGTTATGACACGACCGCATCGGTGAGCGAACTGAGCGTGGCGTGCGTCGAGTTGCTTGATCGGCTCGCGCCGTTTGGCGCGGGGAACCCGGGTGTGCAGATCCGCCTCACCAACGCGAAACTCGTGGGTGATCCGAGCCCGTTCGGGCGGAACGGAAATCACCTCGGGCTGCGTGTGAGCGATCGCGAGAACCCAGGATCAGCGATCCGGGTGGTTGCGTGGAACTGGTCGTCGATGCGGGATCGGATCCCGCCCGGCGCACCGGTCGAACTCATCGTTGAACCAAAGATCTCCCGCTGGAACGGGAGATCGACGGTCGAGCCGGTGCTCGTGGATATCAGGGTTTGCTGAGCGAGATTACTCGGAGGTGCTCGGCGAGGACGCGAAGGTTGCACCACGCGTGAACTCGGTCCGCATCCGCGCGTATTGCGCGTTGCTCGGATCGAGCTCCGAGGCCTGCGTGATGCTCGCGAGTGCCTTGTTGGGCATGCCCAGATCGCGCTGGATGAGGCCGCACAGGGCGTAGAGGACCGGATCGCTCGGGCTCTTCTCGATCGCGGTGAGGATTGACTTGAGCGCGCTGCGGTGGTCGCCGCTTTCACGGTGGAACATCGCGTAAAGCATGAACCCCTCGTGCGAGTTGGGATCGAGCGAGATCACCCGCGTCGCGGCCTTGCGGACGGTGCGAAGATCGCCGATCATCATGGACGCGTTCGCGAGACCGATCCAAGACTCGACATCGCTGCGTCCCTCGTCCTGAGATGTGATGTCCTGATAGATCGTGCGTGCCTCAACGGCGCGCCCGGTATTCATGAGCGCCTTGGCGTGCAGGACGAGCAGGTCTTCGCGTGATTCATTGCCCGGCTTCTTGAGCAGTCGGGAGATGCTCTTCTCCGCGTCGCTCCAGTCGCCCGCCTGGATCTGGGCGTGGATGAGGTTCTCCGCGATCCCCTCGTCATCGGGCGCGAGCAGGCGTGCCTGGAGGAAGTAATCCACCGCAAGCTCGGGGTTCTGCTCGATCAGGGCGATGTGCCCGAGGGACTGTCGGATCCCGGCGTTGTTCTCCGACATCGGGATCGAGTTGAGGTACATCTTGGCTTCTTCGATACGACCGAGATCGAGCATCATCTCCGCAGCCGCGACCGCGTAGACGGGGTTGTAGTCGTCGAAATCGCACGCCAGCTCAAAGTGCTCGCGTGCGGATTCGGGCTCATTGATGCGCTCATAGACAATCCCGAGGTAGTAGTGCGCATCGGGTTCTTCCGGGTCGAGGGCGGCGGCGGTCTGCAGCGTTTGCAGCGCGTTGCCCAGATCACCCATCTCGATCAGGATGCGTCCCTTGAGGACATGCGACTTCACGACCGTGTCGTTGATCTCCAGCGAGGTGTCCACCTTGCGGAGTGCCTTTTCCAAGTCGCCCGCAAGGAACGCCTGGCGGGCGAGTTCCCATTCCGTGGCGCTCTTGAGGAAGCTCATGCGTTCCTTGGCCATGGACACACCCTCGCGGGTGTAGTTACCCTGACCTGAGCAGCCGACGATTGAGAGGAGGGTCGCGGCAGAGACAACAACGGGGAGCGTGCGCTTGGGCATCATGTATGGGACTCCTGAGTCAGTGGTGCTTGTTGCGGGTCAGATCGACCGGAACAGGCGGGTTACTCAGTGAAATCCGCAAAATCGTCACCTTCGGAGGGGACCTCGGTAAAGGTGCCCTCGGGCTCTGATTCCTGCCCGATGACATAATCGAAGCTCATGGGCCAGTCCAGACGGAGCGCACCACCCGTTGGGAGGGGGATGACGAGCTGCCCGGAGAACCCTTCGAGTGAGCTGACGACGGAGTTCTCGAAGACCGATTGGTTGCCCTGCTCGAACGAGTTGTCCTGATCAAACGATTCGCCTTGCGCGACTTCGGTGGACTCGCCGGTGACGAGCGACTTCATCTGATCGAAGTTGTCCGTCGGGATCTCGGCGTACTCATCGCCCTGGTAGAAGCTCTGAGCTTCTTCAGTTGCGACGGGCTCGAAGGATTCGAAGGAGCTTTCCGACTCGAATGAATCGGCTGCGTCGTTCGACGAGACTTGTTCGGTGGGAACTTCCGCGAAAGTCTCAACAGGGACTTCCTCGACGCCGGGCTCGAAGGATTCGAACTCGACGGGCTCGGATGCCGGTGCGGACGCAGATTCAAGGTAGGTATCAACGAAGTCTGAATCTTCGTTGCTTGCGCTGGAACCGGCGGGGTAGTTCAGCTCGCTCTTGAGCATACCGTTAATCAGCGAGCGCGAGGGGGTCGTGCGGACCTTGCCGGTGAGCTCGGAGCGGAGTGCGCGAGCGTCTGGCGACATCGGACTCAGGCTCAGAGCACGATCAACCTTGGCGAGTGCTTCTTCGATGTTGCCATCGTCAGCGAACTGGCGGGCATCGATCAAGAGCTGACCCACACGACGCTCACGCGACCAGGGGAGGAGCCCCTTGCGTGCGCCGAAGCGTGCGTGCTCGACATACTGGTTGCCCATGTCCCCCACCTCGGCGAGCACGGTGTCGTTCACGATCGATGGGGTGATGAGGAAGATGATCTCGGAGCGACGGGTCGAATCGTCGAAGCCCTTGAAGGCGTTCCCGATGAGGGGGATGTCGCCGAGGACGGGGACCTGCGAGCGGTTCGACGAGGTAGTCTCGGTGAAGAGACCGCCGAGGACGACGGTCTGCCCGTCACGCACCATGACATTGGTGTTCATCTCGGTGGTGTCTTCGTCGGGGATGGTGACATTGTTGCCCGCACCGTCCGCAACCTGGCGAAGGGTAAAGTTCGAAACCTGCGGGCGGAGCTCGAGTCGGATGAGCCCGTTCTTGGAGACGAACGGACGGACCGCGAGCTGGGTGCCGACATCGAGGAACTCAACGCTCTGTGTGGTCGAGGTGTCGGTGGTGGTCGAGTTGAGGTAACCGACACGGGTACCGACGAGCACGCGTGCGGGCTGACGGTTGAGGGTGAGGAGCTTGGGGTTGGAGACGACGGTCACATCGGTGATCTCGTCGAGGACCCGCATGAAGACGCCGACATCGCCGTTGACGAACCCGGCCTTGAGGGTCGCGGGTCCGGATGTGTTGCCGGGGGTGGACTGGAACGCGGTGCCGTCGCGTCCGCCGGGGACATCGACCGCGGTGCCGTCGACGGTTTCACCCGCACCCGAGAGCAGCCCATCGACGACGCTGAGCGGGCCGCCGTTGCCGACGAAGTCGGTGAAGTCGAGGTTCTGGATGAGCGCGAAGTCCACGCCGAACGCGTTGGCCTCGTTGAGGGGTGGTCTGGAGGATGGTTGCTTCGATCAGGATCTGCGCGGGCTTGGTGTCGAGCTCGGCGATGAGTGCCTGGATTTCTTCCACATTCTCTTCGAAGTCGTGGACGACGATGGTCGCGGTGTTCGCGTAGTTGTCCGCGCCACTGGGGACGCCGTCGGTGATGGCGAACGCTTCGGTCGCGGCGTTGGCGGTGATGGCACCGTTCTCGGAGAGGAGCATCTTGGCGAACTCGGCCGCGTCGGTTGCGTTGAGGTAATCGAGATCAATGATGCGGGTCACCGGCTGGCGCGAGAGCGCTTCAAACTCGGCGAGCTCTTCGGCGGTGTAGACATAGATGAAGTTGCCCTTCTCGATGTACCCAAACCCGTTGACATGGAGGATCGAATCGAGGGCCTCGTAGAAGGTGACGCCGTAGAGGTCGGCAGTCACGGTTGCCTGGACATTGTTGGAGCTGATGATGTTTCGGGCAGACTGGATCGAGAGGAGCTGGAGGATGTTGCCGAGGTCCTCGTTGTTCACATGCAGATCAACCAGGTCGTACTCGGAGACCGCAACAGCGCCGTCGAGGTTTTCGATGCCCGGCTGGGTTGATGCCTGTGGGTCGATGAACGCCTCGGGGTCTGCGTAGGAGTCGTCGTAGAGCGCTTCGTCCTCTGGGTAGAGGTCGTCGGGGTACTCGGGCTCGGCGTTGGCCTTGGCCTGGCTCTTGAGGGCCGCGAGCAGACCGAACCCGCCCGAGTCCTGCGCCGACGCATTGCCAGCGAGCAGGGAGAGTGCGAGCGCGGGCATCACGCCGTTGCGGAGGCTGTACCCGAGAAGGTTGAGCTTGAAATTACGATTGGGCTCGGTGAAACTCATGTCGTTGATCCTCAGCGTTGCGGCGGGTGCCTGTCTGACCCGGTTCATCCCGGGGGATATTGCTGCAATTCGATCGGCCTAGTTTGGGTGTCACTTTGCGCAGACCTTGTGTATTCGGGGGTAGAGTGCCCGCACAGTCGGCACGGGCTCGCCCGATAACACATCGATGGCCTGTCAAGATGGGTCAGGGGTGCGTCTCGCGCGGCTCGTCAGATGAATCGTCTTCACGATCGAGCTCGACCTCATCGTGTGCAGACTCATCGAGTGAAGCTTCATCGACGAGATCGTCGGCGAGTTGCTGCTCGCGTGGGTCGGCGTACGCGCTCCGAGGGATGTCCGTGACCAAACGGAGCTTGGCCCAGATGAGAATGCCCGCGAGCGCTCCGAGGCAGAACAGCAACGAGAGATTCCTCGTTGCTGCGCCTGTGTGCGTGCCCTTGGACTGATGGTAATCGTGTTCGGTGTTGCTCATGGTGCGGCTCCCTGACCTCGCATGAGATTCGTCCAGAGCGCACGGAATCTTCACCCATCTCGGGTGATCGATTTGAGTGAGCGTCTGTGTATGCGGATTAATCGAGTTGGGTGACCGTGATCCGCCCGGTAAACGCGGCGACATCCACCCGGTACCGGCTCAGTGGTCCCGCGAGGACGATCGATCCCCCATCGCTGAGCGTGCTCGAGCCCGCGGTCGCGACCGGTCCACCGATCTCGTCAAAGATCAGGACATTGTCGCCGTCGAACTCGGCGGACTCAATCGTCGTGCCCCCGTACACCTCTCGGTTGAAGGAGACGACATAGCGCTGGTCGGGGCGGTTGATGTCGTAGATCGCGTTGTTCTCGGGATCAACGGTCGATTCCTGCACCTCGACGAGGGTGTACTCGTTCGCGTCGATATCAAAGACGATCGCGCGTTGTTCCTGGTATCCAAGGGCGTCCATCTGCGCAAAGCTGATATCCGAGACGAGGGTGCGGACTGCGGCCTGAATGCGGAACACGCCGGCCTGCGAGAGGTTGGGTGTCACCACCGCAGCGGCGATCCCAAGAATCGTCACGACCACGAGCACCTCGATGAGTGTGTATCCCTTGCGGGACAGGTTGTGGACGCGTGATCGGTTCATGGCAGAGACCTCGGTTGGGCGTTCATCCCTACGACCCGTATCAGGGCTGCGGGAGTGGCTCGTCGTTTGAGTCGAACCCGCCCGCCCAGATGTCGCCGGTGGAGTCGTCGTAGATCCACCCGTAGGTCGTCTGGTACGCGCTATCGGGCGCGTTGGCGATGACGATCACTCGGGCGTTTGCGCCACCAACATAGGGGTTTGCGGGGGCTTCCTTGAGGTACTCACCCGTGCCTGCGATCAGGTCGCCCCATGTGCCGTCACCCGCGCTGACGGTCGGGAGCGAGTTCTCATTGCGGACCTGGAAGACTTCCATTGCGCGGCGGAGCTTGCCGAGCTCAGACTGGGTGGTCGTGACCGCAGATTCTTCCACGGCGCCAACGAACTGGGGCACGACCACCGCGGCAAGGATCCCAAGGATCACCACGACGATGAGGATCTCCACGAGGGTGAATGCTCTTGATACGCGTGCTGGAAGCTTCATCGGACTAACCCCTTTTCGTTCAAAGTCGATCAGGCCCGTTTCCGGGCCGGATCGTACATGTGTTCGTCCTCGCGGAGCGATTACGGCTCGATCGCCGACGATGTTGCCGGTGGTGCGGTTGTATGCCCAACCGTCGGTGCTACCGGTGATCGTGAAAGTGCTGTCACCCGAGGTAAAAGTCGTATTGGCAACGACCGAGCTCGAGTTGGTGAAGGGGGTTGACGGGGAGTTCCTTGAGGTAGCTGTCACCGATCATGGTGCCAGCGGTGCTCGAATCACCCCACCCATCGGTGACGAGATCGGGGTACTGACCGTTGTTACGGGCAGCCCAGAGCTCGAGCTGATTCTCAATGGTCGAGACCTGGGTCGCGACATTGCCGCCACGCGCTTCATTCGCGGCATTGGTGAACTGCGGGACGACGATCGCGGCGAGGATCCCGAGGATCACGACGACGATCAAGATTTCGACGAGGGTGAAGCCCTTCGCCTTGTTCTTACGGGTTGCATGCATTGGTTTAGTCTCCTTGCAAACGACTCATGAGTGACACGCTGACGGTCCGGCCTCGCCGGTTTCCCTGGCCCCACTCTCCAGCGAGAGCCTGGGGTCCCCTGAGCGGCAACACACCGCACCACGCAAATACCAGCGTGCTAATAGCACATCGACAAGCCCAGAAACTTGTGTGAGTCCGGGGCAAATCTGTTGTGTCAAACCCCACCCACTCGGACCGTCTGCCCCAGCGTTGACGAATGTGCGGGCGAGATGTTCATGCAACGCAGAAAAAATCGGACCTTGCCAAAGCCCGAGAAAGCGCATGAAAAAGCGGGCACTGGGCCCGCTTTGGAGGAATCAAGATTGGAACAGATGGTGACTCAGTTGCCTTCGGGGACGAAGATCAGCTGGAGCAGGGTGTCATTATCCACTCCCAGCGCACCCATCGTCGCCGCGGCGGTCGACGCGAGTTCATCGTTGTCGGACTGTGCCAGCTCGATCAGGCGACGGATCTGACGGTTATTGAGCTGGTTCCCGTGACGCTTGCCCGAGTCCGCGACGATCGTGAGCATCTCGACCTGCATGTCCTCGGAAACGCCGAGCGTCTTGTCCATGATCGCCTGCTGTGCCTTCTCCTGGGGCATGTAAGAGATGATCTCCGCGATGTCGAGCATCGTGAACCCGTCCACCTGAACGAGCACATCGATCAGGATCGAAGCAGCGTCGGAGATGTTGAGGACCTGGTTGTTGGAGATCGCCAGGTTGCGGAGGACATCGATCGCGCGGGTCGCGTACTCGTCGGCCTCGTCGAGCGAGATCGGACCACCCGATGCGACTTCGAGCAGGGTCTCGACGGAGTTGTCGAAGGCCGAGCCGCTGATCGATTGACGACGAACAGCGATAGTCTGGTCACGACCGTACTGACGCTGCATGGGGACGAGATCATCGGCACCCATCAACGCGAGGACAGGCGAGACGGAGGTCTTGTTCTCCGTGCGAGCGGTCTCGATGGTGAGGAGGGTGTTGTCGAATCCTTGGGCGCTGACGATCAGATCGATCGTTGGGGTTTCCGCGATCGCGGCTTCGAGTTGCCCGAGACCGTCGGGTGCTGGCGGGAGCACGGTGAACCCTGCACGCTCGAGCGATGAGCGGTACTGGTCGTAGCGTTCGCGTTCCTCACCAGTCAGGACAATCGCGTACCGGGCGGACGCGTCCTTGACGGCGCTGGCGAGCAGCGGGATAACGCGCTCCGAGCCGTTGAAGGACTCGGCGGGCTGGGCATTGCCGAGTGCCAGTGCGGTTTCGAACTGCACGCGCCGGTTCTGGTAGTTGAGGGACTCGAGCAGCGGGTAGCGCCCGTCGAGGTCCTGACCCCACAGCGAGCGGGGACCCGCGGTCTGGGCGATCGCCTGGATCGCGCTGCGGACGAGCGGGGTGTCACGCGAATCGATCCCGCGCCGGAGCACGACCTGATCGATCTCGGGGCCGACGGCGATCCCGAAGTACTCCGCGTCGCGACGATCGCTCGAGTACATAGGGTTCTCGTAGTTCTCGGGGGTATCGAAGCTCCGCGAGTAGTTCGAGGAGACCCACAACGCGAGCGTCTCGTCGTTCTGGGGATCGAGGGACAGAGCCCGCTCGGCCAGGCGCATCGCCATTGCTTCGTGGAAGACGGGCGTGCGGACTGGGACCATCACGAGCCCGAGACCCGGGTCGAAGTTCCAGACGAGCTGGTAGTCTTCGTCGGTGAAGCTCGTGAGCTCCGCGGGTTCGGCGTAGTACGAGTCCGCGAGCAGGGCGTACATGTCCGCGAGGTCGCTGCCCGGGTTGCCCCCGAGGCGCGAGATGGCGCGCCCGGTTGCCTGACGGACGGCGTTGTTCGTGGTGTTCTGGTAGACATCGATCAAGACCGGGAGACTCGTGCGGTACGGGATGAGTCCGAGGACTTCCGCGACGGCTTCCTGGCTGGTCTCGTCAAGGTTGGGGAGCGCGGACATCAGGGGGGCGATCGCGCCGCGTCCCATGTCCACCATCAGGCGCTGAACCTGGGCCTTGAGGGCGAGGTCCTTGTTCTGGAGGTACGCGTCGAGGAGCTGGGGCATCGCGTACTCGCCCGCGAAGATGAGGCGTTCACGCGCGAGCGTGCGTGCACGCAGCCCCTCGGTCAGGAGCGCGATGTTGCGTGCGATCTCGTCAGGGTTGCGGGCGCGATCGAGCTTGCCTTCGCGGAACATCATCTCGAGCTGTGCGGCGACGGGCTCGAGGACCGGGACGCGGAGACCCGCGGCGATGGCTTCCTCGAAGCGCTGCTGCTCGCGGGACTGCTCGACGAGATCGACGAACTCTTCCTCGGAGATCCCGGTGTCGATCAGGCGCGTGCCGAGGTCGGACGCGATATCGAAACGGGCGATCTTGACATAGTGGATGAAGTCACGAAGGAGTTCCAGACGCTGGGTCTGGACTTCGGATTCGGGCTGAGCCGCGAGATTCGAGCCCTGCGCGGGGGTCGAAGAGAGGGCAAGACCTGAGCCTGCGATCAGCATGAGCGAGAGGGACAGGCCGGTCAGGTTTCTGTTCTGATAACGCACAGTCGTCTCCTGTGGGACAGGGAAAGTCCAGATCGTCGAGAGTTTGGAGCGCAGCAAGACCCGCGATCCGGGGGAGGGCCATCATATACGAACGGATCGCCCGTGTGTTGCCGAGCAGACCCGAAAGAAGGGCAAAGTGTATCGGACTCGCGTGGGGTTGGTCAAAGCAAGGGCCCCGGAGTCCGAGCCAACTTATCGGGTACGCGGAACCTTCCAATTTCTACGATTTGAGCCCCGGCGGGTCCGGATATCCGGGATTTGCCTGAATCGCTCGCCAATTCGTCACAGGCGTCAAGCCCAGGGGCACGGGCGACGATGAAACGGTTGATGTGGCGCGTGAGGATTGCGCCACTCCACTTCAAGTCTGTGTCAGAGGTGAGATGATGCCAGTAGAAAAAGATGTGCTTACAATAGGCGAAGTTGCCAAGATCTGCAATGTCGCCCCCCGGACGGTGTCCAAGTGGTTCGACTCGGGTCAGCTCAAGGGGTATCGCATCCCCGGGTCCAAGGACCGGCGGATCCCCGTCGCGGAACTGTACCGGTTCATGAAAGCGCATCACATCCCGATGGACGGGATCACCTCGGGCAATACCCGTGTCTTGGTTTATCGATTCAGACCGAGAGGTCTCGGATGTCCTCGAGCGGGTCTTGATTGACCAGACGAGCTACGAGATATCCACAGCCAACACCGCGTTCAGCGCAGGGCTCGAGTGCGAGCGGTTCCGCCCGCATGTCGTGCTGATCGATATCCACATCGCCGAGTGTGAGCCTCGCGAGATCGCCCAGCTCGTTCGCTCGAGCGAAGCCATGCAGATGACCAGGTTGATCGGTATGTCAGGCAAGCTCACGGACGGGCAGGCCCAGGGACTCCGCAGCGCCGGGTTTGATGGGTTCCTCAAGAAGCCCTTCCAAGTCCGCATGGTCGTCGACGCGATCGAGCAGGCGACAAACATCGCTGCCTAATCCACATCCAGAAGCCCAAAGCACCACCACACACCCTCACTCGCATGGACGCGAATGAGGGTGTTTTCTGTATCGGGAGGCGTCGCGCGAACGAACACTTTCGTTGAAATCCGGAGGCCGCTTGCCTAGAATGATTCTAAATAAATTACACTCGACAAGGAGGCCCCATGACAAGCATCGAGACACATGACCCCCCAAACGCAAGCCCCCATCCTCCAGTCCTGTGTCGCAGCGACGATCGATCTCGCGCTCTCGTTCAAGCACCTGCACTGGAACATTCGTGGGCCGAAGTTCCAATCCATTCACGAGTTCCTCGACATTGTGATCGATCAGGCCCGCTCGGGGTCTGATGAGCTTGCGGAACGCTTGGTAACCATCGGGATGCCCGCAGAAGGGCAGCGCCACACCCTTCAGGCATCCCCTGTGCCTCAGGTTGAATCAGGGTTCATGCGCGACGATCTTGTCCTGGAACGCGCTGTCTCGATCCTTGACGAAGTAGTGAAGGTTCTCCGCGATGCCCAGAAGGGGCTCGGGGACATCGATGCGGTGTCAGAAGACCTCGTCATCGGGATCTTGGCGGGTTTGGAGAAGTCGCTGTGGATGCTGCGTTCGCATCTGGTGCCGACGGATTCCTGAACATCGAGTTGAGTCAAACACAAGGGGCACACCTGATCGGTGTGCCCCTTTACATTGTAAATGTATTGTCGTGTACTGGCGTTACTTCATCTCACCCATCGCCGCGGCGAGGACATCGCACGCGGCCTTAAGATCCTTCTTGTCGATCATCTCGGTGACGGTGTGGATGTAGCGTGTGCCGACGGTGATGCCGACGGCCTTGGCGCCCGCGGCGGCCTGCTGGGCGGCGGCGCCGTCCTGTCCACCCGCGGCGAGGATCGAACGCTGGTACGGGATGCGGCTCTTCTTGGCGATCTTCTCGATGGACTGGACCATCTCGTAATCGGAGATGAAGCTCGAGTCCTTGATGTGGAGCGCGAACCCCTTGCCTTGGGTAGTGACGGCTTCTGCCGCGGGGACGCCCGGGGTGTCGCAGGAAAGGGTCACATCGATCCCGATCCCATAGTCGGGCTTGACGGCGTAGGACGAGGTGCGAGCGCCGCGGAGCCCTACTTCTTCCTGGGTCGTAAACGCGACGACGATGTCGCACGGGTTGCCCTTCTTGGACTTGGCGAGTGCGCGGACGGACTCGATCCCGAGCCAGCACGCGACGCGGTTGTCCATGGCCTTGGACACGCACTTGGCGCCGAGGTCGAGGAAGGGCTCGTCCATGACGACATAGTCCCCGATCTGGATGTTCTTCTTGACCTGGGCGGGGGTCATGCCGGTGTCGATGAAGAACTCCTTGACCTCGGGGACCTTCTTGCGGTCCTCGGGTGAGGAGATGTGGACGGGACGGCCGCCGGGGTTCATGACGGCCTTGTAATCGCCGTTCTCGGTGACGACGAGGACGCGGCGCGAGAACAGGTTGCGGGGGTCGAACCCGCCCGCGTTGCTCAGCCAGAGGTATCCGTTGTCGTCGATGCTCGAGACATAGAACCCGATCTCGTCCATGTGACACAGGAGCATGAGTGTCTTGGCATCGCCCTTCTTCACGGTGCCCGATGCGGTGCGTGCCTTGCGTCGGCAGATCAGGTTGCCCATCGCGTCGACTTCGGTCGTATCGAAGAGCCCTTCGATCTCGGAGAGGATGAGCTCGCGGACGCGTTCTTCGCGGCCTGGGACGCCGGGGACTTCGCAGAGGCGCTTGAGAAGATCAATGTTCACTTGGTGCTCCTTGGGAGAGTTCATGTATCAAGTTCGTTGTGAACAGATCGTAGGATCTCTGGAGAAGAAAAACCCGATCCCGTTCGCGGATCCACCTATCGTTGTGCATGAGCATCGAGCCCCACAACTCCCCCCTCCATGCCCTCCACGAGCAACGCGAGGCGTTCTTCCTCCCCTATGGCGACGAGTCCTGTGTAAGCACGGTCGTCGAGACCTTTGGGGACCTTGATATGGAGTACGCGGCACTCCGCAAGGGGTGCGTGATCTTTGACGAGAACCACTTTGGGACGATCGAGATCAAAGGGGGCGAACGGCTGGCGTTTCTGAACAACATGCTCACGGCGAAAGTCGATGATCTCATGCCCGGGACGACGCGATGGAGCTTTTGGCTCAACCGTAAGGGGCGCATCGACGCGGACCTGCGCTTGTCGGAGTCGAACGATCGGATGCTGGTTCGAGTCGATCGGCACCTTGCGGCGAAAACAGCACAATCACTCGACGCGTTCCTCTTCGCGGAGGATGTCGAGATCAAGGACGCGAGCGAGCGTTTGCATCGGATTGCGATTCATGGGCCGACGGCGGCGCAGCTGTTAAACAAGGCATTGGGTGTTGAGGTGAAGCTCGAACCGATGCAGAACATGACGATCGAGTGGGATGGACATCCGGTACTGATCGAACGCGATGATTTGTGTGGCGAGATGGGATTGTGTGTCTGCATCGATGCGTCTGCAGCGAGCGCGATGTATACCCAGCTGCTTGTGACGGCGGAGCAGCACCCGGAACTCAAAGCACGACCCACGGGATGGATGGCGATCAACGCGGCGCGGATCGAATCGGGGCACCCGCAGTTTAATCTGGACTTCGGGGATTCCAATCTCCCTGTGGAGTCGGGCATCATTAATGAACGGGTTCACTTCGCGAAGGGTTGCTATCTCGGGCAAGAGGTGGTTGCACGCATGCACGCGCGTGGGGCGTGCGCCCGGACGGTGGTCGCGGTCCGGATCGAGAACGAGCGGATCACGCAGGAGCAGACGGAGATCCATCAGCCGACGACCGGATCGCAGGTATTCGAGGTGGGCAAAGAGACCGAGACGCCCATCGGGATCGTGACGAGCTCGACGATCTCACCCATGCTCGGCGCAATCCCGGTGTGCTTCGCGATGGTGAAGTCCGGGTTCGAATCCGCGGGCACAGAGCTCTCGATCAGCGCCGAGGGCGCGATGGTGAAAGGTGTCGTCCAAGAACGGCTCGCGTTCTGGTCGAAGGCGAGCTCGGATCACTCACCCGCGCGGTAATGCAGCTCAACATCGGAGTCGACCTGTTTGGTTCGTGCAAGCGTAAAGCGGCGCATCCGATCGAGGGTCGGAACCTCACGCCCGGTTGCGACGGGCTTGGACTGCGCGTCCCCCATCACGCTCGGCGCGAGGTGGACGATCGCTTCGTTAATCAGGTTGTGCTCGAGAAGTGACCCGAGCAGGCGAGGCCCGGACTCGGAGAGAACCGTCGCGATGGCGTGGTTTGCGTGCATGTGGCGTAGGCAGGACGCGATGTCGAGATGGTCGCCCGAAACCTCGGCGGACTCCGCGATCACAGAAGTCCCCGCGAAGCGCATCGGGTCGCGGGTGTAGACGATCGTTGGGATATCCGCAGCGGTCTGGACGAGCTTTGAATCACGGGGCAGTCGCCCCGCGGTATCGAGCACGACCCGTTTGGGCACACGCCGTATCGATAAGCAATCACGCGGGGTGAGCATCGGGTTGTCGGCGAGGGCGGTGCCAATCCCGATCAGAACCGCATCCACCTTCGCGCGGAGGCGGTGGACGCGTGCCCTGCAGCGCGGGTTGGAGATCCATTGGCTCTCGCCCGTGCGGGTCGCGATACACCCATCGATGGTCTGCGCCCATTTCGCGATGACCCATGGGCGATTGGTGGCGATGCGATGGAGGAAGGGTAGCGAGAGTCGGATCGCGTTGATGCTTGCCTTGCTCAGTTCGACCTGGATGCCTGCGGCTTCGAGGATGGACCACCCGCCGGAGGAGAGATCGTGCGGATCACGCGAGGCGATGACGACCTTGGCGATGCCTGCGTCGATGACGGCTTCGGTGCACGGCGGCTGCTTGCCCGTGTGCGAGCAGGGCTCGAGGGTGCAGTACAGCGTCGCGCCCTTCGGGTTGTGACCGTTGGATCGGCAGTTGGCGAGCGCGTCGCGCTCGGCGTGCAGGTGCCCGAAGACTCGGTGATGCCCGACGCCGATGATCTGGTCGTTCTTTACGATGACCGCGCCGACGAGCGGGTTGGGCTCGGCGTGCCCGATCGCACGCGACGCGACGCGGGCGGCGAGATCGAGGTAGTGCTTGGTCCTTGGGTCGTTCATGCGAGGCGGATCATCTGGGTGCGTTGTTCATCTGAAACATGATCGTGCGTGTCGGATAACCATCGTCGTGCGTCCTGGACATACCCCGCAGTGGGTTTAAGCTCGGGGATTCGATCGCCCCAGTACGCGTTGAAACGCATCATCGCGAGCTCGCGGACGAGCTTGGCGGCCATCGACGCGAGCGCGACGGGGAAGTACGCCCCGTCGGCGCCGGGGGTGAGCAGGACGCCCGTCCGTTCGTCGCAGGTGTACCGTGAGGCACGGGGTGATTCCTCCTCGATCGTGACATGATCGAAGAGGTGCGAGAGCATGCGGGCGTACTTGGTGCGTCCGCTTTGGCGATCACACACGATGCGCGCGTGATCCTGATCGCGCAGGAATGTGCGAGCCCGTTCGATGTGCTCACGCAGGGCGATCCCCGTCGCGGCGGCCTTGGTGTTGTGGCGGGTGTAGAGGGCGTTGAACTCATCAACCCCAACGACGCGGACACGCATATCGAGGAGCTCGATGCCCTGCTTGTGCATTGCGCTGCGCAGTGTGTTGGTCTCGATCCCCAGCATGCCCGCATCGATCCCCAGAGGGAGTGCGATCGGATCGCCCGCGTACCACGCCCGATGATCGAGCTGAGCCGACAGGGCGTCTCGGAGTGATTCGTCTGTGGCGGGTGCGTCCCCGTCGCGTGCGGAGAGGAATGCGAGGATTGCCCGCTCGAGGTGGTAGAGCGGGTGCTTGGTTTTGGAGGAGTTCGCGAGCTTGAGATCCTTCGAGTCCCCCACCGCGATCCGGTGCTTCGCGTCGCGTTTTGAGGTGCACACGGCATCCTTGAGCAACGCCCAGAGGTCTGGCGCAGGGTCTCCTGGGACCCAGTGCTCGATCCGCATCGTGACGCTGGCAACGCAGAGCGGGCCGAGCATCGGCCCGTACCCTGCTTCGTCGATGCCTGTATAGATGAGTCCCATGCCACTCATTCCTGCGTCACTGATCCGGAATCGCGGTGGTTACCGGAACCACCACACGGGCAATCGTTGCAACCCGAACCCGAGTATATGAAGACCGAACCGCCCGCTCGACCCCGGGGGTGTTCATTCCGATCTCATTTCGTGTGCCCAACGCAATACCGGGCTCAACCATGGAATCCACATCTGTACCGAGGAACCGACCGAAATGAACGCAACACCAACATCGTCGACTCGCCTTGTCCGTCTGACCCTTGGGCTCTCGCCGCTCGCGATCGCGATGGCAGCAGGGCTTACGGGGTGCGGCAGCACCAGCTCGTTCACCCGCACCGGCAACACTAATCAGTTCACACCCGAGTACCAGGCGTCGCTCGCGAGCGTCTCGCTCGACCCGTCACGCACCCAGGGCGATTTCACCCCTGAGAGCTACATCACCGAGGGCGGCGAGATCTACCTTCCGCAGCAGTGGGTTTCCGAAGCACGCGAGGGGAGCGCGTCGATCCAGGCGCAGCGTGCCAATGCACAGTCCTTCGAGGTCTTTGCAGAATCGCAGTACACCGAATCGATGGCCGGCGCTGACGCGGACCTGCAGGACGGGTTCGTTTCTCGCGATCGTGGGTACGCGGATGCCGAGCTGACCCGCAGCGTGCACGACGCAAACATCGCGAAGCACAACTCCAACATCGATGCACGCGAGTTCGCGGCTGCTTCCAAGTGGGAGCGTCAGGAAGCGTTCCTCGTTGCGTCCGTGAAGGAATGGCAGGCCGAGATCGAGCGCATGCGCTCGCAGTCGGAAACCGAGTGGGCCGGTGCGCTCGCGGAGCACGATCGGATGATGGCGAGCTACGCTGCGGTCCGTGATCGCGGTCTTGCGGAGATCGACTCGATGGTCCAGACGGCGGACTTCACCGAGCATCGCGCGATCCAGAAGGCACAGTCGCTGCGTGTGCAGGCGAACACCGTTGCGGAGCAGAGCAATGCAGAAGTCAGCAAGCTCAACCAGCAGATCCAGACCGAGACCGAGCAGTACAACGCATCGTACGCCGAGCTGACCCAGCGGGCACACTCGCTCGATGCACAGATGAGCTCGGAAATCGCGACGCTCGACGCACAGGCAAACCAGTTCAAGGTCGCGGACGCGGACGAGAACTTCAAGCTTGAGATCGAAGCTGCACAGGTCACCTACGAAGCAACCGTTGCAGAGGCAGAGGAAGTCCGTTTGCTTGCTCAGGAGCAGACCGCTCGCGATCGTGCACAGTTCGCTCGCATGAGCGCTGATGCTCAGGCAAGCCTGGACACCGCGAAGACCACCTTCACCGAAGCCCAGCAGTGGGTCTCGACGCAGTACGCCAAGTCGATGGCGGACATCCAGAATACCCTCGCACAGGCTGAGCGTCACGAGCAGGTTGCCCGCAGCGCCTATGTCAAGGCAGAGATTGATGCCCGCGTCGCGGCGATGAAGGCCGAAGCAACCCACAACAAGGCGCTCGCTGAGAACGAGCTAAACCTGATCCAGGCGGAAGCAGAAGCGGAAGCCAAGGCGCTGCAGGCGAAGTTCGCCAAGGAGTTCTCGGATCAGGCACGCAAGGGCTCGTTCGTGATCCCCAGCAACACCACGGACTTCAACGAAGGCGTGAAGCCCGGTGATGACACCCCCGATCTCGCGAAGGCAGAGAAGAAGCCCGTGAATGTCGAGGTCGACAGAATCGCGGCGTTCAAGACCGGGCTCGCGAAGGCAGCGCAGCTCCGTCAGTCGGCGGACGCGGACCGTCTCGAGGCGATCGCGCAGCGCGACGCGGAGATGGGCAAGTTCAACGACTGGTTCGCGGGCAAGGAAGCCGACTTCCACGCGACCATGGCATCGGCTGATGCGTTCCTGCAGAAGTCCAACGCCGAGGTTGATCGCATGTTCGCGAACCGTGACGCGATGCTCGCGTCCGCGGAGACCGAGAAGAACCGCGCACTCGTCGAGGCTGACTCGGGTCGCACCGAGATCCTCGCAACGATCGAGACCCTCAAGGGCAGCTCGGCAACCATGAACAAGAAGCGCGACGCGCAGGTCAAGCAGCTCTTCGCCCAGGCGGAAGCGACCAAGCGCATCGGCGAGTCCAAAGTCGCATCGCTCAGTGTTCAGCGTGACGCGGCACAGCGCCGTGGGCAGGCGAAGAGCGCCCAGCTCCTCGCGGAAGCGTCCTCGCTCGAGCAGTCACAGCGTGCGGTCGTCGCCCAGATGCGCGAAGAAATCGACGGGGCTCGCCAGATCCTCGACGCCGAGCTTGCACGCCTGAACCAGGCGGCCCAGAGCTACATGGCGATCGCGAAGGCGAACTTCGACGAGGGCAGCGCGATGGCGGACGCTTTCGAGCGGATCGCGGTCGCGAACACCGCTGAGCTCACCGCGCGTCATATCGCGAGCAAGAAGCAGTCCGACGCGGACCTGCAGTACATGGCTGCGGTTTCGGGCTCTAACGAGCTGATGCGTGACGCGGAAGTGCAGCGCATGTTCGCATCCGCGGACGAGCAGCTCGGGTACGCCAAGGCGAAGGACATCGCAACCCGCGGCAACATCGAGGCGGACTACTCCGTCGCGATGGCATCCGCGACCCGCGAGTTCACCGTCGCTGACGCACGCGAGTCGGGTGTCCGCACCCGTTTCGATCACCGCGTCGCGGCGACCGAGTCGGATCGCAACCGTGCGTACGCGGAGCTCTACGCTCAGGCCCAGCAGCAGCAGGCCCGCAACGAGATCGCTGCGGCGCAGGCGGCGACCTACTCCGAGCAATCCCTGGCAGCACTTGAGCGTCTGAACCAGACCTCGCGGACCTTCCAGCTCACGGCGCAGCGGAACTGGGACAGCCGTCTCGCGATGCCGACGAACCTTGACAACCCAAGCTCGGTCAATGAGCTCTACGAGCGGACCAAGCCGAGCTTTGAGTTCACGACCTTCACCAGCGTCCCCACGGACTCTGAGTGATCGTGACTCGATGATGTGAATCCATGAACCGCCCGGGTGTTGCGCCCGGGCGGTTTTTCAATGCGCCCGAAGAAGTTGTGGGCGTAAAAAACGGAACCCGATGGGTTCCGTTGTGGTGCTGAATGCGGATGAGAGGACTCGAACCTCCACGGGATTTTACTCCCACTTGGACCTGAACCAAGCGCGTCTACCAATTCCGCCACATCCGCGTGGGGAGGGAGATCATTGGCCTCCCGACCCGATTTGGCAAGCGTTCAGGGTGTCCGATGTCGGACGAGCGAACCCGATTATGCGTCTGCGAACTCGGGCTGATCCTCTTCGACTTCCGCGATCTCGTCCTGTGCAATGGCGGCCTTGGCGCGGGAGGGGAGTCGCTTGTCGAGAATCTGCTCCTTGATCTCCTCGAAGAGATCCGGGTTCTCGCCGAGGAACTCTTTGGCCTTCTCGCGTCCTTGCCCGAGGCGGACCTCGCCGTAGGAGTACCAGGCGCCGGATTTCTGGACGATCTTCTCTTCGACGGCGAGATCAACGAGATCGCCGGCGATGGAGATGCCCTCGTTGAACATGATGTCGAACTCGGCCTGGCGGAAGGGCGGCGCGACCTTGTTCTTGACGACGCGGACGCGGACATGGTTCCCGACGGCGACATCTCCTTCCTTGATGCTCCCGGTACGACGGATATCGAGGCGGACGGAGGAGTAGAACTTGAGTGCGCGCCCGCCGGTGGTTGTTTCGGGGGACCCGAACATGACGCCGATCTTTTCGCGGATCTGGTTGATGAAGATCACGGTGCAGTTGGAGCGTGCGATGACGCCGGTGAGCTTGCGCATGGCCTGCGACATGAGTCGCGCCTGGAGCCCGACGACGGAGTCGCCCATCTCACCCTCGATTTCAGCGCGGGGGATCAGTGCCGCGACGGAGTCGACGACGATGACATCGACGGCGTTGGATCGGACGAGGAGTTCACAAATCTCGAGCGCCTGCTCACCCGTGTCGGGCTGGGACACGAGGAGATCGTCGATGTTGACCCCGATGGTCCGCGCCCAAGTCGGGTCGAGCGCGTGCTCGGCGTCGATGAACGCGGCGACGCCGCCCTTCTTCTGGGCGTTGGCGAGGACGGTCAGCGAGAGCGTGGTTTTACCCGATGATTCCGGGCCGAAGATCTCGACGATGCGTCCGCGGGGGATGCCCTTGCCGCCGAGGGCCAGGTCGAGCGAGAGAGCGCCGGTGGAGATCCCGGGGACGGCGTTGTAGGACTCTTCGTCGAGTCGCATGATCGAGCCCTTACCGAACGCCTGATCGATCTGGGCGAGCGCGCGATCGAGTGCCTGCTTCTTCTGCTTGTCGTTCTCGGGGAGGGGCTTGTGCTCGATCGCCTTCTTTGACTTGGCCATGATGTCGGTGCCTTTCTGGCTTGCCGTGCGGGGCCTCGGGCGCTGTTGGGAAGGGCTCTGAGTGTCTCAAAGACCCGTCCCGCAGCCGTGTGGGCGCACGGGGATCAGCACGAAATCGAACGGGGCGATGTCCATATCAACCCACAATCCGGACGGGGGCGGTGCTGTACGCGAGCCCGGCGGAGCGACTATACCAGACCCCGAACACGGGGTCAAATGGTTGGGTTGTGTTTGTGGATAAGTTTTTCAGCTCAGTCGTCGTCATCGTCGCCGAGTTCGCCGTTGGCATCGTTGAGCACGCCCGAAGGGGTTGCCTGAGCCGTGATCGGGGCGTGGATGCCGTGCTGGTGGACGAGCACACCACCCAAGTGGCCCGCGTTGGCGAGTGCGAGTGATGCCACGGCATAGGAAGCCACGACAAGCGCTCCACCCGCGACAGCGACCATGGCCTTTTTCTTTTCATTGATTTTGGCCCAAGTCAGCCAGACAGCGAGGAAGACAATTGTGGTCGCGATGAAGAGGTTGCGTGCCATCTCGGCGGCTTCCTCATGCTCGTGGATGGCGCTCTCTATCAACTGTGATGCCGTGCCGACGGTATCTTCCGTCGCCTCACCCGTAAAGACCGCGGCGAAGGCGCCGATTGTCCCGACGAGCAGCAGCATGAATGCCGAGGCAAACCATGTATTGCGTCGCTTCTTGTCGATAACACCGACGAGCATGGGCAGCCAAGCGATGAGCAGGATACCGATGGGGAAGTGCACGACGATCGGGTGCATGCCTTCGAGCGGGGGGATGGGCGGTAGGCCGAACATGTGATGCTCCTGTTGTTGAGGTACAGGATTGTATTCGGGATCGCGATGTCCTGATTGCAGTGCTCGGTGGGTTGTTCACAAAATCTCTTGTCTTAAAAGGCATCGAGGTCTGCTTTGAGTTTTAGGAGTATGCCGAGGTGGGCGTACATCATGTGCCCAGCCTCATAGTAGTGCATCTCGATGTTCTCCTTGATCTCCGGACGGAGGAACATGTGATCGATCGTGTACTGTGTCGCAAAGTACGGCGTCGCAAGGTCGTAGTACCCGTTCGCGATGAACACCTTCATGTACGGCATCTTGTGCATCGTACGACGAAGGTTCTCCGCGACATTCACTTACTGATTGTCGCCCACGCCCCGGTACGACCACGGCCAGACGCTCGTGAGGATCTCGTATCGCAGATCGCTCTTGTACCCGAGGTCTTCCCGGAGATACTGGTTCATCGATTCGGTGTAGATCGATTGGACGATTGTTCAATCGTTCCAGTTGCGGGTCTCGGGACCGACATACGCTGCGCGAGGGCGGATAAGGCGGTTGTTCGCGTGCTGCTCCATGATGTGGGCGGCCCACCCGGTGATGCGCGATGCGACAAAGATCGGGGTGTATTGCGGGACGGGGATGCCCATGGTGAAGTAGGTCATGCCGCACGGGAAGTCGACATTGGGGAAGATGTTCTTCTCAGTCTCCATGATGTTCTGAACGGTTTCGCCGAGCTCGAAGAGCTTGACGAACTCGTCGCCGCGTGCTTCGGCTGCCTTGCGTCCGAGCCCGTGGAGGATGGGGGCGCGGTGATCACCGTTCTTGTAAACGCGGTGCCCAAAGCCCATGAGCTTGCGCTTCTCTTCGAACGCCTTGTGCATCCAATCGGTGATCTGCGCCGTGTCGTTCTCGGGGCCGATGTCCTTGCGGATCTCTGCGAGCATGTCCATCGCGGCTTCGTTGGCACCGCCGTGGAGCTTGCCCTTGAGGGCTGCGATCGCGCCGGTGACGGCGCCGTGCATGTCCGAGAGGGTGCCCGCGATGACGCGTGCGGTGAAGGTCGACGCGTTGTAGTCGTGCTCGGCGTAGAGGACGAGCGAGACATCCATAACCTTCTCGGCTTCGGGGGATGGCTTCTCCCCGGTCATCATGTAGAGCAGGTTCGCAGCGTGCGAGAGCGACGCGTCGGGTGCGACGAAGTCGCGCCCGTCGATGGAGTTCTGCATGTGCCCAATGATCGTGGGGATCTTGGCGAGCAGGCGTTTGGCCTTGCGGAGGTTTGCGTCCGCGTCGTTCTCTTGGCAATCAACATCGAGATGCCCGAGGATCGAGACAGCGGTGCGGAGGATGTCCATGGGCACGGCGGCGTGGTTGTTGACCAGATCGCCGGAGGTCTTGAGGAAGTCGACGACGGCACCGGGGAGGTTTCGTTCAGCGACAAGATCCTTGTTGAACGCCGCGAGCTCGTCCGCGGAGGGTTTGTCCCCCACAAGGAGAAGGAAGGAGACCTCTTCGAACGATGCGTTCGCCGCGAGGTCCGCGATCTCGTACCCGCGGTAGATGAGCGCGGACTGTTCGACATTACAGATCTCGGTTTCGCCGGCGATGACGCCTTCGAGTCCCTTGGCGTGGGTCGGAGCGGTGGTCATGGAGCAACCTCATGGTTGATGGTGTGGTGGGTACGAGTCGATCGCATGGTGCAGGATCGAAACACGCAATGATAGGCGATCTGCCCATAGATTCGGGGTTTACAGGGGGGACGAAATGCGTTTCATGGGTCCCAGACCCGTTTGAGCTTCCGAGAGGAGATGACCCATTCCCATCTCATTGTTCGACTCCGAAAACAAGATCGCCCGATCCCGTACAATACAGGGAAGGAATGCACCCATGATCAAGTTCCAATGCGACCGATGCGACATGGAAATCGAGCTCGATGACGAGTTCGCGGGCACCAAGCACGAGTGCCTGAACTGTGGCGATATCAATCGCGTCCCCATCCCGAGCGGGTCATCAGCGGTAATCGAAGACCCGGACCCGGATGTCGATTCCAAGCACATCGATCGGGCCGCGAAGGCGGGGTTTCCCGCGGACTTTGGGCCCGAGACGCGCGTGCTCAAGGTGCGCCGGTGCTGGTTCCGATCCAGGGCGATCCGGTTCTCGGTGCTCGTCCTAATCGGGTTGATCTCCATGATCGGGCTAATCTGGGTCCCTGTCGCTGACAAGGCGGCGTGGTGGTACGCCCTGTTTGCGCCGTTGTTGATCGCGTGCATCGGGATCCTCACTTGGTGGTGGGTGGATCGATTGAGCGCCTCGCTTGAGATCACGACCAAGCGGACGATCATGCATCGTGGGTTCTTCTCCAAATCCTCGTCCGAGGTTGTCCACGACAACATCCGTAATATCCAGATCGACCAGACCTTCCTCCAGCGGGTCATGCGGGTCGGTCGGATCGGGATCTCCTCGTCCGGGCAGGATGGGATCGAACTCCAGGTGAATCATCTGAAGAACCCGGATTATCTCCGGCAGGTGATCGATCTCTATCGCCCGCTCTGACGCCCCCTCGAAACCGGTCATCGGATCTGATGACTTTGGCGAGTTTTCGCCGATATCGTGGTATGATTGGGCACGCGGAGGAACCGCGGTTCGCGTATGTGCCGAGCGATGGACACGATCGGCAGGAGGCCTACCCGATGTTCTGGATGAAGAAACTCCGATTGCGTGTGTTTGCCCTGCTCGCGGGGCTCGCGCTGCTCGTCGTGACAGTTGTCGGTGTGTTTGCGATCCCCGCCCTCCCCGCGATTGGCGTGGCGGTCACCATCGCCCTCACCATGGTCAACTCGATGGCATCGCGATTGGAGCACATGACCTGCACCGGGTGCGGCAAGGACATCGCCAAGCTCCCCGCGGGCACCCATGGGATCGTCTGCTCGTGCGGCACCATCAATCACCCCTTCAACTCGGGCGAGCCCTTCTACGCGTTTGACCTCTCTGATGACGAGGACAAGGACGAAGACAAGAAGTTTGGGTGAGACCTGATTGTCTGCGGGACTGAATCCCTATACATCGCCAAACGAAAAAAGCCCCGCACTTGGCGGGGCTTTGTATTGGATTGAAATCGACTCGGATTACTCCGCGTCTGCGCCCATGCGCTTGTTGAAGTCTTCAGCGCTGACTTCTTCGACTTCCGCGTCCGAGAGGATCTGATCGATCGTCTTGTGCTCGCGGACCTGCTGCATCAGGGTCTGGGCCTGACCGCTCTTCTGGAGCTCATCGACGACCTGCCCGGGGCGCTTGCCCTGCTGCATGGCCATCTGCATGATGCGTGCGTTGATCTCTTCGTTCTGGATCTGCACATTGAGCTCTTCCGCGGCCTTGTTGAGGATGAAGAAGTTCTTGAGCTCGTTGCGGGCGCTGTCGGTCGACGCGCTGCGGAGCTCGGCCATCTTCTGCTCGATCTCCGCCGGATCGACGCCGCGGTACATGAGTTCCATGCGTCGGCGCTGGAGGTTGCGGGCGGCCTGCTGCGAGGTCAACCCCTCGGGCAGATCGAACTCGACGGCGTCCGCGAGGTGCTTGACGACCTGCTGACGCATGACGGCCTGCTGGCGGACCTCCGCACGCTGCTGGAGCTGGGCGGTGATCATCTCCTTGAGCTGCTCTTCGTCGTTGAACCCGTACTTCGCGACGAGGTCGGAGACGACGGCTGGAACGATGCGGTAGACCTTGGTGACCTCGTACGAAACGGTCAGGTCCTTGCCGCGGAGCGCCTCGACTTCGTGGTTCTCCGGGCCCTTGAGCTTAATGGAGAGCTTATCCTCGACCTTGGGGGTGCCGAGCTGCTTGAAGAAGTCGGGGACGATGACGCCGAGAATCATGCCCTCGTCGCCGGACTCGGGGACCTGAATGACGGCACCCTCGATGTTGTAGTGCTCGGTGCCGTCGGAATCGGTCATCACGGCGTTGCCCGTGATGTAGTCGCCGCGGTCCGAGTCGTCACGCTCGTCGAGCGAGCCCTCGTTGATCGAGATCTTCTTGATCTCCTCGTCGACGACACCCTCGGGGAGGGTCGCGTCGGGCTTGAGGACCTTGATGCCCTTGAGTTCAGGGAGATCGAACTCGGGCATAACTTCGACTTCGACCTCGAAGGAGACGGGCTTGCCCGCTTCGACCTCGATGGTTTCGAAGACTTCAGCCGGGGGCTGACCGAGGACCTTAAGATCGTTCTCACGCACGGCCTGCTCGTAGGCCTGCGAGACGAGACGCGAGCGGGTTTCGTCGGTGACATACGACGCGTAGCGCTTCTCAACGAGGCGACGCGGGGCATGCCCCTTGCGGAAACCGGGGATGGAGACCTGCTGCGCGACGGCGCCGAAGGCGACTTCCATCTGATCGTTGACGGCCTCGGCGGGGATCTCCACGCTGATGCGTTTACGACAGGGCCCTGCTTCTGAAACGGTAATGGTGTTCGTAACGGTGTCTGACATGATGTTCTTTCTGTTCATGCCACGCACTGGACTGCTGTCGATCCGCCATCGTGCGCCTGAGTCCCGGATCGACCCTCCCGGACGCCCGGGAGGAAGGGAAGTGTAGGCATCGACCGAACCCCGACCCCGTCTTGATTCGGGGGTTCGGCGGGTACAAATGTGTTGATGACCCGCCCCCCACGCCTATCATTACGCCCCATATCCATGCCGGGGTGGCGGAATCGGTAGACGCGGCGGATTCAAAATCCGCTTCTAGAGATAGAGTGGGGGTTCGAGTCCCCCCCTCGGCATTCACCCGAACCACGAACTGATTGATCAAGTAAGGACGAGACCCCATGGCCGACGAACACCCCCAGCAGCAGCAGGTCCAGCTCCGCATCGACGAATCGAAGATGACGAGCACCTACGCGAACACGATCCGCACGAGCAACACCCAGGACGAACTGATCATGGACTTCGGGATGAACATCCCCATGCAGATGCCCAACCAGGCACCCGTCGTCGTGTTCAATGTCGGGTCTCGTGTGATCATGAACTGGGCGGGCGCCAAGCGTCTCGCGCTCTCGCTTGGGTCCGCGATCCGTCAGTACGAGGAGCGATTCGGCGAGATCGACATCAACCCGGGCGGCGGGCAGGCGCAGGGCTGATCTCCCCCACTCCCATTGGAACTCACTCGCACGGGCCCTTCGCGGCCCGTGTGTCTTTTCTGGGCAACCTTCGTCGCGTACAAATGAATAATCTGTGACGGGATTGCCGACGAAAAGCATCCAGAACCATGATGCATCCTGCCCGTATTCAGTATCAAGGAAGAGACGCATGAGCACCGATTCGTTGAACATCACCCTGAGCGATGACCAGGTCGTCCGCGATGCCCAGCCGATCCAGGAACTCATCCACGCGGTGGGCTCTGTCGTCGTCGGGCAGGAGCACATGGTCCGCTCGCTCGTGATCGGGATGCTGACGGGTGGGCATGTCCTGCTCGAGGGTGTCCCCGGTCTCGCCAAGACCCTCACGGTGACGACCCTGGCGCAGGGGTGTCACGCCCAGTTCTCGCGGATCCAGTTCACCCCTGACCTGCTCCCCGCGGATGTGATCGGGACCCTGATCTACAGCCCCAAGGACGGGACATTCACGCCTCGCAAGGGCCCGATCTTCGCGAACATCGTGCTCGCGGACGAGATCAACCGCGCCCCGGCCAAGGTCCAGTCCGCGTTGCTCGAAGCGATGCAGGAACGGCGCGCGACGATCGGCGATACGACCTACAGCGTTGGGAACCCATTCCTCGTACTCGCGACCCAGAACCCGATCGAGCAGGAAGGGACCTACCCGCTTCCAGAGGCACAGGTGGATCGGTTCATGCTCAAGCTGCATGTCGGGTACCCGACGCGTGACGAGGAGCGCGTGATCATCGATCGGATGATGTCCACGGCGGATCATCAGGGGATCACCCCCGTGGTCACGCTCGAGCATATCGCCAAGGCGCGCGAGACCGTGAATGACATCTACATCGACGAGAAGATCAAGGACTACATCGTTTCGCTCGTGCACGCGACGCGTGATCCCGCGAGCGTGCGGGCGAGTTGGACGATGGACCTGCCCAAGCTCATCGAGTTCGGCGCCTCGCCGCGTGCGTCGTTGGCGCTGGCGCGGGCGGCGCGGGCGAACGCGTTCCTCGAGGGTCGCGCGTTTGTCACCCCGTCCGACATCAAGACGATCGGGATGGATGTCCTGCGTCATCGTGTGCTCGTGAGTTACGAAGCGGAAGCCGAGGGGATAACAAGTGAGGACATCGTTCGCGAGCTCTTTGCTCGCATCCCGGTGCCCTGAACCGGCGTGGTCATGGAGGATCGAAGCGCGTGCTGACTGAAGAGCTCATGCGGGAAGTGAAACGCCTGGAGATCCGGGCGCGTCGTCGCGTGGACGATTTGTTCGGCGGGCAGTACCACTCCGCGTTCAAGGGGCAGGGGATCGAGTTCGCCGAGGTCCGCGAGTACATGCCCGGTGATGAGGTCCGCACAATCGACTGGAATGTGACGGCACGCACCGGGCATCCGCACATCAAACGATTCACGGAAGAGCGACAGCTCACGGTCATCCTGTGTGTCGATTGCTCGATCTCCACCGCGTTCGGGAGCGTCAAACGCTCCAAGCATCAGCTTGCGTGTGAGCTCGGCGCGGTCCTGACACTCGCAGCCGGTCGCAACAACGATCGGGTCGGTCTGCAGGTGTTCGGGTCCGAGCATCTGGAGAAGGAATCGTTCCATCTTCGCCCCTCGAAAGGAAAGAAGCACGCCCGGCGGATCATGCGTGAGCTGATCGACTCGACCCCGGGGATGTCACCTTTTGTGCTCAAGGATGCGCTGAGCGAGCTCGGGCGTGCTCACAAACGCCGGGCCGTCATCTTCGTGATCTCCGATTTCCTCTCGGGTCTCAACAACCGCAACGAACCCGACTGGGCCAAGCCCATGCGGATGCTCTCACGCAAGCACGAGCTGGTTGCGCTTCAGCTCACGGACCCGCTCGAGTTTGAGCTGCCCAAGGCCGGGCTTGTGCGCATGCACGACCCGATGACCGGGAAACGGTACAGCGTGGACACGGGCTCGCGTCGCGTGCGTGAGCGGTACCGGAACCAGGCACGCAAAGAACAATCGCTGATCGAGGATACCATGCGCCGGGCGCGGGTCGATCGTGTGGAGATCTCCACCGCGGGCAGCTTCGTTGATCCCCTCTATCGGTACTTCCAACAGCGGGAGATGCGCAAGCGATGATCCGTGCGTGCCTTTCCATCCTGATGATGCTCGTGGTGCTCGGGTGTGCCGATCGATCGTCTCCGACGGATTCCTCGATCACGCGGACACACACGCAGCACGGAGTCAGCATCGAGACCCGTGTCGCTTCCGACGAGATCGGTCTCGCGGATCGGATCTGGGTCGATGATCGAGTCACATGGAGTGATGGCCACGCGCCGGTCTTTGAGCCCCGCGATTGGATCGACACGGAGTGGACGCTCATTGATGAGACGAGCTCGCCTCCTGAGATCCAAAGCGGCGTGTACTCGATGCAGCGTCGATCGTTGATCGAGCCGTTCCTTCCTGGGAACTACACGATCCCTGCGGGCGTCGTGCGAGTGCTCCTTGATACCGAGACCGAGCCGACGCTCATCGCGAATGAGCCGATTGAGATTGAGATTGTCGGGGTGCTCCCAGAGCAGGATTCGGGCGAGCTCAACGCGATCCCGGATGTCACCAGGCCGATTGGTGACGAAACTACAGACAAGACCCCGATCATCATTGCGGGCGCAGCGTTGGCGTTGGTCTCGCTCGGGATGGTCATCGTGCTGCTTCGACGCAACACACAAACGCCACCTACTCGTTCAGTGCTTGAAGAACTCCGCGCCATACAGTCGGAGCCATCGATCTCACCGGGTGAGGGCTTTGAGCGTCTCGGGCAGGTCTTCGATCGGATGGATTCGCGGCTGCGTTCAACAACCGAGTTCGATCAGATGATCCGCGTGTGCGATCAGGCGCGGTACAGCAACACGCCCAACCCCAGCGTGCGGGTCTCCGCGCAGAAGATGGCCGGGCACGCGCTGGAGCTGCTTGGGGACGACCCGGACTCGGCGCGAGATTGGGGGAACGCATGAACTGGCAGTTCGCGTACCCCATCGCGCTTGTTTTCGCGTCGATCGTCCCGCTGATCTGGATCGTGCGCGTCCTTGCGTGGCATCGCCGGCGCGGGCTGATGATGAGTGTCCCGACCCGTCTGGCAGCGAGTGGACGCTCGGTGCGATCGCTCTTCGTCTGGGTCCCATCGATGCTCATCGGGTTTGGGTTGATGACCCTCTGCATCGCGCTCGCTCGCCCTCAGGAGATCATCGGCGACACCAAAGCCACCCGTGACACGATCGCGATCGAGCTCGTCGTGGACCGGTCCGGATCGATGGACGATCCGGTGATCTTCGAAGGCGAACAGACCAATCGCTTGGAAGCGGTGAAAAAGATCGTTGAGCGGTTTGTTGAGGGCGATGGGCAGCTTCTCAAGGGGCGTGCGGGCGATCTGCTTGGGCTCGTGGTGTTCGGGAGTTATGCCGACACGCTTATGCCCCTGACACAATCGCACGATGCGCTGATCGAATCAATCCGCTCGATCCAGATCCCTCGCAGCGAGTCCGAGCGATCGACCGCGATCGGCGACGCGCTGATGCTCGCGGCGGGGCGTCTCAAGGCCTATGAGGATGCGATGCGTATCGACATCGAGGACCCCGAGTTCGCGCTCAAGAGCAAGGCCATAATCCTCCTCACGGACGGCGAGAACCAGGCTGGGCAGTATTCCCCGGATCAGGCGGCGGTGCTCGCACGCGAATGGGGGATGAAGATTTATATCGTGGGTATACAGGGGAACAGCTCGCGTGGGTCACTGTTCCCCCGCCCCCGGACAAACATCAATGATCGGTTCATGACCCAGGTCGCGGAGCACACGGGTGGTCGGTACTGGCCGGTCGAACGGATCAGTGATCTCGAAAAGGTCTACGCGGAGATCGACGAGCTCGAACGATCCACGATCGAGATCTCGCAATCCACGACCTTCCGTGAGCTCTATCTCCCCTACGCGATCGCTGGTTTCGGGTTGCTCGCGTCGGGGGTGTTCCTTCGTGACTGTGTGATTCGCGGGGGTGCGTCGTGAATGAGATGTTCACATCATGGCTCGAAGGCGGGTGGCGGTTTGCGAACCCCCAATGGTTATTCGCGCTCTGGGCGCTCCCGGTGCTCGGGCTTGGGATGATCTTCGTCCTGTACCGATCCTTCCGCATCGAACGGCGTCTGGGTGACGCGGAGATCATCGACGCAAACCTCGGGCGTCGTCGGTCATGGAACACCTGGGCACGCGTACTCGCGCTCACGCTCGGGCTTGGGTTGATCGTCGTCTCGATCGCTCGCCCTCAGTCTGACCCCGAGGAAGTTGAAGTCGAGACCAAGGGAAGAGACATCGTGTTTCTCCTCGATGTCTCGCGATCGATGCTCGCGGAGGATGTCGCGCCCAATCGTCTCGAGCGATCCAAGCTCTGGATCAACGATCTTGTTTCCGAACTCAAGGGCGATCGGGTCGGGCTCGTCGCGTACGCAGGATCGTCGTCCGTCGTGTGCCCGCTCACGAGCGATCGTATGTTCTTCCGATTGGCATTGGAAGAGCTCTCACCCGCCAGCGTCCTGATCGGGGGTACCAACATCGGCGACGCGATCCGGCGCACCATGGAGCTTGTCTTCCCCGAATCGAGCGATGAGTTCGCGAGCGGGTATCGCGATCTGATCATCATTTCCGACGGCGAAGACCAAGAGAGCCTGCCAGTCGCGGCGGCGCGTCAGGCGAGCGAGCGCGGCGTGCGCATCATCACGATTGGGATCGGTTCGGACAAAGGGGCGGTGATCAGCTCCGATCGCAATAATCCCCGAGCCGAACGCGTCCGTTCGCGTCTGGAATCGGAAACACTGCGCGATATCGCACGGGTCTCATCCGGCGGTGTGTACCTTGAGGTTGGAACGGGCACGATCGATCTCGCGCTCGTCTACCAGGACCTGATCAGCAGCGCCGAACAACGCACGATGGACACCGCGAGCACCACGAAGTACACCGAGCGGTACCCGTTTTTCCTCGCAGCGGGAATGATCCTGATCCTTCTTGACCAACTCGTGATCCCAACCCGGACAAGGAGTGCGGCATGACCAAGCGAATCCTGACTCTTCTTGCGTTGAGTGGTTCGATCGCGTACGCGATGAGCGATGAACCCGTCGACGAGCAGGCAACTTCAACGCGTGAAGTCGAGCCCATGCCCGCGGACATCGCGCAAGCTCGGATCGAGCAGGCGATGGATCACGCAACCGAGTTTGCGGATCGTCAGGAGATCCTCGCCGAGGTCGTCGCCCGATGCGATGACAACGAGCTGCGATCGATCGCGGCGTACAACATGGGGATCGCGTTTATCCGACGATCAAGCGACGAGAACCCGTCCTACACCGACGCGATCGAGTGGCTCCGGCGGGCGGACACCGACGGGACCAGCGCCGAACTGCGGGTCCGTGCCCGTGATTCGATCGGGCACGCGTTGTACCTTGTCGCTCATTCGGGACAACTTACGCCCGACGCGATCGCGAACCCTACGGACCTCGAAGGGATGAAAGACCGACTCGTGGAGCAGCTCGAGAAGCTCATCGTCTCCGCACGAGCGTTTAGGTCCGCGCACGATGTACATATGGCGTACCGCCCCGCGATCGAGAACCTCGAACGGGTGCGCCGCGAGATTCAATCGCTGCGTGAGAAGATCGATGCGCTCGAGGAACTGATCGAGCAGCAGCGCGAGCAGGAACAACAACGCCAACAGCAGCAGCAGCAAGCAGCGGAGCGGCTCGAGGAACTCGCGGAGCAGCAGCAGCAGGAATCCAACGAGAACGCTCAGCAACCGCCGCAGACCCCTGAAGAGCAGAAGAAACAAGAAGAAGATCAGGACGAGCTGTGCGCTCAGACCAAGAGCGAGTCGGAGGAACTCTCAAACTCGCAAGACGAATCTCAGGAGATGCAGCAGGTCCAAGAGCAGCTCGAACAGGCACGCAAGGCGCAAGAAGATGCTCAGGAGGCGCTCGAGCAGGGCGACACCGAGCGGGCAGCCGAGGCGCAGGAAGAGGCCGCCAAGGCGCTCAACGAAGCGGCCAAGCAACTCCGCGAGATGTCCGAATCCGAAGGCACGAAGGACGAGGAGTCCGAGTCTCAACCCCAACAGGGAGATGGCGGCGAGCAGGAACAGCAAGAGCAGCCGCCGAGTGAGGACGCACAAGAGCCCTCTCAAGAGATCTCCGAGATCGCCCAGCAGCTCCTGGACAAGGAACGACGCGAGCGAGAAAGACGCAAGGCAAGACGCACGCCGCGGATCGTGCCGGTGGAGAGGGATTGGTAATGAGGATACCCACCATGCAGTTCTGGATTCATGGACTCGTAATCCTGATCACGATCTTGTCCCCGTCCATTGCTTGGGCGCAGCTCGATGCGCAGGAAGAAGTCACCGTGCGGGCTTCGCTCTCGCGTGAGAGCGTCTTCGTCGGCGACGAGCTCTCGTTCGTTGTCGAGGTCTACGGTGCCGCCGATCCGCAGATCACGAGCTTGGACCTCCCGCAGGGACTCGGGCTCGTCTCCCACGGGCGGACATTCCAAAGCACCAACTCGACGATCATCGAGAACGGACAACGCAAGCAGGTTCGCCAGCGTCGGTTCATCTTCCAGTTCACGATCACCGCCAATAAGGACGGATCGTTTACCATCCCCGCCCCGGTTGTCGAAGACCGAGGAGTCCGGTACACAGGAAACGATACGGGATTCCGATCGGTGCTCCCCTCCGAGTCACTCGACGACGAACTCGTGATCACGATGGATCGGACGCGACTGTACCAGAACGAAACGATTGAGCTTGAGTGCGTCTGGTGGCTGGGGGATAACACCTCGCAGTTCAACTTTGGGTCCTCGAGCGTTCCTGATTCATTCGAGATCCGCCCGATCGGTATCCCCGGGAACTCGCCGTACAAGATCGACTTCCCACTCGACGGGCAGATCATCTCGGGGCAGGTCGCGACGGGCATCCACAACGGGCGAGAGAAATCCAGCTTCACCTTCCGCATGAGCATCACGCCCACGGAGCTCGGCTCGTTTGAGCTCGGCCCATTCCGAACGCTCTTTACGCGTCAACCGAGCGTCGGGGACCGGTATCGAGCGTACATCGAGTCGAACACGATCGAGATTGAGGTCGTCCCCGTTCCCGAGCAAGGGAAGCCGAGTATCTATGACGGCGCGATGGGCGAGTTTGTGCTCGAAGCTCGCGCTTCCGCGAACGATGTCTATGTCGGCGATCCCATCGAGCTCACGCTGCGTATTCAGGGTGATGAGCCGATGACCGGGCTGCGTGACGCGCCCGACCTGAACACACACCCGGGATTTGCGGGCAACTTCAAGATCGACTCCGAGGGGTGGCGCGAGCTCACCCCGCGACGCGATGGTACACGGATCTACCAGACAACCATCCGGGCACTCAACGATTCCATCCGCGAGATCCCCTCGATCCAGGTCGCGTCCTTCGACCCTGCGATTGGGCAGTACCGGATCTTCAAAAGCGATCCGATCCCGTTGCGTGTCGATGATGTGAAGGAAGTCACCCTCGCGGACGCTATTGTCACCGGCGATCGCCCACTCACTCAGCCCGAGCGACGAGTCCCGATCGTCGAACGCGTCGAGCTCACTCCCGCAGCCCCTGGGCTCTGGGCACACGGCACCCTCGACGACATGACGCGACGCGAGGGATTTGATCTGATCGAGACGCTCCAGCAGCCCGCGTGGATCGCGACCATCGTCACTCCTCCATCGCTCTACTTCTCTGCGATGATGGTGCTCGCGTATCGACGAAACCGGAACCAGGAGCGAGTCCGTTTGAAGGCTGCGTACCGAAACGCTCGGCTCATGAGTGGAACGGAGTCACTGCGTTCGTACACCTCGGAAGTGCTCGGCATTAACCGAGAAGCACTCGTTGCGGCGGATGCATTGTCGCTTGGAATCGATCGGGAGCTTGAGCAAGAGATCCAACACACGCTCTTGCAAACCGAGCGTCCGGGCGGAGTGGTCAAGAACGCAGCGCAATCGGACCTCCTACAACGCGTGCATATTGCGCTCATCGCGAAGACGCACGAAAGGAGCCGCTCATGAACGCGAGCAGACTCTCCATCCTGATCTTGGTCATTGCGTGCTTTGCTCGTTCATTGTTCGCGAATGAGCCTTATGACCTGCGTTCAGCGATCGATTCGCTCGAGCAGGGCATCACGATGCTCGAAGAGAACGACCCGGACGCAATCCCCGCGCTCCGAGACGCCGCGGCACAGATCCAGGCAGCCATCGACGAGCACGGGTACCACTCAGTCGCGGGGTACCACGCGCTGGGCAACGCGTACGCCCTCACAGGCGATCTCGGATACGCGATGCTCGCGTACCGGCGTGCACAACTGATCAACCCACGCGATCCGCGCGTGCGAGATTCGATCGACTATGTCCGTGATCAGGTCCAGGTCTCGGTCGAGCCGAGTGTGACGAATCGAGTTCGAGCGGCATTGGCAAGCTGGCGTGGACTCGTCCCCCGCGTCTGGCTCTGGTACACATCCGTCGGGTTCTTCATCAGCGCGTGGGTGTTGTTCGCGATCGCCTTGCAACCGCGTCGAACGCGTGGATTAAGAAACTTGGGGATCGCGACGCTTGTTCTCGCAGCCGTGCCGGCTTCGGTCCTGGGGTACGAATGGGCGTACGAGCATGCTCGCGACACCGTCGTGCTCGTCCACGATCAGGTCCGCGCCATGAGCGGCCCGGACGACGCGATCTACGACCAGGTCTTCGATCAGCCCCTCTCCGCGGGCATCGAAGCGACACTGACCGAAACCCGTGATGGTTGGGGACAGCTCCGCCTCATCGACGGGAGCACCTGCTGGGTCCCCCTTGAATCTGTTGTCCCGGTCGTACCTCGGCAATGGTCACTGAGCATTCAATAAGATTCACCCCATCAGACTCTGGCCTTGCGTGCTCGGACGGATAAAATCAGTTCACCGGGCAAGCCCCGAGACACTGACGCGGGTGTAGTTCAGTGGTAGAACGTCAGCTTCCCAAGCTGAATGTCGTCGGTTCGATCCCGATCACCCGCTTTTTCGCATGAGCCCGCTCAGAGCCGCTAAGTGCTGCACTGGAGCGGGCTTATCGCTTTTTCAACTCGTCGTGGCCTTGATGTCTCCGCAAGATTTCTCGCGATTCATTTGCAAGCGTTCTTAGCGGCTGTACATTTCGCATGACACGCGTGCAGGTCGTGTCATGATGAGGTACACCGACAGTTCAACGCCAACACCTGTTCGTCTGGCACAACGAACTTGTGGGCACGGTAAGAAACCCGTCAATCCATCCTCCACACACAGGTTTATCCATGACGACTCGGTCAGCGTCGATCGTTCTGTTGTCATCAACTTGTGATTAGGAGGACCAAAGAATGAAATCGCACACTATTGCCGCAATCGCATTGTCCGCATCCTATGGGCTCGCACTCGCTCAGGAGTTTGATGTCACGGGGGGGCAGACGAGTGTCCTGCTTGACACGGACACGCTCGCAGCCGCAGCGAGCCTCACCCTCTCGGGTGTTTCTTCCGATGTCATCGCCCCGGGTGAGCTCGGCGCGCAGAGCGTTGCATTCGGGATCAATGCGCGAGACGCATCGATGCTCCCTTCGACATTCTCATATGATGCCGGGCTCGCGAGCTTCGCTGGGTCGATCGAGCACACCGGTTCGGTGTTCTTCAACAGTGACACAGTAGAGGTCGGTAACTTCACGATCGGGTACGACGCGACACGCGTCGGTGGAGATCGGAGTGGGTTCTTTGTTGAGAGCACTACCGGGATCGCGGCCATCCTCTTCGATGTTGCGGCCCCATCCTTTGTCTTCGCTGACGCTGGCGGCCTGATCATCGAAGCGGACCTGCTCGTCTCCTCCGAGTTCGCAGGATTTCTGCTCGACAACCAGCTCGCATCCGCGGACCTCACCGGCGCTGATGTCGGTGACGCACGGGTCAATGCGGTCCCCGCGCCGGGCGCACTCGCGATCCTCGGGTTGGGTGGTTTGGCTGCGACGCGTCGTCGTCGGTAACTGAAAACTGAATGTGCACTCATTCCAAGCCCGCCGGATTCCTCCGGCGGGCTTGTTTCACTTCAACCGGATCCTGATCGGCCCCTTCGCGCGTGACGGGTCGACTTCATGCCCCTGTTGAACAATCAAGACCTTCCCTTGGTCGACCAAGCGGCGCGCCGCCATCCTCGTGGGCTCCATCAACTCCCGCCAGGACGCGGGAGAAACGCGGCGAGCGGCTTCCGATGGACAGATGCTTGATCCAACCGCACGCTCAGCAAGCAGCTCAAGAATCGCTTGCTCAAGTTTCGTATCGATGTCCGTGAGCTTCCTCGATCGGCATGCGTTCGAGCAGTACCTGACCGAATCCCAGTTACGCTCCCACTTCTTCCGCCACTCTATCTCCCGCCCACAGACGACACACGACTTTGGCGAGGGGCGATTACTCATCGCTCCAGTCAAACTCCTTTGCACGCAACGGCATTCGGACCTCGATATCCCTCGCCTTCTCCGCGTTGTACTCGAGCCCGATCATCTTCCCCTCTTCTCCTCGCACCAGGAAACGGAAGGTGCTGAAGGACTTGCCTCCAATCCCATCCTCGATCAGCATCCGCTCGGGGCGGTGCTTGATCGGCGACATGGACTGATCGAATCGATCGCTGATCTGCGCTGAGAGCAGAACTTCAGCGCCCGAAAGCGTGAGCAGATCGGGCAACCCGATCTTGTTGCGTGCAGCGATCGCTAGGCGTGAGGGGATCAGCTGGGTATTCTCGATCTCGACCGTGATCTCCCAGAGGTTGTCGCCGAGATCCTTGATGCCCGCCCACTTGAATCGGAGCTCGGGCATGTTGCCCGCGTGGAACATCGTGAACGCAAAGTTCCGGTGGCATCCCTCCTCGAGCATGAACGGCGGCGTCACACGCGAAGAGAACTTTGTCCCCCCGCCGATGAGCACCTTCCCGTGCGTCGGGTGATCGTACTCGGTGTAATCCGTGAAGGTCTGACCGAAAAGCATCCGGTCCTGCCAGTGCATCCGTTCCGAGTCGCTAAACTCGCGATCCGGGTCGGGCATGATGCGACGATCCGTCCAGAGCTCATTGGTGAAGCTCGCAACCCCGAGCCCTTCCGCGAGCCAGTTTACAAACCCGCCGTGCACGGTGTAGAGGTCGGAGTGGATGACCCAGTAGTTGTAGAACGGGAGCAGGTCCTCGCCCGCCTCGCCCAGCGCGTCGTACATCTGCCGATCTGAGCGTGGGTACAGGTTCTCGAGGTACGAAGCGCCCGGGCCGCGGAGCATCATCCCGCCCGTGTTGTGATAGCTCTGACCGGCTGCGATGTTCGGACGCGTCAGGATGAAGTCCGCGACGGACTTCACCTCGGGTCGATCGAAGGGGTGCTCGCCCGCGCCGTACTGGATGTGGTTCGGCTGCCAGTCGCTCCCCCAGTTGCGGTTCATGTCGTACCCGCCAAGATCGTCCTCGTTGATGCGGCCGTCCCCGTCGTTGTCTATCCCCTCAGAACCCAACCGGGTCAGCTCGCCCTTCTCACCCTCGGGCACACGCTCGATGATCCGCGGATCGAGCGCGTTGCGGCGCCAACGCCCATTGGGATCGAACTTCCACATCTGCGTGATGTGCCCGTCGCCGTCCAGATCATCAGGCCCATCCTCGTCAAACAATCCGTCATAGTCGTTGTCCGTCGGACGCTGACCCGTGCGGGCGCTATGAGGCGTGTTGGGGTTCGCGAACCATTCCGCGCGCCCATCGGGGTTGATCGAGGGGACGAAGTAGAACGCCGTGCGATCGATCAGGTCCGTGAGCTGCTCGACCTCGCCGTAGCTCTTTGTGAGGTACCAGATCGAATAGAGCACGGTTTCCGTCGCCTGGATCTCGTTGCCGTGCACATTCCCATCGATGTACATCGCGGGCTTATCTGTATCCTCACCCGTCTTCGGGTTGTTGAGGATGACGAGCCACATGTCGCGTCCCTGCTCGCTCTTGCCGAGCGATTCGAGCGTGAGCAGATCCGGGTACGCCGCGACGAGATCCTTGATGATCTTCTCCATCTCATCGAAGTCGTAGAACCGGTTCCAAGCGACATCGACCTTGGAGGGGACCTGTTGCTGGGCGATCGCACCGGTTGTGCTTGCACCGAGGACCATCGCCAATCCGGCGAAACGAATGAACGAGTTCTGTAGTGTCTTCTTCATGGTGGACTCCCCGTTCAGTTTCCGCTCAGCTCAATGACCCGCTTGCCGTGGCGCGGGTCGTCGATGGTGATTGATTCTTTGCCGATATCGCTCGTCCGCAGCACCCAACGATGCACGGATCGATCGCCGTTCGCGTTGACGCCCCAAACCCGATCCACACGCTGTCCTTGCAGGATTTGCTCCACCGATGCAGACATCGAAACCACGATCGGTTTTACGCTGCGTGTGGTGCGTGAGAACGATGTTGTCGAGGGGAGCTTGCCGTTATTCTGGATGACGACGCGAACCTCGTAGATGCCCGCCCCGATCTCGGTGATCTCTGGGCCGAGTATCTCCAGATCGGATTGTGACTCCATGAGCTGGACGACAAAGTCTGTGTGCTTGCCCGCGAGCTCTTCGAGCATCGATGCGGGCGGGTTGATCTTCGCGCCTGGGACGAACCCACCGATTTCAACCTTTCCGAGCGTGGGATGATCGAAGGGCACCCAATCGACGAACCCGTCGATGCCCAGCTCCTCGAAAAACGCCAACCACTTCGCGTCTTCGCTCAGCTTCTTCTTGGGCTTCGCTTCTTCCTTCGCGGGTGAATCTGCGGGCGCTTCTTCCACCGGCTTGACGCGCCGGACCTCGATACCCATCTGCCCCGCAAACTGCTCGACCATCTCAGGCGTGATCTGATCGAGCATCGACTCATCAACGGCTTCACCCGTCATCTGGGTGTACGCCTCCCGCAGTTCTTCCAGCGTCTCCATCGAGATATCGCCCACGGGCGAAGGGGTCAGGGCCGGCTCATCATCCGCAGCGGGGGCGGGCTTGGAACCACCATCGCTCGATGCATCATCCTTCTTTGATTCTTCAGGGCGAGCCCACGCGTTGATCGCAAAGCTCGCAACCCCGCGCTGGGCGTACATCCACGCGTGGAAACTGCCGGCACCGTCGTGCTTCTCGGCGCTCGCGAACCCGCTCGCGTCCTTGAACCAATCCCCCGCCATCTTGTACAGGTCCGCATCGCCCGCGTCGATCTCCAACGGCGATCGGTTCGTGATGTCCTTCTTCTTCGAGTCCGGCTGATTGATCAGGTTGTCGTGCTTGCCGATCGTGATCGCCGTGACGATGTCGTCATGATCGAGCACAAACCGAGCGAGCGCGTACGCCTCGGGCTCAGAGAGCGCGTAACGCCCCGCGTGGGGGTCGTGCTCGGGCCAGCGGTGCATGAAGTTCATGTTGAGATCAACCGCGCCGAAACCATCCTCGTTGATCTGACCATCGCCATCGTTGTCGATGCCCTCGGGGTAGAGCGTGAACACCGCCCGCTGCCCCTCGTCCTTGTTGGGCTCGATGTTCAGGCGCGGATCGTCCGGGTCCGCAAGGTGCGAGGGTGTCTCATCGAGCGTGGGCTCGAGCCGACGCATCATCGAGATGATGCCGTCGCCGTTGAGATCGTCCGCGTGGTCCTCGTCGAGCATCCGATCCCGGTCCTCGTCTACGAGTCGCGCGTTGCCCATGTGCCCGCCCTGAATCCGCCCCATGTTGCGTGCTGCCCCGTCCGGGTTTGCGCGGGGGACGATGTAGACCGTCATCTCCTCAAGAACCTCGGGATGCTCCGCGAGCAACTGTTCCGCAATGCGGGTCGCGACCTCGGTGCTCACCAGGTACTGGGCGTCCATCCCCGCGACGATCATAATCGCCGGGCGTGCCCCCTCGCCCGAGGAAAGGGTTAGCAGGTGCAGGGGTGTCCCCCCCAGACTCTGCCCGATCGTCCCAAGCGATGCGTGCTCGCTCGATGCGATGGACCCGAGACGAGTCGCGAGTTGCTCGTTGCTCATGTACCCCTCGGGTTGAGCAAACGCCGTCGAACCGGCGAGCAGCGCGATCGCGGCTGCCGGCTTGAAAATCGTACAGATCGACATATAGACCCTTTATCGCAAAGTGATGATGGGTGTCCCAGTACCGGCCGAGTGGCCGAATCTGATACCTCCCAATCGGTGTTGGGTTGCACCCACCATCATACTGGAAATGCGCCGGCATGCCGGACTCACCCCGTTTTTTCAGCTCCGACACCAGAACGCCGGACACACGGACTAGGGTTCAGACGCACCGACCCGACCCGCAGGAGTGAACCATGCCCAGAGTCACCCGTGCCGCGATCATCCAAGCTACGAATGCGCTCCCGGATTCAGATGATCTCCCCAAAATCAAACAAGCGAACATCGACAAGCATGTCGAGCTGATCAAGGAAGCCGCAGCCAAAGGCACCCAGGTCTGCTGCCTGCAGGAGCTGTTCTACGGCCCCTACTTCGCCGCCGAGCAGGACACCCGGTGGTATACCTTCGCGGAACCCATCCCTGATGGGCCGACGATCAAGCTCATGCAGCAGCTCGCCAAGCAGCATGGCATGGTCCTTGTCGTCCCGATCTACGAGCAGGAGATGCCCGGCGTCCTCTACAACACCGCTGCGGTCATCGATGACGAGGGCAACTACCTCGGCAAGTACCGCAAGCACCATATCCCGCACCTCTACCCAGGGTTCTGGGAGAAGTTCTACTTCAAGCCAGGCAACGGCGGGTACCCCGTGTTCAACACCCGATTCGGGAAGATTGGCGTCTACATCTGCTACGATCGACACTTCCCCGAGGGCGCACGCGAGCTTGGGCTCAACGGCGCGGAGATCGTCTTCAACCCGTCTGCGACCGTGGCGGGGTTGAGCGAGTACTTGTGGAAGATCGAGCAGCCCGCCCACGCCGTCGCGAACCAGTACTTCGTCGGCGCGATCAACCGGGTCGGGACCGAGTCCCCCTGGAACATCGGCGAGTTCTACGGCAGTTCCTACTTCTGCGATCCGCGCGGGCAGTTCATCGCTCAAGGCTCTCGCGATAATACGGAAGTCATCATCGCAGACCTCGATCTCGACCAGATCCAGGAAGTCCGCAATGTCTGGCAGTTCTACCGCGATCGACGCCCCGAGACCTACACCCGCACCACCGAGATCTGACCCCGGAGTTGCTCATGCCCTTGCTGATTCAGAACGGACGGATCATCACCGCCGACGCCGACTACCACGCCGACATCTACTGCGCCAGCGAGCAGATCACCCGCATCGAAGAAACGATCGACGCGGGTTCCCTCCCCGACGACACAGAAGTGATTGACGCGTGCGGCAAGTATGTCTTCCCCGGGTTCATCGATCCGCATGTACATGTGCACCTCCCGTTCATGGGCACTTTCGCGAAGGACGACCACGAGAGCGCCTCCCGCGCCGCAATCGTCGGCGGGACGACCACCTACATCGAGATGATCTGCCCCGCGCCCGATCAGGAACCAATGGACGCGTTCCAAGAATGGCAGTCCAAAGCCCAGGGGCACTCCCACTGCGACTACTCTTTCCATCTCGGGGTCGTCAGGTTCGATGAACTTGCACGCGAGCAGATCCGATCCATCGTGAAAGATCACGGGATCGCGTCGTTCAAAGTCTTCCTCGCGTACAAAGGCGCCCTCGATATCAGCGACGAGAACCTATTCGGTCTGATGACGATGGGCAAGGATCTCGGAGTCATCACAACCGCCCACTGCGAGAATGCGACCGCGATCGATGCGATGCAGAGGAAGCTCCTCGCTGAGGGCAAGACCGGGCCCGAGTGGCACGAGCCCTCCCGCCCCGTCCGCGTCGAAGCGGAGGGTGTGCACCACCTCGCAACCTTTGCGGAACTGACGGGTGCCCATGTGTACGCCGTGCATACATCGTGCGCCGCAGCCATCGACGAAGCCCGCGCCGCCCAAGCACGAGGCGTGAAGCTCTGGGTCGAGTCCGTCATCCCCCACTTCGCGCTCGATCACACCTACGCCGAGCGACCTGAGTTTGAGGGTGCGAAGTTTGTGATGTCGCCCCCGCTCCGCGACCGCGCCAACCACGATGCACTCTGGGCAGCGCTCGCGTCGGGTGTCACCTCAACCGTCGGCACAGACCACGCCCCCTTCGATTTCAACGGGCAGAAGGATATGGGCAAGGGCGACTTCACCAAGATTCCCAACGGGATCCCGTCCATCCAAGAGCGGATCGACCTGCTCCATACGCTGGGTGTCAAGACCGGGCGGATCGACCTGCAAACTTTTGTCCGTGCCGCGTCCACGAACGCCGCCCAGATCTTTGGGCTCAAGGGCAAGGGCACAATTAGCGTCGGCGCGGATGCCGACATTGTGGTCTACGACCCCGAGCACACCCACACGCTCAGCGCGAAGACCCACCAATCCAAGGTCGATTACAACGGATTCGAGGGATGGGAAGTCACCGGTCGATCAGAGGTCGTTGCCGTGCGAGGCAAGGTGATGGCCCGTGAGGGCAAGTTTGTCGCCGACACTTCCGGTCACGGGCGACTCATCGCTCGCGCTCCATCGCACTTCTGACTGAGATTACCGGTTCGAGACGAGCATGTCCGATTGCTCGACGAACCGATCGCCCTCCCAATGGGTGTCGCGCGCGACTTCGCGTTGGAGCTTCTTCTTCTCGCGTGCTTCGCGCTGCCGCTCGACAAGTGATGCGTGCGAACTGAAGTACTGCAGCGCATGACCGCGGAAGTCCTCGATCGTCTCGAACCCGTGCTTGTCCATGAATCCTTCGAGTTGATCGCACATGGATCGTACATGCCCGTACCCGTGGATCATGACGCCTGTGCAGACCTGAACCGTTGATGCGCCGAGCAGGATGAACTGCGCCGCGTCCCCGCCCGACTCGACGCCTCCGATCGCGGAGATGGACCGATCGGGGAACGCGCCGTCCTTGCCGAACATCATGGTCGCGAGTTCCATCACCATCCGCAGCGCGATCGGTCGGACCGCCTTGCCCGAGTACCCGCCGGGCAACGAATACCCCTCAACCGTTGGCTCAGGGCGCAGCGTGTCGAGGTTCACCCCCATCACGCTCAGGATCGTGTTGATCGCAGAGATCCCGTCCGCGCCCGACTCGAGCGACGCCCGCGCCGGCTCGGTGATGTGCGTTATGTTCGGAGTCATCTTCGCCCAGAACGGCAGGTCCGTCGCTTCGCGCACCCACGCGCAGACTTCCTTGAGCAGCTCCGGGTTCTGCCCCATCGCCGCCCCCATCGCCCGCTCGGGCAAACCATGCGGGCAGGAGAAGTTGAGCTCGAACCCATCGACCCCGCACGCGGCGCAGCGCTCGATGATCTCGAACCATCGATCCTTGCCGTACTCTTCCATGACGGACGCGATCAGGACCCGATCCGGGTACGCGTCCTTAAGGCGTTTGAACTCGTCCTCCCAGACCTCGATCGAGCGATCGGAGATGAGCTCGATGTTCTCCCACCCGATGACCTCTTTGGAGTTCTGGGCGCGCATGCGAGCGTATCGCGGCGCGACATTGATGATCTTGTCGGCTTCGAGGCAGACGGTTTTGCACACAACCCCGCCCCACCCCTCGTCGTAGGCCTTGGCGATCACATTCGCGTTCGTCCCAGGCGGGCCCGACGCGATCATGAACGGATTGGGAAGCGAGAGTCCATTGACCTGCACACTCAGATCGGGCATGGGACGGTCGTCCTTTCACTGAAACCTGTCGTTTCAGGATCCTATGCCCCGCATCTACCGATGACCTGATACCCGCGCCCCGCCACGGGGATTCCAGGGCAGAATCGCGTCTGGGTGCTGTTCCGCAAGGTCCAGCATTGGCCCGGGAGAGAGCGACCCAACCACCCGTACCCCGTTCCCATCCTCAACGATCGAACACCCGATCCGATTGAGTTCGGACGCGATGATCTCGCGACCCTTCGCATGGGGAGTTCCCACGAATGAAACCGCTCCCGCACGGTTCTGGAAGATTCCCCCGAGCGTTTCCCTCACGGCGGCCCGCCCCGTGAATCGATCCCACGATCCCTGATCCATCGGCGAGCGTGCCTGATCAACGAGCGTCAACTCAAGCTCGGCGCACGCTCGCTCGAACCCGCTCATCGCGTCTTCCTTGATTGCGATCACACGATACCGATCCATGATGTGATCGAGCTCCTCCTGTAGGCGATCGTCCGGCGCATACCGCTGCATCACCCACGCGTTGTTCCGTACTAACCGGTACAGGATCTCGTTGAAATCCCGCCCGAGCGTGGACTTGCGATGCAGGAACTTGAGCGATCGGTTGTGCTCGACCCGATACCCGCTTGCGATCATTCTTGCGCACAGGTCGTACTCCTCCGCGTAGTACCCGAACGACGCGTCGTACCCACCCAATCCGACAAAGCATGAGCGGCGAATGACACACCCGCACCCCACGATCACCTCGGGGAGCCCGCCCGATTCGCGGATGCCGGAGGGCAACACGATCTCCCCACCGATCGCACCCAGATCGTCAGGGGCATCGATCAACAGATCCCAGTTGCACCCGGGCTCGGGCGCGGAATCGTCGTCGAGCATCACGAGCCACTCACCCGACGCGTGTTCCGCGCCGACATTGCGCGCGGCGGTATTCATGTTGTGATCGAGACGGATGTACCGCACCGGAATGCCGTTGAATGATCGCGAAGGTGGTTCGACGGCCTCGTCTGAATCGTTGTCGATCAGGATAAGCTCACACCCCTGATGGAACGAACCGAAGTGGTGTTGAGCAATCCGCTCGAGTGTTTCCGCAAGCACCGCGGGGCGATTGCGCGTTGGGATGATCAGACTCAACCCCACGCGTCACGCCCCAGGCAGGATCCGGACGCTCGGAACACGCGGCTCGATCTGCAACCCAATCGAGTCGGGGAACTCCGATCCGATCAGGCTCGCACCGATCTGCGTCGCACGCTCGATGAGCTGATCCGCGGAGACGGGCAGGTTCCCGAGCGTGTCACCCTCGATCGCCGCCGCGATCGAACCCATGTACGCCGACTGGACGCGATCGGCACCGCCGAGGATCGCGGCCGTCATCGCGGACAACAACGCGTCACCGCACCCGAGCACATCGCGAGGTTGATCGCACAGCGCGGGCATCGAGACCACACCAAACGCACGATCGAACATCATCAACCCATCGCTTGCGCGCGTCACGCAGATCGTCTCCGCGCGGGTCAATCCGAACGCCCGCTGCGCCAGCTCATGCAGCGGCGCAGCGTCCGCATCGAGCATCTGTCGCAGCTCAACCTCGCACGGGCAGAGCACATCCGCGCCGTGCATCTCGCTCATCTGGGCCCGACGCCCGGAGACATCACCGAGAATCAGGCCGATCTGGTCACGCACGCCGTGGATAACCCGGGATGCGAGCTGGTTCTTGAACAACCCGAGCCCGAAATCCGCGATGACCATCGCGTCGTATCCCCCCGCCTGCTTGACCTGCTCGACGATCTCTTCCGCCATGTTGATCGGGAGCCCGTACCGCACGGGCGAATCGATCTTCATGACCTTCTCGCCATCCACGAGGTACCGGAGCTTGATTGGGAGCACCTGCTCGCACGCGATCGGGAGCACCCGGATGCCCGCATCGGACAACCGCTGCGTAAAGGCGTGCGTCCCCTCATCGTCCCCGATCGGGGTGCACAGCGTGACATCGAGCCCCATTGCGCTGAGGTGCTTGGCGATCACCGCGCCGCCGCCATCGAACGATTCTTCGCGTTCGGGATGCAGAGACAACATCGGGTGCTCTTGCGCGATCTCCGGAAGCTGGCAGTGCGCGTACACATCGATGATGCTCTCGCTGAGTATGAGCACCCGCTTGCCCCGTGCATTCGCGATCACTTGAGAAAGACGATTGGTGCTCAGATCATGACTCGCCGCGAGCGCGATGAGCCCCGTTTCCGGCTCACACTGCTGGACCTCGGCCCTGATCGTCTCGATCAAGGTCGAAGACGAGAACACCACCTCGTCATCGGAGAACACGACCCGCCCGCCGTGGCGTTCGACGATCGATCGCTCATCATGGAACCTCGGATCGTTGTTCTCGCGATACTCCGCGCCCTTGATGTACACATCCGGACGGAGTCGCTCGAGCAAAGGCGATGATGTGGGCGCGTCGTTGATGATCACCCAATCGACAAAGCCCAACGCGGCCAGGTTGTCCGCGCGGAGGGACTCGGTGAACATCGGACGCCCGGGGCCCTTGTTCACGAACCGATCCGGGGTCACGCTGACGATCAAACGATCGCCCTGCCTTGCTGCGAATCGGAGATGGTGGATGTGCCCGGGGTGGACGATGTCAAAGCACCCGTGGCAATGCACCAGAGTCTCGCCCCGCGCACCAATACTGGCCCGGAGTTGCTCCAGCAATGAGAGATCGACGATCTTCTCCGACCCACAGGGTTGCATCACACGATGGTATCGGCACAATCAAGGCTTCGAGTCGATTCTTGGGTTCTCAAGACGCATCGCCCGCCTCAGGGAATGGGCGGAAAATCTGAACTACCAGCACCTTACAACAGCGGTGAGAGTAGCTGCAGGATATTCTGCACCACCCGTTCGTGCACACGCCGGTGGCGCCACCGATCGGGCTCGATCCGGATCGAGTCTCGGATATACGACTCCTGGAGCGCCCGCATGTCCTTGAGGAACGCGTGGTGGTAGACGAGCATGCTGATCTCGAAGTTGATCGTAAAACTCCGCTTGTCCATGTTGACCGACCCGAGCATCGAGACCTCATCATCGGCAGTCACGGTCTTGGAATGCAGTAACCCGCCTCGGTACTGGTAGATCTCAACGCCCGCGTCAAGGAGGTCCTCGAAGTAGGATTTGCTCGCGTGACGCACCAAAACCGAGTCGATCCCCTCGGGGACCACCAGCGAGACCCGGACCCCGCGATGGGCAGCCCCTCGAATCGCGTGGAGCATCGCCTCACCAGGGATGAAGTAAGGCGTCGTGATCACCAACCGCTTGCGCGCGTTGTAGATCATCGTGATCAGCATCTCATGGATCAACTGTTCCGGCTGATCCGGGCCCGAGGGCACGATCTGAGCGGCAATGTCCCCACAAGACGCTGGCAACCCCGCGTTTCGGATCGATTCAAAGAACCCGTGCGTGCTCGGGGTATCGATCCCCGCGCCCTCCGTCGCCCAGTCCATCGCGACGCCCATCTCCATCACCTGCGCCACGGGTCCCTCGACGCGCGCCATCACATCGATCCACGCACCCACTCCCTTGCCCACATTGAAGTGCAACGGGTCGGCCATGTTCATGGACCCCGTGTACCCAATACGATGATCGATGACCACTATTTTGCGATGGTTGCGGATATCGATCCGCTTCAACTGAAACCGGAACCGCCCGACAGGGAGCGCTTCTACGAGTTCGATCCCGCCCTGGCGTAGACGCTTGGCGTTTCTGCTCCTGAGGAACCCACGAGACCCCGCAGAATCGAGCAGCACACGGCATTGCACCCCGCGCTGGCACGCGCGGATCAGGGCGTTTTCAACCTCTTCCACCTTGCCCCTGGAGTGCCAGATGTAGAACAGCATGCTCACGCTCTGCGTCGCGTGATTGATATCCCGGACCATCGCGTCCAGGCATGCGTTGCAGGTATCAAAGAGCTCGATTGAGTTGCCCCCGAGCGCAGACAACCCGAACGGGAGATTGCTCTGGGCATTGAGCTGACGCGCGATCATGGGCAGATCATCGTCCGCGAGCTCCCATCGATCCTCGATGCTCGTCGCGACATCTCGGAGCAGTTCTCTTCCCGCGAGCGCTTGCTTGATCCGGCGCGAAGGCAACCAGAGCTCGCCGATCATCAGGTAAATGAACCCGCCCAGAAACGGGACGCTCGTGATGAGGAACATCCAGGCGAGCGATGAACCCGCCGACCGACGGCGCAGGATCACGCGAAGCCCAAGCCCCACAATAATCCCCCAGTGCAGCACGAGCAGCAAGGTCGGCACGATGGCAATCGCCAACTCGATCATCTGCATGTATCATAATGGAAGATCCCGCGCGCATCTCGTTCGTAGTACTCCAATACCATGCATCTTGAGCCTCCAAATCAGAACCCTTCGCGATCGGGCGTGCAACGCGCAGCCCGCTCGATCCGTTCTGGACTCCGACGATACCCCCGAGCGATCATCGACTCCTTCAAAGCATCCTCGCCTCAACAACGACAACACCTCCCCACCCTCATCCACGATCTGCTCCCGCACGATCTGGCCGCTGTTTGGTTAGGGCATGCGAGTGTGCTCACCCAGATCGGGGACCACTCCGTCCTCATCGACCCCGTGCTCAGCGATCGGATCGGGATGCGCCTCGGGTCTCGAACGATCGGGCTCCCCCGCCTCTCCCCCACACCCGTCACGCCGAGTTCACTGCGAGGCGTCGATCTGATCCTCATCACGCACGCCCACTTCGACCACCTCGATCGCCCCACCCTCGCGCACCTCGCGGATACACGAACACGAGTCATCGTGCCCAGCGGCTGCCGCTCGCTCGTGCCTCCTGGGTTCAAGGACATCCTTGAGCTCCGCCCGCAGGAGTTCAAAGAAATCGATGGGCTGGAGATCCGATCGATCCAGCCCGCGCACTGGGGTGCCCGGCGCGTCACCGATCGGCACCGGGGCGTCAATGCGTATGTCGTTGAGGGCATGGGGCAGCGTGTGTTCTTCGCGGGCGACAGCGCCGACACGGACGCCTTCGATCACCTCGACGCGATCGATCTCGCGGTCCTCGGGATCGGTGCCTACGACCCGTGGGAGCACATGCACGCAACGCCCGAGCAGGCCTGGTCGATGTTCGAGCGAATCGGTGCCCGGCACCTGCTCCCGGTTCACCACTCGACCTTCGAGCTCTCCGAGGAACCCATCGACGAGCCCATGCGCCGCCTGCGATCGATCGCCGGCGCTGCGTACGAATCTCGGGTGATCGACCCAATCACCGCTGAGGTAATTGTGATCGATCAGGGCACCACAGACCCGGAAAATCCCGTCGCCGGAAAGTAGTTGCGAGCAGAATCAACCCGCGTTTCTAGACCTGATCGCGTATACTGGGCTCTCATGCCCGACCCGCTGATTTATCTCGATAACGCCGCGACCAGCTGGCCCAAGCCCGACGCCGTCGGCGAGGCGATGGTCTACTTCCTCACCCATCAAGCCGGCAACCCCGGGCGCGGTGGTCATCGGCTCGCACGCGAGGCCTCGCAGGTCCTTGAGCAGGCACGCACCAGGCTCGCGGACCTCGTCCATGCGCCATGCCCCCAACGGATGATCCTCACCCACGGGTGCACCGATGCGCTCAACCTCGCGATCCACGGCGTCCTCCGCGCGGACATGCGCACGCGCTGCCCGAGCACCAAGCCCCATGTCGTGACCACCGCGATCGAGCACAACGCGGTTCTCCGGACCCTGCACTGTTACGCGACGAGCGATCTGATCACGATGACGATCGTGCCGTGCGACGCGAAGGGGTATGTCCACGCGGACCAACTCATCGAGGCATGCACGGACTGCACCGTCCTCATGACCCTCTCGCACGCATCGAATGTGCTCGGGACGATCCAGAAGATCCCCGAGACAATCCAGGCTGTCCGCGCCAAGCACCCCGATGTCCTCATCATGGTCGACGCGGCCCAGACGGCAGGACACTTCCCCATCAATGTGCAGGAATGGGACATCGACCTGCTCCCGCTCGCCGGGCACAAGGGACTCCGAGGCCCCACAGGCACGGGCGGGCTCTATGTCAGCGCCCGCGCGTACCCGGACGCGTGCGACAAGTCTCGCGTGTTCTGTCAGCGGCGCGGTGGGACGGGCTCGATGGCGCCCGGGCTCGAGATGCCGACCAATCTCCCCGATGCGCTTGAAGCGGGGACCTCGAACGCAGTCGGGTTCGCGGGGTTGATCGCGGCAATCGATGCGCTCACCCACGAAGTCCACGAGCACGAGATGGCGATGACCAAGCGCGTCCTCGATGGGCTTCATCAGATCGATTCCGTCACGATCTACGGGCTCCCCACCATCGAGGGACGCACCCCCGTCGTGCTTTTCAACATCGAGGGTATCGCGCCACGCGAGGTGATGGCCAAGCTCGACTCGGAGTATGGGATTGCGGTGCGAGGAGGCGTCCATTGCGCCCCGCTCCTCCACGAAGCCATCGGCACCGGGTGCAACGGCGGCGTCCGTGTCAGCCCCGGCTCGGGGACCACACCAGACCAGATCGATACCTTCCTCGACGCGATCCGCGCCATGTGCCCAGCGCACGCTTAATCGACGGGTGATTCCACGAGCGACTTGGCGATCGAGCGCGCCGCGACCGTACCCGTCGCCCATGCCCATTGGAAGTTGAACCCGCCGATGCGTCCGTCCACATCAAGTATCTCGCCGATCAGCCACAGGTCTTCGCACGCCCGGCTCGCCATCGTCGAGGTCGAAACCTCCGTCAAAGGCACGCCTCCCGCCGTCACTTCCGCAAAGGTGAACCCGCGATCCCGTTCGATACTGATCGAGCAGTTGGTCACGACCTGAACCAATGCCTTGCGCTGATCCCGCGTGAGCGTGTGCCCCGGCGCACCGGGGTCGATCCCCGCCCGATCGCACAGCGCCCGCGCGAGGCGTTCGGGGCGTCGGTCGCGGAGGAACCCGGAAACCGAACGCTTGCCGATGCCCTGGAGCTGTGAATCGAAGACTTCGCTCGACACATCGTCGATCCAGTTGATAACCAGCGTTGCACCCGGATCATGATGGTGCGCTTCGAGGTACCATCGGCTGATATCGAGCACGCCCGGCCCCGACAACCCGAAGTGCGTGCAGAGCATCTCGTTCGTGAACGACGCGAGGCGCTTGCCCGTCGCGGATCGGACCTGCAGGTTGACCCGCGCGGAGATCCCCGAGAGTTCGCGGATCCATGCCGCGTCCTCGTCAACCACCAAGGGCACCAGTGACGGGAAGATTCGCTCGGTCGTCGTGTGACCGAGCGTCTTGGCGAAACGATACCCCGCGCCGTCCGAACCGGTCCGAGGCAGCGCCATCCCGCCCGTTGCGAGCACCACCCTGCCCGCGCAAATCGGATCGTTGCGATCGTCGGAAGGCTCGATCACGAACCGATCCCCCTGATGCTTCACCCCGCCGACGCGCCAGGGGTTGCGGATCGTCACCCCGAGCCGATCGCACTCGTTGAGCAGCGCCGAGAGCACCGTCTGCGCCGAGTCTGTGACGGGGAACATCTTGCCCGTGTCTTCCTGCTTGAGCTCAACACCCAGTTCATTGAAGAACCGCATGGTGTCCTGCTCCGAGAACGCCTTGAGCACCTTCTTGATCGCGTTCTGCGACGCACCCGCGTAGTCCTTGGGAAGCACCTTGTGGTGCGTGACATTGCAGCGCCCGCCGCCCGCGACGAGGATCTTGGCACCGATCTTCTTCGCACCATCGAGCAGCGTGACGCGCGCATCAACTCCCAACGCTCGGCATTCACGCGCAGCCATGATCCCGCACATCAATCCCGCTGCGCCGGCGCCGATGATCACGATGTCCCGGTTCTCACTCATGCAAGTCAAGAATAGCGCAGAAAGAAGGGCGCCCGCTGCGGACGCCCCTCATGATTCGCTGATCAAGCGTGGATTAGTCGAACATGCCGAGCTGCCACATCATGAAGATGCGTTGGTCCGCGACATCACGGATCCGCAGGTGCAGGGGCTTGCCCCCGCCGTGCCCCGCGTCGCGATCGACCCAGAGCAGGATCGGTTCCTGCTCCTGATCGGAACCCGTCGCGTTCTGCATGATCGCCGCCATCTTGCGTGCGTGCAGCGGGTGCACCCGCATGTCGTTCTCACCCGCCGTGAAGAGCACTGCGGGGTACTTGGTGCCTGGCTTCACATTCTGGTAAGGCGAGTACTTCTTGATGTACTCGTACTGATCCGCGTTCTCAGCGCTCCCGTACTCGGGGACCCAGTACCGCGCCATCAGGAAGTTCTGGTACCGGACCATGTCGAGCAGCGGCACCGCACTGATCGCGGCGCTGAACAGATCCGGGCGCTGCACGACCGTGGCACCGGTCAACAGGCCGCCGTTCGATCCGCCTGCGATCCCGAGCTGATTCGGGTTGGTGTACCCGTTCGCAACAAGCCATTCACCGGCCGCGATGAAGTCGTCGAAGACATTCTGCTTCTGATCGAGCATGCCCGCCTCGTGCCAGGCGTTACCGTACTCACCGCCGCCGCGGAGATTCGCGATCGCGTAGACACCGCCGTTCTCGTACCAGGGGAACATGGTCGAGGAGAAGCGAGGGGTCTGAGAGATATTGAACCCGCCGTACCCGTACAGGATGGTCGGATTCTTCCCATCAAGCTCGAGCCCAGTCTTGTGCACGATGAACATTGAGACGGGCGTGCCGTCCTTCGAGTTGTACCAGACCTGCTTCACCTCGATCTGCGAGGGATCGACAGGGACATTGGGACGCGCCCAGAGCTCGCGCTCGCCGCTCGCGAGATCAACCCGGAAGATGCTTGCGGGCATGTTGTAACTCGAGAAGCTCAGGAACGCCTCGGTGCGATCGTCCGAAACGCTCAGCCCACCCGAACCAATGCCGGGTAGTTCGAGATCGCCCAACGACCCGCCACGCATGTCATGGAGCGCGATGCGGGTCTTGGCCGCATCGAGGTAGTTCACCGCGATGATCCCCCGCGCGAACGAGGTACCGTTGATCACGAGCTCGTCATTCTCAGGAACAATGGTCTCCCAGTTCTCGAATGACGGGTTGTTCAGGTCGATCATCGAAACGGTCCCGTTGGGCGCTTCGAAGGAGTGCTGCATGTAAAAACGATCGCCGTCGTAGTGCATCCCGCCCATGCGACCGAGCTTCCCGGAAACCATCGGCTTGATCTCAAGCTCACCGGTACGGAACCACCCGTCGAGATCCGCGACCCACATGTCGAGACCCGCGGTCCCGGTCCAGTACCCGAGAACCATCCATCGGGCGTCCTCAGAAGGCACACCGAACGGGCCCCAGGTGGTCTTGAGCGCCGCGAGTTCCGCGTCGCTCTTGCCGGAGTCGCCGTAGAAGAACTCGATGTCCTTCTGACGGAACAGCATCTTGTCCTGTCGATGATGCGTGCCGATTGTGTGCAGCTTCATCACGCTCGAGTACGCGTCGTCTGTGCTCTCAAGGTTCTGATAGAAGAACCCCGAGTTGTCCGGAAGCCAACCCGAGAAGCTCACCTTGCCGGGGATCACATCCGCCAGCCATTTGCCCGACTCGACATCCATCAGGTACAGCGTCGAGTTCTCATCGCCCGACTTGTACATCCCGAACGCCATGAGCGACCCGTCCTTGTTGGGGGCCGTCCAGGACACAGTCGTCAACCCTGACGGGTCGATCTGCTGCGGATCGAGCAGCACACGCTCCTTCCCATCGAGCCCTTCGCGCACATACCGCACGGACTGAGGCTGCGTCCCCTCACGCTTCGAGTAGAAGTACCGGTTCCCGTACACGCTGGGCGACCCAATGCTCGGCACCTCCATCAGCTCACGAAGACGCTCCTCGAGTTCCTTCCGCCCGGGCAGATTGTCGAGCACCGAGCGGGTGTACCCGTTCTGTTCATCCGTCCACGAAACGACCTCGTCGGTGAGCTTGCCCATATTCGCAGGGTCGGAGTTGTCGCCTTCGAGCCACTGGTAGTTGTCCGTGACCTGCTCGCCGTGGATCGTCTCGGTGACCGGTCGTGATTCGGTTATAGGCTGGGCACCGAGGCACAGCGTGTAGGCTGAGGCGATCAGAAGGGCCGAACTAAGGGTTCTCATGCGAATTTTCTCCGTGTCTAGGCATCGAGCTCGGGGATGTAGTCACAGCTTATAATACTGAGTGGGGTGGCGATATGTTGCGTGCAGGGTCTGCAAATGGGATTTTCGGAGACAATCAAGCGAGCCGTGGCCAAGCACTCTTTGATTCGTTCACAACTCCATAAGTTTTACTTTGAATCAAGGCATAAATCAGTATACTGCCGTGCTTCACTCACGATTTGGTAAAGGAAACGACTCATGGTTGGTCACCGCGAACTCATTCTTTCGTATTTCGCAGCTTCTGTCCTACTGAGTCCATCGGTCTGGGCGGGGATGCCTGTGAATCGTGTGATCAATGGCGATGCAGAAACAGGAGACATGACCGGGTGGATCCCAATCAACCAGTTTACTGTTTCCGATTCATCCACTACCGGGGAGCTCGGCCTGCTCGAATGCGAGACACTCGGCCAATACTCGTTTACAGGCGAGTTCGGTTCGTCTACTGAGTCGGCGTCACAGGTGATTGATGTTTCCGATGAGGCAATCGGCATCGACGCCGGAGTTCGGGAGTTCCATTTTACGGGACTGATCCAGTCACGCAGAGCCGGCGGCGGCTTAGACATCGGCACCATCGAGATCACACTCCGCGACGCCGCGAACAATCAGACGGCCTCGTATGAACTTGCGGACAACACGATCACCAATGGCATCTTCGATTGGGAGCATCTCTCACTCTCAGAGATCATTCCGGCTTCAACACGCTCAATCGAGATCGTAATGATTGGGACACGCAACTCCGGCTCCTCGATCGATTGTTTTTTCGACAACCTAGAGTTGCGTATCCAGCCAGCCCAATGCTCTTCCGCGGACCTCAACCGTGATGGCCAGCTCAACTTCTTCGATGTATCACGGTTCCTGAATGCGTACAACTCAAACGATCCCGAAGCCGAGTTCACGGGAAATTGCCAACTGGATTTCTTCGATGTCAGCGCATTCTTGACGGCATACAACGCCGGCTGTATTTGAGCCAACCAAATCATCCCGGTGCTTTACTGCACCAACCCCTTCGTCAAGCGCATAAACGCCGTCTCCAGGTTCACCGGCTCCTCTTGGAAGTGCGTGACCCGGAACCCGTTGTTGATCAGGACATTGGGGATATCCGTGTAGTTCCCGCCCATGCGATCGTCGTAGTGCGCGTGGATCAAGCGCGACGATCCCCCGCCGAGCGCGGTGCCGTCGCCCTGCACGATCCCAACCTTCTCGACGCCGGGCATGGTTTCAAGGACCTTGGCCGCCGCCTCGATCCGTTCCGCGACCCCGATGTGGACCACATGCCCCACCTTGGCGCGCCGGAGGATCTCGTCGACCGAGCCGTTGAAGAGCAGCTCGCCCTTCTCGATGATCCCGACGGTATTGCACAGCTCCGCGAGCTCGTGGAGGATGTGCGACGAGATCAGGATCGTCTTGCCCATCCGCTTAAGCTCCTTGAGCAGCTCGCGGATCTCGATGCGTGCACGCGGGTCCAGACCCGACGCGGGCTCGTCCATCAGCAGGACCTTGGGGTCATGGAGAAGCACGCGCGCGATGCTCAGACGCTGCTGCATCCCGCGTGAGAGCGAGTTGACCTCGGCGGTCTGCTTGTAGGTCAGGTCCGTCAGTTCGAGCACATCCGCGACGACCTTCTTCCGCTGCGCCCCGTTGATGTTGTACGCGGACGCGAAAAACTCGAGGTACTCGTGCACCACCATGTCCTGGTACGCGCCCATGAAATCAGGCACATACCCGATGAGCGGGCGGATCTGCCGGTTCTGGTACCCGATCGTCAGACCCGCGACCTGCGCCTGCCCCGAGGAGGGCTTCAGCAAGGTCGCGAGGACTTTGATCGTCGTGGTCTTGCCCGCGCCGTTGGGTCCGATGAACCCAAAGCAGTCTCCCTCGTTGATCGTGAGGTTGAGCGCATTGAGCGCGATCAGGTCGCCGTAGCGTTTGGTCAGGTTGATGGTTTCAATCATCGGCATCAGTTCATTCCCATTGCATCAGCGGTCAACCCTCGCCGCCTTGTCCGTCCGTGCTCATCAACCCCGCGCCCGCGTCCCGATCCGGGTACAACGGGGGCTCGGGCTCAAGCGGGTACACCCAGGTCACGATCGTCGTCCCCGACGCGGGGACCCGCCGTCCGTTGACCCAGATCGGCGCGGGCATCCCGTCCTCGCTCGCGTCCGCCTGATCGATCTCCAACACCCCCGTCATGATCAGGCACGGCTGCGTAAACCAGCGCCCCAGATCCCAACCGTGGAGCATCCGACGCATCGCGAGGCGTTCCCCAACGGGGTCGCCCTGCGTCGCGCCAAACCGAGGCGGCTCGAACTGCGAGAGGAACATCCCCGCCACGATCCGATCCGTCAACGATCCCTGCGCACCGCCCAGACCCGTCGTGTCCACGCCGAGCGCAACCGCCTGCTCGAAGTACCGGTCCTCACGCGTGCGTCGGTTGTCCGCATCGAGTCGGGTAAGCTGCTCCAGATCGATCGAGCGATCCGGGCCCCACCCTTCCTGTCCGAAGTTCGGTGCGAGCACCGAGACCTGCGCGATCATCCCTCGATCGAGATTCTGCCCCACGCGCCGGATGGGCGAGGTGCGCGAAACAACAAACAAGCGCACATCGCTCAAAGTCCCGGGCAACCCGTGTGCGACCTTCCCCGTGATCACCTGCCCATCGAGCGTCAACCTGGGTTCTTCCAGCGCACCCGGTTCACCAACAACGAACGGCATCCGCCACTGTTCAGGACCCGAGTACTCGCTCGTCAGGGTTTTCACCGTCGCTCGGGTCGGGATCCGAACCGCAGCAGGGGCACGCGACTGCACGCGATACCCTGAGTTGTCTGGGAACCCACTCGTCAGCGTGCCCTGAGATTCCGGGGCGCTCCACGGCATGAGCAGGTTCGTGCTCTCCTGTGCGCCGAACGATGACGCCCCGCTATCAGGCTCAACGCTGGAGATCGTCGAGTTCCCGTAATCCGGAAGCATCACGCTCATCCAGCTCCGTGATCGCTGGGTGTCTTGCCCGTGCACCTGCTGGAGCAATGAGAAGTGCGAGATCGTCACCCGCTTGGGACGCAGGGTCGTCGCGCCCAGCCAAGCGATCGCGGTAAAACCGGCGATGCACGCGACAAACGCAACCCAAGCGTGCTGGGGCTTCTTGCGCTGCTTGAGCAGCGCGTACCCGACCGGGCCCGCGAACAACCAGTACACCACAAACACGATGATCCCGAAAAGCACCCCTTGGACCGCCGTGCCGGTCTTCGAGATCGCCCCGCTCACGCCGTCATCAAACAACTGAGGGTTGCGAGAGCTCAGGTTGTCCTTCGAGTTGGTGATCTGCTCTGGCGAGATCACATCGCCGCGTAACCCCAGGATCCGGTGCCAAAGCGGCTCTGGCTCAGGGAGTCCCATCTGACGCAGGCGCCCATGATTTAGAGGCAACCCGATGACACTCACCATGCCCGATCCGAGCAACCGGCGCGTCACGACGACCTCGCCGTTCGGTCCCTTGAGGATCGGCATCGCCTCGTAAGGCTGCGCATCGTCGAGCGCCTCGAACGAATACACCACTGCATTGTCAGGGAGTTGTCCCGCCGCTGATTCGGTCAGGAGATTGCGATAGGGTTCGAGCGAGACGCCCTCGCGTCGATCGGGCACACGAACCGCGGGCAGAATGGGACGCAACGGGTGCGTCCCCTGATACCACGGGTCGCCAGAGCTCTGGAGCACGATGACCAGGTGCCCTCCGCGTTCAACCCATTCGCGGATCGCCCGTGCCTTTTCAGGAGTCAGTCGGCTCGGGTCGTACGACGCCGTCGTCGCGGTCGACCAGACGAGCGTGCTGAGTGATTTGAGCCCGTGCCAGCGATCGGGGATGTTGTCGATCGTCAGCCCGGCACTCGTCCGCTGGAGCTCGTGCCCGAGGGGCATCCAGGGCTGCCCCTGAACGCGCACGCCGTACTGATCGAGACCGATCTGATTTGATCCGACGATGCCCATGAGCCCGACCCGGGCGCTCTCGACCTGAGGCGTGAGGACCGGTTCACTCGCGAGGAGCTGCCCCGCGCGGAACCCAATCTCACCGGGCCCATCTGCCCCGCCCGAATCGATGGCCTCAAAGGCCTTGAGCACATACTCGTCGCCCGTGCTCTGGAACGGAAGCTGGCAGTAGATCCAGAAGCTCTGCAGCACCCCGGGGTTCGCCGTCACCACGCGATCGAACTGGGTGACATCCCCGTCCACATCGGGGATCTCGATCCGAAGCACGACATCTCGGCTGCTCGATCCCAGGTCCTGCATCGTGACGAGCACCCCGACCCAGTCGCCCTCCCGGGCGAGCCCGCCGATACCGAAGGATGCAACATTGAGCTCGACCTCCGCCCCCGACCCGTTGGCGCCCTGTGCAAGGACCGGTGTCGAACCGAAGACCGCGGCAAGCACGAGGACAACCACGGAAACCGCGCGCCACAGGCGTTGAATCGTCTCACATCCGCTCAGGCACTCCACGATAACCACGCCTCCTGCATGCCGCCGATCGTCCCCCTGAAGTCGTGGGATCCGAATATTGTACGATCAGGCACGCAAACTGGTGCATCCCATCAAAGATTCTTCTTGGGAATGACGATCATCTCTGTCATGGGACTCACCACGGGCATGGTCTTGGCATTCTTCATCTGCAGCGCGATCAGCGTGCTCGCGATGTATCGTGTCCTCACCAACATCATCGAGCACGAAACCGATCTGCATGATTTGCGCAATCGACTCAAGGAAGTTCAGTTCGAGCGTGAGCTCCGAGACGCGCAGATCAGAGGTCTTGTTGCAATAAGCAATGACGAACCCGCGGACGCCGTGGAAGCTGTCGAAAAAGCACAGTTTGCGGCGCAGCAAGTCGCCGAAGCACTCGGTGATGCCACCCCGGCTCCCGCCCAGGCTGCCTAATCCTTCTTCTTACCCGTTGCCCTCGATGGACTTGAGCTGCTCAATCAGCGCCACATGCGATCGTGCGCCCATGCGGAAACAGTCAAGCTCGAACTTCTCATTGGGTGAGTGAACGCGATCGTCTTCCAGCCCGAACCCCATGAACACCGTCTCGAGCCCAAGGGTCTCCTTGAGCAACCCCGCGACGGGTATGGACCCGCCGGACTTGATCATCGCGGGCGCGACACCGCAACCCTGCTCGATCGCCCGGGCCGCTGCCCGAAGGGTTGGCGAGTCCGTCGCGCAGGTCGCGGGCGCTCCGCCGCCGTGGTCCTCGAACTTCCAGGTGCACCCTGCGGGGGTCCTGGCTTCGAGCCACGCAAAGAACGACTTAGCGATCTTCGCGGAGTCCTGATCGTCCACCAAACGGAACGAGACCTTGGCGCTCGCCTTGGACGGGATCACGGTCTTCGCGCCCGGACCGGTGTACCCGCCAACGATCCCGTTGATGTCCGCGGTCGGGCGCGCCCACTCGCGTTCGGTAAAGCTGAATCCCTTCTCGCCGACGCTCGCCTCAGGGCTGAGCCCGATCCCGCGTAGCGCGGCTGCGGGGTCAACCCCGAGCCCCTCCCACTGCGCACGCTCTTCGGGGGTGAGTTCACGCACGCCGTCGTAGAACCCCGGGATCGTCACGCGACGATCCTGATCCCACAACTGCGCAAGCACTTTGGTCAACTCGTTGATCGGGTTGGGAACCTTGCCGCCCCACAACCCCGAGTGCAGGTCCTGATCCGGACCGATGAGCGTGACCTCGGTGTACGCGAGCCCGCGCACGCCATAAGTGATCGCCGGGCGTCCGCGCCCAAGCATGCCCGTGTCTGAGATCACGCAGACATCCGTCCGCTTCAACTCGTCCGCGTTGTCCCGCACAAAGTTCTCAAGATTCACAGAACCCGATTCTTCTTCACCCTCGAGCATGACAGTAAATCGAACACCGCCCCCCGCGACGCCCGTGGTCTCGAACGCGGCACGCATCGCTTCGAGGAACATCATCACCTGCCCCTTGTCGTCGCACGCTCCCCGCGCCACGATCCGCTCGCCCATCGCGCCCGCTGCGGGTTTGCGGATGGGCGTGAAAGGATCAGATTCCCACAACTCGATCGGGTCCGCGGGCTGCACATCGTAATGCCCATAGAACAACACATGAGGCCCGGCATAGTCCGCATCCCCTTCGCAATACGCCATCACGATCGGATGCCCCGGATCGTCCTTCGTGCCCGTCTCCCTGAGCTCGACATGGAAACCCGACGCCTGTAGATGATCCGCAGCCCACTGCCCCGCAGCACGCGTGTCCGAGTCGTATTTCGGATCGGTTCCGATCGAGGGGATGCTCAGCCACTCGATGAGTCGAGCGATCGAGTCTTCTTCGTGATCGTTGAGCCAGTTCAGTGCAGCGTCGGTGCTCATGGGGTCTCCCGGGCAGGTGATTGGAAAAAGGACGATAGCACGAAAAAACCCGCTGTCCGAGTGGGACAGCGGGTTCGATTGATCAGAAATCAGAGATCGTTCAGCGGCGGCGACGGGTCGCGGCCAGACCGCCGAGCCCGAGGATCGCGAGCGAGCCGGGGGTCGGGATGCCGGTCTTGAAGACGATATTGTCGAGGTAGAGGGATTCGGTCGCAGCGTTCGACTCGAGCTCAACCATCAGGGTGACATTGACATACCCGGTGAGGTTGAGGAACGCGGTGTTCCACCCGCCCTCGATGGCAAGGTCATCGATGTCCGAGCCGAAGGTGTTGAAGATGTCGATCTCGGTGCCGTCAGCATCAACCCAGATGCGGATGCGGTCGTCGGATTCCCACCCGGTTTCCTGAACGAAGAAGTCCAGGCAGAGCGACCACTCGAACTCAACGCGAGGAGCGCCGAGGGGCGAGGTCACGGTGTCAAAGGTGGTCCGCATAGTGCCGTCCGCGTCGGAGAGCTGGAAGCCCTGCACGCCATCAGTGTACGAGCCAACCGTCCCGGTGAAGTTGCTTGCCCCGACGAAGTCGCCGTCGGTGAGCCCAACATCGTTGCGGGAGTTGAAGTAGAAGGAATCGAACCCGATCTCCACGCCGTCCGCGAGGAAGTCCACATCGGACTGTCCTGCGTTGTTGACGAGGTCGTGATCCATGCCCGCGTCACCGGTATCGACATACTGGTCGCCGACGAATGCGTTCTCGAAGCTGGTGAATGCGATGACCTGCCCGCCCGCGGATGCGGCGGTAGCGAGACCAGCAACAGTCAGAAGTGCAACAGTATTCTTCACGGAGATCCCTCCCATATTGGGTACAAACTCTCTCATCAATCTCTGCCCTGCCCGGCGCGAATAGACGCTGAGCGGGGTATCTCTCAGGTGAGAGTATATGCGATCGGGGGAAATCCCGGAGAGGGAATCCGAGAATTTCCAGCGATCTTCAAGATTTTTTGACACATCTACACAATCCTCGCCCTGCAAAAATGGGCACTTTGGGGAACTTGGAGAACCATGAATTGAAAAACACCCCCGAATGAGGGTGCTTGGTTGATTCATGCGTGATCTTTGGTCCTTACCAGATCCGGATCCGATCGCGACCTCGGCGGCTCTCTTCCATGAACTGGATCGATTCTGGGGTGTTGTCCCCCTCAGTCCAGACCGTCCCGGTGGGATGCCAGGGGTTTGGATCCGACCACATCTCACTCTTGGTCAGGCTGCCAACCGCACCGTCAAAGTAGAGTGCGTTGACATTGCCATCACCGTGCCGCATGGACAGTTCCTGGTTGATCCCAGAAGGAGATGGGGTCGATTCCTTGCCCCACGCTGTCGAGCCCAAGTATGTCGGGGTGGACTCGGTGAAGTTACCGTACCAACGCGGGCCGAGTGTCGGGTTGTAAGTGAGACCTGAGAGACCCTGCTGATCAGGATCTGTCCAGTACCGCGTGCCATCTGCAGCCATGATCTTCGAAGACACGACAGTCCCCACAGCGGTCATCTTGTGACGCTGACCGTTCTGAGGCTGAGGTGCGGCAGGGTTTGCCAGCATCGAACCAACCATGTCGCCGTTGGGAGAGACTGGGCGACCGCCGTCAATGCTCAGCGATTGAACCAACGCTATCACGCGGCCTGATTCACTGCTGTTGTAGTGCGCAAACCCAGATGGCATCAGGTAGCTCGACTGCTTCAACCCGATGGTGATGACATCCGCGACTTCATCGAAATCATCCGGGATCCCGCTGCCACGCGAGTCGGGGTAGGCCGCGTCAACAAAGAATCGGGTCGAAGCACACGCAAAGTCGTTATGGAGCTGAGCGATCTTCTCCGAGCGCCGCGCGGAGAACCCGAGCGAGTCACCAAGAAGCGGAGTAATCCAATCCTGAATCTGGGTCGGCAACGATGGATCCGTGTTCCCTTCGAGGGCTTCAACACCGTTACGCACACCTTCGCCAGGGACAACAACTCGTCCCAGGTACTTCGCGCCAACATTCACGGGGCTTGAGTAATGATCCGTGTTGTCCGCGGCATAGATCGCATTGGCGGTACCGATGCTTCGAAGGTTCGCCTTGCAGACGAGTGTTTGTGCTGTCGCTCGAGCAGAACCCAGCGCAGGCAACAGGATACCGATGAGCAACGCGATGATCGCAATCACCACGAGCAACTCGATCAGGGTAAATCCGTGCTTGATCTTCTTCATACGATACTCCTCAATCGAGCGAACTCAATCGCCACTCTTTTACGGCATCAGCACATATCGGATCGGGTCCTCACCCACCACTTCGATCTGCATCGAACTTGACTTCAGCTTCGAGTTCTCTCTCACATCTGATGTAAGATAGCTCTCAAACCCGGCAGGGATCTCATAGAGAAGTCCTTCAACCTGCTCTACGGGATAGATGACTCGATCACCTGATTCTGGATGCTTGACCGGGAAAGGCACGCCCCTTGCCTTTCCCTTTTGAATGTTGTAAAGCTCGCCAGTATTAATATCTACACCAAGATACCCGTCCGTCACGGGTACCGAACTCGAAAAACCAAACTTCCACACCGAAAACCCCAGCACGCCGATCGCTGCAACAAAGAGGATGATCTGCCAGGGTTTGATGTTGTCCATGTCGCGTTTCCCTGCGGCTGAGTGCGGTTCGATTCCGTCGATTGTACCGGAGTTGCCCGCCTAGGCAAACTCCGGCTCCGTTCCACCCGGGTTACTCCCCGAGCTTGATGTCCGTCGAGACAGGGTAGTGATCTGCGGCGTACCCCTCGAAGGTGTCCAGCGAACGCCAGTCGATCCCCTCCGGGCGGGCTGCGGTGCCCAAAACGAACCTTGAACCCGCGATCAGTCGCGATTGGGCGGACTCATTCGTGAGGATCAGGTCGATCCGACGCTGGGATTCGTGCGTGATCGTGGACTTATCCCCATTGGATGCGTTTGCGAAGAGATCGTTAAATCCGCCGTTGAGGTAGATTTGGACGCTCTCGTCACTCGCTTGGGCGTTGAAATCGCCGAGGATCGCGATCGGACGCCCGGGGTGTTCGGACTCGATCTCGTGGGCGAGTTTGAGGATCATACGAGCCTCGGCTTCACGCCAGTACCCGGAGTACTGCCCCGATTTGTGGTGCACCACGAAGAGTGTCAGGGTCCAGGTTGCGCCCGACTCATCGCCCGTGGGGATCTGCACATCGACCTTGAGCGGCGAGCGGCGAAACGCGATGGGCTCGCCCGCGTAGAAGTTCTTCGCGTTGGGGCCGTAGTTGTCGGGGTGGACGCCGCCGAGTTCCTTCCCGATCCAGAGCTCGGGGTTGGAAAGGGGGTAGCGAGAGAGCACGGCGTTCTCGATCCCGCGCGAGTTCCCCGCGTCGAGCGAGATCACATGCTCGTACCCCATGTCTGGGATGTACTTTTCGATGAACCAATCGAGCGCTTCGCGGGATTCAACCTCTTGGAGACAGAGGACATCCGCGTCGACCTCACGGATCGCGCGAGCGACGGCCAGGTTCTGATGGTGCGGCTTGGTATCGTCGATGTCGTCGTCACGCCCCGAGAGGGTCGGATCATCCACATCGTCGAACAGGTTCTCGATGTTGTAGGTCGTGAGGCGGAACGAGCCGGGTGCCTTCTCAGGCGCTTCCGCGATCCCGAACCGGCGCATCGAGTCTTCCGCGGTTTCGATCAGCTCAATCAGCACGGCATCATCATGCTCGGGCTCGCTCGTTGCGGCACCAATCGCGAGCAGGGGAAGGACCAGGATGCTCGCAAGGATGGGCGTGATGAATCGGGATGTGCCTGTGGGCATGTCGATGATCCTCATCGGGTGATGCGGGCTGCTCCGAGCCCGGCGTGAACTCTAGGCGCGACCCGCGTGTCAATCGAATCTTCAATGAACCGGTGGGCGGGGCGCGGACTACGATCATTGGATGCAGATCGTGCTTGCCAACCCGCGTGGATTCTGTGCCGGTGTCCGGATGGCCATCGATGTCGTGGATCAGGTCCTCGACATCGTCGGCGACGACGAAACCATCTATGTCTACCACGAGATCGTCCACAACAAGCATGTCGTGGATCGGTTCGTCGATCGCGGTGTCGTCTTCATCGACGATCTGAATGAAGTCCCCGAGGGCTCGATCGTCGTCTTCAGCGCCCACGGCGTCTCCCCCGCGATCCGCGATCAGGCGCAAGCCCGGAACCTGCAAGCGGTTGACGCGACCTGCCCACTCGTCACCAAGGTCCATTCCCGCGCGATCCGGTACGCGAAACAGGGGTATCAGATCCTTCTCGTGGGACACAAGAACCATCAGGAGATCATCGGGACCTTCGGCGAAGCACCCGAGCAGACCCAGGTGGTCGAATCCGCCGAGTGCATCCCCCACTTGCGGATCGACGACCCCGACAAGCTCGTCTACCTGACCCAGACCACACTCTCGGTCGATGACGCGAATGTGATCATCTCCGCGCTCAAGGAGGCGTTTCCCAACATCAAGGAACCCCCGAGCGAGGACATCTGTTACGCGACCACCAATCGCCAATCCGCCGTGCGTCAGATCGCGCCGTATTGCGAACTGGTGATCGTCGTGGGATCTCAGAACTCGTCCAACTCGGTGCGCTTGACGGAGATCGCCGAGAACTCGGGCACACGAGGCGTTCGCATCGACGATGTCTCCGAGCTCGATCCGAGCTGGTTCCCCAGAGGGGACGAGCGGATCCTGCTTACGGCCGGCGCCTCCGCGCCGGAGGATCTGGTGAGCACGATCTGCCGACACTTCGTGGACAAGCACGGCGCGACCCTGCACCTCGCGGATGTGTTCGAGGAAACGGTCGAGTTCGGGCTCCCGCTGACGCTCAAGAAGCTCATGGAAGAGCACGACATCGATCATCGTGATCGACGCGTCCGCGTCGAGCCCCCGATCATTACCGAGGGCGAGTACGGCGCGGTCGCGGTGCCGTTGACGATCTCGATGGGTGGCGCATCGTGAAACACCCCACCAACCACATCTTCGAGTTCAGCCCCGACACCCTCGCGGCATGGTGCGTTGAGCACGGCATGCCCAAGTTCCGCGCCAAGCAGATCCTTGAGTGGGTCTACGAGAAGGGTGTCGTCGATCCGATGCAGATGACCAATCTCTCGGGGAAGGATCGGGAGCTTCTCGCGTCGCAGATGACCTTCCTGTCCGGCCCCACGGTCGCGCACCAGCTCGCGACGGATGGGACCCAGAAACTCCTCATCGAGTGGCCTGACGACATCGAATCCAACAAGGTCGATGCGAGCGAAGCATCCGTCGAGCACGACACGCGTCTGCCGATCCTTGATCAGCAGATGCCGTACTCAAATACGGAACGACAGACGGAATGCGTGATGATCCCCGCGATGGACACAGATCGGCGCACAGCGTGCATCAGCTCCCAGATCGGATGCCCCGTCGGGTGCAAGTTCTGCGCCACGGGGATCGGCGGGCTCGACGGGAACCTCTCCGCGGGTCGGATCGTCGAGCAGGTCTGGCGGCTCAATCAGCTCCAGAGCGTGGGTCGGATCTCCAACATCGTTTTCATGGGGATGGGCGAGCCCCTCGCAAACTTCCAAGCGGTCGTTCACGCGACGCGAACGATCGCGGCCCCATGGGGCATGGGAATCAGCGCCCGCAAGATCACGATCTCCACGGTCGGGATGCACAAGGCCATCGAGAAGCTCGCGGATCAGCTCGAGCTCCCCGTGACGCTCGCCCTGTCGCTGCACGCGCCCAACGACGATCTGCGACGCAAGCTCATCCCGTGGGCGCAGTTCACGACGATCGATCAGCTCGTGGGTGCGTGTACAACATGGTTCAAGAAGACCGGGCGGGAGATTACGCTCGAGTACATCCTGCTCTCAGGGGTGAACGATCTGCCCGAGCACGCAGCCGAGCTCGCGGCGGTCACCAAGAAGCTCCGCGCCAATGTCAACCTGATCCGGTACAACGAGGTCAAGGGGCTGCCCTTCGAGCGCCCCGGCGGGGACGCGGTCCACCATTTCCAGCACATCCTGCGTGAACACGGGGTGAACTGCCACATCCGCGCCAGCCGAGGAAGGGACATCGCGGCGGCTTGCGGGCAGCTCCGCCACGAGCACGCCCCCGCGTGAGTCTGGTACCCTGAAGATCCATGCCCACGCCTCCGAATCTCAGCCCACTCCCCGAGATCGTTCAGTCCTACGACTGGGCGAACGAGTTCCGCGCGTTTACCAGTTATCACTGGCTCGTCACGGGGACTTGCTTTGCGATGATGATCGCGTGCTGCGTGATCGGGAAGCGGTTGCTCGCCATGAGCGAGGACCACGAGTACCGGTTCCGCACGCTCATCGCTTGGTCGATCCTGATCACCCAAGGGTTCATCTTCATCCGGCGGATGGTGTACTTCGATCTGCACGACTCCCTCCCCCTGCACCTGTGCCGACTCGGGGTGTTCATCGCGGCGTGGCACCTCTTCACGCTCGATCGGCGTGCGCGGGCGCTGACGCTGTTCTGGGGGCTGGGACTCAGTTCGCAGATCTTCTTTACGCCATACATCAAGGTGGGGTACGGGCACCTCTCGTTCTGGATCTATTGGTTGAATCACATCCAGATCGTCGGCGTCGCGATCTACGACATCGTCGTCCTCGGGTATCGTCCAAGCGGGCGCGATCTGCGATTCGCGACGATCGCCGGCGTGATCTATGCGTTGGTGACGATCGGGCTCAATGTCCTGCTGGGCACCAACTATTCGTACCTGGGCGACGGGCAGCACGATGGCGCGTCGATCGTGGACAAGCTCGGACCGTTCCCGCAGCGGACGATCTGGATGATGGTCGGCGCTTCGTTCATCTTCGCCCTGATCTACACCATCTCCCGGGTCTCGATGTATGTCCGCACGGGTGTGCTCAAGAAACCGCCCCCTCGATTCGTGGGCCCTCGTCAACGCCCTGACGCTACACTGTGCCAGTGATTGGATTGATCCTCATCCTGGGTCTGGTTTCGTTCCTGATCGCGTGCCCCGCGACATGGGTTGTGATACGCCTGAGTCATCGCGCTGGGGCGTTCGACAGCGCCCCGATTGAGGGGCAGATCAAAGCGCCGTCGCGCCGCATCCCGAACACTGGTGGTATCGCGATCGCGCTGGGTGTGCTCGTCCCGATGCTCGTCGCGGCGATCGGGTTCTCGATCCTCGATCCGGACGCGTTCCCGGAGTTCCTTGACCCCGTTCGTGAGCACCTGCCCGGGCTGAAATCAATGCTCCCGCTCGGGTGGACGCTGATCGCGTGCGTGCTCGGGCTGCATGTGCTCGGATTGATCGACGACCGGCGCCCCATGGGTCCGATGGGCAAGCTCGTGATCATGCTCGTGCCCGGGCTGATCTTCGCGACGCTCTTTGACACACGATTGATGACCCTGCTCGACGGGCATGTCGGCGGGACCTGGTTGAGTGTCATCGTCACGGTGCTCTGGTTTACCGCGATCATCAACGCGATGAACTTCATCGACAACATGGACGGGCTCTCGGGCGGGATCGCGACGATCGCGGGCGCGATGCTGTTGATCGCGACGCTGCTCAATGGGCAATGGTTCGTTGCGGCGGTGTGCGCCCTGCTCGTGGGTTCGGTACTCGGGTTTCTTGTGTTTAACTTTCCACCCGCCAAGGTCTTCATGGGCGACGGCGGGTCGTTGATCATCGGGCTGATGCTCGCGTTCCTGACGGTTCGGACCACATACACGCCGCTCGATGAGTCCGCGGGCGGGTGGTACGCGGTGCTCATGCCCGTCGTGATCCTCGCGGTGCCCTTGTACGACTTCGTCACCGTGACCCTGATCCGGATATCTCAGGGCAAGAGCCCGTTCGTCGGCGATATGCAGCACTTCTCCCATCGCATCCGCGATCGCGGGCTCGGTTCACGCAGCACGATCCTCGTGATCTACGCGCTGACCCTTGCGACCGGGATCTCGGGGCTGCTCATGACCCGCGCGGTCCCATGGCAGGCGATCGTGCTCGGGGTGCAGGTCCTCTCGCTGCTCGGCGCGATCGCGCTGTTCGAGTACCGCTCGCCCATCCGCCCAAAGGGCAACGATCATGGATGAGCGAGCACCCATGACGCTCGGCGATCGGATCGCGTGGACGGGGATCGTCCTCGTATCGATCCTGTGTGTGATGCGTGCGATGATGGAGCACGACCCATTCCCATGGTGGTCGAGCGATCCGTTCGTGTTTGCGCCGCCGATCGTTGGGCTGACGCCCCGGTGGGCGCTGCTGCTCAATGTTGGGATCATCCTCGCGTCATTCCTGACCCTCGTCGGGCAGCACCTGCGTGGGCATGGCATATCCAATCTCAACGCGGTCCTCCTCGCGATCGGGCTGGGTGTCATCGGGTACCACGCGGGCACCGATCTCGAACGGGTACTCGACGCGTCCACGATCGCGGCGGTGATCTGCGCGTTCGTCGCGGGTTCGCAGATCCAGTCGCTCCCCGGCGCGACGCGCATTATCGCGGGCGTGCTGCTCGGGTTCGCCTTGATGCTCACCGCGATCGGGGTGCACGAGGTGTTCGTCACCCATCCCGAGACCATGCGGATGTACGAGCAATCGAAAGACTCGTTCCTCGCGGCCCGCGGTTGGAGCGTGGACTCGTTCGAGGCCTTGTCGTATGAGCGGCGTTTGTCGAACCCGGAACCGATCGCGTGGTTCGGATTGACAAATGTGTTCGCAAGCTTTGTGGCGGCTTCGGGTGCGGGGCTGCTCACGCTCACGATTTCGAGTTGGAAAGAACACCGATCCGTCGCGATCATCGCGCTCGGCGGGTCGTTGATCTCGATCTTCGGGTTGTACCTCTGCGGGTCCAAGGGCGGGTACGGCGTGTTCCTGCTCGGGGGGGCGCTCGGGGTGGTGTTCATCACACGCCCGAAGCTCGTGGATGCACGGATCATCCTCGGGTTGTGCGTGCTTGTGATCGTGGGTCTGCTCGTGCGTGGGGTCATCGGCGAATCGCTCGGCGAGCGGAGTCTCCTGTTCCGGTACCAGTACCTGATCGGCGCGATCCGCGTCTGGTTCGAGGACCCGATCCTCGGGATCGGCCCGGGCAACTTCCAAGAGGGGTACGCGTTGCTCAAGCCCGCATTGAGCCCCGAGGATGTTGCGAGCCCCCACAATGTCGCGCTCGCATGGGTCGCGACGCTCGGACTCGGCGGCGTGGCGCTGATCGCGTTGATCGCCCGCTCGTTGTGGCGCACACGCGACACGCACGAACACCCCGAGACGCCGAGCGTGATATCCCCGGATCAGGGATTCAAGGTCTCGATCCTGATCATCGCGATCGCGTCCATTGTTTCGATGCGGATGCAGTTGCCCGTGATGACCCGGGCGGAACTCTTCCCGTATCTCATCGGGCTGGTCATGTGGATCGGGATGAGTGTGTACATCACGAGATCAGGCGTCTCGGATCGTGTGCTCCGCATCGCGTTGCTCGTGTTCGGCGGGGTGCTCCTCACGCATGCGATGATCGAGGTCACGGGCACACTCATCGTTGCGGCACCGATCTGGGCGCTCGGTGTGGGTTCGGCGCTCAACGGCACCAACCGAGATCAGAACCGTTCCCTTGGGATTCCGATCGCGTGCGTCGCGATGCTGGGGCTCTCGGGAGTCGTGCTCGGACGATGGGGCGCGATCAATCGGTGGGAACGATCGTTGCACGCGGGGGCGGCCGACGCGATCGTAATCGCGGATGTCCATCAATCGCTCAACATGCTCGAGTTCCATGACACGCCGGAACTTGTGATCGATCAGATCGCCAAAGAGCTCAACGGGGTATTGGGCACTCCGGTTCCACGAACCCTCGACGCGATCGTTTCGGGCATGACTCAGGCGGAGTTCTTGGCCCGGTCCGCATCGATCGAAGACCTCACCCGTGCCCTCGATGCCCGCCCATCGCATACCCAGACGCGAATCGCGATCTCCCAGCAACTGCTCTGGGTCAGTTCGGTCTACCAGAGCACCGGCGATTCCAAACGCGTCCAGGAGACTTGGACGCGGGCGCTCGACCTGTTCGAGATCGAAGACCTCGATGCCCGCGGTCATCGTTGGGTTGGGACGATCCTCGCAGGGCGGGCGTCGGCATTCCGGGACGCCCCGGATCGGGAATCATGGATCCGCGACGCGATCGGGCACTTTGAGATCGCCTCAGACATGACCCCCCACGACCCGCACCTAGCAATCAGGATTATGACCCTGTGGGTGGAACTTGGGGATCGCGAAGCCGCCCGCCTCTGGGCAGCACGGGCGATCGAGCTGCATGATCGGACCCGGTTGGATCCGATCCGGGGGCTCTCGGAAACGGAACTCGAGGGTGCTCAGGGCCTCTTGGGGGGGTGATCCGCAAGGTCCGAGAATCCGATGGGATTGGGGGAACTTCTTGATCCGGTGTCTGTCTGCGCTACGATTCTTGCGTAACGCGCGGCGGGTCTGGTTTCAGTGCCTGGTATCGCGTCCAACTTGCCGGATGTCTTGTGTTGACAAGACCTTGAGATAGACCAGTACGACGGCGCGATGGTCGCCCGTCATTGAGGAGCTCGCCATGGAAGATTCATCGGACCCAGACCCGGCCGATTCTCTTTCGTGATTGCGCGCCGATCGGCAAAGTTTCATTCTTCAACCAGTCACCCTGATCGTTCCGGGTTTTCCGCCCGGGGAGAGAGATTCCCTCCCCTCACCGAACGATCAACGAAACGAATCACAAACGCGAACCGAGAGAACACAAAGGATTGATCGCGATGGCCACTGACCTTTCCAACATCAGAAACATCGGTATCTGTGCCCACATCGACGCGGGCAAAACCACCGTTACCGAACGCATCCTCTACTACACCGGGAAGAACTACAAGCTCGGTGAAGTGCACGAGGGTACCGCGACCATGGACTTCCTCCAGGAAGAGCAGGAGCGCGGCATCACCATCCAGTCCGCGGCAACGACCTGCCCCTGGACCAAGGACGGGCGTGATTACAAGATCAACCTGATCGATACCCCTGGCCACGTGGACTTCACGATCGAAGTCGAGCGTTCGCTGCGCGTTCTCGACGGCGCGGTCGCGGTGTTCGACGGCAAGGAAGGCGTTGAGGCGCAGTCCGAGACCGTGTGGCGCCAGGCGGACCGGTACAAGGTCCCCCGCATGTGCATGATCAACAAGATGGACAAGCTCGGGGCGAACTTCGAGTACTCCTTCGAGACGATCAAGAAGCGCCTCGGGGCGAACCCGATCGCGATGCAGCTTCCCCTCGGCGAGGGCGACGAGCTCCGCGGGATCATCGACCTGCTCTCCATGAAGGCCTACGAGTTCGATGTTGAGTCGCAGGGCGCGATCGTCACCGAGATCGAGATCCCCGACGAGTTCAAGGACAAGGCCGACCAGTGGCGCCATGACCTGATCGAGTCCGCGGTTGCGCTCGACGACGATCTCATGGAGCAGTACCTCGAGGACGAGGACTCGATCACCGTTGAGATGATCAAGAAGGCTGTGCGTAAGGGCACCATCGCCCTCGAGTGCAACCCCGTCTTCTGTGGCTCGGCGCTCAAGAATGTCGGCGTCCAGCGCCTCATCGACGCGGTCATCGATTACCTCCCCAACCCGCAGGAAGTCCCCCTGGTTCAGGGCACCGACCCCAAGGACAAGGAGCTCAAGCTCTCGCGTCCGCACGACGACACCGCCCCGTTCTCCGGACTCGTGTTCAAGGTCGTTTCCGACACCCACGGCGACCTCACCTATGTCCGCGTCTACTCGGGCAAGCTCGAGAAGGGCACCCGCGTGCTCAACCCGGGCAACGGCAAGCGTGAGATCGCGTCGCGTATCTTCGAGATGCACGCGAAGGATCGCATGGCGCTCGACGAGATCGGCGCGGGCAACATCGTCGCGGTTGTCGGGATCAAGAACTCGATGACGGGTGACACGCTCTGCTCGACAGACGACCCGATCATCCTCGAGCGGATGGAGTTCCCCGAGCCCGTTATCTCGATGTCGATCGAGCCCAAGACCGCTGACGACAAGCGCAAGCTTTCCGAGGCGCTCGTCACGATCCGCCGCGAAGACCCGTCGTTCCGTTCGGAGTACAACGAAGAAACCGGGCAGACGATCATCGCGGGCATGGGCGAGCTTCACCTTGAGATCATCAAGAACAAGCTCGTGCGTGACATGAAGATCGGCGTCGAGGTTGGTCGCCCCCGCGTGTCCTACCGCGAAGCGATCCGCAGCAGCGCCAACGGTTGCCGCGGTCTCTTCAAGAAGCAGTCCGGTGGTCGCGGTCAGTTCGGCGACTGTACCGTCAATATCGAGCCCTACACCAAGGAGCAGGCCGAAGCCGACGGTCTGGACTTCACCGAGAATGTCGCGTTCGTCAACGGCATCGTCGGCGGATCGATCCCCAAGGAGTTCATCCCCTCCGTCGAGGCGGGTGTGCGTCAGACCGCCAAGAGCGGCGTAAGCGCTCCCTACCCCCTCATCAATGTGAAGGTCACCCTCGTGGACGGCAAGTACCACGATGTCGACTCGTCGCAGGTCGCGTTCGAGCAGGCGGGTCGTCTCGCGCTGCGTGAAGCGGTCTCCAAGGCGGGCAGCATCCTGCTCGAGCCGATCATGAAGGTCGTCATCATCACCCCCGAGGATTACCTCGGTAATGTGACGGGTGACCTGTCCTCGCGTCGCGGGATGATCCTCGACACCGAAGACAAGGGCATGATCAAGGAGATCACGGCGGATGTGCCCCTGAGCGAGATGTTCGGGTACACCACTGTTCTGCGTGGTCTCTCGCAGGGTCGCGCCGCGAACTCGATGGAGTTCAAGGAGTACCGCGAGATGCCGATGAACCTCCAGCAAGAGGTCATCGAGTCGGCTTCGTAATCGCTCTGCGCGTTACAGACCTGCACCACATCGCATTCTCGGGCGTGATCCTCAGGGTCACGCCCTTTTTCTTTCTTGACCTGATTATGCGTTGATGAAGGTTGCGTTTGCATCGACCGACCTATGATCTACACCCCACATCGGGATGGTTTTTGCGGTCCAGCCCGATGGAATCGGGCCTCTGAGGAGCCAGCAATGGCGGAACGGTTCAAGACAGTCCTGCTCTTCGGTGCCCCCGGCGCGGGCAAGGGAACCCAGGGTGAGCTGATCGGGAAGGTCCCCGGTTTCTATCACATGTCCACGGGCGATATGTTCCGTGCGCTCGATCGAAACTCCGAAATGGGGAAGAAGTTCGAGGCCTACTCGTCCAAGGGCGAGCTCGTCCCGGACGAACTCACAATCGAGCTCTGGCAGGAGTACATGAACAAGCAGATCGCGGACGGGAAGTTCGACCCGAAGACGACGCTGCTTATTCTTGACGGGCTCCCCCGGACCGTCGCCCAGGCCAAAGTGATCGATCCACTGATCGATGTACTCGCAATCGTGCACCTCAACGCGACGGACAAGGAAGCGATGGTCACCCGTCTGCGTGAGCGTGCGATCAAGCAGCAGCGCGCAGACGACGCGAAGGAAGAGGTCGTCCGCAACCGGCTCGATGTCTACGAGCGCGAAACGAGCCCCGTGCTCGATGTCTATGACAGCTCGCTCGTCCACGAGATCGATGCGCTCCGCACCATGGCGATCGTCATGAGCGAAGTCCTCGCGGTCGTCGCGCCGATTCAAGAGCAGCTGCTCTCAAGCTCGAAGGCCTAACCCTCAATCCGTCCTGCGTCGATCATTGCCCGTCGCGGGTGTGTTGATCGTGTCGACCAGCAGCGCCTGGATCATGTAGTCCGGGATGGTGTTCATATCGCCAACGGATCGGATCCCATAGAGCAGCGGCATCTCGAACGATTGGTATCGCGCGGGCGGATGGAAGTAGTAGGCGATCGGGATCATGTGACTCAATCGATCGTGCGTCCCGAAGTACAGCCATTTGCGTTGGTACTGCGTCGAACGCGCCCCGCTCACGCGGACGCGATCGATGTCGATGGGCACCCAGAAGGTGAGATCCCGATCGGGGTCGCGCATCGCGAACTCGACCATGCTCACGGTGTTCAAGAGCGGATCGGGCTCGAGCTCGTCGATGCAGATCACCGTCCTGGCGGGCACCCCGGCGCTACGGAGCACCGAAGTGAGCAGCACGGCAAGGTCATGACGGGACCCGCTGGGCTCGCGAGCAACGGCATCCGCGGGGCGGACGATGAACCCGCCCCAGGTGTTCGAGCTCACGACGAATGAGGGACGCCCCCCCGCGGTCGTGCGCTGTGTGAACTCGGTCCCTTGCCCCCGGATCGTGAAGTACTCGATGACCTTCCCCGTGAGGAACTTGACCACATCGAGCTGAGGCCCGGATTTGGGATCGATGCCCTCTCCGATCCAGAACTCGACGAGCTTGGCGATGGTCTCCTCAGCGTCGTCGCGGACGGGGCTGCCGACGGTATCGACCACGGGCGTAAGGAACGCTTGGGCTGCGGGCGACCAGGTCTCGGGCCAGGGGAGTTGTCGCGCAAGCTGATCGTTGAAGACCGTGTCGGCGCTGACGATGTGTGAGTTGTGGATGACATGCAACTGGCGGTACCTGCCGTCGATGTCACCCGATTGCCAATGGGTGTACTCCGCGTTGGTGCCCTCGACAAACTTCTGGGTGATCGCGACATCCTTGCCCACGACTGGCGCGTCGGGCGCACCGTTCTGCTTGAATCGCTGGTTACTTCCCCCTCCATAGAGATCCACATCATCGAGACGGATATCGACCTCCACATCGGTGTTCGGCGACCAATAGAACCCACCCTCGCGCACAACGGGCAGCACAAGCTCAACCTCACGCGGCGTCCAAAGCGTCGTGATGACTTCTTCGTTGTAGTTCCGGCCCGGGGTGCTCGGGTTGTCCGCGGTGATGTTCGCAGAGTTGAGGAAGAGCTGGGTGCGGATATCCCATCGCCATGCATCGCGGTAGCTGATGTAGGGGTTGTCGGGGATCGCGGGCTTGGCGTCCGGGTGCGACGCGTTCTGTGCCCATACCTGTGATGTTGCCCCGACGAAACACATCGAGAGTGTCAACGCGGTGCCGAATGCTCGGGTGGATCTATGTCGGTGTGCAATCATCGCGTGTGCTCCCCTGGATACTCATTCATACGCCCAGAAATCACTCCGGTTTCGATGAGCCGCGTCTGCGTGCGATCTATCATGACACGAAAGCGTTGGTTTCGCATCGTCCAAAGGAGCAAAGCGTGACTTCGACCACCACCATGTCACCCGAATCGACCCGGATTGAGAAGGACTCCATGGGCGAGATGCCCGTCCCCGCCGATGTGCTCTATGGCGCATCCACCCAGCGGGCGGTCCTCAACTTCCCCATTTCCGGGCGTCCGGTCCCCTCAGAGGTCATCTTTGCGTTTGCACGATTGAAAACCGCGACGGCACGCGCGAACGAACAGCTCGGAAAGCTGCCCAAAGCGAAGGCGGACTCGATTGTTGACGCATGCGACGAGATCCTGCGTGGGATGAGCGATCGCGGCGGGATCGCGAGGCACTTCCCCGTGGACATCTTCCAGACCGGGTCTGGGACCTCCACGAATATGAACACCAACGAAGTGGTCTCGAATCTTGTCTGCCTCAAGCACGGCGCCCCTGTCGGGTCGAGCAAGGACGCGGCGTACCTCGAGCACGAATACGCTGTGCACCCGAACGATCATGTGAACATGGGTCAATCGAGCAACGACACCTTCCCCACCGCGATGCACATCGCGGCGGCGGTCGAGATCAAGAACCAGCTGCTCCCCGCGGTTCGTTCGCTCGCTTCGGCGCTCGATGAGAAAGCCAAGGCCTGGGACGAGATCGTCAAGATCGGGCGGACCCACCTGCAAGACGCGACCCCGATCCGATTGGGTCAGGAGTTCTCCGGGTTCGCGTCGCAGATGCACCACGCTGCGGATCGGCTCGATCGGGCATTGTCTACCCTCGCGGAGTTGCCCATCGGCGGCACCGCCGTCGGGACTGGGATCAACACCCACCCCGAGTTCAGCAAGCTCGTCTGTGAGCACCTGAGCACGAGCACGGGTGTCGCGTTCCGCGAAGCCGACAACCACTTCGAAGCCCAGCACGCCAAGGACGGGTTTGTCGAGGTCTCTGGGATGCTCAAGACCATCGCGGTGAGCTTGTCCAAGATTGCCAACGACATCCGCTGGCTCGGGTCGGGCCCGCGTTGTGGGATCGGCGAGCTCAAGCTCCCCGCGGTCCAGCCCGGATCGAGCATTATGCCCGGCAAGGTCAACCCCGTCATCTGCGAAGCGGTCGTCATGGCGGCCTGCCAGGTCATCGGCAACGACGCAGCGGTCACCACCGGCGGGCTCGGTGGGATCGGGTCGCTGCTCGATCTGAATGTCGCGATGCCGATGATGGCCGCGAATGTGCTCGATTCGATCGGGCTGCTCGCGGGGTCGTGCAACACCCTTAATGACAAGCTCATCCAAGGGCTCGAGCCCGATCGGGAGCGCTGCGCCGCCCTGATCGAGGGAAGCCTCGCGATGTGCACAAGTCTGGTTCCGGTCATCGGTTACGACGCGTCTGCCAAGCTTGCGTATCAGGCATACGCAGAGGGCAAAACCGTGCGTCAGCTCGCGCTCGAGCAGAACCTGCTCGACGCGGATCGACTGAATGAGCTGCTCGATCCTCGATCGATGACCGAACCCGGCGAGTAAGGTTCGCGTCCGGATGTCGTTTGTTTGCAACCGGGTGAACCTGCCCCTCGTATCGAACGGTACTCAAGGGGGCGCGATCGGGCTCATCGGTATTGGCCGAGGAGCGATAAAACACCCGATGAGGGGATGAAAACCCCTGAGATTCCGCTGCGAACGCGAGGCGTTTGCACTATAATGGCCCTCAACCCCATCACACACCAGAGCGCAATGGAGTTTACCATGAGCCAATCTGCTCGTTCGATGATGCCAAACCAGTCCATGAGCACGCTCATCCGAGCCTTCGTGATCATGTCCGCGTGCGGGTTGGCAATGCCTGCACTCGGTGCCGGCCCCACCTCGGGATCGCGCCCGTTCAATCCGGACAGGCCCGAGCCGGTGGATCGCCCGACGGCTGCACCCAAGAACTTGGATCAACTCCTTGCGCTCCCCTTGCGTTCGGGCACCATCGTGATCTCCGCGAAGAACCCGAGCGCCTTCCAGTTCGAGGCCCCCGCGTTGATCCAGGCGCTTCCCAATGTCTCGCTCGTGCGTGTCATTGATGCGGATCTCGGGGTGTACGAGCTCCTCGCGGACACAACCCAGGACGCGCGTGCAGCCTACGACATCCTCGCTCCCCATGATTCCATCCGCTCGGTGCGTCTGGACTGGGACGGCTCACAGGTACGGAACACCTTGCGGACTGGTCACAACACCAACCGCAAGCGTCACCAGGTGTCCAAGAACCCGCTCGTGCTCTGGCCCGGTGTGACCCCGAATCCTGCAGACGAATCAGGCCCCCGCGGCGGCGTCTCGACGGATCCTTTGTTCGGTTCTCAGTGGCACTTTATCAACGGTGTCAATGTGGGCTTCGATAACAACATCCCAGCCTCGGTCTATGCGACCGGGCTCGCGGGCAATGGAGTCCAGGTCGCGTTCTCGAACCTCGGCATCAACACCCATGTGGATACTGACCACACCGAACTCGACGGCGGATTCCGCAACGCCCTGACCATGACCTTCGACCCAGGGCTGTTTTCTGACAGCACCATCATGACCTCGCTCGCGGGTACACTCGCGGGTGAGATTGATGCTGCGGGCATTCAGGGTATCGCACCGGGCGTCGAGTTCGGAAACTTCAACTGGCCCGTTGTTCCCTCGTCCTTCGCCGGCGGCATCCCCCTCTTCGAGTTCGAAGCGTTCAACTGGCTGATGCCCGAGATCGACATCAAGGTCTACAACATGGGCGCGACCTACTACGACGATCCCGTTCAGGACCTCAACCGCGGATCAACCCTGGACTATGTCCCGGTCCCCTACCGCAACTCCTTCTCCTTTGGTCGGAACCGCAAGGGCACGATCAATGTCTTTGGCACCGGGTCCAACCCCTTCGCAGTCGACATCATCGACGGGTTCTTCGCTCCCGGCTGGCCCGACCCGTACAACTTCCCTCCCGGTGGTGCGACTTGGTCGCCCCTAGATGAGCTGTTTAATCAGGGCGGGAACGCGAGCGCGACGACCCTCACTGATGACTGGACTCAGCCCGCTTTCTATCCGAACGCGCAGGTTGCAAACTACCCACCCGCCAACGATCGACGCGCGTTCGTGTTCCAAACCGTCGCTGAAGACGGGTTCGCGGATATCTATGCGGGGCAGGGACCTGGAGTCTTCGCGTCGTTCTTTGGTGGCACCACGAATCGCACGCAAGGCGGGACCCCTACGAACTTGCTGACGAGCGTCCCTGGCGCAAGCAATGTTGGGTTCTTCCCATTGAACACCGAGACCTACCCCAACGAGAGCGAGACCATGTCGGGCGCCATGATCGGCGCTGGCGTGATCGCTCTCATGCTGGAGATCAACCCGAATCTCACGATCCGCGACATCCAGCACATCTTCTTCGAGAGCATTCAGGAAAGCACCAAGCCGGCGAACATCAAGTGGCCTCAGTTCGAGAACACTCGTTTGTACCTCCAGAATAGTTTCTGGCAGGTCAACACCGGGTTCTACACCGGCGGCCCAATCACCGAGCCGCAGGCGATCCGTCACTCGGATATCTTTGGGTTCGGTGTTGTCGATGTTGAACTCGCGTTGCAGAAGGCTGCCAACTGGCAGCGCGTCCCGCGTCTGATCCGCTTGGATACAGGTTTGGTTGGATCCTTCAGCGATGACCAGATCGATACAGAAACAGAGATCGAGGTCGAAATTGCTGATGCTGTGATCAACACGATCATTGAACCCGATGGTGAGTTGGGCATTGACGGCATTTCGGTCATCACGCCCGGTACACCCGCAGGTCTCCCGACAATCTGCGTGCGTCAGAATCTCAACATCGAAGCGATCACGCTTGAGCTGACCATCGAGGGCAATGGCAATGAGGATCTCTTTATCCAGATCAGCAGCCCCAGCGGGACGAGTTCTGTCATCAAGCTCCCGACCACGAATAACCCGATCGGCGTGACCCCTGACGGGTTCCCCGATAATGCCACCGCTGGTGAAGTGGTTATCAACGGAACCGCGTACGCACTCTATCGGCACTCATTCCTCTCATGGAAGCACTGGGGCGAGCTGTCTGGCGGCGAGTGGAACATCGGCTTCGTAGACTTCGGCCCTGACAACACCCAGCACCCTGAGGGCGAGTTGCCAGACACGAATGCGATGCCCCCAACCCCGGGTGCAGACCACATCCTCTTCATGGGTGCCTTCGGTGTTCCAGGGAGCCCGAACCGCACGCCGAAGACTGTTACCGGATACCGGTTCGAGATCTTCGGCACCGAGTCGGGTGAGCCGATCTTCGAGGGATGTAACCCGCTCGCGACGAGCTGCCCCGCGGACCTCGACGGCAATGGGATCATCGACTATCGCGATCTCCAGATCTTTGTCTACTACTTCCAGGAAGGGAACGCGATCGCGGATGTCGACGGCGACGGCGACATCGACTACAACGATCTGCTGCTCTTCCGTGGGATCTGGCGTCCCGGGTTCTGTGAGGGTGGACAGTTCGGCAACGGGCGTCCGCGTCCGGGCGACACCAACGCCGGCGGGGACAACAACCCCTCGACTCGCCCCATCTGATCCTTGGTTCTATTCACTCCGAACAAACGCCCCACATGGGGCGTTTGTTTTTTCATATCTTCATACGGATACCCGCATTCCTGCAACTTTCATCGACCCGCTCCCAGTATCCTCACATGTGCGCCGCCCGTTCTGGGTGAGATTCGATGGATCTGTGGATCACACCGAGTTCGCGTGCCGATATGAGAGATGCGTCATTCGACGCGCGTGTGGACTACTGGAGCCCAAGACCGATGAGCCCACCCCATCAGCAAGGGAGCGCTCCGTCATCGAACTCGATGATCGGGTTATTGCGTGAGCACAGCTCACGCCTCACATCGATTGTGGGGCTGCTCATCCTGCTCGCGCTGACGGACCTCGTCCCGCCGTATGCGATCAAGCTGCTCATCGACGATGTCTTCACAGGGAGCGGGCACGCGGAATCGCTCGGGGGGGCGTGGAAGCTGCTCGGGTTGATCCTGTTTGGGTTGTTCCTGAGTTACATCGCCCGCAACGCCTTGTTTTACACGAGTCGGATGCTCTCGCTGCGGATGAGTGAGGACATCTGTTTCTCGATGCGTCGGCGGCTGTTCGATCATCTCCAGCAGCTGAGCCTGAAGTTCTATCGCTCCAACCAGCCCGGACGCGTCAGCGCCCGCGTCATGGACGACACCTACAAGATCCAGACCTTCATCCAAGAGAAGCTCCCGCTTCTCATGCTCAACCTGCTCAAGTTCCAGATCCTGATCTGCGTGATCTGCGTGATCAATATCCGACTCGCCCTCGCGGCGATCGTCATCCTCCCTTTGCAGTTCGTCACATACCGGTTCTTCCGAGGCCCGATCAAGCTCAGCCATTCCGAAGCCCAGGAGAACCTCTCGCTCGCGTACGGCTCGGTCGTCGAGAAGTTCCTCGGGATCGAGGTGGTCAAGGGGTTCAACGCGGAAGCGCGTGAGAGTGAGACCTTCCACGCGGCGATCAATGAGAGCCGCAAATCACAGATCAAGTCGCAGCGCTATCACTTCGCCCAGAAGGTCACCGCGGATCTGCTCGTGGGGCTCGGGACGATCATGCTGCTCGCGTACGGCGCCTTCGAGGTGATCAAGGGTCACATGAAGGGCGGCGAGTTCATGATGTTCTTCGGGTATGTCATGATGCTCTACCCGTCGGTGCTCGAGATCATCTCCGGCGTTGGGCATTCGTCAAAGGCGACCGCGAGCGTCAGCCGCGTGATGGACATGCTCGAGGTTCCGATCCACGACGAGGGCGTGATGCGTCGCGAGGAATCGGACTCGAGCGAGCTCTTGCGTGGCGAGATCGTCTTCGATGGCGTCAGCTTCGCGTTCGATGACGCGACCGAGGTCCTCCACGACATCTCTTTCCGGATTCCCTCCGGATCGAAGATCGCGATCACCGGCCCGAGTGGATCGGGAAAGAGCACCACGATCAACCTGCTCCCGAGGTTCCTCAAGCCTTCGAGCGGCACCATCCGTATTGGTGATCGCGATACGAGCGAGCTCCCACTCCCCACGCTCCGCTCTGGGATCAGCATCGCCTTCCAGGAAGTCTTCCTCTTCAACGCGACGATCGATGAGAACCTTCGGTACGCACGCCCGGACGCGACCCGGGCTGAGGTTGAGCGGGCATGCAAGATCACCGGCGTGCACGAGATGATCTCTCGTCTGCCCAAGGGGTACGAGACCCGCTTGAGTGATTATGGTGTTGAACTCTCGCGAGGCGAGAAGCAGCGCATCACGCTCGCGCGGGCGCTCCTGAAGAACACCCCCATCCTCATTCTCGATGAGGCGACCGCCTCGATCGATCGCGAATCCTCCCGATCCCTCGTGCAGACGATCTTTGAAGAGGTCCAGAACCGCACCATTATTATGGTTACGCATGAGGCGAACCTGCTCGACCTTGTCGATCGGGTCATCTCAATCCGCGAAGGCCAGGTCGACTTCGACGGCACCCCTCGCGCGTATGTCCAGCGGGAGTATGGCATTTCCCCATTGGACGGCCGAGGAGAGACCTCGCACCCAGACCTGATGTTCTCCACGAAGCCCCGTACTGATACGGGTGATGAAAAATCCGATGATCCAGAAGCATCCGCACCGATGGGGTATATTGAGCCCAGTGATCGAGCAAGCCGTCGATCCTCAGGACGATTCGATGAGGAGTCAGACTCCGAGCCGATCGAGTCGCGTAAGAACCCACCGGATGAGGGGACGAGTCAATGAACGGATCTGATCGCAACGCCCCACTTCTCTCACGCATCTTGAGCGTGTCTTCTCTAGTGGGTGCGATGACGATCATCGGGTGCGGGAACCAATCCACGACATCGCAGGGGTTCGAGGTCGAGACGCCTCGGGTGACGCCGGGCGGGGTCATCCTTGAGGAGGGGGAGACAACCCGCGAGGACGCGCTGTCGCAGATCGCTTCTGCGCTGGATTCGATTCATGAGCCGAGCATCAATCCTGGGGTCATGAGCTCGATCCGTGATCGTCTTGAGTTCGATGCCCTCCAAGAAGAGGACTCAGTCGCTGCGCGAAAGGAAATGCGGCGATCGACGCTTGTGCGTACGGAACAGGTTGAGCAGCTCAGCATCCCACAGAACGCAGGCAAGCTGATCCAGCTCCAGCGGATGAGCAAGGCGGAGATTAACGAGCTGATCGCGTCGATCACCCTGAAAATCCAGACGGAGCAGGGGTATCAGGCGGCGCTCGCGGTCCTCGAATCCAAGATGGGCCCGCGCCCCCAAGGGGTGAGCAAGGGCCCGACCCTCGTCCTTCGACACGAGGACGGGCGTCAATCGCTCATCCGGTTCGGGTATGTGAGTTACCTCTCCCAGCTCCCCCAGCTCTGGGTGCAGGGTATCGTGGTGAATGCGGACGGGACTGTTATTCCCAACCCCATCGTGGATCAGATCGAGGGGCTCGTGACGGGGAACCTTGCTCAGCTTGAGCAGATGAGAACCGGGCTTTCCCAGAAGGATCTGTCTCGGCAGATCGTCAAACTGAGTTACATCAGCACCGCGGACGCGATGAAGGCGCTCAAGGGACTCGGGGTCCAGACCGTCGGCGGGATTGAGACACTCCCCGCGACGCTCAACTTCGATCAGCTCCCGATGGTGGCGATCATGCCCGAACCCGACGCGAACTCGATGGGGCTCGTGGGGTCTGAAGATTCCTCTACGGGTGCGTTCGGGCAGACCTCGACTCCGACCAAAGCGAGCAATCTCAGCGCGAATGTGCTCATGAATCCGACTTCGGAGCTCATGATCGTCTACCACCCAGCGCACCCCGAGCAGTTCAGTCTGGTCGAGCAGCTCCTCGATCAGTACATCGATCGTCCCGCGAAACAGGTCTTCGTGGAGGGCATGGTCCTCGAGATCAGCGAGGAAGGCCTCGACGAGCTCGGCGTTGAGTGGTCGTACCAGCAGGGCACCCTGGACTTTGTGCTCGGGTCACTCAACGCGACGGGCATCACGGATACGCTCGGGCTCAGCAGCGTCGACTCGCGTGATCTCGCGAAGGACTGGGCGGTTGAGATCCGCGCCCTCGTGCGTGATGGCAAGGCCGAGGTCTTGTCCCGCCCGAGCGTGCTCACCCTCGACAATCGCCAGGCCACCATCCGCGTCGGTGAGGACATCCCGATCGCGACGAGCCAGGAGGGGTTCTCGAACAACTCCAACAAGGTCGCGTTCAACTTCAAGTACCTCGCGACGGGGATCCTGCTCAACATCCGCCCACGGATCGCGGAGGACGGCGATGTCGTCTCGATGCTCATCGATACGGTTGTTTCCGCCCAGGTCCCCGGGCGTGACCTGGAAATCCGCGCGACCAACGGCGATGTGCTCGCGTCCGCACCGACCGTGTCCACACGGCGTGTGCAGACCTATGCCCGGATCGACAACAAGACCCCGCTGATCATCGGCGGGCTGGTCTCCAAGGACCTCTCGATCACGCAGGATAAGGTCCCATTGCTCGGCGATCTCCCCTTCATCGGGCACGCGTTCCGTTCTGAGCGCCAGTCGACGGAGAAGACGGAGGTCATCATCGTGCTGACGCCGTATGTCCTCGATGACGACCAGCTCATCCGGCGCAACCTGCCCAAGGACGACGACCTGTTCGACAGCACTGGCAACCAGCTGTTCCGTGACGCGTACCGGATCCGTGCGGAGGATGTCTTCGATCTGCGTTTCATTGCGGAGAACAAGCGTCTGCGGATCTATCGCGATCTGGCACGGGTGCTGATCAAGAATAACTACGAGTTCGCGCACATCCCGCCGTTCGATGAGTTCGCGGACAACACCATCCCCGGCGAGGAGATCCTCGTTCAGCGGATGATCTACGAGCTCATCAAGCGGACGGGCGTCGATGCCCGCATCAACCCCGATCGGATCATCTACTTCGAGGAGAAGGACTACGAGGGGTACAATGTCCGATTCCTCGATTCGATGCTGGCAAAGATCGGCGACGGGCAGACCCCGGAGAGCTTCTTCAAGCTCAACCCGGGCAAGGCGATCGCGATCACCTACACCTATTCGCGTGAATCGCTCGAGCAGCGCGATCTCGCGTCCGAGCCCATCCCCGAGGTGGCGCTGGTGGACTGCCCCGATCGCGACACCTGGCAGCAGCTCCTCTGGGACATGAACCAGCCCAACGCGGACGGAATCGATCGGTACACCATCCTCATCCAGGATCCACGAGACATCGTGCGTCTTCAGCGTGCGATGATGCTCAAGATGACCATCCTCCTCAATGGCGGTGAAGAATCCCTCTCGCTCAACAACTTCACGATCGGGAAGATCCTCCACACCCCCAAGCCCTCCGAAGAAAGTGTTACGGTCGTCGACGCGGAGGTCGCGAAGTACTTCTTCCATACCGAGCTTTACTACTCCGCGATCATCAAGCGGATCGAGGAGACGATCCAGCGGTTCGATGAGGCAATCGACACCCCGGATGTCCAGATGTACCTCGAACCGGGCATGGGACGCGCGGACTTGGAATGACTCCAAGGTAGAGTCCTTTGTTGACCGAAACGGCGGGATCGTGAATAATCATGTTCGGGCCGATGGGTAACACAACCCCATGGGTTGATGTTGTTTATCGATCATCCGCGGGGGTATTGGGTATGAGTGAGGAATGCGGGCAAGGCACGCGGGGGGATCGCACGCGGATCATCGCGGCGGACATGCCAATCGACACGAGCAAGTCCCCTATCGAGCCCCTGCTGCGGGCGTTCCGCAAGCTCTCGCAGCGCCGCAAGGATGTCGAGCTCATCCTCACGGGCAAACGCACGAAGCACGAGATCTTCAGCGTCCAGAACGAGCTTGATCGGCACGGACTCAGCGATCATGCACGGTTCCTCCCCTACTACGACACCTGTACCCGGTTCCCGCTCTTCAAACCCGATTGCGATCTGTGGATCTCCCGCAACACGCCCGGCGATGTGCTCGATGATCAGTACCTCAATCGCCGCCTCGAATCGGGTGACGCGGATCGCCCCAAGTACGCGCTTTTCTTCACGAGTTTCCATCCTGGCAAGCAGGAGGGCAACTCGACGCTTATGCGTCGCTGGCTCGATCATCTCAAAGGCGCGGGGTACAAGATCCATGTTGTGTACTACATGTACGACGCGGGAGCCGCGAACGCGGACATGCGTCGCGCCTCCCTGTACGAGTACGACCTGTACAAGGAAGTTCCCGTCGAATCCAGGCTTACCGGCGCGAACTACAACGGGCTCAATGTCCATGTGGACGACTGGTGCGGGATCGAGGCGATGGATGCCGTGGGTGAGCTGTGCGATCGGTACGAGTACGATATCGCGATTACGAACTACCCGTGGATGAGCGCGGTATTCGATCGGGTGCACGCGTACACGAAGAAGATCCTGCTGACACACGACAGCTTCGTTGATCGCAACAAGCGGATGCTCGAGCAGGGGTACCCCGAGTCCGGATGGGTCAGCATCGATCAGGAGGGCGAGCGGATTGCGTGCGAGCGGAGCGATGTCGTCGTTGCGATGCAGGAGCACGAGGCGGAGGGGTTCCGGAAGCTCATTGACCCGGATCGGGTCGAGGTGATCGGGCCGATCTTCGATCGGGTTGAGACACGGTTCCCTGATCGCGGCGAGAAGCTGCGCATCGGGTACTTCGGGTCGAGCAACTGGGTGAACGAGCAGAACCTGGGCGCGTACCTCAAGCACTGGGCTGCGGACGATGAACTCCGCGCAAGCACCGAGATCATCATCGGTGGCGGCGTCTGCGAGACGCTCAAGGACTTCGTCCCCGCATCGTTGCTCGCGAAGGTGAACGCCACGATGGTTGGGCGGGTCGCGACCCCGGGCGATTTCTTTGGGCGCTGCGATCTCATCATCAACCCCGAACGCGGCGGGACGGGAATCAAGATCAAGACCCTCGAGGCCCTGGCGCACGGGTGCACGATCATCACGACCAAGGGCGGGAGCGTCGGGCTCGACTCCGAATCGATCTACCACAACGCGGACGGGTTCGAGCAGCTCGCGCACATCACGCGTGACTTTGTCGTGAACCCAGACCTAATCGATTCGGTCCGCACCGTGTGCGCGGATCTGTATGACACCTATGTGCAGACCCAGCGTGCCCGGATGAATGCGCTGCTCGGCGAGCCCAAGGCAACGCCCGAGCCGATTGAGCCCGAGGATTATCTCGACGATCATATCGCGCCCATCGAGCAGCATGCGCCCGAGTCGCGCCCGCTGCGTGTGCCGGCGTATGTCCGCGAGACCGCCGCGGAGTACCACTTCGAGGAGTTCGAGAAGTTCCGTCAGCGGGTTGATGTCCGGGGCAAGCGGGTGCTCGAGGTCGGTTCTGATTTCCATCTCGCCTCCGCTCGCCTGTTCATGGCCAACGGCGCGGACTCGGTGATCGCCACCAACATCGGCGATTGGAAGAGCGACGAGCCGCTGCCTGATCGGGTCGAGTTCCGTGTCGGCGACGCGAGCGACCTTGATCTCCCAGACCAGAGCTTCGACATCATCTACGGGATCGCGATCATCGAGCATGTCCCGGACTTTGAGCGTCTGTGCAACGCGATCAAGCGACTGCTCAAGCCCGACGGGGTCGTGTACTTCCAGGGTTGCCCAATGTGGGCGGGCTCTCTCGGGCATCATGTGTGGTACTCCCCATCGCAGGACGGTGAGTACGAGGCAACCTTTGCTGCGGGCGGGGGCAAGAAGTCCAAGCCCATGCATTACAGCTTCACGCAGAACAACCCGATCCCCGATTGGGCGCACCTCGCGATGTCACCCATGGAGCTCGAGCGCTTGCTCGTCGAGGAGAAGGGCATCCCCGAGTCGCACGCGGAAGGGATCGTGAAGTATGTGCACAACCTCGATGGTGTCATGATCGGGTCGTGCTCGAACTTCTTCAGCGCGAGCGAGGTGCTCGCGGTGATGCGCCAGCAGTTTGATGTCGATATTGAACGGATCTGGGTGGATCGCAAGCCGAACAAGTACTTCGAGAAGGCGCTCGAGCACTACAGCGAGGAAGACCTGCGGACGCTCGGGATGCGGGTCTGGATGACGCACAAGGGCGTCGAGCTCAAGCCCAAGTCGAGCATGACGGATGCTCGCCCCGCCCACCCGAAGGTCTCGATCGTCATCCCGTTCTATGGTGTCGAGGCGTTTATCGAGGACTGCATCAAGAGCGTACTCGCGCAGGACTACGAGAATCTTGAGATCATCTTCGTGGACGATCGGTCCCCGGACAACGCGCGAGCGATCGTCGAACGGTACATGGATCGCGACGAGCGGATCTCGTTGATCACCCATGAGGTGAACCAGGGGCTCGGACCCGCACGCAACACGGGGGTGAAGCACGCTACGGGCGAGTACCTGTTCTTCCTCGACTCGGACGATTACTTCGCGAACCCACGCGCGATCTCGACGCTCGTCCGCGAGGCCCGCGCCAGCGGGTGCCCCGTCGTGATCGGGAGCTGCGATCGGATCATGTCCGATGGGCAGCGTCTGGGGTTCGATCGGGACTTTGACGCGTCGCACAACGGGCACCCGGGCGAGATCGTCTCCGGCGAGACGGCGTACTTGGGCGCATCTTTCATCCCCGGTGGGCAGTATGTCCCGATGCGTGCTTGGGGCACGCTGATCGATCGGTTTACTTACCTCGATTCCAAGCTCGAGTACCCCGCAGCGGAACACGAGGACCTGCCGCATACGCCGTTCCTGTACTACTTCGCGGAGAAGGTGCTCTATCTCCCCGATATCGTGATCACCTATCGCGATCGGAGTGACAGCATCTCCAACACCGGGTGGAACTCAGGGAAGATCCGGCGTCAAGGGCTTATATGGCGCTGCATTAAAGCGAACATCGAACGGTTCGGGCTCGGGGACCAGATGGGCAACACCGCGATCAAGACCGCGGAGCACCTGGTGATGAAGCTGCGTCAGAACGGGATCCGCGCCGGCGCAGAGACAGCCGTCATCGAGACGCTGGAGGAGATCCTGCAGGACGCGACGGGCGAGCTGGACAATGTGCTGTTGTTCTGGACGCTCGACTCGTTGCGTGGGGTGCTCGACTTCCAGAAGTTCGACGCCACGCTCTACACGCGTCTGACCCGGAACATCCCGAGCACGAAGATGGTGGAGTACTACCGCAACCGGATCAGCTACCCGCCGCCGACGCTTGCGCCGATCCCGATCAGCAACGAGCCCGATGTCGATCCCAAGGCACCGGCGTCGCCCAAGCCCGCGCAGCAGATCGAGGTGCACGCGTTCAACACGCGTCAGGTCATCAACGAGCGGAAGGCTTCGGACCTGATTATGCAGCTCCATCGTGACGCGCCCCACTCGCTCATGGACTTCCCGTCCATGCTCACGGAGGGTGACTTCGCGATCTACTTCGACGCGGGCAAGCATTACCAGTTCCGCGGGACGATCGTGGACGCGGGGTGCTTTGTCGGCGGGACGACCATGAGTCTGGTGCAGGGACTTTTGCAGAACGAGCTGCTCGAATCGAACCGCGACAAGCTCGAGGGGCTTATCCGCGTGTACGACCTGTTCTGCATCGATGACGATTACATCCTCGGGCACCTACGCAAGAACTACCCGGGCAGGGACTTCGACGGCGAGCCGAGCTTCCTCGGCGTATTCGAGGACAACCTCCGCGAGCACGCGCACCTTCTTGATGTTCGCCCGGGCGATGTCATGCGTTCGGGGTACGAGGACGCGGAGGACATCGAGATACTCGGCGTGGACCTGTGCAAGGCGCTCCCCGTAACGGACTATGTCGTGCGGACATTCTTCCCGCGCCTCCTCGACAATGCGCTGGTGATCCAGCAGGACTTCATCCACCAGTACCACCCCCACATCCATCTTTCGATGCTGCTGCTCGATGATTGCTTTGAGCTCGAGCACGAGATGCGCTGGGGCGGGTCGTTGTCGTACCGGTTGAAGAAGCCCATCACCCCCGATCTGATCCTGAATCGATTCGGTGAGGATGAGTCGTGGTACCGCAACACCTCGCGCAACGCGGCGCTGCTCCGCAAGCTCGTGGACGGGATGTACTTCGACGAGAACCGGTGGGTGATGCTGCAGGTGCTCGGGGTGTATCTCGCGAACATGGGCGAGTACGATCGGGCGCTCGCGGCCTACCACGAGGCACGCGAGGGGTTCCCCCACTTCGAGATCCCCGCAGAAGTGATTCGCATTGTGAATGCGCAGGGGGTGATCGCATGAATCAGCAATGGCTTATTGATCATGTGATCGACACGCTCCCGAGCATCCCCAATGCCCCCCAGGGCGAACGCTCGTTCCTGACACGCCAAGAGGCTACCGCGATCGTGGACGAGACGCTCGAGCACCTCGGCGCCCACGGCGATGAGACCGAGTACACCTACATGCGTGGGCATCGGGTTCGGTTGATCGAGTCGCTGACCATGATCCCCAAGGCGGAGCACAAGAACGCGCGTCTGCTCGATGTCGGGTGCTACGGGTACATGGCGATGTGGGCGAAGCTCCATCTCGGTTACGCGGAGGTCATTGGGATCGAGTGGCACCCTGAGCGGGGTGAATCTGTGATCGAGCGCACGCTGAGCATTGGCTCGGATGAGGTGCTCCTCCGCTCGCATAACTTTGATATCAGCGCGGGCACCTGGAATCTCAACGGGCAGTTCGACACCGTCCTGTTCTTTGAGGTGCTCGAGCACATCAACACCGACCCGATGGGCGTGATGGAGCGGATCAATGCGACGCTCACGGACCGCGGCACGCTCGTGATGTCTGTCCCCAACGCGGTCTCATACAAGACGCTCAAGGAGTTCCTGGTTGGGATGCCGCCTTGGACCTACTGGTTCTACGAGCCCGATCTGTCCCACGAGCCCCGGCACTGCTTCGAGTACACCCCCATCGTGTTCCAATCCCTGCTCGCAGCATCGGGTATGCGGACGGACGCGTTCCGGACGATCTACTCGTACTCGTCGCCCAAGAATGAGCAAGGTGTTCTTGAGGTTGCGGACGCGCTCGGGTACGACGCGGACAGGTTCGGTGAGACCATGATCGCGCACGCAACGAAGACCCGCGAGGGTGTTGCGCTGCGCTATCCCGATGTGCTGTACAGCCCGGATGGGTACTACAAGAACATCTACCCGAGACTCCAGCAGCGATTGCAGGAGCGGATCGACTCGTTCCGTGCTCGGACCAGTCCCCCGTCATCACCTGAAGATGCACGGCTCGTCTCCCAGATAGTCGAGCTCAAGGACACGCATTCAGCACGGTCTCGAGAGCAAGAGTCGCTCGTCGAGTCGCTCCAAGCACAGCTCAATGAGATGACGCAAGACCGTGATGCGCACAAGAGCTGGGCGATCGATCTGC
>CBDDIA010000030.1:0-44214 GCA_965228685.1 Phycisphaerales bacterium
GGCTCGCTCATCAGGACTCCGATCATATCAAAGCCGAGTGGAGTGATCATACAAGGTTTTGCGATCGATCGGGTTGCGATTGACCCAGATGGTTGCGGGGGCTATCGTTGGGGCCCTCCGGATGGAAACCGGGGGATTTTGAAGGAAAGACCCATGAAAAGCGACACCCATCCCACCTGGTACCCCTCCTGCAAAGTCTACTACAACGGCGAGGTCGTCATGACCGTTGGGGCGACTGTCCCTGAACTCAAGGTTGATGTGTGGTCGGGTTCGCACCCATTCTTCACCGGCAAGACCGCGTTTGTTGACGCTGCGGGTCGCGTCGAGAAGTTCCAGAAGAAGTTCGCAGGCAACTACTTCCAGGCCAAGAAGAAATAACACAATCCGAACGGGCACTATCGGGCTCTATCGGTTACGAACTACTCCCTAAAACACCCGATTTTCGGGTGTTTTTTGTATGTCCAGGCTCGAAACAGGGGCTGAATCGGGTACAAATGAATCCAGGGAGACGATCCGTGCGTAGAGGATCTCGTCTCTGTCCGTGCGCTCGTGCTGTTTGGGCGTTTCCGGGCCCTGTGGGTCTCACCACGGGTTGATCTATGCAGGAATCGGGTCGCATGTGCTTGATCAAGCATGTGCATGCGATCGTTGTCTGTCCGTCTCATTCCTTGGGGGAGTGCGGTGGCATGACCTGCATGCGTGATACACCTTGGCTAGTTGAGTGATCGACTCGCCGCGAACATCTGAAAAGGGAACTACCTCATGAGCCGCACCGCACTGACACTCTCCGCAGCCACCGCGCTGGCCCTGCTCACTGGCTTGGCACAGGGCGCCTCACAGATCTACCCCGATTGCATCGCGAGCATCGAGGAACAGGACATCAACGACATCGCAACGCGTATGTTCAAGATGCTCCCCAAGGAGCACCAGGCCATGATCGCTCATGCGGGTGGGATCGGCTCTGAGGAGTACGACCACTTCAACTGCGAGAGCGGTGCCCAGATCGATATCAGCAAGCAGGTCGACCCTGGGATCACGGCCCACGAATACCTCGATTTGCTCATCTCTGATGAACTCGGCGCACGCTTGACGCAGGAGCAATGGAACATCCTCAACGAGATCGCGGACTCGCTCGATGCGGGCAAGGTGCTCCCCCACCTCTGCTTTGCGCCGGGCACCGATCTCGATTACGCGTACGCGATTAATCAGCTCATCGAGTTCCCCTTCCAGGTCCGGTTCCAGCAGACCAGCCGGTGGAGCCGCACGGCGACCGATGGGAACGGGCTCAGCCAGGGTCAGCCGACCACGATTACCTACTCGTTTGTTCCCGATGGGACCTTCATCCCCAACAGCGGTCTCGGGCTTGGTTCGGGCAGCTCGGTTCTGTTCTCCTGGCTCAACAGCCGGTACGGGAGCCCCGCGAACTGGCAGCCGCTCTTCCACTCGGTCTTTGATCGCTGGGCGGAGCTCACCGGGTTGAGCTATGTGCACGAGACGAATGACGACGGCGTGAACACCAATGGTGCCGCGGGCATCCTTGGGGTGCGAGGCGATGTCCGCATCGGCGCATACAACTTCGCGAACGACGGCAACTTCGGCGTCCTTGCGTACAACAACTTCCCCAACGACGGCGACATGATCTTCGATGCGTTCGACTCGTACTACAACAACACGAACGCGAACTCGCGTGCATTCCGCAATGTGATCGCGCATGAGCACGGGCACGGGCTGGGCATGCTGCATGTCTGCCCAATCCAGCAGACCAAGCTCATGGAGCCCTTCGCGACCAACGCGTTCGATGGTCCCCAGCTCGACGATATCCTCAACGGGCATCGCCATTACGGGGATCCGACCGAACCCAACGACGATCTGGCCATTGCGGTCATGATGGGCTCGCTCGACGCGACGGACTTTTACGCGCAGGAGAACATGAGTATCGATGACAATACCGACATCGATATCTTCCGATTGGATCTCACCGAGCGGGCAAAGCTCACCTTCCTTGTTGGGCCTCAGGCGGGTCAGTACCAGAGCGGACCCCAGACGCAGTCATGTAACTCGGGCGCTCTTGTGAACTACAACGCGATCCAGGACCTGCAGATCGATCTGTACTCTTCGACTGATATCTTCAACCCGTTGATCTCGGTGAACTCCGAGGGCGCTGGTGGGCTCGATACGCTCGTGTACGACCTGGAGTCCACAGGCACCTACTACCTCATCGTTTCTGCGGCGACCAATGTGAACAATGTCCAGCGTTACCAGGTGACCGCGTTCACTCAGGAACTCCCGCCTGTTGAGTGCCCGCCGGATATCAACGGAGATGGCGTGCTCAACTTCTTTGATGTGTCCGCGTTCCTTAACGCCTTTAACGCGATGAACCCGGACGGGGACTTCAACAACGATGGGGTGTACAACTTCTTCGATGTGTCCGCGTTCCTCAACGCCTTTAACGCGGGCTGCCCGTAATACACCTCGAATGAAACTCCAGCACGCGTGCCCCGACCGGCACGCGTTGCTCTTTATCACCAACAAAACCAGTCTCAGGAAGACGGGGTAATCAGGAGGGATCTAAATGTCTTTGCCGCACACGACTTTGACTCTTACTGCATTGATGCTCAGCGCCGGTTGTGCGCTGGGCGCATCGTCTCAAGGCCAGTTCCCTGATGCCATCGCATCGCACGATGAGCTCTTCATGCAAGACATCGCAGGCAAGATGTTCCTTCAGCTCCCGCGCGAGCATCAGGAACTGATCGCCCAGGCGAACGGCATCGGTTCGCAGGGGCACGATGTGCTCGATTGCGCTTCGCATGACGCCCCGCCGCTCCCAGAGGTCGAGCCGGGCATCTCGGCACACGAATACCTCGAGCTCATCGTCTCCGATGAGTTGGCGTCACGGATGACCCAGGAACAGTGGAACATCCTCAACACCATCGCGGACACGCTCGATTCGGCGCCCGATGCAACGGTGCCGCACATGTGCTTCTCGCCCGATACGGATCGCGAGTTCGCGTACGCGGTCAACCAGCTCATCGAGTTCCCATTCCAGGTCCGGTTCCAGCAGACCGGTCGCTGGACGGTCACGGCCACCGATGGCGGCGGGCTCGGCCAGGGCACACCGACCACGCTGACATACTCGTTCATCCCCGACGGGACCTTCGTGCCCGATCTCGGGATTGGTCTCGGCTCGGGCAACTCTGCGATGTTCCAGTGGCTCGACGGGATCTACGGCAACACCCAGACCTGGCAGGACCTGTTCCATCAGGTCTTTGATCGCTGGGAAGAGCTTATCGGCACCACCTATGTCTTTGAGCCCAACGACGATGGCGCAAACACCAACGGGCCAGCGGGTGTGCTGGGCGTGCGTGGCGATGTCCGCATCGGCGCGTTCAACTACCAGAACGATGGCAACGGCGGCGTCCTCGCGTACAACAACTTCCCGAACGACGGGGACATGATCTTCGACGCGTTCGATACCTTCTACAACAACACCACGAGCCAATCACTTCGGTTCCGCAATGTTGCTGCGCACGAGCACGGGCACGGGCTGGGCATGCTGCATGTCTGCCCCGCGAACCAGACCAAGCTCATGGAGCCATTCATCTCGACGGCGTATAACGGGCCGCAGCTCGACGATATCCTCAACGGGATCCGCCACTACGGCGACAACAACGAGCCCGACAACTCGATCGCACAGGCGACTGATCTGGGCACCTTCAACATCGGTGGTGTTGCTGCGGTCTCGAATGTTGGCATCGATGACAACACCGATGACGATTACTTCCGTATCGGACTGAACCAGCCCTCGCGGATCCTGTTCTCGGTATCGCCCGACGCGGCAACCTACGATCAGGGCCCGCAGACCCAGGCGTGCAATACCGGAACGAGCACCAACTACAACTCTATCCAGAACCTCCGCATCACCGCGGTGAACGCGAGCGGTGTCACCCTTGGCGTCGCGAACGACACCGGGACGGGTGGGATCGAAACCCTTGTGATCGACTCCACCTCGGGCGACGAAGTCTTCTTCATCGTCGATGGTGCAACGAGCGTGAACAATGTGCAGCGCTACCAGGTGTCCGTGTTCATTCAGAATGTCCCCTTCATGGGTCCGACCATCGCGACGGAACCCCCTTTGTCTGTCGACCCGGGTGTGACGACGGCGTTCGAGGTCACGATCGATCCGCGCGAGGATGATCTTGTCCCCGGTTCGGCCCTGCTCTTCACCTCGGTGAACGGTGCAAGCTTCAGCTCGACCCCGCTCGTTGATAACGGCGGCAACAGCTTCACCGCGACGCTCCCAAGCGTCAGCTGCGACGACACCCTCGAGTTCTATGTCTCCGTTGAGGGCGAGACCGATGGTGTTGTGACGCTGCCCGCTGGCGGCGCGAGTGCGCCGTTCAGCGCGAGCGTGGGTGACCTGATCCTTGCCCTTGATGACAACTTTGAAGTCGATCTCGGGTGGCTCGTCTCCGGAGATGCTGCGAACGCGGGTGAAGGTCGCTGGGAACGCGGCGTGCCCGGTGGCGATGGTTCACGTGGCGATCCCATTAGTGACTTTGATGGGTCTGGCTCCTGCTACATGACAGGTAACGGCGGCCCGGGCGACAACACCGATGTTGACGCGACCACCATCCTCAACTCACCGCCTCTGAATCTGGCGGATGCGCCCGAGGCCATCATCTCGTACGCCCGCTGGTACGACAACACCGCAGGCAATGCGCCCAACCTCGATGTGCTCACAGTTGAGATCAGCAACAACCTCGGCGTCACCTGGACAACGCTCGAAGTGGTCGGCCCGAACACCGCTCAGTCGGGCGGTGGATGGTTCGAAGCATCCTTCCGTGTCGCGGACTTCGTTACCCCCACTTCCGCAACGCTCGTGCGATTCATCACCAGCGACCTCGGAGAGGGTTCGGTCATCGAAGCGGCCGTCGATGCGTTCCGCGTATCCCAGTTCAGCTGTGAAGATCCGGAGACCTGCCCCGCCGACATCAACGGCGACGGGAGCCTGAACTTCTTCGATGTGTCCGCGTACCTCACCGCGTTCAACGAGATGGACCCGATCGCAGACTTCAACGGCGATGGTCAGTTCAACTTCTTCGATGTCTCTGCATTCCTCACCGCGTTCAACGCGGGTTGCCCGTAAGCACGGATCGAAGAACCCATGATTCCGACAGCCGGGTCCGCAGGGACCCGGTTTTTTCATATTCCCGCCCCGCCTTGATTCACTTATTCGAATATTCGGATATAGTCTCAACATGAGCTCTCCACGACGATCACTCCTCGAATCACTCGAATCCCGAGTCCTCATCTGGGACGGCGCCATGGGTACGCAAACCCAGGGGTACGACCTTGATATCGAGACGGACTACATGGGATGTGAGAACTGCCCGGATGTGCTCTGCTTGTCGCGCCCGGATGTCATCGAGGAGATCCATAGCGGGTACTTCGAAGCGGGCGCCGATGTCGTCACCACAAACACCTTCGGTGCGGCGGCCCATACGCTGGGTGAGTTTGATCTGTACGATCGAGCGGAGGAACTCGCCCACGCGGGCGCACAGATCGCTCGCCGGGCAGCGGATGCGTACTCGACTTCTGACAAGCCAAGGTATGTCGCGGGGTCGCTCGGGCCGGGCACAAAGCTCATCACGCTCGGGCAGATCAGCTTCGACGCGATGCGCGACTCGTACGCGCACGCGGCACGGGGTCTGATCACCGGCGGCGTGGATTGTGTGCTGCTCGAGACCTGTCAGGACCTGCTGCAGATCAAGGCCGCGATCGCGGGGATCCTGCAAGCCTGTGACCAACTCAGCATCCCCCACGACTCGGTCCCGATCTTTGTCTCGGTAACGATTGAGCAGACCGGCACGATGCTCGTGGGATCCTCGATCGAGGCCGCGATCGAGGCGCTCCGCCCATTGCCCATCGCGTCGCTCGGGCTCAACTGCGCAACAGGCCCGGTGGAAATGGTGAACACCGTCCGCACGCTCGCGTCACGATGGGATCGGCACATCACGCTGATGCCCAACGCGGGGCTCCCGATGCTCGTGGAAGGGAAGACGATCTATCCGCTCACATCGCAGGGGTTCAAGGACGCGATGGAGTTGTTCTTGCGAGAAGGGTTGATCAGCGCTGTGGGCGGGTGCTGCGGGACGACGCCCGAGCACATCGCGTACCTCGCGGACCTGGTTTCCAAAACCGAGCTCGGTGCACGCCCCGCAACCAAGATCGTTCCATCGTGTTCGTCGCTCTACTCTGCGGTCGAGTACCGCCAGGACGCCTCGTTCCTGATCGTCGGCGAGAGATGCAACTCTTCCGGGTCTCGCGCTTTCAAGAGATTACTCGAGTCGGAAGACTGGGAGGGGATCTGTTCACTCGCGAAGAATCAGGTGAAGGACGGTTCGCATGTCCTCGATATCAATGTTGATGTCGCGGGTCGTGATGGCCCGCGCGACATGCACGAGGTTGTATCGCGACTCGTTCAACAGGCCGACGCCCCGTTGATGCTCGACTCGACGAGCCCCGAGACGATCGAGGCCGGGCTCAAGGCGGCGGGAGGCAAATGCATCATCAACTCCGCGAACTTCGAGGACGGCGAGGAGAAGTTCGATCGGTTCTGCAAGCTCGCTCGGAACTACGGCGCAGCGCTCGTCATTGGCACCATCGACGAGGACCCCGAGCATGCGATGGCGCGAACCGCGGATCGCAAGTACGAGATCACCAAGAGAGCAATCGAACGCGCGACGGAGGTTCACGGCCTCCTCGTCTCCGATCTGTTTATCGACCCGCTCGTGCTCCCGATCTCGACGGGACTCGATTCCGATCGACGAAGCGCCCACGCGCTCGTTGAGGGCACAAAGCGGATCAGCGACGCATACCCCGATGCCCAGCTCACCTGCGGGCTATCGAATGTCTCCTTCGGGCTCAAGCCCGTTGCGCGGACGATCCTCAACGCGGTGTTCCTGCACGAGCTCGTGCAGAACGGAATGACGAGCGCGATCGTGCACGCATCGAAGATCACGCCACTCAACAAGATCCCGGATGATCAACTCCGTGCCGCGATGAACCTCATTTACGACCAACGCTCAGAATCGAATGGGGGCACCGGACTCCCAGAAGGTGTCACCAATGATTCCTTCGATCCGCTCGACGAGCTCATCGAGTTGTTCAAGGACGCAACCGAGGAATCAAACACCACATCGATCACCGATCTCCCGCTTGAGGAGCGTCTGCAAAAGCACATCATCGATGGGGAGAACGAGCACCTGCAGGAATCGCTTGACGAGGCGCTCCAGAAGTACGCGCCCCTTGAGATCATCAACGATCACTTGCTTGCAGGGATGAAAGTCGTCGGCGAGCTGTTTGGGTCCGGGCAGATGCAGCTGCCCTTCGTGCTCCAGAGTGCGCAGACAATGAAGAAGGCGGTCGCGATCCTTGAGCCGCACATGGACAAGGCATCGACGCAGAGCAAGGGGTCGATCGTGCTCGCGACGGTGAAGGGCGATGTGCACGACATCGGGAAGAACCTCGTCGATATCCTCCTCACCAACAACGGGTACACGGTGCACAACCTGGGCATCAAGCAGCCGATCGATGCAATCCTCAAGGCCTACGACGAAACCAAGGCCGATGCGATCGGGTTGTCCGGGCTCCTGGTGAAATCGGTGAATGTCATGGAGGACAACCTGCGCGAGCTCAACGAGAAAGGTGTCAAGGTCCCCGTGATCCTCGGTGGTGCAGCGCTCACCCGCTCGTATGCTGAGGGGCACCTGCGGAGCGTGTATCAGGGTGATCTGTTGTATGCGAAGGACGCTTTTGATGGGTTGTCCACGATGGACGCGATCACGACGGGCAGGACCCAATCCCTAATTGACGCGGCGGAGAGTCGCCAGTCGATGCGACGCGCGTCGGTGCAGATGCACGCCGAGCGTCAGGGGGATCAAACTGACGCGGCGTCCACTGCAACCGCAACACTGACGCGATCGGAGATCCCGCGCGACAACCCGGTTCCCACGCCTCCGTTCTGGGGAACAACGGTTGTGGACAGATTGAATCTGCGCGACATTTTCGCGTACATCAACCCGACGGCCCTCTACTCGATTCAGTGGCAGCTCAAGCGTGGGAACCGATCGAAGGACGAGTACGAGCAGCTGCTCGACGAAACCGCACGCCCGAAGTTCAGGGAGATGAGCGAGCGGTGTCTGAAAGAAGACATCCTTCGCCCCAAGCTTGTGTACGGGTACTTCCCGTGCTCGTCATCGGGCAACGACCTGATCGTGTATGACCCGAAAGACCACGATCGAGAGATCGAACGGTTCTCGTTCCCGCGTCAAACGAGCAACAAGCACCTGTGCATCTCCGACTTCTATCGTGACGACCAGGAGTGTGCCGCACTGGGGCGACGGGATGTCATCGGGATGATGTGCGTCACGATGGGCGAGCGGATCAGCGAATACACCAAGGAACTCTTCGAGAACGACCAGTACCAGGAGTACCTGTACTGGCACGGGATCGGTGTGGAGACGGCGGAAGCGCTCGCGGAGTACTGGCACAAGCGCGTCCGCACCGAGCTCGGGTTCGGGCACGAGGACGCTCACGACATCCCCGAGCTCTTCAAGCAATCGTATCGCGGATCGCGGTACTCATTCGGGTACCCCGCGTGCCCCAACATGAGCGATCACGAGATCCTCTGGCGGCTGCTCGACCCGACCCGGATCGGGTGCAACCTGACCGAGAATCACCAGATCGATCCGGAGCAATCGACGAGCGCGATCATCGCGCACCATCCGAGCGCCCGGTACTTCAACGCGTAATTCTCAGCGCCGCATCCGCATCAGCATCACGAGGAACACCGGGCCGCCGATCAGGGAGGTGATCACACCGATCGGTATCCGTCCCGCGTCCGTCGGGATCGCACGCACGAGCGTATCCGCGCCGACGACCAGCGCGATCCCCGCGAGCGACGATCCGATGATCAGTGTCCGATGCCCAGGGCCCGCGAGCAAACGCACGAGGTGCGGGCAGACGAGCCCAACGAACCCAATCGGTCCCGCGAGCACGATCGAGATGGCTGTCAGCAGACCCGCGCCGATGAACTGCCCGGCGCGTACACGGGATACGGATACACCGATCGACCTTGCTTCGTCCTCGCCCAGCGCCATCACATCGAACGAGCGGGCCGCGATTCCTGACCACACCACAACCACGAGGACCAGACCCGCGCACACCATGAGGGTGGTTGCATCGACCTGCTCTCGGAGGGTGCCCATCATCCATCTGGACACGGAGAACCCGCGATCGGGCATCATGGACACCACAAGCATGGTCGCGGCCCCGAGGATCACGGACACGATCACCCCCACCAAGATCATCGTGATAGGATCGATGATCCCGCGTCGTTGACTCAGGAACCAGACAAAGAACAGCACCCCCATCGCGCCGAGGAGCGCGGGGAACGCCGCGGCGGATGCCCCGAGCAAAGACCCCACCTGCCAGGTCCGGAATGTCACCGCGAACCCTGCACCCGCGGAAAGTCCCATCAGATCGGGTGATGCGAGCGGGTTGCGAAGGAGGGACTGGAGCAGCGCCCCGCTCAAACCGAGCGATGCACCGACGATCGAACCGATGAACACCCGATCCAGACGGAGCTGATGGATCGAGGGGTCGGTGGCGATCCCCCACCCTTCCGTCCCCACCATCAGCCGGAGCACGACCACGATCGCGCACGCGAGCAGCAGCATCGAGATGGTGATTCCCTGTCTCCGGGGCATAGGTGCAGGGTACGCGATTACCATTCAAAAAGCAGATCGGGTACAATCCGGGCAACCACAAGAGGGAGGCCGACGCACATGAGCGATCACAATGTCCTTTGGGAAGCCGAGTTCAACACCAATGTCAAGAAGTACTGGACCCTCGCACCCGTCATCCTGTTCACCTGCCTGATCGTGACGATCCCGATCGCGATCCTGTACTACATCATCGCCAGCTTCTTTGTGGACCGGTATCTCGCGAACATGGCATGCACACTCACGGATCGCACGCTGGACATCAAAAAGGGGATCTGGAACAAGACCGAATCCACCATCCCCCTTGAGAAGATCACGGACCTGCAGATGTTCCAGGGCCCGATCATGCGCTACTTCGACCTGCACGGGTTCAAGGTTGAGACGGCGGGGCAATCGGGGGGGACGGGCGGAGCGCTCGTCAATATGATCGGGATCGTCGATACCAAGGGGTTCCGCAAGGCCGTGCTCGCGCAGCGGGACCGGTTGCACGATCGTGATACGGGCTCCGCACCTCGCCAAGTTGCGTCTACCCCCGAGCCCTTGGAGCCACCAGAGCAGATCGAGCTCATGCGGGAGATGCGGGATATGCTCGCCCGGATTGAAACCCACCTGAAAGGGCCTCACGAGCCCTGATCACGGGGCTTTGGGGGACTATGATTCAGGCCCTGAAGACGGACGCCCGAGCGGGCGACCCGGTTGAGATGCCCCGAGACGGGGCGGTTTGAGAAGGACCTCGAAGTGGCTGACAACACCATCACCTGCCGACTCGTCACCCCCTCGGAACAGCTGCTCAACGAGCAGGTCACCTACGCGTCTGTGCCCGCATGGGACGGGCTCATCGGTTTCCAGCACGGCGGTTCGCCGCTCGTGTCGCGTCTCGGGATGGGCAAGCTCCGCTTGGACTTCCCGTCTTCGGCCGGTTCGGGATCGCGCGAGTACCTCATCGAGGACGGGTTCCTTGAGATGGGTCACAATGAGCTCGTGATCCTTGCAGAGCGTGCAGTTGCTGCGGAATCGATCATCGAGTCCGAAGCCAAGGCCGAGCTTGCAGAGGCGGAAGCCCGCGTCGTCCCCGAGGACGCGCCCAACAAGCTCGAAGCCGTTGCCCAGATCACCCGCGCCAAGGAGCGTGCCCGACTGAAGATCAGCATGGCGCAGAACTCCAAGGCTGCTGGGATCTGATTGCGTCAGACAGTATTGAAGATGGCCGCGTCAAATACGCGGCTTTTTTCATGCACTCGATCAGCGGACAAACTTCGACATCACCCGCTGCAGATCGCGTTTGCTCTCTCGTTCCGCGATCGCGGCCCGTTTATCGTGCTGCGCCTTGCCTCGCGCGACCGCGAGCTTGACCTTCGCCAGCCCGTGCGAGAAATAGAGTTCCAAGGGAACAAGCGTGACGCCCTTCTGATCGACCTGTCGCGCGAGCTTGATGATCTCGCGCTTCTTGGCGAGTAGGAGTCGGTCCTGCTTAGGGCGATGGTTGAGCGCCCCCGCGGGTTGGTACGGGCCGATATCGACCTGGTGAAGCACCAAACGGGGCGGCTCAAGGTCGACCGTGATGAAACCCTCTTTGAGTGAACAACTCCCGTCGCGGATGGCCTTCACTTCGGATCCAGACAGAACGATCCCAACCTCGAGGGTGTCCTCGATGAAGTAGTCGTACAACGCCCGGCGGTTGTTGAAACTGGGCGGTCCCTGCTTGGATTTCTTCTTGTTCTTGGACATCCGATGGTTCTTCCGTGATGAGAATCATACGCAGACGATCGGGTCTTGTGCGTATGATCCCTCGATGCGATTGGTCCCTTCCCTCATGTTCCTGATTCTCGTCTGCGGCACCCAGGCGGGGTGCGTTCATGAGAAGAACGAGCGATTGACCCTCGGCGGGGCGTATCGATCCCCCGCGATCTTCGAAACTGAGCGCCCCCCCACTGGAGTTGAGCACGCACCCGGATTGTTTGAAAGCACACCATCGGATCGGGCGAGTTGGAAAACGACGCCATTCGTCGCACCTTTCGACGGCGTCGTGCACGGGCACCTGCTGCGTGTGTTCCCCGCGAATCGCCCGGGCACACCCGCTCGGGCGTATGGGCGTTACCCCACGATCGCCGACGCGCTCGATCCACAATCGCACGGGTACACGCCCGATCTCTGGTACACCCTGAGCGAGTACGGGCGTTCGTCGCTTGGCGCGGACTATTCGTTCCTGTACCTGCTCACCAAAGGTCATTTGTTCGAGGACATGATGTCCCCGTTCCCCTATAAACGCACACGCAGCACGGGATGGTCCTCCGGACGCCCCGCGGACACCCCATCGGAGACGACGGATGAGTGACTTTGAGAAGTTTCAGGAGTTCGAGAACCCGCCCCGCTGGCACTTTCAGGACGGTCTGGAGATCAGTGTCCCCGAGGCCGCGAAGCGTCATGGCGAGAAGCAGCACGATTTCGTGCTGATCGATATCCGTGAACCCGAGGAACTCGACATCTGCTCCGTCGAAGGCGCGATCCATATCCCGATGGGCGACCTCGCCTCTCGGATCAACGAGATCGATGCGGACGAGGACACCACCATCGCCCTGATCTGCCACACGGGTCGGCGCTCGCTCAACGCAACGCTCTTCATGCACCAGCAGGGGCTGGCGGGGACACGATCCGTTGCCGGCGGGATCGAGTGGTGGTCGCTTCGGATCGACCCGAGCGTGCCCCGGTACTAAATCAAGTCTCGGATGGGAGGCTACATGCAGACAGATCTGATCGAACTCAATCTCGCGCACTCACCCGACTCGGATGACCTGGTGATGTGGTGGCCTCTCGTCGGCGTGCGTCATCCCGACGGTACACCGATTGAGGGGGAACTCGGGCAACCCCAGGTTGAAACAGGACCGTTCCGGTTTAATCTCGTCGCACGAGATGTGGAAGAGCTCAATAAGCTCGTCGTCGGCAAGGATGACGCGAACGCGTACGACATCACCGCGATCTCCTGTGCGGTCTATCCCAAGATCGCGGATCGGTACGCGATCACCAAGGCGGGCGGATCGTTCGGCGAGAACTACGGGCCTCGTCTCGTTGCGCGTGAGGATTCAACGCTCAAGTCGATCGATGATCTCCGATCACACAGCGGGGTCGTCGCGATCCCGGGCGTGAATACCTCCGCGTACATGACCCTGCGGATGGCTGCGGGTGAGATCGAAACACGCGAGATGCTCTTCTCCGAGATCCCCGGTGCAGTCGCACGCGACGAAGCGGACGCGGGGCTGCTCATCCATGAAGCCCAGCTCACCTTCGGGGACATGCACCTGCGTGAGATTGGTGACATGGGCAAGTGGTGGAACACCCAGACGGGCATGCCCCTGCCCTTGGGGCTCAATGTCATCCGAACGGACCTTGATGATCGATTCGGCGTTGGAACATGCGCCGAGCTCGCGCGGGTACTGAACGAATCGGTCCGGTGCTGCGTGGAGATGGGGGAAGCATCCCGGATGTACCTGCAGCTCAACAAGGGCGATCGGACTGAGTGGGACGACCCGGAACTTGTGGATCGGTACCTTTCGATGTATGTGTCCGGGTTGACCCTCGACATGGGTGATCGTGGACGCGAGGCGATCAAGCTCTTTCTTGGACGCGGCGCGGATGCGGGGTTATGCCCACGGATTGAAAAACTGCTTGTGCTCTAGGTCGATTCCGTCGCACGCGCTAAACTTAGATGCCGCCGACCTGCTCCCCCGATTACCCGGAGTCACCCCCGATGCCCGAGCGACTCTCGCTGCCCGTGCTGTCGAACCCGATACAACCTCAACCCCTCGCTGCGCTCGCGGAGACCAACGATCAGCCGCGTGAGAAGTGCGGGGTCATCGGGATCTGGAACGACCCGGGCGCGGTCCGCAAAGTGTACTTGGGCATGTACGCCCAGCAGCACCGAGGACAGGAAGCCGCGGGCATCGCCGTGTGCGACGGCGAGACGATCCGCTCGCACCTGGGCGAGGGGCTCGTCGTCGATGTCTTCAATGAGCTCGCCATCAACAAGCTTGAGAAGCACTACGACAACGCGAACGAGGACCGCCTGAACCGCGGTGTCATCGGGCACAACCGGTATTCCACCGCGGGCGGCGGCGGCGCGAACAACGCCCAGCCACTCGTCGAGACGACCTTTGACGGGCCCGTCGCGCTCGCGCACAACGGGAACCTTGTGAACGGGATGGCCTGGCGACAGGTCCTCTCCGCCGCGGGACGGCTCTTCCACACGACCTCCGACTCGGAGATCATCGTCCACCTGCTCGCATCACCCGAGCAGCGCGACACGCCGGATCCGGTGGCTGCGACCCTGCGGAACCTGCTCGGCGCGTTCTCTGTGGTGATTCTCTTCCCGGATCGCATCGAGGCGGCACGCGACCCGTGGGGTTGGCGTCCGCTTGTCCTCGGCGAGCTCCCAAGCGGCAAGCCCATCGTCGCGTCGGAGACGGTCGCGCTCGATGTCACGGGTGCCCGTTTCATCCGCGAGGTCGAGCCCGGCGAGATCGTCACCCTCGATAACAATGGCGTGCACTCACGCCGGTACGCCGCCCCGTCCACGCCGCTCGCGCAGTGCGTGTTCGAGCATGTTTACTTCGCAAACCCCGCGTCGCGTGTGTTCGGGCAGAATGTCCAGGTCTCGCGTGAAAAGATGGGCGCGGAACTCGCGAAGGAGTCCCCCGTTGAGGCGGACTATGTCATGCCCATGCCCGACTCGGGTCGCAGCGCCGCAAACGGGTACGCGATCGCGTCGGGGATCCCCTACCGCGAGGGGATCGTCCCGAACCGGTATGTGGGTCGGACCTTTATCAAGCCCACGCAAGAGGAACGATCCGCAGCGGTGCGACTCAAGCTCAATGTCATCTCCGACATCGTGCGCGACAAACGCGTCATCATCGTCGACGATTCGATCGTCCGAGGCACGACGACACGCGAGAAGATGAACCAGCTCCGCGACGCGGGCGCCAAGGAGATTCACCTGCGGATCTCGTGTCCGCCGATCAAGCACCCGTGCTTCTTCGGGGTGGACTTCGCGGATCGTGATCAGCTCATCGCACATAACCGTACGGTCGAGGACATCCGCGCCTTCCTCGGCGTCGATTCGTTGCACTTCCTGAGTCTCGACGGGATGCTCTCTGTCATGAACCACGACCCCGAGCAGTACTGTACGGCGTGCTTCTCAGGTCATTATCGCGTGGACATCGACCACCCCGTCGCGTGCGAGGTTGCGACCAAGGCGCAGCTGAGCATGTTCAACGCGAACTGAGTCCCTGCACGATCATCCGCCCCACGATGGATCGATGGGAAGATCGTTGCTGGCGCCGAGCGGGCGGAAGATGAACCCGATGCTCGTCTCGCCGCGGATGTTGTCGTACTGGATCGTTGCGCCGAGGGTCCCGACCTGGAAACGACGCAGGATCTGCGTGTTGAAGGTCTGGAAATCGTCGAGACGGAAGTTGTAGTTCCCGTTCATGTAGATCGCGTACTTGTCGCTCATGCGATACCCCGCGCCGAGTGTAAAAAAGGTCGCATCGAGCGGCTCGATCTCACGGTACTCGAGCGTCGTGGTGAAACCGGGGCGGTTCTCAAGGATCAAACCCACGCTCGAACGCGCGGTGCGATCGGTATCGAGGTCGTAGATCCACTCGCCCGCGATCGCGAACGCGTCGGTTGGTTGGATGACCATGCTCGCGCCGAAGATCTCGCCCGCGTTGGAGAGCTCGGGGCGTGACGAGAAGTACTCCGGGATCGGATCATTGCCCGTGTTGTCGTCCGTGTGGACATACTCCGTGCGGAGTTTCACGAGATCGACATCGCGCCAGCGCCCGACTCCGCCCCGCTTTGTCTGCCAGGTCTGATCGATCGCGGCGCGGAAGGCCGAACCGACGAGCAGGTCTTCGACATCGTCGTCGTAGATCGGGACATCCCCTCGATCAAAGTTCGAGTCACTCCCCCAGATCGTGATCGAGGGCTCGATGATGTGCCGGATCCGATGCAGGTCGAGGAGTCGGCTCTCGATAGAATCATCGACCTTGCTGATCGTGGTCGAGAGGGTCACGCCCGCAGCACCCCAGTACCGGACCTCGTCGGTCTGGGCGGGGGAGTACGCAGCGAAATCTTCGTCGTACGCGGTCGCGCGCCCCACGATGAACGGGTTGACTCGGATCGGTCCCAGATCGAGGCGAGAGCTCAGCTCGTGACGAGTATCAAGGCGGGTGACCGCGTCCTCGTCGAGTCCTTGCGAGCGGAAGAGATCGCCGAGTGATTGGGTCGCGGTGGTGCCAAACGCATCATCCGCGAGCGAGTTTGTCGTGAACCCGTACTCGCGTGCATCGACCTCGGAGAACGCGAGTCGCATGATCCCCGCGCGCGCCTCGAACGAGTAGGTCAAAAGACCCGGCTTGATATCCGGGAGCAGATCGCGCCCGAGCGTGATGAACCGTGCCTCGGGTGTTTTATAAACGCTGTACCCGGGCGATTGGAGCTGATGCTCGGGCACGATGAAGTCGTTGGTCGTCGTGCTCAACTCGATCGCAAACTGAGAGTCATCGCTCAATCGCTCGAGCACAAGCCGATTGCGGAACGCTTCCTGCGTCCGCGCGAGCTCATCAAAGAACGCGGGGACAAACGCCTCATCCGAGATATAGCTGAACTCGGTGACAAGGGTCCACTGGTTCGTCACTTTCCACAGATCGTGGAACGCGAACATCCCTCGGGTCTCGCCGTCGCGTTCGAGTCTTCGCCCAGACGCAGTCACATCCGTTCCCGAATCGTCCGGGAGCAGATACGAGAACAACCCGCCCTTGTGGTTCTCGGTGTTCCAGGCGGACTCGATCCCGAACGCGATCCCTCGCTCCGCGTAGAAATCGAGATCCAGATCGACATCCACGCCGGGCGGCGCATCAATCTTGAACAGGGATAGCGCATTCCAACGAGTCTGCAGCGCGAGCCCGGAACGGTTGGAATCCCCGATCCGGACCTGGCGAAGGGGGAAGTCACCCGGATCACCCTTGAACCCGGGCAACCAGAGCAGCGGGATCGGACCCGCTTTGAGCGTCACATTCTTCGCCTCGACCTGCACATCCGGGCGTGGATCGATCTCGCGCTGTGCGATCGTTGATTGCCCGAGCGTGACGCGGATGTCCTTAATCCCGATCGTGACATCGGGCTCGAAGAACGCGGTGTTCGAGATCGTCGCGTTCTCCGCGAGGAACTCGTCGCGCGCGGTCTGACGCACACTCTCCGCGCGAACATACAGCGGCATCGCGCTCTGGCGATCCGTTGTCCAGAACACCGTGTCGAGCATCAACGCCTTGTTGTTCGCGACATCGAGGTACATGCGAGGCGCACGCACGGACCATTGGTCATCGCCCGCGAACACGCCGCCCTCGAGATAGATCCCCTCGATCTGCCCGGTATTGAGCTGCGAAACGCCGGAGACGGGTTCATCGCCGCGTGTGTAGATCACGACGCGCTCGGCGCTGAAGTCCACCCATCGACGCGAGGAGGGGGATTGGTACTGAACCTTCACCCCGCCGTCCGCGGTGATGATGGACTGGGTCCCGCCCTGCACGCCGTCGACGATGACATTGCCCCCGATCGCGATAGAGAAGATCCCATCCTGATCAAACACCGGCCCGTTGGGCACCGGGGCGGTCGGGTTGCGCACGATCGCGGGCTCAATGCCCGGCTCACCCGTCGGCGGGGTCTGTTGCGGCGCATCGCTCGGGCTCGACCAAGGACGCGGGGCACGCTCCGCGATCTGCGACTCCTCCAACCCGAGCACGCGCTGCGCGAAGACCGACTCGGCTTGAGTCAGGTACGCCGCGGCATCCGTCTTCCGTGCGGGTGGTTCATCGAATCGCGCATCAAGTCCGATGGAGATCGCCCGATCCAGCTCGATCACACCCCGCACGGGGAGGCGCTGGGCCTGCATGGTGATAGTGCCGTCGGCGGATCGCATGTCCTCGAATACGGCGTAGACCTGATACTGGTCCCGACCGTCCTGCTCTCCGATCTTCCGCAGCCACAGACTCGCGGAGCGGGCACTGAAATAGCTGTCCGCGAGGATGACCTCGACATCGCCGACGAGTTGGAGCCGATGGGTCGATCCCTCACGCCAGATCCAACCGGCCTGGGCTTGGGCATCGATGACACCTCGGACGGGGTTAATCGCGAAGGTGATCGAGTCGAAGCTCGTCCCGGGCTCGGGCTGAGCGCTGGAAATCAGGGTTTCAGACGCGAGCAGACTCGGACTCACAACGCTCAGGCAGGTCCCCGCGATGAGTGTCAAGCAGACACTCCGCCGAATGGTGCTCTGAACGCGTTGGGGCATATGCATGAGTCCTTCCTGCAATCGAGAAACAAGTGTACCCGATCGGGTTCACGCTCGCGTGAAATGGAGATCGGGAGGCGGGATATCTATGCTGTCCCCATGAGCATGAATACCGCACGCCGCACGATCTCCGAGATGAAGCCCTCCGAACGACTCGACGGGATTTATTCCATCGCCAATGCCCAGATGGGCACGACCCAGAAGGGCAAGCCCTATCTCCGTTGCTTGCTCGGCGATTCGTCCGGGCAGGCCGCGGGGCGGATGTGGTCGATCGAGGAGAGCGCGTTCCGTCGTCTTCCCACGGACGGGTTCGTATGGGTCGAGGGCGAAACCCAGGCGTACCAGGGCGAGCTGCAGATCATCATCCACCGGATCGATCCGCACGAGCCCACCCCCGAGGAACTCCGCGAGATCCTCCCCGCGTCCGATCGTGACCCGCGTGAGATGTTCGAGCAGGTCAAGAACCTCCTCGACACGCTCGAGCACCCAGCGATGAAGGCGCTCGCGCAGACCTATCTCGCGGACGAGTTCCTGATGGATGGGTTCCGCACCGCACCCGCGGCGGTCCGTCTTCACCACGCGTACCTGGGCGGGCTCCTTGAGCACACCCTCACGCTCATGCAGCTCGCGGATGTCATCTGCCCTATCTACCCCAAGGTCAATCGTGACATCGTGCTCATGGGTCTGTTCCTACACGATCTCGGGAAGACCCGCGAGCTCTACTATGATCGCGGTTTTGGGTACTCCGATCGCGGCGAGCTCATCGGGCACCTCGTTGAAGGGGCGATCATGCTCCACGACAAGGCCCAGCAGATGATGCGGGAGACCGGGACCCGGATGCCCGCGGGCGCTCTCACGATCCTCCAGCACATCATCATCTCGCACCACGAGAAGCCCGAGTACGGGTCCGCGAAGATGCCTTCCTCGCCAGAGGCGGTCCTCGTGTCCCTGATCGATAACCTCGACGCGAAAACGGTCATGGCGCTCACCGCGGCCCGTCCTGATCGCGAGAACGCGATCTCGCTGGGCGGGAACTTTACGGAAAAGAACTGGGCGCTGGGCGTCAAGCTCTATCGCCCGGATCCACTCGCAGAGTGACCCAAACCGGTTTCGAACATTGGGTCGAATCAGGATCAAAGATACTTGACCTGACCCGGTTCGCGACCTTCAATCACCTCTCCCCAGGCATTGTGCCCGGGCCATTCACGCCGGACCGAAGACTCGGCCACCCGGCATGGTCGCTGCGAACACCCTCGCAGCACCGCAGGCGGACAACAATCCCCGCCCTGCGGACGGAAGAAAGGAAGCCGATATGGCGACTTACACTGGACCCAAGGTCCGTCTCTCACGCCGCGTAGGTGTCCCCATTGCGGACATCCCCAAGCACACCTCCAAGCGTCAGCTTACCCCTCCCGGGATGCACGGGTACCGCGGGCGTCGTCTGCGTGACTACGGCATTCGTCTGCAGGAGAAGCAGAAGCTCCGTTACCACTACAACATCCTCGAGAAGCAGTTCCGCCTGACCGTGGACGAAGCGAAGCGCCGTCCGGGCAACTCGGGTGACATCCTCATGCAGCTCCTTGAGCTCCGTCTCGACAATGTCATCCGTCGTATGGGCGTCGCCCGCACGATCTGGGCGGCTCGTCAGATGGTCGGCCACGGGCATGTCCTCGTGAACGGCAAGAAGGTGGACATCCCCTCCTACCGCCTCAGCGTCGGCGACACCATCACGCTCAAGACCAAGATCCAGAAGGTCGCACGCGAGAACATGGAATCGCTCGGCGGCCACGAGGTCCCGGGGTGGATCGCGTTCAACCCGAGCGAGCTGAGCTCCAAGGTCGCGGCACTCCCGACCACGGACCAGATCCCGTTCGATGTGAACACGAACCTCATCATCGAGTTCTACCGCTAATCGACATTTCAACCCTCGCGTCCGGCAAGTTCAGACGCCGAGGATGAGCCAAGCGAATCCTCGGGTCCAAAGCCCGAGGATTTGTTTCATCCCATCGCTCTCGTTTGAGATTGGATTCACATGCTCAAGTTCATCCGCAAGTACCAGATGATCATCCTTGTCGTCGGCGGATCGCTGCTGATGGTTGTCTTCCTGCTCCAGCCCGTGCTCGAACGACTCGCGCCCTCGCCGCTCAAGGCCAAAGTCGCATCGCTTGACAATGGCAAGGTGTTCACCCGCGGCGACATCATCCGCGCCCAATCCGCGGTTACCCTCCTCTCCCGCTCAAACCCGCGCGCCCTCCAGCCGATGAGCATGGGCGGGCTGGGCATCAACGGCGAGAGCGAACGCATCGCGGCGCTGCACTGGCTGATGTTCGCCGATATGGCCTCGCGTGCGGGGCTCGTTGGCGAGATTGAGGACGGCGCGTCGTGGATCAACGAGATCGCCCAGACCGAGGCGATCATCGCGGCTCAGGGTGAGGTCCGCAATGGGCAGCTCCCTCCCGCCGAGTACCCCCAGCGCGTCGCAGACCTTCAGATGCAGATCGCAACGATGATCAACCGAAATGCCAACGCGGCGGCTGCGAACATGAACGGATCGATGGAAGATGTCTATCGAACACTCGCGGAAGCACGCGGGATGTACCGGCTCGTGAACTCGGTCTACGCGACGCCCTCGTTCAGTGATGTTCAGGCGATCGACGCGACAAAGTCGATCTATGACGCGGTCGCGGTGAACGCGATCGTCATCGATTCCAGCCTGATCGCGGGCGCGATCGAGGACCCGAGCAACGAGGAACTCAGCGCATTCTTCGAGCAGTACGCTTCCTCGCAACGCGCCGACAATGAGTTCGGGATCGGGTACATGATGCCTACCCGAATCAAGCTCGGGTGGATCGCGCTCAACAAGCAGGACTTCATGGATGCGATCCAGATCGATCGCGTCGAGATCCAGAAGATCTGGAAGCGTGGGAAGGACGACGGATCGATCACAGGCGACTTCGCTGCAGAGCGTGCGGGGATCGAGCGGGCGTACCGCGACGAGCAGGCAACCTCGCTGATGATCGAGGCGGATCGGCTGATCCGTGCGCAGGTCCTCGCGAAGACCAACAACTTCAACAAGGTCGACGGCAAGACCCAGCTCCCAGAGGATTGGGCATCTATTGCGCCTAAGCTCGACGAGATCGCATCGGCCGTTACAGAGCGTTTGAACGAGCAGTTCGGCGTCTCGATGCCGACCCTCGAGGTCCAGCTTCGTGGCGATCGCTGGCTCAGCGCCAACGAGATCATCTCGCTCCCGGGTATCGGATTCTCGTCGTACAATGTTGGGTCGCGTCAGATCCCGTTGTACTCGCTCCCTCAGTTCTTCGACCCGGAGTACGACGGGAGCGTCGGGCTCGATGTCCAGGTCAACCTCCCGATCGTGGAGCAGGCCGCGACGGACGGCGCCGGCAACCGGTACTATGCCATGGTGATCGATGTACGCCAGGCGGGCCCGGCGGACGGGATCGACGACGCGGGCCGTGAGCAGGTCCTCCAGGACTACAAGTCCCTGAAAGCGTACGAGCTCCTGATCACCCGCAAGGACGAACTCGCCGCGATCGCACGCGACAACGACGATCTCGCACCGGTGCTCGATCAGGTTATGGCGATGATCCAAGATAGTGAGGTTGCCCGACCGGGCGTCCTCCGTCAGATCCTCGTCCGCAAGGACACCATCGAGCGTGGCGTGATTGCCAACTCGGTTAATCCGCGCCTCAACACTGAGTCGTTCCGTGATGCGGTTATCGCCGCTGCGGACGGGCTCGATCCGCTTGTTGAACCGAGCACACTGACACAGTCGCCGATCGTGATCGCCGAGCCCCTCCCGAGGTCACGCTCATTCGCGTTCGCGATGGTGGTTGCCCCGCGTCCGCTCACGCTTGAACGATTCCGCGCCAACGCGGCGGTGTCCATGCGTCAGACCGGTTCGGAGGAGCTCCGTGAGGCGGGTTTCTTCGACGCGAGCCCGTTCTCGTACGAGTCGCTCTCCGAGCGGTACGGGCTCAAAATCCTGCAAGAAGAAGATGAAAACTGATCGGGTTACCCGCCACCCACGAGGGTGACGATCTCGATCGTCATCCCGTCCTGAATCTTGAACGAAGATCGTTCCCGCTTGGGGACGATTTTTTTATCCACCTCCGCAGCACAGATCGATTTCTCCAGGCCAAGCTCCGCGATGAGTTGCTCGATCGTGGTCCCTGTCTGGATCTCGCGTGGTGTGCCGTTGACGATGCAGTTCATGCGATGAGTCTACGCGTCGACCCGCTCATGTTCATGCGGGAGGGGGACTCGATCGGCGGTGATCGCCTGTATCGTCATCTCTATGGCGTGCAGGCACGATTGTTCGCGGACCTGATCTCGATCGCCGGGGAACACAAAGCGTCGGCAATCGATCCGTGCATCTGGACCGGCGATACAGATCCAGACGGTCCCCACTGGCTTCTCGATGCTCCCGCCGTCCGGACCTGCGATGCCCGTGATCGCGATCGCAAAGTTTGCGTTCGCCCTCGCACGCCCGCCTTTGGCCATTTCGATGGCCGCAGGTGCACTCACCGCACCAAACACTTGAAGCGTGTCGTTGGATACGCCAACAAGTTCATGCTTGAGCGTATTTGAGTAGGTTACGAACCCGCCCGGGTAGTACGCAGAACTGCCCGGCAACGCCGTGATCGCAGCCCCGACGAGCCCGCCCGTGCAGCTCTCGATCGTGGTTACGGAGAAGCTCTGCGCGAGCAGATGCTCTGCGAGTCGTTCGGACGCCCTGCGGATATCACCCCAACGGTTCACGACCCAACAGCCATCAGCGTATCGAAGAGCTCAGGGATGCCCTTTGCATGCGTCGCGACGGTCTCGACGATCGGGGTCTTGCCCGCGATGTCCCGAAGGTCGCGTACGAGCTCGTCCTCGCCCGGGTGGTCGGCTTTGTTGCAGATGAAGATGTCTGCGATCTCAAGGATCCCCGCCTTGTCCATCTGGACCGCGTCGCCCATACCGGGGGTCAGCACGACGGCGGTGTGATCGACGAAGTCACGGATCATGGTCTCGTTCTGCCCTGCCCCCACGGTTTCCACGAACAGGGTGTCGTAGGCGTCGTTGCCCGAACAGGCGCCGCCGATGAGTTCGATCGCATCGTTGAGCCCGTGGTAGTCCTCGCCTCGGATCGCGAGCGAGTGGTAGTAGACATGCTCACCGATGTTGTTGAAATCAACACGGAGACGATCGCCAAGGAGCGCGCCGTTGGTGATGGGGCTCTTGGGATCGAACGCAAGAACGGCGCATCGCCCGATGCTCGGGTCCTTCTGTGCACGCGTGAAATGCTCGCGGGCGAGCTGGGCGACGAGGGTGCTCTTGCCCGCACCCGGTGATCCCGTCAAACCAATGACGCGCTTTGGGCGTCGGCGGGTCGCGTTGTCGCGCATGGGCTTCTCGTTGTGGATCAGGGAAATGTCACGCGAGAGCTGGGCGCTGGGGTGGTCTGTTTCGAGCTTGAGCGATTGCGTGTGCACGCTCGCGCGAACCGCGTTGACGATGTCGATGAGCCCGGTCCCCGTTGGGAAGCACTGACGCACCCCCATCTCCTTGAGCTTGGGGATGTCTTCCTGCGGGAGGATCCCGCCCATGAGGACGGGGATGTCGGGGCGTCCGACCTTGGCGAGCCCGTCGATGAGGTGCTTGCCCAGCACGAGGTGCGAGTTGGACATCATCGACGCCGCGATGACATCGACATCCTCGTCGCGCGCCGAGATCGCAAGCGATTGTGGGGTTTGCCAGAGCCCCGAGTAGATGACATGGACTCCTGAGTCACGCAGCGCACGGGCGATGACCTTGACGCCCCGATCGTGCCCATCGAGCCCCATCTTGCCCAGCAGGACACGCGGGCGGTGATCGAGATCGGCGCACCGATCGAGTTTTTCGAATGCACTGGTCGCTTCGCCGAGCTGCTGAGCCATGGGGTGATCCTCGGGGGTGATCCGGATGAGCGCAATAAGGCGCGGGGGATATTCTATGCAGAATCCACCCCTTTTCCAAACACACCCCGATGCCCGATCCGGGCATCGGGGATGACCCTGCACGCGGGTACGACTATGATTTTGACCCACGAAACACACCCAACCCTCGAGTTGAAGGAGCAGCGTCTTATGGATCACGGCATCAAGAAAGTCGGCGTCATCGGGAGCGGTCAGATGGGCGGCGGGATCGCCCAGGTCGCTGCGGTCAACGGGTTCGAGACGGTTGTCTACGATCTTTCGTCCGACGCGATCGCCAAGTGCCAGGGGCTGCACGACAAGCTGCTGGCGCGTGCCGTCGAGAAGGGACGCATGAGCGAGGATGAGGTGAACACCGCGAAGGGGAACCTGACCTATGTCACAGATATGAGCTACCTCGACGACGCGGACATCGTGATTGAAGCGGTCGTTGAGGATCTGGACATCAAGAAGAAGATCTTCTCAGGGCTCGCGACGAAGTTCACGGGCAACCAGATCCTGGCGTCCAACACCTCGTCGATCTCCATCACCGCGCTGGCTACGAGTGTGGGCGATGCTGCGGATCGGTTTATCGGGATGCACTTCTTCAACCCGGTCCCTGTGATGAAACTCGTCGAGGTCATCAATGGGCTGGCAACGAGCAACGAAACGACCCAGCGCACGATCGCGCTCGCCCAGGCGATGGGCAAGGTCGCGGTCCCCGCGAACGATCGGGCGGGGTTTGTTTCGAACCGGATCCTGATGCCGATGATCAACGAGGCGTTCTACGCCTGGATGGAGGGCGTCGCGGAACCCGAGCACATTGACGAGATCATGAAGCTCGGGATGGCGCACCCCATGGGCCCGCTGCGCCTTGCGGATTTCATCGGTCTCGACACCTGCGTGCACATCATGGATGTGCTCGCGGAGGGTCTGAACAACGACCGGTACCGGGCGTGTCCATTGCTTAAGCAACTGGTTGTTGCAGGGCGGCTTGGCGACAAGACCGGGCGGGGTGTGTTCGATTACGCGAAGTAAGACACAACTTCCGCTTTACATATCCACTTGTCCTGAAAACACTTTGCACGCATCTGTTGGAGATGCGCGTTTTTCTTTGCGGTATGATGTCGCCATGCCGACCATTGCACAGCTTGAAAAACTGCTCGCCATCGATCCAAACGATCCGTTCGTGCATTACGGGATCGGTCAGGAACGCGCCAAGCTCGGCGAGCATGAAGAGGCGATTGCGTGCTTTGATGAGGCGTTGCGCCTTGATGAGAACTACTGCTACGCGTTTTACTTCAAGGCCATCTCGCTCAAAGAGCTCGGGCAACGGGATGAAGCTGTTGGCGTGATCCGGGCTGGGATTGAACAGGCAAAGAAGTCGGGCGAGATGAAAGCGCTCTCTGAGCTTCAATCACTACTGACAACGATCTCATGAGCCCGCGTGGATACCGCAAGGCGCGTCCCGAACCAGAGCCGATCCCGCTCGATGGGAGCGCGTCGATCACCGCCATCCGATCATGCCCCGACGACCCTGCGCGGGTCTCGATCCGTGTGAACAAGCAACCCGTCGGGCGAATCCTGATCGAGACCAAAGCTAGACACCGACTTGAGGTCGGGACCCGTTGGACGCGGGAGTTGTTCGACGAACTCCGTGAAGAGCTCGATCGCGGCAACGCGTATCGGGCCGCGGTTCGGATCCTGACCAAGCGGGCCAAGTCGAGCGGCGAACTCCGTCGCAAGCTCCGCGAGTACAAATACGAAACCGACGCGATCGAGTGGAGTATCGGGCGTCTCACTGAACTTGGTGTGCTCAACGACGAGGAGTACGCGCGGATGGTGGTGCGCTCACAGCTCAGCCGCAAGCCGGCGGGACGCCGATTGCTTTCGGGCAAGCTCCGAGAAAAGGGGATCGAGCAATCGATCGCGGATCGGGTGCTCGATGAGCTGCTCGAGGAAAGAGATTCGCTCGAAGACGCCAGGAAGCTCGCGCAGCAGGCGGCCCGATCGATCTCGGATCGGCACGATCGGAAGGTGCGTGTGCGCCGGATCACGGGGCGGCTGGCGCGTCGTGGGTTTGACTTTGATGTCATCCGGCGGGTGATGGATGAGCTCGATCTGTGAAGCTCAAAAACAGAAATCGGCCCGCCGATTGAGCAAGCCGATCAATGACCCCAGCGGGATTCGAACCCGCGTTCCCAGGATGAGAACCTGGTGTCCTGGACCTGACTAGACGATGGGGCCAAGACAGAGGTGTTGAAAGCTCGATGAGTATCGTTGGATTCGCACCGAAGTTGAAAAATGCCGAGCACCCTTTCGGATACCCGGCAAATGACCCCAGCGGGATTCGAACCCGCGTTACCAGGATGAAAACCTGGTGTCCTGGACCTGACTAGACGATGGGGCCAGAACAATGGTCAGGGGGGATTTTAGCCCCCACTCACGATGCGTCAAGTGTTTGTGGTATCCAGAGGGCGAGTTCAGTTCCCGATCAGGGCCCTCTCTTCTCGTTTGGATTGCTGATAGAGGTGCGTGAACGCGAGGAGGTACGCGGAATCATGCGTCTGCGCGGTCACGGTTTCTCGCCCATGCCCCGGGATGACCCAAGAGAGGGTGACATGGCGATCATTGATGCGGGTCCGCACAACCAGGTCGATCCCGGCGCGGGCAAAGCGATCGCGGATCGTGTCCGGGCAGGGATACCACCGCTGATCTGGGGATTTGAGGCAGGGATCGCTCTGGGTGGGCCACCACCCAGCTGCGTACAACCCGTCGAGTGCGAAATCGAGCTCGGACATGGGTACCTCTTGCGGAGACCACGCTACCAGATCCCGGCGACGAAGTCATCGGATCCTTCCTAGATTCTTCATGAATCCGTGTTTTGCTCGGCAAGAACTGCACGCATGTTCGTTATTCGGCCTGTATCCCAGGCATCACCACGAGCACGAGCAGGTCGTACATCAAGTGCGCCCCTACCGCGATTCCGAACCCTCTCGCGAGGAAGAGCACCCCGAAGTAGATGCCCGCGATCGTGTAGAAGAGCGCGAGACGGAGGTTAAGAACTCCGTTGGAGGCAACGGCGTCGTGGTGCCAGGCAAATGCCAGGGCGGAAAGGATCACCGCAACGATCAGCCCGGTCTTGTGCTTGAATCCGAGCACATCGGTCACGAGGAAGTGCAGCATCGTGATCAGCACCAGCCGAAAGAGCATTTCTTCATAGAGCCCCGCCCCGAAGGCAAGATAGAACCCCTCAAAGAGGGTGAGTTGAGGTTCGGCAGCAACCACAATCACATCTGCTTGAGCTTGGAGTGCTGGAACGAGCGAAGACATGACGATCGCGGTCACGATCAGGGGCCCGGTCAGAAACGCGGACTCCGCGATCATCGCGAGCAGCACCCCGGGCTTGATCTGCCAGCGCGCCTTGCTGATGAGGTGCTGGATCAGCAGGGTGACGACGAGCGCGATGGCGGGGAGATGGAGTCCGATCGCGCCGAAGAGATCGAAGAACCGGACGAGCATGTCCTGGGCTTCGAGGGTCTCGGAGACCCCGTTGCCGATGACTCCTGCGGATCCCAGTTCATGGAAAATGATGAAGGGGAGGAGGAAGAGCAGGGTGTGCCAAGGCTTTGCGGAGATGTTGAAGTACCCGCCTCGGGCAAGCGGGAGGTTCGCTCCACCCGATTGGGTGGGAAGGATCGCGGGTTGGGTTCGTCCCTGTGTGGGCATGCGTGCGGTGGCGGGTGTGTGCGTGAAGTAAAAAACCCGGCTGGATGACCGGGTTCATATCGTATCGTGTGATGCGAGATCGTGCAGGGTTACTTGCCCGACATGCCCTTGAGGCGCGCGTTCATGCGGCTCTTGCGACGGGATGCCTGGTTCGCGTGGATGACACCCTTTGCAGCGGTGCGGTCGACGATCTTGGACGCGGTGCGGAACGCGTTGGTCGCGTCCTCGACGCTGCCTTGGGCGACGGCCTGATCGAACGCCTTGATCGCGCCACGCATGGACTTCATGCGCCAGCGGTTGCGAGCACGGGCGGTGATGTTCTGGCGGATGCGCTTCTTGGCAGAGTTTGAGTGGGCCATGTATCGTTGTTCCTGTTTCTGATCAGCGCGTGGGCGTCCAACCCAGCGGGAAGATATTGTTGCCTGTTCTGGCAAGAAATCAACCTCTGGGGGTCGTAGAACTTGCCATTGGGGGCGAGTGGGCTTATTCTTACCCCTCATCTGCCGCTTCGGCGAGCGACATTGCGGGCGTAGCTCAATTGGATAGAGCACCTGACTACGGATCAGGAGGTTGAGGGTTCGAATCCTTCCGCCCGTGCTTACGCAAGCCCTGCTAAACGCAGGGCTTGCGTCGTTTTGGGGCTTCTGGCCTCCCGCCGGCCATCCCAGATCCATCCGTTTTTCCATCCGTTTTGGGCTATCATCCATCCGCCGGAGGGGAGCGCCATGCGTGCTCGATCCGGAGCTGAGCGGATGGAATAACGGATGGCGAAGCGAAACGGGTCAGTAACGGGGCGAAGTAAGCCCGTCAGGCTGAGGTGGAACGAGCGGGAGAAGTGCTGGCGCTTCCGGCGGACCATCCGGGGCAAAGAGCACGCATATTGGGTCGGTCGCGGCGGCAGCGGCCCTGAGGACCAAGCCGCCTACGCCCGGGCCGTGCAGGAGGCGCTGCTCAAGGAGGAACTGCTCACGGGCGGGCAGGAGATCCGGGACTTCGCCGCCAAGCACACCGAGCAGCTCGAAGATGTGTTCCTTCAGGTCGAGGACCTCCACCGCTTCTTCAGCCGCCCGTTCCGCGAGGTGCGGCAGCGGCTCATCGTCGACCAGGACATCCCCGAGCTGCTCCGGCAGGCGTGGCGGGCGGCGGTCCTCGAAGAGGCCATCGAGCTTAAGGACGCCAAGATCGCGGAGTTGGAGGCCATCCTCGCCGCCCACGGGCGGGCCGCGGTCACCGATGCGAACGCCCCGCTCGACGAGCTCATGACCAAGTGGGTCGAGTCCGTCGAGAACGAGAAGAAGTCGGCCAAGCAATCGTCGAGTCACATTGGATCGTTCAAGACCAACATCAAGCCGTTCATCGAGTTTCTCGCGGAAACCGACCCACCGATCGTGTTGACGCGTGATCTTGAAGCGAACTGGCGCGCCATCGCGGACTACCGTGAGCACATCATCGAGGAGATGAACGAACGCGAGCTGTCCAAGGGCTGGGGCAAGGGTCGCTTGGACAAAGTCAGGCTGTTCTGCGAGTACCTTGTCAAGAGCGGGTACCTGACCACGATGCCGCGTGCGATCGACCGGCACTGGTCGCAAATCGGCAAGGACGACCCGAACCCGACATTCTTCAGCCTCGAAGAGATCCACGCATTGTGGGCTCAGGCGGACGACCGCATGAAGCTCGTGATGGCTTTGGGGCTGAACGCCGGATACCGAGCCGCGGATATCCGAACACTTGAACGCGAGACCATCGACTTCGAGCACGGCGAAATTCTGCGACAACGCAGCAAGACCGGCGCTGCCCAAGCACACACGCTCTGGCCGGTGACCAAGGTGCTCCTCGAAGCCCATGTCAAGAGCGTGCCCGACAAGCTGCCGTTCGGGAAGGGATACAGCAACATCAGCCGAGACCTCACCGCCTTTGTCGACAAGGTGCTCACGAAGGAGAAGAACGAGGACCCCAGGCGGACGGCCAAGTCATTCCGGTCAACCGGCGCTCAGGAACTCGAACGCATCGTGCGCGGGACCACGCCCCATGTTGTCTACCAATACCTCGCCCACGGCGACAAGAAGCCCGCCCGTCATTACCGGACAGAAGAGTTGGCGGCCTTGTTCGAAGCCCTCGACAAGCTCGGCGAGTACTTCAATCTGGATGGACCTCAAAGGGGGCGGAAGAAGCGTTCTTCCAAGCGTCCCGCACCCGACGCGTGAACTCTGCCTTGGTGCCGACGCGTGTGAACCGTGCGCCCTCATGATTGACGAGACCTGAGGCGGACCAGAATCGCAGCGAGACGCGGGCGGCGTAGTCGGGCAGCTCCTCACCCAGCCTACGGCTCGCAGCAGCCTTGATGGTGGCGAAGAGTTGCGGCTCCGCGGTGGACGCGACCTCTGCGGCCACCGCCCTGTAGTACAGCAGCGGCACCTTGTACGGTCTTGCCGCCGCGCCGGGGCGGATCTCAATGAGAGCGGGGCCGCGGCGTGACTCCTCGACGGTGTAAGTGGCGGCCCGCACTCGGGCACGGGGGCCGACAATACGCCGGCGGCGCGCGTCGTCCAGGTTGTCGATCTCACTGGTCATCGCGAGGTCGAGTTCGTCGAGCTTGCGGAGCAGTTTCGTGCGGCCCGTACCCGTGCGCGACGTGAGCTCGCGTACCTCATCAAGCACATCACGCCATGACTGATTGGGTGTACCTGCTCGCGGCATGATGAACATGGTACGCCGAATCTGCGTGTTGGCGTGCGTGCTCGCGTACCCGAGAATTAGCGATTCTTGTCAGGATCCATGGCGGTTTGGGTTGGATCCTGACGCGACTCGGAAATCGCCTCAAAATTGTCGAGTTCGCCGCGGATGGATCCTTGCCTTCGCTCCGACGCACCGCTATGTACGCCGTATTGACCCCTTGGCGTACTCACGGAGCATCGGATGACGAACGACAACACTCACACGGCGGACGAGATCAAGACGGCAGCGGACGGGCTGCTCGCATGGGCGAAGGAGCACGGCGGCGTGCTCGCGGTGGCGGCCACGCTTGGGGAGGACCGCGACGGACCGGTTCCCGCGGCGCGGCCGGAGGCGTTGGTGGCCGGCGCGGTCGGGACGCTCAACGAGGCCGAGATCGCCGTGCTGCTCGCGCAGCTCGATGTCGCGGTGCTGATGGTCTTGTCGCAGATGGCGGCGGGTGCAGAGATGGGTGAGCAGGCCTTCCGCGAGCTCGTGAATAAAGCACGGCGCGAGATGCTCGTCGCGGCGGGGCTCGATCTGTGCGACGACTGCGGCAGATGAGGGCGGAGGGGAGAGAGGCTCGTCGCGGGGCCAACGCCCCGCGGCGGGTTTGGCGGTTCAGTCCTTTATTGAGAGGTACGGCGATGACGACGGCGCACACATTCAACGGACCCGATGGGATGGCAAGGAAGATTAGGCTGCTCGCGAGCAACTGCGAGGCGGCGACGGCGGGGTTGTCTCGCACCCTGCTTATCGCGGTGAGCGCACCGGACCCGGTGAGCACGCCAGACTGCGAGAACGCGGACCCGCGTGGGATCCGGATCCAGACCCTCGACAAGGGCATGACGAGCACCGACATCGCGGTGCTCATGGGCACCCTCTACGGCATGCTCGACACGATTGAGCATGAGTACGCGCGGGAGTTCGGAGACGGATTCCGCGAATCGGTAGACGAGGCACGCGGCACACACGGCCATGGTCAGCGGATGGCCGTGGTGCCGGTTGTTCCCATGGACACCAAGCCGTGGCAGACACGCGTGAGTGATATCGGAAGCTGAGAAACCTGCAAATCGGAGGGGTCGCGCCCGTCACCACCAAGAAATCTGGCGCGCGAAGGAGGAGTCGTGGCATGACTTGTGGAAATGAGAAGGGCAGACCACACCTGCCGCAAACCGGCGGCGGCCAAACCGGCGAGATCGTTTCTCGTCGTCGGGGTCGTCCGCCGCGGCAGGTCCGGGTCGCGGTCGCGTATCGGCCGCAGGATCCGGAGGAGGAACTTGGTTGCAATGACGCCCTTCGACTTCTATTCGCCTCCATGGTCCGCAGTCGTTTGGGCGGACAAGAGGAGGAAGAGACATGAGAAAGTCTCGACTCAACGGAACGCGGGGAGTCCCGCTGCTGCGATGCTCGACGATCGAGCAGGCAGATACATCGATTGACGACCAGCTCAACTCGATCGAGTTCTTCGCGACCGAACGGGAAATGGAGCTGGGCGAGCCGGTCAAACTCGTCGGAAAGTCGGGCAGCATCAAGAGCAATCTTGAGGCCGGCATCGACGAGATCATCGCCCGCAAGAAGAAGGGAGAGCGGATCGACTATGTCGTCTACTACGACCAGTCGCGATTCGCCCGCTCGGGACCAATGCACTTCGGGTCGCTCGCCGAGCGGCTCGATGAAGCAGGCATCGACCTCGCCGAGACAGATGGCTTTCTTGAAGATCCCGCGATGGCCCCCATCGTTCGGACCGTCAAGGCGGTCATGAGTCAGCAGCATGCTCAGGCGATCGCGGACAACTCGGCCAGGGGTTCGCAGAGCTCGCTGCGGAACGGGCGTCGCGTTCATTCGACGCGGCCGGCGTTCGGCATCGACAAGCTCCGCATGACGCCTGAGGGCAAGCCCGAGTACATCATCCGAAGGCTGACGGATGGGACTCGACTGCTTCTCGACCCGCAGACCAAAGAGGTCATGCATTCCTATCCGCCGGGCGTTCGGTTGCCGAAGAAAGCCCCGCTGGGTCGGGATACCTTGATCCCTGGTGATCCCGCGATCCGCGAAATCATAGTCAGGATCTTCCGCATGCATCATGAGGACGGATGGGGCGGCCATCGCATCGCAAGGGCCCTCAACGACGAGGGCATCGCTTCGCCGACGGGCAAGAAATGGACGACAAGCGTTGTTTGCGATCTGCTCCGCAACGAGGTCTATGTTGGCGTCGGGTACGCGAACAGGTACAGCCAAGCCATCTATGTCAATCAGGCCGAGGGCCGACCCGAGCCGCTCGCCAAGCAGCAGGGCAAGGTCATTCGAGGAATCCGTCCTTCGGATAACTGGTACGAAATCTCGTATCCCGAGCTCGCAGAGTATCTGCCGCCGGAACTCAGGCGCGCTGCTGAGGCGGAGCAGGCCGAGCATTGGGAGCGGATGAAGACGGGCAAAATCCAGCAGCCCATCTCGAAGAATGGCCGGCAGCATCATCTCTTGTCCGGGATCTTGACGGAGAAGACAACCGGCAAGGCGATGAACGCCCAGGCAAGCGGGCGACCGCTTCGGGTCTACTACTGCCTTCTCAAGGAGAAGACCTCGGCCCCAGCAAACTCGCCGCTGCGTCGATGGCTTCCGTCGGGATCGCTCCATCGGGCGGCCCTCGAAGAGATTGAATCTCTAGTCTGTTCCCTTCCCGATCTCCGCGACCGGATCATTCGGGAGATCATCGATCAGGATCGCGGCCGGCTCGGCGGCGTCGGCGAGTCCAACCAACTGCGCGCAGAGATTGAGAAGCTCCGCAAGCGGTACAAGTCGCAGCTCGCCCGGCTCGGCGGCCCCGATGACGCCGCGGTCAACGAGGCGATCGATGATACGACCAACCGCATTCGCGTCATCGAGGATCGGCTCGGAGCAATGAACGCCGGACCGCCCATGACGACCGAAGAGGTCGAGGCCGTCGCCGACGGCATCATCCGGGATCTGTCGGACATGCTCGCGAGGTATGCCGAGGAGGGAAACCCGGCGTTGCGTGAACTCGCGAAGACGATGATCGCGTCGGCCGTCGCGGATCTCGAGAAGGATGAGGTCGCATTCGAGTTCGCGATCCCGGCTGATCTGATCCAGCGTCGAGTTCTAAGCCTGCCTGATCGATGCGGACCGGCAACATTCAGGCAGGCGTACAAATGGCGGCCCATTGCCCTCGATGCTGTAACCGTTGAGATTGCATCGCCTTGCCGAGGCGACTGCTGGGAGCCGTATGTCCCCAAGGGATGCGGCGACTGCCATCGTCAAAGCAACGCCGCCTGAGGATCTCGGCCAATTCGGCCGGATCCTGAAATGATCTCGTCGCCCTCGGCTCAACGGCCGGGGGCGGCCTTCAGAACAAAATTTCGTCGACGGCGGAGCCGTCGAGCATATCGGAGGCCCCCATGGACGAGAAGCTCACGGACATCGAAAGAGCATGGCTGGTGTCGCTCGATGCCTTGCTCGTGCAGACCACGGTGGACGCACACGGGGCGGTCGCCGGTCGGTTCATCGACCTTTGGGACAGCGGCGGTCCGACCTTCCGTGCCGAGCTTGCCAAGCGGGCGTCGCTTTGGCGGCAGCGGCATGCCAAGGTCCAGCAAATCATCCTGAACAGCCATGGTGCGTGCGAGCGACTCGTCCGGCTCATGGGTGATTCTCGGCCGTCGCAGCAGGTGCCAAAGAAGACGAACTCGAAGCCACAGAGTGATCGGGTGATGCCGAGCACGCGGCAGTTCGGGCCGGTACGTCAGATCAGCGACGAGGAGGTTAAACAGTTTATGGACCTGCTCGATGCTGAAGGAATCAGCGTGCTCTTTGATCCGGGCGTGAGCTTCACGACAAAAGGCGAGTTGTACAAGCCGCCGCTGATCCGGCTCGATGGGACGCCGGTCTATTACGAGCGGATCGCGCCGACGTACGAGCGGGGCGTGATCGAGCGGGTGTGGGATCCCCTCGGGTGTGAGCCGGCGATTGCATTGGCGTTTGATCTCGCATTGCTGGCGATTGCCAAGGAGGAGAAGTGGACCTGGGTGGTCTGCGATCGGTACTTTGCTCGCCTGAATTGGGGACATCCGTGCAAGGTCACGCCCGAAGGTCGACCTGGGTGGAAGCTGATCACCGGGCTGCTCGATCGTTCCGGGCTCATCGAACGACGGAGCGGGCAGACTTGGCGGCTCAATCGCAACGCACGCACCATAATCATCGATCACCTGTTGCCAACCTGGGTTGCTGCCGCATCAGGTCAGGATTGACATATCGTTGGGCATCGATGCCGACACGAACCGTCACAAAGCATGACTTCTTGACCTCACTCGGCTGCAAGACCCGAGCGTGGTACGGCATGCGTGAGTCAGGCGGCAGACCGACAGCGGCCGATCTGCTCCGAATGCAGGAGGGTCAGGATGTCCATCGGCGTGCTCAGAGCCTGCACCCCAACGGCGTGTTCGCGGGTTCGATCGACAAGACCAAGCAACTGATCCTCGATCGTGCCGTCGATGTCATCTTTGAGGCCGCGTTCACGGTCGACGGGTACACCGCCCGGGCGGACTGGATCCGTCGCGTCAAGGGTGGCTGGGTCATCGGCGAGATCAAGTCGAGTCTGTTCAACGAGGACGGCCCCAAAGACGAGCACCTTGAGGATCTCGCCTACACCGTGATGGTGGCCCGGCGTTCCGGGTTGCCCGTCAAAGGCTGCGAGTTGGTGCTGATGAACCGCGACTGGCGGCTTGGCATGCCGAATGCGGAGCTGTTCGTCGTCACCGATCACACCGCCGATGTGTTGCCGATCGCCGACGAGTTCAATCGGCTATGGGATCAGGTCGCCCCGCTGCTCCTTCGACGCAGCAAGCCGAGCCCGCATTGGTGCTGGGAATGCCGGGACTGCGAGTACTTCGCGGACCGGTGCGTGGGTGTCGGGATCCCAGATCCCATCTTCCAACTCCCACGACTGCGAGAGAACAAGTTCACCGAGCTGACCGCGATGGACGTGACACGGATCTCCGCGATCCCGTCGGACTTCAAGCTCACCGATTCGCAACAGATTGCCGCGACCGCGATCCGGACCAAGTCGCTGCAGATCGATGCGGCTGAGATTCGATCGGCGTTGGACTCGCTCGAATGGCCGATCGGCTATCTCGACTTTGAGACACTCATGACCGCTGTGCCGCTGTATCCAGATGTCGCTCCGCACGAGCAGCTCGTGACCCAGTACTCGCTCCATGTCGAAACGTCGCCCGGCAGCGAGCTGGCGCACCGGGAGTACTTGGCTGACCACGTCCGCGACTGCCGCGAGGAACTCGCGACCGAGTTGATCCGCGACACTGCCGGGTGCCGGACCATCGTGGTGTACAGCTCGTTCGAGAAGACTCAGATAAGGGGGCTCGCCAACCTTCTGCCCACCTACGCACCCGAGCTCGCCCGCATGGAGGGCAAGCTCTTCGATCTTGAACCCGTCGTGCGGAGGGGCTTGGTGCATCCGGACTTCGGTGGGCGATCGAGCATCAAGGTCGTGCTCCCGGTGCTCGCGCCCGACCTCAGCTACGCCGACCTCGAAATCGGCGACGGCGGCGCGGCTGTGGCTGCCTTCGCCAAGCTCGCATCCGGGGAGGTGACCGAGGAGGAGATCCGGGCTGTCCGGGGGGCTCTGTTGGAGTACTGCAAGCAGGATACGCTGGCAATGGTGCGGGTGCTCCTGGCGATGCGATCGCTGGTCTAGATCCGGCCCGAGCCCAAGGAATAGCGGAACATCCACGACTGCCGTACTTCATGCTTACGGCAGAGACATAGTTCAACATTCAAAAACTTAGTCGCGGTCCGATTGTGGCCAGTTCTGCATGCCGTACTGCGTAATCGGGCATGACTCGTTCAAGTAACCGCCAGAAGGCTTTGGAATGATCTGCGTGACGGATGTGGCACACTTCGTGTGCCGCGATGTACCGGACCAGTCTCCGTGGTGCCATCATGATGCGCCAATCGAACCGAATACCATGACTCGTACAGCTGCCCCAGCGGGTCTTCATCGCGGTCACTGACACACCAGGCGGATCCACCGCCACGCGTGACGCAAACTCGGCGACCACGCCGGGCAAGTACGCCTGCCCCCGCAACCTGTACCAATCGACCAGCACATCCTGAACCCGGCCCCGGTCCGCTTGCTGGCGTGGAGGAGCCTGTCGGAGTGTCACCCGCAGCGAGCACCCAATAAGCTTGGCTTCGTCAGAATCACCGTCTTCGATCACCAGCCTGTACCCGCGGCCAAGGTAGCGAAACGTCTCGCCGCCGACGAACTCTCGCCGACATGGCAATGCCCTGCGTCGCTGCTCATCCCATTGCTGCAGGATCCATGAGGCTCGGCTACGAACGATCGTGTCCGCCAAGTCCTCCCCGCACTCTGGCGGAGCGACGACTCGAACAGATGAGTTGGGATTCACGGTAATGGCTGCGGTGCGCCGCGCTCGGGATCGGTGTAGCACGAAGGGAATCGTTGTCGCACCGAATTGGACTGATCTCGTTGACGCTGCCATCAAGGCAACCTCACCCGTGCGAGATCCATGACTGCGGTGACCAACGATTCTAGGTGCTCACTCTCAACACCGCGAAGCCGGAGTTCACGCTTGACCTGTCGACGCATCTCGCGTTGCACATCTTCCTTGCGTCGCCAATCAATTACTGCCTCCCGCTCTAAGACGCCAAGGACGGCATCTGCCAGCGCTGCCAACATCTCATCCGAGTCGTGCCCGGCGTCTCCAATAGCTAGTTCCTTGCGGAGCACCCCGAAGAATGGCACCGCCTCTTCACGAAGCCCGAAATCCTCAGAGACGTCAACCTGGCGCGAGCGGATCTCATCACGCATACTGAACAGCAAACGGAACTCTTCGGCATCATCAATTCGCTGCTCCTCTCGCTCACGAATGATCCGCTCAAGTCGCTCGCGAACTGATTCGTAGAACGCTGGGTCCTCATGCAGCTTGACAGAGATCGTCTTGGCGATCGCGTGCTCCATCCGGCTCGCCCTGGCCCGTGGCGATTCCAGCTTCTCGACCTCCCGTGCGAACTCCTCCGACAAGATCGACACCGGTTCAAGCAGCGGAGTGACCTGTTCCCCCTTCACATGCCGGTTGATGAGAGCTCGTACTCGCTCGCTGCAGTCAGCCACATCAAGATCTTCCGTACTGAACAAAGCTGCCGCCTCTCTCCGCAATCGACGCAGAAACGCGAAGTCTCCGAGGTAGGCCAAGCCATGCTCGTCCGGGAGGACCTGCTCCAGTGCCCTGTAGAAGGCGCAATATCGGGAGCGAAAAAGCGAGCGTGCGTCCTCGGGCTCAATGACGAGAAGCCATGGCTCGATGACGTCGCGCGACAGTCCATCCGGGAACAATGAAAACACATCCTGACGCCGCTGCTTGAGCTCTTGGAGCGCGGCTTCGCCATCGCGCCGACACATGATTTCCTCTGGCTCGATGTCCTCATCAAATGCCTCTAGGGCCTTGTCGAGAAATGCCGAGACCCCCCAGTAGTCAACGATCAAACCCCATTGCTTGTCTCGCTCGGGCATAGGTCGGTTGACGCGAGCAATCGCCTGAAGCAGGTTGTGTTCCTTCACGGGCTTGTCAAGATACAAGACTCGCTCGATCGGTGCGTCGAAGCCGGTGAGGTACTTGTTCATGACCACGATGATCGCGAGCGACGCCACACCCTCGTGCTTGAACTGCTCGATGACGGCCTCCTCGTCATCAAACGGCTCCTTGAGCCTCCAGAGTGTGCTGTCTTTTTCGCTAGGATTGGAAATCAACAGCGCGACCCGATCCGGGAAATGCTTGGACAGCTCGGTGTAATACAGTCCGGCTGCGTGCTGTGAGCACGCGGCAACCTGCGCCTTGAACCCGTCCGATTCAAAGTTTGCCTTGTAGTGTGCCGCGATATCAGCCGCGATCATCTCCACTCGGTCGGGCGCCTCCGCGATCCGGCGCTCCGTGACCTCCTGCTTTTTCAACTTATCGCGTTGCTCGTCCGTGAGGTGCCCAAACTCAGCCTCGAACAGTGGATCGATTCGCTTGCCCCAAACCGCGAGCTCCGGCAGACGCCCCTCGTACAGAATGGGCACGGTGGCGCCGTCCTCGACGGACTGCGGCATTGTGTACTTGTGGATGTAGCGGCCGAACTTCTGCTCGGTCTTTCCGATTGGTGTTCCCGTGAACGCGAGCAGACACGCATTCGGGAGGGCACGCCGCAGGTGCGCGTTGAACTGCCCGTACTCCGTGCGGTGGGCTTCATCGATCAGGACAAACACATTGTCCGCCTTGGTGAGCACCGGGTGACGGCTTCCTCGTTCAAGGTCGACATCGTCACGGAACTTCTGCACGGTGGTCATCACGGTTTGGCCGGGCGGACCATCCAGAAGCTCGCGAAGGTGGCTGACACGTTGGGCACGCGTGGGGTTCTCAAACCCGCAGTACTTGAAGGTCTGCGAGATCTGCCGATCGAGATCACGGCGATCGGTGACGATGAGCAACGTCGGGTTGTCGAGTTGCTTTACCCGGCGCAGCTTCAGGCAAAGCCAGAGCATGGTGAGGCTCTTGCCACTGCCCTGCGTGTGCCAGACGATGCCGCCGCGCTCCCGAACCGGGTGCTTGCTCGACGGGTCGGTGATCTGTGCGATAGCACGGTTGACCGCCTCAAACTGCTGGTACCTCGCGACCTTCTTGACGACCTTGCCACCGTCGCGGTCAAACACGAGGAAGTTCCGGATGATGTCCAGGAGGTTGCCCTTCCCCAGCATCCCGGCAAGTTGTCGATCCTGCGGCGTTGGCTCTCGGTCGATCCGGCGTTCGAGCTCCTTTGCGGTGCCTGGGTAGTAGCTCTTCCACTCCGCGTATCGACTCAGCGGTGTGTGGATAGTGCCGTAGCGGGCATCATTCCGCTTGAGGGCCATGCAGAGCTGGATGGTGTGAAAAAGCCGTACAACCCCCTCGTCCGGGTCCTGATACGCGTGCAGGTCCTTCACGGCCTTGGCGATCCCGCGCTCGTCGGCGGGGTCCTTGCACTCGCAGGCGACCAATGGGATGCCGTTCACGAACACGACAAGATCAAGCCGGCGCCGCCAGCGCGGCCCCTTGACCGTGAACTCCTCAACCACGAGAAAGTCGTTGTTCTCGGGGTCGTCGTAGTCAATAAACCGCACGCTGCGGCTCGTCGGCCGGCCGTCGATCATCTCCTCGACTGTCACCCAGCGGCTGAGCAGGTGGTAGCACCCCTCGTTGGCGTCCATGAGCCCGGCAGCGGCCGGCTGGCGGAGCGCGTTGATCGCCTGGCGCACACCGGTGTCGGTCAAGCCCGGGTTGATCCGCTTGAGGGCCGAGCCGAGGCGATCGAGCAACAGGGGCTCCCCTTCGCTCTCCCGGGCGGTCTGAAACGCCTCGGAACGGCCGTCGGCGTACTCGTAGCCGAGGTGGTCACGGAGCAACTCCCAGGCGGGGCGCTGGCAGAGGGAATACTCCGGGCCTGGGCTTGACGTGCTCACAACTGTTCCTTCACGACACGGGCAAGTGAGTCGGCGAACTCAACGAACTTTGCGCTAACGGCCGAGATGTCCGCGACCAAAGCGTCGTACTCGGGAAAACGCCTCTGAATCTCCTGCGGGGTCAGATCCGCGCACTCCGACTTCTGGGCCTCCACCTCGTACCACCGCCTGAACCTCGCCTGCCATTGCGTGAGATGCGGCCTCAGCCCATCATTCAAAGACTTGAGGAGAAGATTTACGACCTCGCGCGTGTCATCACAGTCGTGAAGCCGATCGGGCGGAATGCTCTTCGCGAGTTCGCGAAGGACGCTGAAGAGCTGATACCACGAGTCATAGACCTCAACAATCACATCGTGATCAGCGTCGAACGGGAGACCAACCTTCCGGCTTTTGATTTCAACCCATGCCTGGTGCGCTACGCGGCGGGTGTCGTGATCCGGGCAGACCTCCGCCTCCGCACCGCCAAACTTGAGTTTCACCGATCGGACGCGAAACTTTCGGAGACGGCGTCGGATAGTGCTTCGAGACAAAGCAAAGATAAGTATGCCTACTGTGGCAGCAATCAGAAGCCACACAAAGCCAATCCTGATTTCGAAGCCCATACCATTCCAATGCAGTATCACGAGATCCATCGCCCCGACCGCGTCGTTGGCGACGGCGTCTGTGACTTCAGATTGGCCGGCGGGTTGAGTCATCGATTCCTCCGCATCTTGGACGCCGAGTTTCGGATCAGTGTGGAACTCGAAGACAACTGTCTAGCGCGATCGACCCCCGCCCGCAGGTCGGCGGGGCTATTGCTCCAGTGCATCCAAGTGGCGTAGCCCGACTCGATGTTCGCGTGCAGACGATCAGGCACGATGTACTTGTTTTCGTAGTTCGGCTGCAAGCTTGGCAGGATGATGCCCAATAGGCCGTGCTGCTTGTACAAGGTCGCGTAGATCTCCCAGTCGACATACTTGCGATTCGGCGTCTGAGCACCGCACAGAACAATCGTGCACGATGTTCCGTGAATGTGGTTCTCCCGGATCCGCCGCTCGATGTACTCGGGGTCTTCGCTATCGATCTGTTGTCGCACCGAGCGATCAGTGACCGCCTCGTAGGTGCCGCTGAACAAGCTCGTGAACTGGTCGTACCAGCCTTGGTCGAGGGCATGGTGATAGCTCACGAACACGCGCGGTTTCACCAGCGATTGCCCAAATGTTCCCGTGCCGAAGATGCTCATGGATTCGCTCCTACTGCCCGAGTCTCGCCTTGAGCGTGCGGTGGAACTGATCGACGGTGGAAATGGCTTCAGCCGCGTATGCTCGCTTCTCCATCACGCTCTCTTGTAGGGTGGATCGCTGTGACTTGTATAGCTTTGCGAATTCATCAATGGCGTCGGTGCCGCGGAGTCGTGGCCACTCCAGCAGGTATTCGGGAAGTCGATAGTCAGCTTGGTCGGTGTAGGAAGTAATCACCCGCGGGGCTTGCCGCGCGACACCAACCTCAAAAGGCACCCACCAAGACCCCGCGGTGTTGCTGGTGACGATCGCCAACAGGTTACTGCACGAGTTAAGCCTTTTGACGATGAGCTCGGTCACCCGCGATGTGCCCCTCGCGACTCCCAGTTCGGCGTCGATGTCGTCGATGTAACAACGAATGTCGTGAACACGCTGTAGGCGATAGGCAACTCTCTGTGCGAGCGCGTCATCCGCGGTCCGGTGGGAGATGAAAACTGGCATCAAAAAACTCCTTCGGCAACTTGGGCCGGCACACGCACCCGCCCGGTCAGCAGGGCTTGGCTCAGGGCGGTCTTGAGTTGGCTCAGCCCGAACAGATGCGCCTCGGCTTCATCAACCCGCTGCTCAATCGAACGCAGTGCCCCGACGATCGCTCCCTGCTCGTCCGGGTCCGGAAGGGGGATGCGGGTTGTCCGAATCGTGTCTGTGTTGAGGTTGTAGTTGCCCGCAGAGGTACGGATGCCGCCGACCAGTTCCCTCCGCCCACGATGGGAATTCAAGAACGCATGAAGGTATTCAGGAAGCAGCTGTTCGCGTTTGCACCGAGCGCGGATCAAGTATGAGGCGAATGCCCACACGCCCGACTCTTGAGAGAACACAACGGAACGCCCGACATAGTTGGGATTCCCATTCGTCCGAACGAGCACGACATCACCAGCCATGAGCCGTAGCCGTTTGAGTTCCGCCGGCGGGAGGTCTGCCCACTTCATCTCTACATCCTCTGTCGTATCGCGAACGATGTTTGGGATGCGAAGCACGGCCACAGATTGTCTGTCCGAAGTGCATTTTGCAGAGGTGCCGTAACGGAGGTCCTCAAGCAGCTCGCCGAGTGCGACAACGCTCCACGCCCGCGGCACCTGGCCGAAGCCCTTGACCTCGCGAAACTCACTGTGCCGCCCCGGCAGGCCGCGGGTGAGGAGATCCTGGAGGACGGCCGTCTTAAGCCGGCGGGTCTGCTCGATCACCCCACGCGTCGCGTCGATCGCGGCGTCGACGGCATCGATCGCACCGGCGATCCATTCGGATGTAGCCTCGTCGGGAACCGGTACCTTGAGCACATAGGCGTCGTCACGATTTAGTCCGGGAACGCCGGTTGCAGAGTTCAATCGGTCTAGCCCGAGGCTATCAAGGAGGTAGTAAAGCCAGCGCTGTGAGTGCGTGGTCTTCGGATCAACGAAATAGGTCGTGTCGATCGGCCAGAACGGTCGGTCAACCCACGTGACCTTCCCGATGCTCCCCTTGCGGCCGACGACAATCCCAGGTCGATCGACCATTGGTTTTGAATGTGAACCGACAATGCCGTTCGAGCCAAGCACAGGCACATCCCCGCCGTGCCGACCTCCGTCAGGAAGGCTACCGCCGTACTCGAGCGTTAGAAGCTCTCGGAGCTGGCGTTGGCGATAGCCGCGGGGATGTCCGGGTCCGATCGGCATTCAGTGCTCCCGGTCCTTCGGCGGGTGGGGGTCGTTGCCCGGGGGGATGGTGTCCTTGCTGCGGATCTTGCCGTCGCGGCCCTTGGTGGTGAGCTCGCCACCGCCCTGGTTCTTCAGATTCTGCCGCGCGGCCTGCTCGGCCTCGCGCTGCGTCTTGTGGACGCTGCTGGCGCGGCTCGCGTCGTTCCGCTTGTTCGCCCATTCCCCGTCGTCGTTCTTGTAGACCGTGCGGTCCTGCTTCTTGCTCATGGCATTCCTTTCGTCGTGTGCCGGCGGCGCCGGCTGTTGGTCACGCGGGGCTGTACCCCAGCTCCGCGAGCAACTCGTTCATGCGGGCCTCGGCCCGGTTGCGCTCGTCCTCCAGCATCCGCAGGGCGGCGAGCTCCTCGGCGACATCGAGCACCGGCGGCGGCTCGGTCGCGTCGACATACCGGCTGATGTTGAGGTTGAAGTCGTTCTCGTCCCGGATCTCGTCGAGCGTGGCGACGCTCGCGAACTTCTCCAGCGGCGTGCGCTTCATCTCGATCGGGTTGCCCTCGGCGTCCTGGGCGTCGAGCCATCGGTGGACGGCCTGCTCGGCCTCGTCGATCTCGCGGAGCTCCTTGGTGGCCTGCTCCTCGATGCGCTGGGCGGCGTCCTCGGACTGCCCCTCGGCATTGGCGAGCTGGCGCTCGCGGTGGAGCCGGACCCCGCCGCGCCACTGCTCGGCGAGGGTCGCCGCGGCCTCGTGGACCTTGGCGACATCGAGCTCACCGTCGTACGCGTGCTCGACGGCGGCCGGGCGGAGGATGTCCTGGAGGCGGAGGTAGTTGCGGGCCTTGCCTTCGAGGTAGAGGCCCATCCGACGAGGCGTCGATGAAGAGCACCTTGCCCTGGCGCTCGGCGGGCTTGGCCTTGTTGAGGATGATGATCGACGCGGGGATGCCGGTGCCGAAGAAGAGCTGGGCAGGCAGGCCGATGACGGCCTCGAACAGGTCTTCCTCGATGAGGGCCTTGCGGATCTTCGCCTCAGCGCCGCCGCGGAAGAGAACACCGTGGGGCATGACCACGCCGATGCGGCCGGTGGAGTTGGTGACCTCAACCATGTGTAGGAGGAAGGCCATATCGCCCTTGGTCGCAGGCGGCACGCCACGCTTGAAGCGGTGAAAGGAGTCGCTCCCCCATTGCTCCTGAACGGTCTTGGAGTCGACGGTCTTCTTGCCCTCCTCGGGCGTGATGCC
>CBDDIA010000031.1:0-12336 GCA_965228685.1 Phycisphaerales bacterium
ATTTCTTCTGGGTCGATCTGGCCAGCCCGTAGTGCCCGGACCGTAATCACAGAGATCGCGCCGGCCCCAGCTTCGGCCCGCGCAGACTTCGTCGGCGCGCCGGCCAACAGGTCGGCAAGGTCTTCCAGCGGGATAGCGGTACGGGTACTCAGCATGACAGACACAGTATAGCAGGTGTACCCGATCGATACACCAACAAGACAAGTTTTTTGATTACGATTTCTGTTCATCATGGTCGCCTGCCTTGATGACCAAGCCGATTCCGGCGATATTGTTTTCTGCCAACATTTTGCTGCCGTACTTTGTCCTATCATGTGGGATTCAGTTGACTCTCGAGGCCTGACGCCGCATACTTGTCCAAAATATTTGGACATTTATGCATGCCCTACCGAGACAGTCAATCCGCCCAGAGTGCCCTGCACTCCATCGCCCACGCCCAGGGGGGCTACTTCACCGCCAAGCAGGCCGAGGGGGCGGGATACTCGCGCCAGCACCTCGACTACCACGTTTCAGCCGGCAACTTTGAGCGGGTGGAGCGGGGCCTGTACCGGGTGCCGACAATCCCGGTCGCCGAGCACGACGATCTGATCCGACTGTCCCTGTGGAGCCGCGGACGCGATGACCGGCCGCAGGCGGTCGTATCACACCAGTCCGCTCTCGCGCTGCACGAGCTCAGCGATGTGCTCCCAGGCAAGGCCCACCTCACAGTACCGAAGCAGTTTCGCAAACGGCCACCGAGCAATGCCGTACTGCACAAGGCCGAGCTCGGCCCGAAGGACACCGTCGCCTTCGCCGGATTCCGCGCCACCACACCGCTTCGGACGCTGCTTGATATCGCAAGCGCTCACGATGTGTCTACAGAGCAACTTGAACTAGCCGTTCGAGACGCACTGGAAAGAGGGCTTACCCGTCGACAGGAAATACTACACACGGCTAACTCGAAGCCTCATCATCGCCTAAATGATGCTCTTGATATCACCCAACACAGATTGTCCGCTTCGGCAAATGCATCACAGACCACCGGCATATCGATATCGGCTGAGAATCCGTCGCGTTCTCGACCTCGCTGAATACCGCGACCCATCAGAACGGGCCGACTCGCGAATAAGCAATATGATTGCCCCAGCGCAGAGTCGCTCATGGCAGGTGGCTCGTAGCCGCCGTCTCATTCAGCGGTTGAGGAGCAACCACCCTTGGCAGAAGGCGAGCGTCATTTCAACCCCGCCACATCCCGCGAGCTCGGTGCGGGTCGGCTCGGCATCGCGACCGGGATCGCCCTGCTCGGCGCGGCGTCAGTTGCTTTCGAGCACGGCTTTCGCGAGGCGTTACTGCCGGGGCTTGCCGCCGCGTTGATGCAGGCCGTGCTGCTCTGGGTCGCGCTCGTCGTGGCGGGCGATATCCGTTGGCGGGTCGTGGGCCGCAGCCGCTGGAGAGGCTTGTTTGGCATCGCCGGTGAGGCGCTGTCTGTGCTGGCGCTCGCCGCGGCGATCGCGGGGTGGGCGAGCATTCCCGAGTTCGTTTCGATCGCCTCGCTCATCGCGTTCGCGATCAGGCTCAACGGCGTGCTCGCGCGGACCGTCCGAAACCCCGCGATCCTGTTCCCGGCCTCGTTCCTCGTCCTCATCGCCGTCTCGGCGAGCCTGCTCAAGCTCCCCGCCGCGACACCCCCTGATCAGCCGATCAGCGTGATTGATTCGGTCTTCACGGCGACATCCGCCGTCTGTGTCACCGGGCTCGCGGTGCGCGACACCGGGAGCGAGTTCACGCTGTTCGGTCAGGCCGTCGTGCTCGGCTCGATCCAGCTCGGCGGGCTAGGCGTCATGATCTTCGGCTCGACGCTCGCCCTGCTGTTCGGCGCTCGGCTGAGCTTCAAAGAGCACGTCACGCTCAGCATGGCCCTCGACGAGTACCCGGCGCACCGCATCGCACGGTTTGCATGGTTCATCGTGCTGACGACCTTCATCCTCGAAGCCATCGGTGCGACGATTCTGTACTTCTCATGGCCCGAGGACCAACTCACCAACGGCTCCCGGCTCTGGTACTCGGTCTTCCACAGCATCTCGGCGTTCTGCAACGCGGGGTTCGACATCACCAGCGAGAGCATGATCGGCGTGCGGTCGCACCCGGCGGCGTACCTCGGGATCATGCCGATGATCATCCTCGGCGGGCTCGGGTTCATCGTCCTCGAAGATGTCTACCGCCAGTCCCGCGACCGTGTCCGCGGCTGGCGCGACCGGATCCGCCTCACGACGCACTCCAAGATCATCCTCGCGACCACCGCGAGCCTGCTCCTGGGTGGCTTTGTCATCATCTTCATCGCTCAGGCGACCGCCGCGGGAACCGTGAGCGGACAGACGCTGCTCGATGCCGCGTTTATGTCCACGACGGCCCGCACCGCGGGCTTTACGACCGTACCCATGGACGAACTGTCTTCGGGCTCGCGCTTCGTCCTCATGGTGCTGATGGCGATCGGCGGCAGCCCCGGCTCGACCGCGGGAGGGATGAAGACGGCCGTGTTCGCCATCCTCGTGCTCGCGATCATCTCGACCGTGCGCGGGCGGAGCGAGGTCGAGGTCTTCGGTCGGGCGCTGCCCGACGCGCTCGTCAAGAAGGCCGCGACCGTCGCCGCCGGTCTCTTCTCCGTCATCACGCTGGCGATGCTCACGCTTGACCTGACCGAGTCCATCCCGTTCGAGCCGCTGTTCTTCGAGGTCATCAGCGCGGCGACCACGACCGGCCTCTCGCTCGGCGCGACAGGCGATCTCAGCGACACCGGCCGCGTCGTCATCACCATCACCATGTTCCTGGGCCGGGTGGGCGCGCTCGCCCTGCTCGCTGCGCTCGTCGGCGGCATGGGCAGCGAGGGACGCTACCGGCTCCCCAGAGATACGATTTCGCTCGGCTGACCGGGCCACGAGGTACACGCATGTCAAAGAACACCAATGACACACGCCCCGTCGCCGTCCTCGGCCTCGGCCGCTTCGGACAACGCATCGCCACCCAACTCGCACGCGGCGGCGAGGAGGTCATCGCGTGCGACATCGACCGCGACGCAGTCGAGCACATCGCGTCCGATGTCGCCCAGGCCGTCACCCTCGATGTCACCGACGAAGCCGCGATGCGATCCCGCGGCATCCACCGCGTCAAGTGCGGCGTCATCGGGATCGGCGAGGACTTCGAAGCCTCCGTGCTCGCCACGGTCATCCTCAAACAGATGGATGTGCCCCGAATCATCGCCCGTGCACGATCGCGGACGACGGCCGAAGTGCTCAAACGCGTCGGTGCGCACGATGTCGTGCTCGCCGAGGACGAGGCCGCGGACCGCTGGGCCAACCGCATCCTCGGGCCGCGCGTGCTCAACCAGATCGAGTTCCACGAGGGCTACAGCATCGTGGAGTTCATCGTGCCAAGGCCTTGGATCGACAAGACCCTGATCGAGCTCGATGTCCGCAAGAAGCACGATGTCCACATCGTTGCGGTCAAGCGGGCCGACCCGGGCGTACCGTCTGGCGCGAAAGTGGCCGCGCTGCCGCCGACCGAAGCCTTGCACGAGGACGATGTCCTGATCGTCATGGGTGAGGACGAGAAGATCAAGGGGTTGTCGTCAATTCAAGAATGAGACGAAATCGACGCTGTCTCATTCTTAAGTCGCTCTCCCACCTGCGACATAACCTGCTCCGCCACCATATTCGGGTTGTACCCCGCCTCCACATTGACGCACGGCACGCCTGCCGACCGGGCGTACTCGCGGGCTTCATCGGCGTGGAGATGGCCCGTGAGCTTGATGAGCACGAGCACGACGCGCGTGTCCGGCCGCTCGATCGGGGCCTGCATGCGAGCACCGCTGCCGTGCTCGGTGAGTTCGACCCAGTCGACGGCTGCTCCGAACGCGTCTTCGAAGCGCTTGATCGCTTCGGGTCTCGGCTCGCCGCCGATGATGACGATTCGCCCGCCTGCGAGGAACGGTCGGACTTCCGCGACGCGATCGTTCCATTGATTCGCCGGTCCCGATACCGATGCGTTCGTCGGCTGGGATTCGAAGCTCAGGTGCTCGTGGCGTGCTAGGTCCACGGGGAACTCGGCACCGTCGAGACTCTCGCGGAACTCGGCGACGCGGGCGTCGGTCGGGCCGATCCCCATGGTGCGGAGCTCCTCCATCATTCGGTTGATCGTCTCGATGTCGTGCCGGTCGGGAGTGCTCGCGTTCCGGACCCGGCGAGCGTGGTAGATGGCCTTGTTGAAGGTCTGGTCGATCTTCTTTGCCTTCTTGAACCGCGCTTCCTCGGCCGCGAGCAGCCGCTTTGCCTCGGCGGCGATGTCGGCGGCGTCTGCCGGCTTCGCCGGATCATCAAGCTTCATGTGCCGTTCAACGAAGATGCCCCGGGCATGCGTCTCACGGCGGAGCCAAAGGTGCGATTCTTCCTGGTCGATGTCGTCGGAAGTGAGCCAAGTCACCCCAAGCGCAACCCGCAACGCTGAGGTTGCCTCGGCGAGGAGCTGAAAGGCCTGCTGCGTCTCGCTGGCCGAGAGACGTCCATCCTGCGCGACGGCCCTCCGGCACGCCCTAGCCGACTCGGCAAGCGCGTCGTAGCAGACCGAGATCTGTCTGAGCTGATCATCCGCCGGTTGATCCTCATGCGGCCAGAATACCCACAGGAAGCAGTCCTGCATGCTCTTGGCCGTGGTGATCATCGAATCCATCCGGGTCTTCAGCGTCGGCTCAAGCACCGGATCGCCTCGATCGCGCCGACGCTCGATGTAGAACCGGCACGACTCCGCCTTCAGCCGAGCCCGCTCCTCGATCAGTTCGAGGTCGATCGGCTTCGGCGTGGGAGCTTCCTGCTGTGCGCCGTCGTCATCACTCGGCCCGGCGATCGTTTGCTTGACCTCCGCAATCTCTGATGCAGTGCCGGTGACCTTGATGTCCATGACCGGGCCGCCCAGCACCAGCGGCACATCAGCCGTAATGGGCTTCTCAGCACGCGGTTCGGCGGATGCGGGCTCCGGCTCGATCGAGCCTTCTGAGATCGACTCCGTTTGCACTGTGTCGTTCGGTGTCTCGGCGACGCTGACGGGCTCGGCCGCGACGACATGCTCAGCTCGGGGCTTCAACTCTTCGGCTTCGACCAGCACGAGCTCCGCCAACTCGACCAGCAGCTCGCGCACCGCGGGTGATCGACGCATCTCTTCCTTGAGCACACGACGGATGGCATCGGCAAGTCTGTCAGGCGTCTCATTCATTGCGATACTCTTCCCTCACTTGGAGGCTTCAACAGGCTTCCGTCACTGACACAAGCAGCCGTGTCCGGCACCGCACCCGGTAGGAGTGTCACGCGGTGTTCGCGGCCATTCTCAGGCATCGCTCCCACCGACACCACACCTTCCAGGCAGAGGGCACCCAAAGCCTTCCGGACTGCCGCCCGCGTCGCCCCGCTCAGATTGGCCAAGGCGACCTCAGACGGGACCGTGCCCCCCGGAACATCCCGGCGGAGCGTCTCGATGATGCTGACCCGCAGGTCGCCCTTCCGGATGATGCGTTCGCGGAGCTCGGGGTTGTGTTCAAGCAGCCAACTCACCGGCCGGATCGCGTCCGGCTTCGGCTCGACCGGCGGTGCCCATGCCCCCCAACCGCGCCGAGGCTTCTGAGGAATGGCGTTTCGCAATCTCGGAAAGCGATGCCTCCGTCCGCTGAGCCCGAGAGAGCGGCCCCGCCGGCCGGCGCGGCTCACAAGCCTCCGAGACAGTCAGCAGCTCACGCGTCCCACCGGCTGCGATGGCCTCCTCCACGATCAGCCCGAGGATGGACGAGTGCTCCGGCTCAAGCTCGGTCTGCACAAGCCGTTTGAGACGGTGCCGGGCGACGAACTGCCCGTACTGCGAAAGCCATGTCACCACGAGGGGGAGCAATCGGGCATTGTCGGGGCACGCCCGGGCTGTGTCGAGAAGGAGGCGTTCGAGGTCGGGTGTCCGGCGGCTCACCCGACAGTTGAAGAGCACTCCGAGCCGTGCCCAGTCCCTCTCGACGCGGGCGTCCCAGGGCCCGAGTTTCCGGGTGCCGGAGTTTGATTGGATCGCAGCATGGGGCACGCTGACATGATACCACAAGTAGACAGATACGCCTGATTAGCGATAAGGTGTACCGGGCGCGCGGGGGTCGAATCGAGCCGCCGATCAGAGAAAAACCGGATGCCAAAACGGATGGCACTTTGTACTCCTGACCAAGGGTGAGGAGGCAAAAAGTGGTCAAATCGGGCATCGAAACGGCATCCGTTTTTCCATCCGTTTTGAGAGTCTAGGCCCTCATTTATCGCCGTTTAGAGGCTACTAGAGCCGTTACCCGGTTTCTACGGATCAGGAGGTTGAGGGTTCGAATCCTTCCGCCCGTGTTCATTCCCAGCCCCGGTTTCGGGGCTGTTCTTGTTTTTGGGACAGGAACGGGGGATTCTCGCCCAGATCCGTTCGGGTTTCGGTATGCTTCGCATGATGGGGATCCGATCGATCAAATGGACAAGTGAACGCTCGGTTTGGGCTGAGATTGATATAGAGTCATCTGGGGTAAACCTCCAGGACGCGATCTGCTCGGTCCTTGGGGACGGGGTTCGATCGATCGTTCCGGCAAGTCACGGTGTTCTGATCGAACTTTCTCCAGAGCTCGCGGGCAGGCAAGCGATCGAGGAGCAGATCGCGTCTGCACTCCGCAGCGTGCATGTCGAGTCTCAGGATCCCGGGATGCAGGCGAGGACGCACCGGATCGAGGTGTGCTATTCGCCCGAGATCGCGCCGGATCTGGAGGAAGTATCTCGAGCGTGCGGCGTCTCCATTCCTGCACTCATCGAGCTCCATCATCGGGCGGAGTATGTCGTTGAGACGATCGGGTTTGTACCGGGGTTTGGGTATCTCAAAGGGTTGCCCGATCCGCTTCGTGTCCCACGCCGTTCTACACCTCGGACGCATGTCCCCGCGGGGAGTGTCGCCATCGTGGAGTCGATGAGCGCGATCTACCCCTTTGCCAGTGCTGGGGGGTGGCACCTGATCGGGCGAACGCATTGTCCGATCTTCGATCCACAGCGCGATCCGGTGTGCATGTTCCGGGTTGGAGATCGTGTGCGCTTCGAGCCGATCACGCTCGAAGCGTTTCATGCGAGACAGGCGAGCACCTGATGTCACTCGTTGTGCTCAATCCCGGCTTGCAATCGAGCGTTCAGGATCTTGGACGCGCAGGTTTTCGTCATTACGGGGTACCGGTGAGCGGAGCCTTTGATACGCATGCGCATCAGCTTGGGAACCATCTGCTTGGGAACCCGCCCGGGTGTGCTTCGATCGAGATGACACTCATCGGCGGGGCGTTTTACTTCAATCAGCCTGTGCGTGCGTGCCTGAGCGGAGCGCGGGCATCGGACGCGGTTGTGGATGATGGTTCCATTGCTGTGCCGGCCCCTCATCAGCAGGTGTTCACTGTCAGAGCAAAGAGTGTCCTTCGGGTTGGGGCGTTGCGTGAGGGTGCCCGAAGTTATCTGTGTGTTTCGGGCGGGATCGAAACGCCATTGTTGCTCGGGAGTCGCTCGGCGCTGGTGTCGATTCCCGACGCCGGGCTCGGGTGTGCGCTCAAGCAGGGTGATGAGATACCGATTGGAAGATCAACCCATGTTCGTGAGATCCCCGTGCAAGTAGTCAGCACGGCAATGCATCGAAATGTCATCCGCATCGTCCCGAGTCATCACACGAACTCATTCGCCGTTGATCAGATCGATCACATTGGACGAACGGCATATCGCGTTGGTTCGAAGAGCAATCGTGCGGGTATCCGCTTGGAAGGGGGCTCGTTGTGTGGATCGATTCCTGCTCGGATGGAGAGTGTGGCGACCCTGCCTGGTTATGTGCAGGTGCCACCCGATGGGAACCCGATCGTGCTGGGTGTTGATGGACCAACGACAGGCGGGTACCCGGTGATCGCGTGTGTGATTGAGCGGGATGTGTCTCGGTTGGCACAGTTCTCGCCGAATGATCGTGTCGAGTTTGAGTGGATGACGCACGAGCAGGCACGCGCGATGTATGAGGGCTTAACATGATGCGCCAGCGACGAATCATGCTCGGGTGTGATACCGGGGAAGCGGAAGACGAGATCGGTCTGGGTCGCGAGCTCACTCTTTTGGAGCATGTCGATGCCGTGAGTATCGCGTGCGGGGGGCACGCGGGCGACGGTGAGTCCATGCGATCGATGATCTTGGGTGCGACTCGGACGGGTTGTGCGATCGGCGCGCACCCGTCGTATCCGGATCGATCTGGTTTCGGGCGTCGCGCGATCACGATCGATGACGATTCCCTTCGGTCATCGATCATCGAGCAGCTCCAGTCACTCAAGCACGCGGCGAACTCATGCCTCGCCCGCGTCGGGTTCGTGAAGGCGCACGGCGCCCTGTACCACGCGATCGCTCGCGATCCTGTTCGTGCGCATTGGTTCGCGGAGATATGTAAATCGGTGTTCGGCGATATCGCGGTGGTGCTTCCGCTCGGGTCGGATGCGATCGAGCAAGTCAGGAGATCTGGGTGCGAGGTTCTTGTTGAAGGGTTCTGCGACAGGGGGTATGACGATCGGGGCGTGCTCATCCCGCGGGAGCAGCAAGGGGCGATGATCACCGACCCCGATGACGCACTCGTACAAACGCGGAGACTCCTCAGAGACTCGGCGTGTGAGCTGCTCTGTGTGCACTCGGACTCGCCCGGTGCAATCGAGATTGCAAGAGCGGTTCGGCACTATCTGGATTCGATCTGATCAGTTGGTGATTTCTTAGCCGTGCGGGTCGGTTGCGGGCCCGCTCTTGGGCACGGTGTGGAGGTGCTCGAGCAGTTCCGCGATCTCATGGGGATGATCGAGGGCTATTCTGGCGTGATCGACGAGCTCGTGCTGCCCGAGTCGATCACCACGGATTTGAGGTTCAGGGTTCGAATCCTCTCGCCCGTGATTGAGGTTGTGTGCCTACTAGGGCAGGGTGATTGATTCGCTTTTTGTTCGTACGAACTGCAACTTATCCACTCCGTAGACTGAGCCCACTCTCACACTCGTCTCAAGCGGAATGAGTCAGGTCAATGAACAAATCTGGGGATGCAAGCTCACAAACATCACATGTTCTCACTTCAACCCTTTGCATACTCCAAACTTGCGCACAAAGTGGCCGCTCGGTGACTGAGAAAACCCTCGTAACTTAACCTTGTCTCAATTTTGATGCAGTTGATGTCGACAAAGCCGCATGATCCATCGTGAGAGTTCACGATCGGCATTGCTTGCGAGCACAGCCTGCTTTGAAAGGAGACACAAGTGGGAAGCATGAAGACCCTAAAAGCCGCTGCGATCGCGGCATGCACACTTTTTACAGGGATGGCCTCGTCTCAGACGGTCAAGCTTGGAATGAACTACCCTGAGACCGGTCCTTACTCGGTACAGGGGCTTGACCAGTTCCGCGCAGCACAGCTCGCGGTTGAGGAAATCAATGCGGCGGGTGGGATCCTTGGCCAGCAGGTTGAGCTCGTTTTCCGCGACTCAAAGTCGCAGGCACCGCTATCGGTTGAGAATGCGAACGATCTGATCAAGAACGAAGGCGTCAAGATGATCTTTGGCGGTTCGTCGAGCGGCGTTGCCGTCGCGGTCGGAGAAGTCTGTCAGGCGAACCAGGTTCCTTTCTTTGGGACACTGACCTACTCAACCGCGACCACCGGTGCCAATGGGCATCGCTTTACTTTCCGCGAGTGCTATGACTCGTGGGCCGCAGCAAATGTGCTCAGTGAGTACATGAATAAGAACTTCAGCGGCAAGAAGTACCTCTACATCACCGCGGATTACACCTGGGGCCATACCACCGAGGCGGCGTTCCGCGAGCTGACCAACACGAACGACGACAAGGCACACCGTTCGTACAAGACCCCATTCCCCGGCGCTACGGACGAAGATTTCCAGAAGGCGATCGCGTTCGCGAAACTCGTGAAGCCCGATGTGCTCGTGCTCGTCGAGTTCGGTAAGGACATGGAGCGTGCTGTCCGTCAGGCAACCGCTCAGGGCCTCAAGTCTGACATGCAGATCATTGTCCCGAACCTGACCCTCGGCATGGCTGAAGGCGGCGGCCCGAAGGTCATGGAAGGCGTCGTGGGCGCACTCCCCTGGACCTGGTCGGTTCCTTTCAAGAAGAACTACGCTCGTGGGCAGGAGTTTGTGAACTCCTTTGCTGCGAAGTACGAGCGTTACCCGAGCACCTCAGGCGCATCGGCGTACACCATCCTCCATGAGTACAAGGCTGCGGTTGAGCGTGCTGGATCGTTCGATGGCGCAGCGGTCGTTGCCGCTCTTGAAGGGCACAACTACGAGCTCCTCAAGGATGGCCAGCAGTGGCGTGACTTTGATCACCAGTCCATTCAGACCGTGTATGCGGTGCGTTGCAAGCCCGAAGCAGATGTGAAGGCAGACAAGTTCGGCCTCGACTACTTCGAGATCATCGCGGAACTCTCTGGCGACAAGGCATTCATTAACCGTGATCAGTGGGTTGCGGCTCGCGAGTCGGCGGGCGTCCCCACCGAGCTTGAGCCCCTCCCAGCGGGCACTTTCACCGAAGCCGAATCTGACTAATCAAATCACATTCACCCAGTCAACGCGGGAAACCGCGTTTTCGGGTTTCACCTACGGGTACATGAAGGGATGACTATGAAGACTCTTCGTTCATTGGGACTGCGCACCAAGATCATCTTGACTCTCTTGCCAACTGCACTTCCGATGCTGGTGGTTACGGGTACGATGTACATGGATGCGAAAGAGAACTCGATCCGCAGCAGCGCGGGAACCACCGCTCTGGTGTCCAAGAATGCGAGCAATCAGCTCAATGGGTACCTCGAGCGACAAGGCAAGGTTTTCGCGGGTTGGACCGCCCAGGACATCTATGGTCTCTCAATCGAGTTCGAGACAACAGAAGAACTGGGGTCACAGTTCGAGCAGATGCTCGGAGCAAACCCCGCATTCTCTATGCTCGGGCTCGCAGATACAGAGGGCAAGCTGATCCTTGCTCGTGCAAAGCACGGCGATCATGACACGCTCGTGGGTGAGAGTTTTCCTACTCTCCCGGCCCCAAGCGAGAGCGGGATCGGTATGGGTCTCATTGGAACATGGGTTCAGCAGTTCGATGCACATGAGAACATCGTCATTACCTTTGCGTGCAAGGACAGCAGCGGCGATCAGAATGGATCACTGATCGCGATCCTTGACTGGGACTTGATCGTGAACCATGTTGAGGATGCAAACTCAACCCTGAATAACCAAGGTTTCTCCAGTGCGATCTCAATGATTGTCCATAGCGGGAGCAGCGAACCTCTTGCGATTGCCGGGGATGATGAGTCAAGTGATGGAATCAACACGGGGTCTTTCTCAGGTATGTCCTGGTGGGGCGAGTTCGGGACGACGGCATTCTCTGCGGACACGCCTGAACTCGGCGCCGTGAACTACTACGCGAAATCGAGCCCGCTGATTCAACCAGAGTGGGCGTTCGGTGGCTTGCCTGAAGATCTTGCCTCTTCGAGTCTTCGTATCGTCACACTCGTCGCTGAGGGTGATGTGCTCAAGGAAGCAAACCAGTCGCTGCGCGTTGCCCTCCTGCTTTCGGGGATTGGAACTGCCGTCCTGTTCTCGCTTCTTTGGATCTGTGGTACGCGGATCGCCAAGCCGATTAAGATCACTGCATCGGCGTTGCAGGATATCGCAGAGGGCGAGGGCGATCTGACGAAGTCGATCGAGCTCAACCGCCACGACGAGATTGGCGAACTCGCGCACTGGTTCAACCGGTTTGTGACGAGCATCCGGGAGGTCATTGTCCAAGTCCAGCAGGCATCGAACGATGTCACGCAGACTGCGGAAAAGATCTCTGGCTCAAGCTCGCAGATGGCGGACCTGATGGGTGAGCAGAGCAATCAAGCGATTCTCATCTCCAGTGCTGCGGAGCAGATGTCATCCTCGATTCAGCAAACGGCCCAGAACTGCCAGGATGTTGCGAACGGGGCGAATGAGGGCGGGAAGGTTGCCCGACATGGCAGCGAGGTCGTCGAACGCACCGTCACTGAGATCGGCCTTATCAATGATTCGATCAAGTCGCTCGAGAGCATCATCGGTGAGCTCGGCAAGCGAGGCGAAGAGATCGGGCAGGTCATCCAAGTAATTAATGAGATCGCGGAACAGACAAACCTGCTCGCGCTCAATGCCGCGATCGAGGCCGCGAGAGCCGGCGAGCATGGGCGTGGGTTTGCGGTCGTAGCAGATGAAGTCCGCAAGCTCGCGGATCGGACAACACAGGCAACTGATGAGGT
>CBDDIA010000032.1:0-133823 GCA_965228685.1 Phycisphaerales bacterium
AATGCATGTAAACACTACGGAGCATTGCCCTCCAGTGACCGATGCGCAAGCTTGATTCTTCAACCCACTTTCCTTGATCAGACTTTGCCCTAATGACAATGTTTTGAATTCCCCCTACAAGCTCTCCTGACAAATCATTGGCAGGAATAACAACATGCCCGATCAAGTCAACTGTTCCTCGCGTTGGATCCATTTTTGCAGCCCTTTAAATCAAGGTATGTTGATGTGAAAACGCCTAAGATATCGAATCATGCGCATCTTCGCGATCGATCTTGGGGACAAACGCACGGGGATCGCGCTCGCGGACCGGATCACCTGCATCGCATCGCCGGCGGGGTTGATCGAGGTCCCGATCGATCAGGAGAACGGGCGATTGCTCATCGACGCGATCGTGAAACAGTTCCACCAACAAGCGTCCGGCCCAGAAACCGAGATCGTCCTCGGGATCCCGCTCAACATGGACAACACCGAAGGCCCGCGTGCCAAGCTCGTCCGTGCGTTCGCGACCAAGCTCGCGTCGCGGATCGATCGGCGGGTCGTCCTCATCGATGAACGCAAGACCTCCCAGCTCGCGGACGCCCGGATGGCGCAGAGCGGACTGACGCACAAGCAGAAGAAGCAGCGCCGCGACGCGATCGCCGCGGCTGCGATCGCCCAGTTGTACCTCGACGAGCCCGACACCGCCGTCATCGGTACGGTTGACCCCATCGAGCACATCTGACCGATTGGGTGTCAGAGGAATGGTCGCTTTTACGGTCCCCTCTTGTGCCTCCCTGTCCGCCTTTGGCGGAGAGGGGGAGGTGTCGACGAAGTCGACGGAGGGGGCCTTGGGAGATGCACGCAACACAAGACCCCCTCCGTCTGCTGCGCAGCCACCTCCCCCGTCAGGACGGGGGAGGCACTAAAATCGCAATGAACCGAACCCAGATGCGTTCTCCCGGTACGAATACCAAAGGAACCCCGATGCCCAGCGCCCTGCTCTCCATCCTGCTCGCAACCGCCCCGCTCCTTGCGTTCAACGCGTCTCACACGCTCGTCGAGCCCGACGGCGTCGTCGCAGAAGTCGCTGCGGAACCCGGGAAGTTCAACACCCCGCGTGAACTTCTCACCGCGCTCGCGGAGCAGGACAAGACCACCACCACCCTCAAGGGTGGCGTGCGCTACACCATCATCAACGCGCTTGAGAACGACATGCAGATCCGATACGGGAACCTCGCGATCCGCAACGACGACAACGCGGACGCGGGGCTTGCGCGCCGGTACGCGGTGCGGTTCAGCGGGCTGGAGATCGATGACCGGTTCGATCAGATCGATGAGCACTACATCTTCGACGGGCGCTGGTTCGTCGAACGCAACCCCGAAGAGAAGCAGTTCAACAAGCGCGAGCTCGTCCCGCAGGGCGAGACCCTCGACCCGATGGAACTGATGCGCGACGCGCCGTTCTGGGTCTCGCTCGGGCGTGATCAGGATCGGTTGTTCAACAACTACGACATCACCCTCCAGGGGGTGAGCGACGGGCTGGCGGACAACGCGGACTTCCCCGAGCTCAAGACCCTCGCGGAGCAGCCTCATGTCCAGGGCACCACCCAGCTCATGCTCGTGCCAAAGCAGGGGTCCGGGTTCGAAGACGATTGGGAGTTCGTGCGGATCTGGGTCAACACCGAGACCCTGCTCCCCGCGCTGTACCTCAAGCAGGACTGGACGGGCGACATCCAGGTCGTGGAGCTCTTCCAGACGGAACGCAACGCGGAGATCCCGCTGAGCGTATTCGACACCACCACGCCCGACGCGAGCTCGGGGTGGAATGTCCAGATCAACCGCTGGCGGGGCGACGCGGATCAACCCAACCCCGATTCCCCCTAAGATCGACTATGAATATCCCCCTCCGTCAGACCCTCGCGTTGCTCGCTCTCCTCGCATCGGGCGTCAGCGCCCAGGCGCCCGCGCTCCCGCCTGAGGAGGATACCAACCCTCCGATCGCGCCCGTCGATGTGCACGATCACGACCACGCGCCCATCCGGCGCATCGAGGTCCCCGAGCACATCAATCAGGTCACCGAGGCGCTCCGCGAGATCATCAGCGCCGAGTTCCTCACGGACGACGAGCGACTCGCCCTCCGCATCAAGCACGGCGTGTGGACCCACGCAGACCTGATCGATCGTGACCACGCTGCTCAGGCAGCCCTCGACGCGGGGGCGTACGACCATCCGTTCCTCGTCGACCCCAACACCGATCCCAACCTGCTCGCGGAGGCGTCGCTGATGCGGGGCGATCCGCGTCGGGCGCTGGGGTTCCTCAACGCGACCCCTGAGCCGCGCACGCCCCAGACCCTCGCGCTGCTCGCGCGGACGCACGAGATGCTCGGGCAGTTCGATGAGGCGATCGACACCCTCACCACGCTCGAGACATTCCTCACCACGACCAAGCTCGACGACGCGGACCAGATCGCGTGGGGCGCGCAGGGCATGCTCGATCTGCTCCGATTGCGAGGCCCGCAGGTCGACGCACGCGCCGAGTACGAGTCCATCACCAAGCTCCTCGCGAGCGCCCGCGAGAACCTCGATCGCACCTCGTGGCGGGTGCGTCTGATCGAGTCCCAGCTCCTCTACGCGCACAACAATTATCAGGACGGGCGCAACGCAGCGGCAGAAACGCTCGCGCTGCACCCCCGCAACGCGCAGGCCGCGTTCGTCATCGGTTCGATGGCTGTCGATTCCTTCGACTTCGACACCGCCGACGAGATCGCACGCAAGCTCGACATCCTCGCTGCGTCGATCGACGAGTCTTACGACGCGGACGACTACACCCCGCCGTCCCTGCTCGGGTCGATCCTGCGGGCACGCGTGGCGCTGCGTCGCAAGGACCCCGAGGGCGCGGAGATGGCGTTGGACATGGTGCTGGCGCGGATGCCCAACCAGCGCGAGCTATTGCAGATCAACGCGGCAGCCGCGGCTGCGGGGTTCCGTACGACCTCGACGCAGTACCTGCTCGACGCGTACGACCAGATCTCGCCCGGCTCGCCCGACGCGTACATGCGGGTCGCGGACACGCTGTCGGAGTACCGCCAGTATGAGCACGCTGCGGAGAGTTATCGCAGAGTCATCGAACGCGCCCCGCACTGGGGCGAGCCCCGACTCCAGCTCGGGCTCCTGCTCGTGCAGGCCGGGCTCGACAACCAAGCACGCGAGGTCCTCGAGGACGCGCTCAAGCTCGATCCGTTCGATCTGCGTGCCCAGAACTCGCTCACCCTCGTCACCGAGCTCGCGACATACGACACGATCGAGTCCGAGCACTTCATCATCCGGTACAAGCCCGACACCACGGACATCGTGCTCGCACGCGAGATGCCCGCGATCATGGAACGCATCCACGAGCGCGTCGCGGGCGACGCGCCGGGCGGGAACGATTACGAGCCCGATCAGAAGACGCTCATCGAGCTCATGCCCAACCACGAGTGGTTCGCCGTGCGCATCGGAGGCATGCCCTCCATCCACACCATGGCCGCCTCCACCGGCCCGGTCATCGCGATCGAAGCGCCCCGCGACGGGCCCAAGTCATCGATCGGCCCCTACGACTGGCCCCGCGTGCTCCAGCACGAGTACACCCACACCGTCAACCTCGCGCGGACCAAGAACCGCGTCATCCATTGGATGACGGAAGCCAACGCGGTGTTCAATGAGGACTCGCCGCGTGACGCGAACACCTGGGCGCTGCTCAAGCGTGCCTACGAGAACGACGAGCTCTTCGATCTTGTTGAGATCAACACCGCGTTCGTGCGTCCCAAGAAACCCACCGATCGTTCGCAGGCCTACGCCCAGGGCGCGTGGATGTTCGAGTACATCATCGAGACCTTCGGCAAGCAGGCACCCCTCGACATCTTCGACGCCTCCACCCGCGGGCGCGACGCGGTCGACGCGTTCGAGGAGGTCCTCAAGGTGACACCCGAGTCCTTCCTCGCGTCGTTCAAGGAATGGGCGAAGCAGGACCTCATCGAGCACAACCTCCTCCTCTCCGACGATGTCCCCGACATCTACGAGATCCTCGGCGTCTCCGACGACGACTCACCCGAAGAGCAACTCAACAAAGTCCCCACCCGCGACGAGATCGCCAAGCTCCTCGAGCAATACCCCGATCACCCCGAGCTCATCACCCTCCAGATCGGTTCCGAGCTCGCGGGCGCGGAGGACACGCTCACCGATCGCCAGATCGAGATCCTCGAGCACGCGATCACCATCCGCCCCACGGACCCCGAGCCTCACAAGCGTCTGGTGCGTCATTACCGCGCGAGCGCCGACGGCGCGGATCGGCTCCGCGCCATCCCGCACCTCGAATACCTCGACGCGAGAGAGATCCACTCCCCCGCCTACGCGGGCGAGCTCGCCCTGCTCTACGCCCAACGCGCCGAGCACGACAAGGCCATCCGTGCGGCGCTCCGGGCCGTTGCGATCGCGCCGTTTGATGCCGACCAACGCGAACGGGCGGCACGGGTGGCGCTGATCGCGGAGAACTTCGAGCTCGCGAAGCATCAGCTGGAATCGCTGATTATTCTTGAGCCGGATCGGGAGGTTCATATGCGGCGGTTGGAGGCACTCAAGAAGAAGATGGACGGCTGACACAAATCAGTGTGGAAGTGATCAGCTGGTTTCTCAACCTGCATCAAAAAAAGTAATACCGCATTCTGAATTCACAGCACTGTTACAATGATGATACGCCTGTAAAATCGCAACAAAATCATAGGTTTTGACTCGAAATGTTTCTAACTCTGCAGTATACTGCGAGACCACAGCATACTGCTGGTGGCCAAACCATGATCCGTGAGAAAGGTTCTAAAGATGATGAATAACGCTATCCGCTGGCACGCGATCGCCACCACGACCCTCTTCGCCATCGCCACCCTGCCCGCCGCAGGACAAACGATCAACGAGGACACCAAACTCCTTCCCAGCGACGGGGCGCTGGGCGATTACTTCGGCTATTCCGTCGCGATCAGCGGCACTACGGTCATCGTTGGGGCTTACCGGGACGACGATAACAATGCTAGTTCTGGTTCGGTGTATGTTTTCGACACTACCACCGGCCAGCAGCTCTTCAAGCTCCTGCCCAGTGATGGAGCAGCGTTCGATGAGTTCGGCCGGTCCGTCGCGATCAGCGGCACCACGGCCATCGTTGGGGCTTCCGGTGACGACGACAACGGAATTGAATCCGGTTCCGCGTACCTCTTCGACACCACCACCGGCCAGCAGCTCTTCAAGCTCCTGCCCAGCGATGGTGCGGCGGACTATGTGTTCGGCAACTCCGTCGCGATCAGCGGCACCACAGCCATCGTAGGAGCTTCTGGTGACGACGACAGCGGAATTGAATCCGGTTCCGCATACCTCTTCGACACCACCACCGGCCAGCAGCTCTTGAAGCTCCTGCCCAGCGACGGGGCGGCGCTCGATAACTTCGGCTTCTCCGTCGCGATCAGCGGTACCACCGCCATCGTTGGGGCTATAGGTGACGGCGACAACGGTGAGTTCTCCGGTTCCGCGTACCTCTTCGATACGATCACCGGACAGCAGCTCTTCAAGCTCTTGCCCAACGACGGGGCGGCGGACAATGTGTTCGGCAACTCCGTCGCAATCAGCGGCACCACAGCCATCGTTGGGGCTTGGCAAGACGACTACAACGGTAATCAATCCGGTTCCGTGTACCTCTTCGACACCACCACCGGCCAGCAGCTCTTCAAGCTCCTGCCCAGCGACGGGGCAGCGGGCGATTACTTCGGCGTCTCTGTCGCGATCAGCGGCACCACGGTCAGCGTTGGGGCTTACCAGGACGACGACAACGGTTCTGCATCCGGTTCCGCGTACCTCTTCGACACGACCACCGGCCAGCAGATCTCCAAGCTCCTGCCCAGCGACGGGGCGGCGGGCGATTACTTCGGCGTCTCTGTCGCGATCAGCGGCGCCACGGTCAGCGTTGGGGCTTTCTTTGTCCAAGACAACGGTTTTGGATCCGGTTCCTCGTACCTCTTCACAGCCCCATCCCCCTGTCCACCCGACCTCACCAACGATGGCTCACTCGACTTCGCCGATGTCTCCGCGTTCCTCAGTGCATTTGCTGCAAATGACCCCATCGCGGACTACAACGCCGACGGCCAGTTCAACTTCTTCGATGTCTCAGCATTCCTGACCGCGTACCTCGCCGGCTGCCCTTGAGCCAGCAACAACCGGGTGCCATGCAGGTGCCGTCTCCGGCTCCTGCATGACCTTGAGATCAAATCTGTAAGGGCGTGGAGACTTGCCCATCCGTACCGTCTCGCATGAGCCTGCGTAAGAATCTCATGCAAATCACAGATATCACGACGACCGGTCCCGAATGTGCTTTACTCTGTAACCCACGCCGTGCTTGCGGTCTTTCATCATGATGCGAGAAGAGAAAAACTCATGAATTTCCATAGATTCCATAACCAGTTTGCATTTGCTGCAATAACCCTCACCTCAATGATCGCCCTGCCCGCCGCAGGCCAGGTGATCAACGAGCAACTAAAGCTTCATCCCGATGATGGGGCAGCAGATGACTGGTTTGGTGGATCAGTCGCGATCAGTGGCACCACAGCGCTAGTTGGGGCTCCTAACGACCGCAACAACACCCTGCGCGGTTCGGCGTACCTCTTAGATGTAACCACTGGACACCAAATCTTCAAACTCCTGCCCACCATCGGGGCAGAAAGAAATTTTTTCGGCGAATCCGTCGCGACCAGTGGTAATACGGCCGTCATCGGAGATCGAGAAGGCGACGACAAACGCGGCGACATCGGCTCGGCTTACCTTTTCGATACTACGACGGGCCAGTTGCGATTCAGGATACGGCCCAACGATGGGGCTGACTTGGATGCCTTTGGCAGCTCCGTTGCCATAAGCGGCACCACTGTTGTAGTTGGGTCTCCTGGTGATGATGATAGAGGTAGTTATTCTGGTTCGGCGTACCTCTTCGATAGTACCACTGGCCTTCAACTCTTCAAGCTCCGGCCGAGCGACGGGTCGATTCTCGATTTGTTCGGCGGCTCCGTCGCGATCAGCGGCACCACGGCCATCATTGGGGCTGATGGCGACGACGATAACGGTGAGTGCTCTGGTTCCGCGTATCTCTTCGACACGACCACCGGGCAGCAGCTCTTCAAGCTCCTGCCCAGCGACGGACAGAGCCGCGATTACTTTGGCAGGTCTGTCGCAATCAGCGGCACCACGGCCATCATTGGGGCTCCCGGTGACGACGACAACGGTGTATCTTCCGGTTCCGCGTACCTGTTCGACACGACCACCGGCCAACAGCTCATCAAGCTCCTGCTCAGCGATGGGGCGGCATTCGATGGTTTTGGCGGCTCCGTCGCGATCAGCGGCACCATGGCCATCCTTGGGGCTAACGGTGACGACAACGGTCCTGCATCCGGTACCGCGTACCTCTTCGACACGACCACTGGCCAGCAACTCTTCAAGCTCCTGCCCAGCGACGGGGCGGCGGGCGATTTATTCGGCGAGTCCGTCGCGATCAGCGGCAACACGGTCATCGTTGGGGCTATCTGGGACGACGACAACGGTGAGAGCTCCGGTTCGGCGTACCTCTTCTCTTCAGCCCCATCCCTCTGTTCTGCCGATCTTAACGGCGACGGCTCCCTCAACTTCTTCGACATCTCCGCATTCCTCACCGCCTACGCCGCCAACGAACCCATCGCTGACTTCAACAATGACGGCTCATTCAACTTCTTCGATGTCTCCGCATTCCTTGAGGCATACCTGAACGGCTGCCCCTGAGCCAGCACCAACCACTCACGCGATCTGCCGACGAACCCCGTTCTCATCGAACGCAAGCAACTCACCCGGCTCCGCGTCGGGCTTCAGCGCCGGGCCCTTCGTGTCCCACCCCGTCCAGCGCTCGTAGCGCTCGTGCAGGTCCTTGGCGATCTCCGCGTTGCCCTTGCCCGAGTCCTTGTAATCGATCGGGCGCATGACGCGCACGCGCGTCGCGCTCCGCATCCACAAAGACTCCCACGCGTTCTTCGCGTGTGTCGGGGTGCCTTCGATGATCACGGGGAGCACGCGTGCGCCGCTGCGCTGGACGAGCACGCCCACGCCGGGCGCGAAGGGGAGCAGGCGCTTGGCGGGTCGTTCGATGCGTCCCTCGGGGAAGATCCCGATGACGCCGCCGTCGGCGAGGTGCTTGCGGGCGTGGCGCATGCCGGTGCGCCCGTGGCGATTGCGGGCGACGAAGATCACGCCCAGCCAGTTCCAGAACCAGTTGATGCCCCGCAGGCGCATGTCGTCAGCCATCATCCACCGGATCTTGGTGGGGACGCTCAGGCTCACCAAGATCGGATCGACCCCGGCGGTGTGGTTGCACACCACGATCATGGGCCCGCCCAGATCGTCCAATGCCCCCTCCTCGTGCTCGACGATCAGGTCGTGCACCCCCCGCGCGTACGCGAACCCGAGCAGGTACACCAACCCGTCGAGTGCACCCAGCTCGGGGGACCACTTGCGCCCGTACGCTCGCCCGCCCACAAGTCCTGCGGTGACAAGCACTAAGAGCCCAAGCATGATCCAGAGAAAGGTCATCACAGAAATGTTAGCAGTTACAAGTTTTTGGTTCCAGACAAGATACGAAAATATCGTCTTTTGGTGACAATTCCGCACACCCTGATTCCAGATTTCACATTCACCCGTACACTTCCCGTATGAACGATCTGTGGGCACCCAACCGAGAAGAGGCCCTTACCCGCGTCGCGCCGCTGGCGGCGCGTGTGCGCCCACGCTCCCTCGACCAGATCGTCGGGCAGACGCATCTGCTCGGGCCGGGCAAGCTCCTGCGGCGGATGATCGACGCGGACACCCTCACCTCCATCATCCTCCACGGCCCACCTGGCACGGGCAAAACCACCCTCGCGGAAGTCATCGCCAAGGCGACATCGCGCCGGTTCGTGCGTGAGAACGCCGCGTCCGTCGGCGTCAAACGCATCCGTGAGATCATCGACGAAGCGTCCCGCATCCTCGGCGAGCAGAACAAACGCACCATCCTCTTCCTCGACGAGATCCATCGGTTCTCCAAGTCGCAGCAAGATGTCCTGCTCGCGGATGTCGAACGCGGACTCATCACCCTCATCGGTGCGACGACGGAGAACCCGCTCTTCGCCGTCAACGCGGCGCTCATCTCGCGCTCCACGCTCTTTCGCCTCGAATCACTCACCGAGGACGAGACCTGCACACTCATCGACAACGCGCTGAAACACCCCGACGCGTTCCCTGATCAATCCATCGAGATCACCGAAGACGCGAAACGCGTCTGGGCGATCAAATCCGAAGGCGACGCGAGGCGTGCACTCACCGCGCTCGAAGTCGCGATCCGATCGACACCCGGTGAATCAATCGTCATCGATAAGCAGCTCGCTGAGGATTCCATCCAGCAGAAGCTCGCTGTCTACGGCGACGACGGGCACTACGACACCATCTCCGCGATGATCAAGTCCGTCCGTGGGTCCGACCCCGACGCGGCCGTCTACTGGATCGCTCGCATGCTCGATGCCGGCGAAGACCCACGCTTCATCGCGCGCCGACTCGCGATCCTCGCGTCCGAGGACATCGGGAACGCCGACCCACGCGGCATCATGATCGCCCAGGCCGCGTGGGACCTCGTCGAACGCATCGGCATGCCCGAAGCCCGGATCACCCTCTCGCAATGCGCCACCTACCTCGCGTGCGCCCCCAAGAGCAACGCGGCGTACGCCGCGATCGACGCGGCACTCGACGATGTCCGCAAGGGTCGTGTCCTCCCCGTCCCCATCTACCTCCGCGACGGCAATACCTCCCCCCGATCATCTGACGACGGTTCCGGGCAGCGCGTGCGTGATCTCGAGGACGAGAAGTACCAGTACTCCCACAACGCCGAGGACCAGCTCACGGGGCAGGACTACCTGGGCGTGGACAAGCGGTACTACGAGCCCAAGGACATCGGGTCGGAGAAGATCCTCAAGGCGTTTCTTGAGAATGCTCGGGCGAAGAAGGACGCGCGAAAGCAGCCGTGATTGTCACGGGCACCCGGTGTTGAACTGTGCGATGAATGCAGCGACATCGAAGAAGTCCCAACGCGCATCGTTGTTCAGGTCCGCAGCGATCGCTTTCGCGTTCAACCGCTCGATAAACGCGGAGACATCGAAGAAATCGAGCGTTCCATCGGGCGCAAAGTCAATCCCGCACGACCCGATCCCTTTCATGATCGTGAACCGATCACGCACCGCGCCCGTTGAGTTCAGAAACACCGCGTCGAGGCGATCCCCGTCCACATCGATCACCATCGACCCGAGCTCGTTGATGTTGACGATGTTCACGGGGTGATCGTAATCCCCCGGATCGACACGACTCGAACTCCCCGCGACGACATAGACCGTGCCGGAGTTCGGGGTCAGCCCCGGCTCGGGTTTTACATAGATTCCATCGCCGTCCGCGCGACCATCACCCGTGTCGATCGCCATCGTCGCGGGGTCGAATGTGCCCGACAATCCGTAATGCCCGTTGATAAACATCGATCGCTCGAGCGCGTGGGTGTGCCCGGCCAACACCAGATCCACGCCCGCGGCCTCCAAAATAGGCAGGATGTGCGTACGCACTTCGGTCGACTCAATCTCCTCGTCCGAGATGTGCCCATCGGAATATGCGGGGTGGTGCCAGACGCCGATCAGCCAGTCCTGATCCGTGGCCGCCAGATCCGCTTCCAGCCAGCTGAGCATCGCGGACCCGGGCGTCCTGTCGGACTCGGATGAGTCAAGGCATACGACATGCACATTCGCGTAATCGAACGAGTAGTACGCCTCCGTCCCGGACGCGACGCCCCCCGCGCGTCCATCGCGAGGGAGCGAGAAGATATCAAAGTACGGTCCCGATTCCGTCGCGACATCCGCGGAGAACACATCGTGGTTCCCAAGCGTCGGCCACATCGCGCTCTGGCGCAGGATCATCGGGTACATGTCGAAGACACCGCGCTGATGATCCGAATCTGTGCCGAGCAGGTACGCGTTGTCACCCATCGTGACCCACGCATCGCTCTGTCCATTCCCATACCCGAGGAATGCGTCGCGCACCGCTCGGGCATCTTCATTCCCCGTCCCCGAATCACCGATCGCCCAGATTCTTGTGAGTTCGCGCGTTCCAACCGGCGGGTGAGTTCGGAACCAGTGATCGGTATCGTCCCCGACGAGCGTGCCTTCGGAACTCCCAACCGCGTAGAAGTATCGCGAGTCGGGGTCGAGCCCGTCAATCTCGACGGTATGGTCACTCCTCATGTCCGGGGACTGCACCATTGATGTGAGCTGCCCGGGGCTTGTGCCGTACCACACAACGGAATCTCTTTGGTCGCTCGTTCGCCAACGGAGGACCACGCTCTGCTCGGTGGTGAACTGGACATACGGGCCACGAAGGACAATATCACTCGGGGCGCAGTTGAAAACAACCGCACCGATCATGCTCATCAACCACATCACGGTTCCCATCTGGAGATATCACAAAGAACGAAAATCGGCTCTCGAGCCGGCAAGGGAACGACATTTCTTGCATGTGCTTATACGGGGTCGTTCCGAGACAGTTCCTAGGATTCCTCGTGAACGCACCCGACGAGAAATCTGGAACGCGCTGCGAGCTCAAAGAGCGACTTTCGACGATCACCGAGTCCGAGCGGGGCACACACGCAAGAGCGATCCCCCCCCACCTCCTCGCCGACCCCGCGGTTCGCGACGCCAACATCATCCTCGCCTACGCCGCCTTCGGGACCGAACTCTCCCTCGATCCCTTCATCACCGCCGCCCTCAACACGGGCAAACGCGTCGCGATCCCATCCATCGACTGGGCGTGTAAGTCGATGTGCGCCAAGCAGATCACAAATCTGGACACCGATCTCGTCGCGGGCCGATACGGGATCAGGGTTCCCCGTGAGGGGTGCCCCGTGGTGGAACCCGAACAGATCGATGTGATCCTGGTCCCCGGGCTCGCCTTCGATCGGGCTGGCAATCGGCTCGGACGCGGCGCGGGGTTCTATGATCGGTACATCAGCGCCCTGAAGGATTCGGGGCACAACCCCACCCTTATCGGGGTGTGCTATCACGCCCAGATCGTCGAGTCGGTCCCGACCGAGGCGCACGATCACCGCGTCGATCGCGTCATCACAGAACTCGGCCCGCTCGATCCCGTATAAACCATCGAGCCACAACACGCCCAAAGGACCCACGGATGAGTCTTCCCAGCCAATCCTCACGCAATGTTTCCCGCTCGTCCCAGGTGTATTACCGCCGATCCCGAAAGGGACCGATCGGACGCCTGATCGGCGCGGTCGTGGTCATCGCGCTCTTCTATGGGATCTGGTACCTCTTCATCCGATCCGATTCACCGACGCCGCCTCTTGAAGAGCAGCCCAACGAGCTCGCGAACAACACCACACCCGCGAACAACATCTCCAACGAGGATCGCCCAACGCGTCCGCTCCCCGGGTCTGGTCAGCGCCGCGACACCTCGGATGATGTCTCTCGCGCACTCGGGGCCAACACCAACACGCCCGTAAAGAACGACCCGATCGAGATTACGAATCGCGCACCCACGACGGGCACGCCGACCAATACCGACATCCTCGACGCGGCCACACGCGAAGCGAGCAACACCCCCGCGAACACCAACACCAATACCGACCCCGCGCGCCAGCCGCAGATCGAGGACCGGCGTACCGCCGCACTCACGGGCGTCCAGCTCCAGCTCGATACCGCTCGTCGCCTCATCCGTGAGAATGATCGCGTCGGTGCCCGCGCCCTGTTGTCGCGCACGCTGCTCAACGCGAACCTCAGCGCGTCCGAGGCTCAGCTCCTCCGTGACGAGCTCACCGTGATCAACAACCAGCTCGTCTTCTCCCCCACCGCGGACCCGCGCGATCCGATGACGGAGGAGTACAAGGTCGCTTCGGGTGATTCGCTCTCCCGTATCGCCGGGCGGCGCGAGCTCGCGACGCACTGGAAGCTCATCTCGCGGATCAACAAGATCTCCGATCCGTCCAAGATCCGGCTCGGACAATCCCTCAAGCTCGTGCGAGGCCCGTTCCATGCGATCGTGGACAAGTCCGACCACCGCATCGACATCTTCCACGGGTCGCCCGCGGACCCTTCGTCGTGGCTGTACATCCGCTCGTTCGATGTGGGTCTCGGCGAATCCGACGGCACACCCGTCGGCGAGTTCGTCGTCTCCGCCAACAAGCTCGAGAACCCCGGGTGGGTCAACCCCCGCGACGCTCGCGAGCGCTACGAACCCAACGACCCCAAGAACCCCATCGGCGAATACTGGATCGGGCTCACGGGGCAGGGTGAAGCGAGCGCGTACACCTCCTACGGGATCCACGGCACCATCGACCCCAGCTCCATCGGCGGCGATGAATCGATGGGGTGTGTTCGGCTTGCCAACGGCGATATCGACATCGTCTATGAGCTGCTCGCGGAGCATGTTTCGCGTGTGCTGATTGTGCCGTGAGCAGAATCTTTCATCTACCGACCAACAAATCAGCCCCGGGTTCCCGGGGCTGATTGTTTGTATCAACTCATCGCGTTCCGTCACGGGCATCCGGCGGAGTACAACCCGAGGAACAGCGAGATATCGAAGAAGTTCAGCACCCCATCCGCACTCAGGTCGGCGCTTATCTCCTGCGCGTTGTACGCGGTGAGGAAGGCGCTGACATCGAAGAAGTTCAGCTCGCCGTCCGCGGTGAAATCGACGGGGCAGTTGAACACCGGCGAGTAGAGCACATTGTCCACCGTTGCCTGAACACCGCTCGTAGCCCCGCTCGGCTCGCCGTCGAAGACCGCGTACGCATCGAACCGCCCGCGCTCGATGTTCCATTGTGTGGCCGTGTGTGTACGCGTTGTCAACTCCGCCCCCGTCGCGCCGTCGAGAACCGTTGCCGTAATTACGCCGTTGCGTGCGTCCGCGTCGATCACGACCCGATACCAAGTCCCGATCTCGTACAGGAAGTTGGGGAGTCGAAGATTGACCGTCCCTGGGATGTCCTGCCCCTGCGTAACATACAGGTACATCCGCCGATCGACCCATGTATAAACGACCGCCTGGGTGTTGAGGTTGACATCGCCGCGTCCGACATCCTTGATCAAACCGACCGCCATCGCCCAGCTGTTCCCCTGTGTTGGCGAGTCCACGCGCAGATCGATCTCAAAGTGGTGCGACGGCGCATCACCGATCTCCACGAACATGCCGTTGGTTCCTGGGACTTGCACCGATTGGGCGGCGCGTGTCGGGTTCCCGTCCGCACCCGTCGTCTCAATGACGAGCATCGTTGGCGCGGGCGTGGGGTTGTTCACGACCCGCTCCTCGATGTCCACCCACGCACCACCCGGGAACACCCCCGCCTGATCCGACTCAAAGTCGTTGACCTGCTCATCGCCCGCGCACACGAGCCCTTGAGAGAACGCGAGCGCAGCGATCGCGCTGATTGAAACAATCATCATTTCCTTTGCCTCCTGTTTGAAACCGGTACTCGGTTCAGTCGCTTTCTATACCGCTCTTGTGGAACATCACGGGATGTCCGCAGCCTTCTTCAATACTTGTGTCGCCTTCAGCAGATGTGCATGCGCAAGCAGATTGAGCATGTCGCGATCTTCGTACGCCTCAAGCACACACGCCCGCGTCAACAATGAAATCGCCAGATCCGCATCGCGTGCGTCCGCAAAGAGTTCATCATGGATGATCGCTCGCCCGTACTGCTCCAAGCTCATCGCATCATCTCGGATCACATGCTGATTCTTCCTGATGAACTCCACCGCCAACTCTGCTCGGTCCCCGGTCAGCATCCGATGGATGCCGCCGCCCAGTAGGTTCTTGGCGATGTCAGGCGGCGGACGCAGCTCGATCAATGCAGTGGATGTCGCCGCGAGGGCGTCAAGATCGCCCGCTTCTTTGGCCGCCGTGTACGCCTCGATCTCATGCTTTGCCATCTTCTCGAACTCGATCATCGCCGCCGTCTGACGCCGCTCGATCTCTGCTCCTGATTGGAACGCGATCCGGGCCGCGTCGATGACCCAATCGTTCTGGACAATCTTCTCAAGCGGCCCGTCCAGATCCGCCGGGTGACCGATCCATGCAACCGTTCCCGTGCGATCAACGATGAACGCCGCCGGGATGCCCCGCTGCCCCGCGGGTTCCATCCAGAGCGACTCCATCTCGGTCCCATCCTGGATCGCGACGGTGTATTCCATCAACTCCATCCCCTTCTTACCCATCCACCCGGACGCCGCTGCGGGGTCTTCCCAGATGTTCACGCCGACGATCGTCACATCATCCGCGTACTGGCGCTGAAGCTCCGACAGGTGCGGCATCCCCGCAATGCAAGGCACGCACCAAGACGCCCAGAACTCCACGACATAAATATGCCCTTGCTCAAACGCGTCGATCGGATCGCCACGCAACCACCGAGCGATCGCGATCGGTGGGGCCTGGTCGCCAATCGTCAACGCACCGACGTCCGACTGCGCAACACGATCCGTCGGCTCTGCAAGAGCGGCATTCGTGATCGATACGATCGCAACAGCAAGACAACCCAATCTGTTCATCCTCGACCCTCGCTGCACATCAACCATCACTTCGTGGATCCGCACACTCAGCGTACCTATCCCCATCGCTGCGCCCTGTAATCCGAGCTCCCCCCTCGGTTACAGGCGGAAGAACACCCGTTTCGCCGATACCACATACACATGGTTTCGGTGCGAGTTGTCCGTCACGAGGGTGAATTCCGATCACCCCCCGGTACAATAGGAAAATGACATATTTCTGAATCTTCGTCAACCAGAAACTTTTAGAATGAGCAAAAAATCTGACAGTTCAATCTACCTGATTAACCGCCTCGATCAGCTCGAAGCACTCAAGTCGTGCGTCCGCGATCGCATCTGCGATGTCGTATGCCAGGCCGGCGAGCTCACCGCGCAAGAGATCGCGACGCGCCTGGGCATCAAACCCACCGCGATCTACCCGCACCTCGACCTGCTCGTTGAGGTCGGGCTCCTCATCGAGCGCGATCAGGTCCGCACCAACAAGAACTTTGCCCGTTCATTCGGTGCCCCCGCCTCGCATCTCCGTCTCGATCGCGAATCCAAGGACCCCGATGTGCAGGCCGCGATCTGCGCCATCCTCGCGTCCCAGCTCCGACAAGCATCCCGCGAGTTCCAGAACGCGATCGAATCCGCATCGGACGCCGACGACAACAATGCAGACAGCGACCTTGGTCTCGGGATTGCCTGGCTCACCGGGTGGATGGATAAAAAATCCATCAAGCGCGCCAAAGCCCTTCTCGACGAGCTCGACGATCTATTCATGATCGATGAGCCCGGACCTGGAAAAACGCTCTATGCGCTGACCTATGTTGCCCGCCCGGTGAACACCGACTCGACCAAGTAACGCTCAACTACCCGCCCAACTCCGTCTCACTCACCGGCGGCGTCTGCTCACTCGTCCGCGCGGCCTGGATGACACGCTCCGCGATCTCGCGCCGCCCGATCACCAGCGCCAGACTCACATACTTGGGGCGATACTCCTCGGGCATCGTTTGCCCATGCGGCCACTTCTTTGCGCGCACCATCGCGGGCAACGGCTCACCAATCGGGCGCTCGGGCTCGAGCGCGATCGTGTAACTCCCAAAGTCCACGCACACGCCCTGACGCTTGAGATCGTGCGTCTCCACGATCGCCTCGCCCGATCCGAGGAACCCGTACGAGAACAGGTCCAAACGCCCGGGCACCAATCGCACATAGATCGGCCAGATCAGTTCCGCGCTCACCACCCCACTCACCATCCCCGCGCCCGTCATCGCGTAACCAAGGACCCCCGAGTTCTTCATCACCCCCGACCATCCGCCCATGATGAGGGTCAGACCGCCGAGCAGGACCCCCGCGCCCGCGAACCCGCACACGACGGCGGTCCACCAGAACTTCTTGTCCCGCTGTACCCCGAACCAGGGGCGCACGATGATCGGATCGAACCCGCCGAGCACGGACTCGAGATCGTCCGGCGAGACCGGCTCGTGGTCGCGTGTCTCCGCGTGGATCGCCGTCACCGCCCAGCGCATCAGGCGCGTGGTCTGTCGTTTCTTGGGGATCACCGCGCGGACGCGATATCGAGAGTCCGTCTGGTTCTTGACGAATGTCCCGCCCTTGTAAGCCGAGCGGTTCGCACGCACGAGGAGGACGATCCCGATGCCGATCACCAACGAACCGAGCGTGCCTGCGAAGACCCCCGCGACCCATGTCGGGGTCCCCGCGATATTACGAAGCCCGAAGAACACGATCACCGGGATCAGGAACAGGGTCGCGATCCCATGTGTCACCACAAAGGGCACGATCCCCGCGGACGAGCTCGCGCTGGCGAACTCCGCCCCGGGTTTCTCGCACACGAATAACCCGCGTGCAAAGTCGGATGATTCTGGTGTGGTATCTGATCCGGACATCGCATCAATGTACCCGATGCACTAACCCGCTTCCAGCCCCTGATTTTCAAGGGTTTACGACGCAAAACTCCCATGCCGGCACCCGCGCATTTTGCACCTACGGAACCTACAATCAAGGCACCAAGATTCGACTCCAGATCCGCATGCGCCGCGGCCCAATCATCGCGCAACGAAACACACCACATGAGCGATCAGACCCCCTCCACCACCCCGTCCAACGGCAACTACTCCTCGGACCAGATCAAGGTCCTCGAAGGACTCGAAGCCGTCCGCAAACGCCCCGGCATGTACATCGGGGGGACCGGGCTCAACGCACTCCATCACCTCGTCTACGAGGTCGTGGACAACTCCATCGACGAGGCGATGGCCGGGTACGCGACTTTCGTCTCGGTCATCGTGCAAGCGGACGGGTCGGTCAAGGTCACCGACGACGGGCGCGGGATCCCGACGGACCCTGTCAAAAACGACGACCCGAACCTCAACGGCAAGCCTGCTGTCGAGGTCGTGCTCACCAAACTCCACGCGGGCGGCAAGTTTCAGCAGGAAGGGTCGGCGTACAAAGTTTCCGGCGGCCTGCACGGCGTGGGCGTTTCCTGTGTCAACGCGCTCTCATCGATGCTGGAGGTTGAGGTCTGGCGCGACGGCGAGATCAAAGCCCTCACATTCGAGCGCGGCGTGGTCACTGTCCAACTCCACGATGTCGGCAAGATCCCGGCGAGCTCAGAGCGCAAGACCGGCACCACCGTCGTCTTCAAGCCCGATCACGAGATCTTCCCGGATACGACCTACGACTACGACATCCTCGCCAAGCGACTCCGCGAGCTCTCGTACCTCAACCCGGGCGTGACGATTAAGCTCTCCGACGAGCGTGTCGGTGCGGATGGGAAGGTCAAGCACGAGACATTCAAAGCCGACAACGGGCTGCTCGAGTATGTCACGCACCTGATGAAGGGCAAGAACGAGGTCTCCTCGCCCGTCTTCCTCCGCAAGGAGATCGAGGAAGAGTCGATGATCTGCGAGATCGCGCTCCAGTACCACGACGGGTACAACGAGCTCCTCCTCACCTTTGCCAACAACATCCACAACGCCGACGGCGGAACCCACGCCCAGGGGTTCAAGACCGCGCTGACCCGCACACTGAATGGGTACGCCAAGCGTGCTGGTATCCTCAAAGAGAAAGACGCAAATCCGACAGGCGATGACCTCCGCGAAGGGCTCATCGCCATCGTAAGCGTCAAGCTCCCCGACCCCACCTTTAACAACCAGCCCAAAGAGAAGCTCCTCAACCCCGAGATCGAATCCTTTGTCTCAAGCGCCGTGCAGGATGCGCTCAACAACTGGCTCGAGGAGCACCCGGCGGAAGCGAAGAAGCTCTGCCTGAAGGGCATCGTCGCGGCGCAGGCACGCGAAGCCGCACGCAAGGCGCGCGAGCTCACCCGGCGGAAGACCGCGCTCGATTCGGGGTCGATGCCTCATAAGCTCCGCGATTGCAAGACCAAGGACCTCGACAAGGCCGAGCTCTTCATCGTCGAAGGCGATTCCGCGGGTGGATCCGCAACGCAAGGGCGCGATGTCGAGTGCCAGGCGATCCTCCCCCTGCGGGGAAAGCTGCTCAATGTCGAGCGCGCACGCATCGATAAGGTCCTCGGGTTCGAGGAGATCCGCACCCTCATCGCGGCGCTGCGCTGCGGGATCGGCGAGGACTTCGACATCACCAAGCTCCGGTACGGCAAGGTTATCATCATGACCGACGCGGATGTGGACGGTTCGCACATCCGCACGCTGCTGCTCACCTTCTTCTTCCGGCACATGAACGAGTTGTTGCGACGCGGGCACATCTACATCGCCCAGCCGCCGCTGTACCAGATCATCAAGGGCAAGAAGTCCCAGTATGTCCTCAACGAGCGCCAGCTCGACAAGACGCTCACCGAGCTCGGGCTCGAGGGGTCGTCGTTGCTCGTGCGTGATATCGATCATTGCCGACTCGGCGAAGAGCCCGCAACTCTCACCGAGATCTCTGGGCACGATGCCGAGAAGCTCGTGCGTCACCTGACGCGTCTGGGCGAGCTCGTCGAGATCGCGGAACGACGCGGGATCAAGTTCGTCGATCTGCTCTCTTCGCGTCGCGAAGGCAAGCTGCCGACCCACAAGGTCGCGACCCGCTCCACGGGCGAGTACGCCTGGTCCGAGTCGGAAGCGCTCGACATCATCGCGAAGAACAGCTGGCGTCACGCCGACGACATCGAGCCCGATGACAACTCGGACGAGTTCACCGCCGGGATGATCGCGACGGTGCGCGAGCTCCATGAGAACAAGGAACTCGCCGTCATCTTCGACGAGCTGGGCGCGATGGGCATCGACATCAACGACTTCGGGCTCGTGCAGGAAGAGTCTGTCACGGGTCAGCGCCTGCCCGCCCGGTTCGCGTGGTCGACGACCAAAACCGGGAAGGCACCCAAGCTCGAGAACGAGGAAGACGACACGAACTCCAGCGCCCCCGACGCGAAGATTGTCGAGGCGGAGAACATCCCGGCAATCCTGGGTGCGCTGCATCAGATCGGACGCCGCGGGATGGAAGTCAAGCGCTTCAAGGGGCTGGGCGAGATGGATGCGGAGCAGCTCTGGGAGACCACGATGGACCAGAGCGTCCGATCGATGTTCCGCGTGCAGTGGGATCAGGCGGGCGAGGCGGACAACCTGTTCTCACTGCTGATGGGCGAGCAGGTCGAACCCCGGCGAAAGTACATCGAAGACCACGCGCTCGAGGTCAAGAATCTCGATGTCTAAGCGTGAGCGGATTACCCACAAGGGTTTCTTTTCGGACGCTATCGACCATCGAGGCACCTCTTGAAACGATCCTGAACGACTTATTCCGTACAAATGGACACCCAAAAACAGGTGTGCCTGTGCTCTCTACAAATCTGATCATGCCACATGTCCGATGAAACAGGCACCACCATCAGTGTTTGTTCATGAGGCGAAACATGTCTGACCAGGTTAATCGAGTCGTCAATACCCTCCGCCTGAACCAGCGTGAGCTGCACAAGCTGCTGGAGATTTATGAGCAATCCGAAGCCGGGGGAAAGGCCCCTGACCGCGAGTTTGTTCGTTGGTCATACCGGGTCGAGTCCATCAACCTTGTCATCGAGCACTCTTCGGGCAATCGGGTGACGCTCCCTGTCGCGACGCGGAATATCTCGCGCGGAGGAATCTCGATTCTCCACTCTTCGTTCATTCATCCGGGTACTCAGTGCGAGATCGTACTCAAGATCCCCGGCGGGACCACACAATCGATTACCGGGACAGTCCGTCGCTGCGGTCATGTTTCCGGGCGGGTCCACGAGATCGGGATCCAGTTCAAGAACCAGATCTCAACAAAGGACCTGCTCGGGCTCGACCCATTGAATGAGGCGTACTCGCTGGAGCGCGTCGATCCGACACGACTCCACGGCTCCGTGCTTGTGGTGACCGCTTCTGAGATGGATAGAGATCTCTACTCAACATTCCTCGATGATACAAACCTAAGCGTGTACACCGCTGACTCTATCGAGGTCGCCAAATCGCGAGCCCAGAAAGGTGCCGACATCATCCTGGCGGACTACTACATCGGTGATGAAACCGCACCAATGCTCATCAATGCGCTTCATGAGAGTGAGATCGATGTGCCCGTGGTTGTGCTGACATCGGACAAGTCTGAGCAGGCACTCGACGCGATCAGGGATTCCCACGCCATGGGGATCTTGACCAAGCCCGTCTCGAAAGACCGGATCCTGCAGGCACTCGCGGAGTTCCTCCATGCCGACGGCGACGGAGGACCGCTCTACTCGAATCTCACCTCCACCGATGCCGCGTATCCACTTCTGAACAAGTTCCTCTCCGAGATCTCACGGATCTCGTTGAACCTTGAGAAAGCCTCGCGCGACAACGACGAAACCGCATGCCTGAAGATCACCCGATCACTCTCGGGTACCGCCGCACCACTCGGGTTCCCCGAGTTGTCCTCCCTCGCCGTCGACGCAGAGAACCGTATGTCGATGCAGGGGCTTAAGGCTGCGAACCAAGAGATCCGCGCGCTCGTCGTCGCGTGCCGACGGGTGAAGGCACGCCCCGCGGCGTAACTCTTGCAGATCCTGCTCCGATAACAGGGACGCAGTTCTCAGATTCCCCCACTCGTCCTACATCGACACGATCGACCGGCCGATAGATCGATGACTACTTTCTATACGGACGAGCGATGAAGAATCAAGACCAGACCGACAGCCAGCGGGTGAGACGCAGCATCTCGCGATTTCGCAAGCTCACGCTTGTGAGTGTCGCGATCATCATGGTTATCAACTTCTTCATGGTCCACCGGATCACTTCCGTGCTCGATCACGGTTCTGCAACCAAGATCAACGAATCCGGACGCATGCGTATGCTCTCGCAACGCATCCGATCCACCGCGTATGAGATCCATGTCGCCGTAGAGACCGGGCAATGGGATCTCCTCGACGATCTACAAGCTGAGCTCATCGAGTCACGGACTTCGCTCGAGAACAACTACGAGTCGCTGTACGGCAACCGGGCCCCGGTGGAGTTCTTCCCGCACGCGACCACGGCCGAACGAGATCAGGTCCGCTCGATCGTCTTGCCATACACACGGCTGATTGACACCGCAAAGGAACTCGAGAAACTCACGCTCAACTCGATCCGCACCGCGCCCTATGTCAACGACCTGAACCGGTCTCGCATCCGCGCAAGCATGGAAGAGATACGCGACACGCAGGCGCTCTTCATACCGCGCATGGACACGATCGTATCGCTGTACGAGCAACGCTCGGGTATGGAAATCGATGAGTCCTCTCGTCAGGCACGCATCGGGCTTTTTCTGCTCGCGTCGCTCCTGGGCGCGATGGTATTGTTCATCATTGAGCCGACGATCCTGATTGTCCGGCGCCAGCTTCGAGAGCTTGATCTGTCCAACCGGCGTGAGCGTAAGGCCGTCTCCGTCCGCTGGCGTCTGCTGACGAACATGGGTCATGAGTTCCGTACCCCCATGAACGCGATCTTGGGATTTACCGAGCTGCTGAATGACAACTCGCTCAGTGCCCCGGAACGCGAACGCCTGTCGGGATCGATCCACGATTCCGCTCGGCACCTTGAGAAACTGATCGAGACGATGCTCGACATGTCCGCGATCGAGTCCGGGCAGCTCCGAGTCAACCCAACGAGTGTGCGCCTGAGCGATGTACTCTCTCCGTGCATTGATCGTGCCCAAACAGAAGCGATCGCTTCTGGGCTCGAGTTGAAGACAAATCTTGATTCATCGTGCGATTCATTGATCATGACCGAGCCCAAGCGATTGGCGCAGATCATCGAGAAGCTCATCGATAATGCGATCAAGTTCACTCCCAAGGGCACCATCGCCATTGACGCCCGCATCGAGGAGCTCGACTCCTGCAACGAGATCATGATCGAGATCTCTGATACCGGGATCGGGATCTCTCCCGATCAGACCGAGCACATTTTCGATGCCTTCCATCAGGCCCAGAACACCCTCACCCGCGAGTTCGGCGGATCAGGGCTCGGGCTCTCCTTTGCGCGCGATCTCGCGCACGCGCTCAACGGCGAGATCAGTGTCCAGTCCAAGCTCGATCACGGATCGACATTTACGCTCCGATTCCGAACACCGAAACATGTACCTGAAGTAACGCCGGATCAACCCCACTCGGAGCAACCCGATCTTCCGGCGATGCTCGAGAACGCTCGATTGCTCGTGGTTGACGACGCAAAGGACAACCGCGTATTGCTTCAGCACTTCCTGAAACGCACGGGTGCCCGCATCGAGTTCGCTTATGACGGGCAGCAGGCGATCCATCGCATCAATGAGTCCATCGCGTCCGCAGACCCTTACGCGCTCATCCTTATGGATATGCAGATGCCCGTGCTCGATGGGTACAACGCGACGATGCTGCTTCGCGAGTCTGGGTTCGATGCGCCAATCATTGCCATCACGGCGCACGCGCTCGATGGGGATCGCGAGCAATGCCTCGAAGCAGGGTGTGATGAGTATCTCACGAAACCTGTGAACCGCAAGGTGCTCATCGAGACCTGCGAGCGGCTCCTCGCGACTGGACGCACGAACACAGGTCATGCGCTCAACAGGGCCGCGTGATGATGACACACCTGTTGAGATCCGCGCATGAAAAAAGCGACCCACGCGAGGGTCGCTTTGATCGAAGGGTGACCGACGGGACTCGAACCCGCGACGTCCTGGACCACAACCAGGTGCTCTACCAACTGAACTACGGCCACCAACTTTGGATGGGCATGACCCAACCGGTTGCTCGGCAAATACTTTCGCAGATGCCCAGACAAAAATATAGCACCGAACCACGCTCAATGTCTGCGCCATCCATCCCAGAATTATCAACATTTCCCAAGATCCGGTCTACCATTCTCACCTGTCTCATCGGGTTTTCCCCGCGTCCTTGTGGCATTCACGCGGGAGACCCCAGCACCGATTTTTCGCCCCGCAACGACGGATCGCGGGCGCGACGCAGGAGCCGCATCACATGAGCACCGTCACCGATCAACTCAAGCTCGCACCCGAACGCACGCATACCAACTGCTGCCCCGCCGAGCTTATGGAGTTCGTCATCAAGCGCAATGAGGGGCGCCTGGCCGCAAACGGGTGCGTCGTGGTGAACACCGGCGATCGCACCGGACGCTCCCCTAAGGATAAGTACCTCGTCGATCATCCCGATTCACACGACAACATCGACTGGGGCAAAGTCAATCAGCCGATCACCGAAGCACAGTTCGATATCGCACTCGATATCGCCAACAAGTACATCAACTCCGTCGAGGATGTCTTCGTCTTCGAGGGGTTCACCGGCGCGGACCTCAAGCACCGCCTGGGCGTCAAGGTCATCACCACTATGGCCTGGCATTCCCTCTTCGCCCAGACCCTCTTCATCAAGCCCGGGTCCAAGTCCGACGCGGGCGACGGGTCGTGGAACCACGACTGGACCGTGATCAACGCGGGTGTGCACAAGCTCACCAAGGAAGAGCAGGAAGCACTCGGCGTCACCAGCGAAACATTCATCGCACAGTCCCTCGAGCGCAAGACCGTCATCATCCTCGGGACCGAGTACGCCGGCGAGATGAAGAAGGGCCTCTTCTACGCGATGAACTACGACATGCCCGAGGTGGGCGTGTTCCCGATGCACTGCTCCGCAAACATCGCCAAGAACGACGCGTCCAATGTCGCGCTCTTCTTCGGGCTCTCAGGCACAGGCAAGACCACCCTCTCCGCAGACGAGAACCGCGCACTCATCGGCGACGACGAGCACGGGTGGGGCCCCGACGGGGTCTTCAACTTCGAGGGCGGGTGCTACGCGAAGGTCATCGGGCTCACCCACGAGAAAGAGCCCCAGATCTGGGACGCGATCCGGTTCGGGTCCGTTCTTGAGAACACCGTTGTGGACCCCGCGACGCGGATCCCCGATTACGACGATGTCTCCATCACGCAGAACACCCGCGTGACCTACCCCGTGGACTTCATCCCCGGTGCGCAGATCCCCTCCATCGGGTCGCACCCCAAGAATGTCATCTTCCTCACCGCTGACGCATTCGGCGTGCTCCCCCCCATCTCCAAGCTCACCGCGGAGCAGGCGATGTATTACTTCATCAACGGATACACCTCCAAGCTCGCGGGCACGGAGGAGGGCGTCACCGAGCCCCAGCCCAACTTCTCGCCGTGCTTCGGCGGCCCGTTCATGCCCCGCCGACCCGCGGAGTACGCCCAGATGCTCGCCGAGCGCATCAAGCAGCACAACGCGAATGTCTGGCTCCTCAACACCGGCTGGACAGGAGGTCCCTACGGCAAGGGCGGGCAGCGCTTCTCCCTCAAGTACACCCGCGCGATGGTCACCTCCATCCTCTCGGGCGCACTCGACAATGCGGACACCAAGGAGCACCCTGTGTTCGGGCTGCACATGCCCACGAGCGTGCCCAATGTCCCCGATGAAGTCCTCGATCCCCGCAACACCTGGGGCGACAAGGACGCGTACGACGCGCAGGCGACCAAGCTCGCCAAGCTCTTCCGCGAGAACGACGCGAAGTACAACCTCCCCGCCGACATCGCGTCGGGCGGGCCCAAGGCGTAACCGTCCGAGAAACCAACCCAATCAGCCGCATCGAACTCGGTGCGGCTTTTTTCTGCGCCGAGCAAAATCCTCCGACTCCAAATCAGAGACCATAGGGGTGCGATGACCTCACACGCCCGTGCCATCGAGATCGAGCTGCTCGTGCTCAACGCCCAAGCGGGTGACCATGAAGCGCTCACCCATCTCGCGCACCGGTACAACGACACGCTCCGACGCAAAGCGATCGCGCTGACGAACAACCCCGACGCCGCATCGGATATCACGCAGGACACCTGGGTCGCGATCGCGCGCAACATCCGATCACTGCGTTCGCCGTCGGGGTTCCACGCGTGGGCATTGTCAATCCTCGCGAACAAGTCACGCGATTGGATCAAGCAACAGATCAAGCAGCGCCAACACGCACAACGCGGCAGAAACATGCCCAACGAGACGCACGCAAACCCGGATGACACGGGCACCCTGCGTCACGCGATCCTCGCGCTCGACCCCAAGCTGCGTGACATCATCATCCTGGTCCACATGGACCGGTGCACCATCGAACAGGCCGCCGACGCGCTCGCGATCCCGATCGGGACGGCGAAGTCGCGCCTGCGGAAAGCCAAATCCATCCTCCGTCAACAACTCGATCCCGAAAGGACATAGCCATGGACAATCTCGACAAACAGATCCGCGACGCGCTCTCCCCCACCGATCGCGCACTCATCGGCGAGCCCGAGGACGGGCTCCGCGCTGACCAGCTCATGCTCGCGACCTTCCGGACCCGAAACCGGTTCCTCACGACGCTCGCGTTCATCTACACCTTCGCGTTCCTGGGGCTCTCCATCTGGTGCGCCGTGCGGTTCTTCAACGCAACGGAGACCAAGCACCTGCTCGCGTGGGGGTTCGGGTTCAGCGCATGTATGCTCGCCGTCGCGATGCTCAAGATGTGGTTCTGGATGGAGATGCAACGGATCGCCGTCACCCGCGAGGTTAAGCGCGTCGAGCTGCTTACCGCCAAGCTCCTCGAACGCCTCGGGCACAACCAGTGAATATCGTGTACGATCCCCGCATCATCATCGAATAGGAGATTGATCATGGGCGCATGGGGATACGGGAGCTTCGAGAACGACACAGCAGGCGATTGGATATGGGAGCTAAAGCCCGTGAAGAAATCGCTCCTAGGCAGAGTGAAGAAACCATTCGCCTATCCCATGTCCGCAATCGACAGGCTACTCGTATCGGATCTGTACATCGATGCTCCCGAAGGCGAGGAAGCGATCGCCGCAGCCGAGTGCCTCGCCGCAGCGCAGGGCAACCCGCCAAAGAATCCACCCGAAGACATCGAGAACTGGCTGGCCTCACTCAACGGTGCAAAGCCCGATCCAGCCATGACCGAGCGAGCGAAGCGAGCCCTGCTCAAGGTCCGCAACGACGAACAATCTGAACTCCGCGAGCTCTGGCAGGAATCTGACGACTTTGATCTCTGGAAAGCGTCCATCGACGACCTGATCAATCGCATCAACTGAATCAACCACCGAGGTGCCATGCTTTGATCCGACAGCGTCAGAAAAGCATGAATCATCCACTCTTCCCTCATGGCTAGTGGCTAGTGGCTTTCCCCCGCTTCTCCACCATCCGCCCAAGCAACCAGTCCGTCACGCCGGGCATCATCACGCTCGCCCCGAACCCAATCCGCGCCATCGGGCTCGGCCACACCTCGCCACGGGGTTTGCGGAGACACTTGAGCATCACCCGCGCGACATGCTCGGGTGTTTGCATGAACCGCTCGCTTGTGCCCGCGAGACTGAGCTTCCCGCCCTTGCTCTTCTTCGCGGCCTCATCAAAGAACTCAGTCTTCGTCCCCACGGGGTGCACGCTCGATACATGCACGCCCGTCCCGCGGAGCTCGTGACGCATCGCCCGGCAGAAGTGGTCCTGCATCGCCTTGCTCGTGCTGTACGCGCCGTACCTGGGCAACCCGATCTTGCTCAGACAGCTCGACACCATCATCGCGTGACCCGATCCTCGCTCGCGAAACCTGGCGATCGCGGGCTGGACCAGGAACATCGACCCGAAGAAGTTCACCTCGAACATGGTCCGGATGTCCTCGATGGGCATCGTCGCGCACTCGATCTCTACGCCGTACCCCGCGTTGGCGATCACGGCGTAGAGATCCCCGAACGCTTCCTCCGTCTTCGTGATCAGTTCCAGGCTCGCGTCCGCGTCCGCGACATCCCCCACCACGACGATCGCTCGCCCGCCGTCGCGTTCGATCTGATCCTTCACGATCGCGAGCTTGTCCTCGCGCCGTGCAAAGAGCGCAACGGGCATCCCGGCGCGGGCGCACGCGATCGCCATCGCGGCGCCGATCCCGCTCGACGCGCCCGTGATGACGATCGGTTGACCCTGAAGCTCAAACATGAAGCGCGATCAGTTCTCGATCGCCTCCTTCACATTCTTGCTCCCCTCCTGCAGGTCCTTACCAACCCCGCTCACCGTGTTGCACGCACTCAGCGCCGCAATCGCGCCAGCAGCCACAACCAATACCACCGCACGCAGCATCTTGCGTTCAATCTTCATCGTTCGATTCCTTTCGGATATGTGTATCTACCGCCGTCGACTTGGCAATCAGCCAACCCAACTCATCCATTTTACCCCAGATCGCCCACAGCCCGTAGACCACTGCACCCACGAGCGTCATGGCACCCACGGCGATCATCCCGCGTCCCCACGACCCGCCGTCGCGGATCAGCGCCCCGGTGGCGTACACGCACGCGCCCATGATCACCGATCCGATCACAACCCGCATGACCCCCGCGCCGATTCCCCCAAAACCAATCCCCATCTTTCGTTTCGCAGCGAGCATCAAGAGCCCCGTCTGACCCAGCGCACAGATCGCGGTCGACCACGCGAGCCCGGCTTCGCGCAGCCACCAGATCAGGGCACAGTTGAGCGCGAGGTTGACCCCCACCATCCCCAGCGCGATCGTCATCGGCGTGCGTGTGTCGCCCTTCGCGTAGAACGCCCGCGTCAGCAACTGATTCAACGAGTACGCCCACACCGCGAGCGCGTACCCGTTGAGCACGGCGCTGGCACGCGAGATGCCCTCGTCACTAAACCCATCGCCGCCGCCACTGAACAGCACGCGCACCAGGTCCTCGCCGACCACGATCAAGCCCACGCTCGCGGGCACCCCGATGAACAGACTCAATCGCATCCCGCGTCGGAGCATGTCCCCGAACCGTTCCGGGTCGTTCGCGACGCGCGACATCGCGGGGAAAGCCGCCGTCGCCACCGCGATCCCGAAGACGCCCAACGGGAACTGGTACAGCCGCTGGGCATAGAACAGGATCGCGTTCGAGGACTCGTCCAACGGGTATTCGTGCCCGAACACCGTGTCGCCCACCCAGTTGGGGTACATCGCGATCAGGGTGTCCATGAAGCTATTGAGCTGCAGCGTGCCCAGTCCGATGATGACCGGCACCATGCGGATCAGCATCAGCTTCGCTTCGGACCTTGCCGCACTCACACCCGCGGTCCATCGCACCTGTGTGCGGAGCGCCCACATCGACCACGCGACCTGCAGCAGCGCGGAGAACACCGCGGCGATCCCGATCGGGTACGCCCAGGCCGCTGGGTCCGCGTCGTCAACCACAAAGTACGGCAAGGCCGCGCCGATGACGCACAGATTGAGCAGGATCGGGGCCGCCGCCCAGGGGCCGAAACGCCCGCGGCTCTGGAGCATCCCGCCGAGGATCGCGGCGACGCAGATCGTCGGCATGAACGGGAGCATCACCATCACGAGCTTGAGCGAATACGCCCGCTCGGGGTTGTCTGATGATGCGAGCACCACGCCGAGCAACCCGAGCTCGATCACCACCGTGATCACGCCCGTCACCAGCGCGAGCAGCCCGATCGTGAGACTCGCGAACGCGTCCGCCTTGGCGGGGTCATCGTCTGAGAGACGGGTGTACTCGGGGAGGAAGGCTGCGGAGAGCGCCCCCTCGCCGAACAGGCGCCGGAACATGTTGGGCACCGCGAACGCAGCCGCGAAGGCCGACCCCACGAAGGTGTCCCCGAATACCCGCACCGTGACCAGGTCCCGAATGAGCCCGAGCACCCGCGACACGAGCGTCAACCCCGCGACGGTCCGCGTGTCACGCCCGAGCGACGCGTCATTCGAGTTCTGATCCGATGCACTCACCCCGTATCAATCGACCATTCCGGTCGATTTGGCGCACGAAAAACGCCCGCGATTGCGGGCGTTTGGGTGGGAATCAGCAATCGTCCGCAAAGGATTCGTCGTACGCATCGAGCGGGCGGATGCCCTGGTGGATCCAGTACTCCTCGTCCATCGGGGTGAGTTTCTTCTGGGGTTCTTGCGTCGTCGTGTTCCACTTCGCTTCGAGACGATCTCGCTCCTCCGCGCTGACCGGGTTCCCGTCGGGCGTCACAAAGACATCAATCTCGATCACTGCCTCGCCCTGCTCATGCAGGACGACATCCTCTGACGCTTCAACCCCCTGCGATTGAGGATGTGGCAGCGTGGTGATGGCGTACGCGGTACCCGCGAGACACACCGCAATCGCAAGAACCATGACTCCCCCACCGCCTCGTCGTGCCGGCTTGGCACCGACAACTCGTTGTATCCGTTTCATCAATGAACCTCCATGCAACCCGAGCACCGCCCGGTTCTGCAAACGCACCTCTTCGAGTTCTGTGAGTGCCCGCGCATAACCGAGCGCGTCCCCACACATCCGCACCGCCGCGTCATCGCAGCAGTGCTCCCGTTCCGACCGCGCCTGGCGCGACATCCACCAGACGATCGGGTGATAGAACATCACCGTCTCGATGATGACCTGCATCATGTTCATCACATGGTCGTACCGGCGCACATGCGCGAGCTCGTGCGCGAGCACCATCCGGACCTGCGCCGGGGTGAGCATCGTCATCACGCTCGCGGGGACCAGGACGATCGGGACGAACACCCCGACAACCATGGGGCACAACGCCCGCTCGCTCACCCGCAGGCACACCCGGCGCGAGACGCCCAGCGCGCCCCGGATCTCTTCGTACATCGCGTCCCATTCAGAGCGAGCGGGGATCAGGGCACGCGTTCTGAGCAACCACGCCGCCCGCCATTGCAGCGCGAATCGCGTGCTGAGCACCAGGAACCCGCACGCCCATACGCACGCGATGATCTCGAACACCCCGACGCGAATCGGAGAATCCCCCACGATCGGATCGGCGAGCATCTGGGTGTAGGCCTGCCCCAGCGATGCCTGCTCGACGCGCAACCCCGCGATGAGCGTCACGACGAACCACGCCCCGCACGCCAGCAAACCCAGGCACCAGAGCGTGTACCGCGCCGATGCCCGCCGGGTGATCACCACGCCCAGCGAGACGATCGCACCGATGAGCACGCACTGCCAGAGCGACTGGACCAGCGCGTTACCCAGCGCGTGCGCGAATCGTTCAATCATGATCGCCCACCCGTTCACGACGCACCCCCTTCGAGTTCGTCGAGCATCTTGCGGATCTGCGCGAGCTCTTCCGGGCTCGTCTCCCGCATGCTCAGCGCCTGCAAGACCAGATTGCCGGGCGATCCACTGAACGCCCCATCGAGGACATGCCCGAGGAGTTGCTTCTGTGTCTTCTCACGCGGGATCGCAGCCGAGAACACCTGCGGGCGAACCCCCGCGTCCTTCTCAAGCAACCCCTTCTCCACCATGATCTGCATGTGCTTGAGGACTGTGGTCTGACCGGTTTCCGATTGGGCGTTGAGCACCTCGTGCACTTCGCGCACCGTCGCGGACCCCAGATCCCAGATCACGCCAAGGATCGCGAGTTCCGCGTCCGTCGGCTTCTTTGATGCAACTCTCGTGCTCGTATGCTTCTTCACCAAGGGATACCTCCGCAGATCAATCTACGAAGATCTTCGTCAATTTGCGACGCGACGCAACCCCTAAACCAACAAATTGACGAAATAATTCGTAAAACGATCAGGCCGAGCGGATCGTTCCGCCCCAGCGCAGCTGGCGCTGGGCGATCGCGATCGTCCCGATCGCGATCAATACACCCGTGATGTCCGCGATCAGGTCCAAGGGATCGAACACCCGCCTGAAGATCGGCTGGGTCGTTTCATCGAACACGGCGAAGCAGACCCCCACCACCGCGATCCAGATCAATCGGCGCTTCCCGCACGGGCAGACCTTGCCGCCGAGGATGAACCCGGACCCGTAGAGCAGCCAGGTCCAGACACAGAATACGCCGCAATGAACAATCAGGTCCGTGCGATCGATCGGGCCCCGAACGGCCAACCCGGGCCAGTGGGTCGCGAGCAGCAGCGCCGCGGTAAAGAACACCAGCAACGCCCGGCACTCGGGCTCAAACACACGCTCGTTTCGGATCACGATTCAACCTCAACTTCATCGTCTTTGCGTTCATCGCGCCCGCGATGCTCGATGGACTCGCGAGCGCCCTTGAGCACGCGGATCTCCGCATCGCTCAGCTCGCTCGAACGGGCGACAGCCAATGCCCGATCCCATTCTGCGGTGATCGTGTCGCCGAGCTTCTTGTAATCCAAGGCCCCGGGTGCCCACATCGCGTACTGGAAGATCGTCTGCCCGAAGCTCGGGCATTCCGCGAGCTTGATGTTGCGTCGGATCGGCGGGTGATACACGCGGGCACTCGCCCACGCGGTGCCCGAGCCGCGCTGGGACTCGAAGAACCGCTCAAGATCCGCGACGACCTCTTTGGAGTGCGAGGTCTGCGTGTCGTGCATGCACAGCACCACCCCCGCGACCCGCAGGGCGGGGTTGATCTGCTCGCGGACGATTCCGACGGTTTCGAGGAGTTTGCTCACGCCCTGCAGCGCGAGGAAGTGCGCCTGCATGGGGATGATGACTTCTTGCGCCGCAGCGAGCGCGTTGAGGGTCAACAACCCGAGCGCGGGCGGGCAATCGAGCAGAATGAACTCGTGCTCCGCGCCCGAGCGAGCAATCGCGTTGGCCAGGCGTTGGTTTCGACCGGTTTGCCCGGAGAGTTCCGACTCCACCGCGGCGAGGTCCGTCTCCGCGGGGATGATGTCGAGATACTCGTCCACCTTGCGGATGCAGTCCTCCACCTGGATGTCGTCATCGAGCAGCAGGTCGTACACGGTCGGGGCAGAATCGGGGGATTCGTTGTCCTCGACCCCGACATGCAGGGTCGCGTGGGCCTGGGGGTCCAGATCGATGATGAGGACCTTTCGCCCCTGCTGAGCGATCGCGGCGGCCAGGTTCACGGTCGTCGTCGTCTTGCCGACGCCGCCCTTCTGGTTCATCAACGCGATGACGCGAACGGGTTTGGATTGCGTGGAATCGTCCATTGTAAGGAGTATATCGGGTGATCCGGGCATGTGCCGGCAGACTCCGAGGAACGATCACGAGACTGGTGCGGAGAACTCCTCAACAAAGAGCCCCCTCGACACGGGGAATGTCGGGGGGGCGAACAGAAGGACAAGCTCAGATTACGAGAGCAAAGATGGGGGATAGGGGCAACCCGCGGAGAAGGTGCTGAGGAATACGGACACATCGAAGAAGTTCCTTACCCTATTCGCGTTGAGATCCGAACGCGCGTCCGAAGACCTGAACGCGGTGAGGAATGCAGATGACCCCGCTGCGAACTGAGGGGCAACGGAGTTCTTGATTACTTCGATGTCAGCGCCTTCCTCAATGCGTTCGGCGACGGCTGCCCATAAGTTGTTGAGACCGTGAGATCGGGATCGATCGCCTATCCTTTGGCATGAACTGCACCCTGATCTGCATTGTTTTCTCATTGATGTCGGCGATACTGCTTCCTGGATGCCATACCACGATGAGCGGCAACCCCGTCTTCGACGGCTGGTATGCCGACCCGGAGGTCGCGTTCTTTGACGGTCGCGTATGGATTTACCCGACCTACTCGGCGCCTTATGACCAGCAGCTGCACTTCGATGCGTTCAGTTCCAGCGACCTGGTGAACTGGACCAAGCATGAACGGGTCCTGACCAAAGAGGATGTCCCATGGGCGACGAGAGCCATGTGGGCCCCTTCCGTCGTAGAACATGACGAGCGGTATTGGTTTTTCTTTGGTGCCAATGACATCCAGAGCAACGAGCAGTATGGGGGCATCGGGGTTGCGGTAAGCGATGATCCATCGGGACCCTTCGTGGATGCACTCGGCGAGCCATTGATCGACCGTTTTCATCACGGCGCGCAACCGATCGACCAGTTTGTCTTCAAAGACCCCAACGGCCAGAATTACCTGATCTATGGCGGCTGGCGCCATTGCAACATCGCGATGCTCAACAACGATTTCTCTGGGTTCGTGCCGTTCAGCGACGGTCAGGTATTCAAGGAAATTACACCTGAGGGCTATGTTGAGGGCCCGTTCATGTTCATGCGCGACGGCCGCTACTACTTCATGTGGTCCGAAGGCGGGTGGACTGGTCCCGACTACTCTGTCGCCTACGCGATCGCAGACTCACCAATGGGCCCGTTCAAGCGGATTGGGAAGATCCTCAAGCAAGACCCACAAGTCGCAACCGGCGCTGGACACCATAGTGTGCTGCATCTCCCTGGGGATGACCGTTGGTACATCGTCTACCACCGCCGGCCCTTGGGCGAAACGGACGGCAACCATCGTGTCGTATGCATCGACCGGATGGAGTTTGATGAGAACGGACTCATCAGGCCCGTAACGATCACCTTTGATGGCGTAGAGGCAATCACGCTGAGTGGTCAGGACATGCCGATCAAAGATTGATGTTGAGCAGATCTCATCGCCCACTTTCAACTGTTTGAACGAAACAGAGAAGGCACCGAGCCATTTGGCAACTCCTCCTCTGTTATCGATTCTCGTATGAAGAGGTCAATGGGCTTGGACAGACTCGAACATACTTGGATAACAGCTCAGGAACAGCGATTTCGGCGGAGTCGAGCGCAGAATGCGGCGCACGCACATTGAAATCTCTCACGAGTCTCTTTGCGAGCATCATTCGCGAAGACTCGATGAATACAGAGCTACGCGTCTTGGCATGCTCACTCTTGCGGTTGTGCTGGACGAGCTGGTGTCCAAAGAAAAATGACACCCGGCCTGGGGAACCTGGCCGGGTGCCGAAGATCTCGGATCAGCACCGTGAAGGGTGATCCGATCGGTAGAGGACCCGTTTTATGGGCAGCCCGCGGAGTAGGTGCTCAGGAACACGGACACATCGAAGAAGTTCCATACGCCATCCCCGTTGAGATCCGCGCTCGCGTCCATAGCACTGAACGCGGCGAGGAATGCGGAAACATCGAAGAAGTTGAGCTGTCCGAAGGGCTCTGCGAAGTCAGCGCCCGAGCACGGGCCCACGCCGCCGTTCTGATTCATGAAGATCGAGACATCGTTGCCGTCGCGGTTCGCGATCCCGATGTCGAGCCCGCCGTTGCCGTCAAGATCGCCGAAGGCGATGTTGCCCGGGCGCACGCCGGTGGTTGCGACGACGCCGGGCGCGAAGATCCCTGTGCCGGTGTTATCGAGGGTGCTCATCGAGTTGGAGTCTTGGTGGGTGGTAGCGAGATCAAGGTCTCCGTCGCCGTCGAGGTCCGCAGCGGCGATCCCGCTGACATTCGCGCCGCCCGTTGGGTAATCGACGCGTGCGCCCATCGATGCGCCCGAGTTCATCCAGACGGATGCGACATTGAGGAAGTCATCGGAGACCGCTGCGGCCAGGTCCATGAGCCCGTCGCCGTTGAAATCGCCCGCGACGACGCCGTCTGGACGAGCGATCGGGTTCACGGGCAGACCCTGGATCACGGCGTACCCCGCGGCACCCGAGTGGATGTTGACGATCCGGTTGTCGTGATCGCTCACTGCGATGTCCGCAACGCCGTCGCCGTTGAAATCACCGATCGCGCTCGAACGGGGCTCGGCGCCCGCCGCGAAGCTCGATGCGCTGAGCACGCCGCCAGTGTTGGTGAGGACGGTGAACGACATCCCGTCGCGGTTCGCGGTGACGAAGTCGTCGTCGCCGTCGCCGTCGAGATCACCCGACGAGAGATCGATGGGTTCGGACCCGACGCCGACCTGTGCGCCTGCGGTGAACAGGCCCGCGGTGTTCGAGTAGACCTGGACCGCGTTGATGTTCTTGAGGATCACGACGAGATCGGTGTCGCCGTCGGCATCGACATCGGACGCGATGAGATCGTCAGCGCTGGTGCCCGCGCCGGTGAAGTAGGTTGCGCCGAGCGTCAGGACGCCCGCGTTGTTGACGAAGACCTCGATCTTGTCGATGTTGTCACTGGTGACGGCCATATCGGTGTCGCCGTCGTTGTCGAAGTCGCCGAATGCGACACCCGCGGGGCGTTGCCCCGTTGGCTGCGCCGTGGAGGGCGAGAACGAGGGAGCCGCGAGCGCCGACGATCCGGCCGCTGCGAGGATCAAGAGTGCGTAGTTGGTATTCATGGTTGTGGTTTCCTGTTTGAAGTGGTGTTGTGGTGTGTGTCAAACGAACGAGTGGTTGTCGCCGCGTGGGTCAGGTACAAGGTGCGACGACGGGGGAAGGCATTACAACGAGCGTGCCAAACCACAAAGCACGCCTGAGCACACGAAAAACCGCGTTGCGTCGCGCGTCCACGCTCGATCACCACACGCGTTGGCCACCCTTGTCCGACCCGATAGGCCACGCACAACCACCCCGCGCGCCGGCCAAATCTGGCCACAATACTGGCCATATCACGGCCCACGATAGAAATTCAGTTCATTCTCGGAACACGCGTGCATCGATCGCTCGGATCTGTTTATGATGAACGCATGGCCTACTTGGGGGGAACTTCGCACGCACGCGCCCGTCGTCACGGGTTCACGCTCATCGAGCTCTTGCTCGTGATCGCGATCATCGCGCTGCTCATCGGGATCATCTCCCCCGCGATCCACGGCGCCATTGTCCGCGCCCGATCCTTCAAGTGCCAGATGGCCCAACGCTCTGTCGTCTTTGATTTCCAGATCTTCGCCGACCCCCAACTCCACGGCGATCGCGGCGACGACGGCGACGGGTCCGCCTTCTCTCTCGAGACTTTCCAAGAAAGCCAGTACGGCGTCGACGAGTTCTGGCGCTGGGGCAACGCGGGCGCGGTCAACCTCCCCGACGCATCGGGCAACGACCCCATGCGCTGCCCCGATGTCCGCGAACCCTTAACCCTCCGCAACAACCTCGCGTGCAGCAACGGCGCCGTCGGTCCCTCGCCCAGCGTGTCCTACGGATTCAACTCGAGGCTGCATCGCGCTGAGACGATCGATTCAAGAGGACGCCCCCGCGTCGTGCAGGTCTCCCTGCGATCGGACATCCTCTCCCGTTCGAATGTCCCGTTGCTGATGGATGTCGACGGGATCCGTGCGAGCGAGCTCGGGGTCAACCCGGTGTACACCGCGCCGTCGGTCGATTCGCAAGGCCCGTACGCGAATGGACGCGTCTGGTTCCCGGGGCTGCGTCATGGGGGCAAGGCGAACATCGCGTTCATCGACGGTCATGTCGAGAGCAGTGCCACCCCAGATCGCGAGCCCGGATTCGATTGGGCGTACCAGCCGACCCGCTGATTCGGGTACCATGCGTTCATGTCGTTGCGTCAGAAGTTCTTCGTCATCCTCGCGATGCTCGCGATCATCCTCGGCGCGAATGTCGCGTTGAGTATCTGGAGCATCCGGTTCCTCGAACGCGAGCTCGCCTGGCCGTTGCGATCCGCCCAGCCCGTGCTCGAGGGGTTGCACGAGATCAAACGCGCCGGTGAGCAGCAGGCGAGCGATCTGGGCATCGGTCGGTTCACGATCAATCAGGTTGTGGACACAACACTGATCGCACCCGACCCAGAAGTAATCTCGCCGAAGCTCGTTGAGACAGAGCGCATGATCCTCGAAATCCTCGATCGCATGGACGAAGTCGAGTCACTGCGTCTGCGTTCAGGCGTGTCGACGACCCAAAACCTTCGCACCAGATCCGACGAGATCCTTCGCACGATCCAGTCATGGTCCGCCCAGAAGGACAGTAACTCGTACGAATCATTGATCGAGCTTGTTGAGTCTCGTCACGAGCTCATCGAACGCATCGAGGGGCGGATCATCGAGGACGCGGCGCTCGCGAACACCTACGGGCAGCGCTTGCGGGTACTCATCTACTCGATCATCGCGATTGGGCTCGTGGGCGCAACCCTCGTCGCGGCCTACTCCGTCATCCTGCTCCGTCGATGGGTGCTCGAGCCCGTGAAGGTCCTCCGCGAAGGTGCCCAGCACTTCGCACGCGGCGCGTTCGATCACACCATTGATGTCCCCACGAACGACGAGCTCGGTCAGTTGGGCAATGAGTTCAACCACATGGCCTCCATGATCCAATCCATGCAGGACGAACGCGTAGAGCGTGAACGACTCGCGGCGATGGGAGAGATGGCGCAGCGCACGGTCCACAACCTCCGCACGCCACTCGCGGGGATCCGGGCGCTCGCGGAGACGACGCAGGCTGAGCTCGAGCCCGATTCCGATCTCCGCGAGATCCAACAACGCATCATCTCCAGCGTCGATCGGTTCGAGGGGTGGCTGCAGGGGATGCTGCGCGTTTCATCGCCGCTCCAGCTCCATCATCGCGCGTACAAACCCATCGAGCTCGTCAAGGGGGTCATCGAAGCCCATCGTGGAGCTGCGGACAGCCGATCCGTTGAGCTTGTCCTCGACGCACCCACCGATCCGGGCGAATCCGTCGGCGACCCCGATCAGCTCGAGCACGCGATCACCGCGATCCTCAGCAACGCGATCGATTACGCCCCAGCGAGCACCCGGGTCGAGCTCATCGTGCGTGCACAGGATGGTTATTGGACCCTGCAGGTCCGCGATCAGGGACCGGGGATCCCCAAAGAGGTGCAAGCATCGATCTTCCGACCCTACTTCACCACACGGAAGGGCGGGACTGGCATCGGGCTTGCACTAGTTCATCGGATCGTCGATCAGCACCACGGGTCGATCGAGGTCCAATCGCCTTGGAACCACGATTCCACGCCCGGAACCGCGTTTCTGATGCGAATCCCCCTCGATGCGAGGGATGACAGAAAAGGATAGACTTGGCCAGCATTGGCCAGTAAGGTGTACGAGTTGGCCAATATTCTGCTCATCGAGGACGACGAGACCCTGCGTTTCACGATCGCGCGTGCACTGACCAAGTCCGGGCATGATGTGACGGATGTCGCGTCGTTGCCCGAAGCGCGGGATGCGTTCGCGTCGCGCTCGTACGACCTGGTCCTTACGGATGTGAACCTGGGTGCCGAATCCGGGATCGACTTCGTCGAGGAGCTCCGCAAACAGGGGTACGCGGGCGGGGTCGTCGTGATGACGGCGTTCGCGACGGTGGACGACGCGGTCCGAGCAATGAAGATCGGCGCGGATGATTACCTCGCCAAACCCGTGCGGCTTGAAGAACTCATGATCGTCACCGATCGGCTCATCGAGCATCAGCGCAACTCGCGCCATCTGCGTTTGTACCAACGCATGCGCCAGGTGGATCAGGTGAGCAACCGACCCGTGGGCACCTCCCCCGCCTGGATCAACGCGCTCGAGCTCGCGGAACGCCTTGCGAAGATCCCCGTTGTGAACCGGACGGCGGATCTGGGGAGCGCGTCGGGGGGCGCGGTCACCACGGTCCTCATCACGGGTGAGACGGGCGCGGGGAAGGGGGTGCTCGCGAAGCACCTGCACAACAGCTCCGAAGACCCCGAGCAGCCCTTCGTGCATGTGAACTGCACGGCGCTTCCCGCGACGCTGATCGAGGGCGAGCTGTTTGGGCACGAGAAGGGCGCGTTCACGGACGCGAAGGAATCGCGCGAGGGGCTCTTTGAGATGGCGGACGGCGGGACGATCTTCCTCGACGAGATAGGGGATCTGCCGCTGGAACTGCAGGCCAAGCTGCTCACGGTTCTGGAAGAAGGAAAGATACGCCGGGTGGGTTCGGCAAAGGAACGCACGATTCGGGTCAGGGTGCTTGCCGCGACCAATCGTGATCTGGAACAGGCAGTGGAAGACGGGCAGTTCCGCGAGGACCTGCTCTACCGGATCAACGCGTTCACGATCAGACTCCCGTCGCTGCGAGAGCGCAAGGGAGATGCGCTGCTCATCGCGCAGAACCTGGTGGATCGATTGCGCCGCGAGTACGGGATGGAACCGATCGAGATCGATGACGATGCCAAGCGGATGATCTCGGATCACGCGTGGCCTGGTAATGTGCGGGAGCTCTTCAATGTGATGCAGCGGGCGGCGATGTTGTGCGAGCACGACGCGATCAACCCACAGGATCTCGCGATCCAGGGCACCAGGCACCACGCGCCGAGCGTGCATGCCAAGCGCCCCCACGCATCGAACGAGCTTGTGTTCGATTTCGAGTCCGGGAAACATACGGCTGAGGATGTGGAGAAGGAGCTGATGCTCCAGGCGCTCACGCACTCGCGGGGCAATGTGTCCAAAGCGGCGCGTCTCATTGGGATGCAGCGTTCGAGTTTCCGATACCGGATCGAGCGGTACGGGCTTGAGGACCAGATCCGGGAGATGGTGGAACGATGATCCGACGCACACCCTCCATCCCGTTGATCGCATTGATGTGTTCTGCAACCGTTGCGCTGGGTACCGACCCCGAGGGGATCTACATCGACCCGCAGGGCGACGCGGTCACCCGCCGGACTGACGCAGGCAACAACGCGCCGCTTCCCCCGGGGTTTGAGCCGATCGATCTGCTCGAGGTGCGTGTTGAGGGCTGGGAGACCCCCACCCCTGAGACCAACCCGTATATCGGTGACTCAACCGGAGGCGACGCGAACCTTTTGCGGATCCGCATCATTGTGGACGGGCTTGTTGTTCCGCCCGGGCCGATCGCGCTCGATGGGTCTTCGTATCAGCCGTATCAGTTCGGCGATCGCCCGATCTTCGGGTACATCGAGCTCGACATCGACGATCAGAAGAACAGCGGCGGCGAGTTCATGCCTCTCGCGAAGAACCGGTACCTCGCGAATGTCGGGCGTTTCGGAAAGAGCCCATCGAGCTCGATCGCGGATCGCATGGTCCGGGTCTCGAAGGATGACATCGACTCGAACTTCTCCAGTGCACCCCAGTTCGAACGCACCGGGTCGGAGTTCACCCTCGCGCTGTGCGGGTGCTTTACGCCGACGATTGTGACGCAGAACGGCGACATGGATTCCATCTTCGACGCGGGCGAGACCTGGATCGTTTCGGGGCGGTTCTTCGAACGATTCAACGCGTTCCAACCCGAGAGCGGGCTATTCGGCGGGTCCGATTTCGGGCGTTTCGATCCCGTCGTCGAGCTCCAGTTCAAACATGATCTGGTCTCCGACACCACCGCGATCACCCTTATCTTCCCCGTGACCAATGAGGGATCTGCGGAACTCGCGGGGCAATCAGAGCAATCGATCGATCTCGATGTGTCGAATCAAACATCCATCGCGGAGGCGCTCGACGATCTCATCTACGGCGCGGAGTACGCGACGGGTGATCTGTACCACCTAACCGAGCCGTGGGAAGGGCGTCAGCTCGACGATTACTTCCGCCCGCGTGATTGGGGCGTGTCCGCGCTCATTGGGACCGCATCAACCGTCAAGGACCCCGCGGCGTTGTTCGTGTGGACGGACACGGGGTTCTCCGAAACCGAAGGCGATCTCAACAGCGACGACCTGAGCAACACACTCGATTCGCAGATCATCCTCGACACGATCGATACGCTCGACGGGACCGGGTGTGACGCGGACGGGGTTGTGAACGGAGAAGTCGCGATCGTTGACTTTGGGCGTGAGTTCGATCTGCGTGATCTCAACGGCGACGGGATCATCGCGGACGACGACATCATCGTGTCGGTGTGCATCGCGGACTTCACCAACGACGGGGTGCTCAACTTCTTCGATGTTTCTGCGTTCCTTACCGCTTTCAACGCGATGGACCCGAGCGCGGATCTCAATAACGACTTGATGTTCAACTTCTTCGATGTGTCCACCTTCCTCGGTGCGTACAGCGCCGGGTGCCCCTGATCGGGGGCGATCTGGCCACCATTCGCCAACCCTGATGGCCACATCTCGCCATATTCAAAACCGCTCTTCGTTCGAGCGGTTTTTACTTGTCATTCGGGATGAATATGTCCAGAATATTGTGTGGCACACCGCTTGCATACACAACGACGCACCATCGTTCGATGACGCGCAACAGAAAACACCAATACCCACAGGGGGAACACCATGAACACCAAGATGATCAACACCAGCGCCCTTTCAATCATCCTCGCGTGCGGCGCGGCAGCGCATGCGGAGGTCCCAACATACGCCGTCGATGTCGTCGCGACCTATGCCGTGAGCACCAACATCCGTGGCGCAAGCGACGCAGGACAGATCGTCGGCGATCAGATCATCAACGGCATTCCCCGTGCATTCGTCGCGTCGCAGGGCAACGGGTTGACCCTGTTGCCCTTGCCTCAGGACGCGATATCGAGCGTTGCGATGGATGTGAACAACAACGGCGTCATCGTCGGGGCGGTCCACGCGAGCGGGTTCGTCTTCGACGGCGGCGTCCCCGCGATCTGGGTCCCCGATGGCGCGGGCAGCTACACCGTTCACATCCCTGAGCAGTTCGCCTCGCTTCCCAGCCCGGTTGGTGTACGCCCGATCAACGGCGGGATGGCCACCGCGATCAACGACGCGGGTGTCGTGCTCGGGTGGTCGCGGTACCAGGGGTTCCAAGGCGGACCCGCGACGATGTTCTCGATCGATCAGCCACCCGTGAACCTGGGCGAGCTCGGGTTCGCTGCATCGCCCGAGGACCTGAACAACAACAATGTCGCGGTCGGGGGCAACTACACCTTCGATCTCAACACGAACACCGCGACGCACATCGGGATCCCCGACCCCGTGGGTTCTGTCGGTTTCACCCATGTCCTCGGGTACGCGATCAATGACTCCGAGCAGGTCGTCGCGGCGGCGCACATCGCGACATCGACGAACAATCAATGGGTCACATACGCCTACGACGGCGCATGGACTCCCCTGTACCCCAACCAGATCGGGACGCGCTTTGTCGGGTTCGTCTACGACAACAACAACGCGGGCGACATCTCCGCATGGGGCGGGGTCTACTTCGCAGCGGAGGACGCCTGGTTCGGGTCATTCGATGTGCTGCTCGAGACAGAAGATCAGAACTGGGACACGAGCATCGGATACATCGGGAATGATCGTCGGGTGTACACCAGCGCCTACGACGCCGCGGCGGACACCTACGCGATCGTTGTGCTCGTCCCCGACACAGGCATCTGCGCCGCGGACATGAACCACGACGGGGTGCTCGACTTCTTTGATGTCAGCGCCTTCCTCAACGCGTACAACGCGATGGACCCGAGCGCGGATCTCACGGGCGATGGCACGTTCGACTTTTTCGACGTCTCCGCGTTCCTCAGCGCGTACAACGCCGGCTGTCCATAACGATTCATCCGCACTGAACACACGACACATACATCTCAGAATGGAGAGGACCATGGCACACACACACAACACATTCAACCGATTCGCAACAGGGTTCATCGGGCTCGGGTTGCTCATCACATCCGCGTCGGGACAGGTCGTCAATGAGGGATACCGGGTCATGGCGTCCGACGGGAACGTGGACGACGAGTTCGGGTTCGCGGTGGATATAAGCAACGGGATCATCGCCGTGGGCGCTCCAAACGACGATGACAACGGGAACGACTCGGGCTCGGCGTACCTGATCAACGCGTCCACAGGGGCGCAGATCGCCAAGCTCCTCCCCAACGATGGGGACGCGGGTGATCGGTTCGGGTTCTCGATCGCGATCCAGGGCAACGTCGTTGTCGTGGGCGCACCCGGGGATGTGCACAACGGGATCGCGTCGGGGTCGGCGTATCGCTTTGATGCAACGACAGGCGCTCAGGTGGGAAAGCTCGTCCCCAACGACCCGGAATCGGGCGATGAGTTCGGCAACTCGATCGCGATCGACGACGCCGTCATCGCGGTGGGCGCGTGGAGGGCAGACGATCTCGGAGAGGGGTCGGGCGCTGCGTACCTGTTCGATGCGACAAGCGGCGCTCAGTTGGAGAAGCTGCTCCCCGATGCGGGGAACAACTTCCAGACGTTCGGGGTCTCGATCGCGATCGATGACGGGATCGTCGCGGTCGGGTCCCGCACGTTCTTCGTGCTCGGCGAGGGGTTCACCTTTGCGAAGGTCCACCTCTTTGACGCAAGCACCGGCGATATCACCCGCGTTCTTCAGGCAGACATCGAGAACTACAACGGGGACCAGGGCGGGCAGTTCGCGGACACGATTGATATCAACAACGGGCTCGTCGCGGTTGGCGCACCGCATCGGAGTGTCTTCTTCGATTTCTCGGGCGCAGCGTACGTCTTCGATGCGCACTCCGGGGATCAGCTCGAGTTCCTCTTCCCAGACGATCGACAGGACCGAGACCACTTCGGTTCATCCGTTGCGCTCGACCACGATGGGACACTTGTCATCGGTGCCAACGAAGACGACGATACCGCGTTCTCCGGCGGGTCCGCCTATCTCTACGACGCGAATAGCGGGAGTGAGATCACAAAGCTCCTCGCGAGCGACGGCGAAGCGTTCCACATGTTCGGGTCTTCTGCAGCGATCGAGAACGGAGTGCTCGCGATCGGCGCAACCGGATTTGGGACGAGCGACTTTGAGGGCGCGGTCTATGTCTTCGGTGAAGTCGCGGGGACCTGTGCTGCGGATATGACGAACGATGGGGTGCTCGACTTCTTCGATATCAGCGCCTTCCTCAATGCGTACAACGCACAAGACCCAATCGCGGATCTCACAAACGATGGGCAGTTCGACTTCTTCGATGTGAGCGCGTTCCTCAATGAGTACAACATGGGGTGCCCCTAATCTGATGCACTCGCGATGGTCAATGCTGGCCAATCTCGCTCCCGGTGGCCCGTCCTGGCCAGGACTGCACGAGCGTGGACGAGTTCAAGGTCGTTGTACCTGCAACTGCACTCTGGCACACAGCTTGCAATGATCCGAGCACACACCACTCATTGAAGGATGTTCGCCATGAAACTCGCACTCACCACAGCACTGACACTCACCGCCGGGCTCTGCGCCGCGCAGGACTGCCCATGGGATCTGGAGACGACCCCGAACCCCGAGGGGAGCATCCTGCTCTACGGCATCGATGGGACCGCGCTGGACAACATCTGGACCGTGGGTCGTCGCTTCATCTTCACGCAGACCGACACGAGAACGCTGAACTATGCGGCCCGCTGGGACGGCAGCAGTTGGAGCGAGGTGGATGTTCCCCAGCCCAGCGTACTCCGCGAGTCGCAGAACCTTTTCGAAGTCCTAACCAGGGCTGAGGATGATGCCATTGCGGTTGGTGTGTACAACCCGCCGGCGGGCTCGTCTCTCGCGCAGTCCATGCGATGGGATGGTTCCGACTGGGAGCTGATGAACTCGCCCGAGTACACGGGCGGGAGCGGCTTCTATGCGATCGGCAAGGCGGGCAGTGATGTCTGGGCGTGCGGGTACAAGTACTCCGAGCTCCCGCCACCCGCGGCCGCGACATACCCGATGGCCGCGCGGCTCAATGGTAATGAGTGGGAGGTTGTCTTCGTGCCGCCGCTCGCGGAAACGGGTGGGCGGAGTTACAACTACATCCGCACCATCGAGGGCGCGAGCGAGGACGACGCCTGGGCGGGTGGTATCGCGCAGGAGGTCGGCACCGGCTTCGGACCGGCAGCGATGATGGTCCGCTGGGATGGTTCAGATTGGTCCCAGTACGACCTCACGGACATCGTGGATTCCGAGCAGTTCTCGAGCATCGAGTCGATCGATGTGATCAGCACTGATGACGCGTGGGCCGCGGGGTTCGACTACGACCTTGCTCGCCAGCTGACGATTCCGCTCATCCTGCACTGGGATGGCAGCGATTGGAGCAATATCCCCGTACCGACCTTCGAGCATAGCGCTGAGCTGCGCGGGATTACCGCGAAGTCGCCCACCGAGGTGTACGCCGCAGGAACGCAGGCGGACGCGGACGGCTACCCGCACGCGTTGATCCTCCGCTGGGACGGGAGCGGATGGTCGGTCATCCCCGAGCAAGAGCTCACGGACTACGGCACATGGTTCCGCGCCATGACGACGATCGATGGCGAGGTCTGGGCAGTCGGACAATCCAACGGCCTCAGCGCCGGAATCGCGCAGCGTCAAGTCGATTGCGGATCTTGCCCTGCGGATATGAACAACGACGGCGTGCTCGACTTCTTCGACACCTCGATCTTCGTGAACACGCTCCCGGACTTCGACAACAGCGGCGGCTTCGACTTCTTCGATGTCAGCGCCTTCCTCAGCGCGTTCGGCGACGGGTGCCCCTGATCCGGAGAGATCATCCGGCCTTCCGCTCACGCAGCTCGCTGCGGGTGTAATCGCAATCACAAGCGGCGATGGCCAGAGCTAGCCAGGCGGAGTTCGCGGGGCGGGTAGCACTGGCCGATACTCCGTCGCATTTCGTTCTTCAGGGCGTGTGAGCGGCTTCCGGGAGATCGGCACAAGAGTTGCATAAGACAAAGCAGACCACGACCACGGAGACCACACATGCACCGCTACACAACCCCGATCCTGCTCGCAACGCTCGCCGGGCTCTGCCAGGCGCAGACCTACACCGTCACAACACTCAACGACACATCCGACGCGGTAGGTAACGCCCTGCCGGGCCCGGACGGGAAAGTCTCGATGCGCGAGGCCGTCGCTGCGGCGAACGCGACGCCCGGGCCTCAGACCATCGAGTTCGCGATACCCGAGACCGAGTTCTGGCTGGTCGACGGCGTAGCGCTCCTCCGCCTTGAGGACGGGCTCTGGCATCTGACCGACGACGGGACCACGATCGATTTCTCGTCGCAGGCCACGAACATGGGTGACACAAACCCGGACGGCATGGAGGTCGGCGTCTACGGGCTGGAACCCAATGGCTGGGGGATTGCCGCGATCTACATCGATGCGGACCACTGCACGATCAAGGGGATGGGTGAGGTGCACCAGCGGGGCGCGTCGGTTCGGATTATGGGCGATCACAACCGCGTGATCGGCTGCTTCACCAAGGGCGTCGAGATCGACGCGGGCTGGCAAATGCCCCCGGCATCGTTCAACTTCATCGGCGGCACCGAGCCCGGCGAGGGCAACGATATGAACAGCGTCAGCATCACCTCATGGGCGGACGACAATGTCGTCATCGGGAACCGCCTCAATCAGGTCAGTGTTGTCGGCAGTCGTTACTCGGCCTATCCCAAGCGGAACCGTGTGGGTGGCCCGACACTCGCAGAGCGGAACATCATCAACGGCTTTGGCCAGTATGGCACCGAGGGGTTCCCCACTGGAGCCGGGGTCAAAGTCGACTATGCCGAGGACACTATCGTCGAAAACAACTACATCGGTGTGACCGCCGATGGCATGAGCCGGGTCGTGCAGCGTGGCATCGCGGGCATCGATGTGCGGGATGCGATCAATACGACCATCAAGGACAACCTGATCGCCGGCGTGCGCGTCGTCGGCGTGAACCACGCTGCGGGGCAGATCTTTGGTACGGCAATCCATGTGAACGCGGTCAATGAGGACAACCTGAACACGACGATCGTGGGCAACCTCATCGGAACAGACGCCACTGGCGAGAACCCGATCACCACCCGTGCGGGTATCACCGTCTCGCCGGCGACCGCCCGGTATGTGCCGGTCAACACCATCATCGGGGGCGAGAACCCCGAAGACGCCAACACCATCGCGTTCACAGAGCTGGCGGGCATCCGCGTTTCGCCGCTTGTGACGGGCGCACGGATCCAGGGCAACTCGATCTTCTCGAACCAGGGGCTGGGAATCGATCTGCTGACCAACACGGGTGTGCCCGGCCCAAACGCGAACGACGCGGGTGATATCGACGGCTGGGCGAACGGGCTCCAGAACTTCCCGGTCCTCGATACTGCGGAATCAGACGCAACCTCCACACGCGTGGTCGGCACGCTCTCGACGCTACCTGGCCGCGACTACACGCTTGAGTTCTTCGCCTCACCCGAGTGCGACCTGAGCGGCTACGGCGAGGGCCGGGTTTTCCTTGGCCGTACGAGCGTGACCACGGACGCGAATGGTGAGGCAGCGTTCGACGCGACCCTCGGCACGGCAACGCCCGACGCATGGGTCGTCACCGCGACCGCCACCGAAGACGCGATGGGCAACACTTCGGAGTTTTCTCTCTGCATCGCTTCCACAAGCAACGAATGTGCCGCGGATATGACTGGTGATGGCGTGCTTGATTTCTTCGATGTGTCAGCGTTCCTCACCGCGTACAACGCGAATCAACCGGCTGCGGACTTCACGGGAGACGGGCAGTACAACTTCTTCGACGTGTCCGCGTTCCTGGGCGCGTACAACGCGGGTTGCCCCTGAGCACATATCGCTCGACAAGTGATAGATGGTTCGCACACGTGTTGCACCACTAAAGAACAACGCCTATCGCATCAAGCGAAAAGGATACATCATGAACGCGCACACAACTGGAGTCGCATGCTCAATGATCCTCGTTTCCTCTGTGTTGTACGCCGAGCCTGGCGATGTCTCGTGGGAGCTACTCCGACCGAGCAACACGGGCATCCAGGGCGATTACACGCAGGTGATCTTCATCGACGATGATGATTCGCCTTGGATCGCGGGGTACATCCCGTTCTGGGAAGAGGGCGGCATTTCTCATTTCGATGGTGTGAACTGGCGCGGTCTCAACAACGTTGATTGCCCGGAGATCGGGCAGGAGCTCGGCGCGCCTCGTTTCAACGATGTCATCAAGACAGACGACGGGATCATGTGGATCGGGAGCGATCGTGGATTGCTCAGGTTCGATCCGTCCCAGCAGGATTGGTGTGTAACCAAGTACACCACAGGCAACTCGGGCATCGCGGGGAACTCGGTTAACGCGCTGGCGATCGCGCCCGACGGGACAATCTGGATGGGGTGCGACACATGGGGCGGCGGACCCGACGGCGGGCTCTCGCAGTACGACCCTCAGACGGACACATGGAACTCGTGGGACACCACCAATGGGCTGCCCTGGTGGTCGGGGTGGGATGATGTGGACTATCTCGCGGTGCAGGGGGACGCTTCGGGCGGGTATACCGTCTGGTTCGGCTCAAGCACTATGGGCATGACGACATACAAGCAGGGGCTCTTTACCTGGTACGGCAGTCCGACTCCGCCTCCGTCGGACCCGCTTCCCACGGGGATGGGCGGGAAGAACGCAGTGCTCCCAAATGGGGACATGCTGCTGACAACGGATGAGGGTATTGCGTTCCGTCACCCCGACGGGACCTACACGATCGTCGGCGGGTACCCGGCGGGGTTGAGTTCTGAAGTCGCGATCTTCGAGCCACTCTCGGGTAATCGCGTGGTGCTTGGAACCTTTTACGCCGATGTGTTTCTCTGGGACTCAGGTACATGGACGCACCTAGGTAACTGGGGCTCAGGGACCCACACCTACACGCTCGTTGAGGACTCGAGGGGTGCCATCTGGGCAGGCGGAATTGGCGGAGCGTCCAAGTATGAGAGCGGGCAGTGGCAACGCTACCGCCTGACCAATACCGGGATGCTCGATTTCTTCTGCGACGATGTCGCGCTCGCGCCCAACGGCGATGTCGCGATGACGGCGAATGCAGCACCCGGTGTGGGCGGGTTCGACATTATGCACCCCGATCGGACCTGGACGAACGCGAACATCATGACCTATGGGCTCGGGTTGCCCTGGCCGTACCCGACGGACAACACGAGCGCCGTCGCGTTCCGTGAGAACAACAACCTGCTCTTTGCGCCGACGAACAACGGGCTGCACGAGTACGACGGTGTTGGGTTCTCGCCGCTGATCAGCGCGGGGTATGACTTTGAGCACATCGCTTTGACGCAGAACGGGCAGGGGTGGGCGACGACGGGGCGTGCGGTCGCGTTCATGGAACAAAGCAGCGGGACCTGGCAGCAGTTCGGGTACGCCGACGGATTGCCCGTGGGTGATATCTGCGCGGTAGTGCCCGATCCGATCGATCCGGATTCGATCTGGATCGCGGCCCAGTTCGGCGCGGTGAAGACGAACGGCGTGACCTGGGAGGAAGTCCCGCGGGAAGCGATCGGGCTCGATCGCGACTCGACGGGGTATCACTTCTGGGCGTTCGATGTCGCGCCCGACGGGACACTCTGGATCGGTTCGGGGATGGGGTTGTACCACTACGACACCGCAACCGGGCTCTATGACCGGTACGACACCACGAACACCGCGATCCCGAGCGACGACATTCACAATGTGGAAGTCGCGCCCGATGGGTCAGTGTGGATCTCGATGTTTGATCAGGTCTTCCCGTACCCCGGGGGCGTGTCGCAACTCAAGGACGGTGTCTGGCGGCATTGGAGCGAGGGTTCGAGCCCGTTGCCGCATAACCAGATCAAGGATCTGGAGACGCGCGTCACCCCCGATGGGTACGAGGTCTGGGTCGTGTGCGCGAGCGAAGCGATAGCGATCATCAGCGTCGAGGGCAACGCGTGCGTCGCGGACTTTACGGGCGATGGGACGCTCGACTTTTTCGATGTCAGCGCCTTCCTCAATGCGTACAACGCACAAGACCCAAGCGCGGATCTCACAAACGATGGGCTGTTCGACTTCTTCGATGTGAGCGCGTTCTTGAACGCGTTTTCCGCGGGTTGTCCATAACACTTGAAATCGAATGAGTGAACACGATGAATCTCATCACGATCACCACGCTCACACTGACGCTGATCTCGCCGATCGCGAGTGCGCAGGACGGTGTCTGGCAATCGGAAACTTCACTCCCGACATCCGGCGAAGCAAAGACCCACGCTGTCGGGGTTGAGTATCAGGGACGCCTGTATGTGCTCGGCGGGCCGCCTTGGGTCAATGCGCCGAGCATGGAGGACGGAACGGTCTACTCCATGCCCATCGGCGGGAACGCATGGCAGGAAGAAAACAGCTTTGATGGGTATGGCGGGCTCGTCGGGTTCGGTGGCGGGATCGATGATCTCGGCCGGATCGTGATCTTCGGCGGGTACGATATCAACGACGCGGAGAACACACCCGGCCCGTTCGAGTGGCACCCGGACGAAGGACCCTGGCACGATCTCGCAGAGCGCGGCGTCAACGCGCCCATCAGCGGGTTCGCGTACTGCACCGATGAGCAGGGACGCCTCTACTCACTCGGGGGCGATGGTGCGCCGAGCTCAAACTACTGCGAACGATACATCGGCTCGATCGATGCATGGGAACCGATCGCCCCGATGCCCATCGCGCTGCGTGATGCTGCGGCCTGCGTCGACGGGCTCGGGCATATCCTGGTCTTCGGCGGGATCGGGTCCGATCCATCTGTCCGATCGACTCGGGTACTCCAGTACGACATCGCGAGCGATACATGGTCTTCGAATGCGAATGCAGATATGCCCGTTGGTGTCTCGAACCAGTGCGCGTCGATCGGGGCGGACGGGCGCATCTATGTCCTCGGTGGGATCGAGGGGGCAGGCGGGTCGTTATCCACTGTGCGCACTGTGCAGGTGTATGACCCGGTGCTCGATAGCTGGTCCGCAGGCCCGAGCATGAGCGAGGCGCGGAGCACCTTTACCACGATCCTCGGGTCGGACGATCGCTTGTATGTCATTGGGGGCGCCAATCAGGACGGTGGGACTGCGGGTGTCGAGTCGATCTACGCGACGCCCTGCCCGATCATCTTCGAGCAACCGAGCGATCGGGCTGTCTGGGAATACGCGGTGTTGTCCTTACACACGCAGACCTCGGGCGCAGGGGTCTTGAGTTATCAGTGGATGCACGACGGGCTTGCGTTGATCGATGGCGCCCAGCCCGATGGGAGCACGATCATCGGCGCGAGTACCCCTGATCTGCGGATCGAGGACTTCCCCGCCAGCGCCGAGGGGAGCTACACGCTTCAGGTGAGCAATGCCTGCGGGAGCGCGACGAGCTCACCCGCACAAGTAACCGTCCGGATCCCGCCCGATGTGTCGCAGCGATGGGAGTGGACGAGCCTGCACCCTTCGTTCGCGTCGGCTTCGTATGCCAACGGGATCGACAACGGCGTGCAAGTTGGCAACGCGGTATACGACACACCGGATTACAACAACATCGATCACCCCGTCAGGTGGACAGGCAGCGCTGCGAGCGTCGTGAATCTCACCCAGAGCGGTTCGCAGGGCGGGAACATCCTCGACTTCGCGGGTGACAAGCTTGTCGGGTGGTGGTGGGAACCCTTGCAGTGCTATGTCAGCGGGCACTGGGTGACCTGTTACTTCCAACGCGGCGCTTGGTGGAACCTCGACGGGACGTTCCATGACACGAGCTACTCCGGTTTCGAGTACACCTCGATGTCCGCGACAGACGGGGTATCGGTCGTTGGATCCGGGACGACGGACGACGCATCCGGGAACTACTACACGCGTGCGGTCATCTGGAGATCGCCGGATCACTACTCCGCGTTGTCTCTTCACCCGACGGGATACCGGAACAGCAGCGCCCTCGCTGTTGATGGTGAGTACCAGTTCGGGACCGCATCGCTTCCTTTCGCGGTTGTGCACGCGGCGATGTGGCACGGGAGCTCGTCGAGCTTCGTTGACATGCACCCGAGTTGGGCATCGAACAGCAGCATCGTCGATGCGAGTGATGGGCAGCAGATCGGCGTGGCCAACCAATGGAGCACCCCACGCGCCGTGATGTGGGAAGGCACGCCCGACTCAATCATCGATATCACCCCTGAGGGCGCAGTGTCTTCCACGCTGATCGCGTGCGATAAGGGTCTTCAGATCGGGAGCGCTGTCTTCCCCGATGAGCCGACGAGTCGGATAGGGATCTGGGGAAGCTCCGCGCGATCGTTCACGAGTCTTGCGGATGTCGTCCCGGGTGAGTACACCGGATTCAATATGCGTGATATCGAAGTCGCACCGGACGGGTCGATCTCCATCGTCGGATCCGCGTACAACATGACTCTGGGGAGAACCGAAGCGATCTTGCTGCGATCAACACAGGCACCCGATTGCATCGCTGACCTCAACAATGATGGGTTGCTCGATTTCTTCGATGTGTCTGCGTTTCTGAGCGCATTCAACGCGAATGCCCCCGAGGCAGATATCAATGGCGACGGCGCTTTCGATTTCTTTGATGTCTCAGCGTTCCTCAACGCGTTTGCAAGCGGATGCCCCTGAGCCCTCCAGAACACGAACTCACAGGTTCGGAAACTCGCCTACTCAAGTTTTGGCGTGAGAACTCAAGGTCCCGATCTGGCGACGGGAAGGATCCCCTCCGTCTGCTGCGCAGACTCCCCCCCGCTCGGTGCGGGGGAGGCACACACCCATTGCCCACGAAAAAACCCTGACATCCAGTCAGGGTTCATTCAATGGGCCTGGACAGACTCGAACAGAAGCGGGTAGCGGCTTGGAATCGATGATTTCGGGAAACGAGAGCGCAGAATGCGGCGCAGATGAGTCGATCCGGTTGCTGCTTCAACTCTGGAATCGGGTTGATACCAGCACGCGAGCGCGTCTGCTTTGTGAGCTGAGGAAAGCCGCTCAGCCACCAACGGGATAGATGCCGGTTGCCTGAATGATGAGCACCTGCTCGTCGGGGCGTGGGCCGACGGTTCCGATCAGGACCACCTCGTCGAGCGGCTTGAGCCCGGCACCGGTGAGGTCGATCTCGTCGCCTTGGACTTGCACCGTCGCGGAGTTCGAGGCGATCGTGCTCGGGGTCTCGCAGCAGTAGTCCCATGGGGTGCCGCACCTGTCGTCGGTGGTCTGACCGCAGTACTCAAGCCCGAGGTCGACGATGGTGAAGACGGGGCTATCGGCGCTGATCGGCTCGTGACGCCCACCGATGCGTCCGCGGATGACGATCTGGTCGCCTTCCTTCGCGTTGGCCTTGGCCTCGGTGATGGACACATCGCCCGCGGGGGCGCTGGTCAGCACCCAAGCGTACGGCGTGGTTTCAGTTGTGCTTTCGGTTGAGGGAGCCTGCGCCTGGGGCGAGCTGGATGATTCGCTGCACCCGCTCAGCATGAGGAGCGTGGAAGTGGTCATCGCGATGGTGATTGTTTTCAGCATGTGAAACTCCTTGTGTTGATGATACGGTCGGTCAGTGTGATTTGAGTGCTTCGGTGATTGGGAGGCGGAGGCATCGGATCGCGGGCGGGATCGCGCCGATGCACCCGACGATCAGCCCGCCCAGCAGACCCGTGAGCAGCACCGGCGGGTCGATCGACAGAGCGAACGCGCCCATCGAGAAACGCACGGCCAGCCCGTCGAGCAGCGCCAGCCCGAGCACCGTCCCGATGAGCGCCCCGCACGCGGCAGCGAACACGGACTCCTCCGTGAGACTCAGCACGATCGCGGCCCGGGTGTATCCCAGCGCCTGGAGCATGCCCACCTCGCGGACACGCGCGGCGAAGGCGGCGTACATCGTGTTGAGCCCGCCCAGGATCCCGCCCGTTGCGATCAGCGTCGCGGTCACGAGGATCATCACTCGGATCGGGGCGTAGAAGGCGGCGATGGATGCGTAGTACTCGCGCTCGCGGATGGCGGTGATCTCGAGATCCAATCGGCTTTTGGCGAACAGGTCCGCGTTGGCGAAGGTGCCGTCCTCGAGCGTGACGACGACGCACGAGAGCGATGACTCTCGATTGGTCGCGATCTGCAGGTCTGTGAGCGGGATCCAGACCTCCGCGTTCATGACGGAGTTGGGCGCATTGAAGCGCCCCACGATCGTCCAGTCGCGATCGTCGAAGTGCAGCGTCTGCCCCACGCGCAGCCGGTCTTCGGGCAGCCCGAGCCGGGTCGCGGCCAGTGCGCCCACCATGAGTTCCTCGTGCCCCTGACGCGGGAAGCGTCCATCGATGATCTCGACTTCGGGGTGGACGAGCAGGGCGACATCGCGCACGCCTCGCATGACGGCGGGGTGATCGTCATCGGAGTCGCCTGATTCCTGAACGGGCAGCGCTGCGTGGATCTCTGGCGAGACGAAGAGCACGCCGGCGCGCTGCTTGATCCCTGCGATGCTTGCGCCGGCGATCCCGGCGACGGACGCGTCGATCTGCGAACGCTCGACACCCTCCTCGCTGCCGGTGCCGAGGATCATGATGTTCTCGCTCAGCGATTGGTCCTGCGTCAGCGTGCGCTGCATCCCGCGCACGAACCCGCCCGAGGCGAGGATGAGCAGAACGACCAGCGTCGAGCCCAGCAGCGATGCGATCAGGCGCACGCGCGAGCGGCCGAGGTTGCGGAGGGCGTACTGGAATGGGAGCTGTCTCATGGTGTTCTCAGGCGGCGCGGAAGCACGCGGCGATCTCCTTGCGTGAGGCCTGCCACGCGGGCAGCAATCCCGCAAGCGTCCCGATGATCCCACAGATCGCGATGCCCGAGATCAGCAGCGTGGGCCCGGCGGTGATGGGGATGCTTGTGCCTTCTACGGAGAGGGCGAAGCTGCCCACGCGTGCGACGATCAGGGCACCCAATGCGCCCAGTGCGCCGCCGATCAGGGACAGGAGCACGCCCTCGGCGATGATGAGCAGCGCGACAAGACGGGCGGAGAACCCGAGCGTCTGCAGGACCGCGTGCTCCGAGACGCGGCTCTGCACGCCCAGCACGATGGAGTTGGCGACCAGCGCGAGCACGGCCGCGAGGCACCCGATGCCCAGCCAGCGGGCGAACCCGACGAGCTCGATGATGTCGTCGGCTACGCGCCCGATGAACGCCTTCTCGCTGAAGGTGGCGGTCGGCTCCTGGGCGGTGCGGAACAGCTCGTCGATGTCGTCGGCGACGCGATCGAGCTGCGACGCGTCTTCGACTTTGACATTGAACTGGGTGACGATGCCGAGCTGGTCGCGCCCCGCGAGCTGGACGAACTCCAGGGCGGTGTACGCGACATTCTGGTCCTGCGCGTCGGGCGAGCGGACCACGGCAGCGACATACGCGGTGATGCCCGCGGCATCGAAGCGCATGCCGGGCTTGAGCCCGCGGCGCTGCGCGAGGGTCTCGCCGAGGATTGCTGCATCGGTGCGGGAGAGCCAGTCGTCGAGCGACCCGGAGACGATCTCGAACTTTGCTCCGGGTCCTTCGATGAACTCCTGCTTGGGCACGCCTCGGAAGGTGACCACATCGAGGCTTGTGCGGCAGTTGGTGACCACGATCTTCATCGGGGTGACGGTGCGCACGCCTTCGATGCGTTCGATGCGGCTCTGGTAGTCCTGCGGGAGCTGGCTCGTCGCGGGGCAGAACCGGTCTTCGCGGTAGACGACCAGCGTTGTGTCGTTGGCGGTCTCGCTCGTGGCGACGGTCACGCCCTGGTTCATGGCTTGCACCGAAGTGAAGAGGAACATCGCGATCGCGATGCCCATGATCGTCAGGAGCGAACGGACACGGTTGCGGGTGATCTGCCGGAGGACATAGGGGATGCACTGGATGATGGTCATGCCAACGCCTCCTCTGCTGCGCCCTGCTCGACGAGCTGCCCCTTGTCGAGGTGCAGCGTCCGCTTCGCGTAGTCGGTGGTTCTCGGGTCGTGCGTGACCATGATGATCGTCTTGTCGAGCTCGCGGTTGAGCGACTGCAGGAGCTGCATCACCGCGTGAGCGGACGATTTGTCGAGATCGCCCGTCGGTTCATCCGCGACGAGGATCTCGGGGTCGGTGACGATGGCACGCGCGATGGCGACGCGTTGCTCCTGCCCGCCGGACATCTGGCGTGGGAAGTGATCGCTGCGGTCCGCGATCCCCACGCGCTCCAGCGCCGTCATGACACGCTCGTGGCGCTCTTTCCGGCTCAGACCGTGCAGCAGCAATGGGAGCTCGACATTCTCGAAGGCGGTGAGCACGGGGACGAGGTTGTAGAGCTGGAACACATACCCGACATGCGCGGATCGCCACGCGGCCAGGCGGTTGCGGGACAGGGTGCCGATGTCGGTCCCGTCGATGATGAGCGAGCCGGCGGTTGGTGAGTCGATGCCGGCGATGAGATTGAGGAGTGTGGTCTTCCCGCTCCCGCTCGGGCCCATGAGCGCGAGGAAGTCGCCCCGTGGCACTTCGAGGGTGAGCTCGTCGAGCGGGCGGATGATGTTCTCGCCCTTGCGGTACTCGCGGGTCAGGCGTTGGCACACGATGAGACTCATGACGCGCCTCCATTCTTTGCGACGAAGCGCACCCGCTCGCCGGGCGTGCACGCCCTCGGATCCGCGGCCATGATCGCGCCGGGTTGGACATCGCCGCTCAGTGTGACCCACCCGTTGTGTTCTTCGACGCGCTCGACGGTGATCGGTTGGAGCACGCCGCGTCCGTTCGCACGCTTGGTGACGATCCACACCCGCTCGTTGCCGGTGCTGGTGTCGAGGACGGTGCTCGGCACCCGGACCGATTGAATCGTGCTCGCCTGTGACTTGGCCGTTGCTTGCTCCGGGAGGAACTTGACGCGCGTGAGCATCTCCGGGCGGAGCACGAGGTCGGGGTCGATCACCCGCACTTTGATCTGCAGCGTGTTCTTCTGCAGGTCAGCCTCGTGCGTGACGATCAGCACCTCGCCCTCGAAGACCCGATCGGGCAATACCTCGACGACGATCTCGCATCGCTGTCCTTTGAAGACCTGCGACGCGTCCGCGAGCGGGACATCGACACGGACCTGCAGCTTGGACGGGTCGTAGATGTGCGCGATGTGCGCGGAGTACGGGTCGTCCATGCTCCGGAGGACCTTGTCGCCCGGTGCCTTGAGGCGGCGCTGCACGAAGCCCGCGATCGGGGCGCGGATGGTCATCCGGTCGAGTTCCAGGTTCGCCTCGTCGCGCACGGCGCTGCGGTGAGCGAGCTCGGCCTCTGCGAGGCGGACCTGCGCCCGGGCGCTGTCGAGGCGTTCCCGGTCGTCGATGCGGAGTTCCAGCGCCCGCTGCGCAGCGCGGAGATCGGCGCTGGTCTGGTCGATGGATGCGTTGATGATGCCCTCCTGGGCCCGCGTTGCGTCGAGGCGAGCGGACTGAGCGTTGACGGCTTCGCGTGCGGCGATGAACTCGATCTCGGAGGCTGCGTCGTTGGTGTACGCGGTCTCGATGCTCTTGAGCTCCTCCTGCGCCTTGACGAGCAGCGCCTGCTCGGTTCGGATCAGCGATGGGAGCTGGGCGAGGCGGGCGCGGAGTTCTTCGAGCTGGGCCTGATTGCCGGCGACGGCACGCTCAAGCTCGTAGGGCTCCTGCCAGTTCTGCTCGGCTGCTGCGAGCCGGGCCTGCGCGATCGCGGCAGCGGCCTGCGCTGCCTGCTCGTCTGCTTGGGCCCGCGCAAGGCGGAGGGACGCGTCCTCGTCGACCATGCGTGCCAAGGGTTGGCCAAGCTCGACACGGTCGCCCTCGAGCACGAGCATCTCTTCGATGACCCCGTCGGCGAGGGCGGTGGCGGCGACGAAGTAGGGCTCGGCTTCGAGCCACCCTGCGGCCTGGACCATGCGGGTGCTCCGGGCGGGTTCGGTTGTGGGTGTCGATGGTTCCGGTTCGGTGGTGTCGCTCGTGGGTGCGATGATGGCCTGCTCGATCTCGATGATGCGTGCGGGGCGCAGCAGCGGCCAGGCGCTCCACGCAACGATGACGATCATGCACGCGACCACCGCGATCGGGATGATGATCTTGAAGGGAGACCGGCGGGGCAACGCCCGCGAGCCGCCGGTGTTCGGTTGGGGATTCATTGAAGACTCCGAATCAGCGATGATGTGCCGGGTGAGTGCGCAGGGGCGCACACGGACAGATCAAGCCGACTTGGGAGGGCGCTTCAGACGCAGCAGGTGCGGGGAGGCGCACGGCGAGTGCTCCATCGGCGCCTGTGCCCGGTGCTCGGATTCGATCGTGACGAGCGAGGTGCCCATGGGGAGCACGAAGGCGCTGACAAGAGTCATGTTGCAGCAGCTCGAGGGGCAGTCCTGCTGATCGCACGGGATCGGGCGGGGCTGGGGGTGCTCATCGGTCTCGGTGAGTTGCTCCGCAGCAGGTGGGCAGCAGCACGAGGGCGAGTCGCTTGGCGTCTCCGAGGCGATCTGCTCGACACAGGCACACTGCATATGCGAAGCCCACGCGTGCAACGGCATCACGAGGAGCGAGGCGATGAGCAGGGTGGTGATAAACAGCCGCATTGATATCAGTATACAGTGACACAGGATATCAAGACAAACTGATCGTGAAAATCACATGAGAGATGTGCCAATCGTTTCTCCGTAAGCCGTAATGAGAATCGTATCGGACAATGCGATCGGGTATCAGTTCTCACTCGGGGTCTTCTCCGTTGGTGTCACACCCTGGACCGGCTCGGTTTCGATACTCTCCGTGCTCGGTGCGTCAGGTGCTCGCAGCCTGATCGCGAGGGCTTGGGCCTGGCGGCTGTAATCGATGGACTCACCGAGGATCCGCACGGCTTCCTGGTCCGCGTGGAACCCTCGAGAGTTCTCGCTGCTGATGTAGTCCAGTCGCCACATCGCTTTGCGTTGCAGGTCATAGATCGGCTTGAGCTGTTCTTCGCTCGCGCCGGCTGCCTTGGCCTCAAGGATCGCGTCGAGCATGTCCGTCATCGCCACTGCGGCCCGGTCCATGTGGGCGAGCGTGCGCCCTTGGATCGTCTCGACTTTCTCGCGCAGCGTCACTTCATCATCGTTGTGACACTGCTGACAGGCATTGTTGATGTTATGGAGTGGGCTCTGCACATTGTGGCTCGACAGCTTCATCGCGCCCTCGCGCTGGTAGGGCATGTGGCAGTCGGCGCAGCTCACGCCGCTGCGCGCGTGGATGCCCTGGCTCCAGAGTTCGAACTCCGGGTGTTGAACCTTGAAGATGCTCGCACCAGTCTCGCCGTGCTTGTAGTCGTAGAAATCAGAGCCATCGGGGAACTTTTTCTGCTCCCAATGGGCTTCGAGCTGTTCCATTTTGAGCCCGTTACCCCATGGGAACTCGAGCGTGTCCTTGTTGGCGCAGTAGTACTCGACATGACACTGCCCGCACACGAACGATCGCATCTCCTGACGCGTGCCGTCCTTGTTGGGGTCGTAGGGCTCGGCGCGATCGCCGCGTCGCCACTTCTCGACGCTGGGGATGTGCGGCGTGGGTTCGTCGCTCTCTGCCAGTGCTGCCATGCCCAGCACGAAGCCCGGGCGGGTCACGCGGATGGCCATGGTGTCGGGGTTGTGGCAGTCGATGCACGAGACCGGGTGCGCTTCACCACCCGCGAGTGCGGGATGATCATCCGGGACTTCCTGCCCCTTGAACTCGCCGGTGAAACCGCCGATGGGCGCCTGCGGGACGACCGACTCGTTCTCGCCGGGCGTGCCGTCGGGCGACTGCATGACCAACGCGAGGACCTCGTCATACGGCATCTTGCTGACTTCTTGGAAACCGCGGATGACCGCTGGCATGTTGAAGTCCGCCGCGAGTGTTTCGTCCGTAACCTCCTGGCCCATCGCCTCCATGCCGATGCGTCGGTACATGACCGTGTTGGACGCGTGGCAGTGGATGCACGCGCCGGCCTGAGATTTTTTCGTTACGCGTTCGGTCACGCCTTGGTCGTAGAGCATGTACGCGTGCCCGCGGGCCTCGCGGTAGTCGAGACTGAAGGCGTAGCCTGCGTACAGACGCTTGAGCCACGGGTATGTGTCGAGCTTGCTCTCAGGCAGCGCGCTGGAGCCGCCGTAGAACTTATCCCCGGCGGTGGCCTTCCAGCCATCGAACTGGTGCGGCCAGTTCTGCCCCCACGGCTCCGGGTCCGTGCTGATCTCTGTGACCTCGGTCACGCGAACGAACGGCGTGCGCGCGTCCTGTTTGTGCCCGAACATGGTGATGAGGACCCAAGTCACAAGCAGCGTCGCGATGACTGCGACGAGGAAGACCAGAACGAGGAGGATCGCGCGACCAGACCGGGTCTTGGGGAGCCGGCTTGTCAGCTTCGTGGTCTGTTGTTGGTTCGGCATGCGTGTGTCCTCGTATCGAGAGTCATAATCGTGCTAATCTCGTTGGCCGAGGCCGGACTCACGACCGGCATGGCCAACATCCCCATGGCAATGGACGCAGTTCTGCATCTCGCCGTTCTGCTCAACGGGGAGCATGTGATCTACGAAGTCGCCGTGGCAGTACAGGCAGGCGTGCTGCGTGACGCGCCTGTTCCGTTCTTTGATCTGGATGGGCTCGTGGAAGTCGCCGGTGGTGAATGCGAGCGAGTGGAAGAACCCGTTGTCCGCCTTGGTCAGCCATTTGCCCCCGAAGTCGTGCGGGAGGTGGCAGTCGTTGCAGGTCGCGACCCCGTGATGGCTGGACTTGGTCCATGTGTCGTAGTGCGACTGCATGACATGGCAGTTCGCGCAGGAGGCGGGATCGTTCTTGAGATACGCTGTCCCCTCGCCATACCCGAATGTAAAAGCACCAAGCCCGCCCAGAATTCCGAAGGCCACAGCGCACAGCAGGGCCAACGCAGAGATCACGCCGCGCCTGCTCGGCTTTGTGTGGTCCTCTCGGTGCTCTTCGGTCAGCGTGCGTGTCATGGCTGCTTTTATCATACCCGCCTATCCGATTTATTGCAAAGCCTCCACGCGTGTGGGTAACTCAGCCCGTCTCTTCGTGATGAACCCGGTGCACATCAGCAGCAGCTGCGTCGCAACAAAGATCGCCAGCCACATGGAAGCCGAATCCATGAACCCGTAAGCATGCAGCCCGACACCGAGCATGTTCGTCCCGAACCAGCTCCATACCGTGACGATGTTGCCCGCGACAGCGAGCACCGCAATACCTTTCGCCCGGATCATCCCGCCCCATCGGGCGTGCAGGATGATCGCGTTGATGAGCACCACCAACGCCGCGCCGTTCTCTTTGGGGTCCCACCCCCAGAAACGCCCCCAGGACTGATCAGCCCAGATCCCCCCCAAGACGGTGCCGACGAAGCTCAACAGCAGCGCGAAGCAGGCGACACCGTAGACCATTCGGATCATCGAGCGTTCCCGCTCGGGCGTGACCGCCCTCGTGAACACCCTGGCCAGCAGGTAGATCGTCGCGATCGCGCCCGCAAGAAAAGTCGCGGAGTACCCGAGCGTGATCGCGATGACATGGGTCGCGAGCCAGAAGTTGCTGTCGAGCACGGCCTGCATCATCTGCATCGTGTCGCCATCGTTCCCGAGGTTGTGCGCGATGATCAGCGTCGCCGCGCCGATCGTCGAGGCCCCCAGCACCGCGATGCCCATGCGGAACAGGCGCTCAATGAATATGCCCGCGAGCGCAGCGGCCCACCCGACAAAGATCGCGGACGAGTACAGGTTCGTCACGGGCGGGCGGTCCTGCAGGTAGATCCGCAGCCCGATCGCCAGCGTGTGCACGAGCACCGCGACGACAAGCAGGGCCCACGAGCACGAGCGCAATCGCTCCGCAAGCTCGGATGACTTCGTGCCGGCCCGGGCCATGAACGAACCGCAGACGCACAGGAAGGCAAGAACATACACCGCCGTCGTGCCGGTGAACAGCGAAGCCCGGTTGAACCACACCTCAATGCGCATCTCGCGCATCACCGAGGGCATCGACTCCTCCAGAAGGTCCGAGTACGAATCGACGGAGGCTGCGAACCCCTCCGCGTCCCCTCGGTTCGCAGCGTTCATGATCGTGGTCAGGAACGCAACGCTGGGGTGCGGGGACTCGGCGCTCTGTTCGTCCAAGAACGCCTCGTGGAACGGGCGCCACTGCCCTTGGGGTGAGAGGGGAGGAATCGAGTAGGGCTGGCGCATCTGGGCAAACTCGAGCACCCGGTTAACACGATCATGGAGCTCGATGATCGCTCGCTGGAACCCGTCCCGTTCTCTTGGTTCGATCGACAACGCATGCTCCGCCTGGTGGGCGATCTGCTGCCATTGGGGCTCGATGTCGCCCAACGGAATCCGTCCGCTCTGCGTCGGATCCTTGGCGAGCAACGCGAGCACATCGGGATGGTCCACGCGCACGAGCGGGATGTCGGTGATGCTCTCGGGGTTCGCGATCAGATCGATCAGGAAACGAACCGCGCTGATCTCCCCTTGCTCTGACTCAACGGTCTGCTTCCCGCCAGCGAGCATAAGCATCGAGCGTGCGGCGGTGTCCATGGGCTTGATGCGCCCGCCTGACGACACCGGCAGGCTCGCGAACCGGCTCGTGTCCAGATCACTCGATGGCACGGGGCGGAGCAGAGCACTGAACGCGATGAGGAACCCAACGCAAGCGACGACCAGCGGAAGGATCAGCCTTGCTCGACCTGCTCGGATTGAAGCAGCTTGATCGGCAACAGGGTTTTCTCGCATACGCCGACACAGGAATGAAGTGATCGATTGCAGGAAGTGCCAGGTCATGCCGAGTGTCACGAGCACGCACGAGAGGTACGGCATAAGCCAGCCGGGGTTGCGGACGACCTGCAGGACCGTGCCGCTGCCGTCCGGTTTGTATGATGCCTGATAAAAGGTCCGCCCTGCGTAACGAAGGGGGTTATTCATCCAGATCCGCACCTCGCGGTCTGTCCCGCGATCGGGGTCGATGATCCGGACATCGCTGGAAAAGCTCTTTGCGATCGATGTGCCTGTGAATGTATCGTGGCTGAAGTCGATGAGGTGCAGCTCGAACGGCAGGTAGGTCCGGGTGTACCGCAGCGCGATTCCGTATGTTCGATCGCCCGTGTCAACACGCTGGAGATCGGTCAGCATCGACGAGAGCAGCCATGTGCCGATCGCTTCATCGCCATGGAGCAGCGTGACATAGCTTGCCGGAGCATCTGTCTTTCCGCCTTCAACACCAGAGACCTGAGGGACTTGCTGTGCTCGTGCCTCGAGCCCTACACCGCTGGTCGCGAGCTGGGGTGAATCGATTCGGAAGAGTTGTGCGTTGGGCATCCACTGGTCCACCCTGATCGTGAACGGTAGATGTTCATCACGGATCGCTTCTCCCGATCGCGACGCGTCGATGATCAGTCGCATCGGGACAGAAACAACACGATCATGGTCCGCCGGGCTCGGGTCGACGATCGCGATCTCAACCTCGCGGATGTCCTCGAGGAACGAGCTGCGTTGACCCTCGTCGATCGACATGAGCCCCTCGTGGGCGAAGAAGCCCGTGACGAACTCGCCAAGCAGGAGCAGGATCAGCCCGGCGTGCAGCACGAGGATGCCGATGCGTTTGCGAGTGGCCTTGAACCGGACGATGTGAGCGGCGATGAGGTTCACGATCATCGCGCCGGCAATCGTGAGCCCGCCGGGGAACGGGATGCCCGCCCCGCGTGTGTCACGCCCCGCGATGAGTCCAAAGTCAATGAATGCGATCCATGATCGGAAGTAGGTGTCGACCGCCTGCCACACACCGAGCTGGGTCTGGGCGAGGGTGCCCACGAAGATCAGGATCATCGCGAGCGCGAGCAGCAGCACGGTCAGCTTGAGCGACGCGAGGGCTTTTATGGCATGCTTCATCGCTAAGGCTTCTTCCATGTACTCTGTGATGGAACGGGCCATCGCGGTGATGTGCTGCTATATCGATGATATATGGTACCGACCCGTTACGAGATGTCCGGGTGCGGGAGGCCGAAATCGCGGCTTGTATTATTCACGGCTCATTTGAGGTGTCGTACGCGTCGTATGTGATGACATCGCCGCTTACGGATTCAGCGAACACTTGGGCTCGATCGATCGAATCGAAGCCCGCGACATCCGAGGCCATCGGGGTTCGGATCTGTCTTGAGCTGACGAGCCAGCCTTCGCCGGTCTGGAACCACGCGAGCGTTTCGTAGTCGCGGGACCACCGCCTGATGACCCTGATCTCGGGGTGCTTGAGCTCGAAGTTCTTCTGGCAGTTGTAGTCGTCGAAGATCAATGGCTCTGATCCTCGGTCGCCTTCGATGACCGATGCGGTGCCGAATCGCTCGTCGCTGACGATCATGCCGCACTCGATGCAGATAGAGTCGCCGAGGCGGATCTCGGGCGGCGCATCGGAGTCTGTCTCCCCACACCCACTCATGAGCACGATCGGGATTGTCAACAGCGCCGTTCGCTTCCGTACCATCAGATACCTCCTCGCTTCCGGAAGATCAAGACCGCGACGCACAGGGGCAGCACACACCACAGCGCAATCACGCCAGTGAGCAGCCACGGCAGCGATGAGCCGTACTCCTGCGAGGCGTACATGCCCACGGGCCCGAGCACATCGAGCGTGGCGTTGAGGTTGACGATGACATTCATCTTGAACGCCTGGAGTGGGTTCACGATCGCTAGCGCGAACACTTCCTGCACGCGGAGCTTGAACAGCACCGTACCAGCCATGAGACCAAGGTCGCTGAGGAACACGAGCCCGAGCCACACGAAGAGCGAGACCCCCGTGGCCACACCTGCGCGCCGGGACTGGACCGAGATCAGCACCCCGATCGAGAGCATCGAGAGCGCCAGGATGCTGGTGAACAAGACCAGCATGAGGAACGATGCGGCACCCACCCCGCCCGCTCGCCAGGCAAGGAGTCCGGCACTGAGCCCGAACCCGATGCACAGCGAGCAGGTCAGCGCGATCGCCAGCCCGACATACTTCCCCAAGAGAAGCTCCGTCCGCGACAACGGCTGAGCCAGCAGGTACAGCAGCGTCCCGCGCTCTCGCTCGCCCGCGATGGTCCCCGCCCCTGCGGTCAACGCCATCAGAGGCACCACGAGCATGATCAGGTTGAGCAGCCCCGCGGCAGTCTTTCCGAATCCCGCGAATCCGTGCTCGCCCGAGCCGGCGAGCGACAGGAACGAGACCCCGATCGCGAGCGTCGTGAACGCGACGGTGTAGAGCAGGAACCACTTGCTCGAGAGTGCGTCGCGAAACTCACGGCGCGCAATGAGCATGATCGAATGCGCGAACGAAAGGCACGACATTGTGCCAGCTGACCGTTCGGACGGGCTGTGTGATACGCCGTTGAGGTTGATGGTGCTCATTGCAGTACCTCACTCATCTGTTGTGTGCGGACGCGGATCTCGGGCTGGTCGTCGTCGTGGACATCGCGCAGCAGCTCGAAGTCCCGAACGCTGATCCCCCGCTCGGTGAGGTGGTTCATGGGCTCGGCCTTGCGATGCTGCTCGATGGAGACAGTCAGCCCGCTGTTGCCATGATTGACAGCGAACCCGCCCTCACGGAGGATCTCGGCGGCGTGGTGCTCATCGCCCTTGTCGATGAACAGGCGCATCGAGCGGATCGAGGAGCGGCTGGGCCAGAGCTCTTGCGGGGTGGTCCTCTGCACGAGCTGCCCGCGTTCCATCACGAGCACCTGGTCGGCGAGCGTGACGACCTCGTCGGGGCGGTGGGACGCGAAAATCAGGGTCTTGCCCTGTTTACGGAGCCTGAGCAGCGTGTCGACAACCTCGCCGCGCCCGGCGGAGTCGAGGTTCGAGGTCGGCTCGTCGAGGACGATGATGGGCGGGTCGGCGATCAGCGCGATCGCGAGCGCGAGGCGCTGCTTCATGCCGCCGGATAGGTCACGGACACGCTTGGATTCGTGCCCGCTGAGACCGACGGCCTCTAGCGAGCGAATCGCCTGCCCGAGATCGACACGGCGGAGACTCGCGAAGAAGCGCAGGGCGGACCCGAGTCTCGCGTCGTCGTGGAAGGCGAGTTCCTGCGGGACATATCCGATGCGTGCCCGTGCGTGTTTGCCGCTCTTCCGCACATCGATACCATCGATCCGGATCGTGCCCTTTGAGGGGAAGACCCCGAGCAGGCAGCGGATCAGGGTGGTCTTGCCGGCGCCGTTGCTGCCCCATAGGGCGAGCGAGCCGCCGGTCTCGAGGTCGAAGCTCAGGTCATCAACAGCGTGCACGCGTTTGAAACTCTTGCTGACATGTCTCGCTTCAATCATGGCATTGCCCTCCTGTAGCGTGCGTGATGGTGCGCTCGATGGACAGACGGAGCATGACAACGATACTCAGCAGGATGAGCCCCGCAGAAACGAGGGCCATCCATCGGCCGCCCGTGCCCGCATCGAGCCTTGCGAGCTCGAAGCGGGGCGGGGTGACGAGCGGCCTAGGGTCGGAGAGCATCGGGTCTGGGTCGAGCTCGGGGAACGCGCGGGCGGTGAGCTCGATGGCCTGCTGCGCTGGGCTGTGCACGAACAGGCGGAGGTTGGGCTCTCTCGCCAGCATGGTGCGGAACAGGCTGCGTGGTTCGTAGACGAGCTCGCCGAGCCCGTCGCGATCTCGATCGAAACCGTTGTAGTCGGACCAGAAGTTGCCCCGCTCCTCGCCGGCGAACCGGTTGAGGAAGAGCTGCCCGCCGCCGTGCACGCTGACCTGGGATTCGTTTTCGATGAACCCGTTGTCGTAGATGGTGTTGTCGTGCGTGTTTGGAGTCGCGAGCAGCCCGACCTCGTTGAAGGCGATCTTGTTGGACCGGATCATCCCTGTCGAGCCGATCGAGGATGGGCTGTTGTCGATGTAGATCCCGACCCGGTTGGCCGCGAGCAGGTTGGACTCGACCGCGATGTCATCGCAGTCCTTGAGCCCGATCCCGTAACCGCTCGAGCCCCGGTTGTTGTCGATCTGGTTGCGGAGCAGGCGGATCGAGTTGGAGTACATGAGGTAGATCCCGACAGAGTTGCCGGTGAGGTGGTTCTCGTGGACGGTCGTGTTGTGGCTGTACATGAAGTGCAGCCCGTAGCGGCTGTCGCTCACGCGGTTGTGACGGATATCGAGCTCCTCCGAGTACCAGAACACCATGTCGCGCGAGTCGAGCACGGTGTTCTGCTCGATGGTGCACGCGTGGCTCCACCACAGACGGATCCCGTCGCCGCGGCGCCCGATCTCGAGGTCTTTCCCGATGATCGTGTTGTTGCGGATGATCGAACCGGGCGACTGCTTGAGATCGATGCCAAAGTAGACATCCTCGATCCGGTTGTTCTCGATGGTGACCGGTCCGTTGATGACCTTGATCCCCGCAGACTCTTCGCGCACGGCCTTGCCTGATCCGCGGATGGTGAATCCACGGATCGAGACATCACTCGCCGTGATCTCGATCACATTGCCCTCGCCGCCCGCGTCGAGCGTGACGAGCCCGTTCCCATCAAGCGAGATCGGGCGTTTGATCTTGATTGATCCCTCGTACTCGCCCGCGGGAACAACGATCGTCTCGCCCGGCGCTGCCCGGTCGATCAACGCCTGGATCTCACTGGCGGGCGCACCCAACGCGGATCCAGCGAGCATCGTCAGGGTCATCAAGATGGTCAAGCGAAGGTATTTCATCTCAGTCCTTTTTCGCGGCTTCCTTGACAAGCGGGAGGTAGGCACGCCGATGGAAGAACAGCGCGAAGAGCATCACCACGGAGGCGATCGCTGAAAGGATCAGCCCAACGCCCGGCCAGGCGACAGTCTTGAACTGACCGACATTCCCCGTGCCCAGCACGGGTGGCACGAAGGGGTCAACGGAGTTCGAGAGCGGCGCGCTCGGGTCGAGATTCTGCCCGAAATGGCTCATCCAGAGGTGCAGGTCGATCAGGAACACGGCGGGGAAAAAGATGACGGGGATGACAAGAAGCACAGCCCATCTGCTGTGGATGAAGCTGGCGAACTCGAGCAGGACGACGAACGCGATCATGATGTAGACACCGATCGCACGCTCGAGCTGAGCCGCTTCGCCGAGCGGGCGCATCCCGATGTAGTGGTTGAGCCCGTCGATCTCTTCAACATCGCCCGAGAGCTGGTTGATGTGGGCCGTCAGGTGCAAGTTGTTCGGGTACTGGGGCGCGACAAGGTCCATCTGCCAATATGGGAGGAAGAGCGAGACGAGGATCAGCACCCGTGCGATCAGCAGGAGCCCGCCCGGGATCCCGTATCTGAACCCGTGCCTGCGGAGGTCGGACTCCTTCACGCGCGGGCCGATGATCGATTCGATGAAGCGTGTCATGGTGATCCTCCGTTGGGCAGGGTTTCTGTTCTGAAGTCGCCCAAGGGCGCTTTCGCGCCCCGGACGATTGGGGTGATCAGTCTTCGCTTGGCTCGACCATGAGGTAGCCCATCATCTCAAGGTGCAACGCCGAGCAGAACTCGGAGCAGTAGAACGGGAAGGTGCCCGCCGTGTCCGCGATGAACTCGATCGTCACGGTCTCGCCCGGCTCAAGCGACGCGGTGATGTTGTACACAGGCACCGCGAACCCGTGCGTCGCATCGAACGCACGCTCGGTGTTGGTGATGTGCCAGCGCACCTTGTCGCCCTGCTTGAGGGTAATGTGCTCGGGGTTGAAGTGCGAACGGATCGCGGTCATGTAGATATCGACCGTGCCGTCCGAGTTACGCTCAACGCGCTCCATGCCCTTCTTGGGTGCCATCGGGTCGAGACGCTGGTGGTGCGGATCCCATCCCACGCCCGGGTAGGTCTCCCAGGGCTTCATCTTGTCGGCCTTGATGATCTGCGCGTAGTGCGGCTCGCCCACGCCCATCGCCATGTCATAGATGACCGGCATATCCGTGCCCTGCTCGCCGATGTCGACCAACTGCAGGTTCTGGGGGAGCAGCGGCCCGGTCGTCAGGAATCGATCGACTGACCACTTGTTCAGAGAGACGAGGTACTTCCCATCGGGGGCAACGGTATCGCCTTCCGCGACCGCGATGTGCCCCACATTGTAATGGACGGGGGTCTTGTGCACGAGCGTCCAATCGGGCTCGGGTGTCGAAGCGCCGTAGCTCCCGCCGAGTGTCCAGCGGGCGACCGCGGAATCCAGATAGAGCGATGTGTACGCGTACCCATCAGGCCCGAACTGAGTGTGTAGTGGGCCGAGCCCGAGCTCGATCTGGGTTTCGAGGACCGAATCAAAGTCGAGAACAGGTACGCCGAACTCATCGGTCCCTGAGAAGTTCTTGCTCGCGATGGCCTTCTTGATCTTGTCCATCGAGTAGATCGTGACATGCGGATCGAGCTTGCCCGAGACGACAATGAAGTCGCCCTTGGGCGCGACATCGACCCCGTGCGGGCTGCGTGGCTCGGGTGTGATGTGCAGCAACCCCTCCGCGATGGCGGTCTTGAGCGTGATGACGGGGAAGTTCTCGATCATCTCGACCTTGCCGGCCTGGTAGATCTTCTCGGCCTTGTGCCAGTCGATGATGTGGAGGTAGTCCGTCGCGTTCATGCTCACGCCGGCTTCGAACGGCGGCTTCTTGTCCTGGATCCCGCCCGTGGCCATCTCGGAGTTGAGCGAGTTCATGAAGATGTACCCTTCGCTCGCGAGCTTGCCCGCGTCGGAGAGGTCCTGCCAGTACGGGGGCAGCTCGATCGCGAACGATTTGGACACATCGATGCGTCCCTTCTGACGATCGAACTTCCAGAGCGTGACCGAACCCTTGTACTCTTCTTTGTACTTCTCGATGGGCACATACTCGCTGCCCCAGGGGACGGCGTACTGCCCGCCCTCGATCACATACTCCGTGTTGGGCGTGACGAAGGTCCCGCCGTGATCGCTGAGGGTGAGGGGGTTCTTGATGATCTGCTTGGTCTCCCAATCGCGCAGGTCGATCACCGCAACGCGTGCGTTGATCTTGTCGTTGATGAACAGGAACTGCCCGTCGTAGTCACCCGCGGTTTCCGAGAGCGCCGGGTGGTGGGTGTCGCCCCAGAGGTTCGTCTTGCCTTTGGGGAAGCCCTCCGCGAGGACCTCGTTGCCAACACCGAACCCCCACCCCTGCCAGGACTCGGGCGTGAAGACGGCGATCGAGCGGAGCAGACGCATGCTCGGGAGACCGACCGCGAAGACCTGACCCGCATGACCGCCTGAGGCGAACATGACATACTCGTCCTTCTCGCCCGTCGGGACATATGTCTTTGCGGCCGCGACGAGGTCGGCGGTGCTCAGCCCTCGCTCCTTGGCGACCTTCTGCACATCGCTCATGGACTGGGCGCTGGTGATGTTCGCGGACGCGGCGAGCGCCGAGAGCGTCGCGAGCAACATGGGGGTTGCCTTGCGTGTTGTGAGACTCATCGATTCACCTCATTTCTGTCCAGCCGCGTTCAGGTCGGGAGCCGTTCCCGAGGGTGAACCGGCGGGTGTGTTGATTCAGTTGGACGCGAGCGCCTGCTCCTGCAGGGCGCGCAGATACTCCACGATCTGGTGGAGCTCATCGTCGGTAATGGCGGGGTTGCCGCCCTTGGGTGGCATGTCGATGCCGGTGGTGTTGTTCGCGTCCCAGATGGGGCGACCCATCTTGATGAACTTCACCAGGTCGTCATCGGTTTCGGCGCGGACGAACCCGCTCGTAGTGAGCGGGAGCCCGATGCCCTCGACTCCTTCTGCGCCTTCGCCGTGGCATGCGGCGCATGAGGAGATGTAGAGCTGGAACCCTGGGTGGGCATCGAGCTGCAGCGCAACCTGCGCGCCGCCCTCCACGCCCGCGAGGTCCCAAGCGTCGACCGCAACGACCGGGGCGTTCGGATCCTGCATCCGGTGGAGGTGCGTGATCACATCGTGGATCTGATCATCGTTGAGACCGACCGCGCCGCGCGGGGGCATGAGCGCCCCCGTGGTGTTGAGCGGGTCGTCCACCTTGCGTCCCGCAGCGATAAGCTCGAACATTGCCGCGTCGTCTGTGCCCTGCACGAACGCGCTGTTACGGAGCGGCTTGCCCAGGCGGGGTACGCCCTCGCCGTCCGCTCCGTGGCATACGGCACATGCATTGCGGAAGACTTCACGCCCCGATGCCAGCTGCTGGGCTTGTGCCAGGGTACCGCTCGGGGCTTCCATCATGACCGGAGTGATGGCGCACTGGTCGCCCGGCTGGGCCATGGCCACGAGTCCGAGAATCACGGGCAGGGTCATACCCATGAAACCCGCAAGTCCGATGCTCGCCCAGAGACTCGGGTCCGCTTTCTTCGCGTTTGAGGCTTGTTTTGCAGTGGTTTTCGTGTTGCGTGGCATCGTGCCCTCACTTTTTGTGGATTAGTGTATCCACATATCGCCTAATAGCGTATCATGCATAAGTGGATAATCAACTCCACTTACGGAAAAACTTGGATACGATCACTGAGCCGGGGGAGAAGATCGCCCGGGTTGGCTTTGAGGGATCGCCCGACGCGATCGGAAAAGGAAGGCGTTGACAATGCTGAATCAATCCGCTGAATACGCCCTGCGTGCGGTGGTCCACCTGGCCACGCTCCCCGAGCATCAGCAGGCGTCCGCGGGCGATATCTCCGAGCGGACAAAGGTCCCGATCCCGTACCTCCAGAAAGTGCTGCGGACGCTGACGCGGAGAGGGGTGCTGCGTGCCAAACGCGGCATGGGCGGCGGGTTCAGCCTGACCAAGGCGAGCGACGAGATCACGGTACTGGAGATCCTCAAGGCCTTCGACTCGTCGCCTCAGCGGATCGAGTCGTGCCCGCTGGGGCTCACTGGGCACACGCACCTGTGCCCGCTGCACACGCTGATCGATGAGCAGGTCGCCAACGCCGAGCGTGTTTTTGCGCAGACCACCATCCGCGACATCCTGGAGACGCAGAGCGATGTCCGCCCGCTGTGCGACGGGCTGGCGCGAGTGACGCTCGGGGTTCCGGGTGACAAGAAATCGGGCTGACTCGCAGCGCGGGTCGGAAGTATGTCCTGGGGTGAAACACAGAAGGGAACAACCCAAGGAGATCGATATGAAAGACAGTTCGCTTACGCTTTCCACGCCCGTGGGATCGATCGCCACGGCGTACCCGCGGGCAATCCCGCTGCTGGAGTCGCTGGGGCTTGATTACTGCTGCAAGGGCGGGCACACGCTCGCGCACGCGTGTGCCGAGCGGGGGCTTGACCCGCAGCGCACGCTGCGGTCGATCGAAGGGGCGGCGGACGCCGCGGATCACGACACAGCGCCCGACCCCGCGTCGATGTCGATGACGGAACTGGCGGATCACATCGAAGCGACGCACCACGCCATCACGCGCGAGGCGCTGGCGAGCCTGCAGGCCATGCTCCCCCGCCTCATCGAGGCCCACGGCCAGGCGCACCCGGAGCTCGTCGAGCTGCGCGAGTGTGTCGACGCGTTCGCCGACGATCTGGAGGACCACATGGTCCGCGAGGAGCGCGTGCTCTTCCCGTGGCTGCGTCGCCTGGAACGCAAGAGCGAGATCCAGGGCGGGCCACCCTGGAGCGTCCGTCGCCCGATCGACTGCATGATCCACGACCACGACAGCGCAGGCGAGATGCTCGGGCGGATGCGCTCGCTCACGAATGGCTACCGCGCACCCGAGGACGCGTGCGGCACCTACCAGGCGTGCCTCTCGGTGCTCGAGTCGCTCGAGCGTGACACGCACATCCACATCCACAAGGAGAACAACATCCTGTTCCCGCGTGGGGTTGAGGCCGAGCGGGAGCGGGGCGGGACACACACGCGGGCAACTTAAGCTCGATGCGGGGGCGCTGGCACTGTCAGTTGACCGTGCCATGCTCTTGGAGTCCATGAATCGACCGTACCGGCTATCGCTCGCTCAAGATAACGCGATGCCTCCAACTGCTGCATCACTGTGCCGCTCAATAACTTCGGCACACACTTTGCTTCGCGCACGCGCGCGTAGTGGTCGCAAATGTCCCATGATGGGCAAGAGTTTTATGCCCACTCCGCACGCGCGTAGTGTTCTGAAACTCCCCTCCACAACTCATGGAATCCAGATGCCTGAACGATGTCGGCGGGCGTTTTTCTGGTTGGGTATTATTCGGTATTGGATAGTGCGTCATATCAGTGCGGGTGGAGCCCGCAGCTAAACGAAAGGAGTCGTTCATGATTTCACCCAGCCACGCGTTACGACGGGATGAGCTTGTCCGCCGCGCTCGCGAGATCGTCTTGGAAGAGCGGGTGCAGTATGCCCTCGCAGGGAAACGACTCGACGCAAGGTACAGCGAGGAAACAGTGTGGATCGAAGATCCCGATCCGCTTGGACCTGGCGAGAAGTATGCGGTGCAGGAGACCCCGGAGCAGGTCCTGTTCATGCGTCTCGGAGCGGCGCTGGACTGCCTGCGATACCCCGATCAACACCGGTACGACAATCACCTGGACTTCCAATCAAATGCGAGCATCGAGGATCGGCGCATGCGTGCGCGGATGGCGGTCCTCGTGTTCCTCGCAGCGATCGATCCGAACAAAGGCGAAGTGATCGACTCAACAATGGGCGAGATCGCTTCGATCCCATTCGAGCTCTGGGAGTACAAGAACAGCGAGGAGCAACCATCCTTCGGCGGGAGCGAGTGGATCAACTGGTCAGAGCCAGGATGGGATTACCCGAATGAACCGTCGCCGGGTGTGCTCAAGGTGTTTCAGCACGCGATCGATGTGGCGACGCACGGGAGCATCGAAGCAGCGCGGAAGAGTCGGATCCCCAGCGGGGATGGCCGCCCGTGTGATCATGACGGGAAGAACTGGGCGGATGAGTGCGAGCGTTCGTTGCGAGATGTCTCGCGGTTCGTGTGCCATTTCCATTACTGCGTGACGCACTATCGCAAGGAATGGGCGTTCCGGTTCGAGGAGGACACACGCAAGGAGCTGCTCGAGATCAAGCTCGACAACCGCACATGGTGGGCGAAGTGGGCAGATGTCATCAAGCGTGCAAGGAAATCAATCACATCGATCGATCGCCCTGAGCTCGCGAGCGCGAAGCAACGGGCGTTTGAGGCGTTGTGTGTGATCGCGGATGCGTACCAGGAGCCATTGATGTACATGGACGACGAGCAAGGGGGAGATCATCTCTTCCGCAGGGCTCAGGAGTGGCGTGCGGGCGACGAGGACACCAAGCGGCTGCAGACACTCTCGAAGGCGCTCGACGATCTGGAACCCCTGCGGAAGGGGTGCGGGTTGTATCTCGATGAGGTTGAGGATCGCGAAGAACCAAGACCCGTGATCAACCAACAACAGATGGTACAGGTGGTGATTACACAAGAGCAGAAGATCGTAGAGACAGAGAGCAAACCAGCTCAGCCCGAAACAGTTTCAGTAGTGCAGTCGAAGCCGATGAGTATCGATGAGGCTCGGAAGAAGGCAGAAGCCATCGCTCGATCTCAAGGCTGGCCCGTTTACAACGGTAAGCCATCGGTCAATGGGATGGCCAAGCGGGTAGGTTGCAGTCATCATCTCATCTCAAAGGCTCTCGAAGAGAGCAAGACACTCAGGTATCACTTTGATCAGGCCTCTCGTCAGTCCAGCGTGAACTCTGAAGAGGATCGCCTAAGAGAGATTCGCATCCTTGAACGAGAGCAGGATGCAGACAACAAACGCATTCGGTATGGATGACCTTGCGCGCAAGGTTGCGCGGAAAGCTGATGATGAGCATGTGGGTTCTGGGGCAGAAATAGCAGTCTTTCAGTAGATTTCCCGCTTTCCGCGCTCAAACCGCCTAGTCCGTAAGCACCGTGTGTTTCAGGGTAGTCACTACCCCGCGCGGCGCTCCGACTAGGAGACATAGATGTCAACTGAAGTGACCCTCTGGACCGTCGCACGGATCGCGTCCCACTTGGGCGTGGATCGCCACCGCATCGAGTACCTGATCGACGCACGCGGGATCACGCCCATCGCAAGGGCGGGGATCGCGCGGATCTTCGCGCCCGCCGATGTCGATCGGCTGCGCCTCGAGATCGAGAAGATCAACGCCGAGCGTGAAGGAGGTGCCCTGTGAACCATCCATCGCGAAACCACCACGGGATCCAGTCACGCACGCTCGCTGAGATCGTGGGCGAAGGCACCATGCATCACACGAAACCCCACGCACCCATTGCGGTGCGTCCACAGCAGGCTGCCGAGATGATCGGTGTGTCCGAACGCACGCTCCGCGAGCTGATGCGACAAGGTGAGATCCCCTTCGCGAAGCTCGATCGGGCGGTGTTGATCCAAGTCCGTGAGCTCGAAGCGTTCATCGAGCGCCGCACCATGAAGGGAGGTGCGTCTTGACACGCGAGCACTTCAAAAATGGCGTGCCCCCGCTGGCGGGCGAGGGCAGGCACGAGAACAGTGATCACAACCAGTATACCACAAACCACGAGCGCCCGATCGATCGCGTGCTCGATGCGCTCCGGGCGCAAGGCGGGAGCGTGAAGCAATCGGGTGGGCAGTGGATGTGCACCTGCCCCGCGCACGACGATCGCAACCCGTCGCTGAGCGTCAAGCAATGCGACGATGGGCGGGTGCTGCTCAAGTGTTTCGCGGGGTGCAGCGTTGATGTAATCGCAGACTCGCTCGGGCTGGAAATGCGAGACCTGTTCCCCGACACTGGCGCTGTTGGTTCATGCACGCACGCACCAAAGAACCCACGAACTGACAGTGCCAGTGGTGGCAGGGACACACAACCAGATGGGTTCGATCACCTCGACGATGCGATCCGCGTCTACACCCGATCGATGGGCATGCACGATCATCGCTGGGACTACCACGACGCGGACGGGAACCTGGTGGGTGTGGTGCTGCGATGGGATACAGAACACGGCAAGCAGATCCGACCCGTCTCGTTGATCGATGGGCGCTGGGTTCTCAAGGGCATGCCCGAGCCGCGTCCGTTGTTCAAGCTCCCTGAGCTGCTCGCATCGGAAGACCCCATTGTGGTGTGCGAGGGCGAGAAGGCTGCGGACGCAGCCATCGCGTGCGGGTACAACGCGACGACAAGCCCTCACGGGTCCAAGTCTGTCAAACAAGCAGACTGGAGTGTCCTCAATGGTCGTGATGTGATCATCATCCCTGATCTCGACGACGCAGGTGAAGCTCACGCGCGCGATGTACTTTTTTTTAGCGAATCCGCGAAGAGCGTCCGCGTGGTTGATCTCTCACAGACCTGGCATCAGCTCGATGAAGGCGACGATCTTGCTGATGTGCTTGCAATCGAAGGTGGAGAGCCCGGCGCTGTCCGAGCGAAGCTCGACGCGTTGATCGAGCAGACCCCGATCGAGGTGCAGAACAGTACGAACTCCGCACAAACCTACCGTCCGTTTCCCGTCGAGTTGCTCCCCGAACCCGTGCGTTCGTATGTCACAGAGAGCGCCCAAGAGATCGAGTGCGATCGGGCATTCATTGCATTGCCCATCTTCTCGATGCTCGCAGCGGCGATCGGGAACACCCATGTGATTCGACTCAAACGCAACTGGTTCGAGCCGAGCATCATCTGGACCTGCATCATCGGCAAGAGCGGCGCAGCCAAAAGTCCCGCGCTCGAGCACGCGACCAACCCACTCCGAGAGATCCAGAACCGGCTAATCATCGAGCACCAACAGGCGATGCGTGAATGGCGCAAGCAACGCAAGGGCAAAGGGAACGATACAGATCCCCCACGCTGCGAGCGGTGCGTCCTCGACGACACCACCATCGAGGGGGCGCTGCAGGTGATGTCGGAGAACCCGCGTGGAGTGCTGCAGATCCGCGACGAACTCGCGGAGTGGTTCGACTTCGATCGGTACTCGTCAAGCAAAGGCCCGAGCGGGTCATCGCGTTGGCTCGGGCTCTTCGGGGGACGATCGCTGCAGATCGATCGACGCACGGAGGAACCGATCCATATCCGCCGGGTGGGGATGAGCATCGCAGGCGGGATCCAGCCCGAGATTCTTCGTCGGGTGCTCAAGACATCGTTCATCGAGAACGGGCTCGCCGCACGCATGCTCTTCGCGAACCCGCCCAAAGCACCCAGACGATGGAACGATAACGAGCTCGATCCCGTGACCAAAGCGCGCATGTACGCACTCGTTGAGCGTCTCTATCAGCACCAGATGAACACCACTCCGCCGGAAGCCAGCGAGCAGGACCCGAAACCACACACGATCGGGCTCACACCCGAAGCAATGGAACGGTTCAAGTTGTTCTACAACGAGCACAACGAATCAATGGAGCACGAGGAGGACCACCTCTGCGCCGCGTACGCCAAGCTCGAGGGGTGCTGCGCCCGATTCGCGCTCATCATTCACCTGGTTCGAGCAGCAGCCAACGACCCGGCCCTCCAAGACCCCAAGCGGGTCGATGCCGAATCGATCCGATGCGCGATCGGGCTCGTGGAGTGGTTCAAGCACGAGTCCATCCGGGTCTATTCAATGATCGTGATGGATGACGCGCAAGCAGATGATCAGATCGCAATCGACTGGATCAACAAGCATGGCGGTGCAGTCACCGTCAACCGCTTCTCACGCGGGCTCAAGCGGTACAACAGATCCGATCTGGCCAGGGCAAAGCTCCTCGAACTGGAGAAGAAGGACTACGGGAGATTCAAGGGGAAGCCCCCGAATGGCAGAACGCAGGAGTTTGTGCTCGATGCAAAGCACCATGCGGGCGATGAACACACTGGCACTGCTGGTTCGGGGGTTCTCGGGGTCGTCAGGGCATGAACTGACAGTGCCAGTGCTGATCTGTAGTCCGACATGTTGATCTTCGTGACTTCCACGCGGGGCGGGGGAGGAGCGCAGATCACTCGATACCGAACTCGACCCATGAAATCAGACCACGAAAAAACCCTGACCATCCAGTCAGGGTTCATTCAATGGGCCTGGACAGACTCGAACTGTCGACCTCACCGTTATCAGCGGTGCGCTCTAGCCAGCTGAGCTACAGGCCCCAAGGCGGACAGTATAGCCCCCCACTCCCCCATTCGTCATCCCCACTCCCAGATCAATTTCTGCCACCATCCACCTACCCTCAACCATGCCCAATCACCTGCCCAACCACCTGCCCGCCCCCATCGCCCAGTCCGATCGCGTCACCCTCCGATACCCCGTCGAATCCGATCGCGACGCCTTCGTCGCCCTCCGCCGATCCTCGCGGGCGCACCTGGAACCGTGGGAACCCATCCCCCCGTCCGGGCTCGACCTGTACTCGCCCGAAGCCTTCGATCGCGAGCTTGAGACCCACAACACCGAGCGCGAGCAGCGCTGGGTGATCATCGAACGCGCCACCGACACGATCGCCGGGCGGATCGCCCTCACCAACATCGAGCGAGGCCCGTTCCAGAACGGGCGGTTCGGGTACTGGCTCGGCGCCGGGTTCGAAGGCAAGGGGCTCATGTCCGATGCCCTCACGCTGGCGGTCGCGCACTGCTTCCGTCCCATAACCGAGTCGGGGCTTGGGCTCCATCGGGTCTGCGCCAACATCATGCCGAGCAACGCCCGCTCGCGGAACCTGCTGCAGCGGACCGGGTTCGTCAAAGAGGGGTACAGCGAAAAGTACCTGCAGATCCGGGGCAAATGGGAAGACCACGAGCGCTGGGCGCTGACGATCGAGTGAGTCACCATCGATCACGCTCAGCATCGCCGCCAAACCCGAGTTCATCCGATCTTGACAATATCATGCCTACCCATGCCTCAGATTTGAGTGGGGTTTTCACCTATTCGATAGACACGAAACACCCAACACACCACTACATCAGGGGGCTTCGTATGTCGATCCGCATCAAACTCATCCTCTTGCTGCTCATCCCGACCCTTGGGTTCCTGGGATACGCCGGCAAGACCATCGTGACCGGGCGCGCCGACGCGAAGGAAAACAGGATCATCGGCGAGCATGTCATCCTCGCCACCTACATGAGCAACCTCGTCCACGAATCCCAGAAGGAACGCGGGTACACCGCCGGATACCTCGGGTCGGAGGGCAAGGACTTCGCCACCGAGCTCCCGCGTCAGCACATCGCTGCCAAGGAACAGGCAGATCTCCTCAAGGCCTACATCGCCCAGAACCCGATCGACGCGCCCAAGGTCGAGAAGTTCGTCAACGAAGCGCTCGGGATGCTCGAACAGGTGCCCGCGATGCGCACCCGCGTCCTCTCGCAGAAGATCACCACCCCCGAAGCGATTGCGCACTACACCACCATGAACGGGCTCTTCCTCAACGCGATCGGGGAGATCGCCCACGAGAGCACCAACGACCTACTCACCCGCGAGCTCACGGGGTACGCCAACTTCCTCAAGGCCAAGGAACGCTCAGGGATCGAGCGGGCCGTCCTCGCCAACACCTTCGCGAAGGACGCGTTCGGCCCGGGCATGTACACCCGATTCGTCGCGCTGCAGACATCTCAGGATTCCTACCTCGACGCGTTCGCGACAGTTGCGTCTGAGACTGTGATGCAACCCTACAAGAATGTCATTGCGCACCCCTCGTTCGCCAAGGTCGAAAGCTTCCGCGCCAAAGCAAACGAGCACGCCGAGACCGGCGGGTTCGGTGTCGATCCCGTTGCATGGTTCGCTGCATCCACCGAGCGGATCGGGCAGCTCAAAGCCGTCGAAGACGAGCTCGCCGAGATCCTCGTGCACAACGCCAAGGAACTCGAGAACGCCGCATCGCTCGCGATCTGGATTTCCCTTGCTGTCCTTGCCCTCACGATCGTCGGGAGCGTCTGGATGATCCGCAACATCACATCCGCCATCCGTGGGATCGTCACCACCGTCGATCAGGTGGCTGCGGGTGACTTCACCGTGGAGCTGGACAACGATCGCGCCGACGAGCTGGGCGACATCGCCCGCTCCGTCAACCGCATGACCCATTCGCTCCGCACCGCCTTCTCCGATGTGGTCCTCGCCTCGCAGGAGGTCGCGGCCGCATCCACCGAGCTCTCCGCCAACGCCGAGCAGCTCTCGGGCGGGATGGAGGAACAGTCCTCGCACCTCAACCAGGTGTCCGCTGCGATCGTCGAGATGAGCGCCACCATCGGCGAGGTCGCCGGCAAGTCCTCCGAAGCCGTCTCCCAATCGAGCAGCTCCTACGAGCAAGCCAAAGCCGGAGGCGAGGTCGTCCAGCGCACCGTCGACGGGATCGTCTCCGTCGAGGGGCTCGTCAACGATTCCGTCCAGATCGTCTCCAAGCTCGGGCAGCGCTCCGAGCAGATCGGCGAGATCATCAACACCATCAACGACATCGCCGACCAGACCAACCTGCTCGCGCTCAACGCCGCCATCGAGGCCGCCCGCGCGGGCGAGCACGGGCGCGGGTTCGCCGTCGTCGCCGACGAGGTCCGCAAGCTCGCGGAACGCACGACGCACGCCACCGCGGAGGTCGCCGATTCGGTGCGTCAGATCCAGGACGAGACCAACTCCGCCGTCGTCGCGATCAACGAGTGCCAATCGCAGATGAAGGAGGGCGTCGAGTTCGCCCGCGAAGCGGGCAAGTCCCTCTCCGCGATCCAGGAGTCCAACTCCTTCGTCAACGACGAGATCGCCGGCATCGCCGCCGCCACCGACGAGCAATCGTCCGTGTGCTCGTCCCTGAGCGCCAACATCGAACAGATCAGCTCCCTCATCGAACAGTCCGTCGTCGGCATCCGCGAGTCCGCATCCACCGCATCCTCACTCTCCGCCAACGCGGAGAATCTCCGATCCGTCGTGCTCAAGTTCAAGATCGAGTGAGCCAATCGAGTTCAACCTCAACACCCCACAACCCCGTCCACGACGGGGTTGTTTTACATCGCACCATTCAACGCAGGGTGCCATGCAGGTGCCGTCCCCGGCTCCTGCATGTCCTTCAGTCATTCAAGATCATGCAGGAGACTCCGTCACCTGCATGCCACCCGCCGCCACGAGGATTCTCGCACTGAACTAAAACTAAGTGGCTTTACAGAGTGTTACTTGATACCATAACATCATGGACCCAACAACATTTGTGATTGGCGCAGGGACTAGTATTCCTTTTGGCATGCCGTCTGGCTTCGAATTGTTGAAAAAAATCTGCCAGAGCGATTGCGACCTAGATCAGACACGCTATCCGTTTTTTACGCATGCAGCGAATACGTGTTTGAATCCCTACACTAAGAATCCTCACGATGATTTTCGCGAGAAACTCAGGACGAGCAGCTTTGACTCGGTTGATCGCTTCATTCAAGATAATGAAGAGTATGTAGATTATGCCAAGGCGTGCATCAGCCACATACTCCTTCAAGCAGAAAAGAATGCGGCTTTTCATTGTACTGACGCTCTTTATCAGAAAGTAAATCAGAACGCATTCCGACGCTTGTGGAATGCGATGGGCCAGCCTGGCGATGTGAGCCGTGAAGTTCACAGGCATCGATTCGTCACCTTTAACTACGACAGATTGCTAGAGCACTTCGTGTACACATCCCTTCGTCAGGGACAACGTTTTTCTCGCGAAGACGCGATGAATGTCGTTGAGACTCTTGACATAGTTCATGTTTACGGAAGTCTTGGGAAGTATGAGGGCGAGACGATTAATAGCTACGCCGATAAGGTGGAAGGTAGTTTCAATGCGTCTACGCATTCCTTCCGCCAGGCAGTAAAATCGCTGAGTCTCCTGCTTACGGACCGAGCCAGTAACGAAAACAGCGAGCGTGTCACACAGCATTTTCGTGATGCCCCGAATGTCGTTGTACTTGGATTCGGATTCGATTACACGAACTGTCAGTACTTGCGGAACTGCTATCTTGATTCGCTGAAGGGGACGAGTCAGGAAGAAAGAGCAAATGACAGGATGTCACATATGTGGAAAGTCTGCATGTTTGAGAAGAGGGGTTCCCCAGTTAATCGGGCTCGCAATCTACTGCGTGTTGGATACCCAACATACCCAAAGTCAATCGGTAACTACGACGACCACGACGCTGCATTCCTCGAGCACAATGTGCTGTGAGCTACCCTCGCTTCGCACTTCATAGACGCGGCAAATAATCGCAAGACCTACTCGGTCACTCCGGGTGCCGTCCCCGGCTCCTGCATGTCCTTCAGTCATTCAAGATCATGCAGGAGACTCCGTCACCTGCATGTCGAAGATCCGCCTGGGTGGGCCACCCGCCAAGACCCCATCCGACCCCGGCTGCGCCGGGCCCACCTTCCCCGCAGGGGCGGGGAAGGCACGAAGACCCTACCCAAAAACAAAGAACGCCCCGCAACGCGAGACGCCCTCAAATACTCTTCCCTAGTGGCTGATGGCTAGTGGCTAGTCCCTTCTTCCCTCACTCCCACTCAATCGTCGCCGGCGGCTTGCTCGAGATGTCGTACACCACCCGGTTCACGCCGCGCACCTCATTAATAATCCGCGTCGAGATCCGCGCCAGCACATCGAACGGGATCCGCGCCCAGTCGGCCGTCATGAAGTCCTGCGTCTCCACCGCACGCAGCGCGACCGCCCGTTCATAGGTGCGACCGTCGCCCATCACGCCCACGCTCTGCACCGGGAGCAGCACCGCGAACACCTGGCTCGTCTTGCGGTACAACCCCGCCGCCACGATCTCCTCGAGCAGGATCTCGTCCGCGTCGCGCACGATGTCGAGCTTCTCTTCCGTGATCTCGCCGAGCACCCGCACCGCGAGCCCCGGACCCGGGAACGGGTGACGCCAGACGATCGAATCGGGCACACCCAAGACCGATCCCAATCGACGCACCTCGTCCTTGAACAGCTCCCGCAACGGCTCGATCAGCTCGAACCCGAGCTCCTCAGGAAGCCCGCCCACATTGTGGTGCAGCTTGATGTTCGCGCTGTTCCCCGCGTGCCCGTGACCACTCTCGATCACATCCGGGTACAGGGTCCCCTGCGCGAGGAAGTCCGCGCCCTCGATGTCGTGCGCTGCTTCCTTGAACACCTCGATGAACCGGTGCCCGATCCGCTTGCGCTTCACCTGCGGGTCCTCGACACCCGCGAGATCGCCAAGGAACTCCTTGGACGCATCAACCACACGCAGATCGATCTGGAAATGGTCCTTGAAGGTGTGCTCCACGAGCTCGCGTTCCTTCTTGCGAAGCAGCCCGTTGTCCACGAACACGCAGGTCAGCTGATCCCCGATTGCCTTGTGCAACAACGCCGCAACGACGGACGAGTCCACCCCGCCCGAAAGACCGCAGATCACGCGTCGATCGCCGACGAGCTCCTTGATGCGTGCCGCCTCTTCTTCCGCGTACGCGCTCATCTTCCAGGTGCCCGCGCACTTGCAGGTCTCGTACAGGAAGTTGCGGAACAGGTCCACACCATGCGGCGTGTGCGTCACCTCGGGGTGGAACTGCACGCCGACGAACCGGTGATTGGGATCGCTCGATCGAACCGCTGCGTACGGGCACGAGTCCGTCGACGCGATGGGCACCATGTGCGCCGCGCCCAGGTCCTCGATCTGATCGCCGTGTGACATCCACACCTGCGTATTGAGCGGCACCGCGTCGAACAGGTCATCGACCTTCCCGCCCTCATTCTTGATGTGCAGCTGCGCCCGCCCGTACTCGCGGTGCGGCGCTTTGGTCACGCTCGCACCAAGCAAATGACAGGTCAGCTGCATCCCGTAGCAGATCCCCAACACCGGGATCCCGAGCTCGAGGATCTTGGGGTCCATCGTGGGTGCACCCTCGTCCGTCACGCTCGAAGGCCCGCCCGAGAGGATGATCCCCTTGGGGTTCATCGCCGCCAGTTCCTCCGCCGTGATCTTGGGTGAGACCAACACCGAGAACACGCCCGCGTCGCGGACCCGCCGACAGATCAGCTGGGCCGTCTGCGAACCAAAGTCCAAAACCGGGACAACCTCATGATCGATATGCGATGCGGGGGTCTGCGACATGTCATGGTCTCACGGGGATGGGAGAGGAGCAAGCGTTGCAGCCGATGCTCGGGTGCGTCCGATAAACCCGGAGATGTCGTCCAGCCCCGGGTGTGAGTGTAGACCCCGGGCATCAAAAGGCGAGATTTCGGAGCAACCAGTTGTCACCAAACCCGAATACAAACGGTGCAACCTCAGACGCCTACAGTTCTTGCATGCCGCAAGGACGGGCAATCCCGACGCACCAGACGCGTTTGACCCATGTCAGGATCCGCCCCCGGGCGCATCAAGTGGGGTTGACAACCACCGGGGTGATCGTCATGCTCCTCGCGGGGTGTCTCCCGGACCCGAAGGTGGGGTTTGACTCACCCGCACCATCCAAACGCCTCGACGCGATCGTCCAGGCATCGGAGTTGGAGGACGACGAATCGTTAGTGAAACTGGTCGAAATGCTCCGATCGCACGCCCCCACCGAGCGGATGTTTGCCATCCGATCGCTGGAGTCCCGGACGGGGCAGACCCTGGACTACCATCACGCCGCACCGCACTGGCAGCGGATTGCCGCGTACAACCGATGGGTCCTTGAGCTCCAATCCATGGGGATCACCCTCCCCGAGGACATGGAGATCATCGAGACCCCCAACGCCACGCCTGAAGGATCGGGCGACGAAACGCCGATGGATGGGCAAGCACACCCCGAGGACTGACCCTCGCCCTTCGAATACACGCACATGGATCAACGACCCGACATCGAGCTGCGACTCACCTCCGACCCCATGTACCTCTGCGGTGCACGGGAGCTCGTGGGATGCATCGCAAGGCGGATCGGGTTCGACGACATGGACTGCTCCAAGATCGCCCTCGCCGTCGACGAGGCGCTCTCCAACATCATCCGCCACGGGTACGATCGCGCCTTCGACAAACCCATCTGGCTCGGGCTCACCCCCCTCGCCCCCACGAGCGAATCCATCGGCGGGATCGTCATCACCATCGAAGACGAAGCCAAGCAGGTCGACCCCTGCAACATGAAGGGGCGCGACCTCGAGGACATCAAGCCCGGCGGGCTCGGCGTCCACATCATCCACGAGGTGATGGACGAGGTCCGGTACGAAAAACGCGGGAAGTGCGGCATGCGCCTCGTCATGACCAAGCTCGCCATCCGACCCGGCGAGTCCCCCCGCCTTTCCGAGAAAGCACCGGGATGTAAGGTCACGCTCAATGATCGATCCCCATCTCGCCGATGAGTTCGCTATACTCGAATTCGGGGATATCGCCCCGAACGAGGGACTGACATGGCGAACCCACAATCCACATTCATCGCGATCGAACGACCCGAACAGGGTATCGTCGTCCTTGCGCCCACTTCCGACATCGACATGAGCCGCTCACCCGAGCTCCGCTCGGTGCTCCGTCAGGAGATGGGAGCCGGCACCCACAAGGTCGTCGTCGATCTCGACGAGGTGGAGTACATGGACTCCTCCGGGCTCGCGACCCTCGTCGAAGCGATGCGCAACGCGAGCAACGCCAAGTCCAAGCTCGTCATCTGCAACATGAACCCCAAGGTCAGCGCCATCTTCGAGATCGCACGACTCGACTCGTTCTTCTCCATCGTCACCTCCCGCGACGAGGCCATCTCGCTCTAACGGACGGAACCCCGACGCATGCCGGACGCTCGCCAACAAGAGAACAGCACCCGCCGACCCACCCTGGTCACGCTGCTGCTGCCCGTGCTCGTCCCCATCGCGCTCATCGGAAGACGCGTCATCGGCGTCCTCGACCACACGGGCGATGTCGTCTACCTCCTCTCCGACACCCTCAAGTGGTTCCTGCGCGGACTCTTCTCCCGCAAGTACCGCCTCGGCAAGAACGCCATCGTCTCGCAGATCTGCCGCGTGGGCGTCGAATCGATCTTCATCGTCTCGCTCGTCTCGGGCGCCGTGGGTCTCATCCTCGCGCTCCAGCTCTCCCCCCCGCTCGATGACTTCGGGCAGCGCGACAAGGTCGCCAACATCATCTCCGTCGCCGTCCTCCGCGAGCTCGGCCCGCTCATCGGCGCCATCGTCCTCACCGGGTTCGCGGGCGCGTCCATCGCCGCCGAGATCGGCACCATGGTCGTCTCCGAAGAGATCGAAGCCCTCGAAGCCAGCGCCCTCAACCCCGTCCGGTTCCTCGTCGTCCCGCGTCTGCTCGCATCGACGATCTCCATGACCTGCCTGGGCGTGATCTCGAGCTTCTGCGCGATCGTCGCCGCGATGCTCATCTCGATCACCATGCTCGGGATCCCCTACGAGACCTACATGGACAACATGCTCACCCAGGCAAAGCAGGTCGACTTCTGGACCGGCGTCGCCAAGGGAGGCGTGTTCGGCACCCTCATCGGGATCATCGCGTGCTCCAACGGGCTCCGCGTCACCGGTGGCGCCGCGGGCGTCGGGCGTGCCACGACCTACACCGTCGTCGAGTGCGTCGTCGCGATCGTCACCGCCGACCTGGTCTTCACCGCGATCTTCTTCGCGCTCGGCCTGTTCTAATCCAAGCCCACAAGGAACAACCCAAGCGTGGATTTCGGCGGGGATGGTCCTCAATCGCCCATCGTCCGATAACGAGCATTGTTCAAGACAGATCCCTGTTTCTCGGACCCCAGCGAAGAAAGTTCCTGTGTTTCAAAAACCGATTCCTCGACGAAACGAAGAGATCGGGATAGATTAAAGGTGATTATCGCCAGCGGAACGCAGTCGGTTCACCCAATATCGATCTGCGTGACGCGACAACATCATCCCCCTAAATCGGGTGCATAGAGGAAGAGACAAATGAAGACACGGAATCTTGCGCTTCTGGGCGCTGTACTCTCGATGACGAGCGGCGCAGCCCTGGCAGACACAGTCAACTTCTCCACCATCGCGGGTTCGACCACGAACGCAACCCCGACCGGCGTCTCCCTCGACGGCTCCATCGAGTACACCCACACGGGCGGGAACGCGGGTCAGCTCGTCTTCTCCATCACCAACACCACCAGCAGCTCCGTCGGCGGGTTCTTCACCGGGCTCGTCTTCAACATCGGGAGCGCCGACAACGCCGCAACCGCGACGCTCAGCGCGACAAGTGACTCGGACTTCCGTGACACGGGCGCAGAAGCCGCCAACCCATTCGGGATGTTCGATGCGGGTGTCGCCCTGAACGCGAACTGGAGCGGCGGCGGAAACCCGACCCGCGGCATCGGCGCCGGGCTCAGCGCCGTGTTCACCTTCATCATCAACGCCAACGACGCAAGCACGCTCAGCGCGATGGACTTCCTGGGCAACGGCGATGACATCGCGATCCGATTCCGAGGGCTCGCGAACGGAGGATCGGACAAGCTGCTCGTTGAGGAACCACCCCTCAACATCGTGCCGCTCCCCGCGCCCGCCCTCGCCGGCGGCGCACTGCTCGGGCTCGGGCTCGCTGCCCGCCGACTCCGCGCTCGCGCCTGATCCAACCAAAGCAATCTGAAACATCACGCCGCGTCTCGCACGCGGCGTTTTTTATTCATCAAGCGAGTTGTAGTAGTCCTCAAGGGACTGATCGTCTCCCGATCCATCACCCTCGTTCCCGCCAGGCCACGCGTCGAGCTTGGGTCCCATCGCAAACAACACGCCCGTACCCCCCACGATCGCGACCAAGACCACCCGCGCCATCACTCGCTTGATGCGAGACGGTGTGTGCAATGGGATCAGGGTCACGAGCGGGAGGATCGAGATCAACAGCACGCTCGGGAGATTGTCCGCCCCCACCTGCACGAACGATCCCGTGAGCAGCATCATCACGAACCCACAGAGCACCGTGATGCCCCCGCGGGCGATCGACAACGATCGGAAGATCAACCCAACGATGATGGTGCTCGAGAGAACCGCGATCACCCCGCCAGGGACCATCGCTCCTGTCGCGAAGTGGTTCGCGAAGAGGACGGGCATCATCGCCCCGATGATCAGGACCCAGGTGATCGCGTCGAGCCACCCGAGCCGACGCTCGTGGTGGTTGTGCGTTGCGTTCCGTTCCGCGCCGGTCGCGACGAGGGCCGTGGCAAGCCCCGCGAACAATGTGTACGCGATCAGGTTCGTCGATCCGCCGAGCACCGTGTCGGTGAACCCCTCAGAGAGCATCCAGAACGCGCCGCCATACGCGAGCAGGCGCATGATGAACGCCGCGAACAACGGGAGCACGACGAGCCCCTCCGCCACACCCACCAGCGCGATCAGCGCGATCGCGTGGGTGTACCGGTAGGTGTTGTCGTCCGGCCACAGATACAGCTTCGAGTTGATCGCGTACTCCGTGCCCGCGATCCCCAGCACAAGCAGGATCGGCAACAACCAGCGCGGCCCGGGCGATGGGGTCCGCCGCTCGTCCTTGTCATCCAGGTCCGTGCGCGATTCGCGGAACGCGTGGATATACCACCCGATGAGCAAAGCCGCGAACGCGAGCCCGCCGGGGATGAACCCCCCGAAGAGCATGAGTTTCTGTTGCAGTTGAGGGTCCATGTGCGTGGTCCTTGCGTGCGCCGTGTGATACGACAGGATACGGTGAGGGCGAGAAAAAAGCGCACCACCGGCTCAAATGGTGCGCCCTTGAAGATGGTGACTCGATTAGTCGTTGACCGCTTCCATGCTCACGATAATCTCGACGGTATCGCCCAGAGGCCCACCCTCGGGGTTGTTCGCATCAACATACTTGGTGATGTTGAAGTCCAAGCGAGAGATCGAGAAGACCGCGTGGAACCCTATCGCGTCCTTGCCCTGCTGCGCCCCGAACGAGACATCGGTCAGCGTGGCCACGACCGGCTTGGTGACGCCGTGGAAATCGAAGGTGCCCTTGAGCTCGTAGACGCCCGACGAGGTTTCCTTGACGCTCGTGGAGGTGAAGGTCGCTTCGGGGTACTGGCGGGCGTTGAAGAAGTCCGCGTTCTTCACATGCCCATCGCGTGACTTGTTGTTGGTGTCCACCGACCCGGTGTCAACGGTGATGTTGAACTTCGCGCTCTCGATGTTGTCGGGGTCAATGTTGATCGTGCCCGAGAAGGTATCGAAGTGCCCGTAGAAGTACGCGAGCCCGCCGTGGCGGATCTTGAACAGCACATTCGAGTGAACGATGTCCACCGCGTACTCGCCCGCCGCGGCATTCGCAGTCTCGATCGAAGTGGTTTCGAGTGCGTTACCCGATGCGTTGAGCCCGAACCCAACAAGGGCGGACCCCGCGAGGGTGAGCACGGATGCAGCGACGGTGGCTTTGGCGATTCGATTCATGGGTTCATCTCCTGTGTGATCCCCAATAAGGGGGCGTGCGAGTTGGTTTCTGACGCGTTCGTCCTGTGGGAGGGGAACGACGCACCGGTTGAGTCTATTCCCCGGGCCGCCGCCTTATTTGTTGCGACAAGTATTTTCTGTTTGGGTCCGATTCGGAGCCCGCGCCCACATGGGCGTATCGTTGGGCATGAACACTTGCAACTATGCGTGGACACTGGGGTTCCTGATGCTCGCATCAGGTTGCGCGGAACACCCATCGGGACGAGTCATCGAAACGGGTGAGCCGCAGGCAGCTGCCCGATCAGGATCGACAACCACCGAAGGCAAGGTCCTCGATGGATCGTTCGAAGATTGGCAAGACACCGAGGACGGGTTCGCGGACGGGCGATGGGTCTGGGTGCGATTTGCGCCCGAGACACGCCCGACGCAGGCAATCCAAGCGGCCCCCTACACCACCCGCATCCGCATCGATGCCGACACCGACGCCTCCACGGGGTTGTCGATGGACATCCCGCGAACGGGCGACGAAGCATCGCAGGAGCAACCCCAGGGCGTCGAGGTGCTCATCGCGTTCTCCCCCGAGAACGACGAGGGCGGGATCGGGATCGGGACGGGCGTGACCCGGTACGACGCGCAAGGGAACGCGGACGACATCGGGCACTTTGCGATGGGTGTCGCGTGCCTCCCGACCTACGCGAGCGAGCAGTACGAGCTCCGCATCGATCGGCTCGCACCCCAGAGCAGCGCCCTCCCCGCATCGGGCCCGATCGAGATCATCGTCGATCAGATCGACGACCAAGGCGGAACAATCTGGTCCGATCGGTTCGTCATCGATCTCCCGCAGCGCGACACCCGCAAGCAGGTCATCGACGCGTCGATCCCCGCACGACCCGACGACGCGGTGCGCGTGATGAGCGCCAATGTCCTCTTCTCCGCGCCGCTCACCGAGCCCATGCCCTTCAAGCGGGTCTTCGACGCGATCGAGCCCGATGTCATCCTCTATCAGGAATGGTTCCGCACCGAACGCGACAAGGTCGAGGGATGGATCGATCAGCACGCGGGACCAGACTGGAACCTCCACTTCCCCGACGAACGCGCAGGCGTCGCGATCGCCACCCGACACCCCATCATCGCGCGATACGACGAGGCGCTCCCGCCCTCGGGCGAGGGACGCCCCGCGCGCGCATGCGCTGCCCTCATCGACACCGATGCGGGCGAGCTGCTCGCGATCAGTGTCCACCTCAAGTGCTGCGGGTCGGCGGGTTCGGACGAGGACCTCACCCGCATCGATCAGGCACGCGCGATCAACGCGTTCGTCGATCATGTCCATGCCCAACACCCCGACGCGATGGTCATCATCGGAGGCGACTACAACCTCGTCGGATCGCGCACGCCCCTCGAAGTGATGGCCCGTGGCCTGGGCGTGCAGGGCGACGATCTCGACCCGGCATTCACCCCCGTGCTGGGCGACCCGTCCGTCGTCACCTGGGTCGATGAAAAGAGCCGGTTCGGACCCGGGCGTTTGGATTGGCTGCTCTACGACGACTCGCGAAGCCAGCTCGTCAACGCGCTCATGCTCGACTCGCGCGTGCTCACGGACGACGCGCTCGACGCTATGGGGCTTGAGCGCGGAGACTCGACGGCGTCGGATCATCTCCCGATGGTTGTGGACCTCGTGCGGAAGTAAGCGATAGCCCGAAGACCATGGGGTGTTGATTGATACCGCCCATGCGATCCCCATTGAGCGTGCATGGTTACGCGTTCACGATGACCCACATCAAAGCCCATCAATCCCAAATCGGGTCTCGGGCGGCAGTGTCAGGTTGAATCGGCAGCGAAGCAGTTCATGGAGTTGTGCACTCGATTCGATACATTCCTGGGCAAGTACATCGCATCGCGATCGATGGGTGAACTCGCGGGTCTGCAGGGTGTACCGCGACCCGTCGGGGAGGGCGAGGGCGGCCATGATGTTCTGGCGGAACTTGGACTCGGGGTTGGTGCTCGTCCACCAGTTCGCGACCCTTCGATCAATGCCCGGCATGTGCTCGCCCGTGAACTCGCAGACATCGCGCCATTCATCATCGATTCGCAACTGATGGAACCAGTTCCCGTTGAGTCCATCACGGACGATCCGGCGTGTGTCGTGGGGTGAAGATTGCGCTTCGTCCGTGTCCATCCGGAAGGGGGTGCTCGGAGAGAGCCCGCCGACTCCCACATCCACGCACCAAGGCACATCGTCGATTGTGACTCGCGCAAAGAGGTGCGTCCGGGGCGGTGTCATATCTCGGGTCGCGGCGAACCGGACCCGTGCGGAAAGCGGCTCGACACTGAACCCGAGCATCTTGAGTACCTCAATCAACAACCCGTTGAGTTCGAAGCAGTAACCCCCGCGATGCTCGGACACCAGCTTGCGATGGATATCCATCGGGTCGAGCGAGATTGGGCGATCGATCAGTACATCGAGATTCTCGAAAGGAACCGAGCAGACATGCGCAAACTGGATCGCGCGGAGTGTCTCGAGGTTCGCGGGCGCGCTGGCGGGTCCTGCGTAACCGATCCGAGCGAGATACGCATCAACATCGATCGGGCTCAGTGAGGGCATAGGGGACTCGCATCAGGTGACGGGGGGTACCAATCAGATCAGACGCAGAGTGTACGCGCACGAGCGTGACGCGATGAGGGCGTCCCTCGAACTCGGCAATCGAGTTCCGCACCGGAATGAGGCCTGCAATCCACAACGAAACACCTTGCACAAACCCGCCCGCTGGCAGATCTTTCCAGAGAACCTATAATGGAAGTGCACGCAGACCCGCATCCGACACGAGGGGCGTGACAGGAGGTCCATCATGCGAGCAGACATCACCTACAACAACATCATCGACGGCGACGAGTTCGCACGCGCCCAGAAGGCCGCCGACGACTCGGCCGGGCTCGATCACACGCAGATCGATACCGAATCCTTCTATGTCACCCAGCACTACGATCGGTACACCGAGGAAAACCACAAGGTCTGGGAGACCCTCTGGAACAAGCGCTGGGATGTGCTCGAGCAGCAGGCATCCCACACCTACCTCGCGGGTCTCAACGCGATCAACCTCGTCCCCGATCGCGTCCCGCTCCTGTGGGGGCACGCCAAGGACCCCTACCACCCCGATCGCACCATCAAGGGCATCAACGAGTACCTCAAGGACCTCACCGGGTGGGCATCGCACGGCGTGCCGGGGTACCTCCCCGCCAAGGCGTTCTTCTCGTGCCTCTCACGACGCGAGTTCCCCTCCACCATCGTCATCCGACCGATGGACAAGATCGATTACCTCCCCGAGCCCGACATCTTCCACGATGTCTTCGGGCATGTCCCCCTCCACGCGGACCCGGTCTTCGCGGACTTCCTCCAGACCTACGGCAAGGCGGCGCTGCTCGCGGGACCTGAGCACGAAGAAGCGCTCGCGCGACTCTTCTGGTTCACCGTCGAGTTCGGGCTCATCTCCGAGAACGGCAAGCTCAAGGTCTACGGCTCGGGCACGATCTCTTCGCACGCGGAATCCGAGTACGCCCTGGGCGCCCCCGAGGGCACCGGCGGACGCGACAACGGGCAGATCGAGCGCCGCCCGTTCAACCTCGAGCGGGTGATCAACACGCCGTTCGAGATCGACCACTTCCAGGACATCGTGTATGTCCTCGACAGCTTCGAGCAGCTCCGCGACGCGATGAACGATTACGCGAACCGCGTCATCGAAGAATCGGAAGCGGCTGCGAGGGCGTAAGCGGAAGCATCCCTCCACCCCTTTCACGATTGGAAGACATCATGAAGACCAATGAGAACGGCATCGATCGCGCACTGCGTCTTATCCTCGGCGTCGCGCTCCTCGTCGCGAGCTTCGTCTGGCTCGGCGTTGCTGCGGGCAACATCACCGGGATCATCGCGGCGGTCATCGGCGCGGTCATGCTTATCACCGGGCTCGTCGGGTTCTGCCCCGCGTACCGCCTGGTGGGCATGAGCACCTGCAAGGTCAAGCACTGATCAGATCCGCCAACAATAAACCCCCGACGAGATCGACCCGTCGGGGGCATCATGATCAAACGGAAAACCGACTCAACTGCAACCTGAGTTGAACGCCGCCATGAAGATGGAGACATCGTTGAAGTCCCAGACGCTGTCGTTGTTGAGATCCGCACTCGCATCGAGCGCGTTGTAATCCGCGAGGAATCCAACAACATCCGCGTAGTTCAGCTGCCTGTTGTTGTCCCAATCCGCAATGCAGGTCGTATCAACCGCTTTGAACGAATGGATATACGCACGCCATTCGTGATCGATTTCATACAAGCCCGTCGCCCAGAAGGTCGTGTTATCCTCCGGATCAAGCCCGATGTCAAAGTAATCGCCCCAGCGGTATGAAATCGCATTCGCGGGGATCTCCTCTTCGGGCGTGGAGTTACCGATCACGATCTGCGTTGGCTTGTTCATCTTTCCGAGCGGGTCGGTCGCAAGCCGGGTTGTTGACATCACGCTCGCGTACTGAGACGCGCTCGTCTTCCCGAGGATCATTCCGACATTCTCGTTCTCATCCGTGAAGATCGCCGGGTAGAAGATATGCTGCCCCGACGCCCCCGCAATCTCCCCGCTCTGCACCAGAGATGGACTATTCCCCGAGTTCGGCCATCCATCAAGATCGATCTGATACCACCGAACGACACCGTCCGTGGAGTTCGACGAAGATGACGGATTCTGGACGCTGTGCGTCGTGTACAACTGATCGTTGTGCAATCGGAGATTCATCAAACGCCCGTCGAAGTTGATCAGCTCCTGTGTATTCGCAGTGGCATTTTGTATAGGCATATCTCGAGGCGGGTTCAGGAGCGTTACTCCTAAAGGAAGATCATAAGACACAAGCTGTGGAGTACTTTGGTTGTCAAATGCCCAGAGCCGGATATGGTCTGGATCGAGCGTGCTCCCGAACGCGATTCGCGGGAAAGATGCGAAGATTCCACCACCCTCATTCGCATCGAACGGCTGGCTCGCCTGCATACATGCGTACCAAAGATTTGAGTTTTGCGTATTGACGACTCGCTCGTCAAGCGTGTAGCTCGAACCGCTGAGCAGCACAGACTTTGGGAAGATCGTTACCGAATTCTCAAGCGTACCCTGCGAACCGATAATGGAGATCGTATAGGCGATATATATGTTCGTATCATCAAACCCAATGATTGGCTGATCCGCACCCCGACCATTCGGCGAGGGATTCCGCAGCGTATCAATCTGGTACATGTACCACCCATCGTCGGGGTCAGAGGTCTGTGAAACCGCGACATACAACCAGGACTCGTAGGCGTTGACATCCTGCTCAATCGCGGTGATGTAGTACCTCTCTGAGATATCGTCATAGACACAGCGTGGATCGAACACCTCGTGCAAACTCGCCCCCGCGGGGTCGAAGAACCCATTCAGTCCGAGCGGAGCGGCATAGACCAGATCCTGCGGCGCGGCCTTCTCGTAGATCGAGATAGAGAAGTTCGTGACATTGATCACATGATCCGGGCCGACCGCGATGCTCGTGTCCGGTGCCTTCAGCGGGTAGTTCGGGTCTTCTACATTGGCATCGAAACCCGGCACGATGACACGAGGCGAGCCGTCGTGGGGTGTCTGTTGTGGATCGCCGATACCTGATTGCCGGGAGGTGCCCCGTGGGTCTGGAGTGGAGTATCGCTTGAGCAACTCTTGAGCGCTGACACGGGTCGGGGTGACGACCTGCCCATTGAGTGTGTCAGCGAGCGGCTGGGCGGTGAAGTCGGCGCGGGTGCTTGCACGCTTGTCTGGGGCGGGCACTTCGTACGCGCGGTCGGTGCTCGTGGGTGCGGTGCACGCCTGGAGTGTGAACGCAAGGGCGACGCCTGCGCACGCGAGCATCGCGTGCTGGTACTGGGTTGTATCACGGGTGTTCACTGGAATCATCCTTTCTGTATGTCCATAAGAAAACCGGCCGCTGGGTCAGCAGCGGCGCTACTCAACTTCATCATTGAAACCCTCCACGATGAGGATCGTCCAAGACTTGTTGTACACAAATATGCGTGCGATTCAGTTACGCATTTCCACATGTTGTGATCAATTTTTATTTGATGCGCAGGTGGTGCGCTACATACACGGATTTGTGTCAATGTGCGACAAGAATGAGCCGGCTGCTCGGTGTAGGGGGATGCGAGGCGTGGGGAGAGAAATCACATGATGAAATCCGATTCATGCAACTTTGAGGTTGGGCTTATTGGGCATCTGTAGATTCCTATAGCTCGGGAGGGTTCCCGAGAGATAGGAGATTCCAATGGATCGGGAAATGAAGCGGATGATGATCGGGCTTGGGGCGTGCTGGGTGGGCGCGATCGGGTTGATCCTCACCGGTTTGATGTGCGCGATCTTTGGGGGGAGCGACGCGGTGCGGGTGTTCCTGCTCGTGTTGCTTGGGGTGGCGCTGGCGAATGTCATGCTGATGACACTCATCCGGGTATACACGCGTTTGCGATTGGATCTGCCGATCGCAGGCGGGGTGGGGATGGCGGCGGGGTGTTCCCTGCTGTTGATCCCCGCGACGAGCGCGTTCCCGAGTGATGGGCTTGCCCCAGAAGGGATGGACCAGGTTCAGGTCGTGCGGGCATTGCCCGGCGATGAAGAACGCGGTCCGATGATCGAGATGGTCTCAATGGATACGACGCCGGGTGGGTACTTCGGGGTTCGGGACTAAATCGGCTTCATGTGATCGAGCGGGGGAGGTTGAGCGCGCCTCCCCCGCTTGTTTGTTTTTGGAGGCGGGGGATGGGTTGAACGCGAAGATCGCGAAGGGCGCGAGGAGGGTGAGGTCTTCTCTCCTCCCCCGGGCCTCCGGGGGAGGTGTCGAACGAAGTGAGACGGAGGGGGTCTTGTGCCTCCCCCGCACCTGGCGGGGGAGGTGGATTCGGCGCAGCCGAAGACGGAGGGGGCTCTTCTCGAAGTCCGTAAGTCATCCAAGACCCCCTCCGTTCCGCCAGAGGCGGACCACCTCCCCCGGAAGCCCGGGGGAGGAGAGGAAGAGCCCCCTCCGCCTCGGGGACCCGGCACCTCCCCCGCCAGGTGCGGGGGAGGCACAAGATCAGGCACCCCACTACTCCGCGGAGATGTAATCCTTGAAGAAGATCAGCACCACATAGACCAGCGTAAACGCCCCCACGAAGGGATACCCGAGGGTGAAGAGGGCGAGGGCGTAGATGAACAGCATGAAGTACCCGAGCTCGTTGAGCCCCAGGCGGCGGATAAAGAAGTAGTGCACCGCGAGGGGAAGATGATCGTGATGACGAGGATCGAGTAGAGCTGCACGGGGGATTGTTGGGGAGGGGAAGCCCGAAGTTCAGTCCGCGGTGCACACGACCCAGATGGCGTGGGCGATGGCAATGAGGATGAAGAGCAATGTGAGGGGAAAGCCGGCAATCGCGGAGGCACCGGCGAAGAGGACGAAACTGAGGTTGATGAAGAACGGGAGCAGCTTGGGCTTGCGGCCGCCTTTGATCGCGATGGCGAGGGGCGGGAAGATGATGGCGAGGAGGATGAGGAGGATGGTGGTCACGGTGGGCTCTGGGGTGTTCAAGGACATGCAGGAGCCGGGGACGGCACCTGCATGGCACCCGGCGTTGGAACACCTGCCTTGCACTATTGGTCAATGCGGGGCACCGGTCACTCATTATCGAGTTTGAAGAAGTCGTTCTTGTTTTCGCGGATGAGTTTGATGATCGCGGGCTGGCAGATGATGTTCTTCTGGTAGAACTCTGAAGTGAGTTCGTCCCAGGCGTCCTCGGCTTGTTCTTCGACTTCGTCGAGGATGTCGAGTCGTTCAGCTCGGTCTCGCGGAGGGTTGGCGTTTGGGAAAAACGCGTTGGCGCGTTCGATGATGCTGGCGAGGTCGGGGAGGTCGATCTTGCGGAGCAGGTCGGGTGCGATGGCGGCGTTGTCGCCTGAGGAGTTGAGGTAGTACTGGGCGAGGCCGCCGTTGTTAATCTCATTCTCGATCCAGTAGGCGACAATGACAATGCGGCGGGGTTCAGAGATCAGATCGACGGGGCGGGTGATTTGATCGATCGCTTCGAGTTCGAATTCGATGCTGTCGGTCACTTTGAAGAGGAGTTGGAGGGCTTCGTTGCCGTTTGGATCGAGGGTATCGAGATCGGCGGCGAGGGCCGGGTCGAGGCGTGTGTCGAGGCCTTCGGGGCGGATGATCGGCTCGGCGGGCTTGGGTGATTTCCCGATTTTGAATGTGTTGATGATGGTGCGGCGGATGGCGCTGAAGGGGGCGGGTTGGCCGACGGGGATGTTGGGTTGGTCGTCGTTGGTCATGGGAGGGAGTGTAACGGGAACCTGCTTGAGCTGCGCGTGAGCAGGGTACCAGCGTTCAAGGACACGCAGGAGCCGGGGACGGCTCCATCGGGCCACCCGCCAGAGGGGGGGAGAGAGGGGGAGGAAGAATGGTGTGGGGTGGCCCGATGCGAGGCGGAGACGAGCTTCGGGAACGGGGGGCTTTGGGACTGCGGCCCGAAGCTCGGGGACTCGCATCGGGGCACCCGGCATCCGGGATCAGTCTGTTGTGCAGATGACCCAGATGGCGTGGGCGAGGGGGATGAGGCCGAAGAGCGGGTTGCCTGCGAGGGCGAGGATGATCACAAAGAGGAAGAGGGTGAGGTTTGTGAAGAAGTGGAGCTTGAGCCCGTCTTTGATCGCGACGGCGAGGGGCGGGAGGACGAAGGCGAGGAGGATCAGGAGGAGGGTGGTCACGGAAGGTTCTCAGGGTGTTCAAGGACATGCAGGAGCCGGGGACGGTAGCTGCATGGTACCCGGCAAGATACCCACCCTCACTCAATCTCACGCCAACCTGTGTGCCAAGCATGGACAGTTTTACCACTATTGCTCTTTGATGCCGGCCGATACCATCTTTGATACCTCTTACCATTATGCTCAACAACTCGCTTGCTCTCCGCATTTGGGTACAGCCTGTCAAGCTCTTGATCTAGTAGTTCCTTATCCGACCACGCTATGAGCCCGCTTTGCTTCAACGCTAGCTCGATCACTTCGACATCCAAACGGGCCGATTCGATTTGGGACTTATATTTATTAGGATTATTGCCAGCATAGTTCTCCCAAGCCTCATTTAATCGCTGAAGCTCACTCTTGGCATTTTCTAAATCTTCCAGCGTGTACACTAATTCACTCATCACCATCTCCTTCGGGCTTGTCTGAATCTATTTCACTTTCTAACTCATGGGCCACAGAGAGAATCTTTACCGTGTCCCAAACCGCATATAGAGACGAAATTATTGAAGCACTTCCCAGAACTACAATTAGCCTCTGGGACCAACTGCTGTTTGACTGATTTGTAAAAAACGGTATATTGGTATCAAAGAGAAGCAGCAAGAGGTAGTTAAAAAATCCACAACCGATAATTACAAAAACATTTTCTCGCGTCTCTCGAACAGAAGCATCCATACTTGATCTCATGTAGCGCGCAGCCTCCGGCGACAGTTCGCGATGACTCTGATAGTCATCTAAAGATCGATTGAGCAGATCGCGAGCCTTGGCTAGAAAAACTAATGCTGCAGCCACAGCAATTCCGCCGAAGATACCTATCAACCCGAAAGTCGCCTGTGCAAGCAAATCAGATGACATCGGTGACGGCGTGTACAACACGAAGACTACGACCAATCCGACTAGAAGCCAAGGAAACTTTCGCCTATACGGAAACGGTGTCACAACAAGCCTCTTAGCCGCTTCAAGATCGAAAAGACCTGATCCTTCAACGAAATGGTATCAGCAGTTGCATCTTGACGAATCTCAATAGTTACCCTAGCCTCATCACTTGACCATCGACGAGGCGGACCATCCTTACTTCCATATACAATTTTTGTGTGCCCGCCACCCCTCGATGCATAATCGACCTCCGCTTCAATCTCAGGGTCATCTTTACTTATTTCCAACTCACCCTTTTCATTATTGATTTCTGTCACAAATCTTGTAGCGTTGTGTTTAGACCTCTGCTGGCTTAGCAGCTCCTGCAGCTTTTCGGCACCGCCAAATGCATTTGGCGTGATAAGATTAAATCTGACCTTATACAAACGGCTAGCAGAATCTATGACATCCCAAAACTGACGCTTATCCGTCTTGGGTTCAACTTCAATCGTATAACCTGGATACTTCAGCAGATCTAATCCCTCAACAAGCAGCTCTTGCAAAAGCCTTGCAACACCCCTAATCGAGCCGGAGAAAAACTCCTGCTTGTCCATGACTGCTATGTACTGCTTGCCTTCTCCAAGGTAAACGAAGTGTGTCCACCTATGCGACTCAACCGTTTTACGTATCAAGTCCTCGTCCATGTCGTCAGGCTGAGCGATTTCTTGTTTATCGGGAGATGCAATGTGACCGTAAATGACATTGCTATCTTCCCCTAGCTGTCTGACATCGTAGAGTCTAAATTTTCGCCTGCGGTATACTCCAACCGCTCTGTTTAGCATTGCATCAACGATTGCCTGATTCTTCTGGCCAGCCGTCATCTCGCCATGAGCAAAAACTGCTTCGCTATCCACTGGCACAACACTCACATGAAAAATGTAGAACTTCATAATAAGTACAATGTACCATGCCATGAATCAATTAGCAACTCTGATTTAATCCCCCACCGCCGCAACAACCTTCTGCGCCGCATCACCCAGGTCCGTCGCCGCCTGCAGGGTCGGCAGATCACCCGAGGCCTCTTCGAGGATCTTGCGGCCGGCGTCCACATTCGTGCCTTCGAGGCGGACGACGAGGGGGATGGTGAACCCGATCTCCTTGGCGGCGTTGACGATGCCCTGGGCGATGATGTCGCAGCGCATGATGCCGCCGAAGATGTTCACCAAGATGCCGTTGACGGCCTTGTCGGAGAGGATGATGCGGAATGCCTCGGTGACGGCTTCTTCGGTTGCGGACCCGCCGACATCGAGGAAGTTGGCGGGCTCGCCGTCGAAGAGCTTGATGGTGTCCATGGTCGCCATGGCGAGACCCGCACCATTCACGAGGCAGCCGATGTTGCCGTCGAGTGCGATGTAGGAGAGCCCCATCTTGGAGGCGCGGACTTCCGCGGGGTTGTCCTCGGAGGGGTCGTAGAGCTCGGCGATGTCCTTGTGGCGGAAGGTCGCGTTGTCGTCGAAGTTGAACTTGGCGTCGATGGCCATGACCTGGCCGTGCGGGTCGGACTCGGTCGCGGGCGTGACGATGAGGGGGTTGATCTCCGCGAGCGAGCAGTCCTTGTCGGTGTAGAGCTTGGCGAGCCCGAGCATGATCTTGACGGCCTGGTTGATCTGCTTGCCCTTGAACCCGAGCTTGAAGGCGACCTCGCGTGCCTGGTAGGGTTGGAGCCCGAGGATGGGGTGGAGCGGGGTCTTGACGATGAGCTCGGGGGTGTGGGCCGCGACCTCTTCGATCTCGACGCCGCCCTCGCGTGATGCGATCATCATGTTCTGGCGGGTGTTGCGATCGGTGGTGATCGCGATGTAGTACTCGTCGGGCTTGCCCGGCTCGCGCTCCGCGATGTCCACACCCGCGGCGATGAGGACCTTGTTCACATCGAGCCCCTCGGGCCCGGTCTGGACGGAGACCATCTTGTTGGAGAGCATGAACTTGGCGGCATCGTGCGCTTCCTCGGCGGAGTTGACGAGCTTGACGAACCCGGCCTTGCCTCGCCCGCCGGCGAAGACCTGGGCCTTGACGACGGCGAGGGTCGACTCCTGGGTGGCGGCGATGGCCTTGTAGGCCTGGGTGGCCTGATCGGCGGTGGTGATGACCTCGCCGGCGGGGACGGGGATGCCGTAGGAGGAGAGGAGGTCGCGTGCCTGGTATTCGTGGATCTTCATTTGGGGGCTCCGTCCCTGTGGGAGTGGTTTGATATTGGTGAATGTATGGTAGTCTGTTTGGTGTGGGATGTGGACTCTGATCGACGAGTGAATCGGTTTGAAATGAGGATGATGATGCGGAATCTGAGCGTTTGGATGGTGATCGCGGGTGTTGCGGGCGTGGCGTCGGGGCAGGTTGTGGAGGAGAGCCGACGATTGCTGGGGGATGGGGTGGCGTCGGGCGATCTGTTCGGGTCGTCGATCGCGATCGGGGACGGGATCGTCGCGGTTGGGTGCATGTGGGACGATGATCGCGGGTTGAACTCGGGGAGCGTGTTCCTGTTCGACGCGGCGACGGGTGTTGAGCTGATGAAGATCGTGCCGGCGGGCAGCCGGTCGGTGGACCAGGTTGGGAGTGCGATGGTGATCTCGGACGGGATCCTGGCGATCGGGGCGCACAACACGGACGAGCGGACGGGGTCGGTGTATCTGTATGACCTGCACACAGGAACGCTGATACGGGAGGTACGCCCGCGGACCCCGAGGCGGTACTCGAACTTTGGGCAATCGCTCGCGATCGACGGCGGGGTGCTCGCGGTTGGGGGCGCGGGCGATTCATCGAACGGGCTCGAGGCGGGCGAGGCGTACCTGATCGACTTGGCGACGGGCGCGCAGACGCATTCGCTCTTGCCCAAGGACGGCCGTGAGCACGACCTGTTCGGGAGCTCGATCGATATCGAGGACGGGATCGTCGCGATCGGTGCGTACCACGACGACGATGGCGGGTTGAATACGGGATCGGTGTACCTCTTCGACGCAGTGAGCGGCGAGGAGATCATGGAGATCTTCGCGGACGACGGCGAGGCGAACGACTTTTTCGGGCGCGAGGTATTGATCGAGGACGGGCGCTTGTATGTGAGCGCGGTGCGGGACGCGGTAAATGGTCCCTCGTCCGGATCGGTGTATGTGTTCGATGTGCAGACCGGCGCGGAGTTGATGCGGATTATCCCCGATGACGGGGAGCGACTCGATGTGTTTGGCGGCTCGATCGCGATCGAGAACGGGGTGCTGGTGGTTGCGTGCCCGCGTTCGGACGAGCGCGGGGCGGACAGCGGCGTGATCTACCTGTTCGATGCGATCACCGGCGATGAGCTTGGACGATTCGCGGCATCGAACGGCGCGGTGAGTGATTGGCTTGGGTATTCGATCGCGATCGATGAAGGGCGGATCGCGGCGACATCGATCTATCACAACGATCATGGCATGGCGTATGTCCTCGACGCGTGCGTAAGCGATCTGAATCTCGATTGGCGCTACACCTTCGCGGATGTCAGCGCGTTTCTTGGCGCGTATTCGGCGGGCGAAAACAGCGCGGACTTCAACGGGGATGGCGCACTGTCGTTCTTCGATGTCGCGCTGTTTGTCGATGGGTATCAGCGCGGGTGCCCGTGAATACGAGTCACGAGTTTGCATGACAAACGCCCCACTGCTGTGGGGCGTTTGTGCTTGATGGAGGCTGGTGAACTCAGTCTGCTTCGGCGGTGGTGTATTCGATGACGACGGACTTAATGGCGAGTGAGGAGTTGCCGGGCCAGCCACTGGAGAAGACGCGTATGTGGTAGTGGGTTGTATTGTTGTTGATGATGGGGTTGACGATCGTGGTGGTTGTGGCCTGGAGTGAGCTGCCGCTGAAGCCAGTTGTTGAGATTGATGCGACTGCTTGGGCAATCGATCCACCGTGAGACCTGGTGTTCAGGTTGATGGTCATGTCGCCAGGGACATTATCGTTAAAGTAGGCGCGCATTCGGATGACTGTTGCGCCGTGCGGGAGGGTGACGGGTGCGGTAAGCCATCCACTGGTTGCGACCGTCATGAATGCGCCGCCTGTGCCTGATGATGCCTGGAATGGGTCGCCGGATGCGGAGTGGAATGCATCACCGGAGATGGCGCAGTAGCTGAGCTTGGGGGTTTCGTACTGGAACGATTCGGCCTGGATGTCTCTTGCGACTTCGACATTGTTGTCGGAGGTGATGCGCATGGCGGTGACCAGGCCTGCGCCGACGAAGTTGAGTGAGTCGTCGCTGGAGTTGAAGTAGGAGTAGGCGCTGATGTTGCCGTTGACGGAGTAGCCGTAGAAGGGGAACGAGCCGGTTGGGCCAGAAATGTACATGCCGACGAATCCGGTGGCCTCGGCGTGGACGCCAAAGTACTCAGAGCCGGAGATGCTGGTGTCGCGGTTGATGAAGACGCGGTTGAGCCCTGTGCCGGCGGTGATGACCGACCCGGACTGGTTCCAGATTGGGTTGGTGAGGGCGGTTGCGGTGGTCGCGTGTTGTGCGACCGGCGCTGGGTTGATGGCGGTGCGTGGGGTAAGTGTGGTGTAGCTGCCTGTGGAATCTCCATCGCGGAGACGGATCTCGAGCCAACGGGTCGTTGTCTGGAAGAGGTCATCGCCGAAGTCGAGATCGACGCTGAAGACCCCGTTTGTGACTGGGACATCTCCAAGGACGACGGTTGAGCCGATCTGTGAGCCCCCGGACTGGGCGCTGTGGAGCGTGAAGCGGAAGTCGTAGGTGCCGTTTGCTGGCGCGGAAGCGTCGCTGAGTGCGCCCTGGTAGGTGAATGGTTCTGCAGACGCGATTGTGGTTGTGAGCATGGTTGCGCAGAATGCGCACAGTACGGCTTTGGTGATCATGATGGCCCTCTCAGTGTGGTCGATGATCGGGTTCGATCATCAGATTGTGTTGCACAGAGTGTATCACAGGCGGGTGTGTTTTCGAGCGGTACATCAGGCAGATATGTTGTGGGAAAGTGTTGTGAAATTAAGTACAGCACGAACCTGTTTGGGTCCGTGCTGCGAGGATGTGGCTTTAAGTTATGGACTCAGTCGAGCTTGGTGATGCTGGGTGGGGCCGGTTGTGGCTCGACAGGTGCGCGGGGCTGGGGATTGATGGGGTGTGGGTTGAGGTCTGTGTCGGTGTAGGGGGTGTTGAGGGGTTGAATTTGCCGACGGCGCTGACCGTCGACGAGGGCGGCGCCGTTGGGTTTGAAAGTGACGAACTGGAATGCCGACTGGACGGGCGATTGAGAGCTGGTGCTTTCAAACTGGACGATGAGACGGCCTGAGACCGAGCTTGTTCGAGCGCTGACATCGTTGCCCGTTGGTGTAACGATTGTGACATAGCTGCTGAAGAGGTAGAAGTTGTCATCGATCTCAATCTCGTAGCGCATTGAGCTTGAGTTGAACACCGACGAGATGTTGGGGGTGCCGTTGGCGATCGTGCCGTTGATGTTGATGAAGCCGTAGGCGATGGGTGTGGCGAGGTCTTCTGAAGATGATGTGTAGGATCTGATGATGTTGCCATCGACCCGGACATCGCCGTTAAACTCGGCCGCGCTGTTGCCTCGTGCGAGTTGCACCGATGTGCCCGCGTCGGTGTTGATCGCGATGACCGCGGCATGACCGTTGATGCCGACGGAGCGGACCTCGCCGTAGAGTGCTCCGGCGAAGAATGGGTTTGAGTTCTGATCGACAATGCCAGCGATCGGGAAAATATCGGCGGTTGCGAGGATACCGATCGGGGTGTCTGCGGATTCAAACTCGGCAATGCGACCGTCTACTTGGGAGAGGATCGAGGGGGAATCGACACTGCCTCGTGTGACGCGGAGCGCGGAGGAGTCGTCGGAGGGGGATGCATCGGCGAGCGCGATGGTGAGCGTGTCCTGATCCGCTGTGGAGCTGATGACCGCGGGCGCGTTGATGGTGTCGGAGGTGGCCGCGTGCTGCGCGGCGGGCGCGGGGTTGATTGGCGAGCGGGGAGAGAGAATATCGAAGAACCCGCCGGATGCGCCTGGGCGGACTTCGACCTGGAGGAAGCGGGGTGATGTAAGAAAGAGGTCGTCACCGAAATCGATCTCGACGCTGAAGAGGCCGTCTACGACAGGCGTATTTTCACGGACCACCTGGGTGCCGAGTTGCGTGCCACCGCTTGCGACGCTGAAGAGCCGGAAGATAAGATCGTACTGTCCGTTTGCCGGGGCTCCGTTGTCACGAAGTGAGCCCTGGTAGGTGAAGGGTGCTGCGCTGGCGAATGTGCTGAGTGCGGCGCAGCTAAGAGCAGCGAGTGCGTTTCTGAGGTTCATCCGTTTCTCTCTCTCTTGGTATAGTTTTGAAGCTGATCTTGATATCAGCGGGTGAACTCTACCACAAGTTGGGTGTGGGACGATTCATGAATTCAGGTTGTCGAGCCATGTTTTGCGTTTGTGCGAGACTCGTTCATGTCAAATAACAGCACGGGCCCCTTTGGAGCCCGTGCTGCGAGGAACTGACATGGATCACGGCTCAGTGAACGGAGAGCTGAGCGGTGATGTCACCGGCCTTAGCGGCGGCGACGGGTGGCAACCAGGCCGCCCATGCCCAGGAGGGCGAAGGCGCTGGGTGCGGGAACGACATTGTATGTGCCGATGAGGGTCGCGCTGGGGATGTCGTCGTCGGTGTCCGCGCCGAAGTAGATGTCACCCGAGGTAGCGCCCGCGAGGAAGTCCGCGTACTGCGCTGCGTCGAGGGTCCAGGTTGCCGAGCCCATGAACGCCTGCTCGCCAGCGTTGACGGTCAGGGTGCTGTCGGAGGAGACGCTCCAGATGTTGAGACCAACGCTGGCGCTGCCGACGAAACCGGAGGGAGTACCGTCGGAGACATTGCCGAAGGTCGAGAGGTTGCCGGAGGATGCGCCGAGGACGCCACCGAAACCAGCGCCGGGGGTCGCGAAGAAGTCCGCGAGGAGGAACCCGGTGAAGTTGGACGCGGAAGCGCTGACCATCGCGAGCCCGTCGGTCGCGGAGATGGTGACTTCGTTCTCAACCGAGAGGTCGATCTGGAGGAGGACATCAGCTGCAGCGCCCGAAGCGAGGACAGCGGTACCGGCGATCATTGCGATCTTGTTCATTTCTCTATTCTCTCTTTCTTTCTCTGTGCTCTGTGCGAGACACATAGGCAAGTGCACACATATGCCCGCGTCCCCCTGCCTATGGACGCGAACACAAACAAGGACATCCCAATTGGGATTGCCCGATCACCCAATGTGTGTTGATGAGAGAAAACGGGTCCTCTTCCCACGCACACACAGCGGGTGAAACCCCTCACAGAGAACCGAAGTCTAACGCGAGGTCGGGGGTGGTGCGAGCGAAAAGAGGCGAAATCGTTGACTTTTTGTACCCGAAGTGCCGTTCCGGATTCTCATTATCGGGCGTGGAGAACCAGCCAGAGGTCAGCGTAACTGCACTCCTCGGCCACCATTGTGCATAACGCCCTGCTTCAGATATCGAGACCTCGATCTGCTTTGATGAGTTTGCGATACAAGTAGTAAAACCCCAACGCCCCCGCCGTCGTGATGGCGAGCGCCACGGCGAAGGACCATGAGCCCTCGTTTGGGTAGCGCTTTTCGATCGCGTTGTAGATCATGACGCCGAGGAACGGGGCGGTCAATCCGCGCAGACCCGTGAGGGTGACATGGACGGCCATGTAGTCTTGGGACTTCTCGGGTTTCACAAACGAGAGGTGCCCGAGGTTCCACGCGAGGGCGCCGCCTCCGAAGGCGATGCCGCGGAGGACGGAGGCCGCGTAGAGCAGCCAGAGGGTGTTGGTCTGCCCCGCGATCAGCGCGAGGAGCATCGTGGCGACGAAGATCCACGAGTGGATCGCGCGGAACTGGATGATGTGGACTGAGTCGAGGAGCTTGGCCCACAGCGGGATCGTGAACGGCATCATCGCGAGGGGGACGACCTGGGTGAGGAGGATCCCGGGGAGGTAATCGAGGTTAAACTGCTGCTTGGCGATGATGACGAAGGGCGTCCAGGACATCATGTTGCCCATGCCGATGAGCAACTGACAGATCTGGTAGTTGCGGTAGCTCGCGTCGTCAATCAGCACGCGGATGAGCGCACGGAACCGTGACCCCTCGTTGCGTTTGGCGTCGCATTCCTCCTCGCGGAGGATCATGCGCTCGGTACGCAAACGCACACGCGCGAACGACGAGACCCCCGCGAGCGCGATGAACCCGCCGATGGGGAAGAACCACCGGAACGCGTTGTCGTTCGCCTGCATCGCGAACCCGAGCCCGATCGCGATGAACGAGGTGATCGTCACGGAGACCGTCTGGACCTTGCCGGTGACCTTGGCACGCTGGGCGGGGAAGTTCACCCCCCACACGGTCGCGCGAACGGTCACGATCCCCGCAAGGAGGATGCGTGCCCCGAAGGCTGCGGACACGATGAGGATGAGCCCGTTAGGCGTCTTTGGCGAGACCGCCATGAGCGCCACGCAGATGAGCACCCCGAGCTGGAGGGCCGTGATAAAGGGGATCTTGCGTTTCCCGCGTGCGAGGATCGCCCAGAGGAACGAGGTGATGTTCGCGAGGGCGGGTGCCGCGATGAGCGCCCCTGCTGCGTAGTTGAGGATCGCGTCCTCGACGATCCCATCGTAGAGCTTGCGCACGATGAACCCGATGACCCCGCCTTCGGTGGCCGCGATCGCCCAGGGCATAAAGAACGCGGACTTGAGCTCGTGCGCATAGTTCGCCCGCGCGAGCCAGGGCATCGCGTTGGGGTGGAACGAGAGGAACGCGAAGATGATAAACCGCACCGGCGTCGCGGCATGGTACAGCACCTTGCCAGGCACGGAGTCGGGGGAGGAGGAGTCTGGAGAGAAGAGGGGAGAACGCACGGGGGATTGTTGGCGCGGGGAAGGCGGATGTGGTTCATTTTCCGCCTTGATGATGACGAGAATCACACGGAACCGTCACATGCGCGCAAGGTGTCGCGTACAGATCATGATTGACGAATCAATACCGAACTGTTATGATCACTCGTTCATGTGTGTTTTGATCAAGGAGAATATTAACATGATGTTATTGGCCACCCTGATATCCCTGATGAGCATGAACGCTTCATCCGAGCCATTGGCTGCAGAACCGGCATCGAGGATTGTTACGACGGTGGAGACGCCGGGTGTGGCGAAGTGCGTGACGGTCGAAGGGCGGTATGCGTATGTGGGGTACCGGGGCGGAATGTCCGTCTACGACCTTGCCGATCCGGCGAGCCCGGAGCTGGTTGATGATCTGGACTTTGGCGATGCGTATGTGAACGAGATCAAGGTAATCGGTGATCGGGCGTACCTCGCGGCGGGGTTCAACGGCGTCATTGTGGTTGACCTATCTAACGCGGCTCATCCGAAGCAGCTCAGTGAGCACGGGAAGCTCGGCGAGGTCACGGGAATTGATGTGCACGGCACGAAGGTGTATGTCACCAGCGGTACTGGGTTGATCACGCTTGAATCGAATCGGAATGGAATACTGACGGTGCTCAAGCAACGCAGCACGGGCCTTGCGCAGTGTGTTCAGTTTGTCAACGACTCGATCTTCGTGAGCAGGCGCCGTTACGGCCTTTCGATCTTTGAGCCGCTCGATAACCATCATGCGAAGGATGTCAGCGATACGCGAACGGCTGATGAGGCGTTTGGGCTCGAGATTGTTGGGAACTTTGCGTACATCTGCGATCAGGACACCGGCTTCACCACGATGGATATCAGCGAGACGCGCTGGCCTCGGTATCTTTCGACGGTCGAGCTTCCAGGGTTTGCATACCGAGTCGATGTTGAAGGTACCCGGGCGTATGTCGCGAGCACCAAGGCTGGAATTCATGTGATTGATGTACATGACCCTGCAAACCCGATCCTCATTGAGCAAGTCGAAGGGTTCGAGCACGCGTTCGATATCGATGTCGTTGGTCGATACGGGTATGTTGCCGATTCAGGCAGTGGATTCAAGGTCATCGAGTTCGCCAGGGACTGATCGGGTCGAGTACGATGAGGGCATGAACCTCACCAGCGCAAACGCCCAATCCATAACCATCGCCCACATCTTCGGGATCGGACGCAACTACGCGGCCCATGCGCATGAGCAGGGGCTTGAGGCGCCGGATCATCCGATGGTGTTCACCAAGAACATCGCGTCGGTAATCGGGGACGGCGACGACATCGTCATCCCCCCCATCGCTCGCGATCCGGGGTTCGGCGGGAACCAGACGGACTTCGAAGCCGAGCTCGCGGTGATCATCGGCACGCACCCGAGCGGACGCCCATGCAAGGATGTCGCACGCGACGACGCGATGGGGTGGGTCTTCGGGTTCGCATGCGCGAACGATGTCTCAGCGCGTTGGTGGCAGAAGCAGGGATCGGGCGGGCAGTTCTGCCGGGGGAAGGGGTTCGATACCTTCTGCCCGATCGGCTCGGTCGTCACGCCCGATGAGCTGAGCGCTGCGGGATTGGATGTGAACAACCTGAAGATCGAGTGCCGCGTGAATGGCGAGACGATGCAATCGGCACGCACCGATCAGATGATGTTCCCCGTCGCGGTCCTCATCGAGGAGCTCAGCAAGGGCACGACCCTCGCGCCCGGGACGGTGATCCTCACCGGCACGCCCAGCGGCGTGGGCATGGCCCGCAACCCGCAGGTCTGGCTGAACGACGGCGATATTGTTGAAGTGGAGATCGAGGGGATCGGGGTGCTCAAGAACCAAGTACGGTTTGGGTAAACAGTTGCATCTGTAAACTCAAATCCATACTCCTTCTCTTGCGTGACATACTCATCGTGGTACCATCGGGTTGTCATCAGTGGATGACGGAGTTCTCATTTTTTGCTCTATCACATGATACAGAAAGGTGCCAGATGTGTCATTTATCCAAATCAAAGCGCGTTCTTTCCACAACCGTTCTCAGCGCGGGGTTTGCCGGAACCGCGATTGCTCAGCAAGGGGGGCTTGACTGTGCGTTTGGTCAGAACCTTGGGTTCCACGAACTAAGCAACATTCCGCGCAGTGTCGCGATCGATGGATCGTCGTTGTACTTCGGGAACGATGCGGGGATCATCGCGTTTGATATGACAGACCCAAACAATCCGGTTGAGCTGAGCTCGCTCGCGAACTCATCGGTCCGCCTGATGACCCCAATCGGGGATGAGTTGTACATCTCGACCGGACTGGGCGGGGCAACGCTCGGGATTGTTGATATCAGCAACCCAGCCAGCATCTCGATGATCTCCACATTCGCGATTCCCGGTCTCGATCAGATCCTGTCGATCGCCCGGAGCGGTAACACGCTCTATGTCGGGACATGGAATGGCAACATTGTTGTGCTCGATGTTTCGAATCTTTTGAGCCCGTCCCTTGTCACGACTCTGAACCTGGGCAGCGGGGTTCGGGTCACGGTGGATGGTGATCGCCTGTTCGCTTGTTGGAATGGTGGCGGGACGAGTGTCTTTGATATCACCGATCCGAGCAACCCGACATTCGTGAGTAACTTCGGCGTTACCGACGCGAATCGTGTCGTGATCGATGGGAGCAACGCGTTTGTTCTCGATCAGGATTACGGGTTCCGGGTGTACGATGTCTCGGATCTTGGTGCCGTGATCGAGATCGCGGATGTTGAGCTTGAAGCCCCGCATCCGTTCTGGGTTCACAACACCTATAACCATGCGCTGATCGGCGACAAGTACTACATCCAGGATTTCGGAATGTCGGGTTTGCGTACGTATGTGTACGATGTGCAGGACCCTGGTTCGCCGTCCAAATCGGGCGACTTTGAATCACCCTACGGCTACGCAGGAGAAATATCTCGAACTGGTGCGTTCGGCGAAAACTTTGCCGTTCTCACCAATGTCGCACCCGAGCGTGGGTTTGAAGTGTTCGGCGTCGACAAGGCGTATCTTAACCCCGGCGGCGAGACGATCTATACGAATGGCGTGATCAATGCAGACGGGTATCTCTTTCGGAACCGCGAGTCGGGCATCCCGGCGCGTCACTCGATTGATACCTACGACATCTCCAACCCGCAGAACCCGGTTGTCATCGGTCAGTTTAACGCACAGTACCTCGCGACGGGCGCTCTCTACCTCTACGGGGATTACCTGCTCCGCGTTCAGGGTGGCCAAGAGGTGCAGGTGATTGATGCGAGTAATCCTGTGAGCCTCACGCAGGTCGCGTCAATCCCGATTGGCGACGGGCTCCCGTTCCAGGGTGGGAGCATCACGATTGGCGATCAGGATCTCGTTGCGACATGGAGAACTGAGTTTGGCCTCATCCAGTTTGCGGATTTCAGCGACCCAACCTCCCCTGCCTACATTGGGGAGTATGACTTTGGTTCCGGTGATGCGAATCAGATTAAGAATGTCGAAATCCACAACGGTCTCGCGTTTGTCGCGTTGGGTAGCAGAGAAATCGCGTTGCTCGATTTATCAAACACGAGCAATCCGTTTGAAGTAGGACGCGTCATTGACCCACAGATTGCCTCCCATAACATCGCGCTCGACTCAACAGATAGCTTCTTGTATGTCGGGACTGGAGGCCTGGTGCTTGTGTACAGTTTGGCCGACCCGTCATCTCCACTCCTTGTCGGCACCTACGACTTCGGGAGCGGGGGTTCTGCGTCCCAAAGCAACTTCCGTGTTCAGGGCGAGCACTTGTTCATGTCGAATCCAAGGGGCCCTGGATCCACGATGCCCAACTACGATCGACTCCCATACTTCGTTGCATTGGACATCAGCGACCCGACCATGATCTCCGTCGCTGGCGGGTACACACCGCCATTCCTCCCCTTCCCCATTGCACAGCACATCAATGGGATGATGTACCTGAGCAAATCGAACTATACAATCCCCGTCTCGCTTGAGTTCGGATGCGAGACCTGTGTTGCCGACCTGAACGGCGACGGCGTGTTGGACTTCTTCGATGTCTCCGCGTTCCTGAACGCATACAACAGCGCCGATCCGCAGGCCGATCTCAATGGCGATGGCATATTGAACTTCTTTGATGTGTCCGCGTTCCTGAATGAGTACAACAACGGGTGCCCGTGATCACGGGATGCCCCGAGCGGGGGGGCGCCCAATTCAAGTTGAAAACATGCAGAACAGGCGGGCTCCGGCTCGCCTGTTTGCATTGATGCCCGCCCGCCTTCACAACTGGGCATTCCTCTGGGCATTCGACCCAAGCGTGAATCTGGCATGGCTTGGTCATTGATCTGAGCGCAGGAATGATCTTCGGGGTGCTCAAGAACCAAGTACGGTTTGGGTGAACCCCGAGCGTGCGAAACCCTTATAATGGGTTGTGCACGAACAAACTCCAACTCGGTTGAATCGGTTCCGCCTGTGGGCTCGCGTCATCGCGGCGTCTGCGGCGTTCATGGCCATCGTCTCTGCAGGGGCGACGGCGCAGGACGAAACCCCGCCCGTCACGGTGACCCCGATCGAGGTCTCCTCGATCCCCGCAGCCCGCCAGGCGGACCGGGTCGCGATCATCACGGTCGAGGGGATCATCGACCCGGTGACCTCGGTGAGCGTGCAACGCCGGATCAAGGAGGCGGAACGCGGCGGGTTCGACGCGTTCGTCCTCGAGGTCAACTCGCCCGGCGGCGTGCTGTACTCGTGCCTCGAGATCTCCCAGGCGATCAAGGCGTCGTCGATCAAGAACACCGTCGCGTGGGTCAACAACGAGGCCCACTCGGGCGGCGCGGTCATCGCGATGGCGTGCAGCGAGATTGTCACGAACGATCCCTCGTCGTTCGGGGACGCGCTGATCGTGCTGATCGGGCCGGGCATGATGCGGGCGCTGACGCCCGACGAACGAACAAAGATGCTCCCGCCGTTGATGACGGATGTGGTCGATTCGGCGCGACGCAACGGGTACGACGAGTACCTCGTGCAGGCGCTGGTCACCGACGGGGTCGAGCTCTGGCAGGTCGAGGATGTCGAGACGGGCGAGCGACTCGCGATCAACGAGGCGGAATACCGCATGCTCTTCGACGGCGACCCGATCCGAGGGCGCTCCATGCTCGTGCAGGTGACGGGCGGAACACAGACCTACCGCGAGCCCGCGCGGGATCGCGGGGGAGATGAGTCAGATGTGGATGTTGTTGACGAAGTTCCGGTTGCTGATCCGGCTGATCCCGATCGGGATCAAGATCCGCAGATCGATCCTGGCGGGGATCAGATGGGCGATCCGGAAGGCGTTTCGGAGGATGTGATCGATGATCGGGGTTTAAGCACTTATCGCCCGGCGAGCGACACGCTCGAGGATGTCCAGCGCGAGATCGCGGATGATGCGAGCGGGCTCTCCTTGTTGCTCGGCGATTCGCAACGCGTCACGATCCTCCCCGAGGACAAGGGCAGGTACCGGCTCGTCGGGTACCTGTGCGATGGTTCGTCCGCGATCGTCATGCGGACACAGGACATGCGCCAGTTCGGGCTCAGCTCGGGCGTGATCGGTTCGGACGAAGAACTCAAGGCGTTCTTCGGCGCCAAGTCGCTCGTCCGCACCAACGAGAGCGTGTTCGAGAAGATCGTGCGATTCCTGACGAGCATGGGCGTGCGCTATGTCCTGATCGCGATCTTCCTCCTCGCGATCGGTGTGGAGATGCTCACCGGCGGGACGGGGATCGCGGGCGCGGTGTCGCTCGGGGCGTTGGCGCTGCTGATCGGGCCGGGGCTGCTGCTCGGGCTCAACGGGTGGTGGGAAATCATCGCGATCGTCGCGGGGTTGATCTGCATCGTGATCGAGATCTTCATCATGCCCGGGTTTGGTGTGTTCGGGATCCTGGGGTTCGTGCTTGTGTTCGGCGGGTTGATCGGGACCTTTGTGAGCGCGGGCGGATCGATGTCGTCGCCTCAGACCCAGCAGCAGCTCATGCACGGCACCGTCGTCACGCTGCTCGCGCTGGTCACCGCGGGTGTCGGGTGGTGGTTGTTCATCCGCAAGGCCCAGGACCTGCCGCTGTTCCAGAAACTGATGCTCAACGACACCCCCGCGAGCATCAACGGGCCCCAGCGATCACTGCTGCACGCGATCGTCGCGGACGACGGGTCGGTGCGTGAGGGCGACATCGGGGTCACGACGACCCCCCTTTACCCGATCGGGCAGGCGGACTTCGACGGGAACATCCACGATGTGTACTCCGCCTTCGGAACAATCGAACGCGGCGAGCGGGTCCGGGTCGTCAAGGTGAATCGGATGCGGATCGAGGTCGAACCCGTTGGTCATGATGACGCGGGCGGCAAGAGCCAGGGAGAGGCGTGATGGAGACGATGCTGTTGATCGGGATCTCGTTGATCGCGCTGGGGATGCTCCTGTTCATCCTCGAGGCGTTTGTGCCCAGCGCCGGGATCATCAGCCTGCTCGCCGTCGGGAGCACCGCGACGGGGATCGTGTTTCTGTTCCGTCATGACCTGATGTGGGGATGGATCGGATTGCTCGGATCGTTGGTGCTCGCGCCGGTGTCGTTCTTCGGGGCGCTCAACATCCTCCCCAACACCCCGATGGGGCGGGCGCTCTTCGGGCCCTCGGGCGAGGAGATCGCCGAGCAGGACCAGATCGTGCGGGACAATGCCAAGCGTGCACGCGAGGGGCTCACTGGGTCAGAGGGCGTGGCGCTCACGGACATGCGTCCCTCGGGCGTGGTGCAGATCGATGGCAAACGCCACGACGCGATCGCGGTCGGCGGGATCGTGGATCGCGGGAGCCCCGTGCGTGTGGTGCGTGCGGACGGTTTGACGATCGAGGTGCGGGAGATCCATCCACCGGCATGATCGCCCAAGGATGCATAGAATGAGACACGACGCGCGTGCGCTGATGCGTATGAGCGATCAATGAAAGGAATAGGGCATGCCGAATGCTGTGTATATCGTGATCGGGATCGTTGGGTTGATCGTGGTGCTCGCGGTCTTCGCGATCCTCCTCACCTACTTCAACCTGTGGATCCAGGCCTACCTCTCCAAGGCCAAGGTCAGCATCTTCTCCATCATCGGGATGCGCTTCCGCAAGGTGAACCCGCAGGTCATCGTCATCAACAAGATCAAGCTCGTCAAGGCGGGCATCGACTCGATCAAAACCGACGACCTCGAGGGTCATTACCTCGCGGGTGGGAATGTCACCAATGTCGTCAGCGCCGTCATCGCGGCATGGCACGCGAACATCGAGCTCGACTGGGGCGTCGCACGCGCGATCGACCTCGCCGGTCGTGACATCCTCGACGCGGTGAACACCTCCGTGAACCCCAAGGTCATCGATTGCCCCAACCCCTCGCTCGGTCGCTCAACGATCGACGCGGTCGCCAAGGACGGGATCCAGCTCAAGGCACGCGCACGCGTCACGGTGCGGACCAACCTCTCCCGACTCGTCGGCGGTGCGACGGAGGAAACCGTTGTCGCACGCGTGGGCGAGGGCATCGTCTCGAGCATCGGTTCCGCGGAATCGCACAAGAAGGTGCTCGAGAACCCCGACGCGATCTCCAAGGCGGTGATCGGGCGCGGGCTCGACGCAGGGACGGCCTACGAGATCCTCTCGATCGATATCGCGGATGTCGATGTCGGCGACAACATCGGCGCCAAGCTCCAGGAAGATCAGGCGCAGGCGGATACCAAGGTCGCCCAGGCGCTCGCGGAAAAACGCCGCGCCATGGCCGTCGCCCAGGAGCAGGAGTTCCGTGCTGAGGAGCAGAAGAACCGGGCGCTCGTGGTCCTCGCAGAGGCGGATGTGCCCAAGGCAATGGCCGAAGCGTTCCGCTCGGGCAACATGGGCATCATGGACTTCTACCGCATGAAGAACATCAACGCGGACACCTCGATGCGCGACTCGATCGCTGGCGATTCCAAGCAAAACTGATCCAAGTTTTCGGGTTGTGCTCAACTTGTAAGTTTGATACACTCTCCAGCGTGCCTATTCTCGGCACGCTTTTTTATCACATCACATGTTTGGGGATGATGCATGACTCAGGGAGATAAGATTTGTGTCCAGTGCGGGCAGAGCTGCGCGGGGCAGGCACGGGTAAAGGACGCAAAGGGGAACTACGCGCACACGGCGTGTGTCGAGAAACTCAATCGCAAGGGAACACAGGGAGGAACCCGGTCATCCACCAAGCCCGAGCAGGCGGGCTCGATGGCGGCCATCCTCGCGGACATCGACGAAGCAGACATGATCGGTGGCGAGCACTCCTGCCAAGGGTGCGGGTACCCGATGGACGACAACGCGATGATCTGTTTGAACTGCGGGTTTAACCGCGAGACTGGAAGAGAATACAACACGCGTGTAGGGAAAGACCCAACAAAGAAGCGAAGCGCTCGCGAGGGAGAATCAAAGCTCGCGGAGTTCGGCTCTGATATTGCATCGCTTGGGATGGCTCCGATCTATCCGCTCATCGGCGGACTCATCGGGGGAGCGATCGGTGCCGCAATCTGGGCGGGGCTCGCGTATTCCACCGGGTATGAGTTCCGGATTGGCGCGGTTGTGGTCGGAATGCTCTGCGGGTACGGCGCTCGATTGGGCGGCGATGCCCAAACAACGGGCGGCGGAGCCATCGCGGGTCTCATGGCGGGCTGCATGGCGATCCTCGCGATTGCCACGGGCAAGTACATCGCGCTGAACATGATCTTTCAGCGTGACCTCGGCGGGCATCCATTCGAAGTCCAATCCGTAAGCGTCTATGACATCACCGATGAGGATGTGCTCTCGAGCATGACCTTTGAGCTGGTGCGTGAGAAGATTGATGCGGGCGAGCCGATCGAGTGGAGCGATCTCGCACTCCCGATCCAGGTTGCGGAATGGCCAGATGATTACCCAGAGACATTCCAGAACGATGTGTATGACACTTGGGATTCGATGAGCGATTCTGAACAACTCCGATTCCGAAGAGACATCTCCAATCAGTTCGGACTGAACTCATACCGTGATGTTGATGTAGAGTGGGCGCTGCAGGTGCTCGCCGACGAGATGGCGATGGATCGAGCGTCCATGGGTGAGGGCCTGGAATGGCCGAACCCACACCTCTTCAATGAGGCTGCATATTGGCCTGATGATTACAGCGAGGATGTATTGAATCAGGTGCAGGCTCAATGGGATTCGATGAGCGAACAGGAACGAGAGTCGAGGCGCTTCCAAACCCTCGACACATACAACGAGGTGGCTGAAGAACTCACTTCTATGCAAGGCAGCTTCACGCTTCAGGTTGTCATCGAGAGTTTCAAGCACCCGTTCCAGGTCATGTTTGCGATCTTCGCGGTCGGCACCGCGTTCTGGGTCGGCAACAGCGACGCCTGATCAATCCTCGATCGTGATCTCGATATCCAGACGCACCGTCTGCGCCTGCATGCACGCCTGATCAGAACAGGGCTGGAACGAGATGCCGAGCACCGGATCACCCTCCGAAGCCCCGATGCCCGGGGCTTTTTCGATCGCGACCTCGAAATCGAGCGTGCCCGTGTACGCGTTGAACGCCCCCACCGACTCAACGCCCATCGGTTGCCCATCGGGGTAGTCCGCGTACACCGCGACGCCCTGACCCGAGATCAACCCAACACGCATGGGGTAGAGTACCTTGGCTGCATCCGTATCGCCCGCGTCCGCCGCAGCGATGTGGTACCCGTCCTCGATCTGCAACCGGACCTGGAAGGTTGCGGGCGCGTCGTCGGACACCGTGATCGCATCGGTCGAGACGAGCACCGCGACAGGCGACTTGGTTCGCTGCAGCGAGTCGGACCCGTCATTCGCAGCGAACTCGATGAGCTCGTGGTACCGATCGCGCCGCGCGAGCATGGTAAGCAGCGCGCGGGTCGAGTTGATTGTGCCCAGCGGGTGCTCAGCGAGGGTCGCAGATATCGATTGCATGAGCTCGGCTGCCCGCTGGGCGAACCGGGGCTCGCCCGATCGGTGCGCGAGTGTGATCAGCGCGTGGAGCATCACGCCCGATGAGCCGGGTGTGGCGCCGTCGTGGAGCGATCGTGTGCGGACGAAGAGATCCTTCGCGCCCTCGCGGGTATCGAAGTAGGTGCCCGAATCGTCCGCGAAAAGCTCGTGCGTCTCGTCGGCGAGCGCGATAATGTCCTCGAGCGGGAACTCGTCAGCGGTGGACGGGTTCGCGTGGAGAGTCAGGAGCGCATCGAGCAGGTGCGCGTGGTCCTCGAGGAGGGTCGGTATCGCGCTGGTGCCGTTGCGGTGCGTGCGGAGGCGGGTGCCCGAGTCATCGCGCATGGTGTCGAGGATAAACCGTGCTGCGTTTCGAGCAGCGTTGATGTAGTCCTCGCGTTCGAACACGCGCCCGGCTTCGACCAGCGCGGGGATGAGCATCGCGTTCCACGACACGAGGACCTTGTCGTCAAGGCGAGGCTGCTTGCGCTGGGCGCGGTGCTTGAGCAGGGTGGTGTTGATGGTGCCCAGGTGCTCAAAGAAAGTCGGCGCATCGAGCTTGTGACGCTGGGCAAAGTCCTCGAACCGCGACGACAACCGAAGCACGAACCTACGCGGCTCGGACGGGTGGTGCGGGTCTTGGAAGTTGGGCGATGCGTCGAGCCCATAGAGATCAATCGCGAGCTTGAGCAGGTCCGGGTGCTCGGAGAGGGCGTCCTCGAACTCGTCGCGGGTCCAGAGGTAGTTGAGCCCCTCCTTGCCGTCCACCTCCGCGTCCTGGGCGGAGTAAAACCCGTTGATCCCCGGGTTGTCGGGGTCGGTCATCTCCGCGAGGCAGTAGTTGAGGGTCTGGCGTACAACCCCGGCGTAGTAGTGATCGTCAAGCACCGCCGACGCGCGGGTGTAGGTGCGCGCGAGCTGGGCGTTGTCGTAGAGCATCTTCTCGAAGTGCGGGACCGTCCAGAACTGATCCACGCTATACCGGTGGAACCCGCCCGCGATCTGATCGTGAATGCCTCCGGTCGCCATCGCGTCGAGGGTCTTCTTGAGCGCGAGATCGATCGCGGACTTGGTCGCGCTATCCGCAACAGCGCGCATGTCGAGGAGGAACTCGAGGAAGACAGGCTGGGGGAACTTGGGTGCGCCGGAGAACCCGCCGTTGGTCTGGTCGAGGCGCTGGAGCAAGGACGCGAGCGCTTTGGTGAGGTGGGGTTCACCCACTGGTACAGGATTGGTTGTCGCGCTGACCTGCTCGGCGACAGCATCCGCGAGGGTGTTGGATTGCTCGATCACCTCATCGCGCCGTTCCTTCCACGCCTGGCTCAACCCCTGGAGCACATCGGGAAACGAGGGTCGGTTGTGCATGGGCTCGGGCGGGAAGTAGGTCCCCGCGTAGAACGGCTTGCGGGTGTCGGGGGTGAGGAAGACGGACATCGGCCACCCCCCACTGCCGGTGAAAGTGGTCGTGGCGGCCATGTAGATCTCGTCGAGATCAGGGCGTTCCTCGCGATCGACCTTTATGCACACGAACTTGTCATTCATGAGCCGAGCGATGTCCACGGACTCGAACGATTCACGCTCCATCACATGGCACCAGTAGCAGGTGGAGTACCCGATCGAAAGGAACACGGGGACATCCCGCTCTCGCGCAAGCTCGAAGGCCTCGTCGGACCAGGGGTGCCAGTCCACGGGGTTGTGGGCGTGCTGGAGGAGGTAGGGGGAGGTCTCGTCGATGAGTCGGTTGGTGTGGGCGGGACGCTCAGTAGTTGAAGACATGCACGATCGTAGGAGTCACCCACCGAAGAATGACTTCATCATGGGGACGAGTTCGGGCGCGATGGCGAGGACCTCGGGCTTGTCCTTGCGGAGTGCGACGCTCCAGTTGTTGAAGGCCTCGATGGTATCGGAGACGAAGATTGGATCGCCGTAGGACTCGATGAGGGCCGCACGAATGCGATCTTCTTCGCCTTTTCCTGTGAGGATCCAAACGAGGGTGAGTTTGTCGTCCGCGAAGACCGCCTCGACCTTGCGGGGGACACCCAAGTACTCAAACCCGTACGCGTTGATCTGCGTCTGGCGTTTGGGCTGGGTGGGGAGCGAAGGCGGATCGATCTGCTCTCGGGTCGTTGCGGCGCTGAGCGCTTTGAGTGCAGGCTCGAGCTCGCGCCGTTCCGTCCCGAACACGAACAGATCGGGGACCGCGCCGTCGATCGGATCCGAGGAATCAGCGGATTGTGGGTCGGGGATGGCCCAGAGGAACAGGTGCGGGTGTTTGGCGTCCTCAGAAAGCATGGTCACGGTATCGCTCGCACGGTGCATCACCACGGACATGTCGTCGCTGAGGCGCCAGTCCCCGATCCGAGCCGGGAGATCACGGGGAGAATCGATGAGGACATCGATCGCGTTACCCGAGGCGGTGATCATCACGAGCGCGTCGTCCGCAAAGGTGTAGGTGACGCGTTCGATGTGCTCATCGCTTGCGGCCGTGAGGTTGTGCGCGATAAGGTAGGACTCGGATTCATCCGCGAGCGGGAGCGCTGGGGTCTCGATCGTAAAGGCCTCCGTATGCTCAACGAATGACGCGATCGATGCTCGGACCTCGGCCTGGCTTGCCCCCCACTTTGGGTCGTGGAGTTGTTCGATTGGGGATGCTGCACATGCGATTGACGCGACCAGGGCGATACAGAAAGGGATGAGCGGAACAGGGTTCATGTGGGTTCTCGGGGGTTGGATGTGATCGTGCATGGATATTGGGGATCGGATTCTATTCATTTCAATCTCTGAATGTGAATAATAAAATCCCCGCGGATGGCTGCGCCCGCGGGGATCAGAGTGGTCGGCTGAACTTGAAACTAGCCCTGCGTGATGTACTCACGGAGGGAGATCACCTCGATGGTGAGGTCCTTGTTCGCCGCGGCGTTGAGATCACCGATCGAGATCAGCCCGTGCAGGGTCGTCGAATCGCCCGGGTTCGTGATGGGGGATATGCCGGATCGCGCGTTTGGTCATGATCTCTCGGGCGTGCTCGAGCGGCGTGCTCGGGGAACAGGTGATCAAGTCCTTGGTCATGGTGTCGTGCACGAGGGTGACGGACGGGTCGAGTCGTTTGGTGACGACGCGGGTGAGGATGTCGCGTTCGGTGATGATCCCTGCGATGTGCCCGAGGGTGTCCGTGACGATGAGCGCACCGATGCGGTGGCGGTTCATGAGCTCCGCGGCATCGAGAACCGAGCGTCCCTGACCGATGGTGTAGACGGTGTGGTTGGGCTTTGCTTCGAGGAGTTGCGAAACGGTCTGCATGATCGATTCCTTTCGAGATCGAGCATCGGCCGCTCCACGCTTTGGCCCAAGGAACGCACGGCGGGAGTGGCCGATGATCTTGGACGGGTCCAGTATGACAGGTTTTGGGGTGGGATGGGAGTCTTTTGTTGCTCGATTTTGAACGCAGCGGACGCAAAGGGACGCTGAGGACGCAGAGAAGAGGGTAAACGCGAAGATCGCGAAGGACTCAAAACTCTCATCGTGACTGATGAGATAAAATAAATGCAATGGCACAACTAGTACCCAATCAGGACGAGATACTCAGCTTTTCCGAACGAATTCGCGACGAGTTCGAATACCTTTCTAAAGCAGATAATGCCGTTGCAAAGGTAGCAAAGTGGATCACTGGATATGACTTCCCAAAGAACTGGTGTGAGCTAGCAGCGATCGTATTAGCTCGGCAAGTTGCCCGAACGTTCGAAGTCAGTGATGTAAGCATTTGTCATGGCTACAGCGAAGAATACGGAAATCACTTCTGGGTACGAGTACTTGACGCATACGAAATCGATATCACGCTCGATCAGTTTGATTTCACAAACAAGCCAGTGCTGTGCTATTCTCCCGGAGACGGCATGCATGCACAGCATTTCGGGAAGATATGGCCCGATCCACTAGTACTCCGAAAATTGAACAGTCCGGCGTTCGAGATGGTGCTACTCAAGCTTGACATTGAGATAACTTCTCGTCTGCAAGACGATCGTGTTATGCTTGCATTTGAACGGTATTTAGACAGTGAATCGTAAATTCAGAGCCCAGCCCGCTCGAGTCGATCGATCGACCCGTCTTCCTTCTCGATGAGGATGATGTCCGCCTCGTCGATGAAGAGCCCGTGGTCGATGACGCCGGGGATGTCGTTGAGTTCGGTGGCGAGTTGGGCGAGGTTCTCGTCGCCTCGCAGGACCGCGTCGAGGACGAGGTTCCCGTTGTCCGTGATGAACAGGCGTCCGTCCATGTCCTGGCGGATAACGCCGTTGATCCCGATGTGGCGGAGCGCGTTGCGGGTCGAGACGAGCCCGAACGCCATAACGGCGATGGGCAGCGGCGTGCCCGCGCCGATCTGGGAGTCCGCGACCTTGTTCTCCGTCACCATGAACACCGTCCGCTTGCACGCCCAGCAGATGATCCGCTCGCGGGTCATTGCGCCGCGGGACCCCTTCATCACCTGCATGTGACGATCGACCGCGTCGGCGCCGTCGATGAGGATGTCGAGCTCTTCGAGGAGCGCGAAGTCCGTGATGCGGAGACCGAGCGATCGAGCGAGGTCCTCCGACGCTTCGGACGCGGCGACGCACTCGATGTCGAGCCCCTCGTCGCGGACGCGCTCCGCAAGGGCCGCGATCCCGCGCGACGCGGTGCGACCAGCGCCGAGCCCGACCTTCATGCCGGACTGGACCATTTCAACAGCTGCGTATGCGAGGGCGTCGGATTGGAGTCTTGGTTCACTCAAACTTGATCCCTTGTGCTAGAGCAAGTGTATCCCCGAAACCGATGGTGCAGGTCTGACGGCGCATATACGCCTTCCACGCGTCGGAACCCGACTCGCGCCCGCCCCCGGTGTCCTTCTCGCCGCCGAACGCGCCGCCGATCTCGGCACCCGAGGTGCCCAGGTTGACATACGCGAGACCACAGTCCGAACCGGCGCCCGAGGGGTCGAGGAAGCGCTGGGCGCTGTTGGACGACCCGGTGAAGATCGCGGAGCTCAGCCCCTGATCGACCGAGTTCTGCATGTCGATCGCTTCCTGCAATGTCTTGAAGGTGAAGACATAGAGGATGGGTGCGAAGGTCTCTTCGTGCGCGATCGGGAGCTCGTTGGAATCGGGCACCCGGATAATGGTCGGCTTCACGAAGTGCCCGCCCGCCAGCTCGCCCGGCATGTCGGTGATGCGGGTCCCGCCGGTGAGGACTTTGCCCCCCTGCTCCTGTGCCGACTTCACCGCGTGCTCGAACGCCTGGACGGATTGCTCGTTGATCAACGGGCCCATGAGCACGCCGTCCGCGAGGGGATCGCCAATCTTGACGGTCTCATACGCACGCACGAGCTTGTCGCAGAAGTCATCCGCGATGGACTCGTGGATGATCAAGCGGCGAGAGGTGGTGCAACGCTGACCGGCGGTCCCAACCGAGCCGAACACGGTGGATTTGAGCGCCAGATCGAGGTTCGCGTCCTCGGTGATGATGACGGCGTTGTTGCCGCCCAGTTCGAGGAGGCACTTGCCGAGGCGCTTGGCAACTGTCGCCCCGACCTGGCGACCCATGCGGCAGGACCCCGTCGCGGAGATCAGCGGGTAGCGTTTGTCGTTAATCATGGATTCGCCGACGATATCGTCGGTGCCGATGACATACTGGAAGATATTCTCGTACCCCATCTCCGACGCGACACGCTGGGCGATCTCGTTGGTCGCGATGCAGGTGAGCGGCGCCATGAGCGAGGGCTTCCACACGCAGGTGTCGCCACACACCGCCGCGAGCATCGCGTTCCAACCCCAAACCGCGTTGGGGAAGTTGAACGCGGTGATGATCCCGATCGGGCCGAGGGGGAGCCATTGCTCCTTCATCGCGTGCTCGGGGCGTTCAGAGGGCATGGTGATGCCGTACATCTGACGCGAGAGCCCGACGGCGAAGTCCGCGATATCGATGGTTTCCTGAACCTCACCGATGCCCTCCGCCTTGATCTTGCCCATCTCGAGGGTCTCGAGCGACCCGAGTTCTTCGAGCACATCGCGGTACGCGTTGCCGATCCGACGGACCAGCTCGCCACGCTTGGGGGCGGGGATCTTGCGGAAGGACTTGAACGCCTCCGCCGCGTTCGCGGTGATCCGCTCGTAGTCCTCCTTGGAGTCGAGCGTCACGCCGGCGATGGGCTTTCCGGTCGCGGGGTTCATGGAGAGGATGATGTTGTCTTTCTCGGGGGTCTCGTCGCCGCGGACATTGGTGATGACGCGTGGGTGATTGTCGAGTCCGAGTTTGGTAAGCAGTGCGTGGGTCATTGGGGAACCATATGCGTTGGGTTTGGGCTTGGGGTGTTCGGCGGATCGATTTCGGCGCACGCAAGCGTTTGCACACACAGAATGATTTGTGGGGTATCGTGGAGGGGTGAAAACGGATGATGAAGTGATGAGTTCGGCGCGTTGGCGGACCTCCCGGGTGGGGTGGCCGGTGTCGCACCTGCTCGCGCTGGCGCCGCTCGATGTGTGGGTGCGGATGCTCGCCCAAGCGGACGGCGTACGCCCCAGGTACTGGCCACGCCTGGCGTTCGTGCTGTTCACGAGTTTCGTCGGCACCGTGATCTCGGTTCACGAGCGGGTGCTCTGGCGCGTCTGGGGGCTCATCCCCATGAACCGGGCGCGTCTCGACCAGTACCGCCCCGAGATCATCGTGATCCTTGGGTATTACCGATCGGGGACGACGCACCTGCACAACCTGCTCGCGTGCGATGATCGGTTCGTAACCCCGCGCTGGTACCAGTGCCTCGCGGGTCAGGGGTACCTGCTCGCGTGGTCCGTGATCCGGGTGATGCTCGTTCCGTTCCTTGGGCGCACGCGCCCGCAGGACGCCGTGGGGTTCGGCCCGGAATGGCCGGGCGAGGACGACTTTGCGCTCGCAACCTGGGGCGGGTGCTCCTCGATCGCGGGTCGCCACATCTTCCCACAGAATCGCAAACTCTGGCAAGGGTGGCACGCGCTTGAGGGGCTCAACAGCGCCCAGCTCGTCGCGTGGCGGGGACTGACCAAGCGGTTCGTGTACAAGTTGACGCGGGGTAATCGGAATCGAGTCATCGTGCTCAAGTCCCCGAGTCATACGGCGCGGGTCGCGGAACTCGATCGGTTGTTCGATGGGCGCGTGCGGTTCGTGCATCTGGTGCGTGATCCCGGCGCGGTCATCGACTCGAATGTCCGCATGTTCCACGCGCTGCGGAACCATGCGCTGCAGGACCTCCCCGATGTGCAGACGATCCGCGATGAGATCGTTGCGGAGTACGACGCGACGGAACGCAAGTGCGCCGCCGAACTCGAAGCGATCGACGAATCCCGCTGGGTGCGGGTGCGATTCGATGATCTGCGGAACGACCCGATGGGCGTGCTCAGGTCGATCTACACCGGTGTAGGTCAGGCGTTCGATGCACGAACGCAAGGCGCGGTGCGTGCGTATCTCGGTTCGCTCGGGTCGTACCGCAATGAGAGGGAACCGATCGCGCTGGGCGAGGTTGCACAGCATGAACGCGAAGTGCGTGAAGAGATGCGTACCCGATACGCGCTCGATGCGCCCGCGAAGCAGGGCAAGCCAATCGAGTACCACCCGCGCGAAGAAGCGAGGCTTGTGCGCGGACTCGTCGGCGCTCTGTCGACCGCGATGATGTGCTGGGGCGGGTGGCTGCTGCTTGTCGCGGGGTTGACCGAATCAGGACTCAAGATGCGACTCGTTGCCCTCGTCTGGCCGATCGGTGCGCTCATCGGCATGGGCGCCCGGCGCGCCAGCGGCGGCCGCGGCACCAAGACGCTCGGGGTCTGGTCCGGGATTCTCACCCTCGTCGTCGTCGTCACCGTGCTCTTCCCGATCTCCGTGATCATCTGGAACTGGGCAAAGGACGACGGGTTTGACGCGTGGTGGTACCACAACTGGCGCAATGTGAAGCAGGCGCTCAGCGGCACCTCGAGCATGGTGCTCGTGATTCTGGGCGTGCTCAGCGCCTATCGCCACGCGAGCGAGGACGGCCCGATCGTCCCCGGACGCTAAGATGAACGGAAACCGTGCGGTTTTTCGGCTAGTCTTTACCCATGCTCAAGCTGCTGCTCGTATTCCTCGGAGGCGGTCTCGGCGCGTCACTTCGTTACGGCGCGGGCTTTCTTGTCGCCCAGCTCACGCCTGAGCACGCGGACACCCCCCACTGGCTCGGCATGTACCCCGTCGCGACACTCGGCGTCAACCTGCTCGGGTGCGGGTTGATCGGGCTCGCGTGGGGACTGCTCGGCAAGCCCGAAGAGGGCAACGAGGCGCTGCGACTCGCACTGATCGTCGGCGTGCTCGGCGGGTTCACCACCTTCTCATCATTCGGATGGGAGATGCTCGAGCTCATGCAGAACGGGCGAACGCTCACCGCGATCGTGTACGCCGCGTTGAGTGTTGCGCTCGGGCTCGCGCTCGCTTGGGCGGGGTATGCATTCGGGATGGGCATCAGCGCGGGTTCATGATCGGAGAGGAGAGAGAACATGCACATCTATGTGATCCGACACGGCAAGGCCGAGGAGCAATCCGAGTCCGGGCTCGATCGCGATCGGGTCCTCAAGGGCAAGGGACACAAGCAGGCAAAGTGGTTGGCGGACGAGATCGCCCAGCGCGAAGTTCGACCCGAGCTCGTGCTCTCATCGCCCTACCCACGCGCCAGAGAAACCGCCGAGCCCATTTGGGAAGCGCTGGGCATGAACGCCCAGATCGACGATCGCCTCGGTGCTGAGCGATCACTCAGCGATATGCTCGATGTGCTGATGGACGCACGCGGATCATCCTGCGTCGCGATCGTCAGCCACAACCCGAACTGCGCCCGGATCGTCAGCACCCTCTGCAACGGACTCACCACGATGCCCGCGGGGCACCGCACGGGCGAGCTGGCATATGTCATCGTCGAAGATCAGGAACTGGTCGGGAACGGGACGCTGATCGAACGGATGCGGATGGGCGATTGATTACCCACCCGAGCCCATCGATCCCCCCTCATCCTTCGCATTGATCTGTTCGCGGACCCAGGTCTCGATCTTGGGGATCTGCGTCGGCAGCGTCGCGAAGATCACCTCGTGCCCGAAGGGGTACGCCCAGCGTTCGGGCTTGCCCAAACGCTCGTACAACAGATCCCCCGAAGACGCGGGGACGGCCTGGTCGTTCTTCGCGTGCAGGACCAGAGTCGGGAGTTCGTGCTCAAGCAGGAGCGGTGCGCTGTGGTACGCGTCGAGCTTGGCATGCTCGAGGTACAACGATGCGAGCGTATCGACCACGCCGGGCTCGGGCTTGCCCAGGTACTCGGAGCTCGGGTCGAAGTCGACGAGGATCGCATCGATCCACGACTTGTAGTTCGACTCGATCATGATCCGCAGGAAGTTCGCGCCGCCCGCGATGAGGACCGCCGCGTCGTACCGATCCGGCGCGTACGCGTAGACACTCGGGAGGGCCATCGCGCCGCCGGACATGCCCATGAGGACCACCGGGCGTTCACGCATGTCCTCGCGCTGCGCAAAGACATGATCGAGGGCCGCGTCCGTCGCGTACGCGCACTCCGCGACGCGCTGATCGGCTGCGTGTGCCGCCCGCGACGCGATCTCATCGCCCTTGCCATCCAGATACTGCAGCATCAGATGCTGGGTGTACCGCGACGGGTGCGACAGCATCCGCAGCACCCCATACCCCTTGCTGACAAAGTACCGCTCCGCGCCGTCGACAACGATCTCGGGGGTCCCGAACATCCCGGGGATGAGCACAACGGTGCCCTGCACCTCACGATCGGGCTTGGGGTCGCGATAGGTGAACCAGGTCCGCTCGAGCTCGACATGGTCCTTGTCTGCATCGATTGACGCATCATCCGGCCGGGTGACTTGGGCCGAGACATACCGGAACGCGAGATCGGGCGCATCATCCACGGGCTCGTCGGAGATGGTGTTCTCGGAGAAGATGAACGCGCCGGGCCCCTCAACCTTGAAGTTGAACGCGGCCTCGATCCCCATCGCCTGAGCGAGCTTCGAAGCATCGTCGTAATCCGCGGGCATCGTGCGTCCCTGATGGTGCCTCGAGTAATGAACCGCACGGAGGCGCTTAGCAGGGTCCATCTCAACGATGATGCCCCGCGCCTCCGCGTGATCGCCCCACCGGGTCGGCCAGCGCTCATCCCCCAGATCCATCGACGACACGGCGGACACCATGAGGGTGCTCGATTCATTCGCCTGCATCGCGTGGTGCATCGCCGGCGCGTGCACCGCTCGGCAACCCGAGATCGCGAGCAGCAGGGTCAACATCATCATGAAATGCGCTCCAAGGTATATCATCTCTGAATCAACTCCAACCCGTGCCCGGGTCGATCATACTCGATGCGTACCGTTCCCCGGGCGTGCCCCTGACCGATCCGATCAGAATCACGCGAGGTTCCCTTGAGCGAACAATCGACATCGTCACCTGATTCCCATGAAACCCCCGTCCCTATCGTGCGATGCGGGCTCGGAGGCGTGCTCATGGGGCTCGCGAACCTCGTGCCGGGCATCTCGGGCGGCACGATGCTCGTCGCGTGCGGGATCTACACGCTGTTCATCGACGCGGTCTCCGACGCGACGCGCCTGCGCTTCAATCGACGCATGATCGTGACGCTCGGGTGCGTCGTGCTCGGCGCCGTCGTCGCAATCGGGGGGCTCGCCTCCGTCATCCATTGGGCGCTCGTCAATCACCGCTGGGTGATGTTCTCGATCTTCATCGGGCTCACGCTCGGCGGCGTCCCCATCCTGTGGGCGATGGCCAAGCCCATCAAACGCGACACCTGGGCGGGCGTCGCAATCGGGGCGATCTTGATGGGCGGGCTCGTCGCCCTTCAGGAACTCGGAGGCACCGGGAGCGGTCTGAGTGGCCCATTCGGATTGACACTCGGCGGGGCCGCAGCAGCAAGCGCGATGATCCTGCCCGGCGTATCCGGCGCGTTCCTCTTGCTCCTGCTCGGTCAGTACGAACCGATCATCGGCGCGATCAAGGGGTCCGTCAACGCCCTCAAGGACGGCGACATCAGCGCCCTCATGGACCAGATGGGCGTCGTCATCCCCGTCGGGATCGGCGTCCTCCTCGGCGTCGCGATCGTCAGCAACCTGTTGCGCTGGGTCCTCCACCACTACGAACGCCTCACACTCGGGGTGTTGCTCGGGTTGATCATGGCGGCGCCTGCGGGGTTGTACCCCTTCCGCGAGGGCGTGATGCCTCAGGTCGGGGACACGATCAAGGGCGAGCTCGTCACGGAAGAGAACCTCGCGGAAATGCAGGCAGCGGACAGCGCGAAAGATTGGGCACAGGAATCGTTCAAACCCACCACCATGCAGGTCGTCGGGGCGCAGCTGCTGATCATCGGCGGGTTTGTGGTGACGGTTGGGATTGCGCGGCTGGGGGGGGAGAAGAAGAGCTAAACGCGTGCCTTGGGGATATAACTCCGCCAGTTGATCTGCCTGCCGCATTCCGGGCACTGGTGCATGTCGCGTGTGAGTTGGTAATCGCACCTGAAGCAGAGATCGTTGAAGTAGCGGTGCCTGTTCTTCTTGCGTCTGATGCGTGCGGAGATGAGTTCAATGAGCAACGCAAACCACATCAGCGCCCAAAGCGACATCGCGATGAATGTAAGCACCACCCGCGGGGTATCGATGACTGTCCCGCTGAGGGTCGCGCTCTTGCGGATGGTTGAATCCATCGTGGGTGTCATGTCTCCCTCGTCCACGAGATCGAGGATGCTGTCGCGGACGAACTGGACTGCATGAAGCGAGTTCTGCTGAAGTGCTGCACCCTCGCCGATCGCACTGAAGTTGTACCCCGGGCGGACCTCAACCTCGCGTCCAATCTCGATGCGTTTCCCCCAGCGGGGCATGTACGCGAACTCGTCACGGAAGTACACGGGTGATTCGATGATCTGCACATGAACCACCGCAATCAATACACCTTTATCCACAGATGTGTCAGTGGAATCGATGATCCGAAACGCAGTGGATGCTGTGGAATCCGCGTAGACCGAGAAGACTAATCGATGTGATCGCCACGGGTTGGGGTTTGGACGAGCGAGGCCCCGGAGAACGCCGTACGCGCTCATCAAGATGACGACATACATCACGCACCGAAACCATGCTTGACGAAGCATGGTCGATCATCGCCCCATCTGCTGCTGCAATGAGCTCTTGATCATGTTGCGCATCATCTTGACCTGCATCTTGCTCAGCCCCGTATCCTCGGGTCGCACGAGCATCGCCTGGGTCCAGTGATCGCCCGATGGGGTATACCCCATCTCGATGAGGTCTTCTTCCAGCCCGACCATGTGCCCCGCGCCGTAGAAGATCGCGATGTCCTTGTACTCAGGGTGATCCGCGATGGTCTCGTGGAGGTACTCGATGACGACATCGTTGCGCCCTTCGACGATGACCTTGTGGGTCGCGTCCAGCTGTTGTTCGAGCAGGTCGGACTGTTCCGCGAACTCGAGCATGTCCATGAGCATGAGCTTCATCATCGACGAGAGCTGAGGCGAGCGGGAGATGAAGTTGAGGATGAACCCCGCGAGCTTGGCGGAGAACGAGTTGCCGTCGAGCATGTTCAAGAGTTCGGAGGAGTCCTCGCCGTACTCGCTCAGCGCGTGCTGGAGTTGGTTGATGTCCATGTCCGCGTTGACCCACTTTGGGTTGGTGGTGTCCATCGCGTCGAGCTGGAAGGTCACCCGCAGGGCGTTGGCGAGCTGGGTCTGGATCCCCTCGGGCGAGTCGGGCATAGGCGCATCGGGATCAACGGGTTCCGAGGCGCTGGAGAGATCCGCGTTGATGCCCTCGCCACCCTCCTCGCCGTCGGCTCCATAGGAGACATACTCAATCTGCGTCGATTTGACATCGTCCACGATGCGCATCGAGGTGCGGGTCGCGATCGTGTTGCCCCACGCATCCGTCCTTACCGAATCCACGAGCGACGCAACGCGACGATCCTCACTCGACGCGAGCTCATCAAAGTTGCGCGGGTAGTGCCCATGCGATGCGCGATACATCGACGCGACCTGCACGAGCAGATCAAGACGCTCCTGGGTCGCACGCACCTTCGATTCGTCATCCAGCTCGGGATCGATCGGGTCGAGCCCCGCGGGCTTGATCCCCTCAAAGAGCACCGTGTCGTAACTGTTGAGCAGTTCTTGCATCGCGCCGTAGTACTCCGCGTCCGCGATGTGGATCGCGGACACCATATGGATCCGCGGTGCTTCCGGGTTCTTCGACTCAAAGGTCCGCGTACACATCTCGAGGACGATCTCCCCGTTGGGGCGTTCCTGCACACGCGTGTAGGGCTCGGATGCTCCCGCAAATCCTGCGAAACACGAACCGATCATCAACCCCAAGGCAATCCGAGCACTTTTCATCTTCAACTCCGTTCTCTGGATGGTTCCTGATCATACCGGAACCGATGCATCACGGATGCGAACAGCAACTTGACGCCATCGGGACCAATCCGGGAAACACATGTTTACTCGAAAAACTCATGTCTGAGTTTCACTCGCGCCTTGTGTGACCCGACTTTGATCTGTAGGATCACGATACGCACAGGAGGTCCAGATAATGCGTCAGTACTCAATGCTCGTCTTTTTCGCCGGCGCTGCACTCAGCAGCTCCGCTCTCATGGCTGCCGAACCTATCGCCCGCCCGGGCGATCGCGACGACGGCGTTCGTCGATCCGTCCCAACAGCGTGGGTTCGTCCCCTTCCATAACGACGGGCGCGAAACACCCCGAGGCGTCGGCCCCGCGATCTATCCCAACGAGTTCCGCACCATCGATGGGAGCAACAACAACCTGATCAACCTCGATTGGGGTGCTGCGGGTACGGAGCTCATGCGGATGATGAGCGCGGAGTACCCCCTGAGCGACGGCTCGGTCCCCGCGCGGATGAACGGGCCCAGCGCCCGCGCCGTGAGCAACGCGGTCAACGCCAGCCCCGGCAACCTGCCCAACGCGAACGGCGCATCGGACTACCTCTGGCAATGGGGACAGTTCCTCGACCACGACATCGACGAGACCCCCGTCGGCGCAGAAACATTCGACATCGAGGTGCCCGCGGGTGACCCTTGGTTCGACCCCATGAACACGGGCACCCAGGTCATCGGTATGCACCGCTCCGAGTACATGATCGACGGCTCGGGCAAGCGCCAGCACCTCAACAACATCACCGCCTACATCGACGCGTCCAATGTCTACGGGTCCGAGGATGCGCTCGCGCACTGGCTCCGCACCAACGACGGGACCGGGATGCTCAAGACCAGCGCGGGCGATCTGGCTCCCCTTCAACACCGATGGGTTCCCCAACGCGCCCACCAACGCGGACCCGACCCTCTTCCTCGCGGGCGATGTGCGATGCAACGAACAGGCGGGGCTCACCGCGATGCACACCCTGTTCGTGCGTGAGCACAACTACTGGGCACAGCAGCTCGCGATCCAGTTCCCCAGCGCCGACGGCGACGAGCTCTACGAGCGTGCCCGCGCGATCGTCGCTGCGGAAATGCAATCGATCACCTTCAACGAGTTCCTCCCCGTCCTGCTCGGCGACACCGCGATGGGCGCATACACCGGGTACGACGAGACGATGGCGCCCATGATCGCCAACGAGTTCGCGACCGCCGCGTACCGCATGGGGCACACCATGCTCTCGCCCAATCTCCGCCGCATCGAGGCAACCGACCAGACCGCGCTCGACGGCGACCTCCCGCTCCGTGACGCGTTCTTCAACCCAACGAACATCATCGACCACGGGATCGATGGGATCCTGCGCGGGCTCGCGTCGCAGAAGGCACAGGAGATCGACCCATTCGTTGTGGACGATGTCCGTAACTTCCTCTTCGGCCCTCCCGGCTCGGGCGGGTTCGACCTGGCGAGCCTCAACATCCAGCGTGGACGCGATCACGGGATCCCCCACTACAACGCGCTGCGTGCAGCGGTGGGCCTCACCCCTGTTACCGATTTCTCCGAGATCAGCTCCAACCCCAGCGTCGTCGCAGGGCTTGCCAGCGTGTACGCGGATGTCGATTCAATCGACCCGTGGGTCGGATTGCTCGCGGAAGACCACGCGCCCGGCGCGATGGTCGGCGCGACCCTCTCCATGATCCTCGCGGATCAGTTCCAGCGCCTCCGCACGGGCGATCGGTTCTGGTACGAGTCCTACCTCCCCGCGGACCTGATCGCGCTCGTTGAGTCACAGACCCTCTCGGTGATCATCCAGCGCAACACGGGCATCGGTGGCGAGCTCAGCGACAATGTGTTCGCCGCTGTCGAACCATGCCCGGGCGATGTGAACAACGACGGGATCCTCGACTTCTTCGACATCAGCGCATACATCGGGTTCTTCTCTGCCCAGAGCCCCCGCGCCGATTACGACGGGCACGACGGCACCATCAACTTCTTCGATGTCTCCGCGTTCCTTGATGCGTACAACGCGGGCTGCCCATAAGGAACCGACTTTCCCCAAAACCCCAAAACCCCAAAACCCCTTTTTGTAATTAAAATATTGAAATCCAAGAATTAATTTATCAATAAAAATTTAGTTTTTATTTGCATGTTTAGATAATATCAAGAATAAGTTGGAGTTTATTTGACGGAGTGAACTCAATTAGTGCAGATCCAATCAACCCATAGAGAGTAAGAACGATGTCTTCAACTTTCTTTTTCGTGAATTTACTCTTATCGTCAAGCAAAGCATAAACAATAGGCAGGACATGTTTTGAAAGTAGTACCGGATTTTCC
>CBDDIA010000033.1:0-122976 GCA_965228685.1 Phycisphaerales bacterium
GGGCGGATACCTCGGGATTCAACTCAGCGGCTCGGCTGGCGCGATCTATCGCATCATGCCCAACCCCGTCGTCCTCAACTTCTCGATCTGGGGATCGGACGACGCGCTGGATGCCTTGATCGATCGGATTAACACGGACAACGACGCGATCACGGAGGACCAATGGGACGCGTTGATCGAGCACGCGTTCATCCGGCTCGACGCGACGGACATCGACTGGAACCCGCATTGGGGGCAGGTGCTGTATGTCGCGACGGTGACCAATCGGCTCTCGATCGACGAGCTCAAGCGATACATCGAGCAGATTAGCAAACTCAACCTGAGCGTGAAGGAACGGGTGCTCGCGGGCGCTGAGGACGCCACGGTGTCGATCGAACTCGTCTCACACCGCGCCAGCGCGAGCACCGGCGGGCAGTTGCCCTACCTATACCTGCTCAAGATCAAACGCTCAGGGCTTGAAGGATGGGAACGCGAGGGCAGCGCACAGTTCGACACGATGCATCCGAGCGGGCTGCGATTGAGTATGTCCACCGCGCCGGTGGGTGGGTGGTTCTCATCATCCGTCGCAACAGAGATCGATCTCACCCGTGAAGGTGTTATGCCTGCGATCGATGAAGAGCTTCGTTTGGTCGTTGAGACATCGCTCGAAGTCGTCCCAAGTGACGGCGGCGATGCGTTGTTCTCCATCGATCACCGCTTCACCTCGGACATCACGGTGCTCGATCCGGATGCGGAACTCGTTGGGCGTCTCACCCCGAGCGGACGCATCGACAAGCTCGCCGAGTGCATCACGCTCCACCCCATCCTCGTCAAGCACCCGGACGATTGGGTGGATGACGGGGCGCTGATCAACCCGATGATCTCGTACACGGTTCAACTCCAGGACACACCCCACCCGATCGCATACACGATCAACTTCCTCAGCGCGACGGGCGAGGAACTCGAACTGGGCAAACTCGTCGAACTCCCCCGATCGGGCATCAACGGGCTTTCACGAAGCGCTCAACCCAAGAGCGATGACCCGGTGCAGGCCGAGCGGATCCGACGCATCGCCCGCGAGATGCTCGAGCAGGGCAAGGCGACCCTCATCCTCCGCGTCACCCCCGCACTCGCCAACGATGCTGAGGGGATCGACGAGGTGCTCGATCTGGACATCCTCGTTCGCAATGTCCAGGTCAATCGCGATGATGGGAACCCAACCGGCGGGTGGAGCTCCGACTCACCCGACGGCGTGAAAGGCACCGCGCTCGAACGGACCGGCACAAGCATGAGCACCGATCGAACCGATTCTGATGAAGTTGTGGAGGATTGATGATACTGGTCGCGGGATTGGTGCTGATGATCATCGGCGGATGCGTTCTTGCGTCGGGTTTGCGTGGGCGATTGCTCAATGCGCATCCGCACTGTAGGGGATGCGGGTTTGATCTCCACGGGATCGAGCTTGTCCCCGGCACCCGATGCCCCGAATGCGGACGCCTGATCTCCACCGGCGGGTCATCCGTGCGGATCGGGCAACGCAAGAAACGCCCCGCCGTGTTGGTGCTCGGGGTGCTCCTGACCCTGATCGGCACGGTCGGGGTCAGTTACCCGCTCTGGTCGCAGATCCCCGCGTGGAAGAACATCAACTGGTACGAGCACCTGCCCGAGTCGATGCTGATCAATATGACGATCCAGGGTAACAAGGACGCTCGTTCTGTCATCAACGATCGCCTCATCCCCGGCGAAGTCAGCGAGGAAGGGCTCGCATCACTTATCGATCACGCGTTCGTACTGCTCGATGATGAATCGGTGCCCTGGGATGAGTGGTGGGGGGATGTGCTGCTATATGCGCTACTCACGGGGCAGATGAGTGAGGCGGACCGTGCCTACTACCTCGAATCGCTATCCGTTCCGGTCATGTATCTTCATCCACAGATTGACGAGCGTGAGGAGTACATTTCGAGTGAACTCATTATCTATCGCAACTTGAGGGGAGTCGCGAGTCAACAGATGCACGATGAACTGCGAGTGAAATCACCGAGCTTGTACGAGCGGCTGCTGGCACTCGGGTACAAAGCCAGCGTGGATCCTGTTGCAGAGTCTGATGGGGTAGAGTTTCTGCCAAGTGGCTGGACGAATGGTGGGCATGGCGGATGGACACCGATCGGGGGCTCACAGTTCAAGGCGAATGCGTCATTCCGTCCTGATGATCGTCATCGTGTGATTCAAGTCCGGTATCGCGTCTCAATGCAGATCCATCTCAATGATGAAGTGTTGCACGAGTGGCTGATCTCAGCTGAATCTCAAGTCTCAAGAGTCCCCGATGAGGTTGAGTACGCGTCGAAGCCGGTATCAGAAGTAGAGGTTGAGCAACTCGCAAAGCATCTCGAGATGGGGCCAGTAATGATTCCCCTCAGTCCAATGAACGCTCTCGCAATCGAAGAACTACAGAGCTATCGAGTGGGGCAAGGAGGTATCCAAACGAAGTTCACGACTTCGATTGGGTTGGTCGGGTCGTTGTCGTTCGTCGACGGGGATCAAGAAATTCCATACCTCAGCACCGCTTCGATTCCGATGCGCGAATCGAGGTACCCGGGGATCTACTCGGCTCATCCCTTCGGGTGGGTGTACCAAATCAAGTCGCCTGGGGTGATTGAGTATGGTCTCAATGACTTTGAGCGAGACCGAGAGTTCTGGAAAAAGGCCCGGCTGCGCGGATCGGTTGATATAGTCTTTCGACCCATGCCTGAGTTGTTGGCACCATATCCAAGGATTCGTGTGTATCTCGATAAGCCCGTCATCTTTCGGGATGTGAAACTCGAGTATCAGGACATGTACCAGGACCCGATCTCGAAAAGGTGGGGGTGGAGGTACACAGGCGGGATTGAATACCCTTACAAAGGCGAACTGCTGGAGGAGTAGTCTGGGGTGAGGGACAAGATTGTGCTCGCAAGCACATATCGTAACTTAGAGGATCCGGTCATCATCCGGAATATGCCTGTTGAGTTCTACCAGGCAATCAGTGACGAGCGATCTGATCAGAACTCCGCTCGATCACGAGCAATGTATGGTCGTCCCCAAGAAGTGGAGGGGCAGTAGCCAGAGTTGTTTCAGGACGACGATGCGACTTCTTGTCATCCCGAGTGTGGGGGGATGGAGTGCGCGCACGAAAAAACCTGCACTTGCGTGCAGGTTTTTCATCGGCCATTGACCGGTGAACAGTTGGGTCCATCTTCACGACTCGTTACCAAGTCGTTATCCGCCGCACTGAACCTCGCGAGAGATCAGTGTGAATGGCGGGCGAGAGTGTGCTCATGGGATCTCGATCCGGTTCTCACCGGGATGGTTGCTGTCTGATTCCTCATTGAGGTTTCAGATCAGGTTTCCATGACAATCGAGTCTAAGGAAATCCCTTAGAAAGGAGGTGATCCAGCCGCAGGTTCTCCTACGGCTACCTTGTTACGACTTCGTCCCAGTCACCACTCTTGCCGTAGGCACCCCTGAAACGAGGTGACTTCGGGCACTAGCAGCTTCCATGACGTGACGGGCGGTGTGTACAAGGCTCAGGAACGTATTCACCGCGTCGTAGCTGATACGCGATTACTAGCGATTCCGGCTTCAAGCAGGCGAATTGCAGCCTGCTATCCGAACTGGGGCACGGTTTTTGCGATTTGCTCCACCTCGCGGTATCGCATCGCTTTGTCCGTACCATTGTAGCACGTTTGCATCCCTGGGCATAAAGGCCATGAGGACTTGACGTCATCCCCACCTTCCTCCGGTTTGACACCGGCAGTCTCGCTAGAGTCCTCGCCATAACGCGTTAGTAACTAACGATAGGGGTTGCGCTCGTTAAGGGACTTAACCCGACACTTCACAGCACGAGCTGACGACAGCCATGCAGCACCTGTGTATGTTCCACCCAAGGGCGTCACTCCTGTTTCCAGGAGCTAATCCATACATGTCAAGCCCAGGTAAGGTTCTTCGCGTTGCCTCGAATTAAGCAACATGCTCCACCGCTTGTGTGAGCCCCCGTCAATTCCTTTGAGTTTTAGCCTTGCGACCGTACTCCCCAGGCGGCACACTTACCAGTTTACCTTCGTCCGCGAAATCATGAGAGATCCCACGAACTAGTGTGCATCGTTTACGGCGTGGACTACCGGGGTATCTAATCCCGTTCGCTACCCACGCTTTCGTACCTGAGCGTCAGAACATGCCCAGTCAGCTGCCTTCGCCATTGGCGTTCCCATGAATATCTACGCATTTCACCGCTCCACTCATGGTTCCACTGACCCCTACATGTCTCAAGACTTGTGGTTTACTCTGCAGTTCCACGGTTAAGCCGTGGGATTTCACAAAATACCTACAAGTCCGCCTGCGTACGCTTTAAGCCCAGTGATTCCGATTAACGCTCGGGCCTTCCGTATTACCGCGGCTGCTGGCACGGAATTAGCCGGCCCTTCCTCTGGGTCTGGTCAGTATTCCTAGACCCTGACAGTGGTTTACACATCGAAGATGCTTCATCCCACACGCGGCATTGCTCCGTCAGGCTTTCGCCCATTGCGGAAGATTCGTTACTGCAGCCTCCCGTAGGAGTCCGGGCAGTGTCTCAGTCCCGATGCGGCGGGTCATGCTCTCACACCCGCTACCCGTCTTCGGCTTGGTGAGCCGTTACCTCACCAACTACCTGATAGGAGAATCGCTGCTCCCAAGGCGGTAAACCTTTCCTCCGTAGAGCACATAGAGTATTACCTTCCGTTTCCAGAAGCTATCCTCTACCTTGGGGTACATTCGATTCTATTCCTCGCCCTTTCGCCACTCTCCCCGAAGGGATCGTTCGACTTGCATGTTTTAGCCATGCCGCCAGCGTTCAATCTGAGCCAGGATCAAACTCTTCAGTTGATTTATTGTTGCACAGCCCGAAGGCTGATTCGCATCAAAAGAAGCCGATCCGACTACTCCCGCCCGTGCTCCAAAGGAGGCGGTGCGGGTTGGTCATTTCACACAAGAACAAGTTCTCATGTGTCCGAGACGGCAAATCTCGGAAGCGTTCATCACTCTTAGTGATTGTCCAATAAAGATTGGGGCATCCACTAGCACAAGAATGTGAACGATGGTTCAGCTGTGAAACTGACCCATCAACATTTCTGTTAGACCCTCAAGTGTCCCGTCAAGGACCCGATTGTGCATCGGTTTGAAGGCCTCACATTCTCGCGGTGGACCCAACTGTTCACTTGTCAAAGAGGCCGATTCGTTCGGGCATCAAGCCCGACTCGTCGTTTTTCGCCGTTCTTGGCGGCGGGGGAAAGCATAGACCCCATCCAAGCGTAGTCAATCAAGGTGGGCAAACATCTTGTTCAATTTCTCAAGTTTCCCGTCCATCAATCACCCACTTTTCGTTCGAAACCCGTAAGGGCAGATCATAGCCCCCAAATCGACAGGGATTTACGATCCTTCACGCCGATCCCTCCCCCGCGCAACCCCGATCGAGCACACCCAGATCTCGGTTCCAGCCCCGGATTGCCCATTGGGGCGGATCACCCCCTTGAGCGTCTTGCTCGCCGCGGTAAAAGTCGCCCCCGTCGTTCGGACATCATCCACCAAGATCCAGACCCGGACCCCACCCCCCGCAGTCCGCATGGTTCGATGGATCGCCCGATCCCGAGAACTGAACGCCCCCTTCATGTTCCGGGCCCGTTCCGTCGAACTCATTCCTACCTGCTCAGGGCGAAGATGGGCACGCAATGCCCGGCAGATCGGTACCCCGGCACTTCCTGAAGCGGAGCGGGCGATGACCAGCGTGTGATCGATGCCCCGTCGGATTCGACGAAGCGGGTGCATGGGGATCGGGACCAGCCGGGTTTGCTCTGGGGAGATCTGGGCGTGATCCAGTTGCTCGCGGATGCGATGTCCGAGCAAGTGCCCCAGCGCTTCGCCCCCGGGGCGCCACCCGTTAAACTTGAGGGACAGGACCTCGTCGCGGATCTCGTCTTTGTACGAGCTCAACCGCATCGCCCTATCCCAGGGAAGTTTGGTCGATCGGCAGCTCGCGCACCCTTCTCCGTCCTGCTCGTGCGGGCCCACACTCCCCGCGCAGCGCCAACAGAACGATTCGAGCGGCTCAGGTTCCCACCCGGTTCGCGCAGCCCATCGATCGAACGACAACCCAACTCGCCCGAGCAGATCGAGCTCAATCGATTCGATCATCCGTGCGATCGCGCTGGGGGATGATGATTCTGGACTCTGTGGTGGTGGAGGGGCGATCGCGCCGTCATTGGGCGGCCAAGTGAACGCGTCTGATGTCTTGGGTTCAGCACGCATCGCTTGTTCGATCAAGCGTGCCCGAGCTTGGGTCGTTGAGCTTCTTGCGGATCAGATCGGCACGGGCGCTCCGCCGCTGCTGCTGGGTGAGTGCCTGCCCGAGCGTTCGCTGTAGGTGCATGGGCTGGGTCGCGAGCAGAAGCATGTGGATCGATTCGATCGTGATATCGGGGATGATCCCGCTCAGCGCACCGAATCGCACGAGGCTCAGGAGCTCCATCGCCTCATCGGTTTTCATCGATCGCGCGTAGCGTAGGGCCCCCAGCGCCCGCCACGCCTGGTCTTCGAGCAGCTCACGCCGGTTCGTGATGATGTTCTGTCGCGCGTTTCGTTCGTATCCGACGATCTTGGGGATGATGTCCTGCTCCATTTCGCGGAGGATCATCTCGTCGGACTTGCCGAGGGTGGTCTGGTTGGAGACCTGATAGAACTCGCCGGGTGACTCAGAACCCTCGCCATAGAACCCGCGGACGGCGAGACCCATATCGCGTGCCGCGCGACGGACCTTCTCGATCTCCCCGGTCATCTTGAGGGCCGGCAGATGCAGCATCACGCTCAGACGCAGCCCCGTCCCGACATTGGTGGGACAGGCCGTGAGGTACCCGAATCGGGGGTGGTAGGCGTAATCGATCCCGTTCTCGATCAGGTCGTCGTAGTCGTTTGCTTCCTTCAGGCATGCCCCCAGCGCCAACCCGGATTTCATCGCCTGAAGGCGGATATGGTCCTCCTCATTGACCATGATGCTGACGCGTTCATCGGGCACGAGCACCGCGACGCCTCGGGGTTCATCGAGCCCGCCCTGCCCATCGGCGAGCTTGCCCCGCGCGTGCTGACGCGACATGAGCTGACGCTCCACGAGCAGGTCCCGATCCTCGCGCTGCACCTTGTGCAGATCGATCCAGAGGAATCGCGTCTGGGACTGGGTCTGCATGTTGAGGATGCGGGATTTGCACGCCTCGAGGATCTGGGCGCGATCGATCCGCGATGCCTGGGGGGTGAACGGGAACCCGGCGATGTTGCGAGCCAGTCGAACGCGTGAGGACATCACGACATCCGATGCGTTCCCGACGCCCTTCAACCATTCCGCATTGTTTGCAAAGGGCGCTTGCTGCATCGCTCGTCCTTGATGCGAGTGGGGGGGCGATCAACCTTGCGGAGACTGAAGCTGTTCCGAGACATCCTTCATGGGTCTCGCCTCCAACTCCGAACTCGCGAGCGTTGTCAGACGCGTGAGCTCATCACGGAGCATCGCCGCCTGCTCGTACTCCTCGTCGTGGATCGATTTGGCGAGGCGCTGACGGAGTGACTCGAGTCGTTCCTCGCGTTGACGCACATCGCCGAGCAGGGATTCGATCCGTGACGGGTCGCCGTGGGACTTGCAGTTGTGCAGCGCCCGCTTGGGGACCTTCCCGACATGGTTGTACCCGCCCTCGTGGGCGCGTTCGATCATCGGCCCGATCCGATCGCAGAAGGTCTGGTAGCAGGCCGGGCACCCGAGCAGCCCATGCTTTTTGAAATGAGCGAAGCTCAGCCCACAACCGACGCAACTCGTCGGCGACTTCGGGGCGTCGGCGGTGATTTTTGGATGTGACTTCGTCTTGGATTCAGTACCATCCGAGTCAAAGGTGCCCGCGTCGTGCTGCGCCTGGGTCAGTGCCTGACCCATGATGTAGTTCGTGGTAGAGATGAGCTGATCAATAGGGATGTAGGGATCCGAACTCACGCCCTGCTCACGAGCACAAAATTCGCACAAGTGTCGTTCCACCTTGCGTTTATCGCTGGTGATAATGACTTCGTGAATTGTGGCCTCATGCTTGTCGCAGCATTCGCAGAGCATCCTGTGCCCTCCCTGTGTCGGATCCATCCCGTACGAGCCTGAACCCACTCAGTATACAGGGTTTGGAGCAAAAACGAAACACCCCATCTGAGATCGATGGGGTGTATTTGTGAATCTTTGATCCTGAAACTCAGGACTCCGCAGCGAGCTTCTGCTGACGGGTGTACCCGAACTTGCGCTTGAGCGGCTTCTCAACGAGACCCGAGCGGATCGCGTGCGCCGAGGCGTAGACCTTCTTGGAGCTCGTCGAGCCGTCCGCGTTGGTGACGACGACATTGACCTTCTGGAGGTTGGGCTTGAAGGTGCGCTTCGTCACGCCGGTGGTCTTAAGACCGAAACCGCCCTTGCTGATCTTGGCACCGCCGTAGGCCTTCTTCTGCCCAAAGGTGGTCTTTTTCCCGGTGTAATGGCATTCGTACGGCATCGTCTTCACCTCGGTCTGTCTACCCGCTCTGGGTAGTGGGTCGTGATGATAGCCCCCGCTCGGCGCAATTCCAACGCGAAGGCGCGAGCAAATTCAATCCTCGACACGAATTGCGATTTCAGAACTCGATGCACAATCGCTCTTGTTTCGGTTTGGCTGTGCATCTTCATTCTCGTGCTTTCTTCAGTTACGGGTGAATCACACTCGCAAGATGTGTCTGGGTCATGTTAGGGTTGCTGGGGATAGAAGTCTTACTCTTCGCGTAGTCAAGGTCTTCAAAAGCGATTCGAGTTTCTACCCGCACAGGGGCATAAACGGCAACCGCCCGAGGAGCCGGATGTCTCCTCGGGCGGTGATGTCCCGTGTATTTCGGGTGCCTTGGTGTGGGCCTTTACGATCAGTTGTTCGAGGCCATCGGCTTGCTCGGCTGAGCATCCTCCGGGGTGATCTCGATGATCGTGGGTTCGATGAGGAGCTGATCGGGCTGACGCTCGAAGCTCTGAACGCGTCCTTCCTGATCGATGATGAACTTGGCCTCATCGATGTAGGTGGTCTCGTTGTTCTTGCGGGTGATGTTCTCGATGCGCGAACGCTGCTCTTCGCGGATCTGGGTGAGGCGCGAGTTGAGCTGATCGAGCGAGTTCGCCTGGAAGCGGGAGTGCTCGTCGATCGTGGCCTGACGATCTTCCATCATGTCGATCATGCGATCGTTGCGGGCGATGGAGTCGATCTGGGCGTCGAGCTGGAACAGCTTGGCCTGGAACTCGCCCTGCTCACTCGTCAGACGCTCGTGCAGATCCGCGAGCTGGACTTCCTGATCGCGGAGGTACCCGAGATCGGTCCCCAGGTCCTGTGCACGCGAGGCGTACAGGTTGCGGGTCTGCTCGATCTGCTGACGCTTGCCGTAGGCATCTTCGAGATCGACGGGTGCGTTGTTGAAGCTGATCCGGACGATCGCGCCGGGGTTGGCGTTCTGGGTGACTCGTGCCTGAGCGATCTGGGCGTCAACGACTTCCAGATCACCGCCGGCGAGTGCGACGACCTTGTTGGCGATCTGCAGCTCACGCTCGAGCTGGGCGATCTGGGTCTGGACTTCGGAGAGGTCCGAACGGACTTCTGCGATCTTCCCAGGGTACTGGGCTTCGAGCTTCTTGATCTGAGCGCGGAGCAGGATGGGGTCGTCGATGTTGTCATCGATGACGCTGACGATGTTGCCCCGGGTCTGGTGGACGAGTGCGCCCACACGCTGCGGCCCGGCGACGGCGACCAGGACACCACCGGCGAGGGCGGTGATCACGACGCCGCGAACTACTGTTTTGCCAATGCATCCCATGATTGCCTCCAAGTGCTTCTGTGCCGAGCGTTTGTTTACTGCAAGTGCTCGGCGGGATTTGGTCGTGCCGGGGTGTTTGATTGCCCGGCGGGTGTTTGCGTTTGTCAGGCCGCGATGGCCCGATGGAGGGTGAGTGGGAATGCGACTCTGGCAATTTCACAACGCGGAGAAATTTTCATCACCGGCGTCGCGATCGGGCGAAGAACCGCCTCTTTGACCCGATAAGTGGGGATTTTGCACCTTGTTCTTCTGCCTTGGGGTACAAGCTCGGTACAGTGAAGGACTGAAACCTGACGCGTGTTTCTCGGAAGAAACCCGCGAATCGGCGCGAGGATCGCGCCCGAGAGGGTCTAACGCATGATGACGAATATGACAACCGGGTTTATTGCCCGGCTGCGCGACAACGACGAAGCCGCCTGGTTCGAGCTTTGGGAGACTTTCGGACCCGTCATCCGGGTCCAGTTGTCCCGATGGGGACGCGGGCGGATCGGGGTGGAAACCGTGCGGGATCTCTCGCAGGAAACCCTCGCGGCGTTGTCCAACTCCATCGATCGGTACGACCCGGCGCGGGGGGCGCGATTCAGCACCTGGCTGCTCGCGATCGCCAAGCATGTGCTCGGCGACGAGATCGATCGGCGCATGGCCCTCAAACGAGGCGGGGGCAAGGCGAACGCCCAGTTCGACGAGTCCTGGATGAAGGCGGATGCGTCGCAAGGCGTGGACGCACAATACGAGACATCGATCTTCTGCGCCAAGGTCGAAGCCGCGATTCGCATGGTGGAACGCGAAACGGACTTTACGGACTTCTCGATCTATCGCATGCGTGTGCTCGACGGGCAATCGGGCAAGGATGTCGCAGCGGCGATCGGGGTGAGCGAGCCGACGATCTCGCGTCGTCTGACGAAGATCCGTGGGGTGCTGCGTTCGAGGCTGGGTGAAGTGATCTCGACATATTCCTTTACAAAGGAAGAACTCGAGGAAGCGGAGCGAAACGGGCTGACCCTGAATCCCAATATCGAGGACGGCGGGGAGGCCGGCCCTGCTGATAAGTCCGCTGATACCCTCTTTGACGAGGCTATCGCGGAAATCTATCACCGGCAGATGCAGCTGCGTGCTGAGGACGAGCAGTCCCTCTTGGGATAACCGATCCGAACCCGCAGCTCGAAGGGGCAGCGAATCATGAGTGTGGCCACCTTAGTCACCGTCCTCCTTGCGATCCTTGCCGGCGCGTTTGCGCTTGCCGCGCTGATCTTCCTGATTGGAAAGATCTTCGGGATCACCTTCCTGGTCCTCGGGAACATCTTCCGCTTCATCGGGGCCGAGGTCACGGACTTGCTGCGCTTCGTGAGCTCCGTGCTCGCGAGCGTGCTCTTCGCACCGCTCGTGGTCCTGAGCATCGTGATCGGGCGTTGGTCCGCGTCAAAGCACTACGCGGGTTCGCTGATGGACGAGCTCCGCGGGGCGACGCGATGCGTGTACCGGTTCTTCGTCGGCAATCCTGCTCGACTGTTCGGTCTCGGCGGAGCGCTCGAGGGCGTCGAGCGACGCGTGCCCGAAGCGATGGCTGCGGCGCCGACGCGTGATAAGCCGAGCAAGAAGCGCGTCGGGATGTTCGACGGGTACAAGATCATCGGGTCCCTCAAGGGCGGCGGCTCGGGCGGCAAGCTCTACATCGCGGAGCCCGACGAGGTCAAGCGTGCGGTCTTCGCGAAGCGCAAGCTCGGCGAGATCGATCAGGTTGTTATCAAGGTGTTCTCGCTCAACGACGGGTCGAGTTTGCCGCAGATCGTGCGTGAGAGCCGGGCGCTCGACGCGGCGCGTCAGCTCGGTCTGGTCCTCGAGCACGAGATGTCACCCGAACGGTTTTACTATGTCATGCGCTATGTCCCGGGCGAATCTCTGTCCGTCGTGACCCAGCGCATGCACACGATGAGCCCCACGGGCGGGCTGGGCAACGAGGAGATGGGCAAGGCGATGGGGTACATGCGCGACCTGCTCGTCGCGCTCGATACCTACCACAACGCGGAGCTCTGGCACAAGGATGTCAAGCCCGACAACATCATCGTTGATGGACGCGAGGATCACGCCCATGCGCACCTGGTCGACTTTGGTCTCGTGACGCCCATGCGTTCCGCGATGACCCTGACGACGCACGGAACGGAGTACTTCCGTGACCCCGAGCTCGTGCGTCAGGCGCTGCGCGGGGTGAAGGTCCACCAGATCGATGGTTCCAAGTTCGATGTGTACGCCGCCGGCGCGGTCCTGTATTCGATGATCGAGAACTCCTTCCCGGCGCACGGCGGGTTGTCGCAGATCACCAAGCGTTGCCCCGAGGCGCTGCGCTGGATCGTGCGTCGCGCGATGGCCGAATACGATCGGCGCTATCCCAGCGCTGCAGCGATGCTCGCGGACCTGTATGTGGTGATGGAAGCGTCCGATCCCTTCGCGATCAAGCCCATCGATCTTCCCAGCGTGTCACAGGGCGACGCCGCAGCAGAAGACCTGGTCGATTCGATCCCCGCGCCCGAGTGGGACGACAGTGTGCAGCCCGACTTTGCACGCCGTGCGGGCTCGCCCGTGCCGCCTCGTGTCAACCCGAACGCACCCAAGGGTGGGCGCGTTGGACGCCCGAGCACCATGACGGACTTCTGGTCCGGGCGCTACAAGATCGCGGGTTCGCCCGTCGCGTCGCCCAAGAAGAAGCCCAAGGGCGGATCGAAGAATAAGGGGTTCGTGGTGGCCGCAGGTATCGGGCAGGACGGCCCGTTCATGAAGGTCAACGACGCGCCCGTCGGGCGTCGTCCGCTGCGTGATGTCGGCGATCGTCGCCCCGCGCGTGAGCAGATCAAGTCCGCGCGTGCTCGCGCCGAGCAGCGCCGCGCCAACGCGGCCAAGCGGATCCAGTCCGCACGCGCCCGGCGTGGACATCGCAAGTCGGACTACAACAACACGCCCGGAGCTGCGGTCGTCTTTGGTGGGCTGCTGGGGATCGCGGTGCTCTTCGGGATCGGCACGGTCGGGTACGCCGTCATCAAGTCCGAGCTTGAGCAAGATAGGGTCAGCACCTACGCGCACGCGGATGCACAGGGGTCAGTGGCGATCTCGCACAGCGGCGATGGCCACACGAGCATTGAGCACAAGCATTACGACGACGCGTACAAGCTTCCTGTGATGGAGCCGGGTGAGCTCTGGGACGATGCAGCAATGGTACATCAGATCAGTGCGGAACTGCTGCTCGTGCCCATGCTGCCCCAGCCGATCGAGCCTCAACTCATGAAGGACCTGGTCCTTGGTACGCAGGCGATGGAGAAGGCGGGCGTCTCGTTCATCGGTTCCATCCTTCCCGGTGACGAGGACGAGTACTCAACCGATCTGATCGCCCAACTCCAGAACACGCTCGGCACGACCCCCATCGATGCGCACGAGTTCCATGAGATGGTGCAGAACTGGTTGCTCGCGATGCCGTTCGATGGCGTGCTGGTGCTCTACAACCCTCCCGTTGATTCGGGGCACACGGGCGAGCGGGCGTTCCTTATCACGGACCAGTTCTTCACGGACCATGCGCTGGATTACGAGACCGTTCCGATGCTCCTGCACGAGCTGAGCGAGCACGGGTACGGCGAGTCCTGATACTGAAATCCTGAGTTGTTACCCACGACGCGACACCTCGATCAACCGATCGAGTGTCGCGTTTGTCATTCCCGAATCGATCGCCTGCTGCGCAAGTTCGATCCCATGCGGGATCGAATCCGCAGCGCCCGCGACAACGATCGCAGCACCTGCGCTGAGGACAACCATGTCGCGATAGGGGGACGGGTTGCCCGCGAAGATGTCACGGATGATCTCGGCGCTGTGCTCGACGCTCGATGCCTGGAGCTGATCGAGCGTGACACGATCGAGCCCGAAGCTTGTCGCGTCGATCGTTTCCTCATGGAGCGATCCGTCGCGGACATGCATGATCCGGGTCGACGCGGTGGTGGAGAGCTCGTCGAGCCCATCCGCAGAGTGAGCGACCATCGCGCGGGTCGCGCCGAGGTTCGCGAGGGTCTGGGCCATCGGTTCGACGAGCGCGTTGTCGTAGACCCCAATGAGCTGACGATCCGCGCCCGCGGGGTTGGTCAATGGGCCAAGGGCGTTGAAGATTGTGGGGAACCCGAGCGAGCGGCGGGGTCCGATCGCGTGCTTCATCGCGGGGTGGTGATGGATCGCAAAGCAGAAGCACACCCCGGCCTCCTCGAGGCAGGTTGCCTGCTGGTGCGGGTTCGCGTCGACATGCACCCCGAGTGTCTGGAGGACTTCTGCGGACCCACGCCCCGTGCGGGACCGGTTCCCGTGCTTGGCGACAACGATCCGCTCGATCCCCGAATCGCTCGGCGGTTTGACAGACGCCGCGACGATCGCTGCGGCGGTCGATACATTGAAGGACTTGGGCGCACCGCCCGTGCCGCAGGTGTCGAGGAGGGTCTCGTTGGGTTTGAGGGAGTAGGGGACGCGCTCGACATGTGCACGCATGGCGCGGGCACCGCCCGTCAATGTGGGCGCGTGAGGCGGGAGCGTCTGGATGAGTGCAAGCAACCCACCGATCTGGGCGGCGTCGAACTGCCCGCTGAGCAGCGCCAGGAACACGGATTCCGCGACTTCTTCGCCCATGGGGGTGCCCGCGATCAGATCGCGGAGGATCGGCGTGAGATCGAGTGGGGATGCGTCGTTGCTCATGCATCGAGCGTAGCACGGATCGACCCCGATGGGGTGCATCGTCGTACAGATGGGTGTTGTAGAATGGATAGGTCATGAGCTCGATCACCACGCCCAACTCGGTCATCAGCACCGCCCGCAACGCGAGGCTGGCAATCATCCGGCGTGATGCCATGAACCGGATCGGTCCGCTGCTCGCCGGCGCGATGGGTCTGGCCGCGTTGGTGATCCTCATTGATCGATTGTGGATGAACACGATCGGAGTGTGGTGGGGCGTCACGATTGTGCTGGGTGTCGTTGCGATCGGGTGGGGTTGGATCGATGCGATACGCAAGGCGCCCTCATCGAACCGATCCGCCGGCGTGCTCGACGATCGGCTCGGGCTCAACTCCCAGCTCCGCTCAGCACTTGAACTGCACGCGGATCAGGACAACGCAGGGTTTATTGAGCTCGCGATGCGGGACGCGGACAAGCTCGCGTCCGCGGTGAACTCGAATGCCGCCCTCCCTGAGCATCGGACGACGCCCTATTGGTACGCGGGGGTCATCGCAGCCGCGTGCGTCGCGATCGGGGTCTGGGTCCCCGCGCGGACGATGACGACGCCCACCCCGACGCCTGTGCCGCCTGCTCGTGCGTTGATGGAGATCGAGTCGGCCGAAGAGGTCACACGCGAGATCGAGCAGGACGAGGGCACACCAGATGCGGTGCGTGAGCAGCTGCAGGAGCTCGAGGACCTGAAGAACGAGCTGGCGCAGGGCGTGACGGACGAGCAGGAAGCGGACGCACGCACCGCTGCGAAGCTCGAGGAGATCGCGGACTCGATGGATCAGGCCGCGGCTGAATCAAATGAACGCGCAGACGCGATGAGCGAGTCGCTCGAATCGCTCATGAACCAGAAGCAGGCCCAGCAGGAGCAGTGGGACCCGCGCATTGAGGAGTTTGCGGAATCGCTCGAACGACAGGAGTTCGAGGACGCTGCGGATCAGATCGAGGAACTGAATCGGGCCATGGAATCGATGACGCCCGAGCAGCGCGAGCAGATTGCTCAGCAGCTCGAAGAGATCGCCAACGCGATCGAACCCGATGACATGGAACAACCCGCCGAGCAGACGCCCGATGCGTCCCGCGACCTTACGGAGCAACCGCAGCCGGGGACGCAAGAGAACGCGGAGCAGGATCCACAGGACCAGCCTGAGCAAGCACCCACCCAGCCGCAGAACCAGCCTTCCGAGCAGCAAGAGGAACCTCAGCAGCAGGGTGAGCAGCAGGAGCAGCGCGAGGAGTCATCGCCTCAGGAGCAAGGTGGGCAGGAACAATCGCCGTCCGAATCCAGTCCCAACGAGCAGGGTGAAGAGAATCAGCAGAATCAGGAATCTCAGAACCAGGAAGGGAACAAACCGCAACAAGAGCAGGGCGAATCTCCATCCGAGCAGCAGCAGGGCAACGAGCAAGAACAGGGTAATCAGGGTCAAGAGCAGCAAGACGCCCCGAGTAACGAACCCGGAGATCAGACTACTCCGAGACCGACCCATGATCCGGCGAACCAAGAACAGCAGCCGAGCGATTCGCAATCGGGCGAGGAACAAACAGAGCAGATTGAGCAAGAAGGTGACCGAGGCGAGCCGCGCGAGGTTGAGTCGCCTTCGGAGGGGCAAGAACAAGGACAGAAGCAACGCGAGCAGGCGAGCGAGCAGGACACGAATCAGGACCAGGCGCGCCGTTCGCCCAGCGCGAGCGAATCGCTTGAAGAACGCCTGCGTCAGATGCAGCAAGAGCAGCAGCAGTCCCAGCGCCAACGCGAGCGTGCGGAACAGCTTCGTGAACAGGCGGAGCGATTGATCCGAGATCCCTCCGAGGAGGATGGGCAGGGCGCTCGGCGAGCACCGGACCAGACGACGCCGCCGGAGTTGAGTGAAGGTGGTGGCGACGGCGAGCGCGATCCAAACACCCCGGACGCAACCCCGTCCGATCGCGAATCGGACTTTGTCCCGGTCGATGCACGCGATCAGGAGAACGACGCGAGCGGGCAACCCATCGGTGAGTGGTACGCGCCCGAGGGTGAGCCCGCGCCGCCGGGCACGAACGAACAAACGGCTCAGCGCTTCCGTCGCGCATCGCAGGAAGCGCAGAAGGCGGTCGATGAGCAGCAGGTCCCGCGCCGGTATCGGCACTTGATCAAAGAGGTCTTCCAGCGTGTGCAGGAACGCGCCGACAAGTTGGATGGCAAGGGCTCCATCGCGCCGCAAGGGCAGGACGCGGTTCCGAGCAATCAGAAACCCGAAGGATCGGAACAGGGCGGGTGAATCTGCACATCGATCATCCCGTCTGGCTGACCCTCGCGGGCGTTGGGGTGCTCAGCGCGATCATCGGGTGGCGCATGATGGTGGGCATCCCCAAAGGGCGGCGCGCCCTCGCGGTCGTGTCCAGAGCGCTGCTGCTGATCGCGCTTGCATTGGCGATGAGCGGCGTCTACCAGATCGAAGAAGCGGACGAGCTCACCGTGATCGGGGTCGTGGATGTCTCCGGATCCGTGCAGAGCTTCGGTTCGTTTGGGATGGATGATCTGGGGCAACGCGTGGATGTCGATCAGGCCGCCCGGGCATTCCTCGCACGCTCAATCGGCGAACGGAAAGAGGGCGATCGGCTCGGGATCGTTGCGTTCGATGGCACATCCTCCGTTGTCGCGGCCCCCTCGCGTGCGGGCGTGCTCGATCGTTCGATCGAGAAGCCCGCGGTGGATGGGACAGATCTCGCGGGCGCGATCGAGCTCGCGAGGACGCTCGTGCCGACGAGTTCGAACACCCGATTGGTTGTGTTCAGCGACGGGCGATCCACCCGCACCGGGCTCGATCGCATCCCCGGCGATGTCCAGATCGATGTCGTCCCCATCCGGTACCAGATCGAGAACGAGGTCGTCGTCGAGTCCATCGAGGTCCCCTCTCGCGCATTGCCCGGCGCCCAGATCGAGGCGCGGGTCGTGATCCGCTCGCTTGGGCGATCTTCGGGTGAGCTCCGCATCACGGATAACGGGGAACCGATCGACCTCAACGGATCTGCACCCGGGAGCGCAATGCGGGTGAATCTCGAACCAGGTCAGCGCGTCTTGATGGTTCCGATGACGCTCGGCGCGTCGCGTGTGCACCGGTTCGAGGCGCGGTACCTCCCCGATGAGCTCGGCGCCGGCACGGGCGTGTTCGCGGGTGATACAAGCCTCCAGAACAACCGCGCGGGCGGGGTCACCATGATGCGGACTCGCGGGCGCGTGCTCGTCATCTCGCCCGAGGGCGACAAACCAAGCTCAGAGGGTGCGGAGCTCGTGCGGGTCCTGCGCGACGCGGAATGGGAGATCGACGCACGCATCCCCAGTGTGTTCCCCACCGAACTGCTTGAGCTCGAGTCGTTCGACCTGGTAGTCCTCGTCAACACACCCCTCGACGCGATGCCCACGCAGGCGGACACGCTCCTGAGCACCTACACGCAGGAACTGGGCGGGGGCGTGGTCTTCGTCGGCGGGCGTGAGGCGCTGGGCGCGGGCGGGTGGCAGGGGTCATCGATCGAGGAGATCCTCCCCGTCAAGCTCGATGTCCCCGATGATGTCGTGGTGCCCGCGGTCGCGGTGGTGATCGTGCTCGATTCGTCCGGTTCCATGCGCCAGACCGTGGGTGGGTTCAGAACGCAGCAGGAAATCGCGAACGAGTCCGCCGCTGCGGCGTTTGAGGTGCTCGACGAGAACGACCTGATCGGGGTTGTCTCCTTTAGCAATAGTGCCCGAGAGGTTGTTCCGATCGGACCCAACAACCGCCCCGACGACACCCGCGTGCGGATCGAGTCGATCAGCTCGGGCGGGGGCACCAACATCGGCGCAGGTCTGCGTCGCGCACGCGACATGCTCGAAGGCGTCGAGGCGGGGACCAAGCACATCGTGCTGCTCTCCGATGGCGAATCGATGAACCCGGACGAACTCCCCGGGCTCGCGGACGAGCTGAGCGCCATCGGGATCAGGGTCTCCACGATCGCGGTGGGCGACGATGCGGACACGCGTTCCATGCAAGAGATCGCAACGCGATCGAAGGGCGCGTTCTATCGCGTGCTCAACGCGTCCATTCTCCCGAGGATTTTCCTCAAGGCGATCCGAATCGTGCGCGCTCCGATGATCCGCGAGGGCAACTTCGATCCGATCGTGCTCGACCCGGTCTCCATCGCGACGGGCCCGCTTGGCGATCTACCTATGCTCGGCGGGTTGGTCATGACCGATCGCATCGACGATGATCCACGCGTGCAGACGCCGATCGTTTCGCCCAAGGGAGAGCCCGTGCTCGCGTACCACCAGACGGAGCTTGGACGCGTCGGGGTGTTTACCTCTGATGTCTCGACCTGGTCGCGCCAGTGGATCGAGGACCCGATCTTCGCACGGTTCTGGGGCACGCTCAGCGCCTGGGCGATGCGGAACAGCGACGAAGCACCGGGCGAGCTCGCGATCCGCATCGAAGGCACCAGCGCGATCGTCGAGTACGACGCGATCGACGAGCAGGGCGCGCCGATCGATGGATTGGATATCGGGGTGCAGGTCTACGACGCGTCGGGTAACGCGCAGGACTTGTCATTGACCCAGATTGGCGCAGGGCGGTACAGCGCTCAGACGCCTGCGCTCTCGCCGGGCGTGCATGTGGTGATCGCGTCCCCAACCCTCGACGGCGAGCCGCTCGCGCCAACCATCGCGGGGCTGGAAGTCTCAGGATCAACAGAGTACACGCACCTTCGTGCAGACCCCGATGCGCTGATCGCGCTGGCGCAGCGCTCGGGAGGGCGAATCTTCGAGCTGGGCGATACCGCCCCGGTGGATCTCTTTTCACGCGAGGGACTCACGATCCGCCGATCGCTCCAACCCGTCTGGACGACGCTCATCGCGATCTCGTTCGTGCTCTTCCTGATCGATCTGGCGATGCGCCGCGTTGCGTTCGATCGGTGGGTGGCGCAGGCGCGAGAGGACACGATCGCGGCGGCCCGAACGATCCGAGGCGAGCAGCTCCAACAGGCATTCGCAACGCGTCAGCAGGCCCGGGCGAGTGCGCCCGAGACGCCGGACATTGATCGCTCGCCGATGATGCGTGCGAAGCCCGAGAAGAAGTCAGATCCTGAGCCGAAGACTGAAGAGCCCAAGAGCGACAACCCGTTACTCGCAGCCAAGCGTCGGGCGAGGGAGCAGTTTGACGAGTGATCAGATCAACTCGCCCGAGAGACTGAGTTTGTCTGCGCCAATGATCTTCGCTCGGACCATCTGCCCGATGTAATCGCTCGGCTTGGTCGCGCTATCGGTGGGCACATCGAAGAACACAATCAGATCGCCGTCGGTTCGCCCTGAGAGCTGGACGGTCTCGCCGACGGGTGTTTCGTCGAGCACCGCGACGGGTGCCTTGGACGCGGCCCCGTTGATGGTGATCCCGACCATGCCCGAGCCGGGCTTGATGTCGGTGCCTCGCTTTTTGTGCTCGCGGCGCGACAACCCCTCGACGAACACATCGAACTCGCGCCCGATCTGTTCCTGGGCGATCGAGTCGGAGATCTCCGTCTGCATCGCGAGCAGCTCGTTGTTGCGGACGCGTTTGATCGCGTCGGGGATGTCGTCGGGGATCTTGTCGTACGCAACGGTGCCCGGGCGGGGCGAGTACTTGAAGATGAAGCAGTTCTTGTACCGCGAGCGTTCGAGCATCTGCTTGGTGAGCTCGTGGTCCTCATCGGTTTCTGTTGGGAACCCGACGATGATGTCGCCCGAGAGCATGAGCGGGCGTCCAATCTCCGGCTGATCGAGATGCTCGCGGACGCGATCGATGAACTCGTTGTACTCCTCGATCGTGTACCCGCGGTTCATCATCTTGAGCATCCGGTTCGACCCCGTCTGGGCGGGCACATGGATGTACCGGCAGATTCGTGGGCAATCGCGGATGACCTCGAGGACATCGTTGCCAAAGTCCTTGGGGTAGCTGGTGACGAAGCGCAGGCGCTGGATCGCGGGGACCTCCTCGTGGATCCGGTAGAGCAGGTCCGCGAAGGTCGTGGTGTTCGCGCCCGCGAACGCGTCGCGGTGGTGTGATCCTTTGTAGGTCCGCCCCTTCTGCGGCTGGACGATGCCGTCGAGTGTGACAGCGGCGTCGTGCTCGAAGCGGTAGTGGTTCACCGTCTGCCCGAGCAGGGTGATCTCGATGATCCCAGTATCCGCGAGCGCCTTGATCTCGTCGATGATGTGCTGGGGCGGGCGATGGATCTCCGCGCCGCGGGTATGAGGCACCACGCAGTAGGTGCAGAACTTGTTGCACCCGCGGGTGATCCGTACATACGCGCTGCGTCGTCCATCGGTATCGATCGGCGAGACCATGCGTCCAAGATCGAGCGATTCGAGCGAGTCACCCGCAGCCGCGAGGGTTGATGATCGGCGCGAGGCGCTGCCTTGGAGCGCGACCTGTTTCGCGCTGCGTCGGCGGGCGACATCGGGGTCGTCTTGGGCGAGCGACGACTTGGTCCGTACCGCGTTGTCGAGGAGCTCGGGGAGCTTGTCGAGCTCGGCCGGGCCGCACATGATGTCGACGACGGGCATGCGTGCGATCAGGTCCTTGCCGTCCCGCTCAGCCATGCACCCCAGGACGCCGACGACGAGCTCGGGCTTGTCGAACTTGGCGGTCCGCATATCGCCCAGTCGCGACCAGACCTTCTGCTCGGCCCGTTCACGCACGGAGCAGGTGTTATAGAGGACGATGTCCGCGTCCTTCGCGTCGCGGGTAAAGGTGTACCCGAGGGCGCCGAGGGAACCCGCGACGAGCTCGGAATCAAGCTCGTTCATCTGACAGCCGAAGGTCTCGAGATAGACGGTTTTGTGTGGCATGGACGGGTAGTGTACGCTCACAACCCCCGAGACCCAACCCTTGATCGCAACTTGGGATACACTCGATGCTGTGACGACCTTAGAGGACATCCGGGATTGGTTCGGGGAACTCTCCCTCGCGACGAAGTGCCTGCTCCTGGTGGGGGGGGCGACGGCCCTTGTCATCACGATCGCGCTCTCGTTGCCGCTCTTGCGGATGAATGGGCTTGTGGGGACGGGAGAGCTCGAGCTCGCCCGCACGGTCTACGCGACCTGGATCCACGATCACGAGCCCGGAACGCCCTCCGAAGAGATCAAGGCGTCCGGCGCAACGATCCAGTCGTACTCGCGGAATCAGGTGGACACGATGCTCACCGAGAACCGTTTCCTCGCACGCGCGATGCAGCGGTTCAACCAATCCACGACCCGTGTCGAGCACTTTGACGCGGACTGGAGCGGGTGGAACCGGGTCTACCGGTATGCCCGGGCGGTGCGTGACAGCAATGCCCAAGTGACAGGTGTTGTCCTGCTTGAGCACCGCGCCGATGGCGCGGGGTGGCTGCTCGTGGTGAATCTGCTCTATGTTTTCATCGCGGGCGCGGTGGTTCTTGCGGTGGCGTTGGTGGTGTATGTAACGATCATCAATCGCTTGATCCTCAGCCCCGTCGAGTCGCTGCAGAAGACCGCCGAGCTTGTCCGTGACGGGGACCTGGAGACCCGGTGCCAGATCGACACGGGCGATGAGTTCGAGGAGCTCGCAGAGACGATCAACCTGATGCTTGCGGCTCTCACACGTCAACGCGATCAGCTCCGCGACGCGAACAAGGCGATGGACATCAAGCTCGCAGAACTCGCGGAAGCCAACACCGCGCTGTTCGAGTCTGCGCGACTCAAGGGCGAGTTCCTCGCGAGCGTGTCGCACGAGCTGCGCACGCCGCTTAACGCGATCATCGGGTTCGCGGAGCTCTTGCTCGAGATCGCCCGCAAGGAGATCGCGGTCGCCGCCGAGGACGACATGGTCCCGACCCCAGGACCCGGGCGAGAGATCAACCAGGAATCGGGCGAGCTCAACAAGCGCGAGCGGTACCTCGTGAACATCGTCAGCGCTGGTCGCGCGCTGCTCGAGATGATCGAGTCGCTCCTGGAGATGGCCAAGATCGAAGCAGGGCGCGTCGAGCTTAACCTCGGGCCGATGAGCCTGAACGATACATGTCAGGCGCTCGTCGGTTTGATCCACCCGCTCGCACGCAAGAAGGGGATCTCCGTTCGACTCGATGTGTCCCTCGATCTTCCGATCGTGGAAACAGACGCGAAGAAGTTCCAGCAGATCATCTTCAATCTGCTGTCGAACGCCGTGAAGTTTACGGGTAACGAGAATGATCAGGGCGAGATTATCCTCCGCGCCGAGACGATGCGTGACGACGGGACGGGCGAGGATCGCGTCCGCATCTCCGTGATCGACAACGGCGAGGGCATTGCGCCCGCCGATCAGAAGCGCATCTTCGACAAGTTCCAGCAGGTCGACTCCTCCCACACCCGCAAGCACGCGGGCACGGGGCTCGGGCTCGCGATTGTGATGGAGCTCTCAAGACTGCTTCAGGGCGAGATCCAGCTCGTCTCCGAGCTCGGGTCGGGCTCGATGTTCTCCCTCATCATCCCCACGAGCATCAACAAGCACGAGTACGAGGAAGCCAAGCTCGAAGCGAAGTTCCGCGGCGCACTCCGCCCGCCCTCGCAACTCGATCCACCCCAAGAGTTCACCGGCGACGATTCCCCCGCAAAAGATGCGGATCAGGAATCACTCACGCACCCGGGGTAATGACGGATCTCAGGCGGTTGTTTGTCTCGCCCGAACCGAACCGTCACCACATCGATGCGGATCGCTCGGGTTTGATACTGAGGCATCTTCTTGATCGATTTTGCGAGCGTCACGAGCTTGGCGCGTTTCTTGCCCGTGATGTTCGCGCTGGGATCAAAACCCGGGGCGTCTAGGTCTTCGTACAGGCGTGATTTCACCTCCACGATCACGATCGTGTTTGTCCTGCGTTCAAGGCAGAGCAGGTCGATCTCGCCGTGCGGGAGACGCAGGTTGCGTGCGAGGACCCGCATGCCATTGCGGCGGAGGTAGCGCTCCGCGACCCGCTCGCCGCGTCGCCAGACGGAGCTGTCTCGACGGGGATGATCACGCCGCCAGAACATGCTCAAGGGGCGCTGGGCGCGTAACGCTCTTCCGCGATCTCGAACAGACGCATGAGCACCTGATCACGCGAAGACACACGGGCGCGTTCCTGCAGCCGTGCAAGGTACTGGTTGCGGGCTGCTTCGCGCCGTTCGTAGGTCAGGTCACGCTGGATCGCGAGTTGGGCGTCGTAGAGGGAGATGATCTCTTGCTCCGTGTCCTCGAAGTAGATCCAGTAGTAGCTCGATCCGAGCTCGACCGGTCCGGCATGCTCGCCGATCGACAAGGCATATGTCGCGTTGTTGAGCTCGTCGCGCCCGAAGAACTTGGTCTCCTCGAACGAGCCCTCGATCTGCTTCTTCAGGACGCCCTGCGTGTCGGTGTTGAAGTTGTTGAGCTCACTCGATGCGATCTCGATGAACGATTCGCCGTTCGCGAGGCGCGTGGTGATCGCTTCAACCGTATCCGTCTCGTCCTTGAACGCGCGGATCACACGCAGCACCACCGATGGGGGCGGTGCGAACTGATCGATGTCTCGCTCGTAGCGCTGACGGATATCTCGCCACGAGACATTCACACGCCGGTTGATCTCGCGGATCAGGGTGAGCTGAACGAGGGTGTCAACTTCTTTCTGTCGCAGCGCCTCGTCGAGGGTCAGTCCCTCCTGCTCGAGGATGCGCCGCTCGGCGAGCTGCGAGCTGCCCAGGTTCTCCGAGAGCAGGTTATTGCGGAAGTTGCTCAGGAACGCCTGAAGACCCACGCGTTGGGTCGGGGTCAGGGCCGCGAGCGCCTCGGCGCGGAGCAGCTCGTCCGCGATGATCCCGTCGAGGCGCTGGGCGATGATCCGCCCGGCGCTCCCGCGCCATTCGTTGAGGTTCAATCGCTGCGCTTCCGCGAGCAACCGGTCCTCGATGGGCGAGAAGAAGGAGCTCGTGAAGATGGGCTTCCCGTTCACATCCCCGATCTTCGCGTCCAAAAGCTGCAGCGACCCGGATTGAGTGTTCGCGTTGCTCGTGGGGGTGGGGGAGTCGATTTCGACCGGGCGTGCAAGCGGGGCGCTGCGTGCGAGGGTGACCCCGTCGGCGTCGGTGATGGTCGGGGCGAGGCGTTGGGTGTTCACTCGGCTGGTGGGTGCGGAGCTCGCCTGCTGCGGCGCACTCGGGCGATCGACGGGTTCCGCCTGTTCACCCGTGAAGTCCGTGATCTTGAGACGCTCGGGGTTCTCCGTGCGCGCCCCGCCGACCTTATCGACAGAGCACCCGAGCGGGGACATCATGCCCCCCGCAATCATGGTGAACGCGAGCAATCGGGCGGGGGAAGTGCGGGGTGTATTGCGGATCATGTCGTGTGCTTTCATGCCCTTGGGCGCTATGATGGATGATAACCGAATGGAGGCGGACATGTCCGACCCGGATACCCCGAAAATCATCGTGGACGACGACTGGAAGTCGTCAGCCAAAGCCGAAAAAGAGAAGCTCGCCGCCGCCGAGAAGCAGCAGGCCGAAGAGGCGCACGCTTCGGGCGGGTTCCCCGACAAGCTCGGGTTCAAGGAACTCATCTCGCTCTTCGCGACCCAGGCGCTGATGTACATGGGGGCGATCCCCGATCAGTCCGGTCGTGCGATGGTCTCGCTCGAGGTCGCCAAGCTGAATATTGATCTTCTCGCCGTGGTTCAGGAAAAGACCAAGGGCAACCTGAGCGACGAAGAGCAAGAGATGATCGATGGCACGCTCAACGAGCTGCGCATGAGCTTCGTTGAGGTCGCCCGCGCAGTCGAGCAGGCCGCTGCAGACGGCACGCTCCAGCAGATGCAGGACCCCGGGGTGGCGGGGAGTATCAACCCGGGAAGCGTTTCCGGGCCGGATCTGCATATTTGATCGGTTCAACCGGATCTTTTCCGGCTGGGCCGGCGAACCCAATCCAGCCGATACACCGGTATTCAACCCGTGAGCGTTAATGCTCACTGCCCTTTCTGGGCACTTGACAATGGAACTGGAGTCTAACGGTGAGCAACCCAGACGGACCCATGCAGCAACACCACTTCCTGATGCGCCGATTGCACTCCCTCACGGGGATCGTGCCCGTCGGCGTGTTTTTAATCATGCACCTGACGACCAACTCCACCATCGCGTGGGGTGGGCTGAACTCACGGGCTGACAAGGAGGGGTTCGGTTGGATGGATCGTGCTATCGCGACCTTCCAGCACGAGGTTGAGTTCATCAACAACATGCCCTTGTTGCTGCTGATCGAGATCACGCTCTGGTCTTCGATCGCGTTCCACTCCATCCTCGGCGTGTACTACGCGATGAGTGGGAAGGCAAACAACGGTTCGTACAAGTACGGCGGCAACACCCGTTACTTCTTGCAGCGATTGACCGGGTACTTCGGGATCTTCTTCATCTTCTACCATGTGGCAACACTCCGTTGGGGCTGGACATTCCTCGTCCCCGGCGGCACAAAGTGGTCTCACGAGTACGCGTCATCCACGCTCGCGGCGGCGCTGCAAGGCAGCACCGAGGGCATGCAAGCGTCCGGCTTTGCCATCTCCCTCTTTTACTTCATCGGCGTCACCGCCCTCGTCTTCCACTTTGCCAACGGACTCTGGACCGCGGCGATCACTTGGGGATTCACCATCTCCCGCAAGGCGCAGCAGCGTTGGGGCTTTGCGTGTGCAGGTCTCGGTGCGGGCCTGATGGTCTTGGCTTGGGCATCGGTGATCGGATTCGCGACGCTTGACTATGACCGTGCTCGGGCTGTCGAGGAAGCGATGCACTCCGGGACGCACCCCGTTGAGCTTCACGACGAGATGCACGACGAAACCCACGCCGAGACCGCGGCGATCGAGCACACCAACACCGACGGGTAATCCGCGTCTGATCACGAAAGAAAAGGCAAAGCCATGGCTGATGAAAAACGAGTGATTGTCGTCGGTGGGGGACTCGCGGGTCTCGCGGCATCCGTCCGCATCGCGGAAGCGGGTGTGTCGGTGGATCTGTTCTCGATGGTCCCCGTCAAGCGTTCGCACTCCGTGTGCGCCCAGGGCGGCATCAACGCGTGCAACGAGGTCGCACGCCAGCAGGGTTACTCCGAGTACCAGCACTTCGACGAAACCCTGATCGGTGGCGACTTCCTCAACGACCAGCACCCCGTCCTCGAGATGGCCAACTGGGCACCCAAGATCATCGACCTGCTCGATCGCATGGGTGTGCCCTTCAACCGCTCGAGCGAGGGGTTCCGTGACCTGCGACTCTTCGGCGGTTCGTTGTTCAAGAGAACCCACTTCTCCGGCGCGACCACCGGGCAGCAGCTGCTTTACGCACTCGACGAGCAGACCCGTCGGTTCGCCGCTGAGGGTAAGGTCAACAAGATGGAGTTCTGGGAGTTCCTCTGGCCGATCACCGAGGGGGAGGGCGAGGACAAGCGATGCGTCGGTATCGTGGCCCAGGACATGCGGACGATGCAGATCCGTTCATTCCGCGCCGACGCCGTCGTCATGGCGACCGGCGGGTGCGGGCTGGTGTTCGGCAAGTCCACCAACTCCATCATTTGTACCGGCGGTGCCGCGTCCCGGTGTTACCAGGCGGGCGCATGGTACGGCAACCCCGAAATGATTCAGGTCCACCCGACCGCGATCCCCGGTGCCGACAAGTGCCGACTCATGTCCGAGTCCGCACGCGGCGAGGGCGGACGCGTCTGGGTGCCCAAGAAGAAGGGCGACACGCGTCGTCCCAAGGACATCCCCGAGAACGAACGCTACTACATCCTCGAAGAGCGCTATCCAAAGTACGGGAACCTCGTGCCCCGCGACATCGCGACGCGCGAGATCTTCGATGTGTGCGTCAACGAGGGCATGGGCATCAACGGCACCAACCAGGTCTACCTCGACCTGACGCACCGCGACCCCGAGTACCTCACCCGCAAGCTCGGCGGGATCATGGACATCTACGAGAAGTTCGTGGGTGACGATCCCCGTTATACCCCGATGCGAATCTTCCCCGCGGTCCACTACTCGATGGGTGGGCTGTGGACGACCTACACCCCGGGTGATTACCAGCCCGAGACACCGCTGGGCGAGCATAAGCCGGGCAACCCGATCCCCGTCGATGCCCAGCCCGGGCACGGGCTGACGATCGGTGCGCACAACAACGCGATGACCAACATCAACGGTCTCTACGCGTTTGGCGAGGTGAACTTCGCCTACCACGGCGCAACGCGCCTCGGTGCGAACGCGCTGCTCAGTTGCATCTTCGACGGGCTGTGCAACGGCGTGTCCGTCGTGAACTATGTCCGCGAGGGTGTCGAGACCCCCGCGAGCGAGCTGCCTCAGACCCTGTACGATCAGGCCCAGCAGGTCGAGCAGGACAAGCACGACAAGATCCTTGCCTCCGTCAACACGGGCAAGGGCGATCAATCGCTCAACCCGTACCAGATCGCCAACGAGCTCGGCGAGGAAATGAACGCGGCCTCGACCGTCGTCAAGACCGGCCCGCGCCTCGAGAAGTGCCTCGCCAAGCTCGACGAGCTCTGGGATCGGTACACACGCATGGAGCTGGGCGACGGCGCGATGTGGACCAACCAGTCCCTAAGCTTCGCCCGTTCCGTCGGCGACATGATCATCCTCGGCGAAGCAATCGCCAAGGCCGGTCTGCTCCGTGAGGAGTCCCGCGGGTCGCACTACCGCACGGACTTCCCCGAGCGCGACGACGAAAAGTTCTGGAAGGCTTCGGTTGCGAAGTTCAACCCGGGCACCAACAAGAGCGATATCGACTTTGTCCCGATCAAGGCAGGGCTCGTCAAGCTCCGCCCACGCAACTACGGCAAGGTCGAGTCCGCCGCGTCCGCCAAGAAAGAGACCGCGTCCGTCTGAGATGAGTTCCGCGGGGAGCAGACCCCGTTCCCACGAAAGGGATATGAGATATGAGTGGAGCAGAAGCCTACACATTCGACGCAGACACGCGGCGTGCCAATCGCCAGAAGGCCGTCGAGGGACGCTCGGTGATCTTCAAGATCAAGCGCTGCGACGGCCCTGGCAAGCCGACTCGATGGGAATCGTTCAAGGTCCCCATTGAGCAGGGTGCCAATGTCATCTCGTCGTTGAAGCTCATCGCGACAAACCCGGTCACAACCGACGGCACCAAGACCACACCCGTCGTCTGGGACTCGGGATGCCTTGAAGAGGTTTGCGGCGCATGCACCATGGTCATCAACGGGGCGCGTGCGTCAGTCCTGCTCGTGCCTGATCGACGAGTACGCGCCGCTCGAGGGCGATGTCATCACCCTCGAACCCATGAGCAAGTTCCCCGTCATCCGCGACCTGTGGGTCGATCGTGATCGTCTCTTCCACAACCTCACCCGCGTCAAGGCATGGGTCCCCATCGACGGCACCTACAACATGGGCGCCGGTCCCAAGGAATCCCCCGAGCAGCAGCAGATGCGCTACGCGCTCTCCGAGTGCATGAGCTGTGGGTGCTGCCTCGAGGCCTGCCCCCAGTTCACGCTCGTCGAGGACAAGGAGAAGTGGGACACGAGCTTCATCGGTGCCCACGCGATCTCGCAGGCACGCCTCTTCAACGAGCACGGCACGGGCAAGCAACTCAAGGGCGATCGGTACGACACCCTCACCGGGCCCGGCGGGGTCAGCGATTGCGGCAACGCCCAGAACTGCGTTAAGGTCTGCCCCAAGGGCATCCCCCTCACCGAGTCCATCGGCGCCATCGGTCGCGGAGCAACCATCCACGCGATCAAGCAGTTTTTCCAAGGCAAGAAGTAATCGTTGCCCGAACCCATCAACGACAAACGCGAGCCGATCGGCTCGCGTTTTTTTCATTGGGGGATGATCAGATTTCAGGCGCTCAGATCAATACGCCCCGGGGTGCCCGGGCGCTGCTGGGCATGGGGCGCGTACCCGGACTGCTGCTCGCGGTCCTCGCGTGGCGTCTTCTTGATCCGCGTCCGCGAGCTTGCGGACCGCATCGATCTGCTCGGTCTGCTCCACCTGAGTTTCGAACTCGTCCTGAACGCGCCGACGCCGGAGCGTTTTCTCGAACGACTCGCTCGCCTTGGCCTTGGAGGCCTGCTTGCTCGCGACGGGGTTGCCCGCCAAGCTCGATGCCAGGTTGTTGATCGCACCGGTCATAACTGTACTATCGGCATACAGATAGAGAGATCGCCACTCATTTCACGGAGTCGATGTGAAAAGTTAGGGCAATGTGCGGATCTGGGCGATGCGACGGGGTTTTATGCCCCGAGCGTATTGATCCCACAATCCACATAGATGTTCTCACCCGTGACGCCCGAGCTCAGGTCCGAAGCGAGGTAGACCGCTGTCTTCCCGACATCGGCGCCCTCGACCCCGCGACGCAGCGGCGCTTTCTCCTTCGCTGCGTCGTCCATCTTGTCGGTGCCCCCAACCGCGGATGACGCGAGTGTGCGGAGGAACCCGCCGGAGATCGTGTTGACGCGGATGTTGTGTTCGCCGAGTTCGAACGCGAGGTAGCGCGCCGTAGACTCGAGCGCTGCCTTGGCAACGCCCATGATGTTGTACCCCGGGACGACCTTCTCAGCGCCGTAGTAGGACATCGCCATGATGGACCCGCCGCCGTTCTTCGCCATCTGGTCCTGGGCACGCCCAGCCATCGCGGAGAGGGTGTATGCGCTGATGTCGATCGCGTCGAGGTAGGCCTTGCGAGGGGTCTTGGAGAACATGCCCGGCTGCAGCCATTCCCGATCCGCGAACGCGATCGAGTGGACAAGGAAGTCCATGCGATCGTGGTCCTTCGCGTATGCTGCGAAAAGCTCGTCGAGCGACTCGTCGGACCCAGCGTCGCAGGGGTGCAGCCACGGGTTGTCGTGGATCTTCTCGACGGCCTTGCCCGTGCGTCGTTCGTTCTTATCGCCGGGGAGGTGCGCGTACGCGATCTTGGCGCCCTGCTCGTGCATCGCGTTCGCGATGTGCCACGCGTACGAGCGATCGTTCGCGATCCCAACCACCAGCCCGACCTTGCCTTCTAGAAGACCCATAGACGCGTCCTTTCGTGACGATTCGTGTCGTTCGTATGAACCGAATCGTAGGGCGATCGTTGGCGCGTGTGTACCATTAAGGATGGACACAACGCGACATCGACTGAGCGATCCCAACGACTTGTCACTCAATGACTTCGCGCAACAACTCCGACGGGGCGGGCTCGTCGATCGCCTGATCAACCTCGCACGCGACGAGGACATGGGCGTCCCGGCGCACGATTGGACCGGGGAACTGATGTTCTCGCCCGGCGCGACCCGTGAGGTTCATCTCCGGGCGCGTCAGGAGGGAATCGCGTCCGGGCTCGCATTCCTCCCAGATCTGATCGCGGTGTTCAGCGCCAACAACGACATCGAGTTCGAGACCCATGTCAGCGACGGCGACGAGATCCACCCTGGGATGACCCTCGCAACATTGCGGGGCAACGCCCGCGAGCTCGTCGCGCTTGAGCGGACGATGCTCAACCTGATCTCCCGGATGTGCGGGATCGCGACCCTGACGCGGGAGTATGTACGCCTCGTCCAAGGGACTTCCGCGAGAATCTGTGACACCCGCAAAACGACCCCAGGGATGCGGGTGTTCGAGAAGTACGCTGTCCGGTGCGGCGGCGGGAGCACCCATCGGCTCGGTCTTCATGACGCGGTTCTGATCAAAGATAACCACATCGAGGGGTTATCACCCGAGGGAGATTGCAACCAAAGTTAGGGATCTCGCGTACACCTTATCGGATACGAACACGGCGCTCTGGTTTGTGCAGATCGAGGTTGACTCGCTCGATCAACTGCGTGGCGTGTTGCGTGTCCCGTCAGGGGTCTTGGACATTGTCCTCCTCGATAACATGCCACCCGAGATGCTCAAGGATGCGGTCCGCATGCGTGACGAATCCAAGAGCGAGCTTCTTCTGGAAGCCTCGGGCGGGGTGACGCTTGATTCATTGCGATCGATCGCATTGAGCGGCGTGGATCGTGTGAGCATCGGTGCCCTGACCCATCAGGCCCAGAGCATCGATCTGGGGTTGGATGCAGGGTGAAACAGGACGGGCTCGGTGCTCGTCCGCTCGTTTGGGGAAACGATGTTTGAGCATCCAGATGACATTTCTTCTTGGGCGGGGCGTCTCGACACCCTCATCAGCAGCCTGCCCGAAAGCGTCATCTCACGAGTCGTTGTGATCGAATCAACCGATAGCACCCAGGACGCCGCGATCCGGTTCGCCCAGGGCGAGCCCGGCATGCTCGTCGTGGCATCACGCCAGAACAACGGGCGAGGGTCCTATGGACGCCGATGGGACGACGGGAACCGATCGACCCTGCCGTGCACCTTCGTGCTCAGCGCGTGCTGCGCCGATGCGACCAAGCTCTCCGCGTGTGTCGCGTGCGCGGTGCACGAAACGATCAGCGTGTTCCTGCCCCGAGCGATCCGTGCCGGGATCAAATGGCCCAACGACATCGTGATCCGCGAGGATGACACTGAACGAAAGATTGCCGGGATCCTCATCGAGAAACGCGAGGGCATGATGCTCGCGGGGATCGGGATCAACTGTTATCAACGAGAGAGCGACTGGTCCAGCGAGTTCGCGAACCGTGCCGTCTCTTTCAATGGGCTGGGCATCAGGGTCTCGCGGTTCGAGCTGCTCTGTCAGCTCGTGACCTCGATGAGTGAATGGCTAACTTTGTGCGACGAGCACGCGATCCGGAGTTACTTTGAGCACTTCGACGCGATGCTCGGGACCAATCGATCCTTCATGCACAACAACTCGGTGTACTCGGGGACGGTCGAGTACATCAACCCGTTCGAGTCGATCACGATCGACACGGATCAGGGGTACAAGACCCTCCCGATCGCACAGACAAAGCACCTGCGGGTGATCCCCACCGAGCTCGCAGACGGCTGAGCGGTAACTCGATCAGAGTAATCGTTTGATCTGCTTGCCGGTCTCGAGGAGCTCTTCTTGATCGGGCTTGGTCGCGTTCCACGACTTGTCCAATCCTTCCCCCGTCGATGCCCCGGGCATGCACGGGATGATGTGGAAATGCACATGCATGACCGCCTGCCCCGCGGTTTCGCCGTTGTTCTGAAGGATGTTGTAGGACTCGGCGCCCGTGACCTTCATGATCGCCCGCGCGATCCTCGGGAGGACCCGCCCAACCGCTGCGGCGTGGTTGTCGCCCAGCTCGTGGAGCGTCGCCGCGGGTTCCTTCGGGATCACAAGGGTGTGCCCCTTAGACAACGGCGCGATGTCGAGGATTGCGATCACATGATCGTCCTCGTAGACCTTGTGTGAGGGGACCTCGCCGCGGATGATTTTGGAGAAGATGGTGTCACTCATACTCGCATGGTATCGGCTCGGACGGCTCGTTACACGCGTTGCACCGCCCGAATTTGAGCACTGTTTTCGTCTTTCGCACGCGTGAATGTGTACAGTTCCCGGATGGGTATCGCGGAGACACAACCGATCAAGCGGGTCCAGATTCGCAAGCTCTCGGCGCTGCTGGTGAACCAGATCGCCGCGGGCGAGGTGATCGAGCGCCCCGCGTCCGTCCTGAAGGAACTCGTAGAGAACTCGATCGATGCGGGGGCCACCCGGATCGAGGTGGAACTCGAGCAGGGCGGGGTCGAGCTCATCCGCATCTCTGACAACGGGCACGGGATTGCGCCCGATCAGATGATCCTCGCGCTCACGCCGCATGCCACGAGCAAGATCTCGCACGCCGAGGACCTCGATCGGATCGGTACGATGGGTTTCCGAGGCGAGGCGCTCGCGTCCATCACCTCCGTTTCGCGCGTCACGATCCGATCCCGCGCCATCGGCGAGGACGAGGGACGCATCATCGAGGGCGAGGGCGAAACCATCGGCGACCCACGCCCGATCGGGTGCCCCGTCGGGACAACGATCGAAGTCCGCAACCTGTTCTTTAACACCCCCGCGCGCCGCAAGTTCCTCCGGACCAACACCACCGAGCAGACCCGGTGCGTGGAATGGCTGCGCGATCTCGCGATGGCCAACCCGTCCATCGCGTTTCGGTGCGTCGGGGACGGGAAGGTCAAGCTCGATCTCCCGCTCGGTCAATCGCCTCGCGATCGCGCGCTCTCGATCGTCGGGAATGAACTCGCGGATCAACTCCTTGAGGTCTCCGTCGATCGGTACGACGATTCACGCGGGATCCTCGTGTGGGGGCTCGTCGGGCTCCCCTCGATCGCACGCTCGAACGCAAAGGCGCAGCATGTCTTCCTCAACGGGCGCACGATCCGAGACAAAACCGTGCAGCACGCGATCCGCGAGGCCTATCGCGGGTTGATCGAGCCCGGGCGACACCCGACCGCGGTCCTGATGATTGAGATGTCGCCGACGGCTGTGGATGTCAATGTCCACCCCGCAAAGCTCGAGGTCCGTTTCCGCGATCAGTCCATGGTCCATCGCGCAATCTACCACGGCGTACGCGACGCGCTCCAACGCGCCGATGTGACGCCCACGATCGCCCAGCGCCTCCCCGCGTTCGGGAGCGCGATGGCGCCGACGATCGACCCGATCGAACGGGCGAAGACGATCGATAAGCAAACGGACGAGCTCGTTGAGTTCATCCGCCGGGCACCCGAGGTATCACGCGACGAGTCGAGCGTGCGAGAATCAATCCGTGAGGTGCTTGAGCGATCACCGATGCCCATGCCCGCCCGCCCATCGTTCGATCCATCACCGATCGAGCCGGGAGAGCTGCCCCGTGTACGACGCGTGGATCAGGTCCTGCAGGTGCACTCGAGTTACCTGCTCGCCCAGGACGAGCGCGGGGTCCTCATCATCGATCAGCACGCGCTGCACGAGCGGGTGATGTTCAACAAGCTCATCGCGCGCGTCACAGGCAACGGGGGCACTTGAGCAACAAGCACTCCTGATGCCCATTGTGATCGATGTGCCGAGCACCATCGTCGATGTCTTCGACGAGCTTGAGCAGCTGCTCGAACGCATCGGGATCCAGGCTGCCCCAATGGGCCCGCAAACGGTGGGGGTGCATTCGGTCCCGAGCTTCCTGCTCTCACGCAATGTCGCGACCCGAGCCCTTCATGCGCGAGCTCTTCGAGCAGATCGACGCGGATGGGTTCGTGCCCGATTCGGAAGAAGCACTCCACGAGGTACTCGACATGATGGCCTGCAAGGCCGCGATCAAAGCGGGCGATGCGCTGAGCGAGGACGAGCTCGCGGCGATCATGCGATTGCGCGAGGAGCACGAGCGATCCGGTTCCTGCCCGCACGGGCGTCCGACGACGGTGCGTCTGACAATCGAGGAGCTCGAGAAGCTGTTCGATCGGCGGTGACGATACATCTCCCGCACGAGATGGTCTTATGCGGCTTCTGGAATGATGAATAGACTTGAAGTGAGTTACTTCGCCGCGAGCATCGCGAGCGTGTTAATCGTATTCTCGGCAAGGTCTGTCAAGAGAGAATCAGCGCTGCGTTCTTGCTCAAGGATCTTGTGCAGGTGTGTGTACGCGTCGTCGCGGTTCAGCACGCGTGCATAGGCGCGGAGAGAGCCGTATGTCGCGATCTCGTAGTGCTCGATCTTTTGCGCAGCACAGATGAGCGCAGCGTCCTTAGCTTCGGGCTCGCCATCCTCGTTAATGATCTCTTTGGCTTCCTTGACAAGCCCTGCCATCGCTTCGCAACGATGACCGCCGGGCTCATAGTCGAGGGTCTCAAAAATCTCCTCGATCCGCCCGATCTGCCCCTTGGTTTCTTCCATATGCTCGCGGAACGCTTCCTTGAGTTTCTGACTCGTTGCAGCATCATGCATGCGTGGGAGCAGCTCCATGAGCTGATTCTCAGCGCTGTACATATCTTTAAGCTGCGCAACAAAGACTTTGAGAAGTGAGTCGAGTTTGACTGACATGAGGTGTGTCCTTTCGTGAGTTGTGGTTCGGAGAGTTCAGAGGTGTTCCGACTAGGCTCTTGAGACCTTGTCCGCGTTGAACTGCTTGAAGATGTCCTCGGCTTTGTCGCACTGATCCGAATCGGTGCACTGGACACCCACCATCACATGCCCCTTCTCAATCGCGTCTTCGTAATGCTTGATTTCGTGCTCGGGGAACGACAACCCGACGAGCCCCCCCAGGATGGATCCACTCGCAGCACCCGCGCCGGCACCGGTAAGGGCCGCGATGATCGGTCCTGCCGCGACAAGCCCGAGGCCGCCGGTTGAAATGGCGCCGATCGTGGTCAGGCCCGCGAGGATCGCACCGGTGGCACCGCCGACGGTAGCGCCCACCGCGACTCCATCGGAGAGCTTGGAATGAGTCTCGATCGCGAATGTGTCCCTATCGAAGTTTTCCGATGCGATGAGACTGATGTCCGCGCTATCGAATCCGTGTGCGACAAGCGTCTCAAGCGAACCCGCTGCCTTCTCGTTTGAACTAAAAATTGCTGTGACGACATTGCTCATGATCCACCTCCTCGTGGTGTTGGGTGCATGTGTTGCAGACGATTGGGGTCGTCCTATGCACACATATTCGGGAGGCAGCGTGATGACCCGGTGAAACGCGGATGAAAACGAATAAATACCCTATCCCCGTTTCTGGTGTCACCACTCGAATGTATCGAGGTGTCGGCACAGGTGCCACGCCGTCGGGTAGCGTTGCATGATCAGTGTGTTCTTGAGCCCCAGGCAGATGCGCTTGATCACATCGGGCTGGGACGCGTAGTGCGTGCGCCCGCCGACGAGGTCGTAGAGGATGCGGGCGATGTCGCACACATCCTGCTGGATGTGGAACCGGTTGGCGCGTCCGCGATCGTACAGGTCCACGAGCTTGACATCGAAGTGCACCCCGCGCCGGCGCACGAGCACATTGCCCGCGTGCAGGTCGCCGTGGTACTCGCGTTTCTCGTGCAGGGTCGCAAGACCCGCGGTGATCGTGCGGATGAGCACGAGCGCCTCGTGCACGGGCATCCGCTTGTTCTTGTACTGCGCGAGAATGTCCGAGAGCAGCATCCCCTGCACGAACTCGGAGATGAGGACGCTCACGGGCATCGAGCGGAGCTGGATCTGGATCGCGTGGTGGTACTGGATCAGTATCGGACAATCGCGGAGACGCTCGAGCTTCTTTGCGTAATGCGTCGCGGCATTGTTGTGCGGGTTACGATCCGGGTAGAAGATTTTCGCCGCCCGCTGCGCCCCCGTGAGGCGCTCACGCACAAGATAGACCTCGCCCTCGTACCCACGCCCGAGCTGGGACTCGACGACATACTGCCCTGCGAGCACGCGTCCGGGGACGAGATCGTATCGGCGCGGGGGTGTCATGCATCATCCAACAGATCGACAGCCTTGAACGCCTTGCCCTCGAGCATCGCGAGACTCGCACCTCCCCCGGTGGAAACATGCGAGAGCTTGTCGGCGAGCTCGAACTTCTCAGCCGCCGCTGCGGAATCGCCGCCGCCAACGATCGAGGTCGAGCCCGATGCCGTCGCGTCCGCGACCGCTTCCGCGACGAGCTTGGTGCCCATCTTAAATGGCATCCACTCGAACACACCCATCGGCCCGTTCCACACGATCGTCTTGGAGCTCTTGATGATCTGCGTGTACCGGGCAACGGTCTTGGGACCGATGTCCAGACCCATGTACCCGTCCTTGATCTGATCGTCAAAGACCTCGATGTCGCCAGCCTTCTCCGCGAAGATCGTCGAGCAGATGTGGTCCTCGGGGAAGTGCAGGTCCGTCTTGGATTCCGCAGCCAGACCGATGATCCGCTTCGCTTCGCCGACCATGTCCTCTTCCACGCGGGAGGTACCGACCTCGTGCCCGAGCGCCTTGAGGAATGTGTACGCCATCGCGCCGCCGACGAGGATGTGGTCCGCCTTGGGGAGCAAGTTCTCGATCGCGGGGAGCTTGTCAGAGACCTTGGCGCCGCCGAGGATTACGCAGAACGGGCGCGCGGGGTTGTTGAGCGCGTCGCTCAGGTATGCGATCTCCTTTTCGACGAGCACGCCCGCGACCTTGGGCTTGGAACCCATCGCCAGCGGGACCCCAACCATCGAGCAGTGCTCGCGATGGCAGGTGCCGAACGCATCATTGACATACACATCCGCAAGGGACGCGAGCTGCGTCGCGAACTCGGGGTCGTTGCGCTTCTCGCACCCGTGGAAGCGCAGGTTCTCGAGGAGGATGACATCGCCGTTGCTCATCGCATCAACCGCTGCTTTCACCGCGGGGTCCTTGCAGGTCTGCGCGGGGATGGTGACCCCCTTGCCCAGCAGCTCACCCAATCGCTTGGCGACGGGCGCCATCGAGTGCGAGGACTCGTACCCCTTGCCCTCGGGGCGTCCGAGGTGCGACATGAGGATCGCCTTGCCGCCGCGATCGATGACGGACTTGATCGTGGGGAGCGCGGAGACGATGCGTCGGTCGTCCGTGATGGTGTCGCCGTCGAGGGGGACATTGAAGTCCACCCGGATGAGTACGCGCTGTCCTGCAACTTCGGTCTGCTCGATCGATTTCTTGGGCATCTGACAATCCTTTCGGTTTCTGGTGAATCATACGCAACGCGCAGAAAAAAACGGACCAGATCGGTCCGTTCTCGTATCGGTTTCATACAAGGTGCTCAGTCCTCGAGCATCTCGCTCGAACGCCCGCGGACCTCGCCCGCGCCCCTGTTGAGCAGGTTGTCCCGCATGCGACGCAGTTCCGCCTGGATCGACGCGTCGATGAGCTGGTCGCCCATGCGGAGCTTGATCCCCCCGAGCATCGTCGAGTCGGTGTAGGGGTGCATGATTACATCCTTGCCCAAAGAATCGCTCAGACGCTTGCGGACATTCTCGAGCTCGCTCGCGCTGATCGGGGCCGCGGTGAACACATCGACCTCGATGCGTCCGAACTGCTCCTGGACGAACTCGTCCATCGCGACGGCGATCTGGGAGAGGTTCGCGAGGCGCCCCTTGCGGTTGAGCTGGCGTAGGAAGTTGAGGGTAAGCTGGGAGACCTTGCCCTCGAACATGCGAACGATCGACGCATCGCGCTTGTTCGCGTCGATCAGACGCGACGCGAGCAGCTCGTTGAACTTGCGATCGTTGCGGGCGATCTCGATGATGTCCTCGAGCTCGCCGAGGATCTCTTCGGCGTTCTGCTGCCCGCCCTGGGCGTGGGCGATCTCGAAGAGGCTCTTGGCGTAGACCTTCGCGAGTGCGGTGGGTTGTGCTTCGATCAGCGGCATGGGTGCTCCGTTCGTGCGAACCGGTGGGGGAGTGGGAGGATGGAACCGATCAGGAGACCGACTTCATCTCCTCGATCGACTCGTCCATGAGGCGCTGCTGGTCTTCAACGGTAACCTGACGCTGGAGGATCTTGCCCGCCATGACCGTCGCGATGTTGACCGACTCGCTGTAGAGTTCGTTGAGCGCCTGCTTCTTTGCGCCGTCGATCTCTGCGAGCGCCTTCTCACGCATCGCGGAGAGTTCCGCGTCCGCATTGGCCTTGAGCTGTGCCGCGAGCTGGGACTGCTGAGCACGGGTCTCTTCGATCATCCGCTGCGACTCGGCGCGTGCCTCGGCGAGGTTCTTCTCGTACTCGTCGAGTGCATGCTTGGCCTGCTTGCGTGCTTCTTCCGCAGCCGCGATCTCGCCGACGATCTTCTCGTTGCGCTCGTCGAGCCCCTTCACAATCTTCGGCCACACCATGGTGCTCAGGAGCCCGAAGACGACGAGGAAGAGGACGATCGCGGTGACGCCTGTCCAGAACCCCTCTTCGACAGACGCGAGCGGGTTGGCCGCGTGGTGACCGTCGCCGTGAGCGCCGTGGTCGTCCGCGTGGGCGTCAACAGCATGCGCTGCGTCGTCCGCATGAGCGGCGGTATCGGGTGCCGCGAAGCTCGTCATGCTGAAGAGCGCGAGGGCGAGAACAGTGATCAGAAGTGCAATGCGGTTCATGGTGCATTCTCCGTGTGGGTCGTTCAGAAGCCGACCCGCGTCGTGTTTCAGACTCGGATCGGTGTGTTTCAGTACGCGTCGATCAGGCGAGGAACGCCACGACGATCGCGAAGAGGGTCGCACCTTCGATGAGTGCAGCCGCGAGGATCATGTTGGTACCGATGGTGCCGGATGCTTCGGGCTGACGCGCGATCGACTCGAGCGCACCCTTGCCGACCATGCCGATGCCGAGCGCACCGCCGATGACGGCGAGACCAGCGCCGATGACGGCAAGGCCCTTGCCCATGTCGCCGCCAGCAACGACTGCGGCGCCGTCCTGTGCGAGGGCCATCGAGGGGGCGGAGAGTGCAACAGCGCCGGTTGCCAGAGCGATCTTCTTGAGAAGCTTCATATCTGAGTTTCCTTTCAGAGGCCGTGTGTGAGTTTCAATCGGCCCGAACCTTTGTCATGCGGGGAGCATCCACTGTCGATCCAACTCGGATCACAATGGCCTTGGGCGCCTCCCCGCGGTGCCCCAGGCCGACTTTCGAAAATCACGCGTGCGCGGGGTGCCCCTCGTGCGCGTGGTCATGATCGTGGTCACCATGGTGCGAGAGCAACGAGATGAACACGGTCGTCAAGAACATAAACACGAACGCCTGGAGGAAGGCGACGAACAGCTCAAGGAAGTAGATCGCGATGATGCCCAAGGAGGACACGATCCCGACGAAAATCCCGAGGATCGCGTTGTCGCTCACGCTCAGGAACCCCTTCGCCGCGAACCCGAGGAGCACCGCGACGAGGATGTGACCCGCCGTCATGTTCGCGAACAAACGAATCGCGAGCGCGATGGGCTTGATGAAGGTACCCATGATCTCGATCGGGATGATGATCGGCCAGACGAAGATGGGCGATTCCGCCGTAAGGTGCTTGAGGTACCCGCCAAGACCGAGTTCCTTGACACCCGCGTAGTTGATCATCAGACCCGCGATGATCGCGAGCGCGCCCGTGACCCAGATGCTCTGGGTCGCGGTGCCGCCGATGAACGCCTTGTGCTGGGCGACGACCTCGGGTGCCATCTTGCCCGCGATGACATTGTGGATGTCAAGGATCGGGACTAGACCCATCAGGTTGTTGATGAGGATGAAGAAGAACAGGGTCCACAGGAAGGGCATGAACCGATTGGTCCGCTCGTGGAGGAGGGGACGCACGGTGCTCTCGCGGAGGTACCCGCAGATCACCTCGATCATGTGCGCGAAACGCGACTTGGTCACGAAGCGCCAGTGTCCCTGGGACTCTTCGCCCGTGCTGACCGCTTTGGCAACAACCGTACCAATCACGAGCAGCAGGAACGCGGACAGGACCATGTTGGTCTGCGCGCTCGACCAGATCCACCATCCGTCGATCTCAAACCATTTATGGTTGATGACGTGTGCAACAGGATCCGCAGCAAGGGTGAGACTCGACATCAGCAGACGCCCTCCGATTCACGCACCGCGTTCATCGCGGGGGCGTGCTTCTGGATGAGGAACAGGACAGACGCGACATCGATGCTCAGGGTGACGAGCAGCGACGCAAGCAGCGTCATAAAGAAGACCGTTTTATCCGCCCCGACGATCATGTACACGCCGAGCCCGATCGCCATCACGAGCATGGCCCGGAGGATCGTCAGCGCGAGGACGGGGACCGCCCAGACACCCGCGGGCTTGGCGGGCATGATGAACAGGATGATGGTGGGGATGAGCACGCCGGGCACGATCGCGATCATGGCGTTCAGCCCGTCGTTGAAATCGCCGCCGCGTTGGTTGCTCAGGTACCCGCCCAGACCCGCGATGAGGGCACAGGAGACCATCGAGATCGCACCGATCAGCAGCGCCGGGAGGCGGACCAACTCGTTGTGCTCAATCTGGGTGCTCATTCGCTGTGCTTTGCGTTCCCATCACGGTTCAGATTCGCCACAGTGGCGCAAGGTCTGGGGCGGAAAGGATAGGAGTCACTGACCGCATCGGCGAGTCAGAAAAGGACAGTTTTGCACCCTTTCTCCACATCTTTTGGTCTGACAGAAACCCGATCCCCGATCACGCCCACCCGCTCAGGTGTCCGGGTTCCCGTCCGTTCGCGATGAGGACCGGGTTTGCTCCTTGTTCAGGGCCATTGCTTCGCGAATAAAGCGATAAAACCCCACGATCAGCCCCGTGATCCCCAGCGCGATCATCCAGGTCCGCCCGGACCCCACGACCCATCGATCGATCGCGAACCCCACCGCCCCGAACCCGATCATGCCGTAGATCGGATCGAGCGCGAGGACCCACGCCTTCGCCTGCCGGGCGCGATCCATATCACGGGATTCCTTTGGTTGTGCCATGAGCTCGATCCTACCCGAAATCGAATGCGCGTGAGCTCAGGAGATCTGCCCGAACGCGAAGGTCCGAGCTCGGGCCGTCGCGTCCTTGAGTTTGGAGATGTCCTGCCCGGACCCCTGGGCGTTGTCGGGGCGACCGCCGCCCTTGCCGCCCATGACCCCCGCGACCTCGCGGATCCAATCGCCCGCCTTGAGCCCGCGCCCGACGATCCCCTGAGGGACCGACGCCATCAGCGCGACGCGTCCCTCCCCATGATCGGGGCTCAGGAGCATGATCGCCTTGTTCGGGTTCTCAGCCGTGATGGTGCTCATCGCCGCCTCGAGCGCCTTGCGATCAGACCCGAGCTCGAGCGACGCGATCACGATCTCTTCGGTCGAACTCGCAGCACTGCTCGCGATCCCCGCAGCGAGCTGCTGGGCCTTCTTCGCCTGCTCCGCCGCCGCGGCCTTGGACAACTCCTTGAGCTGCTTCTGGACCTCCGCGAGCTTGGCGCGGATCGCGTTCTTGCGTGGCGCAGGGAGCGTTGCAGCTTCGACTTCCTTCGTCAGTTCCACATGTGCCGATTGCAGGCTCTCCGAGCCGAGCTTGGTCAGCCCCTCCGCTTTCGCTTCGAGCATATCCGCGAGCGCGTGCGCCGCGATCGCGTCATCGCCGGTGATCGCGGTGATGCGCCGGATCCCCTTCGCAATCCCTTCTTCGCTCAGGAGCGCGAAACGCTTGGCGTGGGATGTGGATTCGATGTGCGTGCCACCGCAGAACTCGATCGACGCGCTGGTCCACGCGTCGTTCTCGGGGTTCCCAATGAGCTGGTCGATCTCGATCCCGATGGAAACCACGCGGACGGGATCCGGGTAGGTCTCGCCGAACACCGCGCGCAGACCCGCGATGTGCTGGGCCTTGTTGAGGGGCGCCAGGTCCGCGTAGACCGTCAGGTCCTGCTTGATCTGGTGGTTGACGATGTCCTCGACCTTCGCGATCTCCTCCGCGCTCACCGGCTGGTTGTGCGTGAAGTCGAAACGGAGCTTCTCTTCGTTGACCAACGACCCGCGCTGATCCGCGTCGCCCTCGAGGACCTCACGGAGCGCGTAGTTGAGCACATGCGTCATCGTGTGGTTGCTCGCGACCTTAGCGCGGAACTGGTTGTTGATGTGGCACATCACATCGGACCCGACGGAGAACTTGCCGCGGGTGACGCGTCCGATGTGCACGACATACCCGCCGAAGGACTGGGTGTCCTCGACCTTGAACACGGCGCTCCCGCCGAGCAGCTGGAGCTCGCCCTTGTCCGCGACCTGCCCGCCCATCTCCGAGTAGAAGTTGGTCTTGTCGAGGATGATCCCGACGGGCTTCATCCCCGCGGTGGTGTTGTCCGCGTGCTCGTCGAAGTTCTTCCCGTTCCAGATCGCCTTGACGGTGCCCTTGATGTCACGCCCCGCGAACTTCGCGTCGTCGTTGGTGGGTTTGATGTTCAGGTGCCCGAGCTTGGCGATCTGCTCCGCGCGGAGCTCGATCTTGTGCCCGCCCTCGTCCTTGCGTCCGCCCTGACGCGAGCGTTCCTTGGCTTCCTCCATCGCAATCTCGAATCCGTCGAGATCGACCTTCAGCCCGCGTTCCTCCGCCATGATCTGCGTGAGGTCAACGGGGAACCCGTAGGTGTCGTAGAGCTTGAACGCGTCGTCGCCGGAGATCGACTTGGACTCGCCCGCGATGTCCTCGAACATCTTGATCCCACGATCCAGCGTCTTCCCGAAGCTCTCCTCTTCATCCGCGATGATCACTTGGATCTTCGTCGGGTTTTCTTTGAGTTCCGGGAACGCGTCACCCAGCGACGCCACAACGGTGGGGGAGAGGGCTGCGAAGAACCCCTCGGGCGCGTTGAGCTTCTGTCGCCCATACCGCACCGCGCGCCGGAGAATACGACGGAGCACATACCCGCGCCCGTCATTACCCGGCATCTGCCCGTCCGTAATCGCGATCACCAGCGTGCGGATGTGGTCCGCGATGACGCGGTACGCCTCGTCGACGCCGTCGGTGTCGTCCGCGCCGACCTTGCCAGAGTACGCGCGAGCGCCCGTGAGCTTCTGGATCGCGTCGAACAATGGCATGAAGATGTCCGTGTCGTAGTTGCTCAGCTTGTTCTGCAGCACCGAGACGATGCGCTCCAGACCCATCCCCGTATCGACATGCTTGTCCGGGAGTGGGTTGAGCGTGCCGCCCTCGACGCGATCGAACTGGATAAACACATTGTTCCAGACCTCGAGCACATTCGGGTCGTCCTGATTGACGAGATCCGCCGCGTTGCGCCCGCCGATGCGATCGTAATGCACTTCAGAGCACGGCCCGCACGGACCGGTATCGCCCATCTCCCAGAAGTTGTCCTTCATGTTCCCGGGGAGGATGTGGTCCTCGGGGAGGTACTTCATCCAGATGGCTTTGGTCTCCAGATCCGGCGGCAGGTCCTGATCCGGGTTCCCCTCGAAGTAGGTCGCGTACAACCGATCCGGGTCGATCCCCCAGACCTTGGTGAGGAGCTCGAACGACCAGCCGATTGCTTCCTCTTTAAAGTAGTCCCCGAACGACCAGTTCCCGAGCATCTCAAAGAAGGTGTGGTGGTAGGTGTCCTTGCCTACATCGTCGAGGTCGTTGTGCTTGCCGCCCGCGCGGATGCACTTCTGCGAGTTCACCGCCCGCTTGAGCCCGTTGAGCGGCGAGCTCGGGTCGAGCGTGCCCTGGAAGATCGGCTTGAACTGGTTCATGCCCGCGTTGGCAAAGGTGTCCCGCAACGACGGGTCGTTGATCGGGCAGGTCGTCGAGGAGGGCACGAAAGTGTGCGCCCGATCCTCAAAGAACTGGATAAAGCTGCGGCGGATCGCGCTGGCGCTGAGATCACGGGCGGTGCTGGCATTCGACGACATACGCGTGTTCCTGTTCTGTTCAGGTCGATTCCACGCACCGGGTGTTCACTTCCCACCCCGTGCGAATCAATCGTAGCGGGGTCAGGTCCGTCTGCAGCAATCCCGTGCGTCCGAAAAGCACCCCCGAACCCCAGTTTCATTGGCGATCCGCGCAACCCTGGGGTCTATTGAACATGCACCGGACGCGGTGCGCCATGACAGGAAGAAGATCCGAAGGAGCAACGATGCGTGCACGCTCGATGATGTTGGTGTTGATCTGTGCTGGTACACCCATCGCCCATGCAGGGGTGATCCGTCACGATCGTGACGACGCGCTCTATCAACAACTGGGTCAGCAATCGCAGTTCGCTTCCGTCGGTGCCCTGGGTCTGAGTTACACCGGGGGCGGGAGCGCCAACTGCTCAGGGACCCTCATCGGGGATCAGTGGGTCCTCACGGCTGCCCATTGCGTGGACGACGGCGTGAGCTTCGGGACATTCGTCACCGGGTCGTCCTTCTCATTTGTTGAGGAAGTCTTCATCCACCCCGACTGGGTCGTCAATGACTTCCTCGGCGGCGGGGATCTCGCGCTCATCAAGCTCAGTGCTCCGGTTTCCAACATCAACGCGGCATCGCTGCACAACGGTGGGGGCGATCTCGGGCAGGTGGGCACCGCGGTCGGGTACGGACGCACCGGGACCGGTTTAAACGGTGCCCAGTTCGGCACCGAGGGCACCCTCCGCGCCGGGAACAATGTCATCGATGTGCTGGGCACCGCGCGCGGGTGGGATTCCCGCATCCTCCTCACCGATTTCGACAACCCCCTACGGGACGAGTCGAACTACGGCGACGCAACCCCCCTCGATCTTGAGTACTCCATCGCACCGGGAGACTCGGGTGGGGCGCTCTTCGTCGAGTTCAACGGCATGTGGGAACTCGCCGGCGTGACTTCCTTCGTGAACTCCACCGACGGCAACCCCAACGGCGATTACGGCGATTCCAACGGGTTCACCCGCGTGAGCGACTACACCGGGTGGATCAACTCCATCATCCCCGCGCCGGGGACCATGCCCGTGCTCGTCATGGGGATCGGGATGATGACCCGACGCCGACGCTGAGGATCCCGTGCGGTATACTCTGATATCGCATGGCCAAGAAGACGACCACACGCAAAAAAGCGCCTAAACGCACAACGATCAAGGACACCCGTCCCGATGTCATGATGTACGACCCGCCGATCGGGCTCGATCGGGTGGAGGGGCAAGCGCGTGCGCTTGGGGTGCTCAACCAATCCGCACAATCCGGGCGTCTGCATCACGCGTGGATCTTCCACGGCCCCGAGGGGGTCGGGAAGTTCACGACGGCGGTGTCATGGGCGGCGATGCTGCTCGATCCATCTTCTGCGCCCGATCTGGGCGGGAACATCGCGCCCGACCCCGAGTCGCATGTGCAGCAGCTCATCCGCGCGGGCACCCACCCCGACTTCTTTGTCATCCGCAAGGAACTCACGCCCTTCGCCCGCAACGCCAATATCCGCAACAACAAGCAGCGCACCATCCCCAAGGACATCCTCGTCGAGTACCTCGTCGAGCCAGCGGCCCTTGCGCCGAGCATGAACGAGAAGGCCCGCGCGGGCAAGGTCTTTATCATCGACGAGGCAGAGCTCATCGGGCGCGAGGGTCAGAACGCGATCCTCAAAACCCTCGAAGAGCCCGGCCCGGGCATCCTCATCATCCTCGTGACCTCGAGCGAGGATCGGTTGCTCCCCACGATCCGCTCACGCTGTCAGCGGGTGGGGTTCACGCCGCTCAATGATGAATCGATGCGCCGATGGGTGAACGCAGAGGGCATGAACCTGAGCCCCGAGGCGCATCACTGGTACACGCAATACGCGTCCGGTTCGCCCGGGCGTTTCGCGCAGGCCGCGTCGTCCGACCTGTTCCGCTGGCACACCCAGATCGACCCGATGCTCAATCGCGCCATGCGCGGCGAACACCCCGCGGGACTCGGGACCCTCATGAGCTCCCTCATCGATGATTGGGCGAGCGATTGGGTCAAGCAGGGCGACAAGCTCGGCGAGAACCGATCGAAAGAGGCTGCGAACCAGAAGGGCGCGGACATGATGCTCGCGATGATCGCCCAGCGGGCGCACATGGGGCTCACGGACCCATCGCGTTCTCACGCGTCCTTGCGGACGATCGATTCGATCACGCGCGCGACGGAATCGCTGCGGACGAATGTGTCGTTCAAGATGGTTATGGAGCATCTCGTCGCGGGGATCAGCGACAAGGGATCAACCGTGTGATCACGCCTGGAAACTGATCGGCTGATGCGTCGCATGGGGCGCGACGGGCTTGGGCATTGGGTACGAACCCGCGCTGTTCATCGCGCTGCGTTCTTCCGCAACCTTGGACATCGTGAGGACCCAGGTCTCGCGATCGTACTCGAGCAGGGAGATCACCTCGCGGAGGGTCACCGGGTCGCGATTGATGCTCGCCTTGACGAGTTCGCCGTACATAAAGGTGTACAAGTCCTTCACGCTCTTGGCGATCTCGGGTGCGTGCTCGGGCTTGATCGTGTTGATGAGCTCGAGGATGATGTCCCGGCACTGCGAGAACCCCGAGTAGGTCTCCTCGTGGTCCTTGGTCTCCAGACCCTGCAGCGCCTGCTGGGCAAACTTAATCGCCCCATCGATGAGCATCAGGCGAAGCTCCTCGCGGGATGCGGTCATGACCTTGGTCTTGAGGTACGCGTTGGCAGTTGCTGTATCGTTCATCACGCCAGGAACATCGGTCCGAAAAAAGGGGCACTTCAGCCCAACCCAAATGAATTACCCAAGGGTCGCAAGCTGGGCGAGCGAGGCGCCCTGAGTCTGGAAGGACCCAATCGCCTGCTCCATCGCGAGGAACTGCTGCTGGAGGGCGGCTCGCTTGCGATCGAGCGAGCCCTGGATCTGTTCGATCCGGTTCTCCTGCAACTGAATCTGCGAGTCCAGCGCGTTGCGTCGGTTCTGCAGGACGCCGCCGATCGTAGAGACATAACTGTCCGCGAACTCCTCGAACTGCCCGAGCACGCTCAGTTCCGAGTACACGATCTCATCGTCTGTGTTCGGGTCGCCGTCGTCCGTGTCCTCAAGCGTCCGCCTCGTAAACAGCGCCTCGACCGCGGCCGGGTCATCGTTGTACGCCTCGCGGAACTTCTCCGAGTCGAACTCGAGCTTGCTCCCCGACCCGACGGTAATCCCCACCTGGGTCAGCGAGTTGAAGCTGTCCTCGAACCCCCGGTTCTGTCGACGCAATACAGAGTACATCGAGTTGCGAAGGTTCAGCATCGTCGAATCGCCAAGCAGGACACCCCGGGTCTCGGTTTCTTCCTCAAATCGGGTGCGGAAATCGATCCCCTCGATCACGCGATTGAACGCGTCGATGAACTCGGTGATCTTGGTTTCGATCGCGCTGACATCGCGGCTTACGCTGACCTCGACGGGGTCGTCGGATGTGGAGAGCAGGTTGATGGACACGCCCTCGATGACGCCGTCGAGTGTGTTGGTCGAGCTCGTCAGGAGCACGCCCGCCGCCGGGTCGCTCGATCCGAAGAACACGCGCGCGTTCTCGCCCTCGTCGAGCACACTCAGCCCGAGATCAAACCCGTTGGTGTCGAGCAAGAAACGCCCGGCCTCGCCCGAGTTCTCGCTCGCGAGACTCAATCGGAAGGGCGATGCGCCAGATCCCGTGTTGATGATCGACGCGGAAACACCAACATTCGCCGCATTGATCGCGTTGCGGACATCCTCCAGCGTCGCGTCGGGCTCGAACTCGAGCGTGGTTTCCTCGCTGCCCGCGATGAAGTTGTCGGCTCCGGTCCCGGTTGCTTCCCCCTCGATACCGAGGAGCTCCGCGACGCGGCCGTCCACATCGGTAACGGTGATCGCGAAGGTGCCCTCCACCCCGTCGACCTCCTCGGAGATCGCGATCCCATCGCCGTTCGCGTTGATCGTTGCGTTGATCTTGATCGCACTGTTCCGGTTGATTTCATTGAGCAGGTCGCCAACGGTCTTGATCGAGTTGTCAATCTCGATCGTCGCGGTGTTCCCGTACGAGTCGGTGATGGTGAACTCGCCGGTCCCGATCCCGTCGCCGTTGTTCAGGGTGCTCACGAGGGTTGAGTTGCTGATGTAGGACTGCTGGAGGTTGGTACCGGTGATGCGGTTGCTCGTGGTCGAGCCGCTGATCCCCAGGGCCTCCGCGGTGTCCGCACCGCCCGTGCCCGAGATGGAGAAGGTGCCGCCGCCGCTGGTGTTGTCCACGATCTGCAGCCCGGTCCCCTGTGCATTGACCGAAACGCTGACCGCGGGCCCCGAACCGCTGTCGGATGCCGCCTGAATCGCGTTCACGATGTCGTTGAGATCGGTGAGCCCGGAGATGTTCACAGAGAAATCCGAGATCCCGTCCCGTGTGGTGAAGTTCAGGATCCCGTCCGTGCCCTCAAGCCCGCTCCCGCCGTTGAGCGAGGAAACAAGGCGTGAGTTGAGCCCCGCGAAGATGCGTTCGCCGCTGACGGTGCCTCCTGTGTGCGTCCCTTCGATCCCCAGATCCGACGCCGTCGAGAAGACTCGCGTTCCTGAGCTCCCGTTCGAGACAACGATATCGCGACCCTGTGAATCCACGATGTCGATCCCGCCGGTCGAGGTGTTGATCGAGGCGACCACATCCGTGTATCCCGCGTCACTCAGCGCATCATTGATGCGATCGATCACACCCTCAACACTCGATACCGCGCCTTCCGTGACTTCGGGTGTTGTCCCGCCTTCGCCGTCATCAACGAGCTCTTCGATCTCACCGATGCGGACATTCACGGCAGTACCGCCAGCGACGGTGATCCTGAAGTCGAACACACCCACGCCCGATGTATCGCGAATCTCGACGCCGCGCCCATCGTTAAGCGCACTCAATGCCGTGATCCCCGAGATCGAGTAAACGCTCGAACCGGTCAGGGTGTCACCCGCGATGCTCCCGCTGAGCCCGAGCGAGCTGAGCACATCGGTACCCGAAGTCTCCGAGATCGCCGTCACGCCCTCGATGACGAACTTGTCGTTGTCCACATACGCGTTGATGCCCGGCACATCGTTGAACGCGTCAAGCACATCAGAGACCGTCGCGGCCCGCGAGAGATCGACTTCGCGTGTGCCCGACGCGCTCGTCACCGACAGGATGCCTCGGTTGATCCCCTCGCCGTTGTTCAGGTCCGCGAGTGCCGTGTCCGAATCGATCCGGGCAGCCGGCGACTCAAAGGTCAACGAGTCGATCCCGATCGCGGAGTTATTCGCGTTCGCGAACCCGCGTGAGAGCAGCTGCTGCGAAGAAACGAGCCGATCGACGATGAAGTTGTAGCTCCCGGGCACCGCGCTGCTATTGGCCGTCGCGCTGAGCACGCTCTCGTTGTTGCTCGCGGCAGAGCTGGTGTCGAAGATGTTGTTCACGCGGAACGACGCCGCGGCGGTCTTGAAGTTGCTCAATCGCGTGTTGATGTCGAGGTACGCGGCCTGCTGCTGATTGAGTGAGATGACGCGCGATTGTGCAAGGATGAGGGGACGCGACTGAACCGCGATCAACTGATCGATCAACGATGCCGAATCAATCCCCGAGAAGATGCCGACGCCAGTGGTGATGCCGCCCATATCGAACGCTCCTTCGCGTGCTACTCGCCGGATTCCCTCCCGGCGACGCGGGCGCGTATGCGCACCGCTCCAACCCTCTCTATCGGAAGAACTTGGGGGGCGACTCGATCGGGGTTGATGGATTTCGATGCTCGAGTGATCCGCATGCAGATCGTGCCGATCATCAGCGCAGGAACCCCACGCTGACGCGCAGATCCTGCGCCGGGGAGTTCGGGTGGATTCATCGCCAGTGGGCGATTATCGTTGAGCGTTCACCCAGATTGACCGATCCACACGCGCGACACCCGCGTACAACATTTCTCCCCGATTCTGGGGGCCATCGGAGCACGACGCATGAGCAACCCGACACCCGCGATCTTCCGCATGTCCACAATGCTCATCTGTCTCGTCGCTGTGGGCTCTTCCATCCCCTGGATCGTCATGAGCTTCGGGAAGTTCGGCGGGTTCGCATGGGGGCTCTTTGGGTTCGAACTCATGGTCCTCCTTGGCGCCATCATGACCACGCTCGTTGCGATGGGCAAGGTCAAGGTCGAGGGCGCCTTCCCCCTCGCACTCCTGTGCTTCATCGGGACCCTCCTCGTTGCGTCGGTCTTCGGGATCCATGTGGACGCACGCAATGTCGTCGGCAGCAACCACGCAAGCATCCAACCCTGGGTCAATCGCACGCTGATGCTCCATCTCGCGATAATCGCCGCCCTCTCCGTTATCGCCGCACTCGATGTCTACCGGCGCGATCCGCGATCGTGGGGGATGCTCATGCGTTCGCTCCCGTTTGTCATCCCTGTGCTTGCCGCGGGTGTGTACTTCCAGCGCTCCGGGTTCCCCGCCATTACCGACGCGAACAACGAGATGAGCATCGTCCGCATGCTCTCCTTCATCGTCGGCGGGCTCGTCTTTGGGATCCTCCTCTCCGTCGGTGGGCACTTCCTCATCCGCTCGTTCGAGGTCGCGTTGCCCGAGAAGAACGACCCCGAAAACGCGTAAAACCGTGTTTTTGCAGCACGAATCGCGATCTCTGAAATGCGATCGCTGCCCACGCCAATAATGAGGTGTGAACGAATTTCTTCTCATCGCACTCGTCGTGATCTTCGCCGCCATCATCGGCGCAGGCACCGTCTTCTACCTCGTCACCGTCCTCAAGAAGGGACGCAAGGGCGGGGGGGTGGACTCCATCAACCTGCGGATGCTCACCGAACGCGTCCGTGCCGTGGGCAAACTCGTCGGGCTCGAGGTGCACGCAAAGGAGATCGCGACCGCGACCAAGGGGTTCAACTGGCTGCCCCCGATCCTGCTCTCGCAGGCCAAGGTCGCCATGATCTTCCAGTTCGAAAAGCAGTACGCCGTCGAGCTCGGTTCGATTGACGAACGCGATGTCGAGGACCTGGGCAACGGGCGATTCCGCGTCACGCTCCCCCCGATCGTCGGGTCACTCCGACTCATGGATGTCGAGCCATACGACATTCAGCAAGGGCGCGTGCTGGGTCTCGTGGATGTGATCAACATGAACGCCGAGCGTCAGAACGAGCTCATGAAAACCGCGCAGCAACAGGCCGCGGAGCTCTTCGAGAAGAACGACGAACGCTACGAGAAGCAGGCCCGCGATGCGATCGAACGCCAGCTCCACGCGATCGCAAAGCTCTTCGATGGCACACTGGACATCCGCTGGCGCGAGTCCGCCACGCGTGAGCAACCGCGCCTCGTCATGGACGAATCACTCAAGACCGGACCCGCGAAGGTCGAGCACTGATTGAGAGGTGATCAGACGGCGCTGGGGTGCCAGATCGTCTTGAACTCGACGAACGGATCAATCCACGCGGGCGATTCGCACGCGTGATCATCGAAGAAATCAACCCCGCCGTGCACATGGACACGCTTGAGATTGTCCGCGCTCCCCGTCCGCAGCATCGTTCGATGCGCATCCGAGACGCCCGCCGCATGAATCGCATCGATCTCGCGATGGGTGCTGAAATGCTCGACAAGCTCATCGCGGAACCCGGAGAGTGTATTGACGATCCCGCCGGGCAGATCGCTCGTCGCGATTGCTTCTGCGAGGACAAGCGCCGGGACGGGGTTGGTTTCCGAAGCGAGCGCCACGCACGCGTTGCCCATCGCGATCACGGGCGCGATCAGACTCACAAACCCGAGCAACGGCGACTCATCGGGCGCGATCACGCCGACCACCCCAACGGGGAACGGCACGGTGAAATCGTGGTACGGACCCGCGACGGGGTTACTCCCGCCCATGACCTGCGCGTACTTGTCGCTCCACCCCGCGTAATGCACGACACGATCGATCGAGGCATCAACCTCGCGTTGTCCGTCCGCGCCGATCGCCTTGGCGAGCTCGTCGCGTTTCCCTTCCATCATTTCCGCGAGCCGGTACAGCACCTGCGAGCGCAGGAACGCCGTCGCGTTGCCCCACCCGGGCTGGGCCGAGTGTGCCGCGCCCACCGCGTCGCGGACATCCTTGCGTGACGCCTGGCACACATGCGCGACGAGGTTCTGCGACGCGTCGTGCACGCTCGTCGAACGGCCCGACTCGGTGCGCGGGAACTTCCCGCCAATCGCGAGCTTGTAGGTCTTGAAGATGGGCAGACGCTCACTCACAGCGGGTACTCCATCTCGATCTCGTGCTTAATCGGGATCCCGTCGAACCCGATGTTCGGGATCTCGGGCTTGAGCTTGCGTGCCTCCATCACCGCGTTGCGATGGAACCCGACGATCTCAAAGTCGCGGCGCTGATAGAACCGAAGCGCGGGCGTGTTGTCGTTCGTCGTGATCAGCCAGAGACGCTTGCACCCGAGTTCACGCGCCTTGTTACGGACCGCGTCGAGCAGGCACGACCCGATCCCGCCGTGCCCAGCCATCGAGTTGTGCGTGATGACCTCGCACGCCCCGTCCTCGATGTGATAGGTCAACAACCCAACCTCCGACCCGTCGCGCTGCGCCACGAGCCCGGGGAGCTCGTCCGCCTGGTACTTCTTCCCTTTGGTGATCTGGGTCGTCGAGCCCCAGTACTGCACGAGCACGCGCTGCACCCAGTGCTTGTCCTCGGGGGTCAGGTCGCGGATATCAAACTTGTGGATCCCGGGTTCAATCACCATATCGAGTCTCCCGCCGATCACTCGGCACTCGTCATTGATTCGTTCATTACTGGCAGTAGGCCATCAGCCCGTGCCGCCCGCCCTCGCGTCCGAAACCGGACTCCTTGTACCCGCCGAACGGGCTTGTCGGGTCGAACTTGTTGTAGGTGTTCAACCACACCACGCCCGCGTCAAGGCGACGCGCGACATCGAAGATCTTCGATCCCTTGTCCGTCCACACACCCGCTGCCAAACCGTACGGCGAGTTGTTCGCACGCGAGATCGCCTCGTCGGGTGTGCGGAAACTCATCACCGCGAGCACCGGACCAAAGATCTCTTCCCGCGCGATCGTGTGGCTCGGCTGCACCCCGGAGTAGAAGCACGGCTTGCACCAGTACCCCTTCTCGGGGAGCGCCGATCCGCACACATCATGACGCACGGCACCCTCTTCGTTGCCGAGCGACAGATACTTGTTGATCGTCGCGAGCTGCTCCTTGGAGTTGATCGCGCCGACATCCGTGTTCTTGTCCATCGGGTCACCAACACGCAGCGACCCCATCCGATCGCGGAGCTTGTCGATCACCGTATCCAGGATCGATTCCTGCACGAACAACCGTGACCCAGCGCAGCACACATGACCCTGGTTGAAGTAGATCCCCTCGATGATCCCCTCGATTGCCTGATCGAGCGATGCGTCCTCGAAGATGATGTTGGCGCTCTTCCCGCCGAGCTCGAGCGTGAGCTTCTTGTCCGTCGATGCGACGGACTTGGCGATCATCTTCCCGACCTGGGTCGAGCCGGTGAACGCGATTTTGTTGATGTCGTTGTGCTCGACGATCGCCTTGCCCGTCTCGCCCGCGCCGGTGACGATGTTCACGACGCCCTTGGGCAAACCGATCTCGGCGCAGATCTCCGCGAATCGCAATGCCGTGAGCGATGTGGTCTCCGCGGGTTTGAGCACCACCGTGTTCCCGCACGCGAGCGCCGGCGCGATCTTCCACGCGAGCATCAACAACGGGAAGTTCCAGGGGATGATCTGCCCGCACACCCCGACGGGCTTGGGGTCACGACCCGGGAGCGCGAACCGGAGCTTGTCCGCCCAACCCGCGTGGTAGAAGAAGTGCGCACACGCGAGGGGCACATCCACATCCCGCGATTCCTTGATCGGCTTCCCGCCGTCGAGCGTTTCGAGGACGGACAACTCCCGCGCCCGTTCCTGCATCCGGCGCGCGATCCGGTACAGGTACTTCCCGCGTTCCTTGCCCGAGAGACCCGCCCACGCGGGGAGCGCCTCGCGTGCAGCTCGCACCGCCCGATCGACATCCGATGCGGACGCCTGTGCGATCATCGAGAGGGTGTCCTCTGTCGCGGGGTTGATGCTCGCGAATCGCGAACCGCCTTCGGGTTCCACGAACGCGCCATCGATGAACAATCCGTACTGGTCCGCGATGTCGGGGCGGACGGACTCTGGCGCCGGGGCGTATTCGAAGAGTCCGCCGCCGATCGCGCCGCGAAGATCCAGGCGTGCGGGTTGGGTTGTGTTCTGGTGCATGCCCTTCGATCCCGCGTGCTGTTCGTGATGTGTCCCGGAAACGGTCGTCATGGTCCTATTCTAACAACCCAGACCCGCCCAGCCGGACCAATCCCGCCCCTGATTGGTCCCGATGGGGGATTTTCCGCAAAGTTGCGCCCGGTTCTGGTCGTTTGGGACGATATGACCCAACCCGAGAACACACCACGACCTGAAACGCCCGCCTCCGAATCGTGCGAGTACATCCATCGCATGGAATCGCGGATTAAGACCAAGAAGCTCGCGTGCTCGCAGGGCAAGGTCGCGGACATCACCGGGTCGGGGATGCGGATGCTCGTCACCAAGGGCGAACTCCCCGAAGTGGGGGACCTGCAGTCCTACACCTTCACGGACGGGAAGCACACCGTCGAAGTGCAAGGCAGCGTCAAGTGGGTCCGCAACGGGTCCAAGTTTGCACGCCGATCCGAGGTTGGCGTCGAGTTCGTCAAGCTCGACCACGCCGTGCGTGACGCGATCCTCCGCCTCGCGGTGCAGGGTCAGCTCGGCATGTCCTCCAAGCCCGGCAGCGCCGCCATGGTCGAAGTCGGCGTCCCCAACCTCTACGCGATGCTCGGCGTCGTCCATTGCGCCAGCAACGACGAGATCAAGTCCGCTTACCGGATCGCGTGCCGATCGTGGCACCCCGATGTAAACGATTCACCCGAAGCCGCCCAACGCTTCGACGAGCTGAGCAAGGCCTACTCCGTCCTCAAGGACCCGGACACCCGCGCCCGATACGACGAACGCTACGGCAACAAGTTCCAGCAGGCCGCGTGATCACGCGCGCTGCGTGCCGCATTCCGGGCATTGCTGAAAGTCATTCAAAGGATACTCGCACTCGACGCAAAGCCCGAGCCTGCTTCGCTTGCGTTCAATCCATCTTCGGAAAAGGGGCTTCGTGCTCAAGAGTGCATACACGATCGCGGCCCATGTCAGCACATTCACAAGGCCTCCGAGCCAGTTTGCTGCAATGGGAACTCGATACAACGGAATGAATCCGGGGAGCCACGCTGGGCGATCGAGCCCGCGGTGCTTCCCGGCGAGTGTATAGGCCTTCTGGTGGTAGGCCAAGACTCGAGGATCGTTGACGCTTGACCCAGTCGTGATATCGTCGAAGCTTAACACCCGCATCGGCCATCCGAATCGATAACGAGTGAGCTCGATGCTTTGGGGTTCGGTATCGACAGATGGGTCCCAGGGCTCGTAATCATCATCCCACATCAATAGGCCGTAGTTGTATGAGACGAAGTCGATCCCGAGGTTGAGCCCTCTAAACAGAAGCTCTCCTTGCGAATCGGCGGGAACTGCACGCATGACGGCTCTCAGGGGAGGAGAGCTTTGAGCGATATAGGTTTGACCTGCATCGCTCAAAGAAACATCTTCAACTGTGGTCCAACTGGAAGGCATGAATAAAGCCACCAGTAGGCCGGTTGTGATGAGCGTGAGCGAAACACCTAGTGCCAAAGCGAGCACAACTCGTTTGCACGACATCAGTTTGAGGGCGTTCTTTCTAGGCATCCGAAAAGTCATACCCCGCCGCGTACTCACCCGTTGCGAGCTTCTGCATGCTGCGGAGGACATCGTTGAGCAAGGAGCTCGCGCCGAAACGGAACCAGTCCGGGCTCAGCCAACCCTCGCCGAGCGTTTCGTTGACCATGCACAGGTAGTGCCAGGACTGCTTGCCCGTGCGGATCCCGCCGGCGGGTTTCATCCCGATCTTCTTGCCCGTTTGCTTGTATACATCCCGGATCGCTTCGAGCATCACGAGTGTCACCGGCATCGTCGCGGCGGGCGACACCTTGCCCGTTGAGGTCTTGATGAAGTCACCCTCGCGGATGCACGCGATCGCGATGTCCGACGCGCGGCGCACCTGGTCGTATGTCGCGAGCTCACCCGTCTCGAGGATCACCTTGAGATGCGCCGGCCCGCACGCATCGACCACCGCGCGGATCTCTTGCGCGACGATGTCGTACTTCCCCGAGAGGAACGCGCCGCGGTTGATCACCATGTCGATCTCGTCCGCGCCGTCCGCGACCGCCTGTTCCACATCACGCACGCGGATGCCGAGCGGGTACTGCCCCGAGGGGAACCCCGTCGCGACAGACGCGACATTGACGCCTGATCCCGCGAGGTGCTCCTTCGCGTACGGCACCATCGAGGGGTACACGCACACCGCGGCGACATGCCCGATCCGGCGTCCCAGGACTTCCTCGTCGCGCTCCCACGGGCGTTTCGCTTTGACGCACAAGCTCCGCACCTTCTCGGGAGAGTCCGAACCCTCGAGCGTCGTCAGATCGATCATCGCGATCGCCAGTTCCAGCGCGGCCATCTTCGAGTCTTTTTTGATCGAACGGGTCGTGAAGGACTGGGCGCGCCGATCCACCATGATCGCGTCCACGGTGGGGGAGTTGGGCATGTTGAACTTGGACGGAGTGGAACTCATTCGTCGCCTTCGCTCTGCTTTGGGGTGTCGGACTCAACCGGGAGCCCCGTGATCTCCCATTCTTCCCACCCGCCGGGGTAAACCTTCACGCGTTTCTTCACGAACCCGTTGTACCCGGCCTCGATCAGGCGCTTGGCCATCGCGTTGACCGTTGCGGTGCCGGGGTTCTCGCCGTACACGATGAGGTTCTTGTACCGCTCCAGTGCCGGGTCGGTGCCGTAGCGCAGATCAACATCCGGCGTGCGCATGTTCCGGGCCCCGGGGATATGCCCCTCCGCGAACCGCTCGGGCTTGCGGGCATCGATGAACAACGCGGTGTCGTTCTCTTTCTTCTGCTGCTCAAACAGGTCGACCGCGCGGGCGAGATCGATGTACTGGATCTTCTTATCTGAAATATTCGATTTCAGACACCCGAACATCGAGCACGACATCACCCCCAGAATCAGGAGCATCGAGAGGGTGGAAAACAGGGTTCGGCGTATCTGGTGCATCTTTTTCCCCGGTTCAGGTCAATAAGTATATACAGACGGGCGTTCTCCATACGGAGTCCCCACGAGGGTCTGTATCGACGCGCCCGCACGGATCGCACCAGCGTCCGCGTTCCATCAGGAGTCTCGCATGTTTCGTGTCCCGTCCCGGAATCTGATCGCAACCCTCAGTTTACTGAGCGCGGTCTCCACCACACAGGCGCAACCCAACATGGGCGCAGAGCACCTCTCCATCGACGCGAAGACCTCCATAAACACGATCCACCCCGGATCAAGCGGGTTCTTGGCGATAGATATCATCGTCGCGGAGGATTGGCACACCTACTGGCCGGGTGTTTCGGATACCGGGTTTGGGATCTCGTTCGAGATCAACGCGCCCGACTCGATCGAGTTCAAGGACCCGATGTGGCCCACCCCGATCCGGTACCTCCAGGAGGGCGACATCCTCGATCACACCTACGAGGGCACCGTGACGGTCGTCTACCCCTTCGTGGTCAAAGAAAACGCCCAGCCCGCCGGCGTGAGCGTGAATATCGACGCGAACTACTTGGTGTGCAAGGACTTGTGTCTGCCCGGATCGGGTTCGGACACCATCTCGTTTGCGATCGTTCCGGAGGACGAGACGGAAACGAAATCCGAAGCCGCCCAATTGATCGAGAAGATCGTGTCCAAACGCCCCGAGCCCTTCCGCACCACGGACCCCGCGGTGCGTCTGCAATGGATCAAGGGTGCCGCCGCGATGATGTTCCGCGACGCGACCCGCATCGAGTTCTATCCCGACACCGAATGCACGGACATCAAGGACCTCATCAAGGACGGTGCCTCGGAAGGCAACCGGATCGAGATCTACTTCTCGGAAACAGAGGATCTGCGTCTCTCGGGACGCGTCCGAGTGAAGACACCCCAAGGGGAGATGTTCTACGACATCGACGAGAGGGCCCCCTGATACACCACCACACAAGGAGATCACAACCATGATCAAGCTCACCAAATCCCGTTCAGTCCTGTTCGCACTCAGCGCCGCCGTTACCGGCGCGATGATGGGGGCCGGCTCGCTCGAAGCCGCTGGCCCGGCTGAGATCGGTGCGAAAGCGCCCAACTTCACCCTCACCGACATCAACGGCGAGAAGCACACCCTGTCCGAGTACACCAAGCAGGGCAAAACCGTGGTCCTCGAGTGGTTCTCCCCCGATTGCCCCTTCGTCAAGAAGCACTACCGCGACGACACGGGCACGATGCTCGCAATCCAGAACGAGATGAAGGAACAGCCGGTCGTTTGGCTGCGCATCAACTCCGGCAAGGCGGGTCACCCGAGCACGGGCATTGAGCGCAATAAGTCGGCAGCACAGGATTGGGGCATCACCACCCCGATCCTCCTCGACGAGTCTGGCACCGTCGGCAAGTCCTACAACGCCAAGCGCACCCCCGAGATGTACATCATCGACGCCCAGGGCGTGCTCGCGTACCACGGCGCGATCGACAACAACAGCAACGCCTCCGCCCCCGGCGAGGTGAACTATGTCCGCAACGCCCTCCAGCAGGTCCTCGCGGGCGAAACCGTCACCCAGGCCACGACCAAGGCCTACGGGTGCGGCGTGAAGTACTGATTCACGATCCCCTGATCGTGTACACATGTAGCCATTTGAGATGAGACTCCAAGAATCTCTCTCTCCAGCAGCACGCCCCGAGACCCCGGGGCGTGCTCTTTCTTCGTGATCCTCCAAGCCCTGCCCCGCGTATAGGCCGATAGACTCGGTATCAGGACGAATGATCGGGCAGGGACCTGCCCAGGAGCAACGCATGTTTGATTTGCCGGGCCCGCTTGGGACCTTTGCCAACTTCCTCGTGATCGCAGCCGGTTTCGGGTTCATCATTTTTATCCACGAGCTCGGGCACTTCCTCGCTGCCAAATGGGCGGGGATCCGCGTGCTCGCGTTCTCGATCGGATTCGGTCAGGTCGCGTGCTCGTACCGCAAGGGCATCGGGTTCCGGATGGGCTCAAGCGAGCCCGATTACCTCAAGCAGGCATATGGGTTGAACAACGATCAGACTGCCGAACTTCACACGCGGATCAGCCCGACGGAGTACCGGCTCTCCTGGCTCCCGCTCGGCGGGTATGTCAAGATGCTCGGGCAGGAGGACCTCAACCCCGACGCGGTCTCCAACGAGCCCGACTCGTACCAGAACTGCTCGGTCTTCAAGCGCATGGTCGTCATCTGCGCGGGCGTGGTGATGAATGTCATCTCCGCCGCGATCTTGTTCGTGATCGTCTTCAACGCGGGGCTCAAGGTCTTCCCCGCCCAGCTCGGGTACATCGCGCCCGATGGGCCGGGCGCGATCGCGACGCCCGTTGATCGCGACGATGTCGGGATCGGGTTGCAACGCGGCGATCTCATCACCGAGATCAACGGGAAGAAGATGTACTCCTTCGAGCACATCCTCCCCGAGATCGCGATGTCGCGCAAAGGTCAGCCCGTTTCGATCATCGTGGAGCGCGAGGGGGTGGAGGGCCCGATCGAGTTCCACGCCGAACCCGTGAAGAACCCAATGTCGGGTTTGCTCGGCATCCAGGTCGATCCGCCGATCTCCACGCAGGCGATGATCGCCGAGACGGACGAGGAGCGCCAGCAGGTGCGAGTGTTTGCACGCAACGCCGGGGTCGACGGGATGGAATCGGGCGATCGGCTCGTTCGTGTTGCGGACACGCAAGCGCGATCGCCGTTCGATCTGGTCGATGCGGCGGGCGCATCCAACGGGGTGCCCTTCGACGCGATCTTTGAGCGCGAGGGCGCGGGCGAGATCGCAACAACGATTTATCCGGTGCGTGAGCTGCAATCCGGCGCGATGCCTGACGGCGACGATTTCTCGAAGATTGAGCACATCCTCGGACTCCACGGCGTGATGATGGTCGATCCCAGCGCGTCCCCCGAGGACACCAAGCAGGGACTCATGCCCGGCGACATCTTCGCCCGCATCGGCGACCTCGAGTTCCCCACCGAACCCAAGGGGCGCGAGTATGTGAGTCAGCACGCGGGCAAGCCCCTCAAGCTCGAGGTGCTCCGCGGCAACCCTGAGTCTGGGTACGAACGCGTTTCCCTCGATGTCGAGGTCACCCGCGACGGACGCATCGGGTTCTACCCGGTGATGAGCAGCGCTCACGCGCCGATCGTGCATCAGCCGATCCGCATTGCCGAGTTCGATGCGGTCCGTTATGCGACGGACAAAGCGTACGAGCCCAACCCGATCGAACGACCAGCCCACCAGATCATCGATTACGGCGGGTCACGGATCCTTTCGGTTGCGGGGATAGAGATCACGAACCTGCGTGAGATCGTGGGGATCATCGTCGATGCGACGGGCGACGCGTTCGATTCGGGCGCGGAGTCCTTTTCGATCCCGGTCACCATCGAACTCCCCCTCCCGGTGCAGCCCGACGGATCGATCCCCACAACGACCAAGTCGTGGGAGCTCACCCGCGCGGATATTGAACAGGTGCGTGCGCTCGGGTGGACCCTCTCCGGCGGGAACTCTATCGCGCAGGTGTTCCAGCCGTACCAGGTGCTGGATCGTTCCCCGAGCCCCGTCGCGGCGATCGAGCGCGGGATCGCGGAATCCCGGCGCGTGATGATGCAGACCTACCTCACCTTCCTGCGCTTGTTCCAGGGGTCCGTCGAGGTTCGGCACCTCAAGGGCCCCGTCGGGATCGCGCACCTGGGGACGCAGATCGCGTCGCAGGGGTTCATCTGGGTGCTGTTCTTCATGGCGCTGATCTCAATCAACCTCGCGGTGATCAACTTCCTCCCGATCCCGATCGTGGACGGCGGGCAGTTCCTGATGCTCTGGTACGAATGGATCCGTGGGCGACCCGTCCCGATCGCGGTGCAGAATGTCGCGACGCTTGCGGGGTTGCTTTTGATCGGGATGATGTTCCTCTATGTCACCTTTAACGACATCAAGAACATCTTCGGCGCGTGATCGGGCAGCGATCCGCTCGTCTACCATCGCACCATGACCCCCGTGCTTGGGCTCATCCAGATCCTCACGATCGGGTTCGCGATCGGGCTCGTCGCGTTGATCCTGACGACGGCGTGGATGCTCACGCACCCGGTGCGCCGCTCGTACGCGTGGGCGATCGCGCGATCCCAGCCGGGCGATCCGGGCGAGCTCGATGAGCCGCTGCGGTTCGAGGACGACACGATTGAGACCGCCAGCGCCCGTGTCCCCATATGGGACATCGAGGGGCGTGATCCCAACGGGCCGATCGTCCTCATGACGCACGGGTGGGGCTCGGGCCGACAGGGGGCACTCAAACGCATCTTCCCGATCGTCGAGCACGCGTCACGGATCATCGCATGGGACCTCCCGGGGCACGGCGACGCGTCAGGGATCGCCCGATTGGGCGCGGACGAGCACCTGATCGCGATGGAGTTGATCGAAGTATTGGGGATCAAGGACACGCCGCTTGTGTTGTACGGGTGGTCGATGGGGGCGGGGATATCTCTCGCGTTGTGTGAGCAGATCCAATCGACACACGATGTGCGATGTGTGATCTGCGAAGCGGTGTATTGTGAGCCTGCAACCCCGGCGCGTGCAGTGCTTTCGCTTCGGGGGATGCCGCATCGGTTGAGTCTTACGCCCGCGCTCGCGTTGCTGGGTTTGAAGCTTGGCGTGGGGATGAAATGGCGTGGGTTTGATCGAGCCGATATCGCATCACGCGTGCAAGCACCCATTCTGCTTCTCCACGGCGACCAAGACCCTGTGAGTCCGTTCGCAGACGCACTCAGGGTGATGCGAGCTACATCGTGTGCATATATGGCGAAGGTTGAAGGCGCGGGTCACAACAACATCTGGATCGATCCGGTCTTTCGTCAGATCGCGATTGATGCGGTGGGATCGTTCCTTACGGACCCTTCATGACTCGCCTTTGCTCGCGTCGATCGCGTACCGGAGCGCGTGCTCGGCCATGATGTCCGACGCGTTGTAGAGCGGGACATCGCAGAACTCGGGCGTGATGAGGAGCGGGGCCTCGGAGTTACCCAGGATAATTCCTTCGCATCCCTTGTCGCACAGGCGACGGATGACATCGAGCATCGCGGTGCGTGACTCTTCCTCGATGATGCCGTATACGAGCTCGGAGAAGATGATGTGGTCGAGCAGCTCGGTGTCTTCGTCGCTGGGGCGGACGAGCTTGATGCCCTTGATCCCCAGTCCCGTCTGGTACGCGGACCCGGTGGTCACATACCGGGTCCCGATGACGCCGACGGTTTGGCGTTGGTCTTCGATGATCCGGGATGCGACGGCATCGGTCATCTTGAGCCAATGGATCGGTGAGTTGGAGCGGGCGAGCTGGATCGCGTGCTGGACGGCGTTGTCGGGGGTGAAGCAGACCTCGGCGCCGATGCTCGCGAGCAATCGGGCGGACTCGCTCAGGAGGGCCGCGACGCGTTCCCAATCGTCCTGCCGCACCGCGGCGATGTATTGGGCGAGGGGGATGTTGTGCACGCTGACGGTGGGGTGCATGTGGGGCTCGAGCATGATCGCGGCGTGTCGGAAGAGCTGCTGATAGCACAAGGCGGCACCCTCAGGGCTCACGCCAACAATCCCGATGTGCATTGTCATGGGTCGCCCTTTCTGGGTGATCGATCGAGTTCGGACACACCATCGTCGCGGATGAACGCGTCCGCGTCAAGGAACGGCGGAAACTTGCCCCCCAGTTCGGGTGCGTTCCATCGCGTGCCGATCGCAGACATACCATACGCGGATGACGCGTGAACAGTTGCAAAGCCCGTTTGAAACGCTCGGAGTCCCGATGCGCTATGCCATTGAGCGGGATCAGATCGAACGCGCGTATCGTGCGCGTTTATCGGCTTCGCACCCGGACGCGGGCGGAGACCAGGTCGGAATCGACCCCGCGACACTCAACAAAGCACGCACAACCCTGCTTGATGATGAGCAACGGGCCATTGTCCTGCTCGCGCTGCTTGGCGGGCCGGACGCATCCCAATGCAAGGACCTCCCCGATGGGTTCCTCATGGACATGATGATGCAGCGCCAGGAGATCGAAGAAGCGATCGAGTCCGGCGGCGACGCAGAACGCGAGCAATGGGAGTCGTGGGGGATCGAGCAACGCAGGTTGTACCGCGATCGGGTTGGCGCGATGTTCGATGCGCTCGTAGATCCCGCGCAAGACGAGGACCTGCGTGCGATCCGTGTAGAACTCAACGCATGGCGATACATCGAGCGTTTGATCGAGCAGCTCGACCCCGAGTACGACCCGTCACGGGCGGATTTTTCCTGATATCCTGATTCCTCGGGTCTCGAACGAACGCACATGGACGCATCGGATACACCATTCATCATCGTGCTCGCGGTCCTGCTCGTCGGGTCGGCGTTCGCGTCGGGTTCCGAGACGGCCTTGTTCGGCGTCACCCACGGTCAACGCGCCACCCTGCGCCGCAGCAACCCCACGCTGGCGCGGATGGTCGATTCGTTGCTCGCGCGCCCGCGCGAGCTGTTGATGCAGGTGCTGCTGCTCAACATGGTGATCAATGTGAGCTATTTCATCGTCACGAGCGTGCTGACGCTGCGTGCCGAGACGACGATGGCGCGGGTCACGATCTCGGTCGTGTCGCTCACAACGATCATCCTGATGGGCGAGGTCTTTGCTAAGCTCTTCGCGTCGGGCGCGACGCTGCTCTTCTTGCGGATCGCCGCCCCGACGCACCTGTTCATCCGTCGCCCGATCTCTGGACTCTTGCGGGTGCTCGATGTGTGGGTCGTGTCCCCCTTGTCTCGCCTCGTCGCCCCGCCCAAGCCCAATCAGGGCGAGACGGATGTCACCCCCGAGCAGCTGTCCACCCTCATCAGCATGAGCGTCGGTGAGGGCGTGCTCGATCGCGGTGAGCAGCTCGTGCTGACTTCGATCGTGGAGATGGGGCACCTGCGGGTCGAGCAGGTGATGACGCCTCGGGTGGATATGCAATGGGTGCACCCGGATGTCACGCTCGACGAGCTCGCGCGGGTCTGCCGAACCAGCGGGCGATCGCGCATGCTTGTGTGTGAAGAGGACCTCGATGAGGGGCTGCTCGGGATTGTTGACGCACGGAAGGTGTTTGAGGGCGCATCCGTGCGTGAGGCGCTCGCTCCGGTGCTCTATGTGCCCGAGCAGTGCCGACTCGATGCGCTGATGGAACAGCTCCGCTCGTCCGGTCGTCGCGTCGGTGTGTGCGTGGATGAGCACGGCGGGGTCACGGGCGTGATCACCATCGCGGACATCCTTAAGGAACTGCTCGAAGAGCTCGAGCACCCCGACGATCGCGTTTCCGTCTCAATTGAGGACTTGGGCGAAGGGCGCTGGCTCGTCCCGGGTCGCTTAAACATCCGTGACTGGGCCGTGATCTTCAAGGACCGGTCCCTCATCGAGCACACCAAGCATGTCAACACGCTCGGCGGGCTGGTCATGGTCCTTCTCGATCGGGTCCCAGAGATCGGCGATCAGGTCCGCGCGGGGTCGATCGAGCTGCGTGTGGTATCGATGAATGAGCGGGCGATCGAGCAGATCGAGATCCGGGTGCTCGCGACCCGCGACGAGGACGAGGAGGCGATCCGATGAGCACGATCGAGATCATCCTCTGGTCACTCGTGATGCTTGTGGGCATCGGTGGGTCGGCGTTCTGCTCCGGGCTCGAGGTCGGTTTGTACAGTGTCAATCGCGTACGCGTGCAGGTCGAAGGCGCGAAGCGATCGGGTGTGCGGGCGCGCCGGTTGCAGAAGATGCTCGATCAGATGGTGCCGTCGCTCACGACGCTGCTCGTCTGGAACAACATCTTTAACTACGCGGGGACACTCGCGTTGACGACGCTCGTCGCGTTGTTCGGATTGAGTGATTTGGGGATGATCCTGATTCAGGTCGTGGTGCTCACCCCGATCCTGCTCGTGTTCGCTGAGTCGACACCAAAGGAGGTGTTCCGGGCGAACGCGGACGCGCTGATGCCCCGATTCGTGATCGTGCTCGTGGTGTTCCGAAGGGTGGTGACCTGGGTCCCGATCGTGCCCGTGCTCGGGTGGGTCGCGGAATCTGCGTCCAGGCTTGTTGGGGTGGGGTCGCTCGGATCGCTCGGCGATGCGCGCGAACGCGTGGCCGAACTCCTCAAGTTCGGATCGACATCGATGAGCGAGGCGCAGGTGACCCTCATCGATCGGGCGCTCCAGCTCGAGCACGCGAAGGTTCAGGGGGAGATGATCCCGCTCGGGCGGGTGCGGACCCTTCGTGCCGGGTGGACGATCGAACGGGCGCGGGCCTCGGTGCGCGGGCACCCGTATTCGCGATTCCCCGTGATCGGCAAGGACGGACGCGTTGGGGGAATCATCCACGCGATTGATCTGTATACCCACGAGTCAGCGAAGAATCCCTCCGCATCGATCGATCCGATGATCGAGCCGGTGGTGCTGGTGTCGCCTCAGATGAGCGTCGAGAAGGCGCTACGGACGCTCAATCGTGCGGGCGGACACTTGGGCGTGGTGCGTCAGGGAGCGACGGACATCGGGATCGTGACCCGCAAGGACCTGGTTGAGCCGCTGGTTGGAGAGCTCGAAGAGTGGTGATCGGGAATACTTTGGGCATCGATCGGGTTGTCTGCGACGAACCCAAGGGCAGGATGCGTGAGGAGCTGCGATGAACGACAAGAAGAACCTTTTTGTGGTGGTGCTGATCGTTGCGGTGATGCTCATGGCGCTCCCGAACCTCATCGCGATGCTGCGAGGCACCGCGGAGGTGCCCGATGTGTTCTCGGACGGGTACACGCTCGCCGAGGCCACTGCGATGTCCGCCGAAACGGGCAAGCCCGTGTTAGCCCTCGCGACAGCGGACTGGTGCCCGCCGTGCCAGACGCTCAAGCGGGGAGCGCTGCAGGACCCGGAGATCGTCGCGATGATTCATGCAAATGCGATCCCGGTGTACCTCGAAGAATCCAAGAACCCGCAAGAGCTCCAGCAGCTCGGATTGCGTAGCTACCCGACCACCTTCATCCTTGAGGGTGATCAGGTCGTCGCGGCCCTCTCCGGCGGGAGCCAGTACAAGCGATTCCTCGAGCAGGAACTCGTTCCCGTCCCCTGATGGTGGATGAGCCCCGATTCTGCGCTACAACTCGAACCGATCCGGCGAGTACCCGGTATAGACTCATGTGCTGATTTCGCTCGGGTGCATCGTTGCGCCCTGATGGTGATCACGGATTGGAGTCATAACGATGAGCAATCGATCGATGCTGCCTCTTGTGGGGATCTTGGGAGTCGCGGTGGTTGGGTCTACGATCGCGGTCGCGATGAACGCGATGCGGATGGGCGACGACCAGTACTCGTTCTTTGACCCGATCGTGGATGTCAGCACCCTCATCAACGCGCTCTATGTCGAGGAAGCGGACATCGAGGCGATGCAGCGCGGCGCGATCGAGGGGATGATCGAGGAGCTCAATGATCCGTACACGACCTTTGTGCCCCGACGCGACACGGACGAGTTCTCCAAGGACCTCACCGGCGAGTATGTCGGGATCGGCGCGGAGGTGCAGATCCGTGACGGGTGGCTGACGATCAGCTCGCCGCTCGATGGGTCGCCGTCGTGGAAGGCCGGGGTGATGGCGGACGATCGCGTCGTCGCGATCGACGGGAAGTCAACAGAAGGGTTCACGATCGACGAGTCAATCGACCTGCTCACGGGCGAGCCCAACACCAAGGTCGTCATCACGGTCGAACGCGGCACCGAGACCATCGATATCGAGATCATCCGTGACCACATCAAGGTCCAGGCGGTCAAGGGGTTTATGCGCGAGGGCGGCGACGGCGAGTGGATGCACCTCATCGACCCCAGCGCCGGGATCGGGTACATCCGATTGACGCAGTTCACCCCCGGGTGCGCCCAGGAAGTGAAGAACGCGATCGAGCACACCAAGCGTGAGCTCGGCGGCGACTTGAATGGCATGATCCTCGATCTGCGATTCAACCCCGGCGGATTGCTCGACGAGGCGGTCGAGATCGCGGACCTTTTCATCGAAGAGGGCACGATCGTCTCGACCAAGGGGCGTGTGTTCGAAGAAGAGATCGATCGTGCGACACGCGCCGGGACGATCACGGACCTGCCCCTGCTCGTCATGGTCAACGGTCAGAGTGCCAGCGCGTCGGAGGTCCTCTCGGGGGCGCTTTCCGATCACAACCGGGCCGTGATTTTGGGGACACGGAGCTTCGGGAAGGGATCGGTGCAGACCGTGCGCCCGCTCGAATCGGGCGCGGGGGTGCTTAAGATTACCGAGCAGTACTACTACCTCCCCTCGGGGCGATTGCTCCATCGGCGCGATGATTCGACGGAGTGGGGGGTCGATCCGACGCCCGGTTACTTTGTCCCAATGACGACCGATGAGACCCTTGACATGCTCCGCGCACGGCGCGAGCAGGAAATCATCGAGCACAACGACGAATCCGAGCAGATTGATCTGCGTGATACCAACGCGGTGCTCGCAGCGCTGAACGACCCGCAGCTGTCCGCAGCGGTCTCCGTCATGCAGACCCGTGTGAACTCGGGCGAGTTCGCGCCCACGGGGATCGAGCAGAACGAGCCGATGGATGTTGCGCTCGCAGAGCTCAACGCCCTGCGGACCCAGGAAGAGCGACTGTTGCGTGAGCTCGCGCGTCTTGACAAGCGGATGCAGGCAGCGGAGCAGAAGGTGCCCGGCGAGATCATCGCGAACAACCCGCGCGATTTCTGGGACGACGAGACCAACCTCGAGGGCGGCGAGCTCGTCGTTCGTGACGCGGAGGGGAATGTCATCACCACCCTTAATATCACAGGCAACAACCTCGAAGCGTGGCTCGTTGACGCGGATGTTGAGAAGAAGGACGAGTCGTCCAAGGGCGAGGAATCCGGTTCGTGATCGTCCTCGGGATCGAGTCATCGTGCGATGAAACCGCGGCGAGTGTCGTGGTCGATGGGCGCGAGGTCCGATCGAGCGTCGTCGCGAGCCAGTACGACCTCCACGAGGAGTTCGGCGGGGTCGTCCCTGAGATCGCATCGCGCGCCCACGAGCAGCACATCCTCCCGGTCGTGCGCGATGCGATCGACCAAGCAGGAATCGAGCAGGGGGACATCGATCTGATCGCGATCGGGCATCGCCCGGGTCTGATCGGATCGTTGCTTGTTGGGCTCAGCGCGGCCAAGGCGCTCGCCTGGTCTTTGGGCGTGCCTCTGGTTGGGGTGGACCATGTCCATGCGCACCTTTATGCGGGGATGCTCGGACGCGAAGAGCCCGGGTACCCGGCACTCGGCCTGGTCGTCAGCGGCGGTCATACCTCGATCTACTCCATCGAGAACGCGCTGAAGGTCAAGCGGATGGGCTCGACGATCGACGATGCGATCGGCGAGGCGTTCGACAAGGTCGCGTCGATCCTGGGGCTCGGGCACCCGGGTGGGCCTGAGATCGATCGATTGGCGCAGGAGGACGGCGCGGACGATCGCGCGTTCGATTTCCCGGTTTCGCGATTGAAGAAGGACTCGCTCGATTTCAGTTACTCGGGGCTCAAGACGGCTGTGCTTTACGAAGCGAAGGGACGACCCGCGCCCCCGGCGCTGCCCGGACGGGACCCGTTGCCTGCGCCAGAGGTGCCCGAACTCACCCACGAGCGGATGCGGGACATCGCGGCGAGTTTTCAACGGGCTGCGGTTCGTGCGTTGATGCTCAAGCTCGGGCGTGCGATCGAGCGGATCGATGGGTGCCAGACCCTCATCGTGGGCGGCGGGGTCAGCGCCAACACGCTCGTTCGATCGGAGATGGATCGGTTCGCCGCAGAGCACGGTCTGGAGCTCATCATCCCGAAGATGGGGTACTGCGTCGATAACGCGGCGATGATCGCAGGGCTCGGCGCCAAGCTCTTCCTGAACGGGCGGATCGATGACCTGACCCTGTCCGCGGTTCCCACAACGGCGTGCTGACGATGGACTTGAGTTTCCTCGACAATCTCGACAAGCCCGTTGAGCGCCCGGTGCACCCGGCGGCGCTCGACCCCGACACCCTCATGAAGGAGTGCACCCTGACGCGCGGGCGGACCTCCGGCCCGGGCGGGCAGCACCGCAACAAGGTCGAGACCCACATCACGATCGTCCACGAACCAACTGGGATCGAAGCACAAGCGGGGGAGCGTCGTCTCGCAAAGGAAAACCAGCGCGTTGCGATCAGGCGCTTGCGCCTGAACCTCGCGACGGAGCATCGGGTGTTCGTCCCGGAGGGGGAGATCCGATCTGAGCTGTGGAAATCGCGCTGCCGGAACAGGAAGATCGTGCTCGCGGTTGGGCACGAGGATTTTCCGACGATGCTCGCGGAGGCGATGGATGTCATCGACGCGTGCGGATACGACACCCGCCGGGCATCGTCGCGGTTGCAATGCTCGGGTTCCCAGCTCGTGCGCTTGCTCGCGGATCACCCGCCGGCGCTCGTGAAGTTCAATGATGAGCGTCGTTTACGCGCGATGCGCCCGCTCAAGCCGTGATTTTCTGCCGATCGCGGGTACACTACAGGTCCATGCCAGAACCCAAAGAGCGTCAGAGTATCAAGGTCCAGGCCGAGCGAACGGTGCTGGCCGCGGTCCGGTTGCCCGAGTCGAAGTTCGACGAGCGCGATCCCTTCGGGGAGCTGCGTGAGTTGTCGCTTCAGGCGGGCGCGGTCGTCGTGGGCGAGCTCGAGCAGCGCCGCGATCGACCCGAAGCGGGCACCTACATGGGCACGGGCAAGGTCGAAGAGCTCAAGGGGATGTGCGAGGCGCTCGACGCCAAAACGATCATCTTCGATCACGACCTTTCGCCCAAGCAGATTGCGAAGATTGAGCAGATCACGGAACGCAAGGTGCTCGATCGCTCGGAGCTGATCCTCGACATCTTCGCGTCGCGCGCGACGACGCACGAGGCCAAGCTCCAGGTCGAAATCGCCCAGCTCGAGTACACCTACCCGCGCCTGCGCGCGATGTGGACGCACCTTGAGCGTATCGTGGGGTCCGGCGGGATCGGTGGCGTGGGAACGCGCGGCCCGGGTGAGCAGCAGCTCGAGATCGACCGGCGATTGGTGCAGCGCCGCAAGACCCAGCTCAAGCGCGAGCTCGAGGAGATCCAGGCCCGCAAGCGGCGCGCGGTCGAGAAGCGCAACAACGATTACTTCACCGTTGGGCTCGTCGGGTACACCAATGCGGGCAAGAGTACCCTGTTCAACACCCTCACCGAGGGCGGGGCGTACGCGGACGATCGGGTGTTCGCGACCCTGATGACGCGCACTCGCGAGTGGGACCTGGGCGGGGGGCACCATGTGATGCTCTCAGACACGGTCGGGTTCGTGCGGGATCTGCCGCACCACCTAGTCGCGTCGTTCCGCGCGACGCTCGAAGAGGCGACGCACGCGGATCTATTGCTCGTGCTTCTCGATGTGTCGGACCCGAGCGCGGAACTGCACTACGAGACGGTGATGAAGACGCTCGATGTGCTGTTCAAGGAGGTCGAGGATCGCGAGGTCAAACGCGCCGAGCAGGCGAAACGCGACGGCGCAGGCGACATTACTCGATACGAACGCCCGGATCTGCTCGTGATCCTCAACAAGGCGGACCGCGAAGAAGTGGACGAGCAGGACCTGCTCTACTGGCAATCACGCGCGGTCGGGGCGATCCCCATGTGCTCGTTGCTTGGCGATCCTGATGCGCCCGAGCTCCCGATGGGGCAACAGGAGCTTATCGATCGTGTCAAGGCGATCTCGATCGGGCCGATCGAAGAGCTCGACATCACGATCCCCCTGAGCGATTCCAAGACGATCCACACGATCGAGAATCGCGCGGAGGTGCTCGATCGGGACTACGGGGAGAAATCCGTGACCCTGCGGACGCGGATCGGCAAGAACCAGCTCGCCAAGCTCCGCTCGGCGGGGGCGCGCATGTGGGTGATGCACCCCGACGGCGAGCCGTACTTCCGCGATGATGAAAAACGCGGGTGGGTCTATGACCCCGCCGCGGTTGATATCGATTTCTGATGTTGAATGCTCAGGAGAGCGGGTTCACCCAGAGCCCCGTCGCGAGCTTGGGGTAGAAGAAGGTCGACTTCTGAGGCATGAGCTCGCCCGCACGCGAGATGTCGCGGACGGCTTCGAGCGGGGTCGGGCGGACGATGACCGCGAGTTGGGGCTTGCCGCCGCCCGCGATCGATGACCCGGTCTCTTCGCCCTTCCCAATCGCGATGACTTCGTCGATGGAGTGGGGGAACGCCCACTTGATCGGCTCGCCCTTGTTGAGCTCGGGCTGACAGATTTCTTCGACGATGAGGTGCTGGATGAGCGCGACATCGAGGGTCCGCCAGGCTTCGGACTGCTTGGGGAACTGGGCATCGAGCGGGTCGTTGACGGCCGGCCAGGCACCGAAGCAGAGCCCGGTCGCGTAATCGAAGATTCCGAACACATTCTTGGTGCGCTCGCGTTCGGCGAGGGTCGCCATCTGCGCTTCGAATGTGTGTGGGTTGTTGTCGATCGCCTCGATGTTGAGGATCCCGGCGGACGCCTCGATGAACTTCTCGATTGTGTAGTCTTCCATCCCGCCGAGCACGCGATGGGTCGGGCCGATCGCGAGTCCGGGGTCGGACATGGAGACGAGGACATACATCGTCCGGCGCGCGGGGTGATCCGCGGGGACATCGCCGAGTGATTCGAGGTAGTTGAGCGCGGTGTTGTACCGGTGATGCCCGTCGGCGACGAAGATGTCCTCGCCCTCGAGCGCCTTCTGGTACGCGCAGATGGTCGCGCTATCGGTGATCGTCCAGATCTCCTGCTTGATCCCGTCGCCCATGTCCGCGGTCATGTCCGCGTCGCGCGAGGCCATGACGGCGTGGAGGATCTTGACGGCTTCGCCGTCCTCGTCGGGGTGGAGCCCAAAGATCGGGGATGTCTGGCTCTGGGTGGCCTTCATCAGCGCCATCCGGTCTTCCTTAGGACCGCCGAAGGTCTGTTCGTGGGCGAGGATCCCGCCGCCGTCTCGGTTCCCGAAGGGGACGGTATCGACGGTCGTAACCATGCCACAGCGCTGGAAGGCTGATCCCTGGAACTCGAAGGTCTGGCGATAGGCGTAAATCGCGGGCGTGTCGGATTGGGCCATCACGCCGGATGCGATCATGGACGCGAGCTTGTCGGCCGACGCTTGGTAGGCCTCCTTGGGTCCAAGTTCCTTTGCGGGGACATGGGGGAGGTCAACCGAGACGATGTTATTCTCGTTCTTGTCGAGCAGTGACTGTTTCTGGGTGAGGTCAAGGACATCGTACGGCGGCGCGATCAGGTCGCTGACATCGCCCTTGCCGTGGTTGTACTGAACCGCTCGGAACGGATGAACTGCAGGCATCGCTTGGTTCCTTGTATATCAGGATCGCGCCGGAGCGCGTAAATGAGTGAAACTTGGTCTGTCCCCGCACGCGTACACGTGTGGGCGATCATAGCGCGTCACGCGGAGGGGCAGAATCGCATCATGGAGAGAATCGGGTTGTGTCGCGTGACGAGATCGGGTCTAGGATTGTGCATGAGCACGCCCAGCGCCTTGGTTGTCCGCACCGCGGGGATCAACTCGGAAGTCGAACTGTGCCGGGCGTTTACGCTCGCCGGTGCTCGGGTGGACTTGGTCCATCTCGATCGGTTGATCCAAGACCCGACCCAGATTCGACGATTCGATCTCATCGCGTTCCCCGGCGGTTTTTCCTACGGCGACGACATTAGCTCCGGACGCATCATGGCGATGCACACGCGCCAGAAGCTCCTCCCCGAGCTCGTCTCCGCCGCCGATCGCGGGGTCCCGATGATCGGGATCTGCAACGGGTTCCAAGTCCTCACGCAGATCGGTCTGCTCCCGGGTCTCGACGCGGATCGGACCCAGAGCGTCGCGCTCACGGAGAACACGAGCGGGCGATTCCAGGACAACTGCGTCGCGATCGAGGCGAACCCCCAGTCGCCGTGCATCTGGACGCGTGACCTGATCGAGCGGGCGAATACGGCGAACGACGAGCCAGAGCTCGTCATGACGATCGGGCACGGCGAGGGTCGATTCGTGACCAAGAACAACGCGGTGCTTGAGCAGCTCCAGCAGAACAACCAGATCGCGCTGCGGTACCGCGACGATGTGAACGGTTCGGTGGATCGGATCGCGGGGATTTGTGACCCGAGCGGGCGGATCATGGGATTGATGCCGCACCCCGAGCGGATGCTCGATTGGAACCGTCACCCATACTGGACGCGTCTGCCCAAGAATGTGAGGGAGACGCACGCGCCGGGTCTGGGCATGTTCATCAGCGCCGTGGAAGCGGTGAGTACGCAAACGGTCTGAGCAAACGGAGCGATCAGATGAGTGAGAGCGCCGTGTATGCCGGGAGCTTTGACCCGCCGACCAATGGGCATCTTTGGATGATCGAGCAGGGCGCGAGATTGTTCGATAAGCTCATCGTCGCGGTGGCGCGGAACCCTGAGAAGGGGTACAGCTATCCACTCGAGCAGCGCGAGCAATGGCTGCGTACGATCTGCAAGTCCCACACGAATGTCGAGGTCACGGTCATCGAGAACGAGTTCCTCGCGCACTACGCCGCGCGCGTGAAGGCGCGTTTCGTGATCCGCGGGATCCGCAATGAGGCGGACTACCAGTATGAACGCGGGATGCGTTATGTGAACTCGGACCTGAACCCGAACCTGACGACTGTTTTTCTGATGCCCCCGCGTGAGCTGTGCGAGATATCATCGAGCTTCGTCAAGGGCATGATCGGGCCCGACGGGTGGACAACTGTGGTCGAGAACTATGTGCCCAAGTGCGTGTTCAAAGATCTACGCCACGACGCGGAATCTGGGGAGATGCTCGATGGGTAACGAACACGATTATCCGAGCAGCAATCGCACGCCGCTCGATCTGAAGGTGATGGCGATGCGGATCGTCGCGATGCCCAAGGAGACGAACCCGTACGGTTCGATCTTCGGGGGGATCCCTCCTGAGCTATATCGACCAGGCGGGCTTTGTCGAGGCCCGCCGTCATGCGGATCTTCATTGGGTGACTGCCGCGATCGACAAAGTCGAGTTCCACGCGCCGGTCTATGTCGGCGACATTGTCACGCTAACGACCTGCACGACACGATTCGGTCGCACGAGCATCGATGTGCAGGTCGAGGTTGAAGCGGAGCGGTTCAAGACCCACGAAACGGTGCATGTCACCAGCGCGCGTTTGACGATGGTGGGGATGCTCAACGGCGTACCTGCGCCATTCCGTGATCATCCGATCAAGTGCCCGATCGATCGTGATAGGGGCGGGACATGAGCTTTGACGGGTTGCCAATGTTTCATCGGCCAGCCCGGCTCGGTGTGCTGCTCTCTGGATCGGGGCGGACCCTGGACAACCTGATCGAGCGGATCGGTGCGGGCGAGATCGATGCGACGATCCCCGTGGTGATCGCTTCGAAGGAGTGCCTAGGTGCCCAGAAGGCACGCGACGCGGGGATCGAGACACATGTGCACGACAAGCGCCTGGACCCGAACTGGTTGGATTCGGTTTGTGAGGCGCACGAGATCGATCTTATCGTGCTCGCGGGGTATCTGAAACTGGTTCCGATCTCGGATCGGGTGCGCCATCGGGTGATCAATATCCATCCCGCGCTGCTCCCGGATTTCGGGGGCAAGGGCATGCACGGGCACCATGTCCACGAAGCGGTAATCGAGTCAGCGAAACGCGGCGAGGTGTCCGAATCCGGCTGCACGGTCCACATCGCGGACGACGAGTACGACACCGGTTCGGTCATTGTGCAGAAGAAGTGCCCGGTACATGCAACGGACACACCCGACGAACTCGCGGCAAGGGTCTTTACCCTTGAGTGCGATGCCTACCCCGAGGCGATCAAGTTGCTCATCGAACGCAACGAATCCAACGCTCGTGCGAATAACCCTGCATGAAGACCACACCCCTGATCGCGATCGCACTCACGCTCTGCTCGATCCTGAGCTCCCATGCGATCGCGGACCCGATGCCCAGCGAGCTCGAGTCGAAGGGGATCGACGCGATGCGTCAGGGTGCCTATCAGGACGCGGAGGACATTTTTCGTGAACTAATCGCGTTGCGTCCAAGGTCGTTCGTTGGGCATTACAACCTCGCCGCCGCTCACTCGATGCAGGACGAGGTGCAGGAGGCGATCAACGCAATGAGCACCGCGCTCGCGCTTGGGTTCTGCGATAAGGCGCAGCTCTATCGCGACCCGGACCTCAAAGCGCTCCGCTTGGACCCTTGGTTCGATGTGCTGATGGGGCAGTGGGGGGAGCTCATCGAAGCGCGACGCGGCGCAGATGTGGCGCAGATCGAGCTGTTGTTCCCGAACAAAAGAAAACTCGACGCACGCACGGACGAGATCCTGCGTTTCGAGCTCCGCTCAGCGCACGGAGAGGTCGCAACGGACGAGGCCATGGACGAGCTGCGGATGATCGCGGACTGGGCGCATGGGGAGTTGTTCGCCGAGCTTCCAGAGCTGGATCTCACGGATTCGCCTTGGGTCATCGTCGGGCTACCCGATCAGGCGGGGTTCGCCAAGTGGGCGATCTCCGTGTTCGGTTCTGATGTGCGGGGCACGATTAGCTCCGTCGGCGGTGCGTACGAGCATCAGCAGCGCCGATTGGTCGCGCAGGATCTGGGTGCCACGCTTCGGCATGAGTTCGTGCATGTGATCCACTGGCGCGATATGTCGCGACTGGGTCAAGTGCATGCGCCTTGGGTGCAGGAGGGGCTCGCGTCCCTGATCGAGGATTATGATATCCGTGCTGGGAAACCCGTCCCGGTGCCTTCGTGGCGCACGAACATCGTGCAGCGACTCGAGAACATCAATCGGCTCCCAAGCTTTGAAGAACTCGCGCAGATCGAGATGAACGCATTTACCGCCAAGCGCCCGCTCGCGAAGTACGCGCAGGCGCGGACCGCGATGCTCTGGCTGCTCGACACGGGCAAGCTCGATGACTTCTACACGCACTATTGCGAGCACTTTGACGACGACCCGACGGGGTACGCATCGGTCCTCGCGGCAACGGGGCTCGAGCCCGATGCGTTGGAGAAGTCGTACCGGGAGTGGGTAGAGGAGCTGGAGACGGTGCCGGAGACCGGGTCGGATTTGACTGCAACCCTCGGGATCGAAGTTGAGAACGGCACGGGTGACGGCGTCGTCGTGCGCGGGCTCCCACCCGGCGCGGGGAAGCGGACGGGGTTGAAACTCAACGCGGTCATCACGCATGTGAACGATCGCCCCACGCGGGATCTGTTCGAGCTGATCCGTGTGCTGGGTGATTATGGGGCCGGGCAGTCGGTCGAGCTCCGATGGCGACGCGGAACGATCCACCACACGAGCAACGCGACCCTCGTCGGAAGATAAGAAACCGATTTGTTCTTGCGTGCGTATCCGTCATCGTGTTAGGATCCGGTCTCCAAGGCAGTCGGCCCTAGGTTAAAATGGATGATGAACAGAAAGAGGAGAGAGAAATGAAGAAGAACATGATCATGGCGGCGCTCGCGGGTTCGGCATCTCTGGCGGCGGCGCAGAACTTTTCGTTGTCCCTCGTTCCGAGCACGACAGCCCCTTTGCCCGGGGGTAGTTTTACGCTGACCGTGTTTGGTGACGCGGATGTCGGGACCCATTTCCTCGGCGGCGCGTTCTCGCTCGAATCTAATGGGCAATGCATCCAATCGATGACCTGGACCCCTGCGGCATGGTCGCAGTTCAACACCGACGGCGGGTTCGCGGGCGACGGCGATTACAACGAGGTGGTCTTCGGGCAGCTCGTCCTCCCGCCCGTTTTCTTGCCCGGTGCGGGCTCTGAGCTGGGGAGCGCGATCGGTACCTACACCATCGTCTTGGACCCAGGGATCGGTGATTTTCAGATCGACTTCCAGCTCGTGGGCGCATCGCCGTTTACGCTGGAAACCGTGGATGCGGTGACCGGTCAAACTTTCCAGAGCTCCAATGGGACCCTGTCTCTCGGTTCAGCAACTGTCGCCTTGGTCCCAACACCGGGCGCGTTGTCCGTGCTCGGGCTCGGCGGGCTCGTCGCGACGCGTCGTCGGCGCTGATGAATCCTTTTTCAATCTGGCTACAAACGCCCCTATCCGGGGCGTTTTTCTTTTTCTCGTGTGGGTGCAACCGTCTCGGATACTTTGTGGTACATAGTATGTGGAGCCCAGCATCACGCTCGGCAGGAGGCGATCGCATGAAACTCGAGAAGGAACTGATGCGGGGGGCGGGTCCGACGGCGGTGCTCAAGCTCCTCTCCAAGCGGGCGATGTACGGGTACGAGCTCGTCGAGGCGCTCAGCGAACGCACCGACGGCGTGCTCGCGATGGGGCAATCGACACTCTACCCGATGCTCTACAACCTTGAGTCCAAGGGGTTGATCGAGGCCGACTGGCGCGACGGGGATAACGGGCGTCAGCGGAAGTACTACGCCCTGACGGGCAAGGGCAAGGGCAAGCTCAAAGCTGACGAGCAGGCGTGGAACAAGCTCGCGCAGGCACTCGGGGACATCGGGGTCCTCAAGGGGGCGCCGGCATGAGCAACTCAATCACCAACGCATGGGGATGGTCTGTCACACACTCGCCGCTGCTCGCGATCTGGCGTGCCGCCCGCGGGTTCATCCACCCTAACCGAGAAGCCTTCTCACTCCTCGATCGAGCATCATTACCTGAATCGATTGACGATGTGATCCGCAAGACTATCACCCGCACCAAACTCTGGCGCGATGAGCGTGAGCAGATCGCACGCGAGCTGATCGCACACGCCCAGGACGCGCTCGATGCAGGGCACGACGCGTCGCGCGTGGTCGAATCATTCGGTGATCCAAGGAAGGTTGCCAAGCTCCTGCGAAGATCGATGAAGCGGAAACGCCCGTTGTCCTGGCAGCTCTTCCGGTTCTCCAAGCGCACTGCAGGGGTGGTGTTCCTCGTTGTGTTCATGTCGTATATCGGGGTCGTGGTTCGGTTCTATGTGGGTTCGCCGCAGATCCGGGTGGATTACGGCGCGATCCTCGATTCCCGCAACGATGGTTACCTTGAGGATCAGAAATCATGGTCCACGATCGTCGAGTGCGGGGTCGAGTGGTCGAAGATCGAGCATGAACTGGCCGAAGCGCAATCCGCACGCGCGATGGGCGAGTTTGAGCGCGGCGAGGAGCCGCAGGACATCGGGGCGGCGATCTTCCCGTTCATCGCGCCGGATCACAGGGATTACATCGATTTTGAACACGCGGTCCGCGCGTTCGCTCCGAATCTCAAGAAACTCCGGGACGCTTCGGACTTGCCCATTGTTGGATTGCCAGTCGGGTACGAATCGATCCGCGAGCAGGGCGATGGGCGTTCCTACACCACCGGTATTGTCCCCGCGGGACCTGACGCGTACCAAGACCGATCCCTGATCGATATACAGCTGGTGCACCTCGGGTCGATGCGTCGCCTTTCGCAGGTGCTGATGTTTGATGCTCGGCTTGCGATTCGCGATGAGGACACCGAACTCGCGTGCAAGAACTACATCGCCGCGTTGGGGCTCGCCCGTCAGGCAAGGAACGAGCCGTACCTGATCTCGGATCTGGTTGGGATCGCGATTCATAAGTTGGTGGCCTTGGAGATCGCGAAGCAACTCCGTGATCAACCCGGGCTCTTTGATGCGGATCAGCTCGTCCGTCTCGCGCACACCCACGCCCGCTTGACGAGCATGCCCGGGGTTGAGCTGGAGTATGAGCGGATGTTCTTCGAGGATACCCTGCAGCGGACATTCAGCGACAACGGTCGCGGAAACGGGCGGATGACCCCCGAGGCGTTCGAACACTTTGGGCTGATGTCAGCGCCGTTCGAGGACTTCGGGCCTGCATCGATGACGGATACCGCGTTGGTCGACCCACGCGTTCGGGCGGCGGCCATGCCGCTGAGCATCGTGTTCTCCAACACCCGTGCCCAAGAGCGGGCGCTGTATGACTCCGTTTTACAAGAGAGTCAGCTCGTGCTTGATCATGGGGTTCAATGGATTTCTGTGCTCCGCGAGTCGGCCTTGAACGCGGAGAAAGCGCGAGCTCAAGAGACGCCCATGCGGTTTTCATTCGCGGCCATGTTGATGCCCGCGATGGATCGGTTTGTAACAAACTGGTTTGAGTATCAGCACACGATGGGCTCGTTCTCCGTCATGATCGCGCTCGAGGCGTACCGGGACGAGCAGGGGCATCTCCCCGCGTCGCTTGATGAGTTGCACCCGAGCTCTCTCCCCGAGATCCCACGAGATCTTATGGACCCGGGGCATCCATTGAAGTATCGCGTCGATGGGGATCGGTATGTGATCTACAGCGTTGGCAGCGACGGGGATGACGATCGTGCCCCGCGGATCCCGAGCGATCAGTACGAGCGTATCAGGAATGTGCAGCGGTTTGAGCTCCGGTATCCGCAGGCGAGATCGATGACGAACGAGCCGATCTTCGAGGCGGGCGGCCAACCCAAGCTCACAGACCCCCAGGGTCCGGACGGGGATTGGATCCTCATCGACACCCGACTCGAACCTGCGAACAAGCAGGATCCGGAATCGGATCCGACCTGAGCCCTACGCTTGGGTTATGAGCAAAGCCGAGTCATACGATCCCCGCGCGTTCCATGCCCAGTTTGACATCGCGATGATCGTCGCGTGTGCCCGCAACGGGGTGATCGGGCGGGACGGGGACCTGCCCTGGCACCTGCCCGAGGATCTCAGGCATTTCATGCGATCGACGAAGGGGTGCCCCGTGATCATGGGGCGGAAGACCTATGAATCGCTCGAAAAACCCCTCCCCGCGCGGGTGAACATCGTGGTTTCTCGATCGATGCCCGATCCGGAGATCCCGGGGGTGATCGTGGTGGGGGGGCTCGATGAGGGGATCGCGGCTGCCAGAGGGGTCATTGAGCGAGGGGAGGCCGAGCACCCGATCTGGATCGCGGGCGGCGGAACTATTTATACACAGATGCTCAATCGTGCGAATCTGATCGTCCGGACGCTGATCGATTGTGAGGTCGAGGGGGATGCTTCGTTCCCCGAACTAGAGCCCTCAGAGTGGGATCTGAGCACCTCCTATCGCAAGGATCCCGACGATCAGCACGCGTATAGGTTCACGATCGAGTGGTGGACACGGGTTTCCGCACCGGATTAAGGGGTGCAAGGCGTTTGTTTGGTCCGATTATGCGAATTGCAAAAAGTCTGACTGGGAGGGGGATTTCCCACTTGCAATGAGGGGGCAACCCGTTTAGGATCATTGCGGGTCAGGAATGTTTCCCATTCCGAATATGTAGCCTCTTCGGAGGCCGAATCTCACTAGGAGAAAGAGAAATGAAGACTTTCGCTCTTGCAGCAGTCGCTGGTCTCGCTACCGTCGCAACCGCGGGTGGCCCCAGCCTCACCATCGTCCCCTCGTCCACCATGGTCGACACCTCCGGTGGCGCTGTCACCATCACCATGACCGTCTTCGGTGATGCAGGCTTCGGCTCGCACATCCTCGGCGGCGCCTTCGGCGTTGCTGGCTCCGGCGACACCGGCCTCGTCGGTGACATGTCGTGGGCAGCAGCTGCTTGGTCGCAGTTCAACACCGACGGCGGCTACGCTGGCAACGGCAGCTACAACGCTGTCGTCTTCGGTCAGCTCGTCCTCCCCCCCGTCTTCCTCCCCGGTGCGGGTTCGGAAAACGGTGGCGCAATCGGCTCCTTCACCGTCGTCATTGACGGTGCAGGCACCGTTGACTTCCAGCTCACCGCTGGCTCGCCCTTCTCGCTCGAAGGCGTTGACGCAACGACCGGCGCAACCCAGAACGACGGTGGCAACATCTCGCTCGGTAGCGCATCGATCACCGCTGTTCCCGCTCCGTCGGCAATGGCGCTCCTCGGCCTCGGCGGCATCGTCGCTGGCCGTCGTCGTCGCTAATCGCGATGACCGACTCCAGACACTGATTATTCAGTGATCTGAAGCCAAACATTCGACCCCCGATCGGTTCTCCGATCGGGGGTTCTTTGTTTTTGAATCTCAACTTGTCATGATTGGGGGTTCCGCTGATCGCTGAGATGACCCGGAATCAGGGCAATTATCGGCGATTCCGCGTTCAGAGGCAGGATTTGCGAGGAATTGCAAAATCATTTGCCAATCAACTGGCAGATCTTCTGGCTTGGTGTACTTTTCGGTCGGGTCACGAACGAGTCGTTCGTTTCAACAGGTCAACGGTTAAACACGAATCAATAACCACGTGAGGAGAACTCTCAAATGAAGAACGCAGTTGCACTTATCGCTGTCGCAGGTATCGCTTCCGTCGCTGCCGCTCAGAACTTCAGCCTTTCCATGACCCCCTCGGTCTCTTCGACCGCTCAGGGTGGCAGCTTCACCGTCACCGTCTTCGGCGACGCTGATGTCGGCACGCACTTCTCGGGCGGTGCATTCGCACTCAGCTCGGACAGCGCACTCATCGATAGCATGACTTGGTCGCCCGCAGCATGGTCGGCATTCAACACCGACGGCGGTTACGCTGGCAACGGTAACTACAACGAAGTCATCTTCGGCCAGCTCGTCCTCCCCCCCGTCTTCCTCCCCGGTGCGGGTTCGGAACTCGGTTCGGCACTCGGCTCCTTCCAGGTGAACCTGGTTGCTGAAGGTGCGGGCATGATCGACTTCCAGCTCGTCGCATCGACCGGCGACTTCACCCTCCAGAGCGTTGACTCGGTCTCGGGTGCACTCTTTGACGACTCCAACGGCCAGCTCTCGCTCGGCTCGGGTCGCGTCATCGTCACCCCGGCTCCTTCGGCTCTCGCACTGCTCGGCCTCGGTGGCATCGCAGCTGGCCGTCGCCGCCGCTAATCCCTCTGGGATTGACAGTACTCAGTTGATCTTCAACTGAAACGCGAATCAAAGACCCCCGATCAACTCGATCGGGGGTCTTCATTTTTGCGTTGATCATCTACTCCCGATACCCAGAGGATGACAGGTTACTTCCCGAGCGCGTTCATCGATGCGTCATAGAGCTCCCGCATCTGCTCATCCGCGATGCGTTGCCCGATGAGCGAAGACCAGTACATCACCATCGCGATGAGGATCGGGATGATCATGAACATCAGGGCGCTGGGGGGCTTGTTCATCATCCACTGTGACAGGCCAAACATCCCCGCGAAAAACACAAGGGTCCCCATCGCGATGTATGTGAGCATGAACCCCGTCCAGACGCTCGGGTTGGGGCTGAACCGTCCCTTGACTATCGAACCGGCTGCAACTTCGTGCACTTCAAGGTGCAGCCAGGGCGACCAGAAATGGCGACGCTTGGTCGGGATGACCAGCATGAGATGATTCCCCGCGACTCGCCCCTCGATCGGGTAGTCCTCGTCTCGGACGAGTGTCTCCAGACGCGACAATGCCGAGTCGGAATCGATCGGGAACTCGATCGTGAATGTTGGTCGCATCGGGGGGATCTGCACGCGTGCTCCTTGTCTTTGGCGGGTCAGGATACCAGATTCAAATAGAATCGGACACGGGCATCTTCAATGAATCAGTCGTCATCTTTGTATATGATCCAGGCATGCGCAGCACCGAAGCCCACGACAAGCTCAATGCCCTCATCGAAGAAGTCCCCGATTTCCCAAAGCCCGGCGTGGTCTTCAAGGATTTCACGCCCTTGCTCGCGGATCCCGGGGCATTGGCGCTGGCAGTCGAGCTCATGGCGAACCCGTACCGAGGCAAAGGCATCGACCTGGTCGTGGGGGCGGAAAGCCGTGGGTTCATCTTCGGGATCGCGATCGCCCAGTCCCTCTCTGCGGGGTTCGTCCCGGTCCGCAAGCCGGGTAAGCTCCCGCGCATGGTGCACGGGGTGGATTACGACCTTGAGTACGGCACCGATCGGCTCGAGCTTCACACGGATGCGATCATGCGTGGTCAGCGCGTGCTGCTGGTCGACGATTTGCTGGCAACGGGCGGGACGATGAAGGCGAGCTGCGAGCTTGTCCAGAAGACCGGGGCGGACATCGCGGGGATTACGGTCCTGATCGAACTCAACTTCCTTCGCGGGCGAGATAAGCTCAGCGGATACGGGGAAGTCCACTCCGTGCTCAAATACGACTGATCGAAGGACTTTCATGCGACTGGACGCGTTGGTGCCCATCGAGAAAAAGCGGGCACAGCGCTATCATTGCATCCTCCACCCGATACCCGCGAACCCACGCGGCAGGGCCCCCGAACCACGAGATCACATCGCATGAGCACCATCGAGTCCAAAGGGCGTCAGGCAATGAGCAACACCTCCGCGTTGAGCGATCCGTACTCCCCGATCACCCCTGTCGATATCGAGGCGCAGGCGCTCTTCGCGACCCGCCACATCGGCCCGCGTGATCAGGACATCACCGAGATGCTCGCGTATGTCGGCGCGAGTGATATGGATTCGTTCATCGGGCAGGTCGTCCCGAGCGATATCCGTTTGGATCGATTGCTCGATCTGCCCATGGCGCGCACGGAGTACAAGCTCTGGCACGATCTGCGTCAAATCGCGGAGAAGAACAAGCTCTTCCGCTCGTGCATCGGGATGGGGTATGTCGGCACGATCACCCCGCCGGTGATCCTTCGCAATGTCCTTGAGAACCCGCAGTGGTATACCCAGTACACCCCGTACCAGCCCGAAACGGCGCAGGGGCGGCTTGAGGCGCTCCTTAACTTCCAGACGATGATCTCGGATTTGACGGGCCTCCCGCTCGCGAGCTCTTCATTGCTCGATGAGGGCACCGCCGCGGCAGAAGCCGTCTCGATGGTCGTGAGCATCCTCAAGAACAAGCGGATGTCGTTCTATGTCGCGGAGGATTGTCACCCGCAGACGATCGCCGTCGTTAAGACCCGCGCCGAAGCGATCGGGGTCGAGGTGATCGTCGGATCGGTTGAGTCCTTTGATCTTACGAACGAGAACGCAGCGGGCGTGCTCGTGCAGTACCCGACGAGCGACGGACGGGTTGAGTGCTACGAGTCGCTCGCCAAGACGGCGCACGAGAACGGGATGATGGTGGTCGTTGCCGCGGACCTGCTCGCGCTCTCGGTCCTTCGTGCACCGGGCGAATGGGGCGCGGATATCTGCGTCGGCAGCGCCCAGCGCTTCGGTGTCCCCATGGGATTCGGCGGCCCGCACGCGGGGTTCATGTCCACCCATGAGGAGCATGTCCGCAAGATGCCTGGTCGCATCGTCGGCGTCTCGCGTGATGCCCACGGGCGACCAGCGCTGCGCCTTGCGGTGCAAACCCGTGAGCAGCACATCAAACGCGATCGCGCCACGAGCAACATCTGCACCGCCCAGGTCCTGCTCGCGGTCATCGCATCGATGTACGGCGTCTACCACGGGCCCGAGGGCATCACGAAGATCGCCAAGCGCGTGCACGCCCAGACACAGACCCTCCGCGTGGGGATCCTCGAGCTCGGGCACGAGATCGCGGATGATCTGGTGTTCGATACCCTTCGCGTAAAGGTGAACGGGAGCGCCAAGACCGTGATCGGCGCCGCGAGGGCACGGCGCATCAATCTCCGCGACTTCGGAGACGGCACCGTCGGTATCACGCTCGATGAGACCGCGGACGCGGGTCTCCTGCACGACCTGCTCGAATCGTTCGGCGGCACGGGCAAGGAAGATCTGAGCGAGCTCGCGCAGCGCGCGACCCTTGACATTGCCAAGCCCTTCCAACGCAACACGCCGTTCATGACGCATGAGGTGTTCAACACGCACCGCTCCGAGACGGAGATGCTCCGGTACATCTCCGAGCTCCAGTCGCGCGAGCTGTCCTTGGCGCACTCGATGATCCCGCTCGGGTCGTGCACGATGAAGCTCAACGCGACGAGTGAGATGCTCCCGGTGACCTGGCCCGAGTTCGCGCACATGCACCCCTTCGCGCCGCGCGAGCAGTGGGAGGGGTACGCGGTGCTCTTCGATCAGCTCGAGACCTGGCTCGCGGAAATCACCGGGTTCGAAGCCGTCTCCCTCATGCCCAACGCGGGCAGCCAGGGTGAGTTCACCGGGCTCCTCACGATCAAGGCCTACCACGAGCATCAAGGTCAGGCGAACCGGACGATCTGCCTCATCCCCGACAGCGCGCACGGGACCAACCCCGCGTCCGCGATCGTCGCGGGGATGAAGGTCATCCCCGTCAAGACGAACGACAACGGGTCGATCATGGTGGACGATCTGCGTGCAAAGGCAGAGCAGCACGCGGAGAACCTGTCCGCAGCGATGATCACCTACCCATCGACCTGCGGCGTGTTCGACGACAACATCCGTGAGATGATCTCGATCGTCCACGAGTTCGGTGGGCTTGTGTACCTCGACGGCGCGAACATGAACGCGCAGGTCGGGCTCTGCCGACCCGGTGATTACGGCGCGGATGTCTGTCACCTGAACCTGCACAAGACCTTCTGCATCCCGCACGGCGGCGGCGGCCCGGGCATGGGCCCGATCGGTGTCAACGCCAAGCTCCGCCCATTCCTCCCCACGCACCCCGTTCGCACACCCGCGAGCGCGGGCGATCACGCGGTCGGGCCGGTCAGTGCAGCCCCGGAAGGCTCGCCGAGCATCCTCCCGATCCCGTGGGTCTACATCGCGCTCATGGGCACACGCGGGCTCAAGAAAGCCACCGAGGTCGCGATCCTCAACGCGAACTACATGGCCGAGCGCCTCAAGGACCACTACGAGGTGCTCTTCCGCGGGAGCAAGGGGCGCGTGGCGCACGAGTTTGTGATCGATTGTCGACCGTTCAAGAAGAGCGCCGGGATCGAGATCGACGACATCGCCAAACGCCTGATCGACTTCGGTTTCCACGCCCCGACCATGAGCTGGCCCGTCCCCGGGACCCTCATGATCGAACCGACCGAGTCGGAATCGAAGGCCGAGCTCGATCGGTTCTGCGACGCGCTCATCACGATCCGCGCCGAGATCGCGCAGGTCGAACGCGGGGAGATGCCTCAGGATGACAATCCGCTCAAGGGCGCTCCACACTCGATCCGTGCGATCAGCGCTGATGAATGGACGCACCCGTACTCACGCGATGTCGCGGCCTACCCGGCTGAGCACCTGCGCCGGTTCAAGTTCTGGTCCCCTGTCGGGCGCGTTGATAACCCGTTCGGCGATCGCAACCTGGTCTGCTCGTGCCCGAGCGTGGAAGAGCTGTGCGCGATCGGCGACGAGTAATCGCAGCCCGAATCAGTCGTTTGAACCCATCACGAATGTTCCCCGCTGGCGGTCCTTGATCGGGCCGGGGAACTTCAGTGCGCGCCCGTGCGCGACGACCCAGACACCCGGGGCGAGGGTGCCCGCGGCGAAGATCGCCTCGTTGAGGTTCTGGAGCGCGTCTGAGCGTTTCATCTCGAACGGACGCATCGCGCCCGTGAGGATGATGGGGATGGTGGGAGATTTGAGGCGATCGTGGAGGAAGGCGCCCGTCTCGCACAGGGTGTCGGTGCCGTGGAGGATGATGATCCCGGCGCAATCGGACGGGTCGTCAAGGAGTTCGACGGCCCCCAGGATCCGCTGACGATCCGTCTCGGTCATCTCGAGCGAATCCTTCTGCATGAGCTGGAGGGTGTTGATGTTGGTGTCCTCCAAACGGAGGAGCCTGAGCATTTCCTGCACGATCGAGGCCCGGTTCGAGAGGGTGCCCGCCTGCTCGTCGTAGGTTTTCTCGATGGTGCCGCCGGTCGAAATGAGCGTGATCTGTCGCATCTGCGTAAGATTATCCCCGGTTTGAGACGATGTCTGTGCGTCGCTGAGGAGGTTGTTTGCGTGCCGATGATGAGTGTGAGTGAGGCCTACGAGCAGGCGAAAGCGCTGCACGACGCAGGACTTTATCGGTCCGCGCTGCGGAGCGCCGAGGTTTTATACAAACAAAAACCGTTCCACCCATCCATTATCGCGTTGTATGTCAGCTGCCTGATCCGCGTTTCGCAGAACACCCAGGCGGTTCGGATCGCCAAGCGTGCGTTGCGGAACATCACGAACAAGCCGCACCGGATCATGATCCTCTCGAGCATGGGCGACGGGATGACCCAATCGGGCGCGCTCGACGAGGCCATCGAGACCGTCCGTGACGAGCTCGTATCCCAGCCGGACAACCTGATCCTCACCGGTTCGTTGTGCCACATGCTCATGATGCGTGATGAGAAGGACGAGGTGATCTCGCTCATCGATGGGATGCGAGATCGCGGGCACGAATCATTGACGCTCGCCGCGATCTACGGGCGGGCGCTGCTCCGAACCGATCGACGAACAGAAGCAATCGAGTACATCGAGTCGTGCTTGGACGCGATGCCCGACGAGCGGGACTCGAGCAAGCACCTCGCGTACAACATTCTGGGTCAGCTCCTCGACAAGGAAAAGCGGTACGACGAGGCGATGCAGGCCTTCCATACGAGCAACGAGCTCATGAAGCCCGCCTTTGACGAGCGCCGGCTCGAGAACACGCTCGAGTCCGTGCGCCGCGTGTGGACGCCCGAGCACTTCGCCAGAGCGACCCAACGCCCAAGCACGAGTCATCCCCGCCCGGTGTTCGTCGTCGGCATGCCCCGATCGGGCACGACACTCACCGAGCAGATCATCGACGCCCACCCACGCGGGTACGGCGCGGGCGAGCTGGGGCTGATCAACGATCTCTTCCGCGATGCTGCGATCGACCCGGACAATCCCTACAACACCGCGCCCGACGCGTATGACCCGGACAAGCTCGCGAAGCTGGCGCAGGAGTATCGCGAGCAGACCCGGGAGCTCGCGGAGGATCGAGATGTCGATGTCATCGTGGACAAGGCACCCCTCAACTGCCTCTGCCTCGGGTTCATCGCGCTCGCGTTCCCGGATGCGAAGATCATCCATTGTCAGCGTGACCCGCGTGACAACTGTCTTTCGTGCTACTTCCAGCTCCTCAACGCGGGTCATAGCTACAGCTTCGATCTGCGCTCCTGCGGGCGCTACTACCGGTACTACCGCGACATGGTGGATCACTATCGCGCGTTGCTGAGCTCGCCTCAGGTCGCGATGCCAATGTTCGAGAATGATTACGAGGGCATGGTCGCGGACCAAGAACAACGCACACGCGATATCCTTGAGTACATCGGGTTGCCCTTCGACCCTGCGTGCCTGGAGTTCCACAACTCGGGGCGCGTCGCGGTGACTCTGAGCAACGATCAGGTCCGTCAGCCGATCTACACATCATCGACCAAGCGATACGAACGATACGCGAAGCACCTCGACCCCCTGATCGAGGGTCTGGGCGATGTGCTCACGCGTGAACAATGAGAGTACACTACCCTGTCCGGTTCGTGTGATCGGCACAGATGTCATCGGAGTGAGTGATGCAGCAGCAACAGCAAGGCAAGCAGCCAACCCCCGCGCAGGTCTTTGAAGAAGCCCATCGGCTCCTTCGTGTCGGGGATGTGTTCGAAGCCGCCCGTCGGGCGGGGAAGCTGCGGGCGCACTTCCCGGACGATATCCCGATCCTCGCGTTGCACGGGATCGTGCTCGCCAAGCTCGGGATCCACGCCCAGGCGCTGAGCGACCTGGTCCGTGCCGCCCAGATGACCGAGGATGCGCTCAAGGATGATCAGGACGAGAACCCGAACCGTCCTCGTATCGTGGATCAGCTGATCCGCTTGAGCGTGCAGATCTGCAGATCGTCGATGGCCATCAACGAGCTCGCGGCTGCGGAAGAAGCGATCGACACCGCCCTGCAATGGGACCCGGATCGCGCCGACGCGGTCGGGGCCAAGGCGGAGCTGCTCGCGGCGCAGGGCAAGCCCGATGAGGGGCTCGCGATCATCAAGCAGGGATTCAAGGACAAGCTCGATACGCGCCCGCTCGTGGTTTCCAAGGCCCGCATCCTCATCGCGGCAGACACGCCCGACGCGGACGCGCTCCGTGAGATCATCCCCGAGCTCGAGAACGAGGCCGCCGTCGCGGGCGTCCCGGCGCTGGAACTCGGCGATCTCCTCCGTGTCCTTGGGCACGCGCACGATCGGTTGGGTCAGGCAGATGAATCGTTCAACGCGTTCCGCCGTGCTGCTCGCCTGCGCCGAGGGAAGTACGACCCGCGTCATTACACCACCATGACCACGCGCGTGGTGACGGACTGGACGCTCGATCGCATGAGCAAGGTGATCAAGCCCGAGTTGCCCGAGACCCGGCACACGCTGATCCTCGGCACCCCGCACTCCGGGACGATGCAGCTCGCGGAGATGCTCGCACAGTTCGACGATGTGAACAATGTCGGCCCGCTCGAGACCCTCTCGTCCGTGTGTGCCCAGCACCTGGGCGCACGACAGGGCGTGCTGCGACCCGTGCCGTTCGAGCCGCAGAAGCTCCGTGGGACCCAGCTCTTGGATGGTGCCAAGTCCTACATCACGCAGGTCCGCACCCTCGCGGGCGATCCGTTCTCGATGTGCCTGGACACCCACCCGCTGAACATCCCGCTCGCGGGCGCCGCGGCGCTGATGATCCCCGGAATCAGCATCGTTCTCTGCCGACGCGATCCGATCGAGTCGGCGCTCGCGTGTTACTGCTCCGAGATGCCCGGGAATCACCCGTACGCCGGGGACCTGCTCAACGCGGCGGGCTTTGTCGCCGATTCGAACCGGATGATGGACCACTGGGCTTCCGTCCTCGCGGACGAGCGGGTCGGTGCCAACATCGTGGTGGTGGACTTCGACGAGCTCGTGAAGGAACCCGCGAAGACCGCGGCACGCGTGGCGCGTGACCTCGGTCTCGACGCGCGTGCGACATCCGTCAAGGACATTCCGTGCTTCGGGCGTGGCCCGGCAACGCACGCGGGTGATTTCAAGAACTACACGCGTCAGATCCGCGACCTGCTGGAACCGGCGGGCGCGTAATCACGGTTTATGATCGATTGATCATCGGCACCCGCAGCTGGGCTTGCCGCACCCGCCGTCGCCGCAGGGTTCCGCGATCGGTGCGGGCCCGAGCAGCTTCTCGATCTTCGCGTTGAGGTACCACGCGTGGTGCTCAAGGTGGAAGCAGTTGTAGTTCGCGATCTCCCGCGCCGTCATCGGCCCCGTTGATCGGGTGCATTCCCTGACGGTTCCAGTGCGATTCTTCGAGCTGCATGAGCAGGGCGCACAACCAGTTGCGTGTGGTGTGGATCATCGCGAGATCGCCGCCCATGGGAGGGAGCAGGGTGGATCCTTCGGTGCACCCGTAGATCCCGCCGTCGATGAACGCGTGCTCATCCCAGAGCGCGAGCTCGGGGCTGTCTTCCGCGATGATCTTGCGGATCCGGTGCGCCATGACCATCTCCGCGTCCGCGAGGTGCCCGATGAGCACGCGGATCGGCCAGACCCCGACGCCCGCGTCCTCCAGCCACGCCTGAGAGACCTGATCCTGAGAGAGCTCAACGACGCGCGGGTCGAAGTGCTCGAGCCCCATGCGCATCCGCGCGCAGAGCGACGCGGCATCAAGCTCCTTGATCTCACGCATCTTGGGACGGGGCGCATCGAACGCGCTGGGGAGGGTTTCGGTGCTGGTCTGATCGTGATTGCTCATGCACAATCATAGCGCTCCGGTGCGTTATCCGTTCGGGAGGAACCATCGGAGCTTGTAGTTGTAGTCCTCGAAGATCACATCGATCCCGATCCAGTAGAGCCCCTCGCGTGTCCGCGACGGGAGCTTGAGCCGGAAGACATTGGGCCCGATCGTGCGATAGTCGATCCCCGGGGTGAACTCGCCCATGGGCATGAAGTAGAACAGGCGTCCAACATCGCGTTGTCGGCGGACGAGCTCGTCGAATGCGATCCCCGGATCGAGCCCGCGCTCGATGAACTCGTCCTTGGTTCGCGTCGAGAGCAACTGCTCGATGAACAGGTCCTTCTCGCCGTCCGCGATCGTGGTGATCATGTGGGCCATGAGCTGGCGCACGGATTTGGAGTAGAGGGTGACGGTGCCGTCGTCTTCCTCGATGCGGATCCCCTCGTCCGGGGTGCGGAGAAAGTCGGGCAGCGGGCGGGACTGTTGCTTGGCGGGAAGCTTGGACTCCGCGCCGTCGAGCCCGACCAGCAGCCCGGATTGGGACACGATCCGCTCGTACCTGCACGCGCCCAATGATGCGATCGTGAACACGCAGGCAAGCAGGATGATCAGACGCATCGTCCGGTTCATGGGGTATCCGATACGCTCGGATCCGCGATCGGTTCTGTTCGGATCTCGATGCTCGCGTCATGATCGCCCCCGCGATCACAGATGCAGGACGCGTACTTGGGTTGATCGGTGCCTCGGGTCCACAGCATGTGCTCAAAGCACCGGGTCTTGTCCTGATTGTTCGAGTCCGCGTCGAGGGTATGGGTCCCGATCGAGCATGCGCGTGCGAGTGCGGCGCGGGTGATGAGTGCGCCCGCCGTCAGCATGTTCTGAACTTCCCACCCCTCGGGGGTCTCGAAGACCTTGTCGAGGGTATAGCGAGCCCAGAAATCGAGCATGTCGCACGCGTCGTCGAGGCGTGTGCGGGTACGCTCCACGCCGGCATTGATCCACATGCACGAACGCAGGGACGAGCGGACATCGTCCAGATCGAGCTCGGCGTGGGACGATTCTTCGATCGTCGAGACGATGGAGTTGGGCGTCACGGGACCTGCATCGGCACGCGACGCGGCCTGCTCGCCCGCGATGGCGCCCATCACGAGCCCCTCGAGCAATGAGTTGGATGCGAGCCGGTTCGCGCCGTGGAGCCCGGTGCACGAGACCTCGCCGACCGCGAGCAGGTTGGGGATGCTCGTGCGGGTCTGCAGATCGGTGCGGACGCCCCCGATGGTGTAGTGGGCCGCGGGGTGCACGGGGATGAGGTCCTTCTCCGGGGCAAGCCCGAACGAGCGGAGCGTGGCGTGGATCCCCGGGAAACGGGTGCGGAAGTTCTGGATGTGCCGACAATCGAGCCAGACATGCTTGCCGCCCTGTCGTGCGATCTGCCGCACGATCGCTCGCGCGACGACATCGCGCGGCGCGAGCTCCGCGAGATCGTGGATCGCGGGCATGAACCGGTTCCCCGCGTGATCGAGCAGGTGGGCGCCCTCGCCCCGCACCGCTTCGGAGATCAACGCTCGCGCTGCGCCGGGGATGTACAGGGTCGTCGGGTGGAACTGGACGAACTCCATGTCCGCGAGCTGGGCACCGGCGCGGTACGCCAATGCGATCCCGTCAGCCGTGGCGACGCGCGGGTTGCTCGTCTCGCGGAAGACCTGCCCCGCGCCGCCCATCGCCAGGATCGTCGTCCGCGACCAGATGACCTGCAGCCCATACTTGGGGTGCCAGGTCATCGCGCCGAGCACCGGCGCACCCGGCGTGTGATTGAGCGTCAAGAGATCAATGACAAAGCATTGATCAAACAGGCGGATGTTGTCGTGCGACCTCGCGTGATCGATGAGGGTGCGCTGCAACTCGTGCCCCGTTGCATCGCCCCCCGCGTGGAAGATCCGCGAGGCGCTGTGCCCGCCCTCGCGTCCTCGGAGCAGGTGCCCCTCCGCGTCGCGATCGAAGCGCATGCCCCAGTCCATGATTTCGTTGATCCGGCGCGGCCCGTGCTCGCACACCAAACGCACGGCCTGCTCGTCGCACAACCCCGCACCCGCGATCAGCGTGTCACGGATGTGGGACTCGATGTCGTCGTGCTCCTGCGCCCCAGCCGGGAGCACCGCCGCGACGCCGCCCTGTGCCCACGCGGTGTTGGTCAGGTTGAGCTCGTCCTTCGCGACAACGATGACCTGCCCGTTGTGGGCCGCACCGATCGCGCTTCGTAACCCCGCGACGCCCGAGCCGAGCACGAGGGTGTCGCAGAAGATCTGAGGCAAGAGCCCGGTTCGGAACGGGATCAGGTATCGTCGGGATTCGAAGATCGTGTTCAAACAGGTCTCCAGCGCTGGAGGGTATTCTACGCGGGAAAACGCGTCGTGCGCGTCTACCATACCCCGTCCCGGATCAGGGGTATCACGCAGGAAATCGAGAGAAAGAGCCCAACAGATGCCCAAGAACCCCGCCCAGGCCGCCGCGTTCCTCCAGAAGGGCGTCATGGCGATGAAAGCCGAGCAGTACGGGATCGCGAAGGGGCAGCTCGAGAAGGCGCTCCGGCTCGATAAGGACAACCCGGAGATCATGTGCCGACTGGCGCAGTTGTCGCTCGTGATCTGGAAGTCCGAGGAGGCAGCCGAGTACGCGCGCAAGGCACTCAAGCGGCGCGCGAATCACCCCGACACCCTGCTCCTGCTGTCCCAGGCGTACATGCAACTGGGCGACATGGACGCGATGCACGAAGCGCTCGATCGGGCGATCACCCAGGACCCGAGCCACGACCCCTGTGTCCATGCCAAAGCGATGGCCTACATAAACTCGGGCGAGCCCGAGCGTGCCGCCGAGGTGCTCGAACGCGCCGAAATACACGGCGACATCCCGACCCTGATCCACATGGCCCGAGGCAAGGTCGCCCGCGCTCGAAAAGAGTACGCAAGCGCCATCGAGCATTACGAGCAGATCCTCGCCCAGGAGAACGCGATGGATCGTCAGAAACGCTCCGCGCGATACGAGCTGGGTCACTGCTACGACGCGCTGGGCGAGTACGACAAAGCATTCGAGTACTTCCGCGTCGCCAACGGCGGGCATCTCTTGGGCAAGGCGATGCACGCGCCGAGCTTCATCGAGCAATGGTCCAAGGAAACGCTCGATGCGATCCCGGAATCGGGGAACGACTCGGCGCGACCCGTGTTCATCCTTGGGATGCCCCGCTCGGGCACGACTCTGACGGAGCAGATCCTCGCGGCACATCCCGAGGTCGCGACGGTGGGGGAGGCGCCGACCTTTGGGCACTTCTACACCCGCAAAGGCGCGAGCACCCTCAAGCAGCCCGACCTGGCGGCGTATGCCGACGAGTACCTCGCGATGCTCGTCACGCGTGTGGGGACGGGCCCGACAAAGGTCATGGACAAGCACATGGGCATGGAGCGGACGCTTGGGTTGATCTCCAAGGTGTTCCCCAATGCGCGGGTGATCCATTGTCTGCGCGACCCGATCGACTCGTGCCTGAGCTCGTACTTCCAGAACTTCGGGTCCAATGTGATCTACTCGCGCGATCTCCGCATGCTCGGCGAGCAGTATGTCGCGCACCGAAAAGTCATGGACTACTGGTACGAGACACTCGGGATCGAGATCCTGCAGAGCAGATACGAGGAACTCGTCGCGGACTTCGAGCCCAGGGCACGCGCGATCGTCGAGCACGCGGGGCTCGCGTTCCATGAGGACTGCCTGAACTTCCACGAATCGAAGAAGCTCGTCAGTACCGCGAGCAGCGTGCAGGTCCGATCACCGATCTACCAGAGCAGCACGCAGCGCTGGCGGAACTATGAGCGTCACATCGGTGATCTGATCGAGGCGCTGGGTGAATACGCCGATACCGGCGTCAACAACGCGTAAGGAACAGGGAGCGGAGCGCATGAGTCAGTTCGGATCCACGATCACCACGGCCTACCAGCGGAGCGTTAGCAACTGCCGCGGGCTCGTTGAGTCGGGCGAGTTCAGCACCGCGATCGTGATGCTCAAGGAGCTCCGTGAGCAGCAGCCCAAGGATGTCATGGTCCTTCGCATGCTCGGGTACTGCCTGATGATGCTCGATTACCGCGAGGAATCGATGCATCACCTGAACTTCGCGCTCAAGCTCGACCCGAACAATGTGGACCTGCTCGTGGACATGTGTTCCGCGTACCGGCGCAACGATCAGGTCGGCAAGGCGCACCAGATGGCCGATCGGGCGATCAAGATCAACCCGTCGAGTCATCGTGCGATCATGATGAAGGCCCGCCTGCTCCAATCGCACGGCAAGGCCGAGGACGCGTACACGCTGATCAAGACGACGCTGCAGACCAACAAGCACCCGGATCTCGTCACGGTCTTCGGGCAGCTCTGCCGCGAGCTCAAACGCCAGGGCGAAGCGATCGACATCCTCCGCGAGTCGCTCAACGCGACGGACCTCACCCGCGCCAACCGCCAGGACATGCTCTTCTCGCTCGGGCACCTGCTCGACTCGATCGGCGAGTACGACGACGCGTTCTCGTGCTTTGCCAAGGGCAACGCGATGAGCACGGAGTACCCCCAGTTCGATCACGAGCTCTGGGTGAAGAACTGGGAGAAGGAGAAGTACGACGCGATCCCCTTTAGTGATCACGACGGGTCGCGTTGCGTCTTCATCGTCGGCATGCCCCGTTCGGGCACGACCCTGACGGAGCAGATCATCGCGTCGCACCCCAACGCGAACGGGATCGGCGAGTGCGACATGATCGACACCTACACACGCAACAAATCGACCGATGCGTACGACAAGGACTATGTCAATAAGGCCGGCGGCGCGTACCTCGCGATGCTCGATCGGCTCTTCCCCGATCGCAAGAAGCACAAGCGCATCTGCGACAAGATGCCCGAGAACTACTACTTCCTCGGGTTCATCAACAAGGCGCTCCCGGGCGCGAAGTTCATCCATACGCGTCGCAACCCGATCGACACCTGCCTCTCGATCTACTTCCAGCGCTTCGGGCCGCGCCTCGTCTACGCGACGGACCTGAGCAACTGCGCCGATCAGTACCTGTCGTACCTCAAGGCCGTCGAGCACATCCAGGGCGTCCTCAACATTGAAGTCCTCGATGTCGATTACGAGCAGACGACAAGCGAGCCCGAGACCTCAATCCGCCGGATGCTCGATCATGTCGGGCTGCCCTTCGATGAGGCGTGCATGAGCTTCCACAAGAGCAAGAAGGCCGTGCACACCGCGAGCGTGTCGCAGATCCGTCAGCCGCTGTACAAGTCATCAACGGATCGTTGGCGCAAGTACGAGAAGCACATCGGCCCATTGCTCGACAAGCTCGGGCACCTGATCGATTCCTGACCCAATGAAAAACACCCGCGAGCTCGCGGGTGTTTTCGCATGATCCTTGCGATGGGTTATTCTTCGCTCGGCGATGTCGCGGGCTCATCGCTCGGCGTTTCAACGCCGCCGGGTCCGATGTTGATCGTCTCGGACACATCGTCTTCACCCGATTCAAGATCGACTTCTTCGGGGTACCCGAGCTTGATGCGGACCTGCTCGGTGATATCCGTCGCGCTGGGCGGGGTCACGAGCGGGCGGGCGAGGATCTCCTGGGTGATCCCGTTGATCGTGTCGGTCTGGAGGAGATCGCCGTCGGATCGGGTCGCGAAGACGAACGCGTACCCGCTCTCTGCTGCGAGCTCGTTGGCCGCGGCATAGATCTCGGTGTACGCGCGGGCGATCTGCTGGGCGATCAAGGTCTGGTACCCGGCGCTCGCCTGCTGGCTATGGTACTGGGCCGCGTTCTGAAGCTGCTGGTACTGTTGGTACGCGCTCTGGGCGTTGGGATCGTCCGCGCTCATCGACCCGAGCTGGGTCTGGATCGCGACGAGCTGCTGCTGGAGCTGCTCCATGCTCGCGTTCATCGAGGTCTCAAACTCGGTCCGCTCGGCCTGCATCGCGTCGGTGCTCAGACCCCGATCGATCAGGGCGAACACATCGATGGATGCCATGTTGCCAGCTTCAATCCCGACGGATCGGGTTGCCTGGGCGCTGCCAGCGAACCCGGCGATGCCGATCCCGACGCCGATGGCCAGGGCGCCGAAGAGTGCCGCGGTGGTGTTGCGATTCATGAGGTGATTCTCCGTGTCTCCCGCGAGCTGCCGCGGGTCTGGGTGCTGGTTGGGTATACTTGTGTATTCAGGAGAACAATACGGGCGTGATCCGCGTCCGTGTTCGATTGATTCCCAATTCTCCCCGATTCCACCCCAAGGGTCCACCTTATGCGCGATCAACGCCTCGACAAGCTCGCCGATGTCCTCGTCCGGTACTCCACCAAGGTCAAGAAGGGCGATCTGGTCTCGATCGGCGCGGACCCCGTCGCGATGCCCCTCGTCGAGGCGGTGTACGAGGCCGTGCTCAAGGCCGGGGGGCACCCGTTCTGGACGCTCAAGAGCTCATCCCTCGCGGACATCCTCTATGAGCACGCGAGCGATGAGCAGCTCGATTACCTCAACCCCGTTGAGAAGTTCTCAAATGAGACGATCGATGTCTCGATCGGGTTGTGGGTGGACAACAACACCAAGGCCTTCTCGCGTGTCGATCCCGCGAAGCTCGCGCGTCGTCGGCTCGCGACCGCCCCCAATATGAAGACGGTGCTCAACCGCGCTGCGGAGGGCAAGATGCGTTGGACGGGGACGATGTACCCAACCAATGGCGCGGCCCAGGACGCGGAGATGTCACTCGCACAGTACGAGAAGTTCGTCTTCGAAGCCGGGCTCCTGCACCTGCCCGACCCCGTCGCGGCGTGGGAGCAAATCCACGAGCGCCAGCAGCGCGTGTGCGATTACCTCTCGACAAAGAACGAGGCTGCACTTCAAGGCACCCGCGGGCAAGGATCACGACGGGACCGATCTGCGCGTCAACATCGATTCGAGCAAGTCCATCTGGATCAACTGCTCGGGCGGCGAGAACTTCCCCGACGGCGAGGTCTTCTGCGGCCCACAGGGCGCGGACGGGCATGTGAACTACACCTTCCCCGGCGTCTACAACGGACGCGAGGTGGACGGTATCCGCCTGCAGTTCAAGGACGGGCGCGTCGTCGATGCGAGCGCCAAGAAGAACGAGGAGTTCCTCATCGCGATGCTCGATCAGGACGAGGGCGCCCGCGTTATGGGCGAGATCGCGATCGGCACGAACTACTCGATCAAGGAGTTCTCCAAGAACACCCTCTTCGACGAGAAAATCGGCGGCACCTTCCACGCGGCTTGCGGGATGGGGTACCCCGAATCCGGGTCCTTCAACGAGTCCGCGCTGCACTGGGACATGGTTTGCGATCTCCGTGACGGCGGCGAGATCAGCGCCGACGGCGAGGTCTTCCACAAGGACGGCAAGTTCCTGCGTGATGGGTGGCCTGCTGCGGCGGAATGATCAGAGCCGACGATCGCGGACGATTCGCCGCGCGACGATCGAATCGATATCCACCCCGCACTCCGGGCAAACCGTGGGGCGGGGCAATCGTTCGACATCGTACCCACAGAACGAGCAATGCCCGCTCATCGTGACGGCCCGTTCGCAATCCTCGAGGATCGCGTCCCAGATCGCATCGATCGACTCGCGTGCGATCCGCTGCTGCATTTGGTTGTCGCTGGTATGGATGATCAGGAACCGGTCAGGTTTGGCGCCGGGGATGTCGCAGATCGGGTCTCTGGAGGGGTTGTCGATCGCGTCGGCACGCACGCCTCGGATACTCAGCCCGTAGAGGATCTGGGCGACATCGCTGCGGGTGGAGGCGCTGGTAATAATGCGCGCTGGATCGATCTGCGTACCCCGATTCGTCACGCGTGAGGATAGCCCGAAACCGGGTGTCTATCCTCACCCCATGGGCGACGAACTCACCCACATCCCGGTCCTTCCCAGCGAGGTCGTTGACCTGCTCGATCCCCACCCGGGGCAGGTGTATGTCGATTGCACCGCGGGCCTGGGGGGGCACGCGTGCATGATCGCATCCCGGATCGGTCCCGAGGGCACCATCGTTCTCAACGACATGGACCAGGGGAATCTCGATCGCGCCAAGGTCAGTGTTGCCAACGCTTTGTGTCCGGAAGATCCGGAATCAACCAAGGTTCACGCGATCCGGGGGAACTTCACGGAACTCCCTCGCGTCATCAATGAGTTGGGGCTGAAGGCAGACATGGTCCTCGCGGATCTGGGGTTCGCAAGCACCCAGGTCGATGACCCCCAGCGGGGGTTGAGTTTCCGGTTCTCCGGGCCGCTCGATATGCGTCTGGACCCCTCCATGCCGATCACGGCGGAGGAGTTAGTGAACACCCTTCCCGAGAAGGATTTGGCGCAGATCATCTTCAGATTCGGCGAGGACAAATCCGCGCGAAGGATCGCGTCAAAACTTGTTGCTGCAAGAGAGGTTGAACCGATTACAACCACTGATCGGCTAGCCGAGATCGTGCGTTCGGCGATCCCCGGCCCGCGCGGCAGCATCCATCCAGCGACGAAGACCTTCCAGGCCCTTCGCATCGCGGTCAACGACGAACTGGGCAGCCTCGACGCGCTGCTCCGATCGATCGGGATCGCGCTCAAGAAGAGCCGTGAGGGAAACCCGAGCTGGATCGCTCCTGGCGCTCGTGTGGGGATCATCGCGTTCCACTCGCTCGAGGATCGCCCCGTGAAACGGGCGATGGGTGAATGGACGAGCGACGATTGGGGCGAGTCGATCACACGCAAACCGATCGAGGCGGGAGACGCCGAGATCGCGAGCAACCCGCGGGCGCGTTCTGCAAAGCTCCGCGGGATCCGGGCGGGGCAGTAACCCGCGCGGGACAACCGATCGGTGTGCGAGAGCACGCTCATCGTCTTCATGATTTCTGAACGCGTTGTGCTAAGGACTCGGCACTACGCTCAACGATGGCATCACTCGGCAAGGAAGCGGCTGTGACCAAAGAAAGCAAGCTTGCGCTCATCATCGGATTCGTCCTCGTGCTCGTCGTCGGCGTGCTCGTCAGCGATCACTTCTCCCAGGCCAACAAGATGTCGCTGCACAATCTCGCACAGGGCGAGCAGGAGACCCGCACCCCGATCGCATCGCTTGGTACCCGTGAGTCGCAGGGCATCAACAACGCGTTCCGCGAGGTCGCACCCCCGACCCGCTCCAACGAGGTCGCGACGAATCAGACACCGGTGCAGAACCACACGCCGATTCAGATCGACAACACCAACCCCGCCGACACACGCTCGATCCTCGACGACGCGGTCGAGTACGCGCGTGAGTCCGTGAAGAATACCGAGTACCCGGTCGCGGGGAACTGGAAGCCCAAGCAGCCCGAGCAGGACACGCCCGTGCGTCCATTGCCCGAGAAGAAGTACCAGAGCTACAAAGTTGTCGCCGGCGACACGCTCATCGGGATCGCACGCCGTCTCCTCGGCAACGGCGATCGATACACCGAGATCGAATCGCTCAACGCGGACAAGCTCGGCCCGGACCTGGTGCTCAAGGTTGGGATGACACTCGTGCTTCCCGAGGATGCGCAGATCATCACGCTTGATGATCGCGGGACGAAGGCACCCGTGAAGCGTACAGGGGATCGCGTCTACACCGTCAAGTCCGGCGACACGCTCGGCGAGATCGCGTACAAGCTCCTCGGGACCTCCAAGCGTGCGGACGAGATCGTCAAGCTCAACGGGCTCGAGAGCGCGGACACGATCTTTGTGGGCATGACCCTCAAGATCCCCGCAGAGTAACCCGCCCGGGGCGATGCCCCGATCCGATGACCCCTTGCCCGATCGGGACCCGCCGTGTTCGTCAAGTTTGTTGCACTCATCCTGGTCTTTGGCGCGACGGGCATCGGAGTGCTCTCGGTGCGTCAGTCCCGTCTCCAGGCGGTGCACGAGATGGCCGAGGCGCGTCAGCGCACCCTGCAGTCCAACGAGCAGGCGGGCGAGATCCGCTCATTGATCGTGCGTTCGTGCACGCCCCAGCGCGTGCATGCGCTGATGGACGCTCAGGGCGAGTTCGTGCCCGCCGCGGCCACCCCGGCGCAGGTCGAGTTGGTCCAGCGCGTGATCGAGCGTGCGTCCGAACCCGACCCCGCGCCAACAGTGCACCACGATGGTGTCGAAGTGCACGAATCCGAAGGCACGCTCGTCTTCACCCTCGAGGATGGGACGCGCGTGGTCTTCGTTGAAGATTGAACCCGGGATGAGTTGTTGAACAGAAAGGGACCCGATGCCGAGTGATCGCGATGCGCTGATGGTTGCCCCCACACCCGCGTTGTCTCTCGATGCTCGCGCGACATTGATCGCGTGGCTCGTGCGGATCGCGGTGGTTGTCGCGTTGGTGGTTGTCGTCGCACGCGTGTTCCAGCTTCAGATCGCGCCCAGCGCGGACCTCAAGGCGTTCGTCGAATCGCGCACGAGCACGAATGCCCTTGGCGCAACGCGCGGGGACCTGCTCGATCGGCGCGGGCGTACGCTCGCGACGACCCGCATGGGGTACTCGCTCGTGGTCGACCCGGAGGGGATGCGCCTCGCGATGCAGCGCGACCCGAACCTGCTCGATCGCGTGATCGTGACACTCTCAGGAGTCATGACGACGAGCCCCAACGAGTTCGCGCCCGAGATCATCCAGAAGATCGTCCGCAACGAGCAGATCGCGACAAACGGGCAGAGCGCCGAGGGGGCGACGATCGCGACTCGATACCTGCGCCTTGGTGAAGTGCTCAACCAGGAACAGGCCCAGAAACTGCGAGAGCTCAAGTCGCAGGGCAAGCTCCCCGCGATCACCATCGAGCACGAGCCGGTGCGCGAGCAATCCAGCGCGGACCTGCTCGGCCCGATCGTCGGGAAGGTGGCCTTCGCGGGCGACGCCACCGAGCGATCGGGCGTGCTCGGTGCGGAGAAGCTCTTCGATGCCCAGCTCAAGGGCGAAGACGGGGCGCTGACTTATGTCCGCGACGCGAAGGGGCGCGCGCTATGGATCGAACGCGGCGCGTGGATCGACGCGTCCAAAGGGCAGGATGTCCGGTTGAGCATCGACATCGAGATCCAGCGCATCGTGCGTGAGCACCTGCTCTGGGGGATGCAGCAGGCGGACGCAGCAGGCGGGCGAGCGATCGTCATCAACCCCCACACGGGCGAGATCCTCGCGATGACGGATCACCTGCGCGACATCCCCGGGCTGGTCGATGTCCCGTGGTGGGACCCGGACTCGGGGACCGAGCGTCCAAGGATGCCCGCGAAGGAAGATCAGCCTCGCTATCGCGTGTTCAAGAAGGAACTGCTCAATCAGACTGAGCCCTCACTGCGACACAATCGGGTGCTCGAAGACGCGTACGAGCCCGGGTCAACCTTCAAGCCCTTCGCGTGGACACTCGCCAAGTCCGAGGGGTTGCTCCCCGATGACGAGATCCTCCCGATCAAGGGCAAGGGGATCCGCACGGCGTACGGGCGCTACCTCGAGGATGTGTACACCTACGACGATCTCAACAACTGGGATGCGGTGCTGCGTTACTCGTCCAATGTGGGGATGTATATGGCCACCGAGCGATTGAGCCATGAGCAGCTGCACGGGATGGTGCGTGCGCTCGGGTTCGGGTCTCGCACCGGGATCGGATTGGGCGGCGAGTCCGCGGGTATCGTGACCCCGATCGAGCGCTGGAGCGAGTACACCCAGACTTCCGTCGGCATGGGGTACGAGGTGAGTGTTACCCCGATCCAGATGGCGCGGGCGGTTTAGCGTGTTTGCGCGTCAGGGCGATCTCGCGGGGACTCTGCCTCAGATCCGTCTCAACGCGGTCGGGGATCAGCAGAAGCGGGGGATGCAGGGCAACCACGCGTTCGTCGAGCGGGTCTTCACGCCCGAAGCAGCCAAGCGTGTGATCAAGCCCATGAGCACGGTCGCGGAGCGCATGGATAAAACCATGAAGAACCAGTACCCGGATCTGCCCGCGCCGCGATACACGATGTTCGGCAAGTCCGGGACCTCCCTGATCGCGATGGTGCCCCCGAGCCCAGATCTCCGAGCACCCAAGGCCAAGCTTTCGTACTTCGAGAACCAGCACCACTCGGAGCTTCATCGTCGCGGCCCCTGCGAGTGATCCGCAGATCGTGGTGCTGGTGGTGCTCGATGATATCGGACCTGAGCGGGTCGCCCGCAGAGCCCATTTCGGGTCCTGGGTCGCGGGCCCGGTGGTGCGTCGGATCGTGGAAGACACGCTCCCATACCTGAATGTGCCCTCGGATATCGATCAAATCCCGATCAATCAGTAAGGCTACATTGCCTATCTTTCGTGGATTTTCACCCTGTCAGCGGGGTGTTTTTGCGTTGTCGGGAAAGAATTAGCGTTGTTTCGGCAATCACTTTCGTGTATGCTTTCGATCAGGAACAGAGCCGTTTTTCATCGATCGCCGTCGAAGTGGATGTCGATCTCCTGAGAGCGGACAACATTGGAGAAGAGAACATGATCAAAAGCACACTGAGTGTGGCACTGGTCGCAATGCTCGCGGGGGCAGCATCGGCTGATGTGTACATGGACAACTCGGGCAACCACCTCGACGGCGGCGATGTCCACGACTTCTTCTACAGCCAGGGGTTCACCCACCTCGACATCACCATGGTTGAAGTCACCAACGACGCCAGCTTTGTCTACTTCGACATCCATGTCGATGCGGATATTGATGCGACGAACTGGGGGAAGTACATCATCGGCATGGACACCGGGCGCAACGCGGGTGATAACTCCACCGATCCCGGTTCATGGAACCGCAATGTCGATTGGGGCCGTGGGATTACCGACTTCGTCGGGTCCTGGGCCGACGACGGCGGGTCCGGTGCCGGCGGCGAGCTCCGCTCGTGGGACGGCGCCGCGTGGAACCTGACCGACGCGACTTACGCAGCAGGTACTGAAATCACCGCAGACGATTCTGGTCACGCGTCGGGCATCCAACGCATTGCCGTTTCGCTCGCGTCGCTCGGTCTGAGCGTGGGCGACACCCTCGAGTTCGATGTGTTCGCGACCGGTGGCGGTAACGATCCAGGTGTTGATCACCTGAGCCGTGCGGACTTCGCGACCGATGACTGGGGCAACCAGTCGGGCGCGGGTCAGTTCCTGAGCTACACCATCATCCCCGCGCCGGGCTCGCTCGCGCTGCTGGGTCTGGGTGGTCTGGTCACGGCGCGTCGCCGCCGCTGATCAATCAAACCTGCTCCATCTCCAAGCCCACCTGGTTCGCCGGGTGGGTTTTTTCGTGTCTGACAGCACACCAGAACGGGTGGTTTTCGCTGTTGTTTCTTGGCAGGAGCAGGGTGTTTTGGGCTTGATCAAGAAAGAAATTTCTAGTACGATCCGTCTTCGCGGGCATCCTCGTGGGAGAGGTTATTGTCTTGCGATGAGGAGAGGAACAAATGAATCACTTTGGACTCTATGCGCTTTCGGTGTCGCTGCTCGCGGGCAGCGTCCTCGCGGATACCTACAACGACGCGATCGGTGATCTCGCATCGCCGAGCTTTGATGGGTTTGCGCACCTGGATATCACATCGGTTGAGGTCACGAACGACGCGAACTACCTGTACTTCAGTATTAACACCGCCGGCGATCTTGACGCGGTGAACTGGGGCAAGTACATCGTCGGGATCGATACCGGTCGTAACGCCGGTGACAACTCCACGGACCCCGGTTCATGGGCACGCAATGTCGATTGGGGGCGTGGGATCACGGACTTCATCGGATCGTGGGCTGACGACGGCGGGTCGGGCGCGGGCGCTGAGCTCCGCTCGTTCGATGGGAGCGCGTGGGGACTCACCGACGCGACCTACCTCGGCGGCGGCGATGTGCTCGGCGACGATTCGATGCACTCGAGCGGGACCCAGATCCTCGCGGTCTCACTCGCAGCCCTCGGGTTGGGGCACGGCGACACGATCGATTTCGATGTCTTCTCCACCGGCGGCGGTGCCGACCCGGGTGTCGATCACCTGAGCCGAGGCGATGCTGCCACTCCGGATTGGGGCACCCAGTCGATGGCAGGCATGTTCAACAGCTACACCATCAACATTGTCCCACTTCCCAGCGCCGCGTTCGCGGGGATGCTCGGGCTCGCGGGTGTGATCGGTGTTCGTGCCTACAAGCGTCGCGCCTGATTGATCCACATCTCTTGCATGAACGAAGCACCCGACACATGTCGGGTGTTTTTCATTGGATGGGTGAGCGCCCCGCGACGATCGCGTTCCGTCCGCCGACGCCGACGATCTGGCGGATGAAGCGCTGATACTCCGCGTCGAGTTGCGAAAGGGTAGTCCCCTCGGGCATGTACGCGAGGAGCGTCTGCGCACCCGTGCGGCGGGTGTTGAACTGACGCAGGTCTTGACCCGAGAGTCGTTGCGTGAAGGTTCCCGCAGCACAGTCTTGCAGGAGGGACTCGAACCCGGATCGGTAGACCCCGCCCTCGCCCTCGCGGAGGAAGTGGATAAGCGCCCAGACCTGGGCGTAGTACACGAGCGCAGCGGGTTGGGACGATCCCGAGTTGGTGCTCTGTGCGATCAGGTCCTGCGGGCGGAGACTCACGAGCGCATGGATGGGCATCAACGAATCGGACGAGACGGCGCTGCGGAGTTGATCGAAACGCTCGATGTTCGCCCAGGGGTGAAATCTCGGGTGATCGGGGAACTGCGGGTCCCACTTGAAACCCTCCATCACGCACGCGACGCCCTCGTCGAGCCACACGGGCATGGGAGACTCGAAGGTCGAGTGGGCGTACTGGTGCCATCCCTCGTGGGCGCAGATGACGAACGAGTCGCGCGGTCCAAGATCGAAGAACACACCGATGTGGTTGTACGCGTACCCGCCCCGCTCGATCGAGAGGTAGATCGGGGCGCGATCACCCATGAGGGCCTCAGTCATCGATGCCCATTGCGATCGGGTCTGGAAGAAGTAGGTTTCGATCGGTTTCCTGGGGCGCGGGAGGCGCACCAGATCGGATTGGTAGTGCAGGATCGAGAGCTCCACGAACGGCGGGAGTCGTTCGAGAATCTTGCGATCGGTGCTCGTGGTGCGGATGATCGAGTTGGGCGTGCGGTACTCGCGTCCGGGTGTGGCTCGGAATGTCCACGGCTGCATGTCCGCGACGAAGCGCCCGACATCGGATGTCGGGTGCGTGGTGGTGGTATCACGATCGCGCACCGGGGCGCTGTCGCACCCGATGAGTGGCAAGAGTGCCGCGGCAATCGCGAGCGAGCGGATCACCCGAGCTTGTCCAGCGCCGCCTTGGTCGCGGCCTGGTCCTTCTCGAGCTGGGCGAGCTGATCGCGGGTCTGCTGCACCAGGTGCGCGGGTGCCTTGTCGACATACCCGGGGTTGGAGAGTCGCCCGTTGATGCCTGCAATGCTCTTCTCGATCGTTGCGAGTTCCTTTTCGAGTCGATCACGCTCCGCGCCCGCGTCGAGCGCGTCGGCGAGGTTGGACAGACGGTACTCGTCGCCTTCGAAGGTGAACGACGCGGACTGACCCTCGGGGTCGTCGGCGCTGATCGTGTCGACACCCGCGAGGGTCTCGACGAGCGGGGACCAGCGCATGATGTCGTCGGCGAGCGGGCCGTTGACATGGAGGGTGATCAGGCGCTTGGGCTTGACCTGATTGGTCGCGCGGACCTCGCGGATCGCGGTGACGAGCGAGCGGACGCGCTCGTACGCTTCCTCCGCGACCTCGTCACGCAGCTCGTCGTTGAGCGTTGGCCAACCGGATTGGCAGAGAGTCGAGGTGCTCGGCGTAGCCTCGAAGGTGAACCCCTCGATCTCCCGCATGGGCAGCGCCTCGAAGCGCTCGAAGAGCGTCTCCGTGATGAACGGCATCACGGGGTGCATGAGGCGCAGGATCGCGTCGATCACATTGCGCAGAACCGCGGCCTGCGTGGGCGAGTCGGTGATGGTGGGCTTGATCGATTCGAGGTACCAGTCGCAGAAATCACGCCAGAACAGGTCGTAGATCGCGTCCGCGTAGTCCTTGAACATGTAGTTGCGGAGGGCGGTATTCACCTTGTTTGTCGCGTGCGTGACGCGAGAAAGCATCCACCGATCGATGAGCGAGAGCTCCTCGGGGTTGATGGGGATGCCCGCCTTTAGCTCGGCTTTCTCGAACATGCCCAGCGCGAACTTCGACGCGTTCCAGAGCTTGTTGCACAGGTTGCGCCCGAGGTCGAACTTGGGCGAGGTGTTCTTGCCGGTCGATTCGTCGAGCTCAACGGGCATGCGGACATCCTGCGTCTGCGTCGTCATCTGGCACAGCGTGAATCGCATGGCGTCGGCGCCGTGCGAGTCGATGATGTCGAGTGGGTCCACGCCGTTGCCCAGGGTCTTGGACATCTTGCGACCCTCGCCGTCCTGAATCATCGCGTGGATGAAGACATCCTTGAAGGGTGCCTTGCCCGCGTGTTCCTCGCCGAGGAAGTACCGGTTGAACATGGTCATGCGCGAGACCCAGAGCGTGATGATCTCACGGGCGGTGGTCAGCACGCTCGTCGGGTTGAACGCGGCGAGGAGTGACTCGAAGTCTTCGATCCCGGAGGAGTCCTTGGCGGCCGATGCGTCCGGCCAACCCATCGTGCTCAGCGGCCAGAGGGCGCTGGAGAACCAGGTGTCGAGGACATCGGGGTCTTGCTGAAAGCCAAGCTCGTTGAAGAATGCTTCATTTTCCGCATTGAGATCTTCAGCAATGCAGAGGCACTCAGTGAGTGTTCCATCTGTATCAACGAAGTAGGTGCCAGCGAACTGCTGACCATTCTGTTCAATCAGAGCCGGATACTTGTCTGCATTATCTTCTAGGAACTGGTGCTCGCCAGAACTTGTGATCTTGCGGCTCCAAACCGGAATCCGATGCCCCCACCAGAGCTGGCGGCTAATGCACCAGTCGCGCAGGTTGTCATGCCAGGTCTCGTAGGTCTTGGCATAGCGCGACGGGTAGAACGACATGGTGCCGTCGTTTGACCCGTTGGTGTGCATCTTGGGGCGTGACTCGGGCCAGTCCTTGATGGACTGTTCGGTGCGCTGCTCGGGTTTAAGGGCGCGCTGGGCATTGCCACGGAGCTTGTCGTCCGTGACCTTGCAGTACCACTGATCACTCAGGTAGGGCTCCACGGGCACATGGGAGCGGTACGAGTGCCCGACGGAGTGGCGGTGGGGGACCATCTTCTCGAGGAGTGATCCCTCGGACCCTTCCGCGACGGAGCGGGCGTTGAACTCTTTGATCACGAGGGCGCGGGCGTCCTCACGGGACTTGCCGATGAAGATGTGCCCGTCCTCGCCGCGCTCTGCGCGATCCCACCCGTGCTGATCGGAGATCGACGCATCGGGGGCCATGATGTTGATCGTGTCGAGATTGTGGCGCTGCCCGATCATGTAGTCGTTGGGGTCGTGCGCCGGGGTGACCTTGAGGAACCCGGTGGACATCTCGGCCTTCGCGTCGCCGGGCTCGCCGCCGTACTTGACGGGCAGGACCACATAATCATCCTCGATGATGGGGATGACGCGTCCGACAATGGGCAGCATGACATGCAGCCCACGCACCGCGCCGGCGCGGGGGTCCTTGGGGTTGACGGCCACGGCCGTATCGCCCATGTAGGTCTCGGGGCGGGTCGTCGCGACGGTGATCCACGCCTGCTCGTCGTCGGGGTGGTTTTCCGCGTCGGGGTACCCACGCGCAGCGAGCTCGCCCCAGGTGACGGGGATGGTGGGGTCGCCTTCGATCTCCTTCACCAGCGGGTAGCGGAGGTAGTAGAAGTGACCGTCCACTTCCTCCATCTCGACCTCGTCGTCAGCCAGCGCGGTCTGGGTGACGGGGTCCCAGTTCACGAGGCGCTTGCCGCGATAGATGAGCCCGTCCTTGAAGAGCTGGAAGAAGGCCTCGCGCACAGCCCGGGCGCAGATGTCATCCATCGTGAAACGCTGGCGTTCCCAATCGCACGAGCACCCCATGGTCTGGAGCTGGTGGGTGATGCGGGCTTCGAACTCGTCCTTGAACTCCTGGACGAGCTTGATGAACTCCTCACGACCGTTCTCTCCCGCGAGTTCCTTCTTCTTGTACTCGGCGATGCCGTCCTTGCCCTGCTCCTTGAGGCGCTTGTCGACCATGGTCTGGGTCGCGATCCCCGCGTGATCGGTGCCGGGCATCCAGAGGGTCTCGTACCCCTTCATGCGATGGGCGCGGACGAGGATGTCCTGGATGGAGTTGTTGAGCGCGTGCCCGAGGTGGAGGGCAGCCGTGACATTGGGAGGCGGGATCAGGACGGAGTACGCGGGTGCTTTGCCGTCGAGGACGCGCTGGGGGTCTGCGGAGAAGGCGCTCGCCTCGACCCATTTCTGCCAGATGCGTGATTCGTGGTCGGCCGGGTTGTAGGCCTTGCTCATGGGGGGCATGGTCGCGTCCGTGGTCATCGTGGTTCGTTCCCTGCGTGAACCCGCGTAAACGGGAGAATTGCGTCACTTCCTTGGTTTCTGAGTGTACGCGTGGACGATATGGTGTGCATATGCGATACCCCTCAAAGACCCAGAAAGCGTGCATTCGATCCCGATCCCGGAACGGGAGCGCCCGCATGACGGGGGTGATCCTCGGGATCCTGGCGCTCGCGGGGCTGGGTGTCGCGGGGTATGCCGTCTGGTCGATCATGCAGGAACCCATCCCCGAGACCACGGCCGACGATCCGGACCGCCCGGGCACGGGGATGGCGCAGACGGGATCCATCGAGGAGATCCTGGGCGCGGTGCAGGTGTATGTCCGCGAGGAGGACTTCAGCTCGGCGCAGCGGGTTCTGGAATCGGCCGTCGTGAGTTACCCGTCGGATCAGGAGCTGCGCTTTGCGCTCGGGGACCTGTACCTGCTGACCAATCAGCCCGCGCCCGCGTACGACCAGTACCTCGCGGGGATCGAAATCGGTCCTGAATCGTGGAACGCGCACTTCACCGCGGGCACGATTGCCAACACCATCGGGAACCCGGAGATCGCGGCAGGGCACTACAACGCGGCGATGCGTCTGGACCCAAGCAATCCGGAGACGCCGCTGTACCTCGCCGCGATCCAGCAGAAACTCAACAAGCTCGATGAAGCAAAGGCGAGTCTCGCGATCGCGGGCAAGATGAACCCGAGCGACGCGCGGATCTTCGCGATGCGCGCTGAGATCGCGATGCGGGAGAACAAGGCGACGATCGCGCTCGAGCAGATCCGCAAGGCTCGGGAGATCGAGCCCAACAGTCTGGGATTGATCCTGATCGAGGCGCGAGCGCTCAAGCGCTTGCGTGAGACGGAGGACGCGATCGGTTTGCTCCAAGCCCTCCCGATGGAGCAGGCGATGAACCCGGAAGCCGTGACTTTGCTCGCGGAGTGTCTTGGATCGTTGGGGCGGTTCGATGATGCCGCGTCGCGCGTGATGGACGCCGCGGATCGGCAGCCGACGAACGGGGCGCTTCGATTCGAAGCGGCGCTGTGGTTGCACCGGGCGGGGCGAACGGACGAGGCGATCGAATGGGCAACCCAGGCGTCGGGTCTGGGTGAATCCAGGGCGCAGGAATGGTTGGACTCGCTCCCGTGACTTTGAGGACGGGGGTCAGTCGTCCTTGATCTCGATGATCGAGTCGTCCATGCGTCGGCCGGCCTCGGCCCATGCGTCGGCGATCGGGGCGCCGGGTTTCCTCTTGGGCACTTCGCTCATGCGTCTGCGGGCACGCCTGCGGGCGATGAGGAACGCGACCCCGGTGATGACGATGACGCAGAGCAGGATCATGACCATCATCAGCGCGGACCACTGGCGGTAGAGCTCTCGCCGACCCTCGTCGGGGGTCTCCTGGAGCATCAGGGGCAATGCGCTGAGGATCGATGGAAACATGCCCCTAGTGTACGGCAACGACGCGGGTTGGATGCTAAAGTTCACCCTGATTCGTACGGCAAGATGCCAGGAGCGACCATGAAACTTGAAGCGCATCACAATGTGATCAGCGACTTAGAGGCGCGGATTGTAACGATCCGTGACTCTCTTTGACTATGAAAACAAACGACAACGATTGAGCGAGCTCGAGGACCAGATGGGTCAGGCGGATTTCTGGGACAACCAGACCCGCGCCAAAGAGATTGTCGCGGAACTCAAGCTCATCAAGGCCCAGACCGAGCCCATCTACAAAGTTACGGAAGAGTTCGATAACGCGAAGCTCGCGTACGAGATGTACCGCGAGGAGGGCGACAACGATCTCCTCGTCGAGGCGGACGAGACGCTCTTTGAGCTCATCGGCAAGATGGAGAAGATCGAGATCCAGTCGCTCCTGGGCGGCAAGCACGATCACCGTGATTGCTTCCTCACGATCTCCGCGGGCGACGGCGGGACGGAAGCCAACGACTGGTGCGAGATGCTCTTCCGCATGTACCTCTACTACTGCGAGAAGCAGGGGTGGAAGCTCGATGAGGTCGAAAAATCCCACGCGTCCGAGGTTGGGCTCGATTCGGTGACCCTGCATGTAAAGGGCCCGTTCGCGTTTGGGATGCTCAGCTGTGAACGCGGAACGCACCGTTTGGCGCGTGTGTCGCCGTTCAATGCGCAGGGCAAGCGCCAGACGAGCTTTGCGACCGTGGATGTCATCCCCGAGTTCGAAGAGGTGGATGTCGAGATCCCGGATCGCGACCTGGACATCGTGGTCTTCGCACGCTCGAGCGGCCCGGGTGGGCAGAATGTGAACAAGGTTGCGACCGCGGTTCGCATTACCCACAAACCCACGGGTATTCAGGTCGTTTCCAGCACCTACAAGGAAATGCCTCAGAACCGTAAGCAGGCGCTGTCGATCCTCCAGGCCAAGCTCGAGCAGATGGCGGAAGAGGAACGCGAGCGCGAGATCACGGAAGCCGCGGGCGGCAAGATCGAGCATCGCGGTTGGGGCGCGCAGATCCGCAGTTATGTCCTCTACGACAACCGCGTGAAGGACCATCGCACCAGTGTCGAAGCGAACCCGAGCAATGTCCTCGATCGCGGCGATCTCGATGCGTTCATCGACGCAGAGCTCAAGCGACGGCGCTCTGGCAAGGAGTAACGCGTGAACACCCCGATGGGATTCATCGGCGCTATGTTCGAGCCCTGCGAGTCCAAGGGGCAGGCGTTGTTGACCTCTTTCTGCATGCTCATCGTTGCGGGCGGGGCGATCGCGATCGGGTACGCAATGTTCCAGTACGGCGAGGGGTTCCGGGTGACCCTGCTTGAGAAGCATCAGGGCGGGACTGATTATGGGTATCGCCGGGAGTCAGGCATGTACCAGTACATGCTCTTCGGGTACGCGAGCGCGGCGCTCCTCGGGCTCTTCGCGTTGCTCATGATCGTGTGCGCCATCATCGCGCCAATCCGCACGCTCTTCCCCAAAGACTTTAAGAAGCGCGAGCGGGTCCTGCGATGAACGGGTCACTTCGCGAGGTGATCGTGCAGGCCCAGCGCGAGGGTGAGTACGCGTGCATGCGATGCGCGTACGACCTTGGGCGTGTGCCCCTGAGTGACGAGCTCGCGATCACCTGCCCCGAGTGCGGGTTCGAGATGGCCTTCGATGTGCGGGTGCGATTGCGCCCGCTCGACCCGGGCGCGGATGTTGTCGTGCGCGGGCGGTTGCACCGGATCGAGGTGGTGCTGATGATCGTAGTGATCGGGCTTGTTGCGACGGCGATCGGGATCGGGATCATCATCCTGGCGATCGTGGGGCGCTAGGCGATCAGGGATCGGCGCGGAACCATCGGAGCCGACGAAGCACGAAGTACGCAAGCCCCATTAACGCGAGCAGGGTGGAGGGGATCAGGAGCCCTTGCCGCGGGTCGTCCGCGCCGACGATGGCACCGAGCACGCCCCCAAAGAGGAACGCGATGAGCAGCGAACTGAGCATGAGCACCTGACGCCCGCGCCGGCGCTGCCCCTTGAGGGTCTGCCCGAGCAGGAACCCCAGGTCGGTGAGGATGCCCGTCATGTGCGTGGTGCGGATGATCATGTTCCGGTACGAAGCCGCCATCGCGTTCTGTAGCCCCGCGCCCGCCGCGGCGCAGCTCGCGGCACCCATCAGCGAGTGCGGGATGAGCATCGCGGCGATGAACAGGATCAGGCTCTCGATGATGATCGCGACCCCGTACCGGCGTCCGAGGCGCAGGTTGGACGAGTGCAGGAGCACCCCCGCGAGCATCGCGCCCAAGAGGAATGACACGACGAGCGTTCCGACGACCTTGGCGTCTTCGAAGTTGAGGTGCCCGATGTCGGCGCTGAGTCGGCTGATCGATCCGGTGAGGTGGGTCACGGGCGGCGCACCGAGCAGGAGCATCATGGTGTTGACATATCCCGCGACGCACGCGAGGAGCAGCCCGCCCAGGAGCACCAGCACGAACTCGAGTCGCAGCGACATGGGTTAGCTCTTCTTCCGATCGTCCTTGAACATTCGCAGCGGGCGCGGGCCGGAGCACATGCCCACGGCGCACCCGCCCTCGCCGGTGCACCCGTGCTCGTCATCTTGCGGTGAACGCTCGTAGGGCGTCTCGCCCGTGTTGAGGAGCGCACCGACCGCGATCGCGCCGAAGCAGAGGATCGGGACAAACGGTGGCAGACGGAGCCCGAAATACGGGAGCACGATGTAGAATCCCACACCCAGCAGGACAATCAAGATGAATGCGATGAGCAAACGGCGAGCGAGCCTGGACGATTCCTTGTTGCGATCGTCCTCGTCTCGCACGCGTTGGCGTGCGTCGTCCATCAACGCGCCCGGGTCCGAGTGGGTCTCGGGCCCGATGAAAAACTGCGGCGTGTTGTCCTCGTCGCGGCGCGACATGAACAGTCCTTGAGTTAGACGAGCAGCGACGCGGGCGATTCGAGCAGCTGCTTGACGGTGTTGAGGTACGCAGCCGCCATCGCGCCGTCGATGATGCGATGGTCAGACGAGATCGTCATGGACATCTCGTGTCCGATGACGAGCTCGGGCGTGCCGTCCTCGTCGTACTCGACGAAGGGCTTCTCGATCGAGCGTCCGACCGCGAGGATCGCGGCGTTTGGCGGGTTGACGATCGCGGTGAAGTGATCGACGCCGAACATCCCGAGGTTCGAGATCGTGAAGGTCGAACCCGAGAGCTCCTGCGGGCTCAGGCCCTTGTCGCGGGCCTTCTTCGCGAGGCGCTTGGTCTCCGCGGAGATCTGACGCAGCCCGATCTGGTCCGCGTTGTTGATCGTCGCGACGACGAGCCCGCCGCCCTTCTCTTCGGGAAGTGCGACGGCGACACCGATGTTCACATGCCCGTGCAGATCAATGGATGGGCCCTGCGGGTTCCACGACGAGTTGATGAACGGGTGCTGGTGCATCGCGATAGCGCACGCACGAACGAGGAAGTCGTTCACGGAGAGCTTCACGCCCTGGGTGCTGAGCTGCTCGTTGAGCTCTTCACGCAGCGCGAGCAGCGAGTCCATCCGCGCGGACATGGTGACCTGGTAGTGGGGGATGGTGGTCTTGGATTCCACGAGGCGCTTGGCGATGGTGGCACGCATGTTGTTGAGCGCAACATTGCGTGACTCAAGGGCCGCGCCAACCGCGGGCATCTGGATCGGCGCGGGAGCCGCGTGCGCTTGTGCCGGTGCGGGGGCGCTGGTGGTGCCGTTGGCGATCGCGGACTCGACATCCTTTTTCACAATCCGCCCGGAGGGACCGGTCCCAGAGATCGACCCGAGGTTGATGTTGTGCTCTTCCGCGATCTTGCGTGCGAGCGGAGAGGCAAACACGCGATCGGTCGAGCTCGTCGTGGGTGCGGGCGCCGGGGGCTCAGCGACTGCGGTGGCGCTGGGTGCGGGCGTATCCGATCCACCGTTCTGGGCGCTCGCGGGCGCAGACGCGCCGGAGGATGCGCTGAGCGACTTGGCCGCGGCTTCCACATCCTCGCCCTCTTCCGCGAGGACGACAATGGTCTCGCCGACATTGATCGTCTGCCCTTCCTTGATCGCGAGCACCGCGACGGTGCCCTCGTCGAACGCTTCGAGCTCCATCGTTGCCTTGTCGGTCTCGATGTCCGCGATGACATCTCCGGGCGAGACGGAGTCGCCCTTGCTGACATGCCACTTGACTACGGTGCCCTGTTCCATGGTGTCAGAGAGGCGGGGCATGGTGATGCTGATTGACATGCGACGGCTCCGGCGAGAGGTCGTGGGTGAAAAAGTGGCTCGAGGCCACGAATCTACTTGCGTAGCACATCATAGCGCATCGGGCGGGTGCTCGTCACGCTATGCACGATGAGACAAGCTGAAATCCCACCCCAGAAAAAGCCCCAGAACACGACAGAGCGGGTCTTAGGCGGCATCTTTGTGGCTGCTTGGCCCGCATGCGATCGGGCAGTATGGAGGTCCCGAGAACATGGGCAAACGACAAGGCAAAAGTATGGGGTTCCTTCGAAGGATGGTACTGGGTATGGGGATCTGGGGTGCCGCCGGTGTCTCGCAGGCCCAATCGATCGAGTCCCAGCAGGAGTCTTTCGGATTGGCGAACCAGTTGATCAACACGATCGATGCGGCATTCACTAGCGGCGATCTCCGCCGTGGCTATGCTGATGCGATCCGGGCGTTGAACGCGGTCGCCGAGGCTCAGAGGGACGCGGAGGCATGGGATATTCTGAGTCAGATGGTGGCGAGCCAGGCTGCGGGGTTGGGCATGCACGATCTGGCTTTGGAGGTGATGGGAGGTACAGGGCAGTTCCCGGTCGTTCCCGATGGGCTCGAGGCTCAGCCGGCGATCCAGGAGATCGTGCGGGCGGCCACGGGGCGACGGGTCGTGATGCTCAACGAAGCGCACCATGTGGGGATGCACCGAGAGTTCGCACGACGCATGCTTAGGCCGCTGCGTGACGCGGGCTTCACCCATCTCGCGTGTGAGGCGTTCGCCAACTCGAAAGATGAGGGCTTTGCGGTCAACGCAGAGCTTCTCGGGTACGCGACGCTTGATACCGGGCATTACATCTCAGATCCGTTCTTTGCCGAGCTTGTGCGCGAAGCGGTCGAGCTTGGGTTTGAGCTGGTTGCGTACGAGACGCTTGATCGGAGACCACCCGGTGAGGAATCGCCCGCAGCGAGCATTAACCGCCGGGAAACGAGCCAGAGCGAGCAGCTCGCGGCGGTACTCACCGCGGATCCCGATGCTCGTGTGTTCGTCTACTGCGGATACTCACACCTGACTGAGTCGCCGATTGACTTCGATGGTGTACAGGTTCGCTGGCTGGCCGCACGCCTGCGCGAAGCGACAGGCATCGATCCGCTCACCGTGAGCCAGACGAGCTACTACCCGAGATCAACCGGTGCAAAGGATAAGGCGGGCATCGTGGGGTACCAAAGCGGCGATGCGTTTGTGCTGCGTGATAAGGACGGGCTGTGGTCCGCCAAGCCGGAAGAGTATGACATCGAACTATTGCACCCGAACACCGCTCCGGTCGCGGGACGCCCGGGCTGGGTGTTCCGGGCGAGTGATCGGGAGCAAGTCGTGATTGATCTCACGGCGAGCGAGATTCGAGAGAACGCGGTGATTGTCGTTACTCGTGCCGGAGAGGCGATGGATGCGATCCCAAGCGATGTCGTCGTGGTGCAGCCCAATCAGCGCAATGCGTCTGTGTCGCTGCGAACTGGGGAGTATCGTATCTGGTTGGTGCGAACCGGCGCCGAGCCAGAACTGATCGCATCGCCGACGGTTGAGTGATCGTGTCACACTCAGATCAGATCCATTTGATGAGACGGAGCACGCCGAGCGTGACAGCCGACAGCGTCAGCATGCTCAGGGTCGTGATCAGGAAGCCATGATCTCCCCCGAGCGGGATGCCGCCCACATTCATGCCCAGCATGCCCGTGAGCACGCTCAGCGGCAGGCAGACCCCCGCGAGCACCGTGAGCACATACACCCTCTGGTTGAGCTGGTCGGAGCGCTGTGAGATGATCTCGTCTCGGGTGACGGACGCACGCGAGTCGATGGCTGCGAGTTCTTCGACGATCCGCCCGAGCTGGTCCTTGATCAGGTTCGCTTCCGCTTTGAGTGCATTGGAGTTGGTGAGCTGGGGCGCGTTGCACATGGTGATCGCGGCATCGTACATGGGCGCGAGGTACCGGTGCAAACTCACCGCACGCAGGCGCAGGGGCGAGAGATCCGAGATCTCTGCGGTGGGTGCGTTCTCGTCGATCACGGTGTCCTGGATCTCGTCGAGCTGGTCGCCGAGCTCTTGCACCACGGGCGCGATGAACTGCATCATCTGTGCGAAGAGCTGGATCAGCACCTCCGCGGGTGATTGCGGCGCTTCCTCAGTCCCGAACTTCTGGGCGATGCTCTCCGCGGAGCGCATCCGGCGCTTCACCACCGTCACGATCCCTGTCTGGTCGACCCAGACGCGGATGGACTTGACATCCTCGGGGACGCTCGCGGGGTCGAGGTTGACGCCCCGCCCAATGAACAACAACCCCTGATCAGTTTGTGTGCAGCGCGGGCGCGCGTGATCCGCGATCATTGCCTTCGCTTCCCCGATGGGGATGCCCGACTTGTGCAGGACCCACGCTCGCGCCTCGGTGCTCGTCTGCGCCAGGTGGCGCCACGACCATCCACTCATCTCGGACGGGGTGTAAGGGTCTGCGAGATCGCGCCCCTCGCTGTCGATCGCGAAGAGCACGCCGTTGTGTGCGAGCTGGGGATCGCTGATCACCTGCATGCGATTGTTACGCGTTTACCATCGCCTTGACCGCGGCGTAGATGCGATCGGGGTTGGGGAGGTAGTTGTACTCCAGACCCTTCGCGTAGGGCGTCGGGACATCCTCGGTATTCAGGCGCTGCGGCGGGGCGTCGAGCCAATCGAAGCAGCGCTCGCAGATCTGGGTCACCACCTCGGAGGCGATCGACGCGAACGGCCAGGACTGATCGACGACGAGGACCTGGTTGGTCTTCTTCACACTCGCGATGATCGAGTCGATGTCCAGCGGGCGGATCGTCCGCATGTCGAGGACCTCGACATCGATGCCCTCCTCAGCCAGCTTTTCAGCGGCTTCGAGGCAGAAGTTCACCGGGCGACCAAAGCTCACGAGGGTGATCGCGTCGCCCTCGCGTGCGACACGGGCACGCCCGAAGGGGATGTAGTACTCCTCCTCGGGGACATGGGCTTTGTCGCCGAGCATGCGCTCGGACTCGAGGAAGAAGACGGGATCAGGGTCAAGGATCGCGGTTTTGAGCAGCCCCTTGGCGTCGTAGGGGTTCGACGGGATCGCCATCTTGAGCCCCGGGACATTCGCGTAGAGCGCTTCGACACACCACGAGTGGGTGGATGCGAGCTGCCCGCCCGCGCCGTCGTTGCCTCGGAAGACGATCGGGCACCCGAACTGTCCGCCGGACATGTAGAGCATCTTGGGCGCGTTGTTGAGGATCGGGTCCGCAGCCACAAAGCTGAACGACCAGCTCATGAACTCCACGATCGGGCGCAGACCCATCATCGCGGATGCGATCGCCATCCCTGCGAACCCGTTCTCGGAGATCGGGGTGTCGACGATTCGCTCGGGCCCGAACTCATCGAGCATCCCCTGCGAGACCTTGTACGCGCCGTTGTACTCCGCAACCTCTTCGCCGAGGAGGAACACCCGCTTGTCGCGGCGCATCTCTTCGGACATCGCCTCACGCAGCGCCTCGCGGAACTGGATGACGCGATCGCCGTCGCGGGAGGGGAGCTCGTGCTCCGCGACAAAGTCGGGGAGCGCGGGGTTGTCCACGATGGCGGGGTGGATGTCGGTCTCAATCATGGGGAGGGTGGTCATTGCTATTGCTTTCATTCTCGGGCAAATGCTTTGCCCGTTTGATGGCCCAGATGATGAGTGCGGTGAGTGGTGCGATGATGAGCAGGATGATGCCTGCGATGAGCAGGAGTACATCTGTGATTGATACGAACTCTGCCGTATGTGGTCCGGGCGTATCAATCACATCAACGGGTTCTTCGTCCCATGGCTGTAGTCAGCCGTGGGGGAGAGGTTCTTTTCGGGGTTCGCGTAGACATCCGTGAACAGCTCGTAGTCCTCGGGGACCGGCGCGTTCTCAGCAGCGTCGATCGAGGCGAGCACCGTCTCGCGGATGTCCTTCTGCATGGACTTCCAATCGTCCTCGCTCAGGTGTCCCATTTCCATGAGATCGGAGACGAGCTTGGCGATCGAGTCCTTGTCCTTGTACTGATCGACCTCGTCCTTGGTGCGGTACTTCTGCGGGTCGGACATCGAGTGCCCCTGGTATCGGTAGGTCTTGAGATCGATGAACGCAGGGCGCGATTCCTCACGGCACTGATCGACGATGGGCTTGAACTCGTTGTAGATGTTCATGATGTCGAGCCCGTCGATCTTGACGCCGATCATCCCGTACCCCTTGGCACGATCGATCAGGTTCTCGTGGTTCGCGGTGTGGCGATGGATCGCGGTGCCCATCGAGTACGAGTTGTTCTCGAGGATGTAGATGACGGGGAGACCCCAGAGCGACGCGATGTTCTGGGCTTCGTGGAACGCGCCCTGATCGAGTGCGCCGTCGCCCATGTAGCAGAGGGTGACCTTCTTCTTCGCCTTGCCGCCTTCTAGGGTCTTGCCGAGCACTTCGTGCTCGTACTTGGTCGCGAACGCGAACCCGGCGCCCATGGGGGTCTGGGCGGAGACGATCCCGTGCCCGCCGAAGAGCCAGTTGGGGCGATCGAACATGTGCATCGATCCGCCCTTGCCCTTGGCGCACCCGGTGATCTTCCCGAACATCTCGGCCATGCAGGCCTCTGGGGTCATGCCTCGGGCGAGCGCGTGCCCGTGATCGCGGTACGCGGTGATAACGGGGTCGTCGAAGTTGACGCACCCGATGGTCCCGACAGCGACGGCTTCCTGCCCGGTGTAGATGTGACAGAACCCGCCGATCTTCGCCTGCTGGTAGGCCTGCATGGTGCGGTTCTCGAACTCACGGATGAGCTGCATGTCGTAGAGCCACTTGAGGAGGACCTGCTTGGGGAGCTCGCGGGCGTTCTTCGCGGATGGCGCGATGTACCCGGACGGCGAATCTGCTTTCGCGGTGTTCATGTTCGTCTGCTCGCTTTGGATCGTGGCCTGCGTCATGTGCGGGTTCCCGTTGTGTATCTGCACGAATGGATGCAATGCGCGTCGTGATCCGGGATCTCGGTTCACAACAACACCAGCGGGGCGGACGCCCTTGACTGGTTCAACCGCAGTATAGGGGGCAGCGGGGGTGTTTTTGTTCGGTTCTTGCAAGTTTCCGGGTGCAAACCTGCACCAAAGAACCCACCAGAATCAATGCGGCGAGGGTGCGATCGGGGTGCGTCGTTTCCGATCGCGGCGCAGCAGGTGCCACCCCAGCCCAACCGCCCCGGCGACGCACAGGGTGATCAGTGCGATGACCCAGAACCGGAACGCGTCATCGTTGCCCGCGCTGAGCCCGATCCCGCCGAGCCCGCAGATCGGTCCGAGGGTGTACCCGACGCCGATCATCGCTTCGTGCTTGCCGCCCGCGTCGACCTCCGCGTTGCCGATAGCCATCGCGTAATACAGCGCGCCGTAATAGGTGATCGCGATCCCCATCCCCACAATGACGAGCCCCACGATGAGCACCCCGAGCCCCATCGATCCGAACACGGGCGATGCGACACACCCCGCGAACCCGACGAGCATGAGACCCATCCCCGTCCAGGGTGCCCACCAGCGCCCGTGCCACCCGTGCCAGCGTTCGAAGAGGAAGAACATGCACACGCGCGAGGACAGCCACACGCTCGCGATGGGGGTCTTCCAGTGCACATCCACGCCGAGCTTGTCTTCGACAATCGGAAGCAACGGCGAGAGCGCAGAAAGCACGATGTACGACGCGATCAACAGCACCCGGAAGATCGTCAGCAGGGGCTTGTACGAGTCGGGGGCACGCTCGTCATCATCATCGAGATGACGCGGCGGGTACGACGGGAACCACACGAGCACCCCGAGCATCAGGAACTGGAAGCACCCGAGCAGGGAGAGGATGAGGAAGGGCTGGTTCTCAAGCAGGGGCGCCATCGCCCAGAACGAGAGGACGAGGGCGCTGGACCAGACGATGTTGAATCGACCCAGCGCTGTGCGGAGACGCGCCCCGCGCCGCCCGCCGGAGAGGTACCCCTCAACGATCGGCCAGAGGATCCCCGTCATGGGGGAGAAGATGATGATGAGCGCCCACAGCGCGATCTCGATCATGTCCGGCGCGACGAGCTTGGCGATCAGCGGGAGCTGGCACGCGGATCCGATGAGCACGAGCACGATGATCAGCACCCCACGCGGCGTCAATCGCGTCCCGCGATCCGAGAGCTTGCGCACGATCGGGCCCGAAGCGAGCGCCCCCACGATGTAGGACACCCCGAGCACCAGCGCGAGCAGCAGGTTCATCGTGCGTGCGTACCCGAGCCCCTCCGTCGCGATGAACGAGAACCCGTTGGTGACGGCGCCCGTGCCCAACGACCCGAGGAAGGTCAGGGCGAGCACCGCGAGCAGAGGGGTTGGGCTTGCGAGGGTCGAAGTGTTCGGGATTTGTGTTCGGGGCGTTGCCATGCGTTGAGCGCGATCGTAGACTCAGTGCTGATCGCGGGCACGCCCGGGATCGATCACTTGCGGGTCCCGTAGCTCAATTGGATAGAGCGTTGGCCTCCGAAGCCAAAGGTTCTGCGTTCGAATCGCAGCGGGATCGTTCCCAACCACCACAAGCCCCGGCGGTTTCGTCGGGGCTTTCTCATGTGATGTCAGCAGGCACCTCCGCGATCCCGCGCGTGTACAGTACCCCATGAGCACCCAGACCCATTCCAAGGGCAAGGACAACCCGCGCGGGCTTCGGGACATCCCGTTCGCGCTCCCATCCGCGACGCCGGCGGAGAAACGACGCGCCAAGCGGATCGCGGACGCGCTCCAGGAGCACTACCCCGACGCGTACTGCGAGCTCACACACTCCAACCCCCATGAACTCCTGATCGCGACGATCCTGTCCGCCCAATCGACGGACGCGGGCGTGAACAAGGCGACCCCCGAGCTCTTCAAGGCCTTCACAACCCCCAAGGCATACGCGGACGCGTCGCCCGAGGAGATCGAGCCGTACATCAAGACGATCGGGTTGTATCGGAGCAAAGCCAAGTCGATCTACGAGGCAATGACCCGTGTCGTCGAGCACTACGACGGGGAGGTGCCCGGCACGATGGAGGACCTGCTCACCCTCCGCGGCGTCGCACGCAAGACGGCAAATGTCGTGCTCGGGAACGCGTTCGGGATCAACATGGGGTTCGTCGTGGACACGCATGTCCAGCGCCTCGCGT
>CBDDIA010000034.1:0-31870 GCA_965228685.1 Phycisphaerales bacterium
AGTACGGCGAAGGAACTCGGGATGGGCACCTCGGGAGGGCGTGTGATTGAGCGCGAGCTGATGGATATGCCCGATCGCGTGATGGACGCGGTGGACCCGGCGAACCTGCGGATGTATGTCGATACGCTCGCGGGGTTTGGGACGCGGCATACGCTGAGCGATACGGAGTCCGACACGCGTGGGATCGGTGCGGCGCGGCGATGGGTGAAGGCACAGTTCGAGCGGAACATCGAGGGGCATGGGAAGGCCGGTGATGCGACGCCGCGTGTGTACTTCGACGCGCACACGGTGCAGCCCGACGGGCGGCGGATCCCGCGTGAAGTTGAAGTCGTCAATGTGATCTGTGAGATCCCGGGGAGTGATCCTGCGTCACGGGATCGTTTGTACTATGTGCTCGGGCACCTCGATTCGCGTGCGAGCGGGGCGCTGGATGCGGAGTCCGATGCGCCGGGCGCGAACGATGATGCGTCGGGTGTGGCGTTGATGATCGAGTTGGCGCGGGTGCTTGCAAAGGAGCCGCTCGATGCGACGGTGGTGCTGATGGCGACATCGGGCGAGGAACAGGGGCTCTTCGGGGCACGGCCTGCACGCGCAGGATGCGCTCGACGCGGGCAAGAACATCGTGGCGGTCCTGAACAACGACACGGGTTGGGGACCCGACGGGTGTGCTCGAGGGGCAGGACGGGTCGAAGGAGATCCGGGTGTTCTCGGAGGGGTTGCCCGCGACGGATGATCACGATGGATGAGTCCGAGATTGGCAATGCGGTGCGGTGGAAGCGGTTGTACGGTACCGAGTCGGATTCGATCTCTCGTCAGCTCGCGCGGTACATCGCGGATGTAGCGGACTTGCACAAGACGACGGTGCAGCCACGGTTGATTCATCGACCGGATCGGTTTTTGCGTGGGGGGGATCACACGCCGTTCAATGAGCTCGGGTTCGCGGCGATCCGGTTTTGTGAGACCTATGAGAACTATGACCATCAGCACCAGGATGTGCGGATCGAGGATGGGAAGCAGTTTGGTGATCTGCCCGAGTATGTCGACGAAAACTATTTGGCGGATGTGACGCGGCTCAACGCGTTGACGCTTGTGCATCTGGCGAATGCGCCTTCAGCGCCGGAGAACACGCGTGTGATCGTTGCGGAGTTGACGAATGACACGACGCTGCGCTGGGATGCGTCGCCCGAGTCGGATGTCGCGGGGTACGAGATCGTTTGGCGCGAGACGAGCGCTGCTCAGTGGGAGCATGTCGAGGATGTCGGTAATGTGACCGAGGGGACGGTGCCTTTATCGAAGGACAACTGGTTCTTCGGGGTGCGCGCGTATGACCACGAGGGGCATCGCTCGCTCGTGTCGTATCCGAGCGCAGCCCGCGAGTAGTGTTGGTGTATTACCAGCCGGCTTCGACGCGATCGCGATGGAGGAGCTTGTAGGCGGCTTCAAGCAGTGCGGGGCATCCGATCCCGGTGGCGCCGGAGATCGGGTAGATCTCGGTGGACGCGTCAAGTTGGAGTGTGGTGCGGAGCTCGTTGAGGGCTTCTTGTTGGTCCTCGTCGGTCATCAGGTCGAGCTTGTTGAGCGCAATGAGCTCGGGCTTCTCCGCGAGCCTCGGAGGAGTATCCATGGAGTTCGGCGCGGATGGCACGATAGTTCTGTGCGGCATCAAGACGGTTGTCGGGTTCGACATCGAGGATGTGGATGATGACCTTGGTGCGCTCGATGTGGCGGAGGAAGTCGTGCCCGAGCCCGGCGCCGCCCGAAGCGCCCTCGATGAGGCCGGGAATGTCCGCGATCACGAGTCGTCGCGATTGATCGATGGTGGCGATCCCGAGCTGGGGGGAGAGGGTCGTGAACGGGTAGTCGGCGATCTTGGGATCTGCGCGGGTGACGGATTTGAGGAAGGTGCTCTTGCCGGCGTTGGGGAGTCCGACGAGCCCAACCTCGGCGATGACCTTGAGCTCGAGGTTGAGGGCGATGACCTCGCCGGGCTCGCCGGGTGTTGCTTTGCGGGGGGTCTGGTTGACGGCGCTCTTGAAGTGCTCGTTGCCGAACCCGCCCCTGCCGCCCTTGGCGATGACGATCGAGTCTCCCGGGCCCAGGTCGGCGAGCTGCTCGTTGGTTTCCTCGTTGAAGACGACGGTGCCCGCGGGGACACGGATGACGAGGTCGTCGGCGTCAGCGCCGGTGCACTGTTTCTTCCCGCCACCCTCGCCCTCGGCGGCTTTCCACTCGTAGATTCCTCGAAAATCGACGAGTGTGTTGAGCCCCTCATCGACGAGGAGGACGACATCGCCGCCCTTCCCGCCGTCGCCGCCGTTTGGGCCGCCTTTGGGGAGACCCTTGGCGCGTCGGAAGGCGACTTTGCCGTTGCCGCCATTGCCGGCGAAGACTTTGATTCGTGCACGATCGATGAACATGGGGTGATGGTAGGTCGGTGGGGTTTGGCAACCAACGCGGAATCTGGGTGTGGGGTCGTGATATAGGTTGATTTCGTGTGGCGATGAAAAAGACGCCCGCGTTTGCGAGCGCCTTTGGGGGGTTGTTCGATGAGATGTGGTTGGATCAGCAGATCTCGATGCACATCGCGACGGCGTTGCCGCCGCCGAGGCAGAGGGCGGCGACGCCCTTCTTGCCGCCGGTGCGCTTGAGCTGGTGGATGAGGGTGACGAGGACGCGGGCGCCGGATGCGCCGATGGGGTGCCCGAGGGCAACGCCGCCGCCGGTGATGTTGAGCTTGTCCTCGGAAATCCCGAGTTCCTTGATGTTGCAGAGGACCTGAGCAGCGAATGCCTCGTTGATCTCGTAGAGGTCGACATCATCAACGGACCACCCGGCCTTGGCGAGCGCGCCCTTCACGCCTTCGATGGGGGCGGCGAAGATGTCCTTGGGATCGACGCCCGAGGTGTTGTACGAGACGATCTTGCAGAGTGGGGCGAGCCCGAGCTCGGAGGCCTTGGATTCGCTCATGACGATGGTCGCGGCGGCGCCGTCGGAGATCTGGGATGCGTTGCCCGCGGTGACGGACCCGTCCTTGGAGAACGCGGGGCGGAGCTTGCCGAGTCCTTCTGCGGTGGAGTCGCCTCGGATGCCCTCGTCGCGGGCGATGCCGCCCTCTGGGCCGGGGACCTTGCGGTTGCCGACCTGCTCACCGGTGAGGGTGACGACTTCGGCGTCGAAGTGGCCCGCGTCCCATGCGGCTGCAGCGCGCTGGTGGCTCTGGGCACCGAAGCGGTCCTGGTCTTCGCGCGAAACATTGTACTTGTCGGCGATGTGCTCTGCGGCGTTGCCCATGGGCCAGCACTCGAAGGCGCAGCGGAGCCCGTCGAAGGCCATGTGATCTTCCATGGTGCCCGGGCCGTACTTGAGCCCGTTGCGGACATGGGCGAAGTGCGGTGCGGCGGTCATGTTTTCCATGCCGCCGGCGATGACGCAGTGGTTGTCGCCGGCCTTGATGGACTGGGCGGCGAGCATGACGGCTTCGAGCCCTGGAGCCGCAGACCTTGTTGATGGTCTTGGCGGAGAGGGTCGAGGGGAGCCCGGCTTTGAGCCCTGCCTGGCGGGCGGGGTTCTGTCCGAGCCCGGCCTGGAGGACGCAGCCCATGATGCACTCGTCGATGTGGTCCTTGGCGGCGGGCGCATCGGCGAGGGCGGCTTGGATCGCGAACGCACCGATCTGGGGCGAGGGGACGCTCGAGAGGGAGCCGAAGAATCGACCGATGGGGGTACGCTTGGCGGCAACAATCACGGGCTGGTTCGACATGGTCGCTCCTGTTGGATGAGTCGTTGGTGGTGGTCCCTGCGGGGTCAGGATCATAGGTCATCACCATGCGGAGACCCAGTTGATCCTTGGGTTGGGCGGGGAAACTCGTTGATTCGGATAGCGGACATTCATGAAAAACACCCCACCAGATGAACTGATGGGGTGTTGGAAGTATTCAGCGTGTCGGGTTTAGTTGCGACGCAGGCGGGAGGCGGACATGAGGCCGAGCATCCCGAGACCCGCGAGGACTGCGGAGGGGAGGGGGACCACGGCGATGTCACCCGTGAGGCGGATGTTGTCGATCGCGAGGTCTTCGTCGCCGGCGTTGAGGTTCCATACGAGGCGGATCGCCAGGGTGGAGCCCGAGAGGGCGGAGAGATCTGCGGTGAAAGTGGTAAAGGTGTCGGTGACTTCGACGCCGTTGACGAGGGGGGCGGCGTTGAAGACGCTGCCGTCGTTCATGACATCGAAGATGCTCATCCACGATCCGCCGTCGATGGAGTACTCGATGGAGACGAAGTCGGAATCGTCCCAGTCCTGGTTGGAGCCGTCGTCGTCTTCTGCGAGATCGATTGCGAACTGGAGGTTGGTGGCGCCGTCGATGCTGAAGGTGTCGGTGGTGAGTACGAGGGGGAGTCCTGCGCCTTCGCCGTCGAGGTCCATCCCGGCGAAGAATGAGCCGGTAGCGCCGTTGTAGTTGATGGACGATGCGATGTTTGAGCCGTCGGTCTGGGTGAAGAAGTCACCCCCGCCGTCGGTGAACTCTGTGACGGAGGTGGTGTACCCGGCGCCCTGGGTTTCAAAGCCCTGGAAGTACAGATCGCCTGCGTGGGCGATGCCTGCAGCCATACCGAGGGCTGCGATGATACGAGTTGTGTTCATGGTGATGCTCTCCTCTGGGCGTGCAGGAGTTTCTCCAGATCTGCACGCTCGGGACTCTATCACCCTTAACTGGGGAGAAGCGGGCCAACTCCCCCACTTTTTCGTGTCTGAATAGAGTCTTTATCGTTGTTCTGCGTTCGATCAGGGCTTGTTGGCGGTCTTCATGGCTTTGCATGACTCGCGGATGAGTTTCTTGAGTGTGGGGAGATGGATGTCGCTCAGGCGCTTGATGTAGAGGCACCCCTTGCCGCATGAGTGGGTCCCGAGTTGGGACATGAGTTCCTCGCGGGATTCGAACCCGCCCATGAGGTAGATGGTGATTGCTTGCTTGCGTGAGGAGAACCCGGTGAGCATCCAGTCCATCTCGCGTCCGGTTTCGTAGACGAGGTGGGTTTGGCCGAACCCGACAATGCTCGGGCCCCACATGGCGCCGACGGGGTCCTTGGTGATGGTGCGCATGATCTGGGCGATCTGTTCGCAGTCGGCGCGTCGGTCCTCGGGGAGTGCGTCGAGGTAGGCCTGGACTTTGGCGTCGGTTTTGGTGGTCTTGTTGTTGGCGTCGTATCGCTTGGTCGGTGCTTTCTTGGTCTTGGTGCTCGGAGCCTTGGTGGTCTACTTCGTGGTTCTCTTGGTTGTTTTCTTGGGCATGTTGAGCGATCCTTGGGTGTTGGAGTTGATGTTCCCATAACGGGTGCTGGGGGTCAAATCGTCCGTTTTCTGGGGTGTTCCGGGCGTTTGGGGATCGGTAAACGCGTGATCTGCTCGATGATCCTGCTATGATGGGGCTCGCATTTGTGTATCTTCCGAAGGGAGCTTGGTTTGCGCCTGAATCAGTGTCTTGTGGTTGTTGCCGGTCTTTCGTGCTCGTTGGCGTTCGCGGGGAGTGATCCGTACGAAGCCCCGGCGAGTTACTACAGCGGCGTGAACGGGACTGGTGCGACCCTGAAGACGCAGTTGACGGCGGCGATGTCCGCGGGGCACATCCAGCGGAACTACGGCAACTTCCGCGATATGGCTCGCTACATCGATACCGACCCGAACAATCCGAGCAACATCCTGCTCGTGTACAACCGGGCAAGCGTGAGCAGCTCATGGGACAGCGGGAGCACTTGGAATCGCGAGCATGTTTGGCCTCAGAGTCAGCAGCCGGGGAGCGCAAACAACTCGAGCACGGGGAACCTTGGTGATCCGCACGCGTTGCGCCCTGCGAACCCGAGCATCAACAGCTCGCGTGGGAACAAGCCGTTTGGTGGTGGCGGCGCAACGACGGGGAACCATCGCTCGTTGGGAACTTTCTACTTCCCCGGCGATGCGGACAAGGGTGATATCGCACGCAACCTGTTCTACTCGAACACGCGGTACGGTGGGCTGACGCTTGTGGATGGGAATCCGGGCACGAACCAGATGGGCGATCTGGAATCGCTCATCGCGTGGCACTACCTTGATATCCCGGACGCGTTTGAGCGTCGTCGTAATCACGCGATCTACAGCGCGACGCTGAATCCACTGCGGACGAACAACCGCAACGCGTATGTCGATCACCCGGAGTTCGTGTGGTCGGTGTATGTCGATCAGATGAACGACTCGACCCTGTACTTTGGGGACCTTGAGCCGGCGGACGGCGAGTCGACGATCGATGTTGATCTCGGGAACCTGCTCGTGGGCGAGTCGTTGAGCTCGATTGATCTGAACCTGCAGAAGAGCGGCGACGACGGGGTGTACTACCGTGTCACGCCCAGCGCGGGGATCACGACGAATCTGGACGGGTGCTACCAGGCGTTCCCGATCGGTTCGAGTGGTGCGTCTGAGATGATGACGATCAGCTTTGATCCGTCGCTCACCGGCACGGCGGGCGTGGTGTTCGGGTCGGTGATCGTGGACAACCTTGATGTGACGACGGCGGGCGGGAGCGGCAACGGCGCGAACGACGGCGACGACATGGTCTCGATCGAGATGAGCGTGTTCAACCCGGGCGACGCGTCGTTTGATGCGGGCGTTGATCAGAACACGATCAGCGTTGATCTTGGGTTGATCGGCGCGGGCGCGGGTGATGCGATGCAGACGGTTGAGGTGTTTAACATCGCGCCGGGCGGCGCGTTCGCCGCACCGATTGATATCGAGGTGCTCTCTGCGTCGGGTGATACCTCGGCGCTGACGACGACGCTCGGGGTGATTACTGACCTGAGCAGCGTCGGGATGGGCTCGTTCGAGGTCATGCTTGATGACGCGAACGAGGGTATGTACGCGGCGACTTACACCCTGCGGGTGTACAACAGCCGATCGATGTTCCCGGGTGATGTGGTCGTTGAAGACCTGACCCTGTCCCTCACGGGCGAGGTCGGGGGCGGGGTGTGCACGCCTGATCTCAACGGCGACGGCGTGCTCAACTTCTTCGATGTGTCCGCGTTCCTGAATGCGTACTCGAGTGGTGATCTGAGCGTGGACTTCACGGGTGACGGCGTGCTCAACTTCTTTGATGTGAGCGCGTTCCTGAACGCATTCACCGCGGGATGCCCGTAACAAACTTGGTCGCGTCGATCAGTCTTCGAGGAACTGGACTTTTCCTTCGTCCATGTTGTAGTACGCGCCGATGATCTGGAGCCCGTCGTTATCTGCGAGGTCTTTGAGGATCGCGGAGTCGTTCTTGAGCCGCTCGATCGAGTGATGGATGTTGCTCATGGTCACTTCATAGGTGAGCTTGTCGAACTCGGCGTCCCGGCCGTGCGTGTCGATGCATGAGCAGCAGGTCGGGACGATCTCGTCGACGATGGCCTGCAGGTTGGATGAGCCTGGGGGGTGGTTGTCGATCTGGTCCTTGAGGGTTGCCATGATGGCGCCGCAGCGTTGGTGTCCCATGACGACGATGAGGCGGGGCCCGAAGGTGAGGGCGCCGAACTCGATGGATCCGAGCTGGGTTGGGGTGACGATGTTGCCGGCGACGCGGATGGTGAAGAGGTTGCCCAGGCCCTGATCGAAGAGGATGTCCGGCGGGACACGGTGGTCGCAGCACCCGAGGATGATCGCAATGGGTTTCTCATCGACGGCGTAGTCGTAGGCGTGCGGGTCGACTTTGCGTGCGTTGGACGCGAAGCGGGCGTTCCCTGCTTTGAGGAGTTCGAGGGCCTTTGCGGGTGGGAGCTTGGTCGAGTTGGGCATGCGTGTGTGTCCTTTCCGATCGTTTTGGTCCCGAGTGGGCAAAATTTAGAGATCGTAGACCCGAGCCCGGAATCGGTCGAGCGGGCACGGACGCAAACTCATTGGTTTGGGTCGTCCGCGGTGCGTTGATCGAGGATATGGAGATTGTGGCGTTCGGAGAGTTCGCGGAAGACGGCGAGTCCTCGGGTGGAGTTGCCGTACTCGTCGAGTCGGGGTGAGTAGACGGCGATGCCCATGACTCCGGGGACGACGCCCATGATGGCGCCGGAGACCCCGGACTTTGCGGGGATTCCGACCTCGTATGCCCAGCGTCCGGCGTAGTTGTACATGCCGTTCATGAGCATGACGACGAGGATGTCCTTGATGTACTCGGACGCGATTGCTTGTTGGTTGGTGATGGGGTTGATGCCGTTGTTTGCGAGGGTTGCGGCGGCGTTGGCGAGGTGTGTTGTGTTGGTGCTGATGGCGCATTGACGGATGTAGAGATCGAGGTGATGCATGACATCGCCCTCGATGACGCCCTGCGACTTGAGGAGGTAGGCGATGGCGCGGTTGCGATCGCCCGTGCGGAGTTCGGACTCGTAGACGGGTTCGTCGATCTGCGGATCGGCGTTGAGACAGCGCCCGAGGTTCTGTCGCATGCGCTCGAAGCGGTCCTCGGGGGTGTTGCCCGGGAGGAGGGACGCGGTGACGATCGCGCCGGCGTTGACCATGGGGTTGAGGGGTTTGCCGATCTGATCGAGCCCGACGATGGAGGAGAAGGAGTTGCCGGTGGGTTCGACCCCGGTGAGGCGGACGATGATGTCGCGTCCCACGGTTTCCAGCGCCTGGGCGAGGATGAGGGGTTTGGAGCAGGACTGGAGGGTGAATCGGGCGTCGGTGTCCCCGATGGTGAATCCGGTTCCATCGACGAAGCGGACGGCGATGCAGAACAGGTCGGGGTCCGCTTTGGCGAGCTCGGGGATGTAGGTGGCGACGGCCCCGGTGTTGAGGGGGCGGTAGCGGTTGTGGAGCATATCGAGGGTGGATCGAATGTCGTTGACGGTGGGCATGGCGGTGATGATAGACGCGGCGAGTGGATATCCACAAATCGATAATTTGTTTGGTTATTGATCGGATTCGGCTTGATTCTGGCCTGTTTGTTTTTATTGTGTTCGGTATGCGAGACGAGGACTATGGGTATCGGGATGCGCTGCTTGAGGGTGAGGTTCATCGGCGCGGGGCGGGGATCAATCCGGGGAATCGGTTTGAGTCGGTGCGGCTGCATGTGCTCGGGGAGGAGCTCGATCGGCAATGGGTTGAGCGGGTTGAGGAGGGAACGGCGGGCGAGCCGGTGCGGGTGCAGCGACAGGTGTTTCTGGACAAGACGCGGACGATCATCAACCAGGTGAGCCGGACATCGGATGTGCCTTTCGATTGGACGGTGAACCCGTACCGGGGGTGCGAGCACGGGTGCATCTATTGCTTTGCGCGTCCATTCCACGAGTATTTGGGGTTCAGTTGCGGGTTGGACTTTGAGACGAAGCTGATGGCGAAGCCCGAGGCGGCGGAGTTGTTGGTGCGTGAGCTGGCGTCGAAGCGTTGGAAGGGCGAGCCGATCGTGATGTCGGCGATTACGGATATCTATCAGCCGATCGAGCACAAGATGGGGATCGCGCGGAAGTGTCTCGAGGTGATGGCGGAGCACAACCAGCCGGTCTCGACGATGACGAAGAGCGCGATGGTGCTTCGTGATGTTGATTTGTGGGCGAAGCTCGCGAAGGTGAACGCGGGTCGGGTGACGGTGACATTGGTGACGCTGGACCCGGATCTGGCGGCGGTGCTTGAGCCGCGTGCAACGACGCCGGCGGGTCGGTTGCGGACGATCCGTGAGTTGACGGATGCGGGTGTTCCGGTGTCGGTGAATGTGGCGCCGATTATTCCGGGGTTGACGGACATGGAGATGCCTCGGATTTTGCAGGAGGCGTCGAAGGCGGGCGCACGACGGGCGGCGTGGGTGTTGTTGCGGTTGCCGTATCAGGTGAAGGACTTGTTTCTGGATTGGTTGTCGCGGCATGTGCACCCGGAGCGGGCGAAGAAGGTGGAGTCATTGATCCGGCAATCGCACGGCGGGAAGCTGTATCGCGCCAACGAGATGCGTGGGCGGGGGAGCGGGGCGATCGTGGAGCAGATCGCGCAGAACTTCGATGTGTTTACGAGGCGGTATGGGTTGAATCGGGATGTGCGTCCGTTGTCTTCGAAGCATTTTCGGCGGCCGGATCTGAGTGGGCAGATGGGGTTGTTTGGGGGGGAAGAAGGGACTGGGGATTAGCCACTCGCCATTGGGGAAGAAGAGGGGCAATAGGAAGTAGGCAATGAGGAAGAAGGAGACGAGAAGGGAGGAGGTGTTTGGTGCGTGAGGTGAAGTGGGTGTTTTTGGATATGAATAGTTTTTTCGCGTCGGCAGAGCAGCATCTTCGTCCGGAGTTGCGGGGGCATCCGGTGGGGGTGATCCCGATGGTGACGGAGTCGACCTGCGTGATCGCGGCGAGCGTGGAGGCGAAGCGGCTGGGGGTGAGGACGGGGACGATCGTGCCCGAGGCGAGGCGGTTATGTCCAGAGATTCGGTTGGTGAAGGCGCGCCCGGAGGTGTATGTGCGTTTGCATCACGAGATTGCCAAGAGCATCGATCGGCACCTCCCGATTCACAAGGCATACTCGATCGATGAGTGGGCGATGCGGTTGATGGGCGAGGAGTGTGTTGTTGAGCGGGCGGTGGAGATCGGGCGTCGGATCAAGGAGCAGATGCTGGGGGATTTCAGTGCAGCGCTGCCGTGTTCGATCGGGATTGCGCCGACGCGTTTGTTGGCGAAGATCGCGTGCGAACTGGAGAAACCCAACGGGCTGACGGCGTTGACGGTGCGCGATCTCCCCCACCGCTTGTCGCACCTGGATCTCACGGACCTGACGGGGATCAACAAAGGAATCGTGTCGCGTTTGAATCAGCACGGGGTGCGGACGGTGGAGCAGTTGTGGGCGTTGAGTCGGCAGGACGCGGTGGCGGCGTGGGGTTCGGTGGTTGGTGGCGATTGGTGGGCGGGGTTTCACGGGGTGGATGAGCCCGAGCGTGCGACGCGGAAGCGCTCGATGGGGCATGAGAATGTGCTCGAGCCGCGGCTGCGGACGGAGGACGGGGCGCGGCAGATGTTGGCGCGGTTGATCTATCGGCTGGGGACGCGGTTGCGTCGGGAGGGGATGCTGGCGGGGCGGTTGAGTTTCTTTGTGAAGTGCAAGGACGGGCATGGGTTCCATCGTGATGCGCCGGTGGGGTTGGTGAACGACACGCCTTCGCTCTTGCGGGTGTTCCGTGCGTCGTGGTCGGAGCGCGGGGCGATCTGGTCGCCGCCTTGGATTGTGGGTGCGCATGTGTCGAAGCTCGTGCACGAGTCGCGGGCGACGGGGTGCTTGTTTGGTGAGCCCGAGGTGGGGAACCGGTTGTCGGAGGCGTTGGACGCGATCAACACGCGCTGGGGACCGTCGGCGGCGTTCTTTGGGGCGCTGCACGATTGCAGTCATGAGATGGATGAGAAGATCGCGTTTGGGCGGGTGCCCGAGATCGTGGAGCGCGGAGTGCGGACGAAGCCGAGGGCTCAGGGGGAAAGAGGGCGGACGGCGTAGGTTTCCATGGCGCTGCGGATCTGGTCCTGCTCGGTGGTGTCTGGGAAGAGGCGGTACCTTGGCGCGATGATCTCGCGGATATCGTCGACCATGATCTGGAAGACGGATGAGAAGGGGAAGATGCCTTGAGTGATCGGGGTGAGAAGTTGTTCGATCGGTGCGTAGGTCGGGTCGTCGGGTGTGAGGCAGGATGCTCGCCCTTGGATCTGGTACCCCTTCTGGGTGAAGATGTTGATGAAGCTGACGCAGGCGTGCGGGTTTGATCGGATGTTGCGGGCAGAGTTGGGCGAGGCGATGTTGGCGATGATGATGGAGTTGTCTTCGTAGATCGTGAAGACTTCTTTGGGGGAGACGCTCGGGATGCCCTGCGGGTTGGCGGTGGCGAGCCAGCAGAGGACGCTCTCGTCGAGGAGGCGTCGGATTTCAGGGAGGGTGTTCATATCGAGGGTGCTCCTTCAGTATGGGGCTTGGAGGAGGTGGCTGGGCCTTTGGAATGGTGCTCGAATAGGATAGGGTGTGTCAAGCGCATCGCGCATGATCATGGGAGCCCGCTGGTGACTGATTGGATACTGAATACGCCGCACCTGAACCAGATCATCTCGAGTGTGGTTCTGGTGGTTGTGCTTGTGTTGAGCCGGTGGTTGTTGAACTCTCGGTTGCGGGGCACGCCCGGGATGTCCACGGACATGCGTCGGCGATGGGCGGCGCAGGTGCGCAATGTGGCGTTGCTCATTCTGGTGCTGGGGATGGTGTTCATCTGGGGTGCGGAGCTTCGCACGCTCGCATTGTCGGTGGTTGCGATTGCGGCGGCGATCGTCATCGCGACTAAAGAGCTGATCATGTGCGTGAGCGGGACGATCCTGAAGGTGAGCGGGCGATCGTTTCAGATCGGTGATCGGATTGAGATCGGTGCGATTCGCGGGGATGTGATCGATCAGACACTTTTAACCACGACGGTGCTTGAGGTTGGGCCGGGGACTTCGATCCATCAGCACAGCGGGCGCACGGTTGTGCTCCCGAACAGTTTGCTTTTGACGGTTCCCGTGATCAACGAGACCTTCTCGGATGAGTATGTGCTGCATGCGTTCAGCGTGCCGTTGTCGGAGAAGCTGGATTGGCGGAAGGCGGAGGCGGCGTTGTTGTCCGCGTGCCAGAGCGAGTGCAATGCGTTTCTCAAGGAAGCGGAAGAGCACATGAATCGGTTCGTGCGTGATCAGCGGCTGCAGTCGCTTGATGTTGCGCCGCGAGTCTCGGTTCGGTTGGATGACCCTGAGCGGGTGCTGCTTCTGGCGCGGATTGCGGTTCCGGCGCGGAGGAAGGGGCGGATCGAGCAATCGATCCTGCGTCGGTTCCTTGAGTGGCGACAGATCGCGCTCGTGGACAGCGACGAGGCGGAGATCACATCGGGGATGACATGAGTTGGTGTGGAGCCAGATTGCCTGATGTGCTCATGTGCTCGTGGCACATTGGATCGTGTGAAGCAGTCTGAATCGGGGTAACAGGACACCAGTTGAACTTTTTGTGGGCCAGATCGGCTGCTGGAGCGTGGAAATGCGGACTCTGGTTTCGCGGTAACATCGGTGCGAGCCACTGTGTGGACGATTCGGGTCCGATTAGATCGTGCGACGGATTTTGCGTGCGATCGCTCGCGCGTCGTCGCGGTGGCACCGATCCAGGTGGTCCGCGATCGATCGCCGATCCTCTGCCGGAAACTGCTGGTGGAGCTTGGAGATGATCTCGAAGTCCTCAATGTCCACGGTGAACTGGGTGACGTGCGGCAGGAGACGCTCTATGTACCCAGGGGCGGCGTCCGAGGTTTGCCAGACCGGAAAATCGGCAACCTCGGCGTACTGGGGTTCTATCAGCGACGAGAGGTCGTCGATCAACTGCCGGAAGTGGGATTCGCCATCCACGACGCTGGCCGCTCCCCGGACCGTAACCTGCTCGAAGTCGTACGTACCCCCCCGGTTCTTGTCGATGCGCCAGTTGGGCGAGACATATGTGGAGGGACCTGAGAACACGACGAGCACCTGAGAGCCGTTGAGTGTCGCGGCTTGGGGGTTCTGGTTGTTGAGATGAGCGCGGAGTCGCATGGGCCGCGCATTCTCGATATCAACAAGAACGGGGATCCGCGTCGCGCGGAGAGCACCCTCAGCACTAAACAGATAAGCAAGGGGATGGGCGGTCATGAGTTCGATCGCCAAGCCTGGGTCAGAATCGTGGCGCCAATGCGGTGGATACGTCATCCGGCAGTATAAGGGATGTACTCGCAAGAGTGTTCTTCCAGCGAAAAACCGGAGGAACTGCCGGTGAGTGAATCGGGGTGAGAGGACACCAGTTGAAATATTTGCGGCACAAATCGTCCTCTGGTACCCGCAAACGCGGATTCTGGTTTCGCCGTCAAATCAGCCCGTCCTGATCGGCTCGTCACACGAAGTGTGGCCACCCGTCCCTTATTACTTCACCGCGGAGAATCCTGCGACGCGGCGCCAGAGCCGCAGCTGGCCCAGGTGATCCGGCGGGTGCGTCACCAGCAGCGTGATGGCGATGTGCCCGATGGTCGGCGAGTGCGGCTGGAATCGCTCTGGCGCGGGTCTGGAGAAGTACTGTGCGTGCCTCTGGGCGACGGCGGCGGCGAGACGCTCGTTCCGTTCAGTGAACTGGCGGAGGAGTTCGTCCTTCGTCGCGTAGGCCGCGGGATCGGGCACGGGGGTGGTGCCGTAGCCGTGCCGCTCCATCTCGGCCTCGGCCGTGGGCACGCTCGGGTCGTCGAGCATTGACAGCAACATACCGGCGTACGCGTTGAGATGCGAAAGCGTCCACGCTGGGTGGTTGATGAGTATCCCCGGCTGCTCGGTCATGCGTGATTGCGGTATGTCATTGACAGCATCGATGAGGAAGCCGTTGATCATCGCATGGATATCGAGGATCGCGCCGATCGTGTCGTTAGAGTCTTGAGGGCTCATATGCGTGAATGATACCCATTGGTGGCACCGGGCTCGGCATTGCCCGAAGGGATGCCAACTATGCCGTGAACAATCGCAATGCGTGAGTTTTCAAACGCTCACATACGGAAACCCCGTGTGCAGTGACTTGCGAGGCTATATATAAATCGGGGTGACAGGACACCAGTTGAACTTTTCGTGGACCAGATCGGCCTCTGGAGCGTGGATACTCGGATTCAGATGGCGTGAAATCGTGCAACACACCAACTGGGAATCCCTGCGGGGCGGCGAGAGGGCAAGGATATGACGCCACCGCAACTGCAAGAAAGGGCGGGCGTTCGCGTCCAAGAAGTACAGCGGGGACGCAAACGCACCTCACCGTATCGAACTCTATATGTCCCGCCGATTTCACTGGTGACGCTATGCTGAACTTCTTTGAGATCAGCGCTTGCCTCGATGAGTACAAGGCGATGAACCCAGCGGGGAGTGTAGATGGAACGGCGTGTTCGACTTGTCCGATGTCAGTATGGACCTGAGTGATTCCAACGCCGGCTGCCCCTGACGGAGCACCTGGTTGGGTGGCTCAGTCTGGCCAGTATGGTCTGGCGTGGCCAGATCTGGCGTGCCATCTTGTGGTCAATGATCCCAGTTCCACGAATCGAGAGCATGAAGGTGGTCGATAGCTTGGCATCTGACTTGCATGAGAGATAGGGACGCGGTGCCCGAGGGGTGCCGGTCCGCATGCAATCAGATCGCAGAGGGGCACCTTGACAATGGGCTACCAGAACCAGAGCCGGAACTTCAGCAGCGTTGTCTCTCTCGCGGGGCTCGCCCTGCTCGTCGGTGCTGCAGCGGGTGGTGATTGCGGGGCATGGACCGAGGTCTCGGTTCCCTCATTCGGTGTCGTGCGTGACATCGTCTTCGATGTGGACGCCAAAGCTGGGCCGGTGCATCTGCTGATGGGTTCCAAGGACAACCTGATCGTGGATGGCGACCAGCACTTTCATGTGCTTCGCCGTGAGGGCAACGCGTGGATCGATCTGGGCGAGCCCGATGTATCCGCGATCGAGGCCGTCTCATTCGGGCACGAGGGTGTGATCTGGAGCGCGATCGCCGTCGGCCCCGACGGTTCGGTCTGGATCGGTGGCGAGCACGAGCCGCTGGCGCAGGTCAACCGCGGCTATCAGCGTCCGGTCTTTGCGCATTGGTCGCCGGGCTCTGGCTGGTCCGAGCCCGTATCGGTTGTCCTGGCAACCGTCACCGTCGAGCCGTTCTCGCCTCGCGGCGGGTCGGTGCTGGATATGGCGGTCGCTCCCGATGGCACCGTCTTCGCCTCCGGTCTTTCTGGCGGGTGGGGCGGGCTTTCGGAGAACAACGGATCGATCCCCATGCTGATCCGCCATGACGCAAGCGGCTGGCAAGAGATCAATGTTCCTGATCGTGACTGGCCCGGCGTCCGGGGCGTCACCGATGCCAACGGCGTGGTCGCGTTCGCTGCCGACGAGATCCTGACCGCCGGGCGACATCCGGGCGGGAACGGTGTCGGGTCTGGCGCGCTGATCGTGTCCTACACCCCCAGCGCCGGCGATACATTCGTTGAGACTCCCGCGTGGGGCGGCGGCACCAACCGCATGGTCGCCAATGACATCGATGCGACGGCACCAGACAACATCTGGGTTGTTGGCGAGGGGGGGCTGCTCTCCGAGACTTCGCTTCTGATGCGATTCGACGGCAGCGAGTGGTCGATCTTCCCGAGCCCGTTCCCTGAACGCAACGCGCTTCAGGATGTCGTCGTGCTGCCAAACGGGCGCGCCTGGGCATTCCCCTCCACGCCCGGAACCGCACCCGACTTGCTGGCCATGTTCGATGGGAGCCAGTGGTCCGCTGCCGATTTTCTTCCCGATACACCGGGCTCGCTCAACGCCATCAACGCGGCGGCCGCCGATGCCGACGGGGTCGTGTGGGTCGGCGGGCGAGTGATCCACGATCAGGGAGAAGTACGCGGCTTTGTCGCGAAACACGATGCCTGCAACGGTTGCCCAGCGGACCTCACCGGCGACGGCATGCTGGACTTCTTCGATGTCAGTGCGTTCCTCAATGCGTACATGGCGATGAACCCAGCGGCGGATTTCGATGGGAACGGGGTGTTCGATTTCTTCGATGTGAGTGCGTTCCTCGCGGCCTTCGGTGTGGGGTGCCCGTGAGCCGAACACATGTGGTCGTATCTCCCGAAACCCCGCCTTTTGAATCATCTGCGATCGGTCTTTAGTGCGGTGACTAAGGCGGGTGTCTCGATCGTTATCAGTTTGAATCGGGGTGACAGAACTCCAGTTGAACTTTTTGCTGTCCAGATCGGGCTTTGGAGCTCGGGAACGCGGGGTCTGATTTCCCAGTGAGACTTGTCGCTATGGTCGTTCGAGCTGTAAAACGGCACAGAACTGCTCAAAGCAAGCCAGAGATACGAGCAGCCCCGGTCAGGGCCGACACAACTCGAACCGAAGTTCGCCGCTTGCCGTAGCGCCAGCCATGTGCCAGCCCGCGGCCTCATAGAACCTGTGTGCTCTAGTGTTCGCGTCTGTTGTGAGCCACAGCCGCCCAAGCCCCTGCGACCACATCCATGAAACCATCGCATCGTGAAGCCGCCTCCCATGGCCGTTTCCTTCATGACTCGGATCAACGAAAAGCGCCCAAATGTTCCCGTTTCGAACATCGCAGATCGCAAAGCCTACGATGAGGTCGTTTGCTTCAGCAACCCAGCCTCGCCCGTGCATGAGGATTAACGGGGCGTAGTCCGACTCCGAGACAACCGACGACAGGAGACGGTTCTCGCGTACCGCCAGGCGGATCCTGTGCATAGCCGGAATGTCATCATGAAGCGCCGTTCTTAACATGGCTCGATCGCCCGAACACAGTACCGAGTCTGACCCCGTGAATCCAAGGCTGTAGACTGAAGAACTTTGGATAGTAGCGTTGCAGGATGGCAACTGGTTTCGAGAGGGAGCCTCCAACTTCCATCGCGGCGAATGGACGGCTCAGAGTATCAAGACGTGACGGAGGTTCTTGGTCGCGATCTGTGCATCACGCCAAATCCCATGGCCGCCATCTTGCAGCCCTTCCCAGTGATCGAATCGGGGTGAGAGGATTCGAACCTCCGACCTTTTCGTCCCGAACGAAACGCGCTACCAAGCTGCGCTACACCCCGCGGTGTTCCCAGCGGTTGAGGGCTGGGTGGTGATGATATGCCCGATGGTGGATGGTGTCGAGGGGTGGTGGGTCAGTTGACGCCCGGGTCGGCGTGCTGGACGGGGTTGAGGTAGATGTTGTCCTCGATGGTTGCGGGATTGCCGTCGGGGCCGGCGGAGTAGAAGTAGGGTCGGTTGCCGGCGGTGAGGCCGCCGTCGGAGTCGGGGACGAGTTCAAAGTCGGAGATGGATCCGAGGTTGAGTCCCCCACCGCCGGCGAGCCCCGCGTCACCGAAGTCGGCGTCGACGAGGCGGTTGCGTCGGACGAACTTCATTCGGATGACATTGGCGGCATTGACGGGGAGCGCGCCCGTCACAAAGTAGGGCTTGTTCGGATTGACGATGTTGACCGGTTCACCAGCATCGCCGCGGGCGCGGTCTTCGCGTTCATGGATGCCATCGAACTTGGGGTGGACATAGCGGATGGGATTGTCCCACGCGTCGAAGACGGTGAGGAGTTGGGGGAAGTAGGTTTCATCGGGGGAGTAGTTCTGGACGAAGCGCGGGTTGATCGCGTTGATGATGTCCTGGGTCTCGGGAACGGAGCGGACGGACTCGATGAAGAGCGCGACGGAGTTTACCTGGTAGAGATCATCGGATGTGTTTTCGCGGCCACGCCCGTCGATGGCGGGGTAGTAGACGGTGTCGCCCTGCGTGACGCCATTGGGCGCGACGACCATGCGTTCGTATGGGATGGCGACGAGGGCGGGCGGGTTGTCGCCGTTCTTGTCTTTGTAGGCGGCGAGGGCTTCGTCGAGGGTTTGGAGGACGCCGAGGGTTGCGCGCTGCTTGCCCGAGTCGAGGACGGCGGAGCCGACGAGGGTAGTGATCGCGGCGAGGGCGGCGATGATCGCGACGACGATCAGCAGCTCGAGCAGGGTGAAGGCGTTTCGTGTCTTGGGTGTGCGGGGTGGTGTCATGTGGATCCTCTGGGTCGGCGTATGTCGTCCCGATGCTCAAGTATACGAAAAACGGAGGGGTTTGGATCCCCTCCGTTGATGTTCAGGATTCGGGGTTTTCCGCGTCCGGGGACGGGGTGTTGGGTTGCTCGGGCGCGGGTTTGGGCTGCGCGGGGCGCTGGGGTGGCCCGAATGCGATCCCGGGTCCCATGATGGATGAGCCCATGATGTTGCCCATCTGCGCTCCGGCTGGGCGTTGTTGTGGTCGTTGCTGGGTCTGACCCTGCTGGGGTGCCTGTTGCGGGGCTTGCTGGGGCGGACGGGACATGGGGGCGCGGCGCTGGGGCGGGGCGATGCGGGCCTTGAAGATGATGTCGGTGACGCGTTCGCGTAGGTCCTTCATCATGGACTTGAACATGCGCTGCCCTTCGCGCTTGTACTCGATCTTTGGGTCGGTCTGCGCGATGGCGCGGAACCCGATCGAGTCGCGGAGCTGATCCATCGCGTAGAGGTGGTCCTTCCATGAGGTGTCGAGGGTGTCGACGAGGACCATCTGCTCGAACTGGACGAGCTCTGGGCGGGCGAGGGTTTCGACGCGGGCGCGGATCGCGTCCTCGCGGTCGTTCTCTTCGAGGTAACGCATGCGCTCGGTGATGCCCTCGTCAAACTGGGACTTGAGGTAGGTATCGAGCTCGTCGTCGGACTCGGTTGCGAGCGCGGTGTTGACGCGATCGGTGAGGTCGTCGTTCTTGACCTTCTCGCGCATGGCTTCGATGAGGTTTGCCCGCATCTTGGCGGGCGGGGTGGACTTGATCGTCTCGGGGGTGAGCTGGACGCCGGCGCGGTTGCGGGCCCACTTGGCGAGTTCTTCGAACGCGGCGCCGGGGTCCTGCATCGCGCGCTGCATCGTGGATTGCATGATGTACTCGACGGGGAACTCGGCTTCGCGGGTGGTGTAGAGCTCGCGTGCCTTCTCGATGATCAGGTCACGGACCTCGAGCTGGTCGTCCTTGTGGTGCTTGATGATGTCTTCGACGGTGATCTCGAAGGTGAACTTGGTCTTGACCCACTTGGCGAGGCGTTCGGCGCCGTAGTTGGCGTCGGCGAAGAGCGGGATCTCGGCGAGTGGCGCATCGTCGATGCGTTGGAAGGCGGCTTGCTCGAGTCGGTGTTGGACTTCGCGGCGAACGCCCGGGCCGGCTTCGCGGAGATCGCCCGTGTCGAGCTCGACGCCGAATCGGTTCTTTGCCCAGTTGTGGAGCCCGGCGGAGTCGAACTCCATGAGGAACTCTGAGGAGTCGTCGGGGATGTACTCGCCCAATGTCACGACGATGTTGGCGGCGACATCTTCCTTGGCGAGCTTGCGGATGGTGATGTCCATCTGGTCCGCGTCCTTGCCCTTGAGTCGGTCGGAGAGGATCGAGCAGTCGAGCTGATCGCGGGCGTACTCGGCGGCGCAGATCGCGGAGAAGTCGGGGTCGAGGTACTCGGCGATCGCATCGTCAACGACATCCTCGATGTACTCGAAGATGAGGTCCTTGACCTGACGCCCTTCGAGGACGCGCTGGCGGAGCCCGTAGAAGCGCTGACGCTGGTGCTCCATGACCTCGTCGTACTCGAGGATGTTCTTGCGGATCTGGAAGTTGCGTTCTTCGACCTTCTTCTGGGCGCGTTCGACATTCTTTGAGAGCCAAGGATGCTCGATGGCGTCGCCTTCCTTCATCCCGAGGCGGGAGAGGAGCTTCATGGTGGTTTCACCGGCGAACATCTTCATGAGGTCGTCTTCGAGTGAGACGAAGAAGCGCGATGAGCCGTTGTCGCCCTGACGCCCGGAGCGGCCTCGAAGCTGGTTGTCGATTCGGCGCGACTCGTGGCGTTCGGTGCCGATGACATGGAGCCCGCCGAGATCTTCGATGTTGCTGAACCAGCGGAGGCGGTGCAGGAGGCAGCGGCCGTTCTTGTCGAGCTCGGCGCGGAGGTCTTCGGCGCTGGTTGAGTCGATGGCCTTGGGGCTGAGCCAGGTGTACTCGTTGGCCCAGTGGCGGAGAAGCGCGAGCTCGAGCTCATCGATGGGCATGGATTCGGCGTCGCGCTTGGCGATGCCCTGGGACTTGAGGACCTGCGGGGCGATCTTGCGGTAGACATTTTCGCGGAGTTGCTCGTCGGACATGTCGGCACTGAGCCCGCGTGAGGCGAGCCCGCGCTTGAGGAGGTGCTCGATCATCTGCTCGCGGGAGAACTTGCCGAGCTTGATGTCGGTACCTCGGCCCGCCATGTTGGTCGCAATCATGACGGCACCGAGCTGCCCGGCGTCTTCGACGACATTGGCTTCGCGTTCGTGCTGCTTTGCGTTGAGGACGGAGTGCTCGATGTTGTACTTGCGTGACAGCATCTGGGAGATCATCTCGGACTTCTCGACGGAGGTGGTGCCCACGAGAATGGGGCGACCGGCGTCGTGGAACTCCTTGATCTCGTCGACGATGCACTCCCATTTGTCCTTGGCGCGGAGGAACATGAGGTCGTCGTGGTCGTTTCGCGCGATGGGCTTGTTGGTGGGGATCGAGACGACATCGAGCGAATAGATGTCGTGGAACTCCTGTGCTTCGGTGTCCGCGGTGCCGGTCATACCGGAGAGGGACTTGTACATCTTGAAGAAGTTCTGGACGGTGACGGACGCGACGGTCTGGGTTTCGGGCTTGATGGGGACCGCTTCTTTGCATTCCACGGCCTGGTGAAGCCCGTCGGACCATTGGCGCCCGATCATGGGGCGTCCGGTGTTGGTGTCGACGATGACGATGGTGGGATCGGCGCGCCCGGTCATGCGATCGGGGACATCCATAACGATGTAGTCCTTGTCGCGGGTGTAAACGGCGTGGGCGCGGAGGGACTGTTCCAGCAGGTGCGGGATGTCCATGTTCTCGTCGACATAGAAAGACCCGACGCCGGCGAGTCGTTGCGCCTCAGCGATGCCCTCGTGGGTGAGGTGGGCGCTCTTGCGCTCGGGCTCAAGCTCGTAGTACTGCGGGTGCTGATCGCGCTTGGATTCGATCTCGGGGAGCGCGGCCTGGGCGTCCTTGAGTTTCTTTTGGAGGTCGGGGACGAGTGCCTTATCACGGGTCTGACGGATATCGCCTTCGAGGCCCTTGATGGTTTCCTTGCAGTGCGTGACCTGGTCTTCGAACTCCTGCCAGGGTCGCTGCATATCGACGAGTTGACGGGCGAGCTGGTCCGCGAGTTGGTAGCGGGGCTGCTCGTCGTGGGCTTGCCCGGAGATGATGAGGGGGGTTCGGGCTTCGTCGATGAGGGTCGAGTCGACTTCGTCGACGATCGCGAACTGGCGTTTGCGCTGGACCTGTTGTTCGACATTGCGCTTCATGTTGTCGCGGAGGTAGTCGAACCCGAACTCGGAGGTTGTGCCGTAGACGACATCGCAGCGGTACATCTTCCGCTTGACTTCTTCCGGCTGCATGTGCATGGGGTGGATGGCGCCGGCTGTGAGCCCGAGCCAGCAGAAGAATGGGAAGGTCCAGTCGCGGTCGCGCTGGACGAGGTAGTCGTTGACGGTGACAACATGGACCTGCTGGCGCTGGACGGTAGCCATGTATGTCGCGAGTGGTGCGACGATGGTTTTGCCTTCACCGGTCTTCATTTCAGCGATCTTGCCCTGTCCGAGGACCATGCCACCGATGAGCTGGACATCGAAGGGGCGGGCACGGAAGGGGGGCTTGGACTCGGGGTAGGCTTCGCGGACGGCTTCGTAGAGCTCGTTGGGGAGCTCGATCTGCATGTACCCGGGGATGGGCTGGGTGTGTCCGAGGTATGGGCCTTCGGGCTCGGCGGGCTCGAGGGTGTCGATCTTGGCTTTGGTTTCGGCGAAGAGCTGTTGGCCTCGCTCGGAGAGGACAGAGGGATCGAACCCCGAGTCTGGGTTGAAGATGTTGCGGATCCCCACTGCTCGGTCCATGACTTCACGCGCGACGGCGAAGACCTCGACGAGGAGATCGTCGGGCTTGGCGCCGTCGTCGTAGCGGGTGCGGAACTCGTCGAGCTTGGCGCGGAGCTGGGCGTCGGTGAGTGCGCGGATCTCGGGTTCGAGGGCGCCGATCGCGTCGACGCGGGTGGTGTAACGCTTGACGATTCGTTCGTTTCGGGAACCGAAGACCTTGGAGAGGAGCGGGCCGACGACGGGGATTTCTGAGCTGGCCATGGTTGGCGTTCTTTCTCTGCACGGGGTGCGCCGACGACACTTTGGGCGTGGCGGCGCAACGGATGGTTCGATGTGGGGTGTTGGCGCGCGGGTTGATCGCGCGGGACGCGGGGCTCAGGACCGGTGCGGGGGCGGGAGGTTGAGCGTGCGTCGGGACCACTCGTCGGCGTGTGCGCGAACGGGGCGATCGGGTGCGATCGGCGCGAAGCGGAGCGGGGTATCACCCAGGTTGTACCCGGGTGATTCCTCACGGAAGGTTGCGCTGGTTGATTGGGTAGATGATCGATCGACGATCTCACGCAGTGCCTGCGCCATCTGGGCGGGGAGTCGGCGGGCGGATCGGTCGAGGGAGTCGCCCGCGGCGTTGGCGGCGGAGGCGATGGAGCAGAGGAGCAGTTGCAGACCGATGGCCGCGATCACGATCCCGGATCTGCGGGATTGGTTGATCGGGATGTCGTTGGTCGTCTGGTGCATGTCTCTGCGGGTCTCTATCGGCGGTTCAGGGCATTGTTGGCAAGCGGGAACCATCGATGACAGGGTATTGTCTGCATCCGGGGAGAGAATGTAAAGGCGGCTGAGGGTATTGGTCCGATATCTTGTTTGCCCGTTTCACCTGTTTTGGGTTGAGTTCGCGTGTGAACGGGTCTTCAGTGCATCCATGAACAAGGACGAGAACATGCTCGCGACGCGTCAGTCATTGACTCCCACCCGAGAATCCCTGACCCACAAGTTCACGATCGATCGTCACGAGGGGTACCTCACGATCGGGTTGTACCCGGATGGGACCCCGGGCGAGATCTTTATCAAGATCGCGAAGGAGGGGTCGGCGATCTCGGGGATGTGCCAGGCGTTCTGTCGGGCGTTTTCGATCGCGTTGCAGTATGGGTTGCCCGTTGATGAGGCGGTCAAGCGGTTCAAGGGGATGCGGTTCGAGCCCAACGGGATGACGAGCAACCCCGATATCCCCGAGGCGGATTCGCTCGTGGATTATGTCGCGAAGTACATGGAGCTGCAGTTTGGCGGGAAGACGCGCCGGAGCTGAGTGGATCAGGCGATGCGGTTCGGGGGCGATTTGCCTTTGAGTACCGCACCGACATTGGCGCAGACCATCTCGGTCATCGCGCGACGCCAGGCGATCTCGGCGCTGCCGATGTGCGGGGTGAGGATCGCACGCGGATTATGGATGAGCCCGGGGTGGACCTCGGGTTCTTTTTCATAGACATCGAGCCCCGCGCCCCAGAGGCGTTCTTCGTCGAGGGCGTCCACGAGGGCTTGTTCGTCGATGACGGGGCCTCGGGCAGTGTTGACGATGATGGCATCTTTCTTGACGCTCTTGAGGTTGTCGGCGTTGATGAGGTGGCGGGTCTGCTCGGTCAAAGGCGTGTGAACGGAGATGACATCGGCGGCGGCGAGTCCATCCTCGAGGGTCATGCGCTGGGCACCGAGGGGGGACATCTCGAAGTCGAGGTGTCGCGAGCGGGCGACATAGGCAATCCGCATCCCGAATGCTTTGGCTCGGAGGGCGGTGGCGTACCCGATGCGTCCGGCGCCGACGATGAGGAGGAGCTTGTTGCACAGGTCCATGCCGAGGAACTCATCCATCCCGAGCTGCCCGTGTTGTGGGTACTCGGGTGAGCGGGCGTAGCGGTCGGCTTCGATGAGTCTTCGGGCGGTGGCGAGGATGAGCAGCCAGGCGATGTTGGCAGTGCCTTCGGTGACGGCATCGGGGGTGTTGCAGACGACGATTCCCCTGTTTTTGCAGGCCTGGATGTTGATATTGTCGAACCCGACAGCGAAGTTGCAGACAATTTTCAGTTGCTCGCCTGCGGCGTCGAGGAGCTCGTCGTCGACGGGATCGGTGTACATCGTGACAAGCGCGGTGAGACCCGGTACGAAGCGGAGAAGGTCTTGTTTTGTAGGCTTTGCTGAGCCGAGCACTTTGATGCAAGCGCCTGGTATCTCGGGCTTTCCGACGGGGTTTCGAGCGAATCCGACGATGGGTTGGGTTGCGGTCATGAGAGAAGCGTAGACCTGATGAGACTGGTATAGCAGGGTGAAATCGGCGGGGAAAGTGATGGGTTGAACTGTGGTCTTGGGGTTGCGTGGAAAGAAAATTGCTGATTTCTTCGAGAATTGCAGGCCGAGAAGCGTTTAGAGTGCCGAAAGTAGTCCGGTAAAATCGAGCGTGTTTGGAGAGCACGCAGCATCCCGGTATGCAAGAACGGAGTATCAGAAATGGCAAAGCGAACCACCAAGAAAGTCACCCGTCGCCCCGCGAAGAAAACCGCGGCCCGCACCACCACCGCGAAGAAGGCGGCCCCTGCTGCACCGAAGGCGACCAAGATCGTCGCGGCGAAGGACAAGCCCCGCACCAAGTCGGAGGTCCTGAGCATCATCAGTGAGCATGTGGGCATTTCCAAGAAGGAAGCCGCTCAGGTCTTCGAGATCATGGGTGAGATGATCGAGAAGGATCTCAAGAAGGGCGCCTGTGGCGCGTTCAACATCCCCGGAATGATGAAGGTCACTGTCCAGCGCAAGCCTGCGACCAAGGCACGCAAGGGCATCAACCCCTTCACCGGCGAAGAGACCGTGTTCAAGGCCAAGCCCGCACGCAATGTCGTGAAGGTTCGTCCGCTCAAGGGTCTCAAGGATCGCGTCTGATCCTGATTGATTGATGAATCAATGAGAATGCCCCGCGTCCGCGGGGCGTTTTTCTTTTTGTCAGTGCTGAAGTGGCGCTAGACAAGGGAATACTGGTGTGCTTGGATGGATCTTGTACCGACATGGAAGAAGGGTGGATGGTGTGCAGATAGTCAAACGAACGAACTCGCGTGCGGTTGCGCTGGAGACCACGCTGTTGGTGCATGGGGTACCTCATGCATCGAGCTTGGGATTAGCGGCGGAGCTTGACGAGATCGTCCGGGGTGAGGGTTCGGTACCCGCGCTCGTTGGTGTGGTGGATGGGAAGCCCGTTGTTGGGATGAATCGCGATGAGCTTGAGTCGATGCTCTCGGGTGGTGCGGTTCCGAAGGTCAACACGGCGAATCTTGGGCATGCGCTGCATGCGGGGTATTCCGCGGCGACGACCGTGAGCACGACGATGGAACTGGCGGCGTATGCCGGGTTACGGGTCTTTGCGACGGGTGGAATCGGTGGGGTGCATCGTGGGTATGGCGAGGACCTTGATATCTCGGCGGATCTGGTTGCTTTCACTCGGTACCCGATCGCGGTCGTCACGAGCGGGGTGAAATCGATCCTCGATGTGCGGGCAACTCGCGAGGCGCTCGAATCGCTCGGGGTCACGGTGGTTGGGTTTGGGACGGATGTCTTCCCGGCGTTCTATCTGCGGGACGGCGGGTGTGGTGTGGATGTGCGGATCGATGACCCGGATGAGCTCGCGTCGTTTGTTCGTGCGGAGCTGCCTCGTACTGGGCGGGGGATTGTTATTGCGAACCCGATCCCGGTTGAGGATGAGATCCCGGAGTCGGATTGGACGGCGTGGCTGCGAGATGCGGAACGAAAGGCTTCTGCGCAGGGCGCAACGGGCCGGGATGTCTCGCCTGCGGTTCTTGCGGGGCTTCATGAGGTTTCCGGCGGGAAGACGCTCGAGGCGAATATCGCGTTGGTGAAATCCAATGCACGGGTCGCGGCGATGCTCGAATCACGGCTCTGACGGATTCCGGCGGTTGTTCGGTGTTTGGGAATCGTGACGGTCGTGCTTATCGGGCCGGGCTTCATCGAAGTTTGACGATTGATTCGACCCCAAACACCCCATGCGATGGGCGTTTCGTGCTAGGATGGTGTGTTTCCATGACCGGCATGCGGGCGCGTGCTGGGCGATTACCAGAGAGATTGCGCGGATCGCGTGACGGGGAGTATCCCGCATGCGAGTGCGCTGGGGGTGACCCCGAGTCAAAGGAGATTGAGAAGATGCGTCATCAGATTCAGATCGCGGCACTGATCGCGACGGCAGGTATGTGCGGCAGCGCGATCGCACAGGACAGCGTCAGCAGCAACCTCGGCGGGCTCCCCGGAGACGCGCTCGATCCTTGGACGGATCACTGTGCGGCGTATGTTGTTGATCTCGCGCCCCTCACCACTTCGGGCGGTCACATGTTCGGTGTTGCGCCGCTGCTCAAGAGCTCGCAGATTGATCCGGCATTCTTTAACAACCTCGGTTCGACCGTTTCGATCAGTGCGGACATCATCACCGGCGTGCCATTCTCCCAGACCACTTACATGGCTTGGGATACCGCTGGCGCGGGCGTTGACTCCAACAACAACCCCGGCACGATGGTTTCGACTTCGGGCAACAGCGCTCAGTTCGCGATCGGGTGGTCCGAGTTCGGCACCTCGGTCTCTGGCAACAGCTACAACGGGATGATCGGCGCGATCGTCAACTACGATCCGAGCAACGCGAACCGTCTGTTCGTTGATCGTCGCATGGGTGCGGTGAACAGCGCCTCGGGTCTCGTTGGTGACTCCTCGCAGCTCGGCGGCGTTTCGGTCGACGCGAATGGCAACTTGTACTACCGCGGCGACAACTTCAACGCGACCGGCCCCGACCAGATCATGGGGACCAACATCTTCCGCACCCGCCTTGCGGATCGCGATTGCGGCGTCTCGAACTATGTCTCGCTCGGCGGCACGCTCGACGCGACGGACTTCATCCTGCAGAACGCGGGCACCCACTCCGTTCCCAACAACATCCCTGCGTCGATCGCGGGCGGCAACGGCGTGTACGGTGGTCCCAACTTCAGCAGCGAGTATGCGTACGGCGCTTCGCTCGGCTCCACCAGCGCGACGACCGGTCACCTGGATCTCACGGGCGGACGCACCGGCGATCATCGCGGGAACATGGGCAGCACCGTGGGTGATCCGTTCAACTTCGGTGGCGTGCACACCTACGGCGTGCTCGCGAAGGACGCGGCGAACGACACCCGCGCGATGAACGCGTTCGGTGTTGATGCAACCGGCGCGGTCATGGGCAAGATGGCGTGGGACATCCCCGCGAGCATCACTGACAACGATGACGGGTTCACCCTCTCGTACACCTCCTTCGCGGAGTTCCTGAACTACCTCGGCTCGGTCCCCTTCCGCGGCGGCGTGGGGAACATGGCGGTTGGTCGTGACATCAACGGCAACGCGCTGTTCGCTGCGACGGTTTCCGAGAACGGGTTCAACGACGACTTCTCGAACCAGATCATCGTTGGGCGTTACAACCCCAACACCGGCGCGACAGACTTCACCTTTGCGGGGTACATCGATCAGTTCAACCTGTTCACTCAGGACGCGGGCAAGCCCATCTACGACGCGGCTGGCGTGGAGATCGGTCAGCTCGTGAACCTCGATGCGGTCACCGGCGGCTCGCCGCTCGGGCCGTCCCTGTCCGCACCCGCGTTTGACGCGGCTGGCAATGTCTGGTTCATCGGTGCGGTTGAGCTGTACGACCGGTTCATGGACGGCGGTTCGGACTTCGACGGCGCGCTGCTGCGTGCGGTCCTTGATGCCGACACCTTCTCGTACCGTCTCCGAGCTCTGTTCTTGAGAACGGCACCCGCGTGATGGGTGCAAACTCCGCGAGCGAGTACTCCATCGACTTCCTTGGTACCGCAAATGGTGCCGGCGGCGCGAACCCCGGTTCGCTCTGGTCGAACAATGTCTCGGCGATGGCGTGGAACGACTCGGACATCACCGGCACCATGCCCGGCGATGAAATCTCCAACGGTGGCGTGATCGTGAACACCTCGATCACTTATGACATCGATGGCGACGGGATCTTCAACGACCCGACCAGCGGGAACTTCAACCCGGACGCGCCCGCGGACGAGTCGGTACAGCGTTGCCCTGTACATCGGTTACTACCAGGACGGCCCGGCACCTGCCCGGCGGACCTGAACGGTGACGGCACCCTGAACTTCTTCGATGTCTCGGCTTTCCTCACCGCGTTCAACTCGATGAACCCGATCGCGGACTTCACGGGTGACGGGAACTTCAACTTCTTCGATGTGTCCGCCTTCCTCCAGGCGTACAACGCGGGCTGCCCGTAATCGAAGCTTGCTGATCTGAAACTTCTCACGCCCGCATCCTTTCGGATGCGGGCGTTTTTTATTGCCCCAACCTCCATGTGTGTATCTCCGCGATTTGCAAAGCAATCATGGCGACATCCGTAAGCCCTGTGATACAATGGGCTTGGATAGGAGATGAGCAGATGCAGATGCGTTTCGTTTCGGTGGGACTGGGTCTCTGTGCGGTTTGTGGATTGGCGCAGGCGCAGTGGGATCCGTTCAATGGTGACTGGGGCAAGGAAGACCCACGCGATCTGCGTGTGATGACCTGGAATGTCGAGGACGGGGATCTGCTCCTCGAATGACAAGGGCAATACCTTTAGCGATTGGAACGCGCTCGTTCGCATCGTCGCGGCGCTGCAGCCCGATGTGCTGATTCTGCAGGAGTGCGGCGACAACTCGGGCAACAACACCGGATCGGGTGTGGATTCTGTATCGACCCTGGAGACCGTGGCGGATCTGTTTATCAATGGCGGGAGTGATCCGTTTGAGGGCGGGACAGTCGGGTCGTACACCAAGCTATTTGTTCCGAGTTACGACCTGCCGTATGTGTTTGCGTCAACGAACTCGGACGGGTTCAATCGGAACATGATCATGTCGCGGTACCCGTTCGCGGACATCAACGGGGGCGGGGCGGAGCTGAGCAACTTTGTCGTGCTTCCGGATGCGTACCAGGAGGGTGGCAACGGCGGGATCCGTGGGTTTATGTTTGCGGAGATCGATCTGCCCGACGAGTCGTACGCGGGCGATCTGGTTGTCGGGAACGCGCACCTGAAAGCGGGTGGGAGCAGCGATGACTTTGAGCAGCGAGAGACCGCGGCGTTCAACACGGCGTATTTCATCGATTACTACTACAACGGCGCGGGACTGGTGTGAGTGACCCGAACGGCCGTGTGGCGGTCCCGAATGTTGGTGATGTGCTCGATGAGCACACGCCGGTGATCTGGGGGGGCGACCTGAACCAGAACCCGAGCTCGACGAGCCCCAACTCGATCATGACGCGTGCGGAGTTCTTTGGGGGGGACGGACGGCACGGATCGTGATCGGAGCGACGCGTCGTTCTCGAACGCGTCGCAGCCTGTCTCGGGCGATACGAGCACGCAGGGGAGCTCGAGCCGACTGGATTACATCTGCTGGCAGGACTCGATCGCGCAGGTCCGCCGGGAGTTCATCTTCCGTTCGAGCGGGGAGCAACATGAACACAGGGCGGCTGCCCTTCCCGGTGAACTCGTTCCCCACCAACCCGCTCTCAGCATCGTCGTTGGCGTCGGACCATCGACCGGTGATCGTGGATTTCATTCTGCCCGAACCCGCGGGTGATCCGTGCCCGGCGCCCCGGATTACAACGACGACAACATCATCAACTTCTTCGATGTCAGCGCGTTCCTTGGAGCGTTCTCGAATCAAGACCCCAGCGCGGATATCACCGGCGATGGGAGCTTTGACTTCTTTGATGTCAGCGTGTTCCTCGGGCTCTACAGCGATGGATGCCCGTGAGCGTGATTATTCGCCCGGGTTGTCGCGGAGGCTGCGGACTTCGTTGACGGCGGCGTCGAGGTCGCGTTTGAGCTGACGCACGCGGAGGAGTGACTTCACGCGTGTGATGAGCTCAAGGCGGTTCACGGGTTTGGTGAGGAAGTCGTCGGCGCCGGCGTCGACGGCTCGTTCGACATCCCCCACTTCATTGAGCGCCGTCACCATAATGATGGGATGTCGCGTGTGCTGGGGTTCTTCTTGAGCTTCTCGCAGACCTGATACCCGCTCATGCGGGGCATCATGATGTCGAGCAGGACGATGTCGGGGGCGGACTTCTCGATTGATTCGAGGGCTTCGAGCCCGTCATGGGCGATGCGGATGGGGCCTCCATCTCGTCGAGGTAGGCCTGGAGCAGTTCGAGGTTCTGCTCGTTGTCGTCGACGATGAGGATCCCCTCGTGCGATGTCACGGAGTCTTGCGCGTCGTTGATTGCGGTGTTGGGGTCGGTCATGGGGCTCCCTGACGGGTCGGATGGGCGTGGGGCGAGGTTTGGGGGCCCGACGCGGGGTGTGTGCCTAATCTTTGGGACGAGGATCGACCGAGACCAGTCCCCGGGGACAGACTTCAGGGGTTCCGAGCGGAGGATCACGATTTGGGCATCTGGAACCAACAGTTTTCATCCGCGGGATTCGATGAGATGATGTCGGAGATCGGCGCAGACCCGCGCGAAGCGCTGGGTTTGGTGCGTTCGTGGGTTACATCCACGCTCGGATGGAAGGCGAACCTGAGGCACTATCAGTCGTCCTGGGGGTGGGCTGAGGGGTATGAGGGTGCCAAGGGAGTCTTCGCGGCGTGTACCTGATCCCAGAACCGGGGCGGGTACGGGTTGCGATAAGCTTTGATCGTGCGGGGCTTGGTGCGATTGAGGGGAGCGAGTTACCCAAGGGTCTGCTTGGAGAGGTCCGCGACGGGATGTGCGTCCTGAGTGTGATTTGGGCGGAGTGTTCTGTGCAGACGCGGGGGGATGCGGATGGGGTGTGCGGATTGCTCGGATTGCTCTGCGGGTAAGGCGTGAGTTTGAAGCGAGAGCGCATTATCCGCCGATAGAGTCCCCATACCCTGGAGGATCTGATGCGATCAATGATCAAGCACCCGAGTTGTCGATATGTTGGATTCAAAACGGAATGCATCGAGTGGTGTCGGCATTCGCGGTATGTGTTTTCGTCGTGTGTCGCGTGGGCGGGGCCGCTTGATGACGACACCGAGCGACTGATCCGTCATGCGAACATCGGGAGCGCGAAGATTGCCCTGAGCATCAATGGATCTCGATACGGGCGAGACGCTCGCGAGCCATAATCCGGACTCGGCGATGATTCCGGCGTCCACGATGAAACTCCTTACCACGGGGATGGCGCTAAAGGTGCTCGGGAGTGATTTTACTTTCCGCACGCAGCTCATCCTCGATGAGCGGGTCTCGCCTCCGATCCTGATCATCCGAGGCGACGGTGATCCTGCACTGGGTGATCCGGCGATCTTTATCGACGAGACGCCCGGCGTGGAGCTTGGAACGCTGCTTGA
>CBDDIA010000035.1:0-46808 GCA_965228685.1 Phycisphaerales bacterium
GGGTTGCCCTTCGGGTCAACCCGTGGCACCCGAAAGCGCGTGCAACATGGGCTCAACCATCCCCGCGACACGCTTGACATCACGCCCAAGCTGCCCCCGGAGCACATCGAGCGAATCGAACTTCACCTGATCCCGGACCCACCCAATCAACCCGACCCGGATCCGCCACCCGTACTCGTCAAGATCCTTGGGCAATGACGCGGCGATCCACCTTGATCAAACAAATGCACCTCCGCGCGCCGATGCGTCCCTTGCAACGGTCGGTCGTGACCCAACATTCACCGCCCCACCGACACGGGTGCTGTTGGGCAAGGTCACAATCGCCGCGTACACCCCATCGCGAGGCAGCATCGAATCCGTGTCGATGTTTGCCGTCCGGAACCCAATCGTTCGCCCGAGCTGATCGCCCCTGCACGACCTCCCCCACAAGCTCATGCGGGCGCCCGAGCACAAACCCCGCATCCCGCACGCGCCCGTTCCCGAGCAACCAACGCGTGATCGTCGAAGATGCCGTCACGATGGACTGATCCGTCAACGCAACCTCAACAGGACGCACGATCTCGACATCAACCCCACGCAACCCCGCGAGTTCCTTCAGGACCACAGGCGTACCTGCTCGCCGCTTCCCGAAATGAAAATCGTGCCCCTCCACGATCACATTGGGCCGGTACTCATCAATCAGCTCATCCACGAACGCCTGGGGCGACTTCCCCAACAACTCCGGGGTCGGCGCGAGCTCGATGACGCGATCCACCCCCATTCGCATCATCCGATCCGCACGCACCGCAAACGATTCAATGGGCTCGGGCGCGTGATCCGGGTTGAGGTACATCATCGGATGCGGATGGAACGCGAGCGCGATGACCTTCCCATCTTCACCCACCCGCGATCGGCAACGAGAAATCAGCGCCCGATGCCCGAGATGGACGCCGTCAAAGTTCCCGATCGTCAGCGCGATCCCGCCGGGTGAAACGGGTTGATCCGGATTCAAAGAACATGCCTGCACGAAAGATTCTAGACCCGTTTCGCCTGCCGCTGATTCCGATCTCCATGCCCGATCCAAACCCCGGATTGAACCTAGACTTGGGTCCGTTTTCTCCCGCCCGGTTCCCGGGCCCAACACCCTGCCAACAGGAGTACTCGTATGGCGTTGTTTGGTCGCAAGTCGAAGTCCTCGTCCGCAAAGGTTGCCGCGTCCTCGAGCGTCGCCGCAGCCGCACCTGCGACGAGGCCTCCCGTTGCGACGATCTCGTCACCCGAGCGCGAGGAGCACATCACGCAGATCGGCGTCACGATGCTCGACATCGCGAAAGAACACAAGGCCGGCCTCCTCTCCGCGAAGTTCTACCAGGACAAGCTCATGGACTGGTCCATGAAGGACCACAACTTCAGGTCCAGCTCTTCCGCTTCGTCGACGCGTTCCCCGCGCTCACCACCCCCGAGATGGTGCACGATCACCTCGTGGACTACCTCACCCAGCCGGGCGTGAAAGCGCCCCCGTTCATGGACCTGGGTCTCAAAGCCGGCGGCGTCGCCAAGGGCATGATGGCCAAAACCATCTCCTCGCAGATCAAGAACATGGCCGGCAACTTCATCGCGGGCACCGACGCCTCCGATGCGCTCCCCATGCTGTCCAAGCTCTGGAAGAACGGGATCGCCTTCTCCGTCGACCTGCTTGGCGAGGCCTGCGTCTCCAACGCTGAAGCCGACATGTACCAGGCAAAGTACCTCGACCTCGTCGAGAACCTCGTCGGCGAAGCGTCCACCTGGAAAGAAACCGAGCGCCTCGAGAAAGACCACCTGGGCGTCGTCCCACGCGTCAATGTCTCCATCAAGGTCACCTCGCTCTGCGCCAACTTCAACCCCATCGCACCCGAGTCCTCCATCAAGGACTTCATGAACCGCGCGACGCCCGTGTTCGAAGCCGCCAAACGCAACGGCGTCCTCATCAACTTCGACATGGAGCAGCACGAGCTCAAGGACCTCACCCTCGACACCTTCATGCACGCGTGCGAATCAGTAGACTTCACCGCGGGCATCGCGATGCAGGCCTACCTCAAGTCGGGCGTCGAGGACGCCAAACGCATCGCAGAGTGGGCCAAACGCACCGGCAAGGTCGTCACCGTCCGCCTCGTCAAGGGCGCCTACTGGGACTACGAGACCATCCACGCCGAGCAGGAAGGTTGGCCCTGCCCCGTCTGGAACGAGAAATGGCAGACCGATCTCTGCTTCGAGCAGATGTCGAGGTCTTCCTCGACGCCACCCCCACCAAGCCCCGGCGAGGGCGGGATCAAGCTCGCGCTCGGGTCGCACAATGTGCGCTCGATCGCCGCGGCGCTCGCAGGACTCGAGAAGCGCAACCTCCCCAAGAACGCGATCGAGCTCCAGATGCTCCACGGCATGGCCGACCAGCTCAAGCACGCCGCCGAGGAAATGGGACTCCGCGTCCGCGAGTATGTCCCCGTCGCGAGATGATCCCCGGCATGGCGTACCTCGTGCGTCGTCTCCTCGAGAACACCTCCAACGAGTCCTGGCTCAAAGCCGGGTTCCTCGACAACGCGGACACCGCCACCCTGCTCGCGGACCCCGCGACCAAGCACCGCGGGCAGCTCCCCGTCGATCTCTACGAGATCGCGCCGCATCGCCACAACCTCTCCCCCAACTTCCCTGAGGTCGGCGATTCCAAGCCCTTCTACACCGAGCCCATGCGCGACTTCGGCCGAGCAAGACCAGCGCGACGCGTTCGCCCGTGCGATCCAGTCCGCAACCGTCCCGAGCGTTGCCAACGATCGCACTCCCGAGCAAGGGCTCGAGATGATCACCCGCGCCAACAACGCGTTCCCCGCGTGGCGCGACTTCGACCCGATCAAACGCGCCGAGGTCCTCACCCGCCTCGCCAACAAGATGCGGGCACGCCGTGACGAGCTCTCCGCGATCGTCTCCAAGGAAGCCCGCAAGATCTGGCCCGAAGCCGACGCCGATGTCTGCGAAGCCATCGACTTCTGCGAGTACTACGCCCGCCACGCCGTGCAGCTCTTCACCCGCACCCGCCTGGGCAAGTTCATCGGCGAGCTCGACGAGCTCTGGTACCAGCCCAAGGGCGTCGCCGTCGTCATCTCCCCCTGGAACTTCCCGCTCGCGATCTGCTGCGGCATGACCGTCGCGGCGCTCGTCACGGGCAACACCGTCGTCCTTAAACCCGCCGAGCAAACGCCCGGCATCGCCAAGGTCATGTTCGACATGACCATGGAAGCACTCCGCGAGGTCGGCGCCCCGAGCGATGTCCTCCACTTCTGCCCCGCGCCCGGCGAAACCACCGGCGCTGCGCTCGTGCGCGATCCCAAGATCTCGCTCATCGCGTTCACCGGCTCCAAAGCCGTCGGGCTCGATATCATCGCCGCCGCGGGCGTCACGCACGAAGACCAGCCCATGGTCAAACGCGTCATCTGCGAAATGGGCGGCAAGAACGCCGTCATCGTCGACGCGTCCGCCGACCTCGACGAAGCAGTCCTCGGCGTCCGCTACTCCGCCTTCGGATTCCAGGGACAAAAATGCTCCGCGTGCTCACGCTGCATCGTCGTCGATCCGCAAGGACCCGACGGCCCCAACATGCAGCTCTTCCTCACCCGCCTGAGCGAAGCAACCAAAACCCTCGTGCTCGGCGCTTCGACCGACCCGAGCGCGGACATCTCCCCCGTCATCGACGCCGAAGCCGCCGGCAACATCCGCCGCTTCATCCAGATCGCACGCGACGAGGGACTCACCGAGCTCGTCGGCGAGAAAGATTTCAACACTCCCGAGGGCATGCCAGAGCTCATCGCGCCGCACATCTTCACCGGCGTCAACGAGTCGCACACCATCTACAAGCAAGAAATCTTCGGCCCGGTCCTCGCGATCGTGCATGCCAAGGACTTCGACGAGGCCCTGCGACTCGCCAACGGGCACGCCTACAAGCTCACCGGCGGCGTCTTCACCCGCAAACCCGCCCACATCGATCGCGCCAAGAACGAGTTCCGCGTCGGTAACCTCTACATCAACAGAGGATGCACCGGCGCCCTCGTCGGGCGCCAACCCTTCGGTGGATTCGGCATGTCCGGCGTCGGCTCCAAAGCCGGCGGCCCCGACTACCTGATGCAGTTCGTCGACCCACGGGCATCGTGCGAGAACACCATGCGCCGCGGGTTTGCGCCGGAGCTGTAACACCATGTGGAGTTCAGACCAGTATCAACATCCCATACTTGGCGGAAACCCACTCTTACGCTCATACGATCTCGATATCAGGCACAAGCAAGCCAAAGAACGAAATCAGCTCATCAAGAGCGCCCCAGAATCAATCAAATCTCTATGCATTAAAGAAGGTAGAGTTCGTGACTTTGAGTTTCTAGAGCGATTCCCGCATCTTGAAGTCATGTTGATTTATGGCTGGTATGCCCCATGCCTCAAATCACTTAGACATGTTCCCAATCTGAAAGTTTTCAAACTGTTCAGCCCGAACAAAATCTGCTCTCTTGAGGGAATCGATAAGCTATCGCAACTCGAAGCCCTTGAGTTAACTACCGCGCCCGGATCATACAGTGCAATCCAAATCAACAGCTTCGAGCCACTTGGCTCTCTTCAGAATCTTGATTACCTGAGCATTGTTGAGATAATCCCTAGTGATGGGTCACTCGTCCCCTTATCTCCACTATTGAAACTGAAACACCTCTTTCTGAGCGATCACTACTCACTTGAGCAACTGGCGTGTTTAGCATCGCTCAGACCAGACCTCCAACATCAGTTGATGCCAACACAGGTCTTTGATGATTCGTACGGCTTCAAGTGCAAGAAATGCGAAGCCAGATTAACGCTTCTCAAAGGTCTCCGCGGTACACGGAAACACGCATGGGCATGCGAGGAGTGCAGCCCGACTCGCATCAAATCGCATACCGATCGATATGAGGATTTATACCACTCATTCGTAGATGCCTCTGATGTCTGCACCGACCGATAACCCCAATCACCCGCGAGGTCTCTGGCCTCGCGGGTGTTTCATTAGAACGCTTTCACCATGCCCGCGCCGCATCGATCCACCAACCGGTCCGCGTTCACGCTCGTCGAGATCCTCATCGTCGTCGTGATCCTCGGCATCCTCGCCGCCATCGTGGTCCCGCGCTTCGCCGGCGCGACCGACGAGGCCCGACAGAGCACCTTCATCGCCAGCCTCAAGACCTACGCCGACGCCGTCGAGTACTTCACCGCCCGCGAGGGGCGCTACCCGCCCGACGGCGGCTCCGGGACCATCCCCGCCGGCTTCGAGACCTACGTCGATCAGGACGAGTACGAGTCCCCCACCCCACTCGGGGGCGTCTGGGACATCGAGTTCAACGAGATGGGCGTCACGTCCGCCGTGGGCGTGCACTTCCAGGGCGTCGCCGTCCCCGACTTCATGCTCCAGATCGACGAGACCTTCGACGACGGCGACCTCAGCACCGGGCTCTTCCAGGAGCTCGCCGCGGACCGCTACTACTACATCGTCGCGCCATAACGACGGACTCACGAGCTCGTCATCAGATGCACTGGCAGCTCGACCCGCTGACAACCGCGTGCGGATTGACCTCGCCCGATGCCGGCTCCCACTCGCCCTTGCCGTCCTTGATCAGGTCCAGCAGCGGCCACACGGCGCAGAAGTCGTCGCCCGGCCCGAACGGCATGTGCCCCGTCCGCACGATGGAACCGTCGCTCTTCATGTGCAGCGCGCTCACGCCCGGGTGCGGGTTGCCCTCATCATCCGCGTACCCCATCGCCTTCGCGAAGCCCGTCTCATGCCCGGACACGCACGGGAACTCCCAGCCGCGCGTCTCGCGGAACGCACGCACGACATCCGGCGGATCATTGCTGCACAGCACAAAGCCACACCGCTGCATCAGATGCGGCGCGACGCCCTTCATCGCGTCGCCCCACAATGAGCAGTAGTTGCACGAGCGCCCCATGTTATGCACGACGAGCAGCTCGCGCTTGCCTGCGAACAAACGCGAGAGACTCACGACGCACCCGTTGAGCCCATGCAACTCCCAGTCCTTCACCGACTCGGGCTCAAACGACGCGATCGCGTCCCGCAGGCGCTGCTTCGCGTCCATGATCTCGCGTTGGATCGACTTGATCTGTTCGTTCATGATCCTCTCCCGTCAGGTGTGGTGTTGCAACATCAGTGTACCAAACGAGTTGGAGATCGACGCATGAAAAAAGGCTCACGCGTCACGCGTGAGCCCTGATCATTCGATTCTGCCCGGAAAACGGGGGATTTAGCTGTCCACGAACCCCTCGAGCTTGCGGCTGCGCACCGGGTGCTGGAGCTTGCGGATCGCCTTGGCTTCCACCTGACGCACCCGCTCGCGGGTGACCTTGAAGATCCGTCCGACCTCTTCGAGGGTGTAGGTGTACCCGTCGCCGATCCCATACCGGAGCTTGATGATCTCCCGCTCACGATAAGTCAGGGTCTTGAGCACCATCTCGATGCGCCCCTTGAGCATGTCGCGCGCCGCCGCGACCGCGGGCGCGTCTTGGTTCGTGTCCTCGATGAAGTCCCCGAAGTGCGAGTCCTCCGATTCACCCACCGGGCGATCGAGACTCACGGGGTGCTTGGAGATGCTCATGACACGTCGCACTTCCATCGCGTTCATATTCGCGCGTTCCGCGATCTCCTCCGCCGTCGCTTCCGAACCGGTCTCCTGCGCGATCTGCTTGGCAATATTGCGTAGCTTGGTCATCGTCTCAATCATGTGCACCGGGATGCGGATCGTCCGCGAGTGGTCCGCGATCGCACGCGTGATCGCCTGGCGGATCCACCAGGTCGCGTAGGTGCTGAACTTGTACCCGCGCTTGTACTCGAACTTGTCCACCGCGCGCATCAACCCCGTGTTGCCCTCCTGGATCACATCGAGGAAGCTCAGCCCACGATTGCGGTACTTCTTCGCGATCGACACCACGAGACGCAGGTTCCCGCCCGACAGGTCGCGCTTCGCCTGCTCGTACTCCCAGAAGACCGTGGAGACTTGGTTGATGTGCGCCCGCAGCTGCTCGGGTTCTTCGCACACGAGGTTCCGCAACCCGTCGAGCTCCTCACGCAGGACCTCAAGGTCCTCGGGCTCGTACTTCTTGGGGAACCGCGCCGCCTGCAGCATCTCCTGCTCAAGCCCCTCCATCTTCTCCGAGATGGACTTGAGCTTCTTCATCAACGGCACAATCCGACCCGTTCGCAGGCACAGCTCCTCAACGAGCGCCGCCATCCGCCGACGACGACCCGAGATGCGTGCGCGGATCTCACGCGCCTTCTTGGTCTCACGGATCGTCCCGTCGTCGCGACGCAATGCGTCGAGCGCGTCCCAATCCTCCCGGTTCAGCTCAAGCAGCTTCTCGATCGTCGGCAGGTTCGATGGGATCCGCTGGGAGAGCTTCTCCTTCGCCTGATCATCGAGCGTGCTCACCCGCATCGTGCGATCAAAGGGCAATACCCCGTCACGCACCATCTTGAGAGTCTCGACCGCCTGATTCACGATGTAATCGCTCTCCAGGCAACGCCGACGGAAGATCATCCGCGTCGTCTCGATCTTCTTCGCGAGGCGCACCTCCTCGTTCCGCGTCAGCAACGGGATCGATCCCATCTGCGTGAGGTACATCCGCACCGGATCGTCCATCCGCTTCACGCCCGCGTCACTCGCGACGGCCTCATCGAGCTCACGCTGCACGCTCTGCTCGTCCATCGAACGCGCCTCGGCCACATCCCGCTCCGCCTCCGCGATCTGCTTCGCGTCCATCATCCCCGTGCCGCTCGCATAATGCGACGCGTTCACTTGGATCCGAACCTTCTCCGCATCGCCCAGGCTCTCGCCGCCCGCGACGGACATCGCGCGGAACTGATCCGTCAACAGCCCGATCGAATCGGTGACGGCCATCTTCCCAGACCGCTGCGCACGGAACAGACGCCCACGAAACTCCATCTCGTCCACAAGCTCGATCCCGAGCTCATCAAGCTTGGTGACCAGGGCATGCAGGGGCACCACCTCGACATACTCGTCGGGGATGATGTTGTTGAGCTCTTCGTAGCTCAACCACCCGCGCTCCTGCCCGGCCGCGATCAGCTGCGTCACCGCTGGATGAAGTATTCCGATCATGCGTGCTGCTCCAAATGAATCCTACCAATATAGTCGCGCCGATCCCTCAACGCACTCCCGTCACGAACCGCTGATGCGGTTGCGACCTCCCAAACCCGTCTTCGAACGATTCTTGCGCTCACCCGCGAGGAACCGCGCGAGCATATCCGCCTCGCTCTCGCTCGAATCATCCACCGACATCGCGCGCTCCTGCTGGCGAGACTCCTGCCACACCAGACGAGAGATGCACTCGTTGAACAAACGCGTGACGCGTTCGTCAACTTCTTCCGTGTGCTCCGCGACGAACCGATACAACGCCGTCGCCCGCTCGTTCGCCGACAACGCGTCCGTCCCGTCCTCTTGCGCAAGCATCGAGAGCTCCGCGAGCACCGCATGCAACCCCGTGCCCGTGCCGTTCTCCGCGCTCGCGTGCAACGCGTCCGCGACGCGGCGCGTGAGCTCGCTCGTGAACCGAACGGTGCTCGTGAGCTCGCGCTGCTCGCTGTTGAGCAGGTTCCACAGGTTCGACTCGAACAGGAGACACCCGAGCAACTGCTCACGGGTGTCGGGCTTCCAGTTCATCTCCCCCTTGTGCTCGATCTCTCCCTCGGGCGCACTGAACCGACGCCGCCCACGCCCCGTGCGGATCGCCTCGGTCACGACGCGTTCCTCGACCCGCGCCGCCTGCGCGACCTGACGGATCATCAACCGCCGACGCACCGGTTCAAGCTCGCCAAGACCAAGCTCGCTCAACCGATCCAGCTCCTCCTGAATCCGCTGCGTCACCCGCGCCGGACCCGCGTCCTTGAGCTCCTCGCGCAATCGATCAAACTTCCACTTGATCAGGTCCACCGAGCCGTCGATCACACGCCGGAACACCTCCGCCCCGTCGGGCTGCTTGAACAGCTCGTCCGGGTCCTTCGCGTCCGTGTACCCCGCGAGCGCCGCGATCTTGATGTCGATTGTCTCGCTCAAGAGCACCTCGATCGCCCGATCCGCCGCCTTGATCCCCGCCGCGTCGCCGTCGAACAACAACACCACCGTATCGCACAACCGACGCAGCACCGTCGCGTGCCCGCTTGTCAGCGCCGTCCCGAGGGTCCCCACCACATGCTCGACGCCCGCCTGATGGCACGCGATCACATCCGTGTACCCCTCCACGATCACCGCCGTGCGTTCGTGCTTGATCGCCCTTGCCGCGTTGTTGATCCCGTACAAGGTCGTCGATTTCTTGAACACCGTCGTTTCGGGCGAGTTGAGGTACTTGGGCTCGTCTTCTTCGTTGATCTTGCGCCCCCCGAACGCGATCACGCGCCCGATCTGATCGCAGATCGGGAAGATCAACCGGTTCCGCAGCGCGTCGTACTGCCCATCGCCCCGCTCGCGTTGTTTCACCAACCCCGCACCCAAGAGCGCCTCCGTCCGCACGCCCTTCTTCTCCGCGGTGATCACGAGACCATCCCACCGATCCGGGCTCGCGCCGATCAGGAACCGCTCGACCATCTCGTCCGAAATCCCACGCCGCGCAATCACCTCACGCGCCGCCTGCCCATGCTCAGGATGGGTGAGGATCGCCCTGAAGAACCCCGTCGCCATGTCGTTGGCTGCGAGGATCTCCTTGTTCCCCACGCCCTGCGTATCGCCCGAATCCGAACTCGCACGCCCCTTAAAAGGCGTCAGCTCAATGTTCGCGCGTTCCGCGAGGAACTCGAGCGATTCGCGGAACTCCATCGAGTGGTACTTCTGAACAAAGGTAAACACATCGCCGCCGCTCCCGCACACAAAGCAATGGAAAATCTGCTTCGCCGGGATGACGCACATCGAGGGGTTCTTATCGTCGTGGAACGGGCACAACCCAACGAACTCGCGTCCCTTGGGCTTGAGCGTCAGATGCTCACCCACCACCCGAACGATGTCGGACGCATCGCGCACCCGTTGGACATCGTCGTTCTGTGGGAACATGCCGCTCAATCCGCGCTCCATCGTCTGATCTTGAGGTATGGATCCGCAGACCCGATAAGGATTCTATGGAGCCCGCGCCCGCCGGGTGTGTGCTCCGCGCCGAAACACCAAGATGACCGCGCCGAGCCCCACATCAACCCATCTCACGAATCAGATTGAAGACATTCCCGCACAACCCCACCCACGCCCCGACACGCGTCCGATCATCCACTACAATCACCCACATGGTCACCCGTCAGCGTGTCATCTTCCAAGGACGAGTCCAAGGCGTCGGGTTCCGCGCCCGCGCACGGATGGTCGCGTCACGCTATGCCGTCACCGGGTGGGTCCGCAACGAGCCCGACGGCACCGTCATGCTCGAAGCCCAGGGCACCGAATCCGACCTCCACGCGTACATGACCGAACTCCGCAAACGCACCTCTGGACTCGTGGAACGCGAGATCCATGCCCACATACGCACCGAGCCCCACGAAAACGGGTTCGAGATTCGTCGCCACTAACCAACCACCCCACATTCAGGGATTGATTTGCCCATGCTCATCCTGTTCGACATCGACATGACCCTGCTGGAGACAGACCACATCGGGATCACCCTCCTCGAGCAGGCCGGGTCCGAGCTCTTCCGCCCAGGCTTCACCGCCGAGGGCATCTCCTTCGGCGGCTGCCTCGACCCCGTCATCATCGCGCAGATGCTGATCAACAACGATCAGGACCCATCCCCCGAAAACATCCTCTCCCTCCGCGCCCACTACCACGCCGGGCTCGAGCGAACCGCAAACGAACGATCCATCGCAAAAGCCCTCGCGGGCGCACACGAGCTCGTCCACGCGACCCGCGCTCACAACGACATCGACGCCATCGGCGTCCTCACGGGCAACTACCCCGAGACCGGATCGATCAAACTCCGCAGCGCGGGCTTTAACCCAGACCACTTCGTCATCAACGCATGGGGCGACGCGTCGCCCCACCCCGAGCCCCACCGCTCGCACCTGCCCCCCGTCGCGATCGACAACTACCGCAACGCGAAATCGCGCACCATCGACCCCGAACAAGTCGTCATCATCGGCGACACCATCCACGATGTCACCTGCGCCCTCGACAACGGGTGCCGCGCCCTCGCCGTCGCGACCGGGCACGCCACCCGCGCCGAGCTCGAAAACGCGGGCGCACACCTCGTCGTCGATGACCTGACCCGCACACAGGAGCTCCTCGATTGGATCATGACCACCCCCGCGCGCCGGTGAGTACCCCCGATCAACCCGCGCCCACCAAGCACCGCTACTCCTCCATCGACACGCTGCGCGGGTTCGCGCTGCTCGGGATCCTCGTCCCCAACATCTGGTTCTTCGCCTGGCCCATGGCCGCGGGCACCAACCCCGCGAGCGTGATGTCCGACGCGCCCGCGAACATCCTCGCGCACAACATCACCTCCACCGTCTTCCTCGGCAAGTTCATGTTCATCTTCGCCCTGCTCTTCGGGTCGGGCGTGATCATGTACGCTCGAAAGTTTGACACCGCCGACGAGGACGAGAACTACCACACATCGTTATCAAAGGGCGCGTCGCTCTGGTTGATCCGCTGCGCCGTCCTGCTCGTGTTCGGGCTCATCCACGCCTACCTGTTCTGGTTCGGCGACATCCTCACCTTCTACGCCGTCGCAGGCCTCACCCTGCTCTGGTGGGTGCGCCGACTCAATCCCAAGCTCCAACTCTGGGGCGGGCTCGGGCTCTACTTCCTCGGCGCCTCATTGATGGTCGGATTCTCGTTCTTCGGGCTCTGGGCACTCAACAACGGGCACATCGGCGCCGAAGAACTCACCGGGGACCCCGCAAAGGAGATCGCTGGATACACCGGGTCGTTCCTCGACGCGTTCTTGGTCCGTTTCCCCACCACACTCACCTTCCATCTCATGTTCGGCGTGTTCTTCATCCCAGCACTCTGGGGGATCATGACGATGGGGATGGGGCTCACCCGCCTCAGGTTCCTCACAGGTGAGCGCAATACCAAGTTCTACCTCACACTCGCGTGCGTCCTCATCCCGCTCGGGCTGATCACCACGATCGGCTCGTACATCGGGATCGATCATGTGTACGAAGAGCATTCCGGGTTCGTCTGGCAATCGCTCGCCCAGCCGATCGGCGTCCCGCTCGCACTCGGATACGCGTCGTTGATCATTGCGCTCTCCAAGATCGATTTGTTCAAGTTCATCTCCATCCCGCTCGCCGCCGTCGGACGCATGGCCCTGACCAACTACTTCGCCCACACCCTCCTGTGCACAACCTTCTTCTATGGGTACGGGTTCGGGAACTTCGCAAAGATTGAATACCCCACGCTCTGGCTCGTCGTCGGGTCCGTCTGGGCGTTCAATATCTGCTTCTCGCTGCTCTGGTTACGATTCTTCAGGATGGGCCCGTTCGAGTGGATCTGGCGCTGCCTGACCTATAGAGAGCTACAAACGCTCTGGAATCGAAACCCCTGATTTGGGCAGATAACCGCCCACTCCACCTCGACGCTGCTGCTCAAAGATCCAAGTAATTGATTCTGGATGTAAACAGTTCCACCCAGCATGCCGACTTAAAGACCTATCTCACCTGAATGAGGAGGTCGGTGTGCACACACGAAACGCAATCTTGATCAGCCTGTTACTGTCTCCCCCCGTGCTTGCGCAAGATACGGCAAGTGAGCCAGCACCTGAGCCATCACCAAGTGAAAGCCGATTCAGCTTCACGATCGGTGTTGACTACACAAGCCAGTACTTCTTTCGTGGAATCGTCCAGGAAGACAACGGGTTCATCATTCAGCCCTACACCGAGCTTGGTTTCTCACTGATCGATCATGACGACTGGGCGGTGGACCTCTTCGCGGGCACATGGAGCAGCATCCACTCCGAGACATCGACCGCCGCAGCGAACGCGACCCTCTCGAGTTACTACGAGCTCGACCTGTACGCAGGCGTCTCTGTTGGCGTCGATGCATGGTCATTCGGTGCGCAATACATCGCGTACACGAGCCCCTCAAGCGCATTCAGCACGGTTCATGAGATCGATTTCTCCATCGCCTATGACGACTCAGAATCACCGCTGCTTGGTGAACTGAGCCTGTCCCCTTACGCAGCGATCGCGATCGAAGTCGGCGATAACGCTGCAGACGCCGGTGATCAGGGGGCATACCTCGAACTCGGTATCGCACCGTCCTACGCATTTGATGATCAATCCGCACTCAAGGACCTGACACTCACCTTTCCACTCACGCTCGGGCTGAACCTGGGCGATTACTACGAGTTCAACGGCGGCGATGACACATTCGGATTCGTCGACATCGGCATCGAAGCAAGTTTTCCGATCGACCTGGGCGAAGGAACCGGCGATATCGAGGCCTATGTCGGAGTACACAGCCTGTTCATGAGCGACGATCTATCAACAGTCAACTCGAACGATGACACAGAACTCATCATAACCGCAGGCGTCAGCTTGTCCTTCTAAAGCATCACACCAAGGAAATGAGATCATGCTTCTACTGAATCGCCTCTCCATGGCCAAGAAGTCCGCCGCATCCACGGTCCTCACCGCGATCGTTGGCGTGACATGCACGACCGTCATCGCAGTGCTGACGATCCGTTCGTCAATTGTGACCAGACAGACCGAAGTCTTGCAAGCAACCCTGAGCGCACGAAGCACCAGCATCGAGTCGTACTTCAACATGATCGCTGAGCAAGCCAGCACCTTCGCCCAGCGTGTTGATGTCTCTGACGCCACGAAGGAGTTCAGTGACGCATTCCAGAGCGTTCACGCAGACCTGACCGAAGCCGGAGTCAATCAATCCGGCTTTACCGCTGCGGTCAACTCGTACTACGAGTCTGAGTTCGCGCCCCGCATGCGCGAAGCAGGAGGAGTGTCTCGGGGCACATCCGTCTACAGACCACAAGACCCCAACGCGCTCGCGCTCCAGGCGATGTACATCGCGACAAACCCGAATCCGGTCGGGTCAAAGCTGAACCTTGATGCCCACAGCGCAGACATCGAGTACAACCGAGTCCATCGGAAGTACCACCCCTCGATCCGCGCCTACCTCGAGGCATTCGGGTACTACGACATCTTCCTCTTCGATACCGAAGGCAATCTTGTCTACTCCGTATTCAAGGAAACCGACTACGCCACCAACTTCATGAAAGGCCCGTACAGCTCGACGAACTTTGCCGACGCGTATCGCGCAGGATTGAAGCTCGCCAAGGGCCAGACCGCACTGAAGGACTTCAAGTCCTACGAGCCCTCGTACGGGTCCCCCGCCTCCTTCATCTCTTCACCGATATTCAACGGCGATGAACGCGTTGGCGTTGCGGTCTTCCAGATGCCGATCGACAAGATCAACACCATCCTGACAACTCCCGAAGGACTCGGCGAAACCGGCGAGACTTTCATGGTCGGCGGAGATGGCCTCATGCGCTCGCAGGGGCGATTCGATGAGCAGAACACCATCCTCTCAAAGCAGATTTCTACGAAAGCCGCACAATCCAGCATCAACAAATCCGGCGTTCTCCAAGAGAATGATGCATCTGGCAACATCGCACTTCAGGCGTACAAGCCCCTCAACATCGACGGCGTCAACTGGGGTCTGGTTGGCACGATCGGCAAGTCTGAAGTGCTCAAGCCCATCAATGCTGCCGTGAACTACCTGATCATCGGCGGCATCAGCATCGCCATCCTCTCCGTCATCCCGGGCTATCTCACAGGACGCATGGTCACCAAGCCAATCCGAGAAGTCATGCAAGCAGCCGAACGCCTCGCCGAGGGCACATTCACGGGTCGCCTCAACGAGGATCGCGCGGATGAGTTCGGTGATCTGGCTCGCGCGGTCAACGCGATGCTCAATGTCATCGCAAGCATCATCGGAAATGTGCAAGAAGCCGCAAGCACCGTCACGAACTCCAGTATGCAGCTCGCAGAACGAACCCAATCGACAACACGGGTGATCAACGAACAGGAAAGCGAAGCATCCCAGATCGGATCCGCCGCAGAAGAGCTGGCCGTTTCAATCGCCACCGTCGCACAGCAATGCTCCAACGCGGCCCAATCCGCGAGTGAAGCAAGCGAAGAAGCAATGCAAGGCGGACAGATCATCATCCAGACAATGACCGAGATCCAGGGTGTCGCCAAGTCCGTCAAAGAATCATCCGCGGAAGTGAATAACCTCCACTCCCGCTCAGAGCGCATCGGTGAGGTTGTCGAGATCATCAACGAGATCGCAGAGCAAACCAACCTCCTCGCACTCAACGCCGCAATCGAGGCAGCACGCGCCGGCGAGCACGGACGCGGCTTCGCGGTCGTCGCCGATGAGGTCCGCAAGCTCGCCGAGAGGACCTCAAACGCGACCGATGAAATCTCATCGACAATCCAGGAAATGAAGACAGAAATGTCCAAGACCGTTCAATCAATCGAGCAAGGCGCCCAGATCGTGAACACCACGGTTGAGAACGCCTCAAGAGCACGGGACATGCTCGACCGAATCATGGAACGCTCAAAGGACATCGGCGATCTCGCAAACAACATCGCCGCATCGACCGCAGAACAAGGCCCCGCCGCAGACCACATCTCAGAAGCCCTGCAGCGGATGCAGTCCATGATGCAGGATACGCGCGAGAGCAGCCAGGAAATCTCCGACATCACTCAATGCCTGACAACTCAATCGAGTGACCTCAAAGACATCGCGGACAAGTTCCGCCTCAACCGCCGAACAGAGAATCTCGGATCTCCCGTTGGACATGAGCGCCGCGTATAAGCTGCCAGATACCCGAGTGAACAACCGGTTCAACAGATGTGCACGAACTCATCAGATTGAACCAAGCCCAACAATCTTTGCGCACTTTGAGCATCCAGAACCCTGGATGCTCTTTCGCGCAAACCGGGCGTTCAACATCTGCTTCTCACTGCTCGGGTTACGACAGTTCACCAAGGGCCCGTCCAAGCCAGCCCGGAACGACCTGACTTATCGACACCTCGTCCCCATTCGCTGATTGAGCAGAATCTCTCATCCCCACAATGCCCGCTCATGCGGGCGTTTTGCTACACTCTCTCCCAGAAATCGACCGCACCATCCCGCATCGGCAAGGAGGCCCGAGCAATGCCCAGCAGTTACCGCGCACTCTGCAACGATTTCTATGTCAACTCCAAGCTCGCCGTGCGGATGGAGCTCCCCACCAACCGCGAACCCGTGCTCGAGCTCTTCGAACGCACCCGCCGCTCCTACCCCGCAATGAACGCCTTCCGGCGCTACAAGGACGAGCTTGCCCTCGAGTCCGCCCCCAACGCGTCGCCCCACCGATGGGTCGCAATCCGCCAGTCCTCCGTCCGCGCCGGGGTCGTCAACCCCACCAGCTCCGACGACATGTACTCCATCCATCGCGACACGATGGAAACCTCCCCCTACTTCCTCTCAATCTCCCCGCTCGACATCGAGTACATCGAGCTCCTCTACGGGTTCGATCTCAACGCGTCAGGCAACCACGACGCCATCGCCGCCAACGCGCTCCTCGCCGGGTCCCCCATGGCCGCCCTCATCGACGCCGCGGACATCAACATCCTCGATTGTCAGCCCAACCTGGGTATGAAGCTCACCGATGACGAAGGACTCGAAGTCCACTTTGAGGTCAAAACCCGATCAAGGGGCAAAAAGCCCACCGAACCAAACCCCGACCCCATCTCCGTCTACCTCACCCTCCGCCGATTCGACCCCGTCACCGACCTGAGCAACCTCACCACCCAACTCGACGACCTCATCCAACGCGGCCAAAACCTCGTCGACGAGTACGCGCTCCCCAACCTGCTCATGCCCCTGCGAGAAGAAATCGCGTCGAGCTCGTTCTAAGCCTCCCCAGAACCTTTCAACTTCCCCCTTTGGCCCAGGCACCGCAACCGTTATGCTGCTGTACTGACCGAGAGGGGTTCGCATGCGCACCTACATCACGCTACTGATTCTGCTATCCACGGCAATCGGCACCAAAGCCGCCGACGGCATTCGTTGCGTGCAACAATCCGTGGTCGCGACGATCGATTTCGGTGACTTTATCAGCTACATCGCGACGCACGACAACCTCGCCTATGTCTACGAACGCCGAGTGGGCATCCATGCCTTCGATGTATCAGACCCCGCGAATCCGATCCCTCTCGCGATCATGCCGGAGACCGACAATGTCTACGCGCTCGCCGCGACCAACGGCCTCCTGTTCGTCGCGAGAAACTCCACGGGGATCCTGATCTACGACACCTCGGACCCAACAAACCCTACCCTGATCTCCACCATCGAGCACACAGGAGTCCTCTCCGATGTCGTCATCGATGCCGACCGCCTCTACTACCTCCAGTCCGGCACCCTCCGCATCGCCGATATCTCAGACCCAAGCAACCCAATCGAGATCGGCACCTACCACATGGGCGTTGTGACATACGGCATGCGCATCGCCAAGGGGCACGCCTTCATTGCTGGCTCGCAAGCCGGACTCTACATCATCGATATCTCAGACCCGATCAACCCAACCCTCCGCCACCGCCAGGACATCCCAGGATTTGCACAGGATGTCACCATCAACGGCTCGTATGTGCATGTCATCTCTGACAACGGGCTTGCACCCAACAACGGGCACATCCGCACCTACGACATCTCCCAACCAGATGCGCCGATCCTGATCGATGAGCTTCTTGTACCCGGCCGCCCTCTCCGTATGGAGAATCACGAAAACAATCTGTACATCGCGAACGGCCACTCCGTGCAGGTGCTCGATGTCTCTTCTGCAAGCAGCCCGAAACCGCTGGGCATGCTGAGCAACCTCAGCAATACCGGATACGCGGACATCGCGTTTACCAACAACCACCTGCTCGCCCCCGCAGGTTACGCGGGGCTCGAGATCATCGACCCGCACGCCTATGCCGACCCAGTCCAAAGCAAAACCACCACGCCCACATCACCGCAACGAGTCTCGCTCAAGGACAATACGCTATATGTTGCCAACGCCGAGAGTGGGCTCACAATCTACGACATTCAGGACAAAGCCAACCCAACGCTCCTGAGCACGCTCAACACCCCGGGCACCGCATTCGATGTCGCCATCCAGCAGAGTACCGCGCTCGTCGCCGACGCTGACTCTGGCCTGCTCCTGCTCGATGTCGCCGATCCGTCCAACCCGCAACCCATCACCACCTACGCAACGCAGGGCGCTGCCCGCGCCATCACCACCTACTTCGGTCTCGCCTACATCGCGACAGACCTCGGGCTCGAAATCGTGAACTTCACCAACCCCCAAAGCCCATTCCAAGTTTCCTTCCTCAGCCTTCCCAAAGCCCACCACCTCGCGCTCGGCCCGGGCGTTGTGTATGTCGCCTGCGATGACCTCGGACTCCACATCGTCAATACCCTCAACCCCGCGACGCCCATGCCCATCGGGTACTACAACGAGAATAACTACAACGTCCGAAACATCGCCGTGGACGCCAACCGCATCTTCGTCTCCAACTACCACAACGACAACAACGGGTGGCTCGAGGTCTTCGATGTCACCAACCCAGCCAATCCCAGGGTCACCGATATCGTCGGGTACGGCGATGACGGCGCGGACTTCAGCAACGGGCTCCTCTACGCCATCCAACGCAACGAGCTCACCATCCTCGACCCCAACACCCCCCACGACGCCACACACATCGCCTCATTCCCGCTCACACACCGCGCCGGATTTGTGCATGTCGAAGACGAAACCGCGTACATCACCTCACCCAACGCCGACACGCTCACCATCATCAGCATCGCGGGGTGCGCCTGCGATGCCGATTTCAACGACGATGGGCAGCTCAACGCGGATGATGTCTACGCATACCTCGCAGGGTTTGGGACGCTTTCGCCCGAAACGGACCTGAACACCGACGGGCAGCACAACTTCTTTGACATCGCCGCATTCGTCCAGTCATTCCTTGCAGGATGCCCGTAACCCCTTGGGTGTATACCCTTTGGTATGCCCCACGCGCAACTTCATCTCGCGCAGAACGCCACGCTCGATACCCGCGCGTTTATCTACATCGTCCTCCTCATCGTCCTCTGCATCGTGGGATTCATCGTGATCGTCAGCGTCAAACGCCGCATCTTCGATGACTCCAAGGAACAGGACCAGTCCGGCGCGACCCTCATGGAATCGCTCGAGCACATGCGTAAGACGGGGCAGATCTCCCAGGCGGAGTACGAGCAAACCCGCCGGACGATCATCGAGAAGACCCGCGCCATGCTCCACGCGAACGATGACGCCCAGGATTCGTGATCGTCCCCCACCGATCCCTCAAACAAAACGCCCCCCAGATCCGGGTCCATCTGTGACGATCGCACCGATCGTGCACTCTTCTCCCCTGATTCTCGACACGATCGAGGGGAGTTCGTATGATCCAGAGACGGGCATCGCTCGTATGATTTCTGACACGCGCAACCCCTGCGCTTCCAATCTTCCCCCACTCGTCAACTCCGTGTTGAGCCCCCCGCCGGGATTGGCCGATACCCCCCTGACGAACGACAGTTTGCCCCACCGGGCCCACCAAAACCAAGGCATGACAGAGAGGTTCATTCGTGACGCAAAGCCAATCGCAACGCCAGACCAACGCAACCCCTGTCAGCGCTTCCGATTCAGGTTCAGGGTCGGGTTCCGACGCCGGGTCGGGTTCGGGCTCGTCCGGCTCCGGTTCGGGCGGGTTCAAGGGACGCAAGGTCACCACCTGCTCGTTCTGCGGCAAGACCTCGCGTGAGGTCGGACCCATGGTCGAAGGCCCCGGCGAGGTCTACATCTGCTCCAACTGCGTGGAGCTCTGCCAGAACATCTTCCGCCAGGAACGCCGACGCGTGTCCTCCGTCTCCGCCCAGCTCTCCGAGATCCCCTCGCCGCGTGAGATCGTGGAGTTCATGAACCAGTATGTCATCGGGCAGGTCCTCGCCAAGCGATCTCTCTCCGTCGCGGTGCACAACCACTACAAGCGCCTGCTGCACGCGGAGTCGGACCAGGCGAACGACATCGAGCTCGACAAGTCCAACATCCTTCTCATCGGCCCCACCGGGTCGGGCAAGACCCTGCTCGCCAAGACCATGGCGCGCATGCTCAAGGTCCCCTTCGCGATCGGCGACGCTACCACCCTCACCGAAGCAGGGTATGTGGGTGAGGATGTCGAGAACCTCCTCCTCAAGCTCCTGCAGGCCGCCGACTTCGATGTCGAAGCCGCCCAGCGCGGGATCATCTACATCGACGAACTCGATAAGGTCGGCAAGTCCTCGGGCAATGTCTCCATCACCCGCGATGTGTCGGGTGAAGGTGTGCAGCAGTCCCTCCTCAAAATGATCGAGGGCACCGTGTCCAATGTCCCACCCCAGGGCGGACGCAAGCACCCCGAGCAGCAGTACATCCAGTTCGACACATCCAATGTCCTCTTCATCGTCGGCGGCACCTTCGTCGGGATCGAGGACATCGTGCGTCGCCGCCTGGGACAGACCAAGATCGGGTTCTCGATGGGATCGCCGAGCACCAACTCAGACACCAAGGAACGCCGCCACTTCGCGGACGCGCGTGCGGAGCGTGAGTGGCTCCAGTCGCAGATCTCCAACGAGGATGTCGTCGAGTTCGGGCTCATCCCCGAGCTCGTGGGTCGTCTCCCCGTCATCACGCCGCTGATGCCCCTGAGCAACGAGGCGCTGATCCAGATCCTCACCGAACCCAAGAACGCGCTCGTCCGTCAGTACCAGCACCTCTTCGCCCTTGAAGGCGCATCGCTGACCTTCACTTCCGACGCACTGGAACTGCTCGCCGAGCGGGCGGCCAAGCGGGCAACAGGCGCGCGAGCGCTGCGTGCGGTGATCGAGGAAGTCATGATGGACCACATGTTCGATCTCCCCGAGATGAACAACGAGGGCGTCGAGTACATCATCGATCGCAAGTCGATCGAGAACAAATCCCACTTGAAAGACCTCAAGGTCGCCAAGGCAGAGTCGGCCTGACCCATCTCGATCATCCCAGAAACACCACGAACGCCCCTTGGGGGCGTTTTCGTATGGTGTCAGAGCTTGAAAGCCAAAAAACCCGACCTGCTACCCGAAGAAAACCGCCTCTGATCGAGTTATCGCGACGAACACGCCCCCAGAACGCAGCAGACCGCTGAGTGTGCTGTCAACGGGAGAGACAAGATGAGAACACCAATATCTGTATTGACTATGGCGATCCTTGCGGGCGGAGCGTCCGCGGGAATCTTCGACGAAGCGGTGCTCGGGGACTTCTCCGATGATCGGTTTGCGCCCACCTTCCTCGATTTCCAGCTCGGATCCAACATCGTCACCAACCAAGTGGTTGATTCGGGGATCCCGGGCGTCGGTGATCGCGACTACTACACCTTCACCCTCGGCGCCGGGCAGTCCATCGACTCGATCACCCTGCTGTCCGCGTCCAACCCACTGGGCGGCAACGACAGCATCGCCTTCATCGGGCTCGCGTTCGACGGCGTCTTCGACTTCGACCCCGATACCTTCGCGGGTTCCGGGCTCGAGGGGTTCGTGCTCAGCGGGGCCGATGTCGTCGGCAACAACATCCTCGGGGACCTCTCCGAGGGCCTGAGCTCGTTGGAAGCGGGCAGCTACTCGCTGTGGATCCAGCAGACGGGCAGCGACCTGACCCAGGTCTCTTTGGACTTCAATGTGGTGCCCACGCCAGCGACAGGGACCCTGCTTGCGATCGCGGGCGTCGTTGCGGTCCGTCGCCGCCGATGACCTGATCGTCGCCATTTGATCGTCCGAATCGCGGATCTCGCCTCTTTCCGGCGGGATCCGCTATTCTTGTGGGAAGCTATGAGCCCCCCCGAGCCCGTGTTCATCCCGGTCTTTATCGCAACCCACCACAAGGGGGGGACGGTGTGGATCAACTCCACCTTTCGCAGGATCAGCAAGCTCTGCCACTTCCCATTCATCCACCTCAACACGGGGGAGTCCGGGTGGCAGATCCGACCCGACAAACGCGCGTACATGGAATCAGAACTTGAGCGTGCGCGTGCTGAATCGGCGCGGGGGCGATCCTCGTTGATTACCACGGGACCACACCCGACACTGGCGGGATCTCGGGGGCACGCGGGGTGCATATCACCCGAGACCCACGCGACATGCTGCTCTCGGCGATCCGGTACCACGAGCACAGCAAAGAACCCTGGCTCGACCAACCCCTCACAGAACTGGGCGGGAAGAGTTTCCGAGAGAAACTGCTCTCATACCCGGACGATCTCGATCGTGTCCGCTTCGAGCTCGATACCTACATGGGGACCGAGCTGCGCCGGATGGGTGCGTTTGCCCAGCGCCCCGATTTCGAGTCGGTGTTCCAGCAGGTGAAGTACGAGGACCTGATCCAGGACGAGCACCTGCAACTGTTCCACTCGGTCGCGATCCATCTCGGGTTCCGGGGGCAGCAGCTCATCCACACGCAGCAGGCGTTCTGGAGCCAATCCCTCTTTGGGGGGATGCGATCAACGCGATCCCGGGCTGCCAACGCGCACATCCGCGACGGGTCCATCGAGCAATGGAGACAAGCGCTCAGCGAACCGACCCGCGCACTCATCGAATCGAGCATCGGTGATGTGATCGCAAAGCTCGGATACCCCGACGAGTGAGCGCAGCGCACGGCCAAGCGTGCGTATGGTCGCTATAATTCCTGATTCCGGGCTGTGCACAGAGGAGCGGATCAACACATGGGTAAACGCGTGTACCTGCATGTCGGTTGGGAGAAGACGGGCAGCAGCGCGATTCAGGTCTTCTGCGCCCGCAACCAGGACTGGCTACGCTCACGCGGGATGTGCTACCCCCTGATGGGCACCCTCCCCCAACATGTGTCCCTCTACCGCGATCTCAAGAAGGGGTACACCTCACTGATGCACCGATCGCGTGATGCGATTCGCGCCGAGATCGACAAGTGCGACCAGGACACCATGATCTTCTCGCACGAGAGCCTGCACGCGTGCCCGCCCGCGATGTTCGCAGAGATTTTCAAAGGGTGCGATGTGCGGATCGTCGCGTATGTGCGCCGCCCCGACGCCGCGATGATATCGTTCTTCGTCACGATGGCCCGGTTCGGGCAGATGCCCGTTCACAACCTGCTCAAAGGGATCCGGTTCTTCGCCAAGGCGAACCTGGGGCACTTCGATTACTACTGGTCGCTGCGTGGGTTCGTCTCCGAGTTCGGGCGCGACGCGATCTCCGTTCGCCATTACGACCGTGCCGAGTTGGTCGGCGGGCAGAGCGTCTCGGACTTCATGCATGTGCTGGGGATCGATGATCTCTCGGAATCGATGTGGCCTGAGGATCGATCGAACCTGTCGCTCGATGTCGACCAGTTCGCGATCCTGCTCGGGTTCGCGCGCACCCTGCGTGGGATGCCCGCGTGGCAGATCAGCAACATCGGTCGATTGCTCAGCAACGCCATGATCCACAACACCACACCCGATCGGACCCGCAGCGTCGAGCGGTTCGTCCCGATCAGTCTGCGTCAGCGGATGCTCGAGAGCTGGTCCGGGTCGTTCGATGCGTTCTACGACGAGTTTTTCGATGGCCGCCGGGTCTTCGATGGCGACGGGTGGATCGAGCGATCCGAGACCTACGCCGGGATGGACGCCAAGCGCGCTAAGGAGATTGCCAAGGTCGTCCGCAAGGCGAAGGTGATCCCCGACGAGCACCGCGACGGGATCTGCGCCGTGATCGATCAGCTTGTGGGCTCGGGCGTGGACGGTGCGCTGGTTGGGTGATGATGGTTGCGGGTTGTGGGCCCGCGCCATACACTGGGGTCTTCACACGGAGGCCTGCCATGCGTACCTGCTCATTCGTTCGGACTTTGCTGATCCTCTTGATGCTCGTTGGGACGGGTCTCGTTTCCAGCGGGTGCGCGTCTACGGGGATCGCGATCCGTGAGAAGCTCGGCACGCCCAAGCGCGAGCAGCTCGTCGAGCGTGTCGAGGAGACGCGGGAGGCGCAGGAGGATGCCAAAACCCAGTTCGCGTCCACGCTTGAGGAGCTCCAGGCGCTCTCCGGGTTCGATGGCGGGGAGCTTGAGTCGGCGTACAAGCGGCTCGACAGTCAGCTCGGGCGGGCGGAGAGCCGGGCGGAGCGGGTGCGGGACAAGATCGTTTCGGTTGATCGGGTCGCGAGCGCGTTGTTCAATGAATGGGAAGCGGAGCTCGATCAGTACGAGACGGAATCATTGCGGAACGCGTCGGCGCGTCAGCTCGATGAGACCCGCACGAAGTTCGGGGATCTGTTGTACGCGATGCGGCGGGCGGAGAGCAAGATGGAGCCCGTCTTGTCGGCCTTCCGCGATCAGGTCCTGTTCCTCAAGCACAACCTCAATGCCCGGGCCATCGCGTCGCTCGATTCCACGCTCGGCGAGCTCGAGGACGAGATCGCGGTGCTGATCCGTGACATGGAAGCGTCCATCGCGGAAGCGAACGCGTTCATCGACGAGATGGGTGGCGGGGAGTAGGTCCCCCACTGTGTTGGTGGATCCTGTTGAACATTTCACGATCCCGCTTTGTGCCTTCCCCGTCCTGACGGGGGAGGTGGATTCGGCGCAGCCGAAGACGGAGGGGGTCTTCTGAGAGATGTGCGCGATGTAAGACCCCCTCCGCCTCGGGGACTCGGCACCTCCCCCGTCAGGAACGGGGGAGGCACAAGAAGGGGAGATAGCGGGAGTAAGACCCCCTCCGTCGGCTGCGCCGACACCTCCCCCGGAGGCCCGGGGGAGGCACGAAGAAGCGGAGAGGGCTTTGCGGGCGGTTTCGAGGTAGCGGGCTTTGATGGCTGCGCGGTTTGGGTCGCGGGCGGTGTTGGCCTGGTCCATGTCGGTGGCGGCGAGGTAGGCGTCGTGGGCGATGGTGCGCTGGAGGGATTGGGTTTGGAGCTTGGTGTTGGATTCGATGGCGGCGGCGCGGGCGCGGGTGATGGTGTCGATGTGGGCGGATGCTTGTTGGAAGGCGTCGGAGGTGATGATGGCTGCGAGTTGGTCGAGGGTGATGTCGTGGATGAGGCAGATCTGGAGGGGGGTGTTGGTGGGATCGAGGAGGTCTTGGAGCAGCGGAGCTGCGAGGGACTGGCCACTAGCCACTGGGGACTGGGGGGGAGAGACCCCCTCCGTCTGCTGCGCAGGCACTTCCCCCGCAAGCGCGGGGGAGGCGAGTTGGGAGGGAGACCCCATCCGCCTCGGGGACTCGGCACCTCCCCCGTCAGGAACGGGGGAGGCACAAGAGGGGGAGATAGCGGGAGTAAGACCCCCTCCGTCGGCTGCGCCGACACCTCCCCCGGAGGCCCGGGGGAGGAGAGTGGAGGTTGCTTGGTGCTCGGCTGGTGTGGTGATGCGCATGGTTGGACCCCTTGGTTTGTGTGGGGCGAAAAAACTCGCCTCCGTCTATGCGGGGGCGGGCACGGTTTGTGCGCACACGGGCGGTCGGTAAGGGATTGCCAGCTTTGGCGTAAGGTGTTGTGGGGATTGGGGTAAAAACTGTTTTGAGAAATCTGGGAGGGTGCGCGCGTGGCGACCGTTTTGTGCGCACAAAGGGGGTGATGCGCGGGGTTGGGTTGAACGCGGAGGGCGCGGAGAGCTCGAAGGGGGGCAAGACTGAACGCAGAGGACGCGGAGGTCACGCAGAGGGCGCAGAGAAGAGGGGGGTTGGGGGCAACCCGGGAATCAGAAGATCTTGATGATCAGGAAGACGATGAGGGCGAGGGGGATGAGGATCATGGCGAGGCGGGTAAGGATACCGAGGTAGTCGGTGGCGTTGGCGATGTCGGGGAAGGCCGCCTCGGCGGCCTCAAGCAGATCGCCGACGGGTTGACAGAAATGGCATTCGGGGCAGCGGATCAGAGGCGTAGGGAGATGGGGCTGGGTGTAGGTTGGCTGGCCTTGCAACTCGTGTTGACAAGCCAAGCATGGCTGGCTGGTGGATAGGAGGTCGCCGTACTGTTTTGGTGGGTGTGTCATGGGTTTAGTGTGGGGCGTGGAAACTTGTTCCCGAAGGAGCCAGTGTCAGCTCCATGGGCCACCCTCCTGCATGGTACTTGACGAAAGCTATTTCTGCAATGTGTTGAAACAGGTTCGCGGGCGTGTCGTATAGGTGTCGGCTGATCCGTTCTGGATTGGTGGCTTCTCGTTCAGGGTATTCAAACCAAGGCGCGCCTGTGTAGGCCGCCGAGCGTTGTCGGTGCGTCCTTTGTGAGGCCGACTGCGTGGGCTGTCGGTGCGTCGTTCGCGTCGACGGTGTAGAGAAGCATGAGATCTCTTTTGTAGGACAATGGAGGAAATGGAATGTGTATTTCACGGATTGTAATGACGAGCATCGCGATCGCTGGGCTTGGCGGCGTGGCGATGGCTGCGGACTGGAACGAGGCGATCGACGGCGATTTGTCGACCGATACGCTGGCCCCCACTTTCATCGAGTTTGCGTTCGGCGCGAACATGATCGTCGGCGATGCGGGCGGCATTGACAACTGGGATGTGTTCTCGTTCACGATCGCGGCGGGTCAATCGCTCGAGTCGGTGATCCTGGACGACTGGAAGGGTGTGCGGACCAACGGCGGGATCACGCCGACGACGCCGATTTACTTCGCGAGCGGTAGTTCCTGGGGTGGGCCGTTCTCTGGTGAGCCGCTGCTTGGTGGATCACAGATGCGCGCGGGCACGATCGGGACTGATCTGCTCATTGGTGGCGGCGCCACCGATGCTGTGGGCGGCCCGCTCGGTCCTGGCGATTATGTGGTCGCGATCAATGAGAGCATCCCCGGTCACACATACTCGCTTTCGTTCAATGTCGTGCCGGGCCCGGGCGCGCTGAGCGTGGTGGGTGTGGGTGGGCTCGTCCTTGTGCGGCGCCGGCGTGCATGATTCTGTCTCTCTTTTCGTCACCTGTGCGATCGGTGACTCTGGCCCGCGAAAGCGGGCTTCTTCTGTGCGCGGGGCGGGGGTGATGCGCGGGGTGGGGTTGAACGCGAAGATCGCGAAGGGCTCGAAGGGGGAGTAGTACGCGGAGGTAGCAGAGATTGCGAGGACGTATAGAAGATGGGGATGGGGAAAAGAGGCGTGGGGATGGGTGCCCTCCTCCGATCCGGAGGACGAAGGAGGTGGCGGTGCTTGTGGGGTGGTGTTTCAGGGTTTGTTGCGGGAGGAGTGTAGTTGCACTGCCGCCTCCTTCGCTCTGCGAGTCGAAGGAGGGCACAGAAGAGGGGGAAGGAGGGCACCCGGCGAATTACGCAACTACGAAGCCGCCATCGTGCTCGTAATCTATTTTTCGCATTTTAACACAATATCCCATAAGCTTCAGATTATTTATATTATACAGCATATTTACTTTACTAAAAAATGGAAGCCTCAGAGGGAATCCGTCGTGCTCAGTTGCAATCGCATACACAATAGTGTAATCCGATGGATTGACTGACTGCAACGGAACAAGTCGAGACATTGAGCCAAGTTTACGCCTTAGCTTTTTACGATACTCCCTATCTTCAATCATCAACTGACCACTGACTACACCCTGGGACCATAAATGACTGAGGGTGGCAGAAGACGATTGCTTCTTCACATGAATTATATGCTTATCTGAAGAAAACAGATCACACGGCTCTACGGCCCCCCATCTCTCCATCTGGATATTCTGCTGATCCAAGCACAATCTTCTTCTCGTAGCACACCGCTCGTTGTAGGACCCTTCAGACTCTACTTCTCCTGTGCTATTGTTTTTCTTAATTGATGGCAAATAGCCGCGGGCCCTGATCACATCGACAGAACTCACACGCGCATTAATTTCATCAACATAATCTGCATGCACCGAATACCACGACCCTGCAGAAAGAATATATTTCTTCTGTCCCCAGTCTACTTCGGTCACAATCCAATCCCGTAAAACCCCGGACTCGACGCGAGCCGAATCTCCATCCTCCGCGCTAATCCTGACCGATCTCAGCAAATCATCAGTTTTCTCTACCTCGGATACCGCCTGAAGTATGCTCCCATCTGACAAATCACCTGACTCAGCGAGAACTTCATGCACAAGCTTCGCCACATACCAAGACACCTCGCCATACCGATCAATCTTGGGCAGAGCCAAGCCTAAGCAAGGATGCTGTGCCGGCTGAGAAAGCTGGGCCTCTAAGCGAGAATCAAGTTCTGAAACATCCCCAGAGTCAGTAACTCGCCGAACCTGATCAATAAACTTAAAGTTCTTCTGATATTTCTTTTTACGAGATAGCTTAAGCATATTCGAACAAACATCCCCGATATGCGAGAAAGTCGTATCTATATGCAAACGAAGAGAATCCCCGCCCGAAGCAGTAATCCCATGCGAATCATCCTCAGGAACACCCTCGATGCGAGATAAAAGATCTCGCCTCTGATCTAATGCAAATGACCTCAATGATGTTTGCTGATTCGACACCTCAAGCCTCTGAACTGTAAGAGGATCAAGATTTCTCGTTTGCAACGAACGCAAAGCGTTCTCACCGATAGAGTTCAGGCACGCACGCAGACCGAAATCCCCCTCCACTAAATCTCGAGGGATACAATGAAAACCAGCACCTTCAGTAACAGCGAATACTCTGCTAGACACCTTTAAATAGGCCACTAATGAAGATGACCTGTTTTCAAACATGCCTGGGGGAAACTCTATATTCCCTTGATAAAACGAAACCCATTTGGGTGCACCAGTGTAATTTGACTTTGCATAGCACTTTGCTTCAAAATCAATGCCCATGCTCTGATACAACGTATACCCATCCAGCTTACATGCCGCAATTGCGTCGGCAGTAGTCTTGAAGCGTTTTTTGAACAAGTAGATCGTTAGCGATGTCCTCATGACGGTTTATCGTAACACATTGTCAGCTCTGTCCATACGACCAAGTTCCACTTGTGCACTTAATCCAAACAAATTAATAACATGCAGCCTGGTGTGACTATTGTAAAAAGGGACGCATTGTGCGCCCCTTCTTGATGCTCCTGCTCCTTAGTGGTTATCTCAGCCCATATGCGAGATCACATCATCCCCAAACTCCGAGCACTTGCGAAGGGTGGCCCCTTCCATCAGTCGCTCAAAATCGTAAGTGACTGTCTTTGCACCGATTGCGCCGTTCATGCCCTTGATGATGAGGTCTGCGGCTTCGGTCCAGCCCATGAAGCGGAGCATCATTTCGCCGGAGAGGATGACGGAGCCGGGGTTGACCTTGTCCTGGTCGGCGTATTTGGGGGCGGTGCCGTGGGTTGCTTCGAAGATGGCGTGGCCTGAGTCGTAGTTGATGTTGGCTCCGGGTGCGATTCCGATGCCGCCGACGCATGCGGCGAGTGCGTCGGAGATGTAGTCGCCGTTGAGGTTCATGGTGGCGACGACGGAGTATTCTGCGGGGCGGGTGAGGAGTTGTTGGAGGAACGCGTCGGCGATGACATCCTTGATGGTGATGGTCTTGCCGGTCTTGGGGTTGGTCATCGTGCACCATGGGCCGCCATCGAGGAGGGTGGCGCCGAACTGTTCGCGTGCGACCTGGTATCCCCATTCCATGAAGGCACCCTCGGTGAACTTCATGATGTTGCCCTTGTGGACGAGGGTGACGGAGTCGCGGTCGTTGTCGATGGCGTACTGGATGGCGGCCTTGACGAGGCGTTCGGTGCCCTTCTGGGAGACGGGCTTGATGCCGAAGCCGGAGGTTTTGGGGAAGCGGATCTTCTCGTAGCGCTCGGGGAAGTGTTCCTTCATGAGCTTGCGGAACTTCTTGTTGTCGTCGGTTCCTTCTTCGAACTCGATGCCGGCGTAGATGTCCTCGGAGTTCTCGCGGAAGATGACCATGTCGGTGAGGTCGGGGCGCTTGACGGGCGAGGGGACGCCTTCGAACCAGCGGACGGGGCGGAGGCAGGTGTAGAGGTCGAGGATCTGGCGGAGGGCGACATTGAGGGAGCGGATGCCGCCGCCGACGGGGGTGGTGAGGGGGCCCTTGATGCCGACGAGGTAGGTGCGGAAGTCTTCGAGTGTTTTCTCGGGGAGCCATTCACCGGTTTCGTCGAAGGCTTTTTGGCCTGCGAGGGTTTCATGCCAGTGGATTTTGCGTTCGTCGCCGTAGGCCTTTTGGACGGCGGCGTCGAAGACCTTGACGGATGCGTTCCAGATGTCGGGCCCGGTGCCGTCGCCGATGATGAAGGGGACGATTGGGTGGTTGGGGACCTGGAGGCCATCGGCGGTCATGGTGATTGGTGCGGCGGCGGTGGTGGTCATTGTGGAGATCTCCGTATGTCGGGGGTCAATCCGTTTCGTGTGATGGGTGAGTTGAGGGGGATTATAGCCCTTTCCTCGGGGATTCTTGGGGCGTGGGCGTCGCGTGAAAAACTTGGATTTCGGTGACACAGGGCGACTTTGGCGGTGTCCTGTCGGTATCGCAATGGTGCGAGTGAAACGGAAGGACACGACATGCGGACAGGATTGATGGCGGCGGTTGTTGGGTTGGCGGGTAGTTTGGCGATGGGGTCGGGGGTGAGCTCGGGGTCGGAGAATGCGGCGCTGGAGTACTACAAGGCGTGGGCGACGCTGAATCAGGAGCTCCAGCTGACGCTGCTGACCGGGGATGCGCTGTCACTCACGGAGGGCGGTGCGGATCTGCTCGGTTCGGAACAGGAATCGATCGACATGCTCATGCGTGCATCGCAGAGCGGGATCGCGGACTGGGGTATCGATCTCGCACAGGGCCCGGGTACTTTGGTCCCGCACCTTGGGAGCATGCGTGCGAGCGCCAAGGTCATCACGGCGGATGCGCTGCGGTGTATTGAGGAGGGGGACAACGATGGCGCTGCGGCACGGGCTGCGGGTGTCTTTCGGATGTCGCGACAAACCTCGGGGGATGAGATCCTGATCAGTTCACTCGTCGGCATGGCGATCGGGAACCTGGGCGTCACCCTTACGGATCACCTGATCGAGTCCGGTGCCCTCGATGCCCGCGGGGCGCGTGTGGTGCTCGCAGCGATCGGGGATATCGAAGAACCTGATCGGTACGGGCTCAGAGACTCGATCATGGGCGAGTGGCGGATGATGAGCGAGTTCATGATCAAGAACGCGCCGGAGCAGGGTGCGGGCAAGTGGCTGATGGAACAGACGATGTTCGCTGAGGACCCGCCTGCGGCGAAGAAGATCGTGGGGATGAACCGCTCGGAACTCATGCGTGAACTCGGCGGGTTCGCAGCCTACCACGCGGACCTGCTCGCGGCGTGGGACGCGCGCGACAAACAGAGACTCAACGACGCGGAAGAGCGGGTCCAGTCCGGCGCGTACGGCCCATTGACCGAACTGCTGGGCGTTACGATGACCCGGTCGTTCGACTCGGAGACAGAATCGCGGGCGAAGCTCGATGCTCTGATCGAACGCCTCGAGGAGATCGCGGACTGAGATGGAACGCGACGAGGTCCAGGTATTGATGATGCGGATGCATCGCGGGGACGAGCGTGCAGCGGAGATGCTGTGGGCTCGTCTCAGTGCGCGCCTGATCGCGTATGCGCGGGTGTTGTTGCCCAAGGGGCACCAGTCGTCGGCGGAGGATGTGGTGCAGGGGGTGTTTGTCAAGGTGCTGGGGATGCGACGCGGGGCGATACGCAAGGTGACAGACGGGACGGCGTTCATGTTCCGGGTGACGCGGAACGAGGCGATCAACGCGGGGCGGGGGGAGCTGCGGGAGCAGGCGCGTCGGCGGCGCATCGAGGAACGCGAGCAGCGGGTGCACGAGACGGACGAGGTGCAACGGATGATCGGTGCGATCGAGGCGTTGGTGTACGAGCAGCGCGAGGTGATCCTGCTGCGGTACATCGGGGGGTTGACGATCGATCAGGTGGGCGCCGCGCTGGGGGTGAATCGGAACACCGTCGCGAGCCGATCGCGGCTGGGGATGGAGCGATTGCGGGAGACGATGGGTGTGGAGATGGGTGTTGATATGGGCGAGGTGCGTGATGGATGAGCTGAAACCAATCGATTTTGCGGATGCGGGCGGGTTGCCCGATGGGGTGCGGGCGCGGGTTCGTCGTCGGCGGGTGGTGTATCGTGCGCGCGTTGGTGCGGGTGTGGTATGCGTGCTGCTCGTGGCGATGGTTGGGGTGATGATGGTGCAGGTGAACGATGAGACAACGCGTGATGCGTGGGATCACAACGCGGTGATCAGTCTTGATGACCCGATGTTCGATGCGCTGGAAGAGGGGTATCGGAACAACCGCGTCGATACGCGTTGGCGTGCGGGGGCGCGACTGGATGGGGATTGGGTGTTGGAGATGTGAGGTGATACTCTGCGCTCCTTCCCCGCCCTTGCGGGGGAGGTGGGCTTGAGCGAAGCTCAAGGCCGGAGGGGGTCTTGTAAACCACACCAACGCCTCAGGGTGGCCCGACGATGACGAAGTCATCCTCGGGATCGCATGCGGGTTGTTTCCTGTTCCCGAAGGAGTCGAAGACGACTCCATCGGGCCACCCAGATTCATCGGTGTTCGGGGAAGACCCCCTCCGTCCGCTGCGCGGACACCTCCCCCGTCAGGAACGGGGGAGGCACAAGAGGGGAGGCGAATGGGATGCTTGCGACTTACGCCATCGGGGCGGGGGATTGGGGGTTCCAGATGTTGGTGGCGCTTGCCTGGGTGGCGTAGGCGATGAAGTCCTTGGGTGGGCGGCCGAGGGCGCGCTGGACGCCGTCTTGGGGGTGGATGCCTCGGCCGTCGAGGGTGTGGGACATGACATACTCGAGCATGTCGATGTGCTCGGCTGGGACCCCCACTTGGGCGAGCCCGGACTTGAACTGGTCCATCGTGATCGGGGCGTAGGTGATCGGGCGATCGGTTTGGGCGGAGAGGATCTGGGCGACCTCGTGGAAGGTGATGGCGCGTGGGCCGGTGAGTTCGTAGAGTTCGGCGTTGTGCCCGTGCTGCGTGAGTGACACGAAGACGACTTCCGCGATGTCGTCCGCGTCGATGAACGGCTCCGCAACATCACCGGCGGGGAGCGCGAGGGTGCCTTCGAGGATCATGGGGAGGAAGTCACCCTCGTCGAAGTTCTGGTTGAACCACGCCGCACGCACCAGGGTGTACTCCAGACCCGATTCGCGGACGATCTCCTCGCAGGCCTCCGCAGCCGGTTCGCCTCGACCCGAGAGCAGAACGAGACGCTCGACCCCTTCGTCGATCGCGGCGTTGACGAAGGCGCGGATGTCGCCTTGGGCGCGGGGGATGCTCAGGTCCGGGGTGTAGACGATGTACGCGGCCCGCACGCCCTTGAGGTTGGGCGCGTAGGTCGTGTGGTCGGTCCAATCGAACGGGATGGGTGCGGTGCGCGATGCCCGGCGGGTGGGGATGTTGTTGGATTCGAGCAGCTCGACGACGCGACGGCCGGTCTTGCCGGTGGATGCGGTGACGAGGATCGGGCGGGGGTCGGTCGATGTGGTGTGCTTGGTCATGATCGGGTCCTTTGTCTGGATCAGCGGCATTGCTGATACATACATGATGGCGCACGATTCTGGATACTCAATGATTGATTGTCTCAATGAATTGATCGTTCGTCCAGAACGATGGATGATCGGGGATCGGTGCTATGATGGGGTATGAGCACCATGAGCATGGACGAGCGGATCGAGCGGGCGTGGGCGTCGGGGGACCCGTATGGGGAGGCGCTGCACTTTTTGCGATTGGAGGGCGTGGTGTATGCGCACTCGCAGCTCAGCGCGCCCTGGGGGGTCGCGATGCCTGCGATGGACAACTGTGTGATGTTCCACATCGTGACGAGCGGGGTGTGCTGGGTGCGGGTGAAGGGGGAGGAGCTGATCGAGTTGCGTCCGGGCGCGTTCGCGTTGGTGCCTCATGGGATGGGGCATGACCTGATGAGTGCGCGACGGGTGAAGACGGAGCCGTTCTTCGATCTGCCGGTGGAGCAGGTGAGCGAGCGGTACGAGCGGTTGGTGTATGGGGGCGGGGGCGAGGAGACGCAGCTCATCTGCGGCGCGGTGTGCTTTGATCACCCTGCAGCGGTGGATCTGGTGCGCCAGCTCCCGCGTGTGATCCATGTCGATGCGTGGAACGCGCCCGAGTCTGAATGGATGCAGAGCACCCTGCGATTGATGGCGATCGAGTCCAAGCATCGGCGTGCGGGCGGCGAAACAATCGTCACGCGCCTGGCGGACATCCTCGTGATTCAGGGGATCCGTTCGTGGTTGGCCCGGGGCGAGGGGATGCAGCAGGGATGGTTGGCCGCATTGCGCGATGATCGGATCGGACGCGCGATCGTTGCGATGCAGCGCGAGCCCGGAGCCTCGTGGACGGTCGAATCGCTCGCACGCAATGTGTCGATGTCGCGGAGCGCGTTCGCGTTGCGGTTCCAGGAACTGGTCGGGGAATCGCCGATGGAGTACCTGACGCGTTGGCGGATGCAGAGCGCGGCGCAGGCGCTGCGGACGACGGAGGAGCAGGTGATCGACATCGCGGAGCGATACGGGTACGGATCGGAAGCGGCGTTCTCGCGCGCGTTCAAGCGGGTGATGGGTGAGACACCCGGGAAGCATCGGCGCGGGATGGGGTAACGCGGGGGCTTAACAGGTCTGCGTACGCAACCGTTCCTGCTTCATCGCTGCGCGAGTGAAGCAGGGCACCCGATACACAAGGAGTTCGCGAAGACCCCCTCCGCCTCGGGGACTCGGCACCTCCCCCGCGGGGCGGGGAAGGCACAAGAGTGCTCGGCATCGTTACGCATCACAAGACCCCATCCGTCTTCGGCTGCGCCGAATCCACCTTCCCCGCAGGGGCGGGGAAGGAGCGCGGAGACATGGTGAAGGAGCGGTGCGCTTACTTCTGTGGGTCGTCTGTGTCCGGGGTGTCCTTGGTGAGGTGCACCCGCGCGGGGGTGTCGTTGAAAATGTGGACATCGCGCTGCGGGAACGGGATGGTGATCTTGTGCTCGCGGAAGAGCGCGTCGATCTTGAAGCGCAGGTCCGATTCGATCTGGCGGCGATCGAAAGTCGAGCGGGGCGAGATCCAGAAGTGGACCTCGAAGTCCAACGACGAATCGCCGAACCCCATGAACAACACCCGGTTGTCGGGTGATTCGAGCACGCGGACATGGTCTGTGAGCAGCTGCTCAAGGGTTTTCTTTACAAGCTGCACATCTGAGCCGTAGGCGACGCCCACGGGGATGATCGAGCGGATGCGTGGGTCGGGCAGGGCCCAGTTGGACACGCAGTTTTCCAGCAGGTGTGAGTTGGGGACGATGTTGGTGACGCCGTCGTATCGTTGGATGTGGGTTGCGCGGGCACCGATCTTGAGGACCTTGCCGGTCTCGCCGTTGATTGTGACGAAATCGTGGACCTGGATGGGTCGTTCGAGCATCAGGATCAACCCCGAGATGAAGTTGTTCATGATGTTCTGTGAACCGAAACCGATGCCCAGCGCGAGCGCGCCGCCGAAGATCGTGAAGATTGTGAGGGGCACCTGGGCGATCTGCAGCGCGACCACGGCGGTGATCACGAGCAGGAAGTAGTAGAGGATCGTCTGGATCGCGTTCGCGGGTCCCTCCTGTACCTTCATGCGTGGGAGGACCTTTTTGCCCACGCGGCGGGCGATGATCTTGGAGAGGATCACGCCCGCGATAAACGCGAAGAGCGCGATGACGAGCTGGTTGATGTAGACCTCGGTCTCCCCGATCGTGAAGAGCTTGAGATCCCAAAGATGGGCGATGTACCCCGAGATGTTTTCGAAGAACCCCGCGTTGGTGTCCCATTCGGGCCACCCGGAGAGGTCGAGGGCGAACTCCGGGTTGGGTTCACCCGATGCCTGCCCCGCTTTGGAGGCCCCCTCCGCAGCGGCGGTTCCCGCGGTTTCGGCGGTTTCGGCGACGGTCTGGGAATCTGGGGTATCCTGAAGCATCATGTGGGGATGATATCGCCCAGCCGGGGGTGCGGACGCGGTTTTTTGGTTGCCTCCTCCGGATCGACTCGGACGGGTCTCGGGGATATCATCTCGACCCCGAAGTGCGTCGGGTTCAAGCGCGTTCCACCCAGGAGCCCGCCCCGGATCGCACGCGGCAGCTGATCGGAGCACCCACCATGGCAGACACTTACGCGATCATCGAAGAGTCCGGCGGACAGCGCAAAGTCGCTGCGGACGAGATCATCCTCATCGATCTCTACAACGCGGGCGAATCGAACGCGGGCGACACCATCACGATCGACAAAGTCCTCGTGGTCGGCAGCGCCGGCGGCGACGCGAAGATCGGCACCCCCTATGTCTCGGGCGCATCCGTGACCCTCGAGATCACCGACCCCGCGGTGAAGGGCGACAAGCTCTACATCCACAAGTTCCGCACCAAGAACACCTACCAGCGCAAGACGGGTCACCGTCAGCGCTTCACCCAGGTGAAGGTTACCGGGATCAACGGCTGAGTGCCTGATTGATACTGACTCCAAAGCCCCGCGATTGAGCGGGGCTTTTTCTTTGGGTGTGCATGACCACTCGCCTCCCCCACTCCGTTTCTTGTGCCTCCCCCGCTCCTGGCGGGAAGGTGGGCTTGAGCGCAGCTCAAGGCCGGAGGGGGTATTCTGAGAGAAGTGCGTGTTCCAAGACCCCCTCCGCCTCGGGGACTCGGCACCTCCCCCGTCAGGACGGGGGAGGCACAAGAGGGGCGGGGAAGGAGCGCGGAGTGGGGCATCTGGGTGCACCGGATGCCTCCAAACGCCCGATATAGCTTCCGCCCATGACCCCTCGCGTGTACATCAGCCGATCCAAGCTCATCGCGCACGGCGAGCACGCCTTCGAGCTTGATGATGCGATCAAGGCGCTCGCAGGAATCCACCGGGTCCTCCGCGCCACGCTCGGGCGCACCTGCAGGGTCCACGCGTCGTTCAACAAGGAAGAGCTCCCCCACCTGTGCACGCTCGAAGACATGGACGAGGATTTCATCCGCTCCTTATTTGCGCAGTACCCCGCGGGCGGGAAACAGGCGATGCTCAACTCGAGCTTCACCTACCAGACCCGCACCCGCGTCGCGCAGGGGATGTTCAACTTCGATCACACGATCAACGCGCTGCACCTCTCGATCGACATGCCCGAGCGTGGGATCCCCCGTAAGCATGTCATCGCGCTGGGTGAATCGATCATCGAGCACCTCGACCCGAAATGGGTCATCTACCACAACCGGGCGCTCATCGATGCGCTGTACCAGATCTACCCCCGGTTCTTCCGCACGGCGTGGCTGACATACCACACGGGGATGGACGAGGACCTGCCCCGATGGCGGACGCTCGAAGTTCTTGGCACCAAGCGAGGCGTGATGTGCGTCGCCAAGCCCGGGTGGTTCGGACGCACGGGCGAGGACCTGCTGGAGGAACTTATTGAGCTTGACGAGATGATCGTGGATACCTCGGTGTATGGGTGGTGACCCAAGGTCATCGCCTGTGGGCACCGTTCAACTCTTTGTGCCTCCCCCGCACCTGGCGGGGGAGGTGGATTCGGCGCAAGCCGAAGACGGAGGGGGTCTTCATCAACGCATATCTCTCAAGACCCCCTCCGCCTCGAAGACTCGGCACCTCCCCCGTCAGGACGGGGGAGGCACGAAGAGGTGCGTGAGCAACCTGAGGCACTCGGCAACACCTACGATCGTTGATGAGTCTCCGGATCCACATCCTCGGCGCGTCGGGTTCGGGCACCACGACGCTCGCACGCGAGCTTGCGCGCGTGTGCTCGATCACGCATCTCGATACGGACGCGTTCTACTGGGCACCTTCTGAAGTCCCTTTTACGATCAAACGCCCTGTCCCTGAACGATTGACGCTGCTCGAGGACGCGTTCAGCGCCCATGAGCAATGGGTGCTCTCCGGGTCAATGTGCTCCTGGGGCGATTCGCTCATCCCGATGTTTACCCATGTGGTGTACTTGTCTATCCCTTGGGATGTCCGTGAGCAACGATTGATGGAGCGCGAGCATGCGCGATACGGTCCAGCAGCCATCCAACCCGGGGGAAGGATGCACGAGGTGCATGTTGCGTTCATGGAATGGGCGAGCCGGTACGATGATGCGGGTCTCGGACAACGCAGTTACGCGATGCATGATCGTTGGCTTGGCGAACTCCCGGGGACTTGTCGGGTGCTGCGCGTTGAGCGGGCGATGGAACTCGGTGAGCTGACCCGCACGGTTGTGGAGTGGATCTGATCATCCGCGTGATACGCGATCGCGCCCGCACTCCGGGCACACCCCGAGCCCCGCGAGCTCGTATGCGCACCCCACGCACAGCCCGAGGCGGGCACGCTTACGGGATCGCCTTGTGACGAATGCCCAACGCACACCCATCACGATCAGCCAGGGCGGGAGGGCGTAGATGATGGGGTTGAGGATGAGACCTGCGAGGATGAAGTGTTCGTAATCGTGTGGTCCGACTGGTGTCAGACTCTGACTAATTCCGAATTTTTGATTGCGCCAGACGAACCCTCGATCGATCAGCGGCGAGGACGAAGGTGCCTCTTGAAGCACGATCATGTTTGTTACGGTTCGTGTAACGAACGGGAAGCCAAACTCGAAGTGTTGGACGCCTGTTTGTGGCCAAAGATCTTTCGGCCAGTTATCGCTAGAGATGGAAAAACAGTTGGTAACACACTGTGTGATGTTCTTGTTGTACATGAGCCACGGATCGTCGCCGAGCGCGTCGAGCACGCTCGGTTCCAGCTTTGGAAGACTCAAAGATTTTTCGTGGCGGTATCTGGCTTTGTTGAACCAGCGATGGTCCGGGACGCGATAGGCGAGGTAGAGGTTCAGGGATGCACCCATCAATAACAACACAAGCAACGACACGACTGCGAACCAAGATGGGCGGGGGAGTTGATTCATGAACATCACCGCTTCGGCGGGTTCCCGATCGACCACGCGCTCGTCACGAGCACCAGCCATTCCGGGTTGCCCTTGCCCTTCTTCTTGCGTTTCTTCCCGACCGCGCCGCCGAGCACGGGGCTTTTGATCCAGCCGTGCACCGTGTATCCCAGATCGGGGAGTGAGTCGCGCACGCGCTCCGCGATCTGCTCGGCCCGCTCCGGGTCGAGGACGCCGCCTTCGCCCAGGTCTTCCTTCGCGGCTTCATAATGCGGCTTCACCAAGGAGATGATGTGCCCGCCGGGTTTCAACCACCGGGCCGCGGCGTGCAGGGCCTTGTCCTGTTTGGTCCAGCCCAGATCGATCACGCCCATGTCGATCCCGCCCTCGTCGATGACTTGCTCGGGCGGGTCGAGGTGCAAGGCGTTGGAGCGTTCGTGGACGACGACGCGATCGTCGGTGCGGAGTTTCCACGCGAACTCGCCGTAGGCGGTGTCGATGGAGTGGACGCGCTTCGCGCCGTGCTGGAGCAGGCAATCGGTGAACCCGCCCGTGGAGCATCCGAAGTCCCCGCACACCATGCCCGTTGGATCGAAGGGCAGCTCGATGAGCGCCTTGTGGAGCTTGAGCCCGCCTCGTGAGACGAAGGTGGGTTCCTGCGTGGCGTCTGATGGGGTGGGGTCGATGGGGTCAGTCATCGTTGGATCGCGTCGCGTGCTCGGGTGCGATCTTGGGTTCGTTGGGCGTGAACGCACGATCGAAGTGTGCGGGGGTCATCGCGGGCGCATCGCTCGGGGGCACCGGCGCGTGCGACACGGGGACCCCCACGATCGAGATCCCGAGTTCGTCGGCGCGTTCGAGCATCGCGAACCGATCGAGCATGATCACATCGCCCGCGGCGATCGCCAGGCAGGTCCCGCCGTGCTTGTGCATGTTCTCGAGGGTCTGGATCCCAACGGTTGGCACATCGGAGCGTCGATCGTGCTGGGCGCGGGCGCCCTTGACGAGGGTCCATCCCCCGCGTCGGCAGAGCTCGCCCGTGCGGGTGATCATTTTGTCGGTGCCCTCCACCGCTTCGACGGAGATGACATCGCGATCGCGGACGGTGAGTGATTGCCCGATGTCGAGTCGGAGCAGCTCGGTGAGGAGCGGCCACACGAACTCGATGTCCGCGCGCTGGTTGGCGCTGGGCTTGGTCGAGGTCATCACGCCTGGTTCGGAGAGTTGGTCCATAATCGGGAAGGTGGAGTCGATGAGGGCGACGCCGTTGTTGTCCAGTTCGTCGGCGATGACGCGGAGCACCGCGTGGGATCTTCGGTCGTGGCGAAGGTGCTTGTACCACGCGACGGCCGTGGTGATGTCGGGGATGTTCCGCACCAGTTTCCATCGCTGGTGCATGAGCTTGGCCTTATCCACTTTACCCACCATGATGGCGTGATGCACGCCCCGTCTGCGTAAACGCTTGCCCCACGAACGCATACGGAGCAATCCCACATCGCAGAACGAGTCGCACAGATCGGGGAACTCGTCCTCGTATTGCGCCCGCAGCCCGATCCCGTGGACCTGGTACCCCATGCGTTTGAGCCCCTGGGCGACGAAGATGGGCAGGTCCCCGCCGCCGGCGATGACGCCGATGGGCGCGGGGGCTTGGGGGGGGTCTGGGAGGATGGAGAGGACGCCGGCCATTGGGTGAATTGTACGCGATCGGCGACCAGAATGCGGGATTGGGCACCAGACCACCAAAGAGTGGGCACCGGATCCAAGAATCTTCCGCGATGATGGGATCGAACACCACACGGGTTCCCATATGAAAGGACACGCCCATGCGATCTTTGACATACACGCTCATGCTGCTCGGTCCGGTTTGCTTGACCCAGACGGGTGCGCACGCGTCCGAGCGCGATGTTCAGTTCTCAACCATCTTTGGGGACAGCTCCATCGTCGCGATCCGCAACATGGGCAGCGACCCGGTTTCCCTCACCGGGTGGCGTCTGTGTACGCAGAACTCCACATCCGGGGCGATGATGACGGACCCGGGCACGCTTGATGGTGTGGTCGTCCCCGGACACTCCGCGATCATCATCCGATACGAGAACGATGCGATCCCATCGCGCCCCACGCACTTCAACGCGTCCGACTTTGGCGATATTGCGCCCTTCGAGCTCGACGCGTACGCGATGTCGCTCTTCTTCCCCGACGCGAACGGGAGATCGATTTCACCAACCCGGATCTGATGGCCGACCATATCCAATGGAAGCGCAACCACATCCCCGACACATTCGAGACGCTCTGCTCACCGATCGCACAAGATGCGGGGTTGTGGGTCGACGCGAGCGAGTGGATCTATGTCCGCGTGCATATGTACCTGATCGAGTTCTTCGATGAGGACCCGGACGCTGCGGATTCGCCGGACGATTACAATGTGATCCTCGAGTGCCGGGCGGACCTCTCCGACGACGGCCTGGTCGATTTCTTTGATGTCTCCGCGTTCATCGGGTACTTCGTCGATCAGGACCCGCTCGCCGACTACTCGGGTGACGGAACCTTCAACTTCTTCGATGTGTCGATCTTCCTCGATCAGTTCAATCAGGGCGGGTGCCCGAACTTCTGATCAGCCAACACAGGGACTTCACGAGTTATCTTTCAACAGAAAGTCACCCCGCCCAGGGTACGGGCGGGGTGACTGTACTGGTGTTCAACTCATGTTACTTCGATTCCGCCAGCGTCTTGAGCTTCTCGATCCCGTCCTGCCATCCCTCCTCGAACATCCCCGGGGCGTCCTCCTCAAACTCACCCATCATGTGATGCTCGACGCTCAACCGCGTCCCGCTATCGGATTCCTCGAACGCGATGGTCATGTTCATCAGCACCGCCTGGGGCATGGTGCAGTCGCCACGCATGCGTATCTTCTTGCCCGGCTTGAGCATGGTGATCTCGCCGATGGTGTTGAACCCCCCGTCCGGCAACTCGATGTAGAACTTGCCCCCGATCTCTCCCTCGCACCGCGTCGGGGTCTTCACCCGGCTCTCCTCTTTCTCGTAGAACCAGTTGTGCGCCTCATTGAGGAACAGCTCGTACACCTTCATCGGCGATGCCGCAACCTGAACCTCGCAGTGGACCTGCGCGATGCGTACCGGCATATCGATCGTCTTCGTACCCATAGTCATCACTCCTTGTGTTCATCCGTCTCCGCGAGTCGCTTGAGTCGTGTCAGCGAACCCGCCCACTGATCTTCGTACTTGCTCACCCAACGCTCGTAGATCTGACGCAGCGGCATCGGGTTGAGATGGTTCCACTTCACGCGTCCCTGCTTCGCCGAGATCACGAGACGCGCCTCCTCGAGCACGCCCAGGTGCTTCATCACACCAAAGCGTGTCATCTCCGGGAACGCCTCCACGAGATCTCCCGTCGTGCGAGGCCCGTCCCGCAACAGATCGAGAATCCGACGACGGGTCGGGTCGGACAGCGCCTTCCAGACACGGTCCATCCCAATCTCGGGATCGACAACCCGTGATGTGCTTGCGGTCTCATCCATGCGACACGCCTCCAATAGGTGACTATACAGTCACCTATTGGAACATGCAAGTCAAACCACGAAAAAGTTCATCAGCACGAGACATCGAAGAATCGTTGATCGCTCCCGCCAGATCCGACCTTGAAGGTGATGGTCTTGCCGCACTTGGTGCATCGGGCGAGGTAGCGCTCGCCGTTCACATCGCGGTAGACGCGTTGGTACAGCCCCGAGCACACGAAGCGTACCCCGAGCCACGGACGAGCGCCGGGCGACCTCGTTGACGGGTTCCTGGGGGCGGGGATGAGGGTGATACACGCAGCGACATCGGAGTCATTATCGACAAAAGCCCGCGAATCCCTCAATCAATGGAACGACGATCAGGGTCGGTGTTATCAAGAAAAAAACGCCCCGGTCTCGGGGCGTGTTGGACTTGGAGTTTGGACTCAGGATCGAGAACGCATTACGCGGGCTCGGCGGCGAGGTTCCGCACGCTGGCTTCGCGCCGGATGCGCTTCTGTGCGGCTTCGGCCTGCTGCTTGGCGACGGCTTCGGCTTCGAGGAAGTCCTCGCCGAATCGGAAGAGGCGGAAGGAGTTGCCGATGACGAAGACATCGGGGATGAAGTGGAAGAAGGCTGCGAACCCGACGCCGATCGACGCGCCGCCGAGAGCCTGGAACGAGCCCGTCGCGGCGAGGATGAGCCCGCCGATGGCCATCAGGATCGAGACGACGATGTTCTGGGTGACGATCAGGCGTGTGCGTCGTGCCAGTTCCATGAGGAAGGGCAGGCGGTTGAGCTCGTCGGTCATGAGCGCGACGCCGGCGGAGTTGGCGGCGATATCCGAGCCCGAGAGCCCCATCGCGACCCCGACATCGGCCTCGGCGAGCGCGGGACCGTCGTTGATGCCGTCGCCGACCATCATGACGCGGTACCCATCGTCCGTGAGCTGTTTGATGAGCTGGTGCTTCTCCTCGGGGAGGCATTCGGCCTCGACCGCGTCCACGCCGGTGAGGGCACCGACGCGCTTGCCGACGGAGAGGCGATCGCCGGTGAAGATCGCACAGAGACGGACGCCGATTTCATGGAGTCGTTCAACCACCCCTTTGGCGTTGGGGCGGACCTTGTCTTCAAGACCCACCGCGCCGAGGTAGACGCCGTCCTTGACGACATGGACGCCCGACATGCCTTCGATCTTCTCTTCGGACGGCGGCGATCTGTGCTGCTGCGCCGGGGTTGAGCTGCTTGATCCAGGTGCCGCGTCCTGCGGAGATGGACCCGATCGAGGTCTGGGCATTGACGCCCGCGCCGTGGATTTCTTCGAACTTGCCGTCGGTATCGATCGCGATGCGTGCCTGCTCGGCGGTACGGAGGATCGAGAGCCCAAGGGGGTGGTTTGAGGAGGCTTCCGCGAACGCGGCGGCCTTGAGCAGGTCCGCGCCCTTTACGCCGTCTGCGGGCGCGAGGCGGGAGACCTCGAACCGACCCGTGGTGAGGGTGCCGGTCTTGTCCATGACGACCGCGTCGATGTTCGCGGAGGACTCGAGGTACTCGGTGCGCTTGATCATGACGCCCAGACGGGCGGCGGCGGCGAATGCCGCGACCATCGCGGATGGGGAGGAGAGCAGGAGTGCGGTCGGGCAGGTCACGACGAGGACGGTCACCGCACGCAATGCGGGCGGAGTCCTTGACGGCCTGCACATCGCTCTGCGAGGTCAGGAAGAACACGACCAGCGCGACGGAGAGCGCGACGGGGACATAGAACCGGGCGACCTGCTCGATAAGGAGCTGGCGCTGGGTCTTGGTGGATTCTGCTTCGCGGATGAGCCCTGAGACCTTTCCGATCGTGGTGTCCCTCGCCGACTTGAGTGACTTCGATGTCGATCGCGCCGGTCAAGTTGGAGGTACCCGCGTAGACATCTGAACCCCGCTGGACTTCGACGGGCATCGCTTCACCCGTGAGGGACGCCTGGTTAATCGTGGACTCGCCCGAGGTTACGCGGCCGTCGACGGGGAGGTTCTCGCCGGGGCGGATGCGGACGGTTTGCCCGACCTGGACTTCTCCGACGGGGATGATCTTCTCGACACCGCCCATGACCACGCGGGCGATGTTGGGGGTGAGGGAGACGAGTTGCTCGATGGCGCGTTTTGCGCCGTCCGCCGTGCGCGAGACGATGAGGTCCGCGACGAGGAGGATGAACGCGAGGAACGCGGCGGTGCCGTACTTCTCGACGGCCATCGACGCGAGGATCGCGAGGGCGGCGAGTGATGACGAGGACACGCGGCGCTGGATGACTTCTAACCCGGCGGCGTAGAAGAGCTTGGACCCGAGGAGGAGGGCGGCGAGCACCGCGGGGAGGGTCGCGACGAGGTCGTTGGTGACATTGAGCAGGTGCGCCACCCACGACACGATCGCGAGGATCCCCGCCGACGAGGTAGAGGAAGATCCATCGATCGTTGCTCATCGAGTGGTGCGAGCAGCACTCGAGGGTGCTGTGCCCGTGGGCATGATCGTGGTCGTGGTGATGATGATCGTGTGTTGCGGTATCGCTCATGGAATGGGTCTCTTGGTCGTGAGAACTGTTCCTGCGGGAAAGTTGTTCCGTGGGGGGACAAGTCTAGGAGGGTTGACGCGGGCGTGCGGCCGGGCACCCCCGAGTCCGTATATAGTGTCCGGTGACGGTTCGGGTCGGGCACGGGGTTGTACGCACCCAAACCTCGAGGGGTTCGGGTGATCCGGGCCTGGAATCGTTCCTGATCGGGAGTAATTGAGCATGGCAGCATCGGCATCGCGCAACATTCAACCCGTTGGACCCCGGGTCACGATCCTCGGGCTTGGGCAGATGGGGCTCGTGTGTGCTGCGGCGCTCGCTACCCCCGACCCGCACGGCGCGGGGGAAGCGCCCGTGCGCATGTGACGATGTGGGGGCACGACGAGAACGAGTCGGGGGCCCTCTCTCAGACACGCAAGAGTGATCGGCTCCGGGGTTCGTACTCCCCGAGTCCGTGCGCGTCGCCCTGAGCGACAAAGAAGCCCTTGAGCACGCGGAGGTGATCGTGTGCGCGATCCCCGTCCAGTTCATTCGTGGGGCTTGGGAGCGCATCAAGGACCATGTCCCCCCCACGGCCAATGTCATCTCGGTGGCGAAGGGGATCGAAAACGGGACCCTGATGCGTCCGACGCAGATCATCGCGGACGTGCTGGGTGATGACCCGGACGCCAAGCCACGGGCGCTGGGGTGCATGTCGGGCCCGGCGATCGCGCCGGAGCTGGCGCAGTGCAAGCCCGCGACGATGGCGGCCGCTTCGGATCACCCGGGGTTTGCGGAGCAGATCCAGGGGCTGTTCTCCACGAGCTGGCTTCGCATCTACACCAACCCCGATCTGCTCGGGTTGAGCTCGCGGGTGCTGCGAAAAATGTGATCGCGATCGCGGCGGGGATCATCGACGGGCTCGGGGCGGGGTTCAACGCGAAGAGTGCGCTGCTCGCACGGGGGTAACGCGGAGATCGCCCCGGTTGGGGAGGCGCGATGGGCGCGCAGACCCAGACCTTCTTTGGGATCGCGGGCGTGGGTGATCTGGCGACGACCTGCTTCCAGCCCCGAGGGGCGCAACCGATCTTGCGGCGAGGCGCTGGGCAAGGGTGTGAAGCTCGACCAGTACCTTCGCGATGCGATGTGCGTTGTGGAGGGCGTCGCGACGACGCAATCCGTCGTGGATCTCGCGAAGAAGTTCAAGGTCGATATGCCCATCACGGACGCGGTGTACGCGGTGCTTTTTGAGCACCTCGACCCCGTTGATGCGATCGGGATGCTCATGAGCCGGGAGTTGCGAGAGGAGCAGATCGGGTGAGCGAACGCGAGGCGGCTGTGCGTGTCATCGAGGTGCTCCGCGGTGCGCGATCACATCGCGTACCTCGCGGGCGGATGCGTGCGCGATCTCTTGCTCGGGTACGAGCCCAAGGACTTCGATGTCGCAACGGACGCCCGCCCCGAGCAGATCCAGGCGTACTTCCGCAAGACCGCGTCGGTCGGCGCGGCGTTCGGGGTGATCCTCGTGCGCGACTTTGGGGAGACGATCGAGGTCGCGACTTTTCGATCCGACGGCGCGTACTCCGATGCTCGTCGACCCGATTCGATCGAGTACTCCTCCCCCGAGCTCGATGCCCAGCGGCGCGACTTCACGATCAATGCGCTGTTCCTCGACCCCGACGGGCGATCGGGTGATCGACTTTGTCGATGGGCAGAAAGATGTCGAGGCGCGGGTGCTGCGTGCGGTGGGTGATCCTGATCTGCGATTGCAGGAGGACCACCTGCGTGCTCTGCGCGCGATCCGGTTTGCGGCC
>CBDDIA010000036.1:0-21932 GCA_965228685.1 Phycisphaerales bacterium
AGCTCATCAGCGCGTTCACCGCGATGGGAGCCCGTGACTTCGGCGGGATCGAGCTCGTCTTCGGCGCTGGCGATAACCAAGGCCTGGATCAGGTGTTCCTCACCGAGCTTGATGCCAACGGCGCAAAGCCCTTGGGCGGTGGTTTCACCAAGGTTTCTGAGTAACTACACGACTCGACCGGGCAGAAATGCCCGGCCGGGACATTTCTACGACGGAGACACAACATGCCTAAGTTCAAGAGCATCCAAACCAAGATCCTACTCCTCTGCGGCGGGTACCTGATGATTGCGTCCGCAATCATGGGTGTGAGCGCCTTCTTCATGCTCCGCGCGTCTGCATACCAAGTCTCAAGTGAGACGATTGATCGCGAAGCGACGAGACTCGCGGGAACCATCAAGACCAATCTCAACACCTACCTCGGTACGGCTGGATCGCTCTCGAATACACTCGCAGGCATCAAGGACCCCGAAATCGAACTCGATATGTCCCGCGAATCAAGTGTCGCGGTGCTCAAGTCATTCCTTGCGAAAGACCCCGCGATCAAGGGTGTGTACACGGCATGGGAGGTCGATGCATTCGATGACATGGACATCGCGTACGAGGGCGTTGAGGGCAACGACAAATCAGGGCGATTCATGCCCTACGCGTTCCTCGACAACTCTGGATCCACACACCTTGTGGCGTTCCTTCAGGATGACGCCAACGCGGTCTACTCGAAGGCCGACGCAGCCCAAAGCCTGTACCAATCCGTCAAGGAGTCTGGCAAGCCCGTCATCCTTTCTCCTCACACAACCCAGACTGGGAACCGCGTCGTTTCGGTCGCGGCACCAGTTTCCGTGGGCAATGACTTCTACGGCATCGTGGGGATCGATATCGATGCAGAGTTTATTGAGTCGATGATCCATTCCGCGTCGGAATCTGAATCTGGTCTGCAGGCGGTGGTCATCGGACCTGACGGGACGATCGCTGGTTGGAATGAGCACGACACCCTCGTCAACACCAACATCAATACCGCGAGCGAGATCGCGACCTATTACGAGACAACACTGACTCAGAATCAAGCCAATGGAACAAGCAACGGGTACATGGACAGCTTCACCACCGTCCACATTCAAGGCGTGGATTCGCCTTGGGTGACTGGCGTTCGTATCCCCACCTCTGTGGCGATGGCCTCGGTCAACGCGAAGCTTGCCCAGCTCGTGTTTCTCTTTGCGGGGGGTGACCGGGGTTGGGATGATCGCGATGGTGATCGCTTCTCGATCGATCGCCAATCCGATCAGGAAGGCGGCTGAGGCGCTCACCGATATCGCGCAGGGGGAGGGCGACCTGACTCTGCGATTGCCGGAGATCGGACGCGACGAGCTCAGCACACTCGCGAAGGGCTTCAACTCGTTCGCGGTCAAGGTGCAGGGGCTGCTCATCGATGTCAAGTCGATCTCGGATCGTGTGAATGCCGTCGCGACCGATGCTTCGATGTCGAGCCAGGAAACACTGAGCGACATGCACGAGCAGAGCAACCAGTCGTGCCAGATTGGTGCCGCGGTTGAGGAGATGTCCGCATCCGCGGAAGAGGTCTCCAACATGACCCGCTCGACGCGCGACAAGTCCACCCACGCGGGTGAGCTTGCGTCGCAAGGCGAGAGCGCTGTGATGCGAACCGTGGAATCGATCGAGGAGATCCGCAATGCTATGAGTAGCGCTGTGAACGCGGTTGGCGAGCTCAGCACCGCGAGTGATCAGATCGGTGAGATTATCGCGATGATCAATGACATCGCCGACCAGACAAATCTGCTCGCGCTCAATGCCGCGATCGAGGCTGCCCGCGCTGGGGAGCAGGGTCGCGGTTTCGCGGTCGTCGCTGACGAAGTCCGCAAGCTCGCGGAACGAACTCAGTCCGCGACGAGCGATGTCGAGAGTGTCATCCGCAAGATTCAGCTCCATACGGAGGAGTCCGTCCATAGCATGAATCAGGCAACCGGGTGCATTCAGTCGGGTGTTGTCGCAGCAAACTCGGCGGGCGGGTCGCTCCGCGAGATCGTCACCAGCAACAACGAGGTTGACAGCATGATCACGCAGATCAGCTCAACATTCGAAGAGCAAGCAAGCGCGAGCAGAAGCATCGCCCAGAGCATGGAACAGATCCGGATCCTGACCGGCAAAACCACGGAGCTCAGCGAGGTCTCCGCCGATCGGTCCCAGGAACTCTGCGAGAGTGTCGAGCAGCTCCAGTCTGTGATCAAGCAGTTCAAGATTGAATAGGCACGGAACAACAAGGCACCACCGTGTGCAGGGCTGACCTGATGTGGGTGATGACCTAGGACATCATGCTTGACCATTCAGGCATGTTCGACGACCGAAACACCAGCACCAAGTTCCGCTAAGCCCATCGACGTACATAACAGCCATGGACGCACCGATAGGCCGCGATTGGCTAAGTAGCGCGATCACACAGAGTCCTCAAGGCTGCGCCGTTACCCTGAGGACCGCGCTTTGAACCGAAGAGCGAGCAAGAGTTCTAAGTGAATAAAGCAAACAAAGGCACACTATTCTTTCCGTAACTCACTCAGCCACACGATGTCAGACGGGGCGACCTGTTCAACGAGTCGTGCTGCGCGATCTGAATACATCTCAGCCCGTTCTGGGTGATCCGTCTTCAACCAGCCCGCGATCATCTCGAACCAGAGTGCTCGCTCGATAGGAGATGTAGTTTCTGGATTGAGTCCCTCCGCGTACTCAATAGCGACATCCAAGCGTCTCTCAAGAAGTTCAGACAAGAACTGCGTGTCGGAGGCCAGCGGGCCGTTGAGGGACTGAGAATGAAGAAACAAGAGATTGAAGAGCACAGCGCTTTCACTCTCTTCTGCATCCAGCGTCTTCACCCATGAACCGACCATCTCCCGTGCCATCACCATGCGTTCCGCAAACTCTTCCGTTTTCAATGTCTCAATCTCGATCGCATGATTCAGTACATCGACCTGCTTCGCATGCTCTATCGATGCGGTTCGCATGTCCTGAATGGCTTGATGCCGCACAATCAAAGACGCGGCGATCGCGACAACCATAAGCACGAGTGCATACGCCGCAACAAGCAATCGATTCCGTTTCACAAACAATCCAGCTCGGACCCAACGACTCTCATGCACCCCTTCGACGGGTCGATTGCCCACAATGCACTTCAAGTCATAGGACAAAGCTTCCGCACTTTGATATCGATCATTCGGATCAAGCGCCAGTGCCTTGATAAGCACTGCCCGGAGTGTCGAGTTCGGGACACTCGCAATGCCCCTTGCGGGGCCACCATTTGCGTGCTCGTCAAGCCACCCGATGGCTTCGCTGACGCGATCGCCGTTCGGGAAGCTTCCCGTGAAAAGCCAGTACAAGATCCCACCTAAGGCGTACACATCCACTAGCGGGATGTATCGGGAGTCGCCCATGTACTGTTCTGGGGCCATGAACGCGAGCGACCCCCTCGTACCATAACGCCCTGTCGTTGAAGGCTGCTGCACATTCTTACTCGCAATCCCAAAGTCTGTGATCACCGGCTCGTTGGCATCGCTCATGATGATATTGCCTGGCTTGAGATCCCGATGCACAATCCCGGATGCGTGCGCCGCCTGCACACCTCGTGCGATCTCGATCACGATCCTCAGCTTTTCGTCCGTTGAAATGGTTGGGTTTCGCTTCATCCAGTCATCGAGGGGCAACCCTCGCACGATCTCGTACACCACATAGCATTCGCCTGTATCCGCCAGGCCATGATCAACAACTGTTGCAACCCGGGGATGACGAACGCGACGAGCTGCAATACCTTCCGATTGGGTCGATTCGGAACAATCCATTTCGTGAAAGATCTTGACCGCGACAAAGACAGGCTCAACCTCATCAGAGAACAGCCTGTCAAGTGCTTCGTACATCACCCCTTGATTACCACTCCCAAGCACCCGTCTCAACTCATATCGAGGGCGACCGTCGAGATCGGAGGGCCCGAAGTCCCTGGGCAATAAACTGCCCTTTGGGGGATCGATCACTGCATTCATCCGCTTCGCGCCCTGAATCGCAGCTGATCGCATCTGTACCTGGGTCTTTGCAAGGTCTCGCAGCTGATCCGCGAGCATCTCGGCACGCTGATGATTCTGATGACCCGTTGCGATCAGGCCATCGATGCTAATCTCGACCGCCGCTTCAAGGACTGTTTCGTCTTCAATCAGATCTGGGATCGCGAACGCAATCTCCTAGAGCTGTACCGGGTGCCCCATATCCAAGCGTTTATCCGCGATGACATAGAGCGCCTTGAGCACATGATCGACTTCGTCCGGGCGGGCGTCACAGAAAACCTGATCGAGCTCGATCTTCTTGTGTTCGAATCGTTCAGCGATCTGTAAAAACCTATTGACGATGATCATCACAAGCTCCCCCATTGAGCATCTCTTCCGCTCGGGTTTTCAGCCGACTCCAACGCTTTCGAACCACCGTATCGGGCAAGCCCATAGACTCTGCGATCTCGTGAAACCGAAGCCCTCGCGCCCTGAGAATCGCGATCTCCTTGTCAATCTCATCACGGGCGAGTTGCCCGAGTCGACGGAAAAGATCCTGACTCGGCACAACAGCCGGATACTGGGATTGTGCTAGGAGTTCAGCCGCGACTTGCTCCCGCCGCTTCAGGCGCCGGGCATTGCGTGCCTTCTCTCGAATTGTTCGTTCGATGACTTCATGAACTAAGGCGAAGAGCTCCGCATCCGTTCTGGCCCGAGCTTGGCCAGAGAGGATGAGCGAGTCAAGCCTTCGAAGTGCCGTCGAAAGCACATCCTCGGTGTCCGTGACCTTACGCGCCTGAGCCATCATTCGGGTATGGATCCGCCTGTTCACGCCATCCCTTTGAGCAATCAGCAACTCAGCCGCACGACGGCGCAGAACAACAACCTCGGGCTCCTGTGAGTTGTCCTCGGCGATGCTCGTGCTTTGACCTGGATCTGACAAAACTCTACTTCTCACTGTTTTCTGGTCACACTGACTGATTCGACGGCCACCTACCTGCGCGGAATGCCCCGCATGTAGGAAATCTGATGCGCACTATACAGAACCTTAACCGAACACGCACGATCTATGCAAGACCCAACAAGCGAGTTCTTTGCACCATTTTCATGACTCTTCTGCTTTGCTCAAACTCAGGTTATTCACACACAACTGAGCCCAAGATAGATCATCAGGATACGCAACTCATTCCAGGCGAAACCATCGCCCTCAAGATTCTCATCAATCATCTGATGAACCTGCTCGACCCAGCCTCGCAGGCTTTGCACAACACTACGAGTACTCTCGAGAGTGACGCGCTTTTGTTGATCTCAACATATCAGACTTCACAGCTCAGTCCTTATCTGTCATCTGCAGATATCACAGAGGGACTCGATGATTGCGAGGAAGCGCAGCTCATTCTCGATGACCCAGGTTCGGAAATTGAACTATCCACTACAACAGCAATGAATCTGAAAGCGACGATCGCGAACATTCAGGGAGACCTTCAGTATGCAGACTAAACCCGCTCCCGAGTCAGACAACCAGTTCATCGCTGAACAGCTCTTGCGCCACCTGGGTGAGATGAGCTATCGAAAGATCGCATCCATCACAGGCTACAACCCTGAGACTGTCCGAAGGTACATCTGTGACAACAGCAAAATCAGCGCAGGCTTTGTGCGACGAGCATCGATCGTCTTCGGCATAGACGCGAACTTACTCTTGCTTGGAAATCCAGTTCCGGCTCAAAAGAAGGACCTTCGCCATGTTGCGACCGAATCACTCTTACTTGAGCTCGCCAATCGTTTCGGTCGTATCGAAGAGACCGTAGTCGGCATGTCACTTCACGATGAACTCTATACGCTCTCGGAGATACACCAGAACACGCCAACTCAAAGCGATCTGGAGCACGAGTCGCTCTCCAATCACGAGCGAGATGAGCCATCCTGCTCAATCAGCAACTCCGCGGTGATCAAAACAAAGTCGCTCTCAGCTCGGAGCCGTTCTGATCACAAGGGATAGGGCTTTTTCGATAACTGTTTGACTGGCATCTGCAGAAGTGATCCTGACAGCATCCCACTCATCCTGAGCTCAAACGCATCAGTGTTTGCGGAATTCGAACTCATCAGGCAGGTGGTTATCGATGACTGTCCCTGGCAGTGATCAAGAACGATTCGAACTCGCTCGCCCTCAGCTCAATCCGACGAAGCCAGTTGGTTGTCGCGACTTGTCCATCAACGAAAACACCCGGCACCTTGCGGCACCGGGTGTCAAAAGCGGGTGATCGGATTCGAACCGACGACATTCACGTTGGCAACGTGACGCTCTACCACTGAGCTACACCCGCATATGCACTTGTCAGCGAGGATGACCTCGCGGGGGTAAAGATATTCCCGAACCGGGCGTGCGTCAAACCCTTTGACGAATCAACCTGCATTTCTGCCCGAACCGGGGGATTCTTGGCTCCAATCGACGCCTTGATCGGACGCTGATCGCATTCCATCGGATACCGATAACCCCGATCGGACCTCATCGACGCGAACGCGCGAGCTCGATCCCTTCGAGCACCTGCTTGGAGGTGTACGCGTTGCTCACCCAGACGGGCGCGTCCTGACCCGGCGCAAAGATCGCGAGGAACGGGATCCCCGTCTGCCCGAGCTCGTCGTTGAGGAACGACCATCCCGGCGCGCTCAAGCTCGTCAGGTCCGCGACCATCGGCACGACATCCGCACTGAGCAGCTCGGGCTTGACCGGATTTTGTGCCAGAACCGTGGCTTCGAGCGCCTTGCAGTTCAGGCACCATTCTGCCGTGAAGTCGAGCACGACGATCTGCCCGTTATCGAGCGACGCCTGGAGGAACTCACGCGAATACGGCTGCCAGAAGTTGTGGTACTGGTGCATCGTCTGCCCGTACGCCACATACGAGCCCGAGAACGCGAAGAATAACCCGATGATCCCGAAGACCAACCGTCTGCCCATGCTCTTGGTGATGCGGATCGTCTGGATCGCGAGCAAGAGCCCCGTCGCGATGCCGACGAGTCCGATTGCCCACCAATGGACCGTCTTGCCCCACCAAACAAAGTTCCACCCGTGCCCAGACCCGTAGGAGATCACTGAAGTCCCGAGGAAGTACGCCGCAGCGGCGATCATGAGCAGACCCATGACCTGCTTGACCAACTCGCTCGCAGGCCCCGTGCGAGGCACGGACTTGAGCAGTGCGGGGAAGACGGCGAGCACGACATACGGCAGCGCCATACCGATCCCCATAAACGCGAAGATCGTCATCACGAGCATCGGGGGCATGGTCGCAGCGCCCGCGAGCAACGCACCCGCAACGAAACCAAAGCAGGGCAACCCGAGCACGGCTGTCATGATCCCGAACACGAACGAGCCCCACGCGGAATCCGCCTTGGGGTTGACCATGTAGACCTTCTGGGGGAGCTTGATCTGGAAGAGCCCCATGATCCCGATCCCCATTACGAGGATCACGATCCCGATCAGAGCGGTCAGCCACCAGAGCCCGAAGATCTTGGAGGGATCGAGCGTTTCCGCGACGAAGGCCATCGGGATCCCGATCGCGATCCAGAACGCGATGACCCCCAGCGCCATCCACAGCGAGAGCATGAGGGCCTTGGACTTCTTCTCCCCCGCGTGCTGGGTGATCGTCATGACCTTGATCGGTATCACCGGAAGCACGCAAGGCGTCAGGTTGAGCACGAACCCACCCACCGCCGCGAAGAACGCGAGTACCGCGATACCTGCGAACGAATCGGGCGAGGGGAGCGTGATGAATCCCAGGAACTTGCGTGCAGGAATCCCAGAGTCATCTGCATCACTCGACCCATCATTATCGGCTTGTGAACCGATCGCGTCAGGGTTGTAACCGTTGAACAGTTCGGGCATGGAATCGGACGCGATCGCGTCCGGATCGATCGTCACCGAAACAGTCTGCACCTCGTTCTGAGGGGGGAGGCAGGTCTGATCGTCGCAGGCTTGGTACGACAGGTTCAGATCAAAGCTCAGGGTTCCCGGCGCGGCATCCTCGGACACCGTCACGGGGATATAGATAATGGCCCGCTCCCCGAAAACCTGGTACATCACCGGCGTGCCGGTAAAGAGAAAATCGACAGGGACGCTGATCGGCTCGGGCCATTGGACCGCACCGAACGACACACCCTCCACTTCGGGCAGGATCAACCGGGTCGCGACGGGCCTGAAGTCGCCCATCTCCTTGGGCACGATCGGGTTGTTCAGGTTCGTGTGCCAGTGATCGGCATGGTCGAGAATGAACGCGACCACGAACGACTCACCCGGCGCGACGGACTCGGCGCTGGTCTCGATCGAGAACTGCACGGGAGGAGCATCGTCATCGCTCGGGAATGACGCGACGCTGGGGGAGGATCCGAACGCGTCACCGTAGGACGGCTGCGCCATCACCTGTGAACTGGAGGCGATGAGCATCAGGAACAAGATCGAAAGGAATCGGATCATGGTGTCTTTCTCTATATCTGGGCTTGGGGCGGGGTGCACCTTGGTGCCCTGTTGTCGATCAAGAACCGGGATCGAGGGCAAAATGTTTCACCAGGTTAGAAACCGGGAGGATACCGGGGAGAAGATCAAGAGAATCCGCACCCGGGGCCGATAGTCAGGGAGTGTATCCCGGCCTGATCGGGGTTGTCGCCCTGCCTGTGTGGGCATGGAAGAGGTATCCGCGCCAATGAGCATGCTCGACCAGAATGACATCGATGCCCTTTTGGCGGCAACGACGGCTGAAGAGGTCGAAGCATCCGTTGAGCCGGAGAAGCTGCTCTTCTCGCACAACCACACTGATTTCGATCAGGTCGAGATCCGCCCATATGACTTCAAGCGTCCTGAGCGCGTATCCAAAGACCAGATGCTCGCGCTCGAGACCCTCCATGAAGCGTTCGCGCGAAACTTCGGCGCGTCGCTATCGGGTTTCCTTCGTACGATCGTCGAGGTGCGGGTCGCAGCCTGTGAGCAGATGACCTACGGCGAGTTCGTCGCGGGCCTCCCCAACCCGACGAGTTATAACCTGATCCAGCCCGACTCGCTCGAGGGGCAGATGTGTCTCGAGGTCTCGCCGCTGATCATCTATCCGATCATCGATCGCCTGCTCGGTGGTACGAATCAGGACCTCTTCATCCCCCAACGCCCGATGACGGCGATCGAGCAGCGTCTCATCTCCAATGTCATGGGACGCGGGCTCGTCGCGCTCTCCGAAGCTTGGGAGAGTGTGCGACCACTGAAGTTCGAGATCATCGCAACAGAGTCCAACCCCCAGCTTGTCCAGATCGTTCCCCCCAATGAGGTGGTGATGGTCATTGGTCTTGAGGTCCGGATGGCCTCTCGCGCTGGCACGATGAACCTGTGCATCCCTTATAATGTCATCGAGCCAGTGATGGATGAACTGAGCTCGCAGAGCTGGTTCGCGGTCAACCGGACCGAGCAGACCCAGAAGAGCAAGCAGCAGATCGCACTGAATCTCGATCAGACTGGCGTCGAGGTCTCAGCGATCCTCGCGGAAACCACGATCACGCTGCAGGACCTGAGCGACATGAAGCCGGGCGATATGATCGTGACATCGACCCCTGCGAGTTCCCCGGCGACCATCATGGTCGGGAAAGAACCCAAGTTCAGGGCGAATATCGGGCAGCACCGGGGCAATCGGGCGATCCAGATCGTTCGATCGATCAGTACTGGCGAACGCCGCCATGTCAAACTCCCCAAGAAGAAGTGACCCCCCCGATCTATTGATTCTGCGCCATTCTCCGTTCTATACTTATTCGGTTGCCCGGGTGAGTTGCCCGGGACGAAGGAGCCATCGGTATGCAGACGGTTTCACACCATGACGCCTGAGCGTGTTTCGATCACGATCGAGACCGCCCCCACGGGGAAGGACCGGATTATGCGGTAAACGCGTGATCCATCCTGTCGGCGACGGGACCCTCCCGGCGTCATGGCGACTGCAGACCGCGGCTACGACAGCACGCGGTCGTTTGCGTTTTGAACGCGATCGACAATCAGATCAGACCCAGCTGCAAGCATGAGGCGTGCAGCTCAGACACCCGGCACGACGCCGAGACAATCGGACATCTCACCAACCCATCAACTCGGGCCCAGAACGGGCACATAGAAGACACTGGAGCGAACCGTGAACACTGCAGAAATGATGCGCATCCTCGATTCGATCGCCATCGAACGCAACATCGATAAGTCCTTGCTGATCTCAGATCTGGAGACGGCGATGGTGTCCGCGTGCCGCAAGTTCTTCGGGACGCTCGATGCAGAAGAGTTCCAGTGCCGCGTCGATCCGCTCACGGGCGAGATCCAGCTCTTCCGTTATGAGGAACCCCTCGACATGTCGCCCGAGGACTTCGGGCGAATCGCGGCCCAGACCTTTAAGCAGGTCATGATCCAGCGCTTCCGCGACGACGAGCGTCAGTCCCTCATGGACGAGTTCTCGGGTCGCGTTGGCACGCTCGTGACGGGCACCGCCCAGCGGTACGATCGCGGCGCCCTCGTCGTGCAGGTCGATCGCGCCGAAGCGGTGATGCTCCGATCCGAGCAGATCCCCGGCGAGCAGTTCAATCCGGGCGATCGCGTCCGCGCCATGATCCTCGATGTCAAGGACATGGGCTCGCAGGTCAAGATCTACCTCTCGCGTGCGCACCCCGACTTCATCCGCCGACTCTTCGAGGTCGAGGTCCCCGAGGTGCTCGAACGCACCATCGAGATCAAGGCGATGGCCCGCGAAGCCGGGTACCGCACCAAGATGGCCGTCGCCTCGATCGACTCGAAGATCGACGCCGTCGGCGCTTGCGTGGGTATCCGCGGGTCGCGCATCAAGACCATCGTGGAAGAACTCAACGGCGAGAAGATCGACATCGTCCGCTGGAACGAGTCCTCGCAGATCCTGATCGCCAACGCGCTCAAGCCCGCCGAGGTCAACGAGATCTCGTTGTGCTTCGAGCTCGGACGCGCGACAGTCGTCGTGCGTGACGATCAGCTCTCGCTGGCGATCGGCAAGCGTGGACAGAATGTCCGTCTCGCGGCGCGTCTGACGGGTTGGGATGTGGACATCCTCACCCCCGAGGAGTTCACCAAGGGTCTCGAGACCCTCGTCGATACCCTCACCAAGGTCGAGGGCGTCAACGAGGAGATGGTCGACCGTCTCGCGGCGCTCGGCATGATCTCGGTATTCGACATCGAAGAGATCGGGGCGGACATGCTGATCACCGAGCTCGAGTTGAGCGAGGAAGAAGCCGAGTTCGCGATCGAGCTCTGTGCCGCTCGTGCGAAAGAAGTCGCCGAGCAGCAGGAACGCGAGAAGGCCGAGGCGGAAGCACGCAAGGCACAGGACGAGCAAGCAGCCGCGGCGATCCTTTCCGGCGCGATCGACGGCGACGACGCGTCCCCCGAGGTTGCCGCTGCGGCGATCCTTGGAGCTGCCGCGGCGGGCGAGGATATCCCGGGCACCGATGCCGACGACACAGTAACACCCGACGCGGACTCGGAAAACCGGGCCGCCGACATCCTGGGCGGGAACGCATAACGCGCCCCCAACCCCTCCAACCCCGTCCCAGAAACAAACACTGAATCAACGCAAACGAACGCGGAGCACCATTTGGCGAATAAACGAATCTTTGAGATCGCAAAGGAACTGGGCATCAAGTCCAAAGCCATCGTGGACAAGTGCCACGCCGAGGGCATCCCCTCGGATGTGATCAAGAATCACATGTCCAGCGTCTCCATCGGTCTTGAACAGACGATCCTCGAATGGTTCGCCAACGAGAGCGAAGGTGAGGAGAACCCGCATACCGCCGTCGAGCAGGCTGAGAAGGTCGACATTGACAAGGTGCGTGCGAAGAAGGCGACGAAGAAAGCCACCAAGGCGGAGTCCGATTCCGATGATTCGGAAGACGACTCGACCACGACGACCGCGGTCGCCGAGCCGCCCAAGGCCGTCAAAGCCAAGCCCGCCGCTCCAGCGCCCGCAGCACCGGCCCCAGAACCGGAGCCTGAGACCAAGCCCGCAGCGCCCACGGCGTTCCGTGTGCCCGCGGGGCTCTCGTCGACGCCCCCACCACCCGCGGAACCCGCAAAGCCCGCGGCGAGTGCGCCCGAATCGGGTGATGCCCCCACGGCAGACTCGGGCAAGTCTGAATCACGGGTTGTTCGTCCGCCGGCCCCGCAGATCAAGGGCCCGGACCAGCCACCCAAGATGAACATCCCGACGCGTCCCACAACGATCACGCCCGCCGGGCCTCAGCTCGAGAAGAAAGAGCAGATCAAGCTCTCGGGTCCCAAGGTCGTTCGCGTCGAAGCGCCCGAGCAGATCGAAGCGCCGCGTCGTCGTCCCCCCCGCGGCCCAGGTGGTGGCGGCGGATACAACGGCGGTGGCGGCGGAGCCGGTGCGGGCATGGGCATGCCCTTCGAGGGACGCCCACCCCGTGGTGGCGGCGGCGCCGGGGGCAACGCTCGCCGACGCGGCGGCGATCGGCAGGGGCCCGACTCGGGCGAGGGACGCGGATGGACCGCGGCAGATCTCGCGGAACGCGAGGCACGACTCCAGCGCTCCGGCGGGTACCTCAAGCAGCGCCAGCAGCAGATGCGTTCGTCCGCGAACGCGGCCCAGACTCCCGCGAAGATCGGCGGCAAGGTGACCATCACCGCGCCGTTCTCGATCAAGGACCTTTCCGCCGCGACCGGCGTGAAGGGCGCCGACATCGTCAAAAAGCTCTTCATGCAGGGCGTCATGGCAACGATCAACTCTGGCATCGATTCCGAGAAGGCCCAGGAGATCATGATCGATTGGGACATCGAGCTCGAAGTCTCCGAGGCCAAGACCGCGGAGGAACAGGTCGTCGAGCAGTTCGCGGCACGCGATCGTCAGGACGAACGCCCACGCGGCCCGATCGTCACAATCCTGGGGCATGTGGACCACGGCAAGACCTCGTTGCTCGACCGGATCCGCAACGCCAATGTCGCCGACGGTGAGGCGGGCGGGATCACCCAGGCGACCAGCGCCTTCCGTGTCCCGGTCGCGATGGGTAAGGACGAGAAGTTCGTCACCTTCATCGACACCCCGGGTCACGAGGCGTTCACGGCGATGCGTTCGCGTGGTGCCAATGTCACGGACATCGTGGTGCTCGTGGTCGCGGCTGACGACGGCGTGATGCCGCAGACCAAGGAATCGATCTCGCACGCCAAGGCGGCGGGTGTCCCGATCATCGTGGCGCTCAACAAGATCGATAAGCCCGAGGCCACCGACTCCAACATCCAGCGCATCCTGGGGCAGCTCGCCGAGCAGGGGCTCAACCCCACGGACTGGGGTGGGGATACCGAGATTGTTCGGACCAGCGCCCTCAAGGGCGAGGGCATCCAGGACCTGCTCGAGATCCTCGATCTGCAGGCCGAGGTCCTCGAGCTCAAGAGCGACTTCGCGGGTCAGGCGCAGGGCACCGTCATCGAGGCCCGCCCGGAACCGGGACGCGGCAATGTCGCCAACATCCTTGTCCAAGAGGGCAAGCTCAGCGTCGGCGACTTCATCGTCATGGGGCGTGCGTTCGGGCGTGTGCGTGATATCACGGACGATCGTGGCAAGAAGCACAAGAGCGTGCTCCCCCCGCTGCCCGTCCAGATCTCGGGTATCAACGAGCTCCCCGACGCGGGCGACAAGTTCTACTGTGTCGCGTCGCTCAAGGAAGCCGAGAAGGCCGCGGATCAGCGCCGCGAACGCGAACGCGAAACGGCGCTCGCTCAGCCCAAGCTCACCCTCGACAACATGTTCACCCAGATCGCCGAGCGGGATCTTCAGGAGATCCTCGTGGTGCTCAAGGCGGATGTGCAGGGGTCCGTGGATGTTCTTCGATCCGAGATCGAGAAGGTCGGCAACGACGAGGTCAAGGTCCGCGTGATCCACTCGGCCGTGGGCGGGATCACCGAGTCGGACATCCTCCTCGCAGAGGCGTCCCGCGCGATCATCATCGGGTTCAATGTCATCGCCAACGCCAAGGGTCGTTCGCTCGCCGAGTCCAAGGGCGTGGAGATCCGCAACTATCAGGTCATCTACCACATCGTCGAGGACATGAAGAAAGCGGTCGAGGGCATGCTCTCCCCGGACATCCGCCAGGAGGTCCTGGGGCACGCCGAGGTCCGTCAGGTCTTCAAGGTGTCCAAGGTGGGCGCGATCGCGGGTTGCTACATCACGGACGGGTCGGTCATCCGCGACGCGTTTGTCCGCATCACCCGCAACGATGTCATCATCGAGGACAACCGCAAACTCGAGCAGCTCAAGCGCTTCAAGGACGATGTCAAGGAAGTCCGATCGGGCATGGAGTGCGGCATGAAGATCGTTGGGTACGACGACATCAAGGAAGGCGATGTCATCGAGTGCTTCAAGAATGTTGAGGTCGCACGCACGCTCGATTGAGCACGGGGCACACCATGATCGTCGGAGTGATGCAGGTCGAGATCGCGATCGATTGGTCGCAGTCGCTCAAGGACAAGCGGCGGGTCGTCAAGTCCCTCCGCGACACCCTTCATCGGCACCACATGGTCTCGGTCTCCGAGGTTGAGGATCACGAGATCCTCAACCGGGCGACGCTCGGGATCGCGATCGTCGGCGTGTCCGGCGGCGCGATCGGGGTCACCCTCGATCGGGTGCTCGAGCGGATCCGCTCGATCCCCGAGTGCGAACTGACCCACACGAGCAGACAACTGCTCCACGGGTGGGGCGCGAGCTTCGGAGACGCGATCGGATGGAAGAACGACGCCGACGACGGTGTTGAGCAAGATGAGGACACAGTATCGTTCGACGATCTCGCGGACGAACTGATCGAGCGCGGCGAAGCGCACATGAAACGGGAGATTGCGTGAGAAGAAGAAGCCTCCAGATCGCATCCAACATCCAGCGGGAGCTACAGAACCGGCTCGCGCGTGGGCTCGCGGACCCTCGGATCAAGGGCATGATCACCGTGACCAAGGTCGAGCTCACGGACGATCTCAAGCACGCCAAGGCGTACATCTCTGTCATGCCCGATGAGCACGCGAACCTGACGATGCATGGTCTGACGAGCGCGACCCGCAAGCTCCGCAAGGAAGTCATGGACCGGATCCATATCAAGGAGATGCCCACGCTCAAGTTCGTCTACGACGAAGGGCACAAGGCCCAGATGGAAGTCATGGCGCTGCTCGAGAAGGATCGACAGGAACGCGAGCGGATCAGCGCGTCACAACTCGTTGATGAACCGAGCGAGCAAGAGGGACGCGAGGGATGAGCGCAGAGCCGATCGACAAGCTCGCATTGCTCGTGAAGAAGCTCGGCAAGAAGGTTGCCGAGCCCGCTGGGGTCAGCGCGTCCGATCTCTTCCCCGATGCCCGCCTGATCGACGACCCGATCACGAACGAGATTGTTGTCTCGATGCTCCTTTGGGAATCGTCAATCGCCCACGCGACCAAGGCGTTCGAGGGGATCCGCTCGGAGCTCGTCGATCTCAACGAGCTCCGCGTGTGTACACCCGATGAGCTGATGCCGATCCTCGGGGTCCGCATGCCCCGCAGCTCCGAGCGTGTCCTGCGTCTGCTCTCCATCCTCAACACCATTTACGATCGCGAGAACACGCTCGCACTGGCGCACATCCGAGAGATGAACAAACGCGATGTGCTTGCGTACCTCACAGGGATCGACGGGCTCCCCCAGTTCGCGATCGCGCGTGTGCTCTTGTTCGCGCTTGGGTTGCACGCGGTTCCGCTCGACGAACGCATCGCCAAGAAGCTCGTCGGCGAAGCCGTGCTCGAGCCCGGGCAGACGCTCGATCAGCAATGTTCCTCGCTCGAGCGGATGGTTCGGGCGAGCGACGCGAGCGAGACATACACGCTGCTCGAGCATTGGGCGCAGGAATCAAGATCGCAGACACGGACGAAGAAGTCAAAGAAGGCACCGGCCACGAAAGGCGCAACCCCATGAAGCATCGCAGTCTGGTCCCGATCTCGCACGCGAGCATGGGGCTGGCGCTGCTGATGTGCTCCGGGACGCTTGTATCGTGCGCCGCTCGCCCGCAACGGGCGGATCGTCAGATCCAGGCAACCCAGAACATCGAGGACCCCATCCGTACCCTCGAGGCCCGCGCAGAGCTTGAGAACCTCAACCCGCTTCCTCGCGCCCAGGACGCCCTGATCCGTCGCCTGCTCCAGGACATGACCGATGCCCTCACCCCGGGGACCGAGGCCTACCGGCGTGCGCTGCTCCGCGCCGAGCAGATCGAGACCGACCCGATCCCGGCGCTCCGCACGACGCCCGAGCAACCCGAGTCCATCCCACCCCAACTCCAGGGGCACGCGCTCAAGATCTACACACGCGTGCGGACCCTGCGCCAAATCGGTCAGCTTGAGCAGGCGATCGAAGGTCTCCAACGCGCGATCGAGATCGACCCGAGTTCCGCGAAGCTCCAGACCACCCTCGGGGACATCTACTCCGATCTGGGCGATTCGCTCAGTGCCGATCAGGCCTACACCCGTGCCCTCGAGCTTGGGGACCGATCCGCGTCCACACTCGTCGCCCTCGCGAGCAGCGCGTACGCACGCAACGATAACCAGCGCGTCATCGCGCTCTGCACCCTCGCGCTCGAGCAACCCGATCGGGTCGATCCGGTCGCGCGGACACTCGCGGGGATCATGCTCGGGAACGCATACATCCGCCAGGGGTACCTCCGCGCGGGCGCTGAATCGCTCGAATCGGCGCTGCGCGCGTTCTCGCCCGAGCTCCGCAACACCCGCTGGCGTCAGCAGCTCATCCAAATCCAGGGTCGACGCCCGGCGCTCTGGGTCATGGTCGGCGACGCCTGGTCACGCATCGGGTCCCACGCACGAGCCGCGGACGCGTACGCACAAGCTGCCCAACTCTCCAACGGCAACTCGGGCGGGTTAACCTCGCGCAGGATCGCTGAGCACCTTCGTGAAGGACACCCCGCGACGGGGGCACTGCTCCTCATCGATCATGTGCTCAGGCACACCAACGACCTGAGCCCACAGGAGGGCGAATGGGTCGAGGTCCTCGCGTCGCTTCCCTCGCTCAAGGGCACGCTCAACGACGCGATCGCGTCCGTTCGCAATCAGCAGCCCATCGCCCGCACCCAGACCCGCAGGGCGTTGATGGGGCTCGAAGTCCGGGGCATCCCCGCGTCTGACGCGCTCGATCGACTCGCGAACGCGGATTCCGATGCGCGAAGCACGGATGCGATCTCGCGCGTCTTGGTCTCGCTCGAGGATGCAGAAGCACGCATTGCTTTCGCGATCCGCTTGGTTGATCGCAACCCGACATGTGTGCTCGAGGTTGCCGACGCGTTGCTGCAGCTCCCCCACGCCCCCAGCGAGATCCTCGTCGATCTACAGGATGAGCACCCAGACCAAGCCCTGCTCATCGCAGCCCTCTCTCAGCGGATGGGACGCCCAGATCTGTTTGCTGACCATGATCCCAATGGTCCTATTGAGGGTGTCAGTGAGGAGTTCCTCGGGATCATCGCATCAGTGCATGCAAACAACGGCTCATGGGATTCCGCCAGAACGCTGATTTCTGAGCTTTTCCGTCGCGCTGATGAAGGAAACATAAACGCCCTCCGTCAGGGCGTCCCCGCGGCGATCTCGATGCAGGACCCGGATCGGGCGCTCCGATTTGCAACCACGCTCGCGGAGAAAGAAGACGCGACAACGGACGACCTGCTTCTGCTCGCTCGCGTCGCGTCCACAACGGGTGATCATGATCTCGCTCGCGAGACGCTCGAACGCGCGTTCGATATCGCCCCCTCCGATACACGAATCGCTGAGCGCCTCGTGCGCATCTTCGGCGTGGGTGGTATGTTCGCCGACGAAGATCGCCTCCGCGAGGTCATCCGCCGGGTCGGAGAAGCGTCACCCCGGAGCGTGTTCTTCGGGCAGCTCCGCGCCGGGGACCTTGCCCGCAACGGGCTATTGAGCGAAGCGGAGACGCTCATCATCCAGCTCAACGAGCAACACCCCGGCGACATCGTCGGCGATGACCTGCTCCTGAGTATTTGGAAGACCCAGGAGACTCAGGGCAACGCGGGCGCACTCGCACGCGGCGAGGGATGGCTGAGCGTCAGACTCCGCGAGTACCCAGGGGCAGTCCGCGCCGGGCTCGCACTTGCGCAGATCCACTACGAGCAGGATCGGGTGGACGACGCGCTGCAACTCCTCGCGGAGCTCCGTCAATCGACCCGATCGATGGAGATCGCGCGGATCCACGAGCAGCTCCTGCGTGAGACGGGCGCAAACGACCAAGCCCTTGAACTCGTCCAGGAACGACTCGGCGCCCGCGCTGGCGTGGACACCTCGATCGAGTACACCCAGATCATGTCGCGCTCGGGCGATGAGGTTCAGGTCCGATCCGCGATCGAAGAACTCGAGCAATCGATCCCCGCGGGCACCACGCTATACCCATCGCAGAGTCAGCAGCTCGCCCAGATTGTCTACTCGCTCGCGGAACGAGCCGAGGAGCACGGGTTCGACGGATCAATGCTCCGCGTGGTCAACCTGATCGAGGCACGCACGGGCAAGCTCGATTTCTACATGGCTCGCACCAAGCTCCTGCTCCACGCCCGCAAGCCCGCCAGCGAGCTCGATCTCGACCAACTCATCGCGCTCGTTGAGCAGTACGCTGCGCAGTTCGACAACAACGCAGAGAAGCAACAGCTCCAAGCCCTCCCCATCCAGGTCCTTCTCGGCGAAGACCGTGGGCACGAGGCCATCGCCCTCGTCACCCGCATGGGCATCAACGACGGCGACCTCCGCAACGACCTGATCATCGAGACCTTCCGATTGCTCGGTGCCGTGGGTGAGAGCTCAGACCTGCTCGGCGTGCTCGATGCGTTCGAGAACGCGGGCGTGATGGAACAGGTTATTGTTCTGACGACGAACCGGCTCGGGACTCCAGAACGCCCGAGCGAGGACCTTGAACCCAATGAACAGCGTGCCGATCTCGCGTACACCGCTGGCGCGATGGCGGCAGCCTTCGAACGCCCGGAATGGTCCGAATCGTTCATGCGCCTCGCGATCTCATTCGACGAGGACCATGGGTGGAGCAACAACGACCTCGGGTACCTGCTCCTCGAACGCGGCGAGCAGATCGAGGACGCGTCCGCGATGCTCGAGATCGCCGCGGCCGCGCTCCCAGACCAGTCCAATGTCATCGACTCGCTCGGATGGCTGCGATACAAGCAGGGCATCCTCGAGGACGAGATCGACGAGATGAGCGGGCAGGTCCTGCGTCAGGGGGCGATCACCCTGCTCGCACGCGCGAACCGCTTGGACAATGAGCGAACCAACGCCACGATCCTGCTCCATCTGGGTGATGCGTTCTGGCGCGCCGGACGCAAGGCCCAGGCGATCGAGGCCTGGGTCGGGGGGGAAAACATGCTCCGATCGCGCCTGCGTCTGCTCAACGCCCAGCCGAGCGAAACTCGCAACCAGCGCGCGATCGATGCGATCTCCGAGGAACTCCGCACGCTCCGGTTCCGCGTCCAGGACGCCGAGGCGGGCGCCGAGCCCAAGATCGCCCCGATCTTCGGCGAACCCGACGGCAACTAACCCCACCTCGCGTATCATCGAACCATGTTCGGGCTCCCCGATATCTCGGTTTCCGCAGCGGGTTTTTCGATCCCGAACGCCACCAACGCACGCGACACAATCGGAGCGATCGCGTCGCTCGGCGTGCGTGGGATCGCACTCGACGCGATAACACCCGGGATGCGCCCACGCGAGCTCGCGCGATCCGCTCGCCGAGACATCGCGTCGATCCTCCGCCGAAACGAGCTCGAGCTCACGGGGCTCGATCTATGGATCCCGCCCTCCCACTTCACGGACTCAACCAAGAGCGAACGCGCGATCGATGCCACCCTGCAGGCGCTCGAGATGGTTGCTGAACTCGTCCCGCTCGTCGGCGGGCGCTCGCGCCCCGTCGTCTCGATCGTCCTCCCAGAAGATCTCCCGAGTTCTACGCGTCAGACACTCGCGTCCGTTGCATCGCACCACGGGAGCACCCTCGCGGACCACGCGATCATGAACGACGACGCGGGTTCGATCACGGGGATCGGGACTGGGATCGACCCGGTGTTCTATCTCACGGACGGGCAATCCCCCGCCAAAGCGATCACCCGCGCCGGCACGAATCTCGCAAACGCCCGGCTGTGCGATACCAACGCGATGGGGCGATGCCCGATCAATGGCCCCGGCGCGAAGCTCGATCTGACGGGGTACGCGGGGGCACTGATCGTCTCAGGACAAGACTGGGTCACGCTCGATGTCCGCGGATTGGACGACGCGATGATCGGCGCACGCAAGGGCATCGACGCGTGGCGGGACGCGGGGACGCTCTAACACATCACCGACTCGAACGCGATCGGCTCCAGGTCCTTGCGAAGGTACAACGGGTGCTTGGGGTACCCGTCCTTGGTCACGCCCAGACAGGTCATCTCGCACACACCCGAGAGCAGCTCGATCACCCGCGTATGCCGATCGATGAGTCGCGCATGGGTCCCCCACCCGACGACGACCAGTTCCGCGCTCTTCGCGAGTTGAAGGATGTGTTCGTCGTTGTCCGCCCCGATCGGGTCGTCGACCGCTCGCAACCCCTTCGGGTCCGTTGAGCGCAGCGCGAAGACATTCGTGACATCCATCGCGTCGAACCCCCACCGCTGGGCGTACCCATAACAACGCGTCAGGGTCGGATCGAGCACGGACGCGTCCGCGGTGGACGGGTTGAGCAGACAGAAGCACACCCGCCGATCGCCCGGACCCCATCGACGCCCGAGCGTGTACCGGTACGCCTCGGTGTGATCGAAGATCGCCCACCCGGTGCCGTGCTTTGTGTCGTTCGTGGTTCGGGTGATCGTGCGGGCCATGGGTGGAGCATACCCGCACAACCCTGGAAACGCACGAACGGGGGGAACCCCTCATTCCCGCATTCGACCCCGAATCGGCGCAGATCGCCCGATGGGGGGGGCAACTTTTTATCGGCTCAGGCGTAGAACCCTCAGCGGGCCCTGTACGGGCTGGACGCTGTGCGACGCCCGATACCGATCGGGAATGATCTTGATCGGAGACGGGTTCCCCCAAGTGCGCAAGTTCAGCCGATATCGATGACGGGTCCGCCCTGTTCGTTTATCCTGTGGGTACACACACCCACGACAACCACTCGGAGTGCACATGCTCGATCAGTTCTCACGAAGCGCCGCCCGGAACACCACGCTCGGCGTCATCACCACCTTTGGCGCGACGCTCGGGCTCATCGCGGGCAGCGCCATCGGCGCGAGCGATGTCTTCACCCACGCCCCCTCGTCCTCACCCGAAACCACCCTCGTCTCTACGAACACCGTGGTGACGCCCGGCACGATCTGGGAAGCCGCGACCCAGGGCGATTCCGCGACACTCAAAATGCTCCTCGATGCGTCCAGGTGGGACACGCTCGACGCGGATCTCGCGTTCACCATCGATCGCCTGAGCACGAACATCGAGAAGCGTGAAACGACCCGTGCCGAGCAGATCGACGAGGCCATCACGACCCTCACCGAGAAGCTCCAAGCGTTCGACGAGTCGCGATCGGGCATCGAGCTTTCCGAAGCGATGCGTTCCGTCATCGTGCTCCAGCTCCTCTATGACGACGACGACATCCTGTTTGCCAATGAACTGGTCAACCGGGCCGTCTCGCTTGCCAAAGAGCAGGCCGCCCACGCGGAAACCGACAACGACTGGATGGTCGCATCCGAGCTCTACTTCCGCCTCGATACCCTGTTCGACACCACGGGAGAGTTCAAGGATGATGTCAATCGCCTATCCCGTCGTCTCGCGATGATCCGCATGTACGCGCCCGAGCGTCTGTGGGAGAT
>CBDDIA010000037.1:0-191047 GCA_965228685.1 Phycisphaerales bacterium
CATGAACAGCAACGGGATGAGCGATTCCATCGCGACGGCCTACACCGTCGGCCCGATCGCTGCAATCGTGTCGCCCTTCTTCCTCGGGATGGTCGCGGACCGATTCTTCCCATCTGAACGCGTGCTCGCAATCCTCCACATCCTCGGGGGGGCATGCCTATTCCTTGCACCCATGGCTGCCCAACAGAGCAGCACCCTCTTCATCGTCATGATCCTCGCGCACATGCTCTGCTACATGCCCACGCTCGGGCTGACCAGCTCGCTCGCGATGCACAACATGACGAACTCAGAAAAGCAGTTCCCGATGATCCGCGTGTTCGGCACCATCGGATGGATCGTCGCGAACCTCGTCATCTCGCAGATGGCCTGGGACACCTCCGCGAACATGTTCTACCTCGCGGGCGGCTCCGCCGTCCTGCTCGGCGTGTTCAGTTTCTTCCTTCCCCACACCCCCGCGCCGAGCAAGGGCAAGCCCTTCTCAATCAACGACGCGCTCGGGCTCGACTCGCTCGTCCTCCTTAAGCGCCGCTCATTCGCGGTCTTCTGCCTCTGCTCGTTCCTCGTGTGCATCCCGCTCAGCGCGTACTACGCGTACGCGGGCACATTCGTCGGCGAGATGGGGATCGAAAAGATCGCCCAAACCATGTCGTTCGGACAAATGTCCGAGATCCTCTTCATGCTCGTGATGCCATTCTTCTTCGTTCGTCTGGGCGTGAAATGGATGCTCGCTGTCGGGATGCTCGCGTGGGTCCTCCGTTACGCCCTCTTCGCGATGGCTGCTCCCGATCAGGTGTATTGGATGATCCTCTTCGGGATCGCGTTGCACGGTATCTGCTATGACTTCTTCTTCGTCACCGGGCAGATCTATGTCGACAACGAGTCCGGACCCAAGATCCGTGGGCAGGCGCAGGGCTTCTTCGTGCTTCTCACCCAAGGGCTCGGGATGCTCATCGGTGCCCAGCTCATGGGCGTGATCTTCAAGCAATCGCAGAATGAGGCTGGCATCGTTGATTGGAAGTCCCTCTGGACATTCCCCGCAATCTTCGCCCTCGTCGTCCTCATCATCTTCGTGCTTCTCTTCAAACACAAGAAGAGCAACCTGAGTGAGGCACAGGTCGCGGAGAAAGCAGAGATCCCCGAACCGGTTTGATCGATCACCGATCAAGCGATTCGGTCGTCCCCGATCGCATGCTCCTTCGTTCACAATCGAGCAATCTCGCCACCAACGCGGCATCGTCCATCGATGTCGCGTTTTCGTTGCGCCTGGAGATCCGATCAACAATCGCCCGGATCTCGCCGTCATACCCGCTCAACGATCCGACATCGATCGACTCAGACGAATCACCCCGATGCACGATGAGCTGATCGGCACGAGCGATATCAAAGTCGATCGTGGCGTGCTCGCACACGATCGTGCATCGCATCCTGAACCCGACGCTCGCCTGATGATCCCACGCGCCCTGCGCCATCACATGGACCGGCCCATCGTCGTAGTGGTAGATCGAGCTCAGATGGAGCCCGTCGCCCGATGTTGTCACCGCTCGGGGGACACCGAAACAATGCACGATAAAATCGGTGTCATGAATATGCAGGTCATAGAGCGCCCCGCCCGACCGAGCTTCGTCCGAATAGAAGTCTGCTCCCCAAGTCGGGCGCGAACCCAGACGATGGAACTCGGCGCTGCGAATCCGCCCAAACTGTTCTTGGGTGATCATCTCATGGATCTTCTCCCACGCGGGCCAGTACCGCATGCACATCGCGGGCATGCAGACCCGATCGCTCGAGCGTGCCGCGGCCGCGAGGCGCTGGACATCCTCGGGATTGATCGCGATCGGCTTCTCAACGAGCACATGCTTCCCCGCTTCGATCGCCCGGATCGCGAGATCGACATGGGTATCCGTGTGCGTGCAGATCGACAGCAGGTCGATATCCGGATCCGCGATGATCTCATCCGTGCTCTGCGCAAGCGTCACACGGGAAAAATCGATCGAATCATCACCCGTCTCCAGATTCCCTGCGGAAGTATCCGCGTCCTCAAGTGAGCTCAGCGAATGATCCGCGATCTTGACGAGTTCCACTGGGAACCCATCACGCGCCGCGTTGAGATACGCGCGTGCGTGTGTACGCCCCATGAACCCGAACCCGATGATCCCTACACGAACCGGATCACTCATGATCGCACCCGCTCGATCAGTTTCATCGCCAGGGTGTGCGCGGTGCGGATGTCCTCGACCCGCTGATCCCCCGCTTCACGCTCGATGATCACATCGACTGATCGATCAATCCCATACATGATCTCAAAGAACGCATCCCAATCGACCTGTCCAGCCCCCGCCGGGACTTCGGTGCCCCAAGTGCCGGGTGTGTCTGTCGCGATCGCGTCCTTCAAGTGCACCTGAACAATCGAATCCCTCAGTAGCCCCATCGATGCAATGGGATCCCCCATCCCGTACAAAATCATGTTCGCGGGGTCAAAGTTCACTCCCACCTCAACTCGGGATGAAATTGTGGATAACAGTTCCATGAGCGTCTCTGCCCGCTCTTGCCCAGTCTCTAATCCCAGCGTGATCCCCTGATTGTTGAAGACCTCCGCCACCCGGCACAGCCGATCAACCATCGTGGTATGAAGCCGCTCATCATCTTCTGGGATGAACCCCGCATGCAGCGTCACCAGCGACATCCCGAGTTCATGTGCCAATGTCGCACATTGGCGTGCCCGTTCGAGATTACCCGCCCAATGCTCGTCCGGGCGGACCCCGCCGGTGAACTTGATGCGTTCGAGGGATGAGTAATCCTCCCCGATCGTCTCCATCATCCCCGAACACAGTTCAATCCGACCCTCTTCAAGAACTGCTGTCAATCGATCCCGCTCGCCAGCATCCAAGAGCAATGGGGTGAGCGCGAGCTGCACACGATGCATCCCGCACAACTCCAACCGATCAACCAGCTCATCCAAGCTACTCGGCTGCAACGACCACGAACAAACGCCCAATCGATTGATCATCCACATCTCCACACAAGCGGTTGCATTTCTGAAACAACATGGTACTCTGAGCGTCCCAAGAAAGTCTTTCTTGGACGATTTCACGATACAGAGGACAACCCCATGAACACCCACAATACGCCCAAGCCGGGCGGTTCACGCCGTACCTTCCTCGCTCAGTCCGCCGCGCTCGCAGGCGTCGCCATGGTTGGCGCCCAAGCCGGAGCTAAGACAATCGAGGCCGCGAACATCCTCCCCACCGTCAAGTCCGCGAAGGGATCAATCCCCAAGAAGGACGAAGCGATCCGGATCGGGATCATCGGCACCGGCGGCATGGGCGGCGGACACCTCCACGCGTTCATCAACCTCACCCAGCAGGGCAAATGCAACGCCCAGATCGTCGCGGTTTGTGATGTCTGCGACTTGAAAGCAGAGGGCGCGAAGAAAGCAGCTGAAGACAAACAAGACGGCGTCGAAGTCACCGCCTACCGCAACTACCACGACCTGCTCAAGCGCGACGACATCCACGCGGTGCTCATCGCATCCCCCGAGCACTGGCACGCCCAGCACATCATCGATTCGCTCGAAGCGGGCAAGGATGTGTACACCGAAAAACCCATGACCCTGAACCTTGATCAGGCGCTCGCGGTCCGCAAAGCCGTCCTCAAACACGAAGATCGCGTTTTCCAGGTCGGGACCCAGGCGATCATGCAGCCCAAGTACAACAAGGCACGCGATGTCGTGAAATCCGGGCTCATCGGCCCCGCCGTCTGGTCTCAGACGAGCTACTGCCGCAACTCGAACACAGGTGAGTGGAACTACTACGGGATCGACGATCGTTGGCAGCCGGGCAAAAACCTCGACTGGAACGCGTGGCTCGGGTACCTCGGTCCGCGCGAATGGGACCCCAAGGTGTACGCACGCTGGCGCCGGTACAAGGACTTCTCCACCGGGATCATCGGCGACCTGCTCGTCCATGTCATGACGCCGCTCATCTTCTCGCTTGACTCTGGTTGGCCAACCCGCGTCGTCGCGACAGGCGCGCATGTTGTCGATCACGACATGGAGAACTTCGATCAGGTGAATCTCAATGTCCAGTTCGAGGACGGGCACACGATGATCATCGCCGGCTCGACCGCGAACGAAGTCGGGCTTGAGACCATGATCCGAGGGCACAAGGCCAACATCTACCTCAACTCGCGTCATGTCGAAGTCCGCCCCGAGCGTATCTATGTCGATGACATCGAGTCCGAGCGCATCGAGTGTGAGGACATCGGCAATGACCAGGATGCGCTCCGACTCAACTGGCTCGAGTGCATCCGTTCGCGTCAGTCCGCAAAGAGCAACATCGATCTCGCGTCCAAGGTCATGGTCGCCGTCGATCTTGCAGCCCGTTCCATGTGGGAAGGCCATGCATTCATCTTCGACCCCGAAAAGATGCGTGCAACCCAGGCCTGATACCCAGCCGATGCACACAGACGCCCTCGTCCATCGATCGCTTCACGCGATGGGGTGTCGGTTCGAGCTCATCCTCGACCCGACCGACTCCCCACACGATTTGTACTGCGTCGAAGCGATCGCGGACGAGCTTGTCGAGTTGATTCATGATTGGCACAATCGCCTGAGCGTGTTCACCCCAACCTCCGTGGTCTCACGGGTGAACGCAACTCCGCCCGGGGTACCGGTGCGCGTTGATCGAGACCTGTTCGAGTTGTTACGCCTGTGCGATTCGTTGTGCAAGGAAACGGATGGCGCATTCAATATCGCCGCGGGTACACTGATGTACACGCACGGGTTCCGCGATCGATCCGGTCTCGGTGACCTGAGTCAGTTGCCCGATCTCCGTGACTCTTACACGCTCAATACGGAGAACCTGACGATCACACGCAACCACGATCAAGTCGTGATTGACTTTGGTGCGATCGCGAAAGGGTTCGTCCTCGATCTCATCTCCGATGAGCTCAAGGAGTACGGGATACGACACGCGTTTATCCACGGCGGCTCGTCCTCCGTGCTCGGATTCGGGAATCAGGACGAGTCTCGTCCGTGGCGGGTGCTCGTCTCAAACACCCCTGACCTGCACGCGAAGCTCAGTTCGATCTCGCTTGGGATCTCCGAGCACTCGGGACGAGTCAACGCGAACAACCGCGGGCACATCATGGACCCGCGCACAGGGATGCCCGCGGAGAACCAGGTGCAACGGGTCGTGTGCACGCACCCCAGCGCCGCGATCGCCGACGCGTATTCCACCGCCCTGAGTGTTCGCCCAGACCTGATCGATCAACTCCACGAGCACGGGTGCTCGATCGCCATCATCTCCACCATCGCCGAGCGGGATCACGCGTGCATCCGTGATCGTCTCGGCGTGTTTTCAGACCCCAACTCAAACGAACCCCTCGAGTCAATCGAGTCCAACATTGTTCAAGGACCCTTACATGACTGATGTCGATCGTCGTACATTCCTCTCCTCCGCTGCGGGCACCGTCGCCGCGATGGCCCTCGTCCCGAACCTCAACGCGTTCGCGAGCTATGCACTCAACGCGACACTCCGGGTGGGCGTTGTCGGGCTCGGGCGGCAGGGTCGCGAGATCCTCGGCGAGCTCACCAAGCTCCCAGATGTTGAGGTCTCCGCGATGTGCGACACGGACGCACGCCGACTCTCCGCAGGGCTCCGCCGGGCATCGGGCGCGGAGGGGTTCGACACCGTGGACGCGATGCTCTCCTCCGGCAAGGTCGACGCGGTTGTCGTCGCAACCTCCACCCACACGCACAAGGAGGTCGCGCTGAAGTGCTTCCAGGCAGGGGTGCATGTGTACCTCGAATGCCCGCTTGCCCACTCGCTCGAGGATTGCATCGCGATCAGCGAAGCCGCACGCAGCGCCAAGGGCGTCATCGCTGCAGGACTGCAGGGTCGAGCAAACCCCGTCTACCAGCTCGCGCGTGGGTTCTACAAGACCGATTCCGTGCGTGACCCCGTCTCGATGCGTGCCCAGCACCATCGCAAGACCAACTGGATTACGCCGAGCAACGACAGCGCCCGATACCAGGAGCTCAACTGGAAGCTCGACCCTGCTCGCGCCAACGGGCTCGCGGGCGAGTTGGGCACCCAGCAGTTCGATGTGTTCCACTGGTACGCCGACAAGTACCCCGTCAAGGTCTTTGGCACCGGGAGCGTCCGTCACTGGCGCGATGATCGCAAGGTCGCCGACACCATCGCTTGCACCCTCATGTTCGAGGACGGGCAAACGATCCACTACGACGCGACGCTCGCCAACTCGTACGGCGGGACATACGAAGTCCTCCACGGATCGAACGCTGCGATCAAGCTCGGCTGGTCGCACGGGTGGATGTTCAAGGAAGCCGACGCGCCCACCCAAGGCTGGGAGGTCTACGCGAACCGCCAACAGTTCCACAACGACGAGGGCATCACCCTCATCGCGGGTGCAACGAAGCTCGCGGAGCAGGGCAAGCTCAAGGAGGGCATCGGGCTCCCCCATCCGGGCGTCTACTACGCGCTCGAAGACTGGATCAACGCGATCGCGAGCAACGGCATACCCGCGTGCTCGATCAGCGAAGCAGCCCGTGCGACCGCGGTCGGGATCGCAGCGAACCAGGCCGTCATGAAACGCAATGTCGTGGATATCGACTTCGCTGGTCTCTAATCCGATTCACGCACAGGACGCGACATGAAACAACGACATCCTTTTATGCTTCGATCCCTCCCTTACTCGTTTCGGGTCGGGATCGCGTTGCTCGTCATCACCCTGCTCGGGGGGTACATCGTCTCGGGGTTACACCTGAAATGGCACTACGAGAACCGTGACGAGGAACCAGAGCTCACGATGAACGACATCATCGGCGCATACCATGGGGTGCAATCCCCGTCGCCGTTGATCCAGGCGCTGGAAACAGGGCACCCCGAAGAACTCTCGGAACCGGAGCGCAACGCGCTGCTCGATTGGTTGCGAGGCGATCGTCTGTCACAAGACTACGACAACCTCGATCTGGGTGAGAACGCGCCCTCAGAGATCATCGCGTTCAACTGTCTTGATTGTCACACCCGATCCGCGTCAGGCGAGGACGCCATGCCCTCTGTCCCCTTGGAATACTGGGACGACATCCAGAGTATCGCCTACTCCAAGGACATCCAACCTGCAGGGACCAACATCGTTGCCATGAGTCAGCACGCGCACGCGCCGTCGATGGCGATCATCCTGATCGTCATCGCGTGGCTCGCGATCTGCACACGATTCTGGATGGGGCTCACCGGGCTCATCACCTTTATCGCGGGGCTCGGATTGCTCGTGGATATGGCCGGATGGTGGATCACCCGTGATTTCGCGCCCTTCGCGTACGCGGTCGTCATCGGCGGCGGGATCTACTCCGCCGGGACCTCATTGCTCGGGTTGATGATCATTGTGGACTGCCTCCTGCCCGGCGGGAAACAGCCCATCGAAGATTAATTGATCACGCGGACATTTCATCGCGGATGGTTTCGAGGAGTTGCTTGGTCAACCTCGATCCATCACGCGGCGAGTGCTTGCTGCCCTCGTACTCCACTCCGATCCACCCGCGATACCCCGCGTCGAGCACGACCTTGAGCATCTTGCGATAGTCCGTCCCGGTTTCGTTCCCGTCCGCGTCGAACTCGTGCGACTTGGCGCTCACGGCCTTGGCAAACGGCATGAGCTCACCTGTCCCCTTGTACCGGTCGTACCAGGCTTCGGGCTCGGAAGAGCGGGACCAGTCCATGCAGAAGTTCCCGAAATCGGGGAGGGTGCCGCACATCGGGTGAGCGACTTTCTTCATCACCCCCGACAACCACGCGCCGTTGGATGACAACCCGCCGTGGTTCTCGACGATCACATTGATCCCGAAGGGCTCGGCGAACTCCGTCAATCGACGCAACCCGTCGGCGGCACGATCCATCTGTTCTTCGTATGTCCCTGAACTCGCAGCATTGACTCGGATGGAATGGCACCCGAGCGTTTTCGCGGCATGCACCCATTTGTGGTGGTTCTCGATTGCCTGGGTTCGTTGTGCATCGTCCGCGTCGCCGAGGTTGCCTTCGCCGTCGCACATGATGAGCAACTGGGTGACGCCCTGATCGGACGCTCTTGCGTTCATCTCACGCAGGTATGAGGCGTCCTCGGCTTTGTCCTTGAAGAACGCGTTGACATACTCGATCGCATCGAACCCCATGGATCGGGCTTCGCGCGCGAAATCGAGGTTGTTGATCTCACCCGCGAAGAGCAGCTTGTGCAAGGACCATTGGGCGATGGAGATCCGGAACAAGGGGGTGTCCGCGTTCATGGCTGCGAATAGAGGGGAAGAGAACGCCGCTGCGGCGCTGAGCGCGCCGATGGCCTTGATCGAGTCCCGGCGTGACATCCCAAGTGGTTGGTATTCATTCATACGCCCCACTATACCGTAATCGGCACCGCCCTGAGCACCTGATCCGGGGATGTTTCCGCGAGTTGTGACCAGCGCGAATCGATTTTTCGAGACGCATCGAGGACACCCCAACGCCAGAGCAATCGTTTGAGGAGGACCCAGTGCTCCGCGAGCAGATGGAGCATGTCGTCCGACACACTCTGCGGGGCGTGCTGATCGAGCGCGAGGAATGTCGATTCGATCCGGAGCGCGTCCCGCCAGGCGAGACGGATCGCGATCTCGAACGATTCAAGGACGGATTGCTCGCGCAGATCCACCCGGAACAACTCCGTTGCAAACTCAGGATTCGCATGGGCAAACGCGTACGCAGCACGCCCCAGCAGATACTCGCGCCGATGAACATCCTGGGGGGTGTATCGGTGGTCGTGCGTGACGATCGCGTTGGGTTCATAGACGCACGAAGCCCCGGCCTGAGACATCCGCCACGCGAGCTCAATGTCCTCGTACCCATAGTGCTCTTGAACCTGCGCCACGCCTCCGAGCTCGCCTGCCAGCTCACGCGGGAAGGACATGTTCAACCCGTAGCAGTTGCGATAGTCGATCGTGCACCGTTGCTCGGGCTGGGTAAAAAACACCAGATCACTCGTCTGTACGAGCCGGTCGAACAGGTTGGCGTGCTGAATCGGCTTCCACAACGCACGCCCAGCGACCACACGCGGTTGCCCACTCAACTGATGAGCGTACATGTGCGCATGGAGCAGCCCGCTCTCTGCGTACGCATCGTCATTCAACCAGAGCACAATCCGCCCCCGGGCCCGGGTGAGCATCGCCTGGCGAAGACGGACCAGTCCGACCCGACCATCACGCACGAGGGAGGTTCGATCACGAATCGAGTCAGGGATGATCGGGTCTGGCGTTGTCGAGTGATCGCCATCGACCCCCACAATGATCTCAAACGCGGCCTCAACCCGCTGGGTCGAGAGTGCCCGGAGACACTGCTCGATGGCCAGGGGGCGTCGATAGGTCGGGATGAGCACGCTCAGGTCCATTGCACCCAGTATACTGATTGAAAGTTGCATAAACACCCGGAATCAGGACGATATCTGCTGACATGACGACCCACTCGCACGCCATCACAGATGCGCCGCTTCAGGGGGTCGTTGTCGTCGGGCTCGATGACCACGAACAGCTCAACGAACTGATCCAATCGCGACCCGCGTTGGAGTACGGGTACACCCCCCCTATCTCGCTCGTGGAGCCCGATCTCCATAGAGCACGCGACGCCGCGATCACGCTGGGGTTGGGGCAAGACAACCGATTCTCAGGGTTCTTCGGTCCGAACGCGGGGCGAGAGTTCATCGCGTCGCTCGCGGCGCGATTGGATGAGATCGTAGTCCCAACCCAAGTCCACTCATGCGGCAACCACGACCCGCACCTCATGCGATGGGTCGAGCAAGAACTCAACAAGCTCCGCGATGAACAGCGCCGGCGTGTCCAATCACGCAAACAAGAGATCGCATCCAGAGCATCCCATCGAGACCATGTGTATTGGGCGCATCGGTTTCAGGCCATCCGTGAAGGTGAACCTGCGCGAATCCTGATCGTGACGACCCGGTTCTCAACCTACATGCAGCACGCGAGCAAGGACTTGGGCGAAGCACTCAAGCACATGGGACATGAGGTCACCATTCTTGAGGAACCTGACTCATATACGATGATGTCGCCTCAGATTTCGATCAAGGCCCATCTCGAAGTTGACCCGGATCTCGTCATCACCACGAACTACCCGCGTGCGTCTCGCCCGGAGCTCTTCCCGCAAGGGTGCGTGAATGTGTGCTGGATTCAGGACGCGATGTCGCACCTCTTCAACTCGATGCCGGAGGAAGTATCCTCGCTCGATTTCATCATCGGGTATCTCTACCCGGGTGCCGCGGCAACGCGGGTGTATCCCGCAGATCAACAGCTCTCCCTCCCGATGCCCGTCTCAGAACTTAAGTTCCACCCCGGACCGGTTTCGGATGTACTCCGCGAGACCTACTCGTGCGATATCGCGTACATCAGTCACCAATCCAAGCCTGTCGATCAGCTCTGTCGGGACCTATCCGATCTCGTTGCGCCCGAGCATCACCCGCTGCTCGACACGGTGTTCGCTTGGGCGAAGTCCGTGGTTGATCAGTACGAGCACACCATCTTCAACCTGCACATCGGCACCTTTGTTGAAGAGTTTGAGGATGAGATCGCATCGCTCGGCAACGCCGAGGGCGGGCAGCTCCTCTGGCATCAGTTTGCCTATCCGCTCCTCGAACGCATGCTCAGGCACCAGATGCTCGAGTGGGCCAAGGACATCGCCCAACGCAACGATCTCCAGTTCCGGGTGTACGGCCGCGGATGGGATCGGCATCCCACGCTCGCCGCGCATGCACACCCCGAAATTCCCCACGGCGAAGCGCTCCGGGCATCCTACCAGTGCGCCAAGGTCCTGCTTCACGCCTCCTCGCAGGGCGTCCGGCATCAACGACAGTATGAGTGTGCATTCTCTGGTGGACTGATGCTCTCCCGGCGCGATTGGCACGAGTTTGTCCGTCGCAACTGGGAGGATGCCCTCGCGTACACCCAAAGCGGAGCAGAACCGGACGCGTGCCTCATTGAGGGGCGGCTCCCGTGCTTCAGTCTCCGTAATCACCCGGTGCTCGATGAGCTCACGCGCGAACGAGATCGGATGCCCCCGTACCCGATCCTGTGGGAGAACGATCGATTCCCGGGCGTCTTCCTGATTCATCCAGAGTACTACTTTGTCGATCAGTGGACAGACGCAGACCGCCCCGTCATCGAGCGGCCGCTGCGCATGCTGTCTGATCCCTACGCGATGACCTTTGCGACGATGGAAGACCTCGAATCGAGTATCCTCCGCGCGTGCCGCGATCATGACTGGAGACAAACACACTCCGCCCGCACGCGAAAGGCCATGGTGGAACAAGTCTCAATGAGCCGATTTGCAACGCAACTCATGGGATTCTTGTGCGATCGGATGACTCATACTGCTTCAATGCATCAGGTCGAGGCAATCGCATGATCACTCCGCTTTCCATCGCGCTCGTCTCTCGCGAGTACCCGCCGTTCTTCGGCGGGGGTATCGGCACCTACGCGCGTTGGATCGTCCCGGCGCTCGCGGCCCAGGGGGTACGAGTCCATGTCATCACGCAGGCCTACGACCGGACCTGCCCACGGGTGGTGACCGAAGGGCTCGTGACGACCCACCGACTCCCGATCGGCATGGGGCACGGCGGTTGGCCCAACGCTGCAGCGCGATTCTCGATTCATGCGGGGCGGCTCGTCGCGTCGCTCGCACGCACACACCGGATTCAGGTCGCCGAATACGCCGAGTGCGAAGCCGCAGGGGTTGCATCGTTGCTCATGGATCGGCATCGCCCCCCCACGATCGTCCAGCTTCACACCCCGAGCGAGCAGCTCTTTGTGCTCCGTTCGCACACAAACCAGACACTCGATGTGCCGCACCGGTATTACTTCGAGCTCGAACGCCTTGGCATGCACCTCGCGGACGAGATCCTCGCACCCTCGCAGTTCATCGCGGATTGGGCGCACGAGCAGTACGGGTTCGAACGCCCGCCGAGCGTGATCCCGTACGCGACGGGCCCGCTCCCCCCTCCGCCGCCGCCTGCCGAAGTATCTGGCGGACGGATTATCTTCTTCGCAGGTCGCATCGAGCCCCGCAAGGGCGTCGAGTCCCTAATCATCGCGGTCAACGAGCTCATGCGGACCGACCCAACCGTGCGTCTCCGACTCGCTGGCGCGGACACGAGCGGCGCTCCCGATGGTGGATCGATGCGTGCGTACCTCCAGTCCATGATCGGGGATCACGCACGAAGTCGTGTCCAGTTCCTCGGGCGACTCAACGCGAAGGAGATCCGCACGGAGTACACCAACGCTTCCATCTGCGCAATCCCCTCGCTCTGGGAGAACTTCCCCAACACCTGCATCGAATCGATGTCGCACGCTCGCCCGGTGCTTGTGAGTGACCAGGGTGGGATGCGCGAGATGATCGGGGAGAGCGTCGCGGGTCGAACCTTTATCGCAGGCGATCCGATAGACCTGCAACGAGTCTTGACTGAGATGCTCAACGAATCGAGTGAATCGCTTGCCCAGCGTGGAAGAGTAGCACGCACGCAGATCGAGACAATGTGTAATCCGATCCGTGTCGCCCGGGCCCGGATCGAGCACTACCGCATGGTGATCGATCGGCGAGCGCGGAACGCACCACGCACACAATCACGCGGCACCTTGGGAGCGTGGAAGGGAATCGAGGACACACTCTGCGGCGACATCGACTCGTTTGACGCCCCGGAGGTATCGGGTCCAGTCCGGCAATGGATCGAGCAGGGAGCGGGGTGCATGTGATGAACATCGTGCTCGTTATACCGATCTACTCGGAATGCCTCACCCCCGCGGGCCTCTATACCGAAGGGCTCGCGAATCATCTGATCGGAGATGGGCATCGCGTCACCGTTCTATGCGCTCACGCATGGGCACCACGCCCGGGACTCGAGGCGAATGGGCGTTTGCGCGTTCATCGTCTGAGCTGCCGACGCTCGAACCTTCATTTTTCATTCGGCATGGCGGCGTCCCATCGATTCGCCGAACTCTGTGAAACCCAAACGATCGACGCCGTGATTGACATTGACGCTCGTGCGTTCCGGCTGATACAGCTCGCGCGTTCGTTCGCCTTCCCATCTCCGGTGCCCACACGAAGCATCACCATCTCTGAACTCGATGAGCGCGAACTCGGTTCGTACCCGGTGTTGTCAAAGCTCTGGAACCCGCCCGTGATCGATCATCCAACCCTGCTCGCGATGCCTCGTGATGCATCCCATCGAACATCCATGATCGACGCCTACCGCTCATCGAGCGCACCGCGTGCTGGATGGTCATTGTCGGTGCTCGAGCAGGACGGGTGCTGGACAACGATCGATCGTGAGCATGCGCATGGCGCACCAGACGCGGTGCTTATCGCGGGAGACCCGAGCGATCGGTTCGTGCAACTCCTCGCGAGCGAGCACGGGATCGTCACGATCACCGATGATCCATCATCTCCCCTAAAATCGAAGATCGACCCTATCATCTCGGAGCCCAGACAGTCTCGCCACGCTTCGGCACTTGAGCTATGGCAACTTGCAAACGATGCAGAGCATCGATCTGCAAGATCACGGTTCATTCAATCTTTGATCGTCGCTGATCTCATCGATCCTCTTGCTCGATGGCGATCACTTGAGTGCGCGTATGTCCACCCCCAGACCGGAGTCACCGCATGACGAAAGTGCTGCTCACATGGAAGACCAGTGCCTCGCAAGGTCAGTGCCCGATCGAGTGCGTGAGCGATGGCCCCTGGAACGCCCTGCTCGGGGAAGATCCTCATCCTGTTCAGGGCTCGATCGATCAGCTCAACGATCAACTCCCAAGCGAGCGCATTGAATCGATCACGCTCAAGGGTCACCCGTGCTCATGCGTCTTGCCCATCCTCTGGGTGCGCACGATCTGGGCATCAACCCAGCAGGCATGCATCAGCATCGAGTGGACATCTCCCCAAGACACAACACAACCCGGATCAACCAAGCAGCTCGCGTCGCACCTCGGGTGCCTGCTCGCGGACGAGGTCCGGTGCGTTCATGCGAACCAGGTCATAGATCGGTATGGGTTCGACCCGTGCTCGCCCGGCATCAGCGAGGACGCCTTCGACCTGCTCTCGGGGATCGTGGATCTCTGGGACCCTGCCCTGCGGAGCGCCGTGCTCGGCGATGACTGGACGAGCGATATGAAGCGGGTACTCAATCAGTGCGCCCTTGCTGGGCACAATCGCGTCGGGATCTACGGCGCGGGCACCTACACCCGCGCGATCGGCGACGCGTTCATGTCTCCTCCGGTTGAGATCTGCTGCATCATCGACGACGACACGCGACGCACCGGCGAGCGGATGTGGGGCTTTGAGATTGTTCCGCCCGAAACAGCCATTGAGATGAAACCCGACGCGGTGGTGCTCAGCGCCAACTCGATCGAAGCCCTGCTCTGGGATCGAGCTTCCAAGTTTCGAGACGCGGGCATCGAAACCGTCAGGATCTACGGGCATGCCCCCACCTCTGGAGCACTTTCCCATGCATGAGCTCTTTAGTCTTCACCAGAACCGGTCAAGAGATGGAGTCATTCAATGAGTTGCTCAAGCTCGAACACACCGAGCCCTGTCTCGCTTGGTCTTCGTGAGGTGCTCACGCCCAAGCGATCAAACCCGCTGCGGGTGCTCATCTGTGAGCCACAGCTTGTCACCTACGGGCTCCCGTATCTCCCCGTGATGTGGGGCATTCTCAAAACCTACTGGGAGCACCACGGGTCCGCGCCCGGACTCGTCGATTGGTACGAGCCGATCTATGAGATGCGCGACCCGGAGTCACTGATCGAGCCACTCATCGGACAAGAGATCGATGTCATCGGTCTCAGCTGCTACACCTGGAACTGGAGACTGCAGCAGCGCCTCGCCGCACGGTTCCGCGAGACACACCCCGATGCGTTGATCATCGCTGGTGGGCCCCACCCCGACTACCGCAACCCGAGCTTCTTTCATGAGAACCCCGCGATCGATGCAGTGGTCGTGCGCGACGGCGAGGTGCCATTTACGCGGATCCTTGAACGAGCGCTCGCGTTCGACTCCATGGGTGCGTTCCGCGATGCCGCCCACCCGATGCAAGACATCCCGGGCTTGTGCCTCCCAGGCTCAAAAGGACGCCTGACCGCCGATGCCGCGGTACCCGACACCTATCGCGTCAGCGCGTACCTCGAACAGCGCGCGTACTACGAGCGGTTCTTTACCGACCATCCCGACGGCGTGTGCGTCGCGTGGGAAACGAGCCGGGGTTGCCCATTCAGGTGCTCGTACTGCGATTGGGGCTCGAGCACGATGTCCAAGGTTCGTCAGTTCGACATGGATCGTCTCGAGCAAGAGATCGAATGGTTCGGGCAGAACAAGGTCGTCTCCCTCTTCTCGGTGGACTCGAACTTTGGGATGTTCAAGTCCGATGTCGACCTGGCACAACGCATTGTCGAGTCCAAGCACGCGCACGGGTACCCGCAGTACTTCGTGTACTCAAACGCAAAGAATGTCCCCGACCGCACCGTTGAGATCACCCGAAAGGTCGTGCAGGCCGGGCTTGATACGGCTCACACCCTCTCAATCCAACATACCAACGAGGAGGTGCTCGAGGCGACCGATCGCAAGAACATCTCCGTGGACAAGCAGATCAAGGTCGTTCGTGACCTGCAATCCGACGGGATCCCCATCAGTGTGCAGCTCATCCTCGGGCTCCCTCGTGACACTCCCGAGCTCTGGCGTCGATCCTTCACCGACCTGATGGAATGGGGGATCCATGATGGGTATGTCATCACGAACTACCACCTGCTCCCCAACGCCCCCGCTGCTCAACCCGAGTACCGCGCCAAATGGGACATCAAGGGCATCGAGCGGTACATCTACGACGGGAACGGGATCCAGGAGAACGAGCCGATCGACCCATTGACCTACGCCAGAGGCGAGGTCATTGTGGAGACCAACACCTTCTCCCGCAACGACTGGGTCACCATGAGCACCGAGGGATCAATCATCCGTGGGTTGCACAACCCCGGAGTAACACAGAGCATCGCCAAGTTCCTGCGTCACGCACTCGGGGTCTCCTACGAAACTTTTTACGCGCTGATCATCGACACGCTGCTCCCATCGGTGCCGCAACTCCGCTCAATCGTCGATGAGCTGCGCGGCTGTTATCAGAACTTCCTCGTCGATGAGTACTCTCGCGCAATCATGCTCATGCCCGAGCAAGATGACGATGCATTCCTGCTCGAACCGCACCGATGGTTCTTCGGGAGGATCTCCAAAGAGCGAGACATCTTCTACGCTTCGCTTGCGGACCTGCTCATTGAGCACCATGGGCACGAGGATCTCATCCGGAGCCTGTGCGCGTACCAGCGCGAAATCCTCGCCCATCCGTCCTACGACGCACGGATCGGGAAGCAGTTCGAGTGCGAGCATGATTGGTTGCGGTACTTCCAAGCGATAGAAGCCGGGGAAACTTCGCCCGATCTCCCATCGGCTTGGAATGGTGTCGTTCAGATCACGGACACAGGCTGGGATGATCGCAACGGGCGATCGCACTACTACTGGCCGGTGGGCGAATCTGCCCGCTCTTGGATGAAGTGGTTCCACTGCGTCGCGACAGGGCGTCTATCCCCGATGAAGAGCAACCACCAGAATCTCTCCTTGCGTGCGCATGATCGCGAGCAACACCAAACCGGGGTCCGGATCCGAGCGTAGAATCGGTCTATGCCGAGAAAAGCCGCTGTCATCTGTGCCCTTCGTACCCCCATCGGACGCTACGGCGGGACCCTGAGTTCCGTTCGCCCCGACGACCTGGCAGCCATCGTGATCCGGGCCGTCGTCGAGCGATCCGGGATCGATCCCACACTTATCGATGATGTATACATGGGTGCTGCGAATCAGGCGGGTGAGGATAACCGTAATGTCGCGCGCATGTCGGCGCTGCTCGCGGGTCTCCCGACGAGCGTGCCGGGCTCGACCGTCAACCGGTTGTGCGCCTCGGGGCTCGAAGCGATCAACATCGCCGCCCGCATGATCGAGGCAGACCACGGCGATGTCTTCATTGCCGGCGGGGTCGAATCAATGAGCCGGGCACCGCTCGTGATGAGCAAGGCCGAATCCGCGTTCGATCGAAACCAGCAGATATACGACACCTCCATCGGGTGGCGGTTCATCAACCCCAAGCTCTCTGAGCTCCACCACCCGTTCTCGATGGGCGAGACCGCGGAGAATGTCGCACGCGATCACCAGATCTCCCGCACGGACCAGGACGCGTTCGCACTCTGGAGCCAGCAGAAGTGGGCGCACGCGCACGCCGAGGGACGATTCGACAACGAGCTCGTCCCCGTCGAGATCCCCCAACGCAAGGGCGACCCGATCCGGTTCACGACGGATGAGCACCCGCGCCCTGACACCACACCCGAGATGCTCGCCAAGCTCCGTCCCGTCTTCGCGAAAGACGGCAACGGGACCGTGACCGCGGGCAACGCGTCGGGTGTCAACGACGGCGCCGCGGCGCTGCTGATCATGGACGACGAGAAAGCAAGGTCCCTGGGGCTTACCCCGATCGCGTATGTCGGGCACAGCGCCTCCGCGGGCGTCGACCCATCGGTCATGGGTATCGGCCCGGTTCCCGCGATCCGCAAAGCCCTGAGCCGGGCGGACATGACCCTCGACAACATCGACCTCTTCGAGCTCAACGAGGCATTCGCAGCACAATCACTCGCATGCGCACGCGAGCTCAGGATCCCGGACGAGAAGCTCAATGTCAACGGCGGCGCGATCGCAATTGGGCACCCGCTCGGGTGCTCGGGCGCACGCATCGCAACCACGCTCATCCACGAGATGATCCGCACCGATGCCCAGCGCGGCGTTGCCTCACTCTGTGTCGGTGTCGGTCAGGGTCTCGCGACCGTGTTTGAACGGGCCTAAACGATTCAGCTCGCCGCGACGAGTTTCTCAAAGCCGGATCGAAGCGTATCGACAAGCAGATCGATCTCTGTCTCCGTCATCGGTGTAGAGAGCGCCGCCGAGCACGAGTTGATCATCACGATCCCGTTCTCGAACAAGTGATCAAGCAGCATCGTCAGACGCTTGTTCTCTTCGGGCTCGAGGTAGGCCTCGCGGAAGTTTGTGGGCGCCTGCGACTTCATGTGCACCCTGAACATCGACCCTGCCCCTGTGACACTCGCGATCGCGCCTGTATCCCTGATCGCCTGTTCGATCCCTGATTTCGCCCGATCCGCGAGCGCGTTCAAGCGTGCGACTTCCGCGCGATCGAACTTCTTCATCGCCGCGAGACCAGCGCTCGTGCTCACCGGGTTGGCGGAGTAAGTCCCCGAGTGCGGGAATAGGTAGCGCGACGAGCGCGGGTTGAGGACATCCATCACCTCGTCACGCCCCGCGACCGCGCCGATGGGGAACCCGCCGCCAATCATCTTGCCCATCGCTGTCAGGTCGGGTGTGATCCCGTACTGCTCCTGCAACCCACCGAACTCGGAACGGAAGGTGATCACCTCGTCCATCACGAGTAGCACCCCGTTGTCCGAGCACCAGTCCCGCAGCGCGATGACATAATCCTTGTTCGCGGGGTTGAGCCCAACGCGGTGCGGCATCAGATCGAGCACGATGCACGCGAGCTTGTCCTTATACTGATCGAGCAGCACGATCGAGCGATCGATGTCGTTGTACGGGAGCACCACGACATCCCCAATGGCGGCCTGAGGTGTGCCGTGCACAAGCGGGACCCGCTGGGGCGCATCGATCGAGCCCCAGTTCTTGGGACCGGGAGTCTGGCTGACCTCGACATAGTCGTACCCGCCGTGGTACGCGCCTTCGGCCTTGGCGATCATCGGACGCTCGGTAAACGCACGCGATGCCTTGATCGCGACCATGATCGCCTCAGTCCCGGAGTTCACAAAGCGCATCTTGTGGAACCCGGGATTCCGGGTGCTCAGATACTCCGCGTACTCTACCTCGATCTCGGTCCCGATATTGAACGCCGTGCCCTTGGCGATCTGCTCGGATACCACACGCACCATGTCGGGGTCCGCGTGCCCGTGCACGAGCGAGGCCATGTTGTTCGCGAAGTCGATCCGCGACACACCCTCGATATCAATGATGCGGCATCCCTCACCTCGCTCCGCGTAGAGCGGGTGCGGGTCGCGGATCACCGCGTTGCGGCTCACGCCCCCGGGGAGGACTTTCAACGCACGCTCATACAGGGCGGCACTCCGCGACAGTTCAGTGCTGGTGCTCATGGTGATGGTTCCGTATCAAGAGATCGGGATCAGCGGCGCACCCGTGCGCTGCTGGACATATTCAAAGTCAACGCCGGGCGCCAGCTCCACGAGCCGGAACCCGTCCGAGGTGATATCGATCACCGCGAGATCCGAATACACACGCGTGATGACCCCCAAGCCCGTCAGTGGGTAGGTGCACGACTCGACGAGCTTGTGCTCCCCCTCCTTGGTGCAGTGCTGGGTGATGACATACACGGACTTGACCCCAGCGCACAGGTCCATCGCCCCGCCGACGGCCGGGATCGCGTCCGCAGCGCCGGTGGACCAGTTCGCGAGATCTCCGTTCTGGGAGACCTGCATCGCGCCGAGCACGCACAGATCGATGTGCCCGCCTCGGATCATCGAGAAACTATCCGCGTGATGGAAGAACGCCGCCCCGGGGTTCGCGGAGACATGGCGTTTGCCCGCGTTGATGAGCTCAGGGTCACCCTGACCATCCTTGGGCGATGGTCCCATCCCGAGCAGCCCGTTCTCTGTGTGATAGATCAGGGTGCGTCCATCAGGGACAAACTTGGCAACGAGTTCCGGGATCCCGATCCCAAGGTTCACATACGACCCGTTGGGGATGTCCTGTGCGAGGCGCTTGGCCATCTCGTCACGCGTCCAACCAAGCTGTTCGATCTGCTGACTCATGGGTAGGACACTCCTGCGGCGACCAGTTCCGACTCGTGGGCCGGATGCGCCACCTCAACAACTCGGTTCACAAAGATGCCCGGCGTCACCACAACCTCAGGATCGATCTGTCCGGGCTCGACCACCCGCTCGACCTGCACTACCGCGACCCTGGACGCCATCGCCATGATGGGCCCGAAGTTGCGGGCGGTTTTGTTGTAGATCACATTCCCGTGCAAATCCGCCGCCTTGCCCTTGATCAGCGCGAAGTCGGCCTTGAGTCCCCGCTCCATCAGGTAGGTCTTGCCATCGAACTCGCGAGATTCTTTCCCCTCCGCGAGCGGGGTTCCCACCGCCGCGGGGGTAAAGAACGCGGGGATCCCGGCGCCGCCCGCACGGATGCGCTCCGCGAGGGTCCCCTGCGGGACAAGCTCAAGCTCGATCTTCCCCGCATGATACAAATCCGGGAATACGGTCGAGTTGGCGGTGCGCGGGAACGAACAAACAACCTTGCGGACGCGTCCGGCCTTGAGGAGCGCCGCGAGCCCAACCTCGCCGCTGCCGCAGTTGTTGCTGACCACCGTGAGTTCCTTGGCACCCTGATCGATCAGCGCATGGATGAGCTCGATCGGGCTGCCCGCCTCGCCGAACCCCCCCACCATGACGACCGCGCCGTCAGCGACATCCGCGAGCGCTTCACCCGGTGAAGACACTTGTTTATTGATCATGGTGTCCTCAGTGCTTCGCGAAGGTGTTCGCGTCCTTGACACGCGTGTAATCGAAAAGCCCTGCCTCGTCGAAGAGCACGCGATCCGCGTAATCATCGAACCAGACCGCTTTGGGGTTGCGCCCAACGATGCAGACCTTGAACCGATCCGGTGCTTCGCCCGCGTTACGGAGGATCTTAAAGATCACGACGCCGTTCTCGCTCCCTGGGAGACCCGGGATGGGCTCATTGGTGACGGCCACGACCTCGGTCTTGCCCTTGTAGTGCGTGATCGACAGACGAGCGTGCGCCTCGACACCCGAGAGCCCCTTCTGGGACTCGTTGTGGATCTCCCATGCCTTCTCGATCGGGATGTTGAACGCACGGTAAGCGACGATGTCACGACCGCAGAAGAAGTAGTGGTTGTCCGCGCCAATCCGCTTCATCTCACGCTGCATCAGGCGCAACGCGTCGGGATCATCGTTGATGTCCTTGATGATCGGCGTCTGGTTCTCGACCGTGATCCACCCGCGTGCGAGCAACCCGCGCATCGCAACTTCGGTATCCTCGACCCACTTGCAGATTCCGTGCTCGTTGCGGATGTAGTTCCCCTCGTCGTCCTTTGCGAGGAACTCGTCGGGGTGCTCGAAGTGGACCATGAAGTGCACACCGACCTCGGGGTAGTTCTCATGGAACGCGTCGAGCATCGCAAAGAAGGTCTCGTCAAACCGCTTGGGATAGAAGGCCAATTCTTTGGTGCCGATGCGGATCGATTCGATCCCGACCTCCGCGAGCGCTGCGAGCCATGCCGCGATCTTGTTGTTGTTGAGCACCATCGGGTCGCCGCCGGAGAGCAGGATCTCACGGAGCTTCTCTCGCCCCGAAGCGGGATGACGCCCACCGTTCGCCGCGACCTTTGCGTTGAAATCCTTGATGTACGCCGTGATATCAGGGATCTGCGCGAGCCCCTTTTTGGCGACGGTGCCATCTTGACGCTGAATCTCCTTGCGTGCGATCAGCTCCTCGCGATAACAGAATCGGCAATGCGCCGAGCAGGTCGACACGACATACATCAGACCCATCTCGTACTTGTGCAGCAGCCCCTCAACGGGCGAGTAGTCCATCTGGTTCCCCGGATCCTCTGAACCCGCCAGGTCCATCGTCTCGTCCGGGCTTGCCTTCACGAGTCGCTGCATGGGCTTGCTCTTGCTCGCGAGTTGGGCATAGTGACGGGTCACCTTCACAGGCATCCGCTTCTCAACATCGCGAGGCGAGTCCTTGAGCCCGCCGAGCTGAACCAGCTCGTGCTCCGCGTAGAACCCCTTCAGGTCTTCGGGTGCTTTCCCGTTGACGAAGGGCGCGAGCCCATTGATGATCTCGCGCTGGTAGTTGGGGCTCTCGACCTTATCAAGGAAGGCTTGTTCGCGATCGGTCGGGGTATAGCTGGGTGCCATGTGCGTTGCTCCTGCACAAATGGGATTTGGGGATTGGCAGACTCTGTAACCGAGTGTACACTCGTGAGTCATCATTGTAACACATTGCTCAATGGGGTGGCAACATGCTCGTTCAGGAATTCATCGCGAGGGTCAATGAAAAACTGACCCCAACCGAGCGCCGGATCGCCGAACTGGTCCTTGAGGACCCGACGCTGCTCGCCTTTGGGACGGTGTCGGACCTGGCCGATCGTGCTGGGACGAGCAGACCTTCCATCGTCCGTTTCGCCAACAAACTCGGGTTCGAGGGGTACTCCGAGCTCCAAAGAACCATCCGCGACGGGTTATCGAACCAGCTCAACAATCCCAGTCATCGGATCCGTCACCATGACCACGCGCTCGCTCCCGTCCGGGCCGCCGTTCAGGGGGGGATCGATCATCTCTTCGACTCGATCGATCGTCGGCGCCTTGAGCGAATCGCCAAACCCATCGCCAACGCGGACCATATCTGGATCCTGACCGGCGAGACATCCAAAGCCGGGGCGATCGTCCTCCAGAGCGGGCTCTCCATGCTCCGGGGCAACACTCGCCTTGTCGGGGAGCATTCCACGGGGCACGAGCTCAGCAGCACAACCCGGGCGGACATCGTCGTCGTCTACGACTTTGCCCGATACCGTCGCAACTCCATCACTGCCGCGCGCACGCTCGCCGCCCTCGGGATCCCGATCGTCGCGATCACGGACGGGCCCCTCTCGCCGCTCGCGAGTCTCACAAAGAACTGGATCGAGCTCCGCATCCCCGCCGTCGGCCCCTTCGACAGCTCGGTCACTTCCGTCCTTATGAGCGAACTCATCGTCGCCCAGGTCGCCCACCAACTCGGAAACAAAGCCGCCCAACACATCGACCAGCTCGAAGCGGTCTGGCGATCAACCGGGACCTACCTTGAATACTCACCACGCTCGGGTCGCGATCTCGGGAGTCAATAAAAGGTGCCACCACCCCGCACGGAGATGGTGGCACCAACAGATGGCACTTACTCAAAGAATGCTCGCCAGTGGAGTCGTTACGGGCAGCCCTGGCTGTAGAGCGCGAGGAATGCCGAGACATCGAAGAAGTTCAGCACGCCGTCGTTGTTGAAGTCAACCGCGAGATCCATCGCGTTGTACGCGCTGAGGAACGCGGAGACATCGAAGAAGTTGACCTGACCGTCGCCGTTCACATCCGCGGGACAGCTTGTTCCGTTCGCGGCATCCCACGCGTCCAGGTCATCGCTGTCGACATCGCCGTCACAATCGAAATCGCCCTCGGTGTAGAACGAACCGATGCCCTGCGACGCGAGGATGATGCCCCGATCGTCCGCGTCGGCATCGCCGTCGAGATCAAAGTCACCCATCACCGAATCAAGAACTCCCTCGACGATCTCGACAACATCGTTGATATCAACCACGAGATCGCCGTTCATGTCCGCGGAGAGATCGATGTGGACCGCGTCACCGATGAGCGACCAATCACCGAAGTTGGCGCAGACATAGTTGATGTCGCTGCCGTCAACGATGCCGTCGTGACCGTTCGGGCGGAACCCGCGGGTCGGGAGCGGGTTCACGCCGAGACCCAGCGCGGCGCTGGACGCGATGTCCGCACGCGAATCGCCGTCCTCGTACGACCCGGTGACGAGGGTCGTGCCGAAGAAGTTCATGCCCGCTTCAAAGTCAACCGCGATGAACCCGGCGCGACGATCGAGCATCCCGTTCACGACATGCAGCCCGTCCGCCCAGTAACGGACATCGGTCATATCGAAGTTCCCGTCGGCATCGAAGTCGCCGAGGATCTCAGGGCAGGCACGCCCGTCCGGATTGACCGAGCCGCCGAGCCAGGCGCCACCGGCGTGACGGAAGTTGTACGCCGCGATCATGTCCGCGACATCCGAAGGCGTACGCGCGCCGTCGCCGTCGAAGTCGCCCGCGATCTTGTTGCGATCGTTGTCCATGATCGTATCGAAGTCGATATCGCCGATGAACGCGCCGTAATCGATACGCGTGCCATCGATGGACTCGTAGTGATCACCGTTGGAAACGCCGTCCGAGTAGACGACACCGAAGGTGCGGGTCGGGACGATCCCGCCGGACTGCGTGTTGTACGACGCGTAGTCGGAGAGCGCGAGCACATTGAACGGATCGTTGAGCACGAACTGCGTGAGCACATCGTTGCGTCGTGCGTTGGGCACGATCGGGATGCAGGGCTCGCTCGCCTCCGGGTTGGTCTGAGGCACATTGAACGATGTCGCCGGGAGCACGAACTGGATCGCCAGGAACTCACCCGGGCTGAACGCGTTCGCGGGGTCAGAAGGAACCGCGGAGACAGCATCAACCGAGCGGGTGATGTTGTTCACATACGCCGCTGCCTGCGGGTTACGCATAGGCTGAATGGGGCTTGGGTTCGGGCCGACCTCGCTCGCATCCCATCCCCAGCCGCCGAGATTCGCGGGCGCGGAGAGCGGATCACCGATTGTCGCGATCCCGCCGAGCCCCTGTATGTTGTACCCATCGATGCCGCCGTCGACAACATTCTCGATCGTCGGGCGTGCGAAGACCGTCCCGCCCTTGAGGTCGGATCGAACCGCAAGGAGTTCGAGTTCGCCGTCTACGAGCCAACCGCTCGACTCACCACGCTCGGCGCCTGTGTGACCAACCGCGAGCCTGCTGTTCTTCACGGTCGCCTCCATCCGCGAGGACCCGCCCTTGTTCGAGGGTTGGAAGTTGGGACCCGCTCGATCATTCACCGAGCTCGAGGTCTTGGGACCGATGTTCTCCCCCACGCCCCACGACGGATCAAGACAGATCCCGTTCATGAACGCGTTGCGCGTGCCCGAACCCGAGTCACGCGTGATGACCATGAGGTTCTCGCCACTCAGACGACGCCCCGTCGCATTGAGATGACGCAGGTCCGACATCTCGATCTGCTGCAGACCAACACCGAAGTTGACGGGCGCCGCGACGGGCGTGAGTGTGACCGGCGTGTCGAAGATCGTGAACTCGTTCGGGTTGTTCACATTAGTGTTGAAAGTAATCCCGTTCGGAGACACGAGTGTCTTGAGCTTGTTGCCCTGCGAGATCTCAAACCCGTCGGGGTCAACCGCGTTGCGGGGGTTGTTGCCGTACCCAGGCGCACCCGGAACGCGATTGAACACCGGTGCGCCCGTGTCGTTGAGCACGAACCACGCAACAGGAACATCGAGCGCCGAGAAATCAATCTGCACACCCGTGCCAACTCCCTCGAGCGTCGTGATCGCGTAGCTCCCATCGGTGAGCGTACGGAACGGTGTCGCGCCGGGGTTATCGTTATCCGCAGCGCCTTGGGTCACGCCCGCCGCGATAAACAACTGGGTGTTGAAGTAGGCGGCATCCGCCTCGTCGGAGTTGAATGTCAGGTTCGATGCGCTCAGGTCCGGATCCGTCGCGAAGATCGTACCCCAGTCCCGCATCTCTGCGAACCCGTTCCCTGAGCCCGTCACCCGGTAGGTGAACTGCCAATGCTGGGATGAGAGGAACGGCGGGATGGAATCGAACGGCGCGAGCTGCTCCTGGGTCACGCCGTCGCCGTCCGCGTCGATGAAGTCAAGGGTGTTCGCGGGGGCGCTGAACAACGCCTCGAGCAGCGTCGCGCCGGATCCGTTGACGCCGAAGGGTTGGGCGTGGGCAACGCTCGTCGCGGCCCCGCACGCGGTGATCAAGAGACTCATTTTCTGCACAGTGTTCATTGGCTCTCTCCAAAGTGAATGGACATACAGATAGCGGCTCCGGAGAACAACGCGTTCCCCAGCAGGTCAGGTTCAATGCCGTCCTTGTGTTCCCCGAGGCTCCATTACCCCGGAATCAACAAAGCGGGCGAACGCGTTTCCGCATCCGCCCGTTAACTCAGTTCTCATCAAAGTCGATCACATCGTTGTTGCCCGTAATGGAGTAGAACTTCTCGCCCCACTTCCGACCGCGGATCGTGTTGATCAACTCATCGAGCTCGACATGCCCGTCGACAAACCCGAAGTTCGTTTTGCCGTTGTACGCGTCACCGACCGCTTCAAGCGATGAGTTCGACCCGCCCTGCCCGATGATCAACCCGATCTGATCGTTGCTCAGCGTACGAAGCACATCTGAGAACTCCTCCGGGTCTGGGTACGCGAATCGAGGGATGTTGAATCGCGCCGGCTCATCAAAGACGCTGCTCCCCGCCGAGAGTCCAAAGAAGGGCGTGATCGGGCGATGGGACTTGATCACATTCTCCCCGTCCGCCTGCGGATCCGACAGCGAACGCCAGTTCGCCGTGTCCTTGAACTCCGTAAAGAGGATCGTGTTCGTGGGACGCTGAATCTTGTGCTCCTTGACAAGCTGTGCTTTTCTCTGGGAGCTCCCGAGATTGAACTTGTTGCGGGGCATTATCGCCGCGTTCGCTGCGAACGCCAACCTGGGGACCTGGCGATCGATCGGCGCGATCGCACCCTCGGGCTGCCCCAGCGCATTCACCTGCTCGGGTTCCCAGTTGAGCGGATCAGGGCCAGGGTTCGTACGGGGTGCTCCCCGTGATGTCACCGCGGGCGATTCGAACGCATCCTGCGGGATCTCCCCGTTGTCGAACAACGCGTATGACCAGTGGATATACCCGTTGCGGGGTGCGGGGTGCGAGTCCCGCTGCATCTCGACATTCCACTCGAACCCATCACGATCCGCACCGTAGACATAAGATGGCGGATGATACCCTCTATTGCTCCCCGTATAGATCGTATCCGCCATGAGGACATTCCGGGCATTCGCCCCGGACTTGAGTGCCTGCGCACTCAGTCTCGCTGAACCCAGCGCCGGGAGCAAGATGCCGATGAGCAGGGAGATGATTGCGATCACGACAAGGAGCTCAATGAGCGTAAACCCCTTGTTTTTGTATGTTGAATGATGTGCGTGCGACACGACCTGATCTCCGTTGCGGGTGCGTTCATGAGTGACAACGAGAGAAATGTAGTCCTTCACAAACTTCGCCGAGTTCAGATCCGATAAGCGTTTCGTGAACTCCAGGCCCACTACTCCACTCTTTACATTTTCGAAATAAGCACATAACCGTATCCGAACTCGATCTTTGTAAAGACGCCGGTTTATGCAAATCCAGCGCTCACCCATCTCCCTCGACGATCACACCCATTCTCAAAGAACTTCCCTCTTGCCGCTTGACAGGCGTGCGTGTGCCCGTATGCTTTTGGCACTTGCATCAAGAGTCCCGGGATGTCTCAAACGGTCCCGGGCGGCAACCGAGCTGCACAAGCCACGGTGCCGAGACCAGCCCCGGCATGGGGAACGATGTGGGCACCCGAGCACTCGGGATGGCCAAAAACCGCAGCGATCGCCGCTGCATTCCATGCCAACACTGGAAGCTCTCGATGCTGTGAAGGAGTTCACAGCATGGGATCCCATCCACTCAATCAACCCGTTCGCCCCCTCTCCGCCGACGCGATCTGCCTAAACAGGGGCAAACCCGTCACCGACGGCTCGCCGCTCGTCCCGCCGATCGCCCAATCGACAACCTTCCAACGCTCCGGGGTCGGGTCAGACCCAACACACCAGTACTCGCGCGTTTCCAACCCGTGCGTATCAGGGCTCGAAGAAACCCTCGGTGCCCTGGAAGACGCGCCGCCCGCGGTATGCTTCGGGACTGGACTCGCTGCGGAAACCGCGTTGTTCCTGAGCGTCCTTCGATCTGGAGACCATGTTGTCTGCGGATGCGGGGTGTACGGCGGAACGACCCGCCTCCTCCAGCAACTGCTCGCAGATCTCGGGATCGAAACGAGCTTCGTTGACTCCACAGACCTCGACGAGATCGGCTCATCAATCCGACAGGACACCCGCCTGCTCTTCGTCGAAACGCCCGCGAACCCAACGCTCGCGCTGACCGACATCCGCGCGTGCGCCACGATCGCGAGCGATCACGGGATCCTCCTCGCGGTCGACAACACCTTCCTCACGCCGGTCCTCCAACGCCCGCTCGATCACGGCGCGGACATCTCGGTGTACTCCACGACCAAGTTCATCGATGGGCACTCCGTCGCGCTCGGCGGTTCACTCGTTGCAAAGGACGAGCAACTCCTCGAACGCATCCGGTTCATCCGCAAGTGTACCGGTGCGATCCAATCCCCATTTAACGGGTGGCTGACCACCAACGGGCTCAAGACCCTCCCGCTCCGTATCCGCGCCCAATCACAGAGCGCCGAGACCATCGCCCGAGCGCTCGATGCGCATCCCAAGATCAAGCAGGTCGCCCACCCGTCACTTTCCACAGGACATGACGCGGATATCGCTGAGCGTCAGCACCTGGGCGGGCACGGCGCGGTCGTCTCGTTTGAGGTCGAAGGCGGGTACGACGCCGCCTGTGCGTTCGTGCAATCGCTCACGCTCTGCACGCTCGTCGAGCATGTCGGCTCGGTCGAAACACTCATCACGCACCCCGCGTCCATGACCCATGCGGATGTTCCACACGAACAACGAATTGCCGCCGGCATCTCCGACGGGCTGCTCCGCCTCTCCGTCGGGCTCGAACCCGCGCAGGAACTCATCGCGGACCTCCATCAGGCGCTCGCGTTGATCGAAACCAAACCCACGCCCCGCCCGACCGAGGAGCACGCCCATGCCTGAGATCCCCAACAAACGCATCGTCCTCAAGTTCGGCGGCTCGGTCCTGCTCGATGAGCAACGACTCCGCATCGCTGTGCACGAGATCTACCGCTGGCGTCGCGAGGGTTGGCAGGTCGTCGCCGTGGTCTCCGCGCTCTTCGGACGCACCGAGGAACTCATCGCCCGATGCTCAACCCTCCACCCAACAACCTCACCTGTAAGCAAAGCCGCGGTCATCGCACTGGGCGAACGCGAGTCCTCCACCCTGCTCGGCGTACACCTCGATCGAGCCGGCATCCCCGCTCGGGTGCTCACGCCCGATGCCGTGTCGCTCATCGCCACGGGCGATGCACTCGACGCGGACCCGCTGACAATCGACACGCGGGTCATCGAGCACGCCCTCGAAACAGACGGCGTCGTCGTCATCCCGGGCTTTGTCGCGATCAACGAATCGGGCGAGACCGTCACGCTCGGACGCGGCGGGTCGGACCTCACCGCGGTCTTCCTCGCGCACACGCTCGGGGCGGAGAAATGCCGACTCATCAAGGATGTCGATGCGCTCTATGAGTCAGACCCCGCAAAGGATACTTCCACGCCTCCGATCCGGTACGGGTATGCGTCGTATGCCGACGCGCTCGCGACGGATGGATCGATCATCCAGCACAAGGCCATTCGATACGCGCAGCGATTTGGCCTCGAGTTCGAGCTCGGTCGGTTCAACGGGACACGAGCAACAACCATCGGGCCTTCGCACACCGTGCCTGATAACACACCCGATGTCTCGTTCCCATTGAGCGTCGCGCTGTGCGGGCATGGTGTCGTCGGCACGGGGGTGGCGGAGCTACTGCTGCAACTCCCGGATCAGTTCCAGATCATCGGTGCTGCGCGCCATCGCGTCACGCCCGGGGATCTCAAACGCCCATACCCCGTGAGTGAAAACGCACTGGGGCTCGCGTCGAGCGGTGCCGACATCGTTATCGAAACGATCGGGGGGACTACCGTTGCAAAGGAAGTCGCGGAACGGGCGATTGAGCAAGGTTCGATACTCGTCACCGCGAACAAGGCCCTGCTCGCCGAGCATGGCGATGAGCTCGAGTCACTCGCCCAAGCGCGAGAAACCCGCATCCTCGCCTCCGCGAGTGTCGGAGGCGTCATGCCCGTGCTCGAATCGATCCAACAGCAACCCGTCGTTGCGATCGAGGGTATCTTCAACGGCACCGGCAACTTCATCCTGGGCGCGCTCGAACGCGGCTCTTCGCTCAAGGCCGCAATCTCGCAAGCGCAACAACTCGGGTTTGCCGAGGCCGACCCGACGCGTGATCTCGATGGGCGTGACGCGCTCGACAAGTTGCGCGTCATCGCACAGCTGCTGGGCTGGTCACCTCCTCAAAGCAGCACCCATCGCAGCTCAATCACCACCTGGGCATCGAGCTCCAAAGCCACCTACCCCGCTCGACATATCGCGTACCTCGATCAGCACAGCGCACGCGTGATCGTTGAGCCCGTCGAACAAGGATCGCCGTTCGCCTCAACCCACAACGAGTGGAATATCGCGATTCTCTATCACCCGGATGGATCAGCAACAACACTCCGAGGCAAGGGCGCCGGACGCTGGCCGACGAGCGAATCCGTAGTTGCCGATCTACTTGAGATCGCACGCACTCGATCCCGAAGCGCACGAAAGGAGCTCTCCTATGCCCAATGATGTGCCCCGCATCGGGATCGTCGGCGCGAGCGGCGCGGTCGGGTCGGAAGCCCTCACCATCCTCGCCGCTCGTGGGTATCCATCCGGCTCGATCGTGTGCTTCGGCTCGGATCGATCCGCGGGCACCACCATCGAGTATGCAAAAGAGCAAGTCGAGATCCATACAACACCATCGATCGCGGAACACCGTCTCGATTATGCCCTCTTGTGCGCGGACGCGAGCGTTGCTCGGCTCGTCGAGGAACAACTCAGAAGCACGCCCACCACCATCATCGACAACTCATCCGCGTTTCGTATGGACGATACAGTCCCGCTCGTGATCCCCGAGATCAACGCGCACCTGATTTCCCGCGAAACCCGCCTCATCGCGAACCCGAACTGTTCAACCATCATGATGCTCCGTGCGCTCGACCCGATCCGCAACGCGCTCGGTATCAAGTCCGTCATCGCAACCACCTACCAAGCGGTCTCCGGCGCCGGACGCCAAGGGATTCAGGAGCTCCACGATCAGACCCGCGCCCGACTTGGAGCCCAGCCACACCCCACGAGCATCTTTCCGGTGTCCTGCGCGTTCAATGTCTTCGAGCACGAGTCCGCGATCGAACCCGAGACCGGATTTAACGGCGAAGAAACGAAGATGATCCTCGAATCCCGCAAGATCTGGCAATCACCCAATCTCACCGTCCTCCCGAGCTGCGTGCGCGTACCCGTCGAGCGCGCGCACGCCCAATCACTCGTCGTTGATCTCGGGACACCAACCAACGAGCACGAAATCCGTACGATCCTGACGCATCAGGGCATACGCGTGCTGGAACCGGGCGCGATGCTTACGCCTCACGACGCAACAGGAGGCGACGATGTCATCGTCGGGCGGATCCGGATCGATCCCGCGTCTGCATCAACGCGGGTACTGCTCTGGATCTGTTGCGATCAGATCCGCAAAGGCGCCGCACTCAACGCAATCCAGATCATGGAGCACCTGATCTCGGTACGCACCGAAGTCCGGATGTAAAAATAGCACACGCCCGGGGAAGGCGTGTGCTGAGGAACAGAACCGTAAGGTTCTTGCATGAACGAGATTTAGCAGCCTTGGCTGTAAGCCGTCAGGAACGCCGAGACATCAAAGAAGTTGAGCTCGCCGTCGCCGTTGATGTCCGCGGGGTTGGTGCAGGGTGCATCACCCGTGGTCAGCGAGACATTGTCCCAGAAGGACGCGCCGCCGCCCTGGGTCGGGAATCCCTGATCCGCACCGAGCTGGATGTGGAGCAGGAAGACATCGATGCTGACCGTACCTGCGGGTGCGACCGCGCTGAGCTGGGTCATCACCCAGGTATCGAGCGGATCGGTCATCGGATCGATCGCGTCGTCTTCAACGGCCTCGAGGGCATCGCCACCCGCGTTGCGGAAGACCATCTGCGCGAGGATGACATTCTCATTCCCCAACGCGTCGGACGAGAGGTTCTGGCAGTAGGTCGTGAGCGTGTACAGCTCACCCGCGGTTGCGGCGACATTCTGCGTCAGGACCTGATCGCTCTGTCCGCCGCTCGATGCACCGAACATCTTTGCGGACACCGCGCCATCCTGAGCAACGACTTCGCCGCTGTCCGCGGTGAAAATGTTGCCGAAGTTCATCCAGCTAGCAAACTCCACGAACCCCGGACCGGGGGTCTCAAAGCTGCCGTTTGCGAGTAGGTTCTGGGCCTGTACCGATCCGGTCAAACACGCCAGGGCACCAACGATCAATGTCTTCATACGCATGGTTCTCTCCTCAACTTGTGATCTCGTCAGCGTCTCCAGCTGCGAGCGTAACTGTTACATCATCGTACACGAAAGCACTGTCTCTCCAAGAGAGAATCGGGAAAATTTCGCGAGAAAATCAACTCGGCCGAGCAAAGTCTGTCTTATCGCAAGGGCGACACTGTTTTGGGGAGCTGTTCGCCGTTTGACGCCACAACGCCCGCATACCAGTGATATGAATCCTTGGGAATCCGCTCAAGGGTCTCATAATCAAGGTACACCAACCCGAATCGCAACGCGTACCCCTCGGCCCACTCAAAGTTGTCCATAATGGACCACTGGAAGTATCCACGCACATCGACGCCGTCGGCACATGCCCGACGCAGATGACACAGGTACCGGGTGAGGTAATCGATCCGCCCCGCGTCGTGCACCTTCCCGTCCGCATGGACCCAGTCCATCGAGGCAAGGCCGTTCTCGGTAATCACCACCGGCAGTTGGTAGCGCTCGGAAAGAAACTTGGGACCCCAGTACAACGATTCCGGGTTGATTGTCCAGCGGAACATCGTCGTTGGAAACCCTCGCGGGTTTGGGAGTTCGATGGGCTGCCCATCATCTCCCGCGCGGACGATCCCAGCTGAATAGATATTCACCCCGAACATGTCCAATGGCTGATGCATCGTCTCGAGGTCTTTGTCCGTGAACTTTGGTGCATCCGCACCAAAGAACGACAACCCCTGCTCGGGGTACCGCCCCAACATGACCGGATCGCAATACCAGCTGTAGTTGTAGGTCCAACCCTTCTCAGGCACGGTAAAAGTAGCTTGACGGGCAGCTTCGATATCCGCTGGAGAATCCGTCGCGGGCGTGTTCAGATTTCCAACCGGCGCAAAGCCCACAATCGGCGTGGATTTCGCGTGCGCCCGGATCACCTGCACAGCTCGCCCATGCGCGAGGAGCGCATGGTGCGTCGCAACCAGCACATCCTTACGCGGCAGTTTGAGCCCCGGCGCGTGCGTGCCTTCATGATGACCGAGCCCAAGGAAGATCGCGGGCTCGTTGAGCGTGAACCAGTGCTTGACGCGATCGGAGTATCGATCAACGACCGCGCGAGTGTACTCCTCGAACCAGTCCGGGCTTCGCGGATCGAGCCACCCACCCTGCTTGAAAAGCGCACTGGGCATGTCCCAGTGATACAGGGTGACCCAAGGCTGCACACCTCGTTCGAGCAATGCATCGATCAGCCGATCGTAATAGGCGAACCCCGCCTCGTTCTGTTCTCCGATCCCGTTAGGGAACAAACGCGACCAGGAGATCGAGAACCGGTACCCGTTGACTCCCAGTTCTCCGATCAGGCGTGCGTCCTCTGCAACTCGATGGTACGAATCGCACGCGATGGCGCCGGTGTGATCGTCGAAGACCTTCCCCGGAGTCGCGGAGAATTCATCCCAGACGCTCGGTCCACGCCCGTCGAGATCGGCAGCCCCCTCGACCTGGTAGGCTGCGGAGGCCACCCCCCAGGTGAACTGATCAGGAAATGCGTTCAAACCATCGCTCCATCAGATAAACAGTTTCAAATCGAATGGCAATCATACCACCCGGAGCGCATAATCCCAGACCTGAGCACCCAACTCATGGCTGATGCCCAAAATCAGGGTTCGAAGTGATTTATCGGAACGACACCCGCCAAGCGAGCACCCATCCCCCTCAACAGGGTGTACCCGCAAGAACGAAAAGTTTCGATGATCAGGGCATTTCCGTTTGAATCCGAAACCGAAAACGGGCATACTGTAACTGTTACGCAAACCGGTACTGGCAACTTCAACTACCGGACATCGTGGGTTTACTAAACAAGAGATACGAGGAGAAAGAGATGAACTCAGTGAAAGCAGCCATCGCGGCGACCGCCTTCCTCGGCACCAGCGCGTTGGCAGGAACCACCAATGTCGGAATCGATCCGTCATCCGCGCCTTGGCTCGGATTCATGAATGTCTTCGAGCTCCCCGAGAACGGCGGCGGATTCGTCTTCGGCTCGAGCTGGGGCGTCGCTGACCTAACCGCATCGTTTGATGACGGCGCCAACACCCTTACCGTCGGGCCCAACACCGTTGGCGATCCCGATCCCTTCTGGTACCAGGGCGGCGGCGGCCCCGGCGCTGCGGGCAACAAGATCATGGAAGCGAACCTCTACCAGCAGGTCGACGGTGCCCTCGCGGGGCAGACGGTGACCTTCGAAGGTTCGGTCCTGAGTCACACCTTCACCGATGCGCACAACGCTCGCGTGTTCATCCGCGACTTCGCTGCAGACTTCAGCTCCTCGGTTGATGTCTTCGCCGATGTCGATGCTGCGGGCAACTTCAGCATTTCGCTCGACACGATCGACGACGCGTCGCGTCATGTCCAGTGGGGCATCCAAGTCTCGGGCGTGAATGTCTGGGTTACCGATGTTGCCCCGTTCGGCAATGTCGTGTTCGGCACGATCCCCACCCCCGGCTCGCTCGCGATGCTCGGGCTCGGTGGTCTCGTTGCTGCTCGCCGCAAGCGATAAGCACGATCCATCAACGCGACAAACCAATCGCACTCGCTCGCCCGTTCATTCATGAACGGGCGAGTTTTTTTCTACTCCTAACCTACAACAGTCGGGCGACTCAGCCCTTAACGGCACCGCTCGTCAATCCAGAGATGAACTGCTTCTGGAGGAACAGGAACAACGCCGCGACGGGAAGCACCGATACGACCGTCGCGGCGGTGAGGAGGCCGTAGTCGGTTTTGTAGACACCGCGGAGCTGTGAGATTGCGACAGAGAGCGGCTGCTTGTCTGCGCTCTGCAGCACGATCTGCGGCGAGATGAAGTTGTTCCACATCCCAAGGAAGGTGATCAGCATGAAGGCGCCGATCATCGGACGCACAAGCGGGAGCACCACGATGAAAAAGATCGACCACTCCGAGCACCCGTCAATGCGGGCAGCTTCAAGGAGCTCATCGGGCACGGACTGAATCACGGACTGGCGGAAGAGGAACACACCGAATGCCGGCGCGATCAACGGGAGCAGCAACCCCCACGCGCTATCGAGCAATCCCAGGTCATACAAGAGTTCATACCCCGGCGCGAGCAGCAGGGTTGGTGGAACGATCAATGCGCCGAGCACCACGAGCGTAATCAGATTCCGCCCACGGAACTGGTGCTTCGCCAGCACGAATCCCGTTGCGGCACAGATGAGCGTCGCGAAGAGTGCGGTTGTTGCCGAGTAGAAGACCGAGTTGACCAGATTCACACTGAAACCCAGATCGAACAGGTTGCGGTAGTTGTCGAGCGAGAGCTTATCCCACCCGATCCCGAAGACCCCATCCCCGGGCGGAAGGAAGATTGCGCTGAAGAAATCGTCCTGCCCCTTAAGCGATGCGATGATCAGCCACGCATACGGCACGAGCGTCACAATCGCCAGCACAACCAGCGTCGTGTGGAGCGCCCACTTGCTTGCTTTGCGTTGCCCGGCGCTCATGAGGACACCTCCTGCGCCCGGGTCAGCCTGATCTGCACCAGTGCGAGCCCGATCAGGATCAACGCGAGCACCCACCCGATCGCGGACGCGAACCCAAGATCGCCCAGATCAAACCCGTTCTGATACAGGTACATGACGATCGTCAGCCCTTTGTTGTCGGGTCCCCCGCTGCTCTCGAGCAGGATGTAGGGGAGTTCGAACAGCTGGAGCGATCCGATCATTGAGAGTAAGATCACAAAGGTCGCGACGGGCTTGACGCTCGGGAAGACGACATGGCGCAGCTTCCCCCACGGCCCGGCGCCGTCGATTTCCGCAGCTTCCATGAGCGACTTGTCCACGCTCTGGAGCGCCGCGAGGAAGTAGATCATGTTGAACCCGACATACAACCAGAGCGAGATCAGGATCAGGGTCGCCATGACATGCTGCTGTAACCAATCGGGCTCGAGCCACGCGTCATTGCCCGTCAGCCAAACAAGCAGATCATTGATCCGGGCGGCATCGAGCGCCTGGTTGATCAGTCCGGCGCGTTTCTCGAACGCGAGCGCCCCGAGGATCGACACAAACACGAGCCCCATGAGCTGGGGACTGAAGAAGATCAGCCGATAGATCCCGCGTCCCTTGAGCTTGGGTGAGTTGAGCGCCAACGCAAGAAGGAACGCGATCGGGAGCTGGATGAACAGCGACCCCATCGCGTAGATGAAGGTGTTCCGGATGGACTTCCAGAACACCGGGTCCGAGAGCAGGAGTTCAAAGTTCTTCGTCCCGACGAATGTGCGGGTGCCGGGCCCGAAGGTCTGGTTTGCTGCGAGGAACGCGGACTGGATCAGGGGATACACGACGAACACGACAAACAACGCAAGGAACGGCGCGAGCATCGCCCACGAGAAAAGCACGCGTTTGCGATCGACGCCCCCTGAACTCACTCGTCGCTCCCCTCTGCGTTCGCAAGGTCCTGGGCTGCGAACGCGTTCCGGTGCATCCGTCGCTCGACCTGGGATTGCACACGATCGAGTAACCTTGCCGCCTCGGGCATCAGTTCTTCGGCGCTAAAGACCCCGTTACGATTCGCGTACTCCGCGAGATTCAATGCAGCATCGCGCACATCGATCGCGGCCTGCTTGTTGTAGGGCGACGACGGGCGCAGCGGGATCTCGGGCGCGAGTTCGATGTACATCCGCCCCTTGCGCTGACCCATGAAGAACGGATCGGGCTCGTTGTAGACCGGATCGTCCCACAGCGATCGCACCGGGGAGATGATGTCCACTTCGCGATACAGCTGGCGTGCGACCTCTGGGGAGGTATAGAGCAGCTTGGCATAGTCCCACGCGCGATCGAACTGGGCGGTGGTCTTGGGTATCCCGAGCATGGTGCCGCCGCGCACGCTCGTGCGTCGTCCGCCTGGCTCGAACGCGGGGAGGGGCATCAGCTTGAGCTTGCCATTGAGGCCCGGGACATGCATCTTCCAGATCGAGCACATCCAATCGGGCGCGATGTACCCGATCGCCAGCCCCTCGACCTTCTCCTGATGACCCGCGGCGCTCCATTCATTCACATCGATCGCGGTGCGATCCGGACCGACGCACCACGACACGAGCGTTGCGAGCAGGTGCGCGTTGCGATCGCTCGCGATGACGGGCTCGCCGGTGGGCGTGAAGAGTTGCCCATCGCCCTGGAGCATAAGCGTTTCAATCAGGTCCTGATTTGTATACCAGAACGACAACGGGGTGTGATCGATCCGACCGTCGCTGTTCCCGTCCTGCATCAATGGGCGGAGCAACGCGAAGTACTCATCCCAAGTCTCCGCTTGCGACAGATCGATGCCCGCGGCCTCGGTGATATCTGCGCGGTACGCGAGCATCACCGGGTGCACATCGTGCGGCAGCCCGAAAACGCGTCCGTCGACGCTCCACGGACTCAACGACGGCTCATTGAACTCCGCGAGCAGCCCCTCCTCCGCGAGCAGGTCCGTGAGGTCATGGAACCCGATCGCGTCGATTGGTCCCATGAACGCCTGGGGCGCGACGGCCTTCTCGACCTCGATGAGATCCGCGGTCGGGAGTCCGCCGAAGAACCCGCTCATCATGCGGCTCTGGATCGCGGCGATGCTCATGATCGACATATCGAGCTTGACGCCGTGCGCTTCGTCATGCGACTCGATCAGGGGCTCGTACATCTCCGCGTGCTCAGGAGAGAACACCCAGAACTGCAGATCGCCCTGCGTGCTGGGCTGTCGAATCAAGACCAAGATGAGACTCAGCACGAAGAGTGACGCGATCACCCAAACCCCGGAGGACAGGCCACGGAGTGCCAGGATGGCGTTGCTCAATCGTTGCATCACACGGTGCGGATCAGTTCGCCGTCCGATCCGATGCGGACCGGCGCAATCGACGCGTACGAACTCGTCTCGAGGACCTCGAATGTTGTCGGGCGGACTTCGCGATAGATCGGGAGGGGCTCGTCGCTCTGCGCCGCGTTGGTAATCCAACGAGCCGCTTCGACACCGAGCGCGATTGCATCCTGACACACTGCTGTGTATCGCGGGAAGGTCTGGTGACGCGTCACCGAATCGTCGAACCCGACGATCGAAAGATCCTTGGGCACCTTGATCCCGAGGCGCAGGCACTTGTGCAGCGCGCCGATCGTGGACATCGGGTTCGTAAAGAAGATCGCCGTCGGCGGGTTCTTATGCTCGAGCAATCGGGTGAGCATGATCTCCCCGCCGCCCGTATTGGCCTCGGCCTTCACGATGAGCGAATCATCGACACTGATCCCGGCGCTACGGAGCGCATCGCGGTAACCCGCCTCGCGGTCCTCGTGGTCCGTGTCCACGATGTTGTGCATCGCGAGCCCGATCCGCTTGTGCCCGAGACTGAGCAGGTGCTCGATCGCCTTGCGGGATGTATCGTGTGAGATCGAATCGATGTAGGAAACCGCGGGGTCTTCTGATCGATCCGCGACGAGCAGCACGGGGAATCCCTCAGCTGTAATCTTCTCGACGAGCGAGGTATCGCCGAGTGATCGCATGATAATGGCGCTCACGCCCTTGCGATGGAAGAACTGGGTGTAGGTCTCGTCGGGGTGCTTGTCGCGCGCGGCGCTGATGAAGGCGAGATCGTGCTTCTTCTCGTAGACCCCCCGCAGGATCCCCGAGAGCAGGGACGCCTCGAAGTCACCCAGGTCAGACTTCACGGGTTCCTCGGGGTATACGAGACCGATGACATTGGTCGGCTTGCGTCCCATCGAGGGCTTGTACTGATGGCGCTGGGCGAGTTCGAGGACCTTGCGCCGGGTTTCTTCGCTGACACCGCTGCGCTGGTTCATCGCTCGAGAGACGGTTGCAACGGATATACCGAGCTCGTTCGCGATCTGCCGTACTGAACTCATGATTTAGGGCTCCGGACCAAGTTCTCGATTTTCGACGCGTTCGTCGTCAAGGGACCAAAGTACCTTATAGGTGCTCCGACCGGTTGTTGTGTTGACGAGATCTTTGTACTCGTATTTCTCAACATGACCGTCTACAAACGCGAAGTTGGCGCCACCTGAAAGCCCGAAGAAATCATCCCCTCGCCTTGGGTGACGGTAATACGGGATGAAGCTCTTAATATCGTCAATAAGCTCAGGATTCATATCGGCTGGGGGATCAGCTCTGGTGTACCAGTTTCCGACCTCGAACCCAGAAACGCCTTCGCCGCCACCGAATCGCTCGCCAGGTAGGCCACGCTGACCGATTCCACCCTCTGTAAACCAAGTGTCTTCGCCAGCATCATTGGCGATCTCAGAGCCCCATACACCCCACGCCTCTCCAAAGAGCATGAGAGCACTGGCTCGATCGGTCGAGATATCAAACGCTCGACCTCGCCGGAAAGTATCGTCATTGTCCTTGTTTGTACCCGGTTTGAAAGAAAAGAAGGTGCCATTCGCCCAATCTGGTTGCGCTTCGACCGCAGAGGAAGCCCAATAGTTCATCGTGTATGATCGCGCACCTTGCGGGTGATTGGGGCACTGAACAACCGTACCACCGATCGTCTGGTTCTCCTGATTCTGGATCGAGACATTGCGGTAATCTTCCTGGGGTAGGTATTGGCCGATGCGATTCACATCGTACCAAACCATGTTCCGATCACCGTTCTGCGGATCGATCACCCATGGCCCACCAAGGATCGGCGGAAACTTTCCTCGATAATCCTCGGCGTATACCGAAGTCGCGATCGCGACTTGTCGCATGTTCGACTTGCACACCATGTCCCGTGCCGTCTGTCGCGCCGCGCCGAGCGCGGGCAATAGGATCCCGATGAGCAACGCGATGATCGCAATCACGACGAGCAGCTCAATCAGGGTGAAGGCTTCGCGGCGTCCGGATGCTGAATTGTGTTGAGTGTTCATCTCAGGCCTCGTTTAGGTTCGTGGGGAGTCCCGCCAGCACATCGTAACAGTTACGCAATCGTGACACAACACGAAACTTGTGTCAAGCCCATATTTACACCTCACCCCGTCCGAATCCCGAATATCTTGCAGATTCCGATAAACTAGGGGTACTACCTCGTGGAGTTGTACACATTTCACGATTGAAATCGATGAGTGCGTGACATCACATCTCGTAACTGTTACGCTCTGGTCATGAAGTTCCCAGCCATTATCGCCGCCCTCTCGCCAATCGTCCTCGGATCTACCGGGTGCTCAACGCACCAGGGAAGCAAAGTCGAACTCGTCGAGCAAGACGGACGATTCACACTCATCGCCGATGGACAGCCGCACACAATCTATGGCGTTGGCGGAACGACAAACCTCCGCCTGCTCGCGGAGTCAGGCGGCAACACCATCCGAACCTGGGACGCGGAGGGAATCGCAGACCTGCTCGACGAGGCACACGCGCTCGGGATCCGCGTCGTCGCGGGGATCTGGCTTGAGCATCAGCGTCATGGGCTGGACTACGACGACCCGGAGCAAAGACACGAACAACTCGAGCGTGTTGAGTCGCTCGTTAAGGAACACCGAAATCACCCTGCGTTGCTCGCATGGGGGATCGGGAACGAGCTCGAACTCGGGGGCGATCTCGACATTGCGATCCGTCAGATCAACGACGCAGCGGCGATCGTCAAACGCCTCGACCCTCACCACCCCCGCATGGCGGTCGTCGCCGAGATCGGTGACGACAAAGCGATCCGCATCCAGAACGAATGCCCCGACATCGATTTCATCGGGATCAACGCTTACGGCGGGCTTGGGAGCATCAGGGACCGGCTGGACGCGCAGGGATATTCGGGTGCATGGGCTGCTACAGAATGGGGCGTGCTTGGGCACTGGGAATCAGGCAACACCCCCTGGGGCGCTCCGTACGAGCCCTCGAGCGCTGCGAAGGCGGACTTCCTTCGCGATGTGTACACCCAGGCGATTGAACCAAACCTCAACGAGACCTGCCTCGGATCGTTTGCGTTCCTGTGGGGACACAAGCAGGAGAAGACAGCGACCTGGTACGGGCTGCTGCTCGAGTCGGGCGAGAAGACCGAGCGCGTCGATGTGCTCTCATCGTTCTGGACTGGCGAAGCACCCACGCAGCGTGCGCCGCGCGTCGAGCAGATCGAGATGATTGACCACAACCCGCACGGGTTGTACGCCGATCAGGAGGTCACCGTTCGTGTCGCTGCGAGTGACACCGACGCGGACCCACTCGCGTTTGAATGGAGTGTCATCCCCGAGTCGGATGCTCAAAGCATGGGCGGCGACTTTGAGAACTCAATCAAGCCCGTCAAGGTTAAGATCAAGCAATCAGACAACCAAGCCACGATTGCGATGCCCGCCCGTGAAGGCGCGTATCGGATCTTCGTCACCGTTCGCGATGGGCAGGGCGGCGCAGGGACCGCGAACCTACCAATCTTCGTCGTCAAACGCGATGGTTAATCAGGGGCAGCCCGCGTTGTAGATGGTCAGGAACGAGCTGACATCGAAGAAGTTCAGCACGCCATCGCCGTTAAGATCGGCATCAAGGCTTTGAGCGTTGTATGCACTGAGGAACGCGCTGACATCAAAGAAGTTCAGCTCACCGAACGGTGCCGCGAGGTCTGCCTCCGAGCATGAATTCGGGGTCTGAAGCGTAAAGGTCATCCAGTTCAGGTTGAACTCCGTGTCGAACGCACCCAAGTTCACAAACCGTAGCACCTGCTCGCCCGCTTCGAGTTCGATCGTGGTGGACGCGTTCTGCCAGCTCTGCCACCCGCCCGTGGGCAAGAAGTAGACCGGTCCGGTCAGTGCCTGCCCGTCCTGTTCGATCTGGAACCCGCCGCCGGTTGCCTGGGATGCGACACGAACATCGAGCGCGTATGTCCCAGCGGTCTGGACATCAACGGTGTACTCGAGCCACTCGTCCTCGCACATCCACCCAATGTTGAACCCGCCCTCGCTCGCGACCTGGATATCGACGCCGGACTGCCGGTACTGCCCGCCGTTGTTGCTCGCATCGCAATCGTTGTAGCTGATCCCCTGCCCACCCAGGTCGAAGTCCTCCGCCTGGATCGTCCCTGGGATCGGGTGCGCCTCTTCGGGGAACGGGACCTGCGTGCGCTCATAGGCACGGACATAATCGACCTCGAGGGTTTGCGGGAAGACACTCGAGCCGTTCGGGTTGCCCGGGAAGTTGCCCCCCACCGCGACATTGAGCAGCAGATGGAACTCTGTGTCAAAAGGTGCGAGCGGATTGGAAGGCGCCGCGGACGAGAACCACGAGGTGTTGTTCACGGTGCCGTAGGGTACATCATCGATGTACCAGGTGATCGACTCCGGGTTCCAATCGATGCGATAGGTATGGAACGCGTCAGAGAAGTCCGTCCCATCCGAGAACCGAGGCCCAGCGGATTGGTTCGTTGGCCACGGATTCCCAAAGTGGAGCGTGCCGTAGATCCGATCCGCGATGTTCACGGATTCCATGATGTCGATCTCGCCCGATGAGGCCCACCCGCCGTAGGGCGAGTTTGTGGGCAGCATCCAGAACGCAGGCCAAATACCCGTTGTCGACGGGATCTTCATGCGTGCTTCGATCCGCCCGTACAGGAACTCCTGCTTGTTGAGGGTCCGGATCCGCGCAGAGGTGTAATCCCGACCACCGAATGATTGCTCGCGAGCGATGATTTTCAGGGTACCATCCGAGACCACGATGTTTTCACTAAACCCTGTGTAGTACTGGAGTTCGTTGTTGCCCCACCCCGCGGGGAGCCCATAGGCCGTGCCCGTGCCGGTCTGGGCAGACCAGTTATTCGAGTCGAGCTCGGTGCCTTCAAACTCGTCTGCCCAGACGAGTTCCCATGCATCCTGTGCATGAACGGAACCAGCTGCACAACTCAACGCGATCACAATGTGGTACATCTTGGGCATTTTGTGTCCTCAATCGGCTATCGTAACTGTTACATTGAGTCTACCAGATCCATCGCCGTTCTGGAATGGTATCTTGAGAAATTCACGCATTATGCTGGGTTCGACCCGACGATTCCCCAGTTGCAGTCATGGAGCAGGCATGTCAGGACTCTCGCTCGAGCAGGTCACCAAAACCTATGAGGACGGGTTTACCGCGGTTCGCGCGATCTCGCTGGAGATCGATCCGGGCTCGTTCGTGGTCCTTGTCGGGCCCTCGGGGTGTGGGAAGTCCACGACGCTTCGCATGATCGCGGGTCTTGAAACGATCACATCGGGAACGATGAAGATCGGCGATCGCGTCGTCAACGATCTTCGCCCGAAGGATCGGGACATCGCGATGGTGTTTCAGAACTACGCGCTCTACCCGCACCTGAGCGTCGCGGAGAACATGGGGTTCTCTCTGCGGATGAGTGGCGTCTCGAAGCCCGATCGCAACAAACGCGTTGCGCATGCCGCTGAGATGCTCGGGCTCGCATCGATCCTCAACAAGAAACCCGGGCAGCTCTCCGGCGGGCAGCGGCAACGCGTCGCGCTCGGACGCGCGATCGTGCGTGAGCCGCAGGTGTTTCTCTTCGACGAACCGCTCTCGAATCTTGACCCGGATCGTCGTGTCACGACACGGGCTGAGATCCGACGCATCGTCCGCGAACTCGGCACGACAACGGTGTATGTCACGCATGACCACGAGGAAGCGATGGCGATCGGCGATGTTGTTGTCGTTATGAATGAGGGCATCATCGAGCAGGCAGGATCGCCGAGCGAAGTCTACGAGAACCCCGTATCCAAGTTTGTCGGGCGCTTCCTGGGTTCACCCAAGATGAACCTGATCGAGTGCGACATACAGCGGAGCGAAGCGCGCGCCACCCTCGTTTCAAAGGAGCATTCAGGATTATCCCTGAGCATCGACTCGTCGAAAATTCATGGGATCAGCACCGATGTTGCCTCCCTGGGCGTTCGCCCACAGCACATTGTGATGGGATCAGCACAAACAAACACAGTTCTGATCGGGACCGGCACGATTCAGCACATCGAGCAGCTCGGGTTCGCGCGAGATTTCAATGTCAAGCTCGGTCCAATTGAGCTGCTCGTCCGCGAGAACCAGGGGCCATCAAGATCCATCGGCGAGCAGGTTCCGCTCTTCATCGATCCCGATCGCCTGCATGTGTTTGCGTAGACACGCTCAAACATTCGAGCGATCGATACCGAGCGGCATCATGCGCTCACTCATGCACAACGCCTTGGCATCGCGAGGCGACTCCTTGATGTCGCGGAGTGTCGTCGCCTTGAACGCTGTCTCAACGATCGCGATCTGCTGATCCATTAAATGATGCAATGGGCACAGATTGACATGCGCACCGATGCCCAGTGGGCACTCCTTGATCCGCTTGGGCTCAGAGTCGCAAGCCCTGAGCACTTCATAGATCGTGATCCGATCCGTCTCTCGCGAAAGACAGAACCCCCCGCCCATCCCGCGTCGTGCATTGAGGATGCCCCTCTTGGTGAGCTGCCTCAGTACCTTTTGGAGATAGTGGATTGGTACATTGGTGTGCTCCGCAACTTCGCTCGCAGCCGCGAAATCGCCATGCTCAAGTGTCGCGAGATAGACCGAGGCCCGAAGTGCGTATTCAGCAAACTGGTTGAGAAGCATTTCGCCTCCATGAAGTGACGACCCGTTCTAGATCTGCGGACACGGATTAAGTGGCTCCATGTATCTCGCAGCTGTTCCCGCAGCGGCAACCGCATACTCACTCATAATGGATTTGAATATCCATTAGTCAACAATAGGCGTTGTTGGATAACCGGACAACAAAGTCCGCATTTATTGCCGCTTCGAATCCAACACGATTGAATCAGCCATCAATGTAAAGACTTCAATACAAGGCGGAGCCATCGAGAACGCCGACCTAGCTCGATGGCTAGGTGGTGACGAGGCAAGAGAGAGAGAGTTCCAAGCGGGTCAGATCTGGTCGCAAGTCAGATCCCGAGCATTGTCAGCGTGAATTTCTCGATGAAGATCAGTAACAGGGCACACACGAGCAGAACACTCTTGAGTTTGAACGACTCGAGCGCTCGGAACATGTAGTTGTCTATCCCCCACTCCTAATTGCGGGTGATCGAGCGGGCCATAGCGAAGAGCTTTTCCTGTACCTGGTCTGCGGACTGAGCATTGTCAATGGTTGCCCGCACGAACCAGGTCTGATCGATCGATTGATCGTGGACCCCCACCGCGATCATGACGCCCCGATCGGAATCGATGCGAGTCTCGTACCCGCTGAACCCTGGCGTCTCGAATCGAGAGATCGTGGATTCGAGCCCAGTTTCAGAGACTGGTTCGAGACCCATCTGCCCACGCCAACGGTTGATATTCGCGAGCACGCCACCCACATCCCCTGGGAATCGGGTGATCGCGATCTCGGTTGGACCCGATTGGGTATCCGCGAGGTAGGTTGCAATCCGCATCTGCCGAGGCGTGGGATCGAGTACCCAACCCTCGGGAACTTCCCATGGTGTCGTGGACGAAGACTCCGGCGACGCGGGTGCGCCCTGAGCTGGCGATGATTGCTCATCACTCGGGAGGCGTTCGATGCCTTTCTCGACGCGCTGCTCTTCGATCTCACGATCAGCGCAACCGCTGAGGATGAGTGCCGTAGCAACGAGACAGAATCGGGCGGAGATACGATAGCGCGGGGCTTTAGGCATAGGAGTTCACTATAACACCGCATCGATCGGGATTCTGTCGAACATTGCCGATCTGTGACCGGTTCAATCGATCTAGATCCCGTGTTTCGGCTTGATGACTAGGACATTCGAGTCATAGGTGATCACACCAAGCATGATCGAAGGCACCAGACGGTTCATCGAAACGGTGTAGTGCTGCCCGTCAAAGCCAGGGTTGTCCGCGAGCGGATCCGCGACCTTCACGCATCGAGTCTTCGGGTCGTACCCGTGGAGCACAACGAAGTGCCCACAGGGTTCCCCTCGGATGTCGTCGTAGTCGTCGTTGGGTCCGAACTCGCGCGGGCATCGGTACAGGTAGGTCGAGCTCAATCCCACGAGCACGGGGATGCCTTCGAGCAGGTAATCGACGAGCAGTTGACTCGTGAGGTCTTGGAGTGCGATCTGCCCACCGAGCCCGAGGAACTCCAAGTACGCCGCGGTCGCGACCCCGAACCTCGGGTCATCGACGCACTTCGCCTCAGCTTGAAGGCGGAGTTTCTCCATGAGTGCCCGGGTTTGCGAGTTGCCGTCTTCGTCGAACCATGTCGGGTCGAAGTGATGGAGGTTGAATGTAAACAGCTTTGCTTCGTACCCACGCGAGAGCGCGTGCGACCCAAGCATTGCTGCGAGGGTTCCCCGCCCGACTCCCTCGGTTGCAAGGGATTTGCACGAATCGATCACTTCTTTGAGTTCGATCGATTCGCCCCAGTACCGGTAGACGGAGTGCAGGCTCGTCGGGCCGCAGGTGACATAGTCTGGTTGCGGCGAAATCTGAATCGGAAGATCAACACACTTGGACATGCGACATCCCATCCTGACCCGAACCATCCGGTGCACCCGCACAGTTTGGCGTGATCGATATGCGTGCCGGGTGATGCCCGGGCAATCTCGATAATTCATGCGTATCACACGGGTTCGTCAAGAGAAATCGGAAAGAAATCCGTTTTGCGAACCCATCGCCGCGGTCGTGTTCCATGATTACGATTGAGCCCCCAGTTCTTGAGTCCCCCACCATGCCCAACCTGCTGACCGCCCGCAACTTGAAGAAGTCGTACCCTTCGAACGCCCTGTTCGAAGGCATCTCGCTGACCATCGAGGATGGCGAGCGGGTCGGGCTCATCGGCCCGAACGGGAGCGGGAAGTCCACCCTGCTCAAGGTGATCGCGGGCATGGTGGAACCCGATGAGGGAACGCTCGATCGTAAACGAGCACTCCGGGCGGTCTACCTCGATCAGGACGATCGGTTCGAGGAGGGCGCCACCCCGATGTCCGTCGTCCGCGATGGGCTCGACAGGCACACGCACATCGGGGTTGACCCGGATACCCAGGCGAGCATCACCCTCACCAAGCTCGGGTTCGATGACTTTGAGCGTCCGGTCTCCACACTCTCCGGCGGGTGGAAGAAACGGCTCTCGATCGCGCGGGCGTTGGCGCAGGATCCTGAGCTGCTCATGCTCGACGAGCCGACGAACCACCTCGATCTGGAGGGGGTGCTCTGGCTCGAGCAGTTCGTCCGTCAGCTCACGACGACCGTGATCTACATCACCCACGACAGGCGCTTCCTCGAGAATACCGCGACCCGGATCATCGAGCTCTCCTCGGCCTACCCCGGCGGGGCGTTCGAATCACGCGGGAACTACACAGAGTTCATCAAGCGTAAAGAAGCGTTCCTCAATGCCCAGCTCGCGGCGCAGACGAGCATCGCGAGCAAGGTCCGGCGTGATACCGCGTGGCTCAATCAGGGAATCCAGGGACGCCAGACCCGCAATAAGACGCAGGTTCAAGCGGCTGCGAAGCGACGGGAAGAACTGCAGGACACCATCGACCGCAACCAAGCAACCTCACGCACCGCGAACTTCGCGTTCCAAGCAACCAATCGTCAAACAACGAAGCTGCTCGTGTTGGAGGATGTCACCAAGTCGATGGGCAACAAGCGATTGTTTGAGTCCCTGAACCTGACCGTGTCACCTAAGCAACGGATCGGACTGCTCGGCGTGAACGGATCGGGCAAGACCACACTCATGCGCCTGATGTCGGGCGACCTCCTCCCCGACTCGGGTTCGATCAAGCGAGCGGACAACCTCAAAACGGTGACCTTCAGTCAGCACCGAGAAACGCTTGATCAGACGCAGACTCTCAAAGAAGCCCTGTGCCCGATCGGCGAGTCGGTTCAGTATCTGGGAAGCTCGATGCATGTCTCTGGGTGGGCCAAACGGTTCCACTTCAACCCGGATCAGCTCTCGACCCAGGTCCGCAACTTGTCCGGCGGCGAACAGGCACGGGTCGTCATCGCGAACCTGACGCTCTTGCCTGCGGATGTGCTGCTACTCGACGAGCCGACGAACGATTTGGATATCCCGACCCTGGAGATCCTCGAGCAATCACTCGTTGAGTTCCCGGGCGCCATTGTGCTCGTGACCCACGATCGGTTCCTGCTCGAACGGATCTCGACGGAGTACCTCGCGCTCAACGACAGAGGTAATGCCAAACGCTTCGCATCGATCGAGCAATGGATCGCCTCGACCCGCACAGTGCCGGAGGCACCCGAGGTCAAAGTGAAAGCGGCCCCTGCAGCGCCGCGTGTCCAGAACGACCCCAAGCCCGGGAAACTATCGTACAAGCTCCAGCGCGAGTACGACGGGATGGAAGAAGCGATCCTCGAAGCCGAGCTTCGGGTCGAGCAGCTCGAATCCGAAGCCAATGACCCATCACTTATCTCGGATCACAAGCGTGCGGGCGAGGTGTATCGCAAGCTCCAGGACGCACAAGCCCATGTCGCGAGTTTGTACGCGCGATGGGCGGAGTTGGAAGAGATTCGGGGTTGATCGGCAAGGCAGAGACGGGACCCGATCTAAGATGCCGCTCAGTTTTCCGCCTAATCCATCGGATCATGACTATTGATACAGCAAGCCGTCTCAACTCTTGACTCACAATCACGAACTCCCAACTCTTACATGGGCGCAAACGCACTACTCACATTGAGTTGCGCAAATATCTAGTAAATTGCCTTAAGCGCAAGCTAGCGGATGCCTGCGAGTACTACACACTCTACCAGTATCACCAGTGGCGTATCTTTAGATAGCGGATTCGATGTCTCGCGCCGCGGCAAGTGCTCTCAAGAGAGTGTTTCTCCAAGTCGATACGATAGCATACAACGAGAATCAAATATGTCTGCTAGCAGGCCGACTCATAAGACATCCAATAGCAACGGCTGATTGGACGATGAGACCAGTGAGCTATGGCAGAAGAGTAACTGCTGCTTCGATCCCTAGCCAGGGACTTGGTCTACATTTCGTATCTACATATTTTACAGTGCTTTAAGCATCGCGCAGCACCGCCGAACAATGGAAATGATCTCTGAATCTGCCGATATGGCTCTTGATGAAATCGCCGGCAGACCCGATTATGCGCATACGAGTGATTCACTTTCAAATGACTGTGATTAATACGCTTAGACAACTCCGCATGTCGACAAAGCATAATTTCCTAAATGAAAATCATGTGTCGAGTTGAACCATCTCAAACAACTCGATACATTCTGGCGAGCATGAGGAGAGCTCCATATGCCTACATGAGTGTGATGTTTTTCTGCAGATGACCGCTTCTTGCTGCGCATATCTACTGCCAAGTTTGATGTGGGTGTCAGAGAAACAGTATCGAGCTCGACTAAGTCATACGGAAGCTTGTCCACGCACTAGAGATAAATGCCACCTCCGTAGACAGCTTGTTTCAGATAATCAGGATGTGAAATGATGAGTACACAGGTTGAATGTATGCGAATCGGTATTACGCTGCTAGCGGTTGTGTTCGGGCTCAATCAAGCATCCGGATCGCTCGCAACTGATCCCGAGCCGCCAGGGATCGTTCTTCCCGAACTAATCGTCAATCACAAAAATGGTGGTATGGTGTTTACACCACTCTGGCCACCGTATTCCGATTACTACACCGGTGCTCAGCCGCAGGTCTACTGGACTCCTGAGGGATTCCCTGATGAGCCAGTGCCTACTGAGTTCAGCAATGGCAATCCGAGCACTCCGATCCCACCGATGCCGATGCATGTGGGATTGTATCAGGGGTATGTACATACGACCGGCTCAGCATTAGATGTAGATCCGCTGTTCTGGAAAGGCGTGTACTCAGCATCGCAGGGTGGATCGTGGGATTTTTACACGATCGAGATGCCGCATATACCTGGCCTGAGACAGAACTACCATAATCGATTCCAAGCGATGGTCGACTTCCAGGTTGCGTTCAACTGGGGTAGCACGAACCCGAACCCGCTTTGGGATTGGCCTCCGACTTGGCAATCGACATTGTTAAACGGGCCAAACTTTGACAGCTGGGTGGATATCTATGCGCCGTATCTGAGCCGAGCATATTTCGAGGACATCATCGGAAGCGTGGACAACTATTCCCATACGGTCAACTTCGGTCGTAATGGGTTTCCGAGGGTTGGTTCGCCGCAGCATGTAGAGCTTCCGCCGAACTACCCGCCCAGATCGACTTCAATCTTGGCATCGACTTCACCCATCATCCCTGCATCGGGCGGGAACTCACACGGCTCATACCTAGCGCGTGAGTCCATTGCAGACCGTGTCGATATGATCACGGGCGAGCCGATATTGACCGAGATCGATCTTGAACTCCCGTTCGGGAGTGCCGTGTATCGGCGCGTTCGAACTTATTCAGAGAGTGCGTCGCATGGTCACAAAGTCCACCGGGGTTCACACGGGGTAAGGGATGTCGAGGCGGGGATCCGCGGCTGGCACGGCATGGGATGGATGTCGAGCGATGCGCCACTTTTCTTGTTTGATGCGTCGTACTCAGGCACGCTCGTGACTGGTGCCAGCGATGACATAGGTCCGGTGTGCTACTTCGCACCTGATGCCCACCACTCGATCCCGTTCATTCAGCAGGGCGGGACAGCAACTACGCCTCCTGACTACATTGCGCCTGAATGGATGGACGCAATGTTGCTGTACGACAAATCGGAAACCGTCTGGAATCCGACGGATGGCTGGATCCGACCGCCGCAAGAAATGAAGCTCTACATGCACGACAACTCGGTCGTGTACACCATCAAGATGTACTACGAGGATGTTGATCCGCTGCAGCATCGTCGCCCCGTGCTTCAGGAAAATGGATACTGGGTCGACACATCGGTAGATCTAGGCAGCGGCGTACCATATTACGGGCTTGTAACGAGCATCGAGGATAGTGCTGGGAACCGGGTCGAGATCAACTACGCAGACCCAGAACTGCACAAGCCCTACTTGGATCCCGCGTACAACATCATTGGTCATCCGATCCGCGATGCGGCGCTGAATGCGCAGATCCTGCCCGTGCTTCAACGTGGGTGGTACAAGGGCATGATTGACCATGTCAAGCTCTACGCGCCCGATTCGCCCGTAGCCGCTTGGTCGATCTTTTACACCTATCGCACATTCTTTGCAGCTCAGAACACCACTGAGACATTGGTTTCGGAGGCTCACAGAGACGAAGATGACATTGACCCATTTATCGATTACTGGTCTTCCGCATCGCATGCCCCGGCACTGCATTCTCTCCTTGTTTATGAGGGAGAAGTTGACCCATTAACGGATCGCAACCTGATCCTGCCGTGCGATTCAACGAGCTTTGGGCCCGAGGGGCTCAACGGTGTTTCGACTCCGTCTGCATTTGTGGATGTGTTCACAGAGCATGGGAGCGATAATGACGGCGATCAGGTCGGCAGAATTATTGATGCATTCTCGCAGCCGATCAGAGGGGCTTACTCGAATCAGTTTGAGTATCAGGATGCTGTCATTGGTCCAACCGGCCATGGTAGATCGACGATCTCGGTTCTACCTGATACCTGGGCGCACCAACTCCGGTTCTCGTACGCTGATCCGGCGCATTATGGCGAAATCGACGAGAACACGGGTAACCAGACCTATACGGATTTTAATCCGTTCAATGATTACACGCTTCCGTCATGCGGGCCGGCGGACATCGACGAGCACTACACAGTCCGTAAGCGTAATCAGGCAGCTTATCTGCTTAAGGTTGAATCGAAGTCACGCTTTGATGTGGGTGATCTCTCGGAAACACAGCTTCCGAGTAGGTACTGGCTTTATCGATACCAGGATTCACAAGCTGTTGATAGGGACAAACCATCGCATTGGATACCGAACATCTATGCTGGCTGGGGTACTAGTTTAGAGTCAGGTGGATTCAAGAGCATCCGTCGACTCAGTCATCGATTCGGGCCAGACACTATTGCGCGTATCTACAAAAACCGCCCTGACTCATCCACCGATGCTCCGCTCAATGGCTTTGTCAACGGGATGATTGGGATCGATGAGGATCGCGCACTGGAGATCGCGAGCGGATCGCTTGAGTTCAATGCGCCGCTGGATCTCGCGCCAGCGACCGCCCCCGCATCGGGAATCCCGTTTGGGCAGCCTTTTACGGGTGGCACTCAGGTGCCGTACGAGCCCTTAGACCCGTCGGACCCAGCTGATCCCGACTCGCCTTATGACGATGAGACGGCGCACAACCTCGATGAATCATCGATGGATGAACTGCCCGTCGGCATGCTCGCGGATTCGGTTTTTTACCGCTGGACGCAGGCGTATAGGCTCGATCCTCGGATCATGATCGACGAAAACAACAGCACTCCACCAGTGGAACTTCTCGCACGCCCAGCGAGTTGGGAGGTACTAGATGGACGAGTTGAGTTACCATCCGGAGGCAGTGTGGCTCTTAACCCGTTCAATCAGACTCTCCGTGATACTTATGTCGGCGCGAGCATCTCGGTAGCGTGCGAATCCTATCTGCAAACCACAATTGCTCAAGCGAGGATGGACACGACGGGATTCTTACCCGGCGGGACTGGATTGTTTTCCGCGATCGCCGAAGACGGCACACTCAAGTGGTACCGGATCTATCGGTTTATCCAGGCGCCTGAAGATCCAATCGCATGGCGAGGCGCTGATGGGGCAAGCGGCACTCCCCTTCCAATCCCCGATGCACCGCGTGGGCCCGAGGTAATTTATGCAGACGGGTACAAGGACACATCGGGCGACGATGCCCCTTGGGAAACTGATGCGAGCCACTCCATCTACTATTATCCTTACAACTTCACTGCTGTTAACTGGGGTATCGAAACCGAAGGACACCCAACCAATGTGCCACTCTCAGACCCGATGTGGTGGACTGTTGTTGATGAGTATGACTCCATCGTTGCGGCACTCACTCAGAACTCTTCGCTCGCGTATCCAACTGGCGGATCCGCAAACAACAGCGACACACATCATCACTATACCTCGGCGGTTGATTGGAAGAACCGGCGTGTAGTTGGGATGAACAGTGCCGGGTTGGTGCTCTCGGATCGGACTTGGGATGCGCCATCGACTGATACCGACGATCCGCCCGCGATATTGACCGCGTGGTCGTTCGACGAGCACATGCGGCCGATCTACAAGTTCTCACGCGGGTGGGGCGCTGCTGCTGTCGCGTCTATTGAGACAACGAGCGGGCTCGTCGAGGTGTTTGAATACGAGCCAGGTTCGATCGAGATCAACTACGGTCCGCCGGCAAATGGGATGGATGATGTTGTCCGAACCGTGTATCCTCGTGAACCCATTAAGCGGTCTATCCGAAAAGGATGCGAAGGCATCGATGTCAAGATCCATGAGATTGAGTATGTGGTTTCTGCGCCCACAACGGGATCAACCACCACGATTGAAGAATGGCTCGCTCGCAAACCATTGATGGAGACTTTCTACGACTTTTCGGGTGATCCAGTTGGGACGATCGAGCACAGCTACGGGTACTGGCCAGCTTCAACCGAACCGGGCGAGGAACAGAAGACACCTCCAATGCGGTGGAAGGTTCGCGCCGGACCGGTGTTCCAGAGTAGCCCGAATGGGAGCCCGCTCCGCGCTTTCGAGGGTGAGTGGTATAACGACGAGGGACAGCTCGTGTGGAGCGCCGAAGGTGCGCTCGTGGATCCGATGCCCGATACTGATGGGCACATCGAGATGGATAACGGGAGCACCGATGAAGTGGTGTTCCTCAGCTATCGCGCGTATGACGAAGATGGACGCGAAATCCTCCATGTCGAAGACATCAGCAATGGCTTCGATATCACAAACCTCGCCTACCCCGGGCACCCCACCGCCATCGATGGCAATCTTCCGTCTACTGGGCTGACCGGCAATCTGTTGATCGGGGATAATGAGGATGGTGACGACCTGAGCTATGGTGAGGCAGGTGATATTATCGCTGCGATCAACGGCGATCGCATGAGCCAAGGACTCCTTGGGGGTTCGCTCGTTCGTCAGTCTGAATCCACGCCGCTCAACAACATCACCTTCCGCGCATATAACCGCTTCGGTGAGTACAAGGTGGTGCATCCGACTGGGTTGCGCGATGTGTATCACTACGATGTAGAGTCAGAGACGCTGCGGGAACTTCGTGCGATGGGCGTTGAGTTCGACGGCGACTCGTGGAACTTCGTGGGTCAAGGACTCTTCGATAGCGCCTTCGATGGAGGTGCGCTCAGCGGAAGCATCCAATCCACGATCGATGAGTTGCTTGCGAATCAGTGGGACGGATCTCCGTATCAGCTTGACGGTCAAGTCTTCGAGGACCTAGAGGTTATCGCTGAGATTACGCCGAACTACGATACTGCTGGGCGCTTGGTCGGGATCACGGTCAGCGACAACTCAGGAGCTCCACAGCGTCTTGATCCTGCTGTTTCCTATGACGGTTGGGGCAACCCGCTGCTCCAGATCGAGCCTGATGGAAAGATCACTCGAAACCGGTACGACCAGCTCGGACGCTTGCACAAAACCTATCTGGGATCTCGTGATCGACATGCGCGCTGGAGGACAGCTGCGCCGTCTGAGGCCGATGACGACATGATCCTGACCGAGAAGCTTTTTTATGGCAGTTCGGTCAATGATGCGTTCCTCCCAATCACCAAGTGGATGTACCGTGCGCGATCTGCAACGCAGTACGACGGGGATTGGTTCGAGCCCTCTGATGATCAGAGTGGCGACCCGATCGCGTTCAGTGCGTGGAACAGTGCTGATGACGAGTCGAGCCCAGGAATCATCGAACATTACGGGTACGACTGGCGCATGCGTCGCGTGTCGACGAGGTACGAGGACTTTGAGCTCGATAACTCGGGCGTGTTCCGCGAGGAACATCTCTTCTTAGACAATCTCGATCGTGTCCGTTTCCGTGCTGTATACGCCCCGATCGCTGACGCTGGTGCCCCTGACCCGGACATAACACCCGATGGTACCGGCTCATTCTCGCTGCCAAGTGCGGATGATTTTATGAATAGCACGAACCTGGTCGCGCTTGAAGAAACTGTGTACAACGAGGCGGGGCAGGTCGAGGAGCGCAGGCGTTATGACCCTGCGGGCGGCGGGTACCTCTCAACATACTCGTACACTGATCACCGCAACAACGCGGTGTGGGAAAGCTCAAACGGCGGTGATGTGACCCAGACGGTCTACGACGCCAAAGGACGGATCGAGAAGATCAAGCATTTTGCCGGTGATCCCAACTCCGGTGGCATTGAAATCTCTCGCACCGTGAACACATTCGATGCCAGCGGGCATGTGACCGAGGTCGTGCAGTACGATCGGCTAGAGCACCTCGACACAACGACTGCAGATGTCACGCTCGCGGACCATCGCAAGAGCGTGAGCTACTCCTGGTTCGATAGTTCTGGTCGTGTGATCGCCAGTGCGGACATGGGCAGCGTGCATGTCGTGAACGGCTCGGTCGTTGGGACGGCGATCCCTGCGCGGGTGGATGAACCACCACTGCGACTCGCGAAGTATCAGGACTTCTTTGTCGGGGATCCGGATAACTCAAGCATGAGCCAGCGCCGCATTCTGGTTGGCGTTGATCTTGCGCCAAGTTACTTTGATGCAAACGGGAAGCCGCTCGCCCGGGTGAGCTGTTTCTGGTACGACCGGCTTGGCAAGCAGAACGCGACACTCACGGTTCTCTCGAGTTCGCTCGATACCAGCACTGGGCAGATCAACACCGAGTTCATCATCGATCGCTGGGAGTACAACAAGTACGGGCAGAAGGTGCTCGAGCATCAGTATGCCTACACCGGCGACGGCAGCTCGTACACCTCATCGGATTTCGAACTCCTCGGCGGCGTTGAGTATGGATACGAGGGCAAGGTTCGGCTCGAAGACGATTCGTATGCGCCAGTCACGACTCAGCAGGTCCGTTCGGTTCGGCCGCTCTCGCTGGATACGGATATCACGAGAATTGTTTGGAACGAAAACGGTAGTACCCGAACCGCAATAGATTCCGGTAATCCCGCTGAGGATTACGACTTCAGCATGAATCCGGCCGAGGGCCGTTTCTCGGTGAACTGGCCCATTGATTCGGGGGAGACCAACCCGTGGCGTGCGACGATCATCGAGTACAACGCCCCGGTTGTGAACCCGGACTTTGAGCTTCCAAGCGGGATCATCACGCCCGGCTCCCCGCCGGCGATTCCGCTGTGGGAAGACGATTGGGGTGATCTTGGGATTGGCAACCGTCCTGATTTGGTGAAGGCCGTGCATCTCCCCGATCCAGTTTCTGGCCGAACGGGCGAGGGCATGGGGTACTCGCTGTTCTTCTTCTACACCATCGACGGGCTCCCCGCGTTCCGATTGGATTCGCGTGGGATCCTGCTCCGTTACATTTATGACGCCGATGGCAACCTCATTCGCATGTCAGGTGACGATCACAACATGCCGCTGATCGCGAGCTTCGGCATGAGCGAGGAGCAGCTCCCGTCGAATGCGATCGAGTACACCTACGACGCGTTGAGCAGGTTGCTCACCGTCTCGACCGGGCGTGATCTGCTCGATGGGTCATTCCGTACCGACACACATTCGATCTTGGACTACGACCGCTTCGGCAACCTACTCAGCGAAGAGCAGCAGCGATTCAATGGTGTTGATGTCAACAACAATCCGCTCTCGGTCAGCGGCACCGTGTCGTACGGGTGGGACCATCGCTATATCCCAATGCCAGGCCCGCCTGATACGCAGGACCCACCACCCCCGCATGTACCCGTTTTCAATGGTGCCGAGAACATCAACCGTGTCTCGTCGATCACTTATCCCGCGCGTGTGGGTACGCATGATGGCAGCAGTGCACACTCACCTCGCGTCGTCAATCTGCTCTACGGCACGAGTGGTTCGATCGAAGACATGCTCGGGCGTATCACCGGGCTCAACAGCACCGGTGGACCGGCCGGCACGGAGATCGGGCATGTCGCGACATACCATTATGAAGCTGGGGGCACACGCCTCACGGGTGTCGATCTCGGCAACCATCCGGTCAACTCCGTCCCGATCCACAAGGATACCCGGAGCTTTGACCGATTCGGGCGTGTTGATTCACGCACGGTCGAGGCCGAGTACGACACCAGCACCCAAGCGTACAGCGTGATCCACAACTCGATTCTTGAAATGGATCTCGGCGGGAGGCGTCTTGCGGAGCGGATGGTTCAGTTCGATCATCCATCGCTTGGCTCGCGCGACAACACGCACTCGTCGCTCTTTGGGTACGACACACGCAGCCGATTGATCTCAGAAGACTACGGGGCACTCGATGCAGCGAACAGTACAATCGCGTCGCCCGACGACGGTCGTGTATACACGCTCGACGAGCTGAACCGGCGCGTCGGTACGGTGATCGCCCCAGGCGTGGAGATCTTCGAGAACGGCACTGCGGTCGCGGAGCAATCGCATGTTCTCGATGAGCGCGGCGCGATCATTGAGATCGACCTCGGGACCGGCACCAATGAGAGCCTCGAGACCGACCATGCAGGGGCGATCACGGAACTGCACGGGCGGACGGTCTTCTATGACTGGCTCGGGCGCCCAGTGCTTGTCGCCGAGATCGATGATTCGATCCAGCCCGCGGCGGTGGAGCCGGTCGTCGCGTTCAGGTACGACGGTTTCGGCCGCGTCGCGCAGCGACTTGCGCCTTGGCCGAATACGACCAAGGACTGGCAGCGGATCGAGAGCTACTACTACGACGGCGTTCGCCGCATCCAGGAGCACTTCCACGATCCGGTGCAGGCGTCACCGCCGTGGCCGGTGCAGATCGGCGAGGGGCTTGGTAGTGGTCCGCCTGCGGGTGAAGAGCACCGCACCGAGGCGGAGTTCATCTGGTCCGCGGCTTCGGGTCAGCCGTTCGACACCTGCCATGTGCAGATCGATTGGTGGGACCGCGAGGCGTGGCTAGTGCAAGACCACGCGACGGGGACGGTGCGTGCCTACACCGACGCGCACGGCGAGGTCGTCAAGCAGTACCGTTTTGATTCCTTCGGCAACTACCTGAATCAGGACACCTTCTCGCTGGCAACCAATCTTGGTCTGTTCAGAGGATTCGATCTGCGCCTGGGTCATCACGGGCTCTTCGGAGAGCGTATGGATGACCACACCAACGCGCCGATGCTCGATGCCAGCCCGGACCTCGAGGTGTGGTACCAGTCGCGCTCACGCTGGTATGTGCCCGAGATGGGGCGGTTTATCTCCAGCGATCCCAACGCCACGGGTGTGCCGGTGGTGGCGACGCTGGCGATGCTGGGACAGATGCCCCATGGCCCGCCGTCGGGGTCGTTCGACGCGATGAGCCATTATGGCGACGGGTGGGACACCTGGACGGCCTACGGCGCCAATCCCGTCATGAGCCAGGATCCGACGGGGTTGTTTATCCTCGGATTCTTCTCCGGCGCGCCTGCAGACGGAGATGTCGAGCGACTACAGCGACGAGGTACTCGGCAACGGGCTTGACGCCGGGCTGTATGGCACAAACACGATACAAGAAGCTGCTGATGCCCAGCTCAGTATGGTTGAGGCGATTCTCGACCCTGAGTTGTCTGTTGTAGCGCTCAGTGGTGTCAACGCATCAGGGATGAGCTTTCAGACCGCAGGGAGTGTGAAGCTGGCGTCGGTAACAGGTGGGCTTGCGGCATCGTGGGCTACAGCAGTGATTACTGGTCACGACAGGCATCACATTATCCCGAGATTCTTGATGGGGAGATATACTTGGGATAATCGGATGGATCTACCGTCAGATCTTCATAGGGAGTTGCACGATGAAATCCGAAGAGCATTTGTGGATGTAGGCCTTGATCCACCTGATACCAGAGGGCGAAATGTTCGTGCTTACAGGAGTGGTCAAGGCACCTTGTCTTGGAGAAACAAGTTCAAAAATAATCTTGTCAGTCCTGCGGATCTTCAGCGGGCGCAAAATGCACTCATTGCAGGAAGTCGTGTTTTTGACGGAAATAACCCAGGATACAATGTCGCCGCAAATGTGAGTTACTATATGAATAAAGCATCAAATGTATCCGATGCTGGCAGGCTGGCTCGGTACGGCGGTTCCATAAGATGAATGCAAAGTACTTTGACATATTTTCTGAGTATGGGGATCTTGATGATTGCAATGAACAAGTCATGCTTCCGGATCCTCCGAGATGGATGGATAAACATACATGCAGGTGTGGAAGCCGATTAGCGAGCAAGTCGGATGAGCCCATAGACATAGTGTATAGGTGGTGTCCAAAATCGCCAACTTCACCCTCGAGTACAGCGGTTGTGATTTATAGACCAGTGTTGGAGATGATCGTTAGTCATGACCCTGCATTCACGGGTGTTGTTGGTGATGTCTATACAAAGAGTGGTGCGAAATGTGTTGATTTTGTGTCTGTTTTCGATCCAACGACAAGGCATCTTCCTCTGCGTGGGGGGCCTGGGTCGAAGTATGTGAGGTGTGGGGATTGCGGATTCGTGTTTCTAAAATCGCCGGGTTCTTCTGGAGTCCAGCCAGGACTTCCTTTGGCGTACCTCGATGGTCGTATGAGCTTTATACAAAGCGGCAGACTGTTTCTCACGGTCCATGAATCAATCGCAGAGGAAGTAAAAAAACTCAATATTGATAATCTAGAGGTTGAAGAAGTCCCAGTATTTGACATTCCGCCGGATAACACAAGACTGCCTGACGATCCAGATTGGTCTCAGTTTGCTCCAGACTTTGGTCGTGAGCCGACAGCGATATTAGAGTCGTGGGGTTGATCTGATATAACAGTGCAGTCGTTCTTGAACAGCATCAATCGTTGTGCAGGACCACGCGACGGGGACGGTGCGCGCCTACACCGATGCGCACGGCGAGGTCGTCAAGCAGTACCGTTTTGATTCCTTCGGCAACTACCTGAATCAGGACACCTTCTCGCTGGCAACCAATCTTGGTCTGTTCAGAGGATTCGATCTGCGCCTGGGTCATCACGGGCTCTTCGGAGAGCGTATGGATGACCACACCAACGCGCCGATGCTCGATGCCAGCCCGGACCTCGAGGTATGGTACCAGTCGCGCTCACGCTGGTATGTGCCCGAGATGGGGCGGTTTATCTCCAGCGATCCCAACGCCACGGGCGTGCCGGTGGTATCGACGCTGGCGATGCTGGGGCAGATGCCCCAGGGCCCGCCGTCGGGTTCGTTCGACGCGATGAGCCATTATGGGGACGGGTGGGATACCTGGACGGCCTACGGCGCCAACCCCATCATGAGCCAGGATCCGACGGGGTTGTTTATCCTCGGATTCTTCTCCGGCGCGAGCCTGCAGACGGAGATGTCGAGCGACTACAGCGACGAGGTGCTGAGTACGGGTCTTGATGCCGGATTGTTTGGGGTGAATACACTTCAAGCAGCTGCGAATGCGCAGTTGACGCTCGTGATTGCGATCATGGACCCCAAGATCAGCAGCCAGATGCTGTCGGGGATCAATGCGGCGGGTCAGTTCACGCCAAATAGCAGTACCAGATACATCCAACACCACATCGCATCGAATAAGCACACATCAAAGTGGACTGCGCAGTTTGAGGATCTATTCTCGGGTACAGACTTCAAGCTTAATGATCCGGCCAATGTCATGCCGGTACCTGAAAACTTTCATCGTGGCCGGCATCCTGCTGACTATCACGAAGCGGTTTATCAGCGAATTCAGCAGGACCTTGATGCCGCCAAACGCCGTGGCGTAAAGGGTGAAACAGAGCTGGGCAATGTCATTCGTGGCACCATGGGGGATCTTAGAACTCGAATCAACTCGAATCCGTACATTTTACACGATACCATAAACAGAAAACCTACAGGATTTAAAGGGAAACGCGCCACAATCTTTGGTGTCTTAAAATAATGGCAGTATATTACAATATCACGCATCGGTATGAGCCGCGAACGACATTGGCTACTCGGCGGTACTCAAAGAACGATAGCTTCCGACTCGGAAACTGCGAGCGTATCGAAGATTGGGATCCATGCTCTGTCGTCGAGATCTCTGTCGAGAATGGGCCGCCTGAAGATATCCCTTGGCTGATTTCTGGGAGCGAAACACTTGGGTCAGCAAGATTCTGCAAGTTGCTCATGGAGTTTGATCCTCACTGTGCCCAAGTGCTACCAGTACAATGCCATGGGCCAGCTGAGCATGGGATCAGACTGGACTCGTACAGCATCATTAACTGGCTGCACTATGTGGATTGCACCGACCTTTCGCAAACCACATTTGAGCCCCACCCGATCTTTGGCTATCCTGTGCCGAAGAATTTTACTATTGATCCCAAGTTGATCCCGCGAGACCTTCATGTGTTCCGGGTCAAGCATGCTGAAGTTTGTCTGTTCGCCACCAAGCGCTTTATCGATTTTCTCTCAACAAATCAGATCGTCGGTTTTCGCAAAACGCGATATAACTGAGAGTCCAACCGCATCCGGTGTTACAGTACACCGACGCGCACGGCGAGGTCGCCAAGCAGTACCGGTTTGATTCCTTCGGCAACTTCCTGAATCAGGACACCTTCGCGCTAGCCTCCAGCGGCGGGCTGTTCAGCAGGTTCGATCTGCGCCTTCGAGGCACCTGCTCCGCCATCGGTTGGCACTTATCTCTTTACGCCGCAATGAAGTAGGCATTACTCTTATCCTCTGATATACATCTCCACACATTGGACATTATTGTGTAGCGCATAAGTTTTTGAGTACTGTGTCTGGACAGCTTGATGGGTCTGTGCGAGGATACTCCTAATGCGCAATGAGTTCATTTTCACATCAAAGCTCCTGATCATCCTCGTCGCGTGGTGCTCCATATCTAGTGCTGCATTTGGGGAACCGGATGAGCCTCGGATCACGCTCTCGCAGAAGCTCACGCTAGCGCAGCTTGTGGATATCGCAGCAGCTCAGTATGCGATCGACCTTGAGTACACCCCTGGTGATCTTACGCGATCGGTCACGATTCGCTCTGCGAAGCCCTACACACGCGATGAACTATGGAACCTGACGCACCAGATGCTCGAAGCAAATGGTCTCACAAGTGTCGTTGCGCCTGGTCATCGCTTGCTCTACAGGATAGTCAAGATCAATGGGGCAACAGCTCAAACTGAAGCTCGCGAGTCGCTTCCCGTTCCCGCACCCGGTTTTTCGATTCTGAAGTATGGCACGAAGCACATAGAAGCTCCTGAACTTGCTGAAGCACTTGGTGAGTTCCAGCCTCCAATCGAGTTACTCATTACGGATCCGATCCGTGGTTTCGTTCATATTGGCGCACTGACAAGACGTCACCCTTCGATTCGTGAACACATAGCGTCTCTCGACGAGATAGCATCCCATGGATTGACCGAGATTATCGAGCTCCGACATACGAATGCCCAGACTTCAATCACGACCATCAACACATATGTAGATTCGCTTGGCTCAAGGCGCCCAAGCGGCACAATCCAGCTCGGCCCGATAGCAAACTCACTCTTACTTACGACGACCCAGCAACACCGTCAATGGTGGATTGACCTCATCAAGATGGTCGACACACCTGGGTCAATCTCTACTCGCCCATATGTATTGCCTGATATCCATGACAAAGGCTTGATCGATCTCATCACACAGCTTGGGAAGGATGCCACTGAAGAGAGTTCGCCGGGGCAGTGGCGTATTGTACCCAACCCGATCACACACACGCTGGTCATCACCGCGAGCGAGAACGAGCATGAACGCATCGCTGAGCTCGTTGAACAAATCAATGCGGTTCCGCCCGGCCAACGACGTGTAACAAGATCGTTTGTTGTGAAGAATCGCAACGCGATCGATCTGCGTCAATCTCTTGAGACACTCCTGGGGATTCGGTTGGGCACCGACCAAGTGGCTGCCGCCGGTGAACAGCTCGACTCGGAACAAGCAGGCTCACAAGTACTTCAGCGTGATAATCAGCGAGATCTTGTGATGAGTGTGGATCCGGAACTGAACACGATCATCGCGATCGGGTCGCCAGTCACGATTGACCAGCTAGAAGATCTCATCCAGCGATTGGATATCCGTCAGCCACAGGTTCAGATCGAGCTCATGCTCGTGAGTTTATCCGAGGGCGAGAGCAAGGATCTTGGTGTCGAACTCCGTGCAGAACTTGGCGACACAGGCACACTCGTCGGGCTGGGATCGATCTTTGGTCTGTCATCGATTACCCCCGGAAGCGGTTCGGCTGCGGCGACCGGAACCGGCGGAACGGCTGTCGTACTGGATCCGGGTGATTACTCCGTTGTAGTCAAAGCGCTTGAGCGTGTGAGCCAGGGGCGTTCGGTCAGTAAGGCGAATGCGCTCGTCAACAACAACGAATCAGCATCCGTAAGCAACACGGTTCAGCAACCGTTCTCCACAACCACACTTGATGACGGGGACTCGATTACAGGCTTTGGTGGATCTGAATCTGCGGGCACGCAGATCTCTGTGACGCCGCAGATCGCGGAGGGTGATTTTCTTGTCTTGACCTACGATGTGAGTCTCTCAGCATTTATCGGCGAAGCAACCAGCGAGGGGCTTCCCCCCCCGAGTCAGAACACATCCATCTCATCTGTCGCGACGATTCCTGACGGATACGCCATCGTCGTCGGTGGGCTGGAGCTCTTTACCGACTCTGATGCGGATACAAAGACTCCAGTCCTGGGAGATATCCCGATCATCGGTAACTTGTTCAAATCCCAGACCGAGTCGCTCAGTACAACAAAGTTCTATCTGTTTATTCGTGCATCGGTTCTCCGGAGCCCCGCGTTTGAACGCCTCAAGTACATCAGTGATCGGGCCGCTGAAGAATCAGATAGCGACTTTGGTTGGCCTACTGTCAAGCCCATCATTATTCGGTAGTTGATAGCTATGCGAGACCAATATTCAAGCCCGCCGAATATCTGGGAAGAGTTTGTGGATCGAATCGATCATGGTTTTGCTCGTGAGCACCTGATTCTTGGCCTGAAAGATGAGGATTCACCATGTTTTTGGGTATCTGAATCCACATCCAGGTCTATTATTCATAACACAGGTGTCGCGATGAAAGTTCATCCGCCAACTGAGCGGAGAGACCCAAGCGAATTGGTACAGAGAATCGATCTTGCATACAGGGATCAAACCTCACAAACAATGCTCCGAGATCCGGCAGATCAAGCGTATCTCATCCAGTCCAAGCTCGCCGGCCTAGAGTCTGATCTTCTCAGCACGACAGGCAAGACGGATACGGCGCGCTTCCTCGACACGGTTCTACTTGATGCAATCCTTGTCGGTGCATCAGATGTTCATATCCATCCGCTTGAAGTTGAAGCGCTTGTGCGTTTTCGCATCGACGGCGTGCTTTCAGATGTCAAATCAATACCACGCAGCGCGTCCGATGCCGTCGTCAGCCGCCTGAAAGTTCTCGGTACAATGGACACCGCAGAGACACGATCGCCACAGGATGGGCGAGCCACGATGTCGATCGGGCGCTCAGACGATTGTGCCTCGACCGTCGATATGCGTATAAGCACCATCCCCACTTCTCAGGGAGAGCGTGCTGTTGTCCGCCTTCTCGATACCGATAGAGGGAGAAAACTCGCGCAACTCGATGCGATTGGTATGCCAGATCATATTCGTAAGCCATATGAAAGAGCCACATCCCGTTCTAATGGCTTGATCTTGTTGACAGGCCCAACAGGTTCCGGCAAGACTACAACGCTCTACGCGACTTTGCGTCGAATTGCTACGGGTAGTGCTGGCGGATTGAACATGATGACTGTTGAGGATCCAATCGAATACCGACTAAGTGAATCAGGGGTAACGATCAGTCAGTCCCAGGTCAATCGCAAAAAGGGCATGAGCTTTGCCTCCGGTCTTCGTCACATTCTGCGACAGGATCCTGATGTGGTGATGGTTGGGGAGATCCGCGATCAAGAGACTGCACGCCTTGCAATTCAGGCTGCACTAACCGGGCACCTGGTGTTCTCAACGCTCCACACCAATGATGCAGTTGCAGCCCCTCCACGCTTGATCGATCTTGGATGCGAGCCCTACCTCGTTTCAGCGGTCCTCACCGCAGTGATGGCGCAACGCCTCGTTCGCACCTTCCATGGCGAGTGTCGGGGCGCTGGTTGCGATGGATGCTTATCGACTGGCTTTAAAGGACGGACTGGCATTTTCGAGCTCTTTGCGTTCGATGAGTCTGCGCGTGAAATGGTCAGCCAAGCACCATCGGCGACAGCTTTGCGTCGGTATGCTGTTGCCCGAGGAATGAGTACGCTTCGGGATGATGGCTTGCGGTTGGTTGCATTGAATGCCACATCTCGTTCCGAAATCGAGCGAGTTACCGTTGATCTCTCAGAGGATCTCGAAACTCACAGCAAGCATCAATCTGAGGCGTCAGCATGAGCGTATTCCGATACACCGCAACCCAGCAAGATCGGCTCACTTACAAAGCGGGCGTGATCTCTGCCCCGAGCGCCTTTGAAGCGAGAAGAATGCTCAGGGCGATTGGGTTGCGGCCGATACGAATACAGGAAATCAATGAATCTCTCACATCGCATAGGAAACTCTCGACGACTATTCTGACGCACCAGCGTCGCAGGCGTGTGGGGATCAAGGCGGAGTTCTATGACGCATTCGCGACACTCCTTCGTTCAGGTGTAACCCCGCGTGACGCTCTGCTTGTGCTCGCTGACTCGCAAACGAAATCTTCTGGAATCGGTGCGATCTCGCGACTTTTAGCAGAGGATATCGCACAAGGGATTTCACTCTCTGACACTGCTAGATCGCACAAAGCATGGTTTGACGATGCCGAATGCGCTGTTCTGGAGGCTGGCGAACGATCGGGCGAACTCAATATTGCACTAACAAGACTCGCAGAACGCCAAGCTCGGTCATGCGATCTAGGATCTAGACTTGTATCAGTCCTGGTGTACCCAATTCTTGTTTCAGTTGTGGGTATTGGCGTTGCCATCTTCCTCGCGAATCACACACTCCCCAAGCTTACACAAGTCCTCTATGATGCAAGCATTGATGTTCCACCCCTAACCCAGGCCGTTATGTTCATTGGCAGGTTTGCGTTCGTCAACGCATTTCCCATTTCGATAATTGCATTAAGTATTCTACTGTTCGGCATCACGATGCTCAACTCTTCTCGCTTCAGAAGAACTACACAGTTTGTAGCGTGGACTCCACGCGTCTTTAGGAGAATCGCTACTGCCGAGTCCTTCCTAATGCTTGCCGAGCTCACAGAGTCCGGGCTAACACTTAACGAATCGATCAGAGTCACTGCACCGACCGCGAGAGGGTTCATCGGAAAGTCGCTCGCCGTTGAGTGGGAACGCGTTGCTCAGTTCATCGAGCAAGGAGGCTCATTTGATCAATCAATGTCTAATAGATGCTGGTTCTCGCTCGAGCATCAGCGCCTTGTTGCCGCAGGCATGCATGCCGGTGAACTAGCGTCAACACTCCGGCGCGTAGGTGAACGCGACCGTCGTAGTGCTCATCGGCTGATCGATCGCGTCGCAGCGTTAGTTGAACCAGCATCTATTCTGCTGCTGACTTTCTTCATTGGCACGATCGTGCTCGCAGCGGTACTCCCCATCGTCAAACTCCAGGAGATTATCGGATGACAAACCATCACCTACACCCACTTGCTGTTCGAAGGGGCATGACATTCGTTGAGCTACTCGCAGTCCTCGTTATCCTTGGACTCATTGCAGGCGTACTCGCTGTCTCATTTGCTGGTCGATTCGCGCGAGGCAAGCAGGAGATTGCTCGCACGCAACTCTCGCTGATAAGCCAAGCAGTCGAAACATATAGGATCGAGCATGGTAATTGGCCACCAATGGATCGGGGATTGAGCGTCCTGACAACTCCGCAGGCGGCCCCTACTGCTTCGTACTTTCTTAAGCCTGACCAAATCCGAGATCCGTGGGATCAACTCTACGCCCTGATTATCCCTGGACCGAACGGGTACCCTTTCGAGATCCTGACCTATGGTTCAGACGCCCAACCAGGGGGAGAAGGAGAAGCGCAGGATCTAAGTTCAACTCGTGAGAGGGAGTGAGGAGTGAATCGCTTACGCTCAAATCAAGGATATCTACTCGCCGAACTTCTGTGCGCGATTCTGTTGATCGCGATCGCCGCTGCGGCGATCGCCCCCGTAGCTTTCAATCAATTAGAGTCCAGTATCGAGAAGAATCTTGGTTCTCTTATAGTGGATTTCGATCGCCGTGCACGAATCGCCTCAATCGCTGATGGACCGGTGATCATCAAGTTAGATACCGATGCCAATGTCCTGTACTTGATCAACCAGCACGAACAGATCGCATCCGAAGCCTATCAAAGAAGCGTGTTCATGCTTGATCAGGATGGCCGGCCAGTGCAAGAGGTTGAGTTTGATCGTCTCGGGCGAAGCACCAACTACACCATTCACATCCTATCCGATCATGAGAGCATCTCGATCCTCCATTTCGACGGCTTTTCGGGCCGCGTCTATCGCGAGGAGCACCCTGATGCGTGAGAAGCAGGCATTTACACTTCTTGAGGTTGTGCTCGCCGCTGCGATGCTCGCCATGGCTGTAGCAACTTGTGCTCAAGTCATCCGTGCGCCTTTAGCACATCCCCGTCCACTCTTGGCTAGCTTTCTCTCTGTGTCAGAGACCAGCATAGATCTAAATAAGGTAATGGTGTTTGATTCCCAAGTCGGAGACTCCGTTGAGGGATTCTGGAGAATCTCACAACACAGTCATGGTACCGTTCTCGTCTGGGTTCGTTCTTCGGAGCCAAAGCCATGATCAGACGAGCATTCTCTCTCATTGAAATGGTGCTCGCGCTTTCGCTGATTAGTACACTTGTGGCGGTTGCTGTGAGTTGGACTAACACAGCACTACGGATCCAGCGTGATCATGAGCAAACAATGAGAATCCTGCGATCGGTGGAACTTCTTGAGCGAGCGATACGGATCGACCTTCTCCAACTTGATGCATCGGCTGAAAGCGATCGCCCTCGGATCGAAATCAGTTCGCAAACTCTACTGATCAACACACGCGATCAGGGACCACGAAGGGTGAGCTATGCCTTCGACGCAGCTTCTCAGTCTGTTATCCGATCGATCCGCTCAGGCGAAACAGACTTCGTCTCGAATGCAGAATCACTCTACTTTGAACTCGAACTTGAACCGAGTTCGGGCATCGCAGTTCTGCGGGTATCAGTGACTGTGGAGGGCGCCCAGCACCATTTCATCAATCATGTGCCGTCGAGGTGGACCCAATGACTCGACGCGGTTTCGCCATGCTCTTGGTACTGGGAGCACTAGTTGTGCTCCTGGCAACAACAGCGATGATTGCACGCTCGAGGGCAACCGATTCTATTGCAGCAAGATTGCACGCCGATTTTCTCGATGCGATATCTACCGCTGAATCGACCCACGAACCAGTTCTGGCGTGGCTCGAATCCGAATCAAGGAATGTCATTATTCATCCCGACTCACTTTCGCCCATGTTCAGCGTAATGAATGACACATTCCAGGTTGGTGAGAAACAAGTCCTGATCACCGTTACAGCCTGGGATCAGTTTGCAATGCCACCGATTGGCGAGCAGATCGATATAGATCAACCGGTATCAGGTCTTGATGAGATACGCAAGCCATTCTCTGTGTACCCAAGTTTGCTTAAACATGATCGTCTAGGCGCGAGCATTGCAACGCATAACCCAGTTCCTGGCCAGCAGACTCGTGGAAACACATTGCCTTCGGTGAACCTCAATACGACACCCATACTGAGGCTGAATCAACTCTTTTCACGGTTCAATGTATCAGGGCTCGATTCAGTACTCTCTGCAAGAGCGAGTAACGAGCACGCACACGCTACATCATTACGATTCAACAGCGATACTCCCTACCGGTTTGTCTCATCAAGTCAATCTTGGTCAATCCGAACTGATGTAAAGTTCGGCTTAGCATCATTGAGCTTGTGGTCTGTATACATCCAACGCGGCGACGTCTGGATGCTGGAGCAACGCATTGTCATCCCCAACTGACCCCATCTTTGTGCAAAGAAGACTGCGTGTAATGATTCTCGCGATCGGCTCGTGTTTCACTGTGACAATTTCCTTGTGGGCATTCCGTGACCTATCCACAGCAAGATTCGTAGTTGATGACCCGAGCCAATCTGCTTCCGAGGATTCTCATGATCCTTCACTAGTCCATACGCAACCGGCATTCAGCGCTACAGATTTTGATGCCGTATTGTGGCGAAAGGTGCAAGAGCCGGACATCAAAGCAGTACCTTTACCCCCTCCACTACCCAAACTGGAGTTGCTGGCGATCACATCAATCGAAGGCCATCCCGTCGCGATGATCTTTGACGCTGATTCCGAACAAATGATTTCGCTCAAGGCTGGGGACTCGCATGGACCGACCATGATTCTCGAAGTGAACTACAGCAGTGTGAGATGCATCGCGTACGAAAGTACATTCACACTTACGCTCGGAGAGTAATCGATATGACCAAGGTGCAGGTCCATCCCAACGAGCTCTTTCTGACGGTCCTGGAAGCTCCAGTATCAAATGGACGCCAGCGAGCCCATGAACTTCTCTATGCCTTTGAGTCGTGTGTGCCCGTGGATACCGAAGCACTTCAGATCCTGTTCCACCCGCTCCACGACAAGCGGGTGCTCGCAGTTGCTCTATCGAAAGAACGGGCGATGGAACTCGGGGCCAAAGCAGCTGCTGCTTATCCGCAATACTGGCCAGAGTGGCTCGATCTTCCTGCTCAATCCGTGCCACCAGAGCATGTCAATCTACTTGTAGGTTCTTGTACGCCAGCACATGTATCCAATAGCCGGCGTTCCACAAAGCAGACTGCCTTTCTGCTTCTCGCATTTCTCGCGGTGCTATCTTCGTGGGGTCTTGAGCGTCGAATCAGGCACGCTGAATCTTCCATTGATTTCGTACTCGCTCAACTCAGTGAGAAGTATGAAGAAGCCGTTGGCCGACCGTCAACTCTCAATGCTCAACCCCCAGCCGCGATGCTCACTGCCGAGTTGAGGAAGTTGAGATCGACCCGATCAATCGATATGGATCTACCGACCGCACTAGCCCCAGCCGACGCATTACTCGCGAAGATACTTCGTGTCTGGCCAACGAGTTCGATGCTCCGTGTTGACTCAATCTCTATCTCGACGAGCACCGTTGAGATCATAGCATATGCCGATCAAACTCAAGATACTACTGATCTACTTGTATCACTTCAGCAAGTTGATGAGCTCGAACCGACTACTTCCTCAAGCAATCAGCAGCGTGGTGAAACCCGCTTCGAGATCAGGATGAATCGAGTAGGGGATGTCCCATGACAAGACCCACACAACTCACAGCCCTTATCCTCCTCGCATCATTTTCACTTCTCATCATGCAACTCGTTCGTTCAACTCAATCGTCCTCGCAACTGATTGCGGCAAACAGTCAACTTAACAGGGTCTTAGCTGATGTACAAGAACTCCAACGGCTTTCTCATCGAACCGCAAACCACATCTATGGATCTCCACCAGACGCGGATGTCCAAGCTGCTGTAGCTGATGTGCTCAAGCAGATCGGCTTACCAGCCAGTACCGCAGTGAGTATCCGTCGGCAATCCGATCGTCAGCTCAGTCATGATCCAGCACTATCACGCATCAGAATCAGAGAAATGAGTATCGAGCTCCGCTCCATCTCACCTCCAGTGTTGGGTGAATTTCTCACGAGATGGCGTGATCAGCAGCCCTCTTGGTCAGTTCAAGCAATCTCACTCCGAAAGAGTACTTCACGAACAAGTAATGCAAGTGAGTATCATGTCAACATGACCTGCACTGCTCGATACACAGACACGAGACCTGAACCATGATTCGTATAACGATTTTTGCTCTTACTCTCATTTCTATACTTCCACTCTGCTCTTGCTCAGTGAGCTCAGCTCAAGTTCATCAAGCTGAGTCACAGCAACGCGATACTGCAAAGGCTGCTCGCCTCACACGCGATGCGGCTGACTTGATCGAGTCCGACCCGCTCACAGCTGAAAAACTCATCCGCGAGGCCCTAACAGAAGATCCTTTTCATGGACCTGCGCACAACAATCTTGGTGTACTCTTGATCGCACAAGGCAGCCTTTATGAGGCAGCCGCCGAGTTCGAATGGGCCAGGAAGCTAATGCCAGGCAATCCAGAACCAAGATTGAATCTCGGCCTAACATTCGAGCAAGGTGGAAGAATAGACGAAGCAATCCGATCATATGAAGCGGCTCTCGCGCTTACCCCTGAGCACCTCGATTCTGTTCAAGCCCTCGTCCGTTGTCAGCTTCGACATAATCGGCTTGACTCAGAAATCACTGCTCGGCTCAGGATTATCGCTATGCGTGGACCGCCAGAGTGGTCGAACTGGGCGAGGGAACGCCTGCTTGAAGATTGAATCTGACTCGAGCTATCAAGTATCTCGATGCCTAGACCCTTTTGAGAGTTCTTTTCTGTACAGAAGACCATCTCGTTCCCGCGAGCGGCAGCGCCCTTGATGAACGGATCGCGTACAGCACATAAGCACACGCGATGATGTTTCCCAGCGTCATGAGCAGGATGATCCAAAGCAGAGATGCGAGCGGGCGTTCACGCGACACAATCCAGAACGCAAACAAGATGAACCCCACATACACATCAACCAACGAGACCACAAACCACGGGTACTGGAGCAGTACGCGAACCTCTGCCCAGCCTTCACCGAATCCAAACCCGTACACAAGGGCCGCCGCCATGGCGAGCGAACAAACCAGTGTGAGGATCACTACCGTCCTCATGACGACGCCCCTGTGGGGATCGCTCGTTCGGCTTGCGCCATGATGCTCGTTGTCACCGGCTCAAGCAGATAATGTGCGACTATCCACTCGGACCCGCAACGGAAGCCAAATGTCTCTGCGCATGCGAGGAAGAAGATTCTCCACCGATGGTACATCCGCTTGGCCTCGCTTACGGGCATAGTTTGGCGGAAGAGCGCGATCACGCGAGCTTTGTTGCGATCGAGGTTCTCGAGCCATGCCTCCGCAGTCTTCTGGTAGTGCGTCCCATCCCACACCCAATCACTCGTCACTCGCATGTGTTCCTCGAACTCGCGGAAGATCTGCTGTGCTGGCATGATTCCGCCCGTGAAGAAGTACCGACCCATCCAGTTGTCGGCTCCCTGTGTCATGAACTCGTACACGCTGTCCTTGTGGGCGAAGATGTGAACAAAGAGCTTCCCATCAGGCTTGAGCCAAGTGGCGATCCGTGAGAGCAGAAGCTCGTAGTTCCTCATGTGCTCGAACATCTCAACTGAGACCACCCGATCAAACTTATGCTCCGTGTTGAACTCATTCATATCACAGGTGATGACGGTGATATTGCGGAACCCTCGTTTGTGCGCTACAGATTCGATGTACTCGCGCTGCGAGTTTGAGTTCGACACTGCCGTGATCTCGGCATTCGGGTACTGCTCCGCCATCCACAGCGTAAGCGATCCCCAGCCGCACCCGAGTTCAAGAATAGACAGCCCATCCTCGATCTCAGCTCGCTCACAGGTGATCCTCAGGCTCGCAATCTCTGCATCGTCGAGCGTCGCGCACCCGTCCGGCCAGAAACAACCGCTGTACTTCCGCCGCCTTCCCAGCGCAAAGCCGAAGAATGACTCAGGGACCTCGTAGTGCTGCTCGTTGGCCGCTTCTGGCACCGGGGCCAGCGGCCCTTCTCGCATTCGAGACGCAAAGCTAGAACGCGCAATCTGCTTAGCCGTTTGATCTTGAGGCACACATTCTTCGATCCGCTTCATGCATAGCGAGCGGATACCGCTGCGGATCAATGCATCGGGCAAGAGACCTCGCTCAGCGAGTGCGATACCGATACTCGATAGGCTCATGACGGCTTGTCCTCCTTGGGCGGGAGCGGGACGAAGGCACTCGTCGTCCGCTGATACGCTCTATAGGCCTCCCCACGCGATCGCACCAGTGCCCTCTCTGTGATGGGGATCCCAGTGACCTTGAGCAGGAAGAAGAGCATCAAAGCGGGGCCGAGCAAGGACAACCAGCCAAAGTCGCCAGCAAACCCGATCGAAACATACGCCCACCAGTGGATCCATTCGAAGAAGTAGTTGGGATGACGCGAGTAACGCCAGAGTCCTCGCCGGCATACCTTCCCTTCGTTGTCTTTCTTCTTTCTGAATGCATTGAGCTGCGCATCCGCGATGCCCGTACCGATGACTGAGATCAGCCAGAGGCCTACACCAAGCCAGTCGTACCACATCAATGCGGGGTGATCGTTGCTGGATGCGAGCAGCATCGGGAGAGCGAACAGTACCGCCCAGAACGCCTGAATCTGGAACACAACGAACATCCGCTGTTGCGTTTTGTCCCCCCACTTCTCGCGCAACATTTCATATCGTCGATCTTCATGCGCACCAATCAGGCGAGAGAACAAGTAGTACCCGAGCTTCACCCCCCAGATACCCGCGAGAGCACCGACGAGTATTCGGCGATTGGCGTACCCGTCCGCACCCCACGCGAACCAGATCGCACACGCAGCCGTACCGAATGACCAGACAACATCCACGATCCCCGCGTTGTGCGTTTTCCGCTGATACAGCCACAGCAGGGTCATCAGCACAGAAAGCACCAACCACGGTATCAGGATCAGGGCGACGAGGTTCAAGGCATGACTCCTTCTTGAGTTGGCAACTCGGCGGAATCTGAACAAGATTCTGTTTCAAATCTGGAGGTAACAAACATCAAGAGAGGCATTGCGATTGCCCACTCCAGGCCGACGAGTACAAGTGGAAGCAGGAGATCTGAACCGAGTTGCACCGCACCAAGTTTCATGCCCGTGTAGTACGCGCCGGGGCCTCCTATAAAGCCAAATGCTGCCGCCATAGCGTACCGCTTGTTCATCCACGAAAGCGAGAAAGGGATCGTGATCGCGAGATTGACCCACATCATCAGCATCCAGAGCGGCACTGGCGTGATGAGCGTGGCATAATCCGGGAACCGGAGCACACCGATCAGCATCATCACACCGTCAAAGAGAAACCCGACAAGAAACGCGAAGAAAAGCAAGGCCGCAAAGGACATACGGCGCTGGATGAGTGTGATATGAGTTATCGCTGATACCGTGACCGCGATAACTCCAAGCCATGGATAGCCATTGCCTGCACCCAGAATGCACGCAAACCACGCGAGCTGAAAGGCGATGAAGTTACTCACCTTGCTCAGCATTGGGAGCCCTCGTCTTCGACGCCCCCGGTGATTGATTGGAGCTTTGGCAGTTCCACCGTTTCGCGACATCCCGGCTTGTTGAGCATCATCTGCCCGACACCGATATAGCGTTCGGCAAAACCCGCGATACAGTAGCTCAGGTAGTATCGCCACATCCGGATGAACTCCTCGGGGTAACCGAGCTTACGAACACGATCGATCGAGTGCTCATAACGCAGACGCCAATGCCCGAGCGTGGTGACATAGTGCGGGGTGATGTCTTCGTATTGCACGCAGCGCATGTCAGTCGATTCTGTCAACGCATTCTGGAGTGCAGAGAGTGAGGGACAGCAGCTCCCGGGGAAGACATGCTTGCGGATGAAATCGCTTGTCCGGAGATAGCTCTTGTAACGCTGATCCGGCATTGAGATGACCTGCAGCAGCATCTGCCCTTCGGGATGCAGCAATCGTGAGCACGCGCCAAGATAGGTGCCGAGGTAATCATGACCAACTGCCTCGATCATCTCGATCGAAACGACTTTGTCATAGGTGCCACGCAGATCCCGGTAGTCTTCGAGGAGCAGCGTGATCTGATCCGCGAGGCCTGCCTCTTCGATGCGTTGCTTGGCGATCTCGTGCTGCCGCTTGGAGATCGTGGTGGTCGTGACCCGACACCCATAGTTCCGGGCAGCATGAATTGCAAAGCTCCCCCAGCCGGTCCCCGTCTCAAGCACATGATGCCCCGGCGCGAGCCTGAGCTTTCGGCATATCCGATCCAGCTTGTTCAGTGAGGCATCCCGAAGTGACTCGTTGGGGGTATAGAAAATCCCGCTGGAATAGGTCATCGTGTCATCAAGAAACAACTCGAAGAACTCGTTTCCAAGATCGTAATGCGCTGCGATGTTTCGCCGGCTGCCTCGGAGCGTGTTCCGACGGACGAACGCGGCGGTGCGCAGAAAAGGATCCCGCAGTCGAGCCAGTCCCTTATCGTTCTTGTGGGCAACCGAGATATCTCGTACGAAGACGCGGAGGAGTTCGGCAAGATCCGGGGTGTCCCAGTCACCATCGATGTAGGACTCCGCGAACCCTAGCCCGCCACCGAGCAGGGTCTTGAGGTAGAAATCTGATGAGGACACGGTGATGCGGGATTGTGTCAGTGCATCGGTATGCCCGAAGACCGCTCGTCCCTCCCCGTCCTCCAACTCGATCTTGCCGCTGCGGAGGTGGTTGAGCCGGTGCGTGATCGCACGCTTCGACCATGAAGCGACCAGGCCTGCACGCTGGTCTCGCCCATTCGCCTGATGCGGTCTTGAGGCAGGGATCTGCTTCATGGAATCGCTGCGGGACATACTCGCCTATCCACCGGCAGTGGACTTTCCTGGGTGTGGGTGGAAGGGGACCCGCTTGATCCAGAGTCGCAGCGCCTGCCAGTAGATCGCCGCGATAACCTTCCCTGTCATGCATGGATATCGCAGGAGCACACGCATCCGATTCACTTTGTTGATATCTATCCGCTTCATCACCATGGTTGCGTCAAAGACAGGCTCCCCGTCTTGCTCGTTGACCATGTGCACGAAGAGCCGTTCATCCGGGTCTGAAAGCCGCCAGACATACTCCTGATCCATGGGCATGAATGGCGAGACATGGAACGATTTCCTGAACCTGTGCTGGTGCTTAACCGGATCGGTTCCGCACATATCCCTTGGGACCACATAGCAGTGCCGCTCCCCCCAGGGCGTGTTGTGCACCTCCGCGACAATGGTCTCGACACGCGAACCTGTTTCGTCGTAGATGTAGTAGAAGCTGACCGGATTCATGCAGTACCCAAAGTACCGCAGGTGTGTCAACAAGCGTATCGGGCCAGTTGGTCGCAACCCGGTATAGGAGTACGCGAGCTCGCGGATGGATTGGTCGAGACTCGATTCAGGGTCCCCATAGTGATCTCCGCGCCGGAACCAGGCAAGAGAGAACCTGCGTGATGACCAGAGCCAGCTCCCCCGGAACACCTCATCGAGCTCATCCAGGTCGAGATAGACCATGAACATAGTGTATCGAAACGCGTGCGCTCGTGGCCCAAACCGGCGGTGTCGGACCCAACCCCGATAGATGGCACTGTTGAGGCTCACAGTGGACACCCAAAGTGCTCCGCAACGCGCACCGCGCTCCGCACGCCGTCTTCATGGAACCCATACCCCCAGTATGCCCCGCAGAACGATGTCCTGTTCGGACCGATGACTTCTGCGTGTCGTTCCTGCGCTGCCTCACGCTCGAGCGTAAAAATCGGATGGTGATACAGGAATCGCTTGAGGACTTTGTCCGGATTGATACGCCCAGTCTCATTGAGCGTCACACAGTACTGCGTCCTCGATGAGATCGACTGGAGCATATTCATATGGTATGTGATCGCGACAGCATCTGAATCATCTGATCGGATCCGATAGTTCCAGCTCCCCCACGCACGCCGACGCTTGGGGAGCAGTGCCTCGTCCGTGTGCAGGACGGTTTCGTTAGCTTGGTACGGGAAGGCTCCGAGCAACTCATGCTCGAGCTTACTGGGTTGCGTCAGCATCCGCAGTGCTTGATCGCTGTGGCATGCAAGGACCACATGATCGAACCGCTCCGACTCACCCTCCTTGATGTGGACATCAACCCTCTCGGCGTAGCGTTCGATTCGCTGCACAGGCGTGCTCAGGTGGATCCGCTCGCGGAATGACCTCGTCAGCGGTTCAATGTACTGCCTGGATCCGCCCTTGATTACGCGCCACTGCGGGCGATCGCTGATCTGAAGCATCCCGTGATTTCGGAGAAAATCGATCACGAACCGTATCGGAAATGATCGGAATGTACCGCTCGGACAGGACCAGATCGAAGCGCCGATAGGAATGAGATAGTTCTCAAGAAATGCGCTGCTGAACCGGTGCTCACGCACATACTCCTCCACGGTCGTCGAAAGACCGCTGTCGTACAGCATCTCCGCGTTCCGATTAAATCGCATGATGTCTCGGAGCATCTTCCAGTGCGTGAGCGAAAGGATGTTTGATCGTTTGGCAAAGAGCTGATTGATAGATGACCCGTTGTACTCGAGCCCCGACTTCTCACAACTCACGCTGAAGCTCATCTCCGAAGGCTGTGACTCGACCCCGAGTTGTGAGAGCAGGCGGCAAAACAATGGGTAGTTCCGCTCATTGAACACGATGAATCCGGTATCAACAGGGATGGTCCCGCCTGGTGTTTCGACATCGATCGTGTTGGTGTGTCCCCCGATGTAATCGCCCGCCTCAAACACGACTACATCGTGTTGCTGATGGAGCAGATATGCGGCGACCAGCCCAGACACCCCCGCGCCAATGATCGCGATCCGCTGACGAGGTCTCTCGCCGACCAACTCCATTAGGCAGCCCGATCTTTCCGGGAGTGGCGAGCAGACTGCTTCGCCTGATCCATGACACGACCAGGCACCCCCCGAAGGTCCCAGATGAGCCCAACCTTTGAGAGCAGGATGAGACCGTAGTAGGTCATATCAATCTCCCACCACTTGAAGCCCTGGCGAGCCGCCGCTGGGTAAAAGTGGTGATTATTGTGCCACCCCTCACCCATGGTCAGCAGTGCGAGCCAGAAGTTGTTCCTGCTGTCATCACCGGTATCGAAGCGGGCTGATCCGTAACGGTGCGAGAGGCTATTGATGGTGTAGGTCGCGTGGTACACAATGACAGTTGAGACGACAAAGCCCCAGACAAACATCTGCCAGGCATTCGTTCCCAACGACGGGGCGTACACCTTGAGCAGCGCGCCGAAACCAAAGAGCAGAAAAGCGAGCAAAACAGGCGAAAGCCAGTCGAACCTATTCACAAATCGGAGTTCCGGATACCGGATCCAATCCCGGATCAGCCGCTCGGGAGTTCTGAACGCTCCCTTTGTCATAAACCAACCGACATGACTCATCAGAAGCCCACGACGCGATGGAGAGTGCGTGTCATGCTCATCATCGGAGTGCAGATGATGATGACGATGGTGTGCTGCCCACCAGAGCGGGCCACGCTGAGCGGAAGAAGTGGCGGCTACAGCTCCAAGAAACTGGAACACGCGAGAGGTCTTGAACGCACGGTGCGAGAAGTACCGGTGGTAGAACGCCGTGATCACGAACATGTGGAAGATGTACATCGCAACACATGTCAGAACCGCGACCGGGCTCCATCCAACGACGAACACGAGAGCGCAAGCGAGATGGAGAAGGATAAACGGCACGCAACGCATCCATGCGACCTGGCTAAACTCAGGATCGGTCGCAGAATGATGAGGTGCGTATAGGCCGCCTGATGCAGGCGCGGCATGTCGGTGATCAGCATGGGTGGCAGTACGCATGACAACTCTATAGTAGTTGATAACTTGTCATCTCACTCGCCCCGAAGATGAGGCAAATCATGACCGAACCGGGTTCGCTGAGCATCAGAAGGCCGATTCAATCTCAAGCAATTTTTCCAGTGACCGTGCTCGGACTCAGACTGCTCCGATGAGGGTCGGGAGAGGAACGACCACATTGCGCACCATCATCGTGTAAGTCCAGGCTCCGCACCATGGGTTGATGTCTCCCCGGATTCATTCTGCGCTCGCCGGAAAACTCGGTTGCAATCCTCCACAATCAGATACAGGCTTGGGACAAGCACGAGTATGACCACGGTCGCGAACACGATTCCGAATCCAAGCGAGATCGCCATCGGAACGATGTACTGCGACTGCAGTGACTCTTCCATGATGATGGGAACGAGACCGAGGAATGTCGTTGCGGTGGTAAGGAAGATTGGGCGGAATCGGCGAACACCTGCCTGTACGATCGCACCAAAGGCGTTCTGCTCGGCACGCGCCTTGTTGGCATAATCGATCATGATCAGCGAGTCGTTCACAACGACACCTGCGAGCGCGATCACACCCATGAAGCTGATTAATGAGAGGTCGTATCCGAGGATCATGTGCCCGAAAACCGCCCCGATGATCCCAAAGGGGATTGCGACCATAATGACCAGTGGCTGGATGTACCGTCGCAGTGCCACAGCGAGCAGCGCATAGATCACGAACATTGCAAGCACAAACCCACCCCACAGCGAGGAAGTCGCCTCACGCATCTCTGCGTTGCTCCCCTCGAATGTCCAGGTCAGACCCGGGTACTCGTTGGCGAGTCGTGGTAGTACATCGGAGTTGATAGCTGTGATCATCTGTCCAATCGCACGGTCCGGCTCAACATCCATCGAGACACTCACAACTCGGCGTCCGTCTCGACGATCAATCCGAGCAAACGCCTCGCCTTGAATGACTTCAGCAACATCAAGCAGCGGAACCTCAGCACCGCTGGGTGTACGGATGACCAACTCCTCGAGGTGGTAAACATCCTTGCGTTCCTCCTCAGGGAGCTTCACCCGAACCTCGATCTCATTCGTACCCCGCAGGAGCCGCAACGCAAGCGAGCCGTAGAATGCACCGCGGAGCTGAGACCCGATGTCCGCAGGCGTCAATCCAAGCGCTCGTCCCTCAGGGAGCAGTCGAAAGTCGTACTGCACCTTGCCCTTGCTGTAACTATCGTTGACATCACGGGCGTAAACAAACTCCTCCAGCTCGGCAGCAAACTCACCCGAGACTCTTTCGAGCACATCGATATCCGAATGACTCAGATCAACGCTGATGTCTCTGCGGTACCCCCCCGGGCCTCGCTCGGCCTCGAATGTGATCTGGTCCACACCGGGGATGTCGCCAATTGAGTCACGCCAGATCTGGATGACCTCTCTGGCCGTCATCGTGCGTTGATCCGGGGGCAACATTACGAGCTCGACATCGATAAAGCTCCCCCCGCGCACATTCGTCATGACGCCCTCAGCAACCTCATCGAAGTTCGCTTCCTCAAACAACCTCGCGGTTGCCTGAGTGACCGCTTCCGCAACGGCTGCCGCCTGATCCGGTGTAGTCCCAACCGGGAGCCGCACCCCGGCCTCGATCTCGTCCGCCGAGATCTCCGGCATGAGCACCATGCCCATGTGCGAACTCGTGCTGTAGCTCACCACAACGGTCAGCACCGCGATCGCGGCGGCAACTGTGATGTATCGAATGCGCAGCGATGCCTGCAACACCGGACGGTACAAGCGATCGATCAGCATCGTGAAGAACCGAGTGAACGATTGCTGCAACGCATGAAGTCGCCCACGAAGTCCTCGCTTGCGTTCGAGCGAGCGGATGTGTGCCAGATGGGAAGGCAGGATAAAGAGCGCTTCGAAGAGCGAGAGGAGGAGTACGACAATCACAACGATTGGAAGCGGACGCCAGAACTTCCCGGTCTCACCCGGGATGAACAAAAGCGGAATGAAGGCGACCACATTGGTCAAGATGCTGAAGATCACTGGCCCGCCGACATCACGCGTCCCGCGAATCGCCGCCTCAACCGGCCCATGCCCCTGCTGTCGCAGCTCGTAGACATTCTCCCCAACTACGACTGCATCGTCGACCACAATACCCAGCACGATCAAGAAGCCGAAGAGCGAGATCATGTTGATGCTCACGCCAACGATGGGCATAAACAGGATCCCTCCAACGAATGAGATCGACATCCCTGCCATCACCCAGAACGCGAGCCGGAACTCAAGGAAGATCGCGAGGATCAGTAGCACGATCCCGATCGCCATAAACCCGTTCTTGAGCACCAGCGATAAGCGGCTTCTGAAATCCTCCGCGTTGTTATTGTCGATCCGCCACTTCAGACCTTCCGGGAACTGCGTCTCGACAGAGGCCATCACCTGCTCAACCGCGTCCGCAATCTCCAGCGGGGACTGGTCCCCCACCCTGTAAATCTGAAGCTCAACCGATGGCTGCTGATTGAACTGCGAGTGGAAGTTGCCCTCCGTGAATCCGTCTCTGATCGTGGCGATATCCCCAAGCATGAGCGCTGTGCCTGAATCGCTCGTCATCAACTCAATGGAAGCGAACTGCTCCGCCCACTGCTTTCTTGCCTTGACGCGGAGCAGGATCTCACCTGCGCTGGTCTGCACCGACCCCGCGGCAACATCCTCGCTAGATACCTCGATGATCCGGGCCACCTCATCGAGCGTGAGACCGTACTCACGCAGACGCTGACGCGGGATCTCGATGTGCGTCACATAATCGGGTACGCGTGAGAGCTCGATCTGTGTGATGTATGGGCTCGCGAGCAGTTGATCTCGGGTCCGTTCCGCGATCTGTCGGAGTGTCCATGTATCGACAGGGCCATAGAGCCCCACGCGCATCACTTCGACCTGTCTCGTCTGAAGACTGACTTCCGGCTGATCGATCTCGTCAGGGAAAGTCCGAATGCGGGAGACCGCCTGATCGATGTCCTGGAACACCTTCATCCGCTCAGCGCCACCAACGATTTCAATCGTAACGGAACCCCGTTCTTCTCGCGCCTGAGAAGTCATCTCGCTGATGCCGTCAACACCGCGGACGGCTTCCTCGATCGGACGAAGGATTCCCTGCTCAACCTCCTCAGGGGCAGCACCAGGGTATCCAACAGAAATCTCCACGATATCGAGCTCGAACTGTGGGAAGACCTCTTTCTGAATGTTGAACGCCGTCCAAATCCCACCGATCAGGAGTACGGCCATGAGTAGATTGGCCGCGATAGAGTTGCGAACCATCCACGCAACCGGACCTCGCCAATCTCCATCGAGATGATCGACCGAGGAACTCATGACGAGGACCCGCCCGACACTTGAGTTGGATCATCAACTTCTGCATCACTCGCCACACGGATGTCGAGCCCATCCACGACTGTCGCCAGGCTTGTGGTTACCACATGCTCACCCGGATCGAGCCCCTCACCGATATACGCGTACGCAGCGTCTGAGAAAAGAACCGCCACCTCTCGGATGCGAAGCTTCCCATCCTCCATGACCCAGACCGTGTCATCCTGCCGCAGATAAGCGCGATCCAGTCGGATCACGCCCTGGAGCGGCGTAGCGGCGATGTCAACCTGCACAATCGATCCGAGGATGAGCTCCGGCTGATGGTCATTCCCAAGCGGCTGCGGCACTTCAACGATCACACGAGCCATCCGGGTTCGCTGATCGAGCTCTCCAATGAGACGCTTGACACGCCCCTCCCGACGCTCGCCCTGTTGCCACGCAGAGCTGTGCGAGATGATCGTCATCGCCCCGCCCTGATTATCATTGGGAAACTCAATCCATCTCAGCTTGTTGATCGGGATTGTCGCGATCACCCAGTATGTCTCGGTACCGACAAGCCGCGCAAGCTCATCACCTGCGGATATCTGCGATCCAAGCTCTGCGGATCGGTCAAGGATTTGCCCGTTGAAGGGAGCGAAGATTTCAGTACGCTCAAGATCGATCCGAGCCCGCTGTACCGACGCTTCGGCCGCATTCAGCTTCGCCCGCAATGATTCGATCTGAGGCTCACGAAGCACCAAAGATCGGTTCACTTCATCAAGATCTGTGCCCAAAAGCTCAAACTCTCTTCGAGCGACTCGCTGCTGCCCCTCTTCAATGGCCAGCTCGGCTTTCACCTGCAGCATCTCACTTTCACGCATCACCAATGCCTGCTTGTAGTCCGAGGGATCTAGTCGGAGCAGGAGCTCCCCCGCTTGCACTCGACCTCCGAGCGTGAATGACTCTTCGACGGAGAGGACCTGACCGTTCACGCGCGAGCTGAGCACGATGTCGCGTGCTGCCTGAACGGTTCCCAAAGCGGTGATGGACGGGCTGTACACTCCTTCATCTACTGTGATCGTCTCGACCATAGCCGCCGTTCGGCGCGTTGCAGCTTCCCGCTCCGCTGTCGGTTCTGACTGCTTGATCAGATAACTAGCGAATCCCGCGCCGCTGAGCAAAAGGACAACCGCGAAGAGTGTCAAAGTGACACGAGCGACGCGCCCCCAGACATTATGGCTTGGAGATCGATTACTCACTGCATGCCTCCACTGATTCCAATCGCCTCTTCATCGAGCAGAAAACCGCCCGCAATAGCTCGATACAACGCGATTCGATACTCGATTCGGAGCAGACGCGATGAAAGCAGATCCCGCTCGAGTTCCTGCTGATCTCGGAGAGACTCGAGCACATCGATAAAGTCCGCAGCACCATTGAGGTACTCAGATCGAAGCTGAGCGTATGTATCGCGAGCAAGTTCAAGCTGGCGGACAAGGTTCTCGATCCGCATCACTTGATGTCGTTCCAACGATAATGCGTCCTCGACCTCACGGAATGAGGCGAGCACAACATCGCCGTATTGGGCCAGGCGTTGCCGACGGATCGCAACCTGCCGCTCGATTTCTGCTTCTCTTCGTCCGCCGTCTAGGAGCGGCGCGACAACCTGCCCGATGAGCGATGCGATCCAAGCATCAAACAAACCCGACGGATTGGGGGCAGACGATGTCAATGCCGCGCCGAGACGCAAGGTGGGATACTGGTCCTTCACCGCTGCGGCAACGGAGGCATCAGCTGACTCAATGCGAAACATCGCCGCCCGGACATCTGGGCGTCGTTGCAGCAGATCGATCGGCAGCCCGATCTTCGGCAGCGGCGGCAGCTCTGGCAACGACGCGACCATTGGGATGGACTCAACTGACTGAGGCGCCTGCCCGCTGATGACGAGGATCTGGTGCTCAAGCACCTCTCTGGTAGCCCTCGCCAGAATCTGCTGCTCGAGTGTGCGTTCGACGAGTTGACGCTGACGAAGCACATCCGCACTGCCTGACTGCCCAATCGAGAATCGTTCTTCTAGAACGGTCAACACATTCCGGTTCGTTTGAAGCTGTGACTCAAGCAGTTCCAGCTGCAGTACCGCCTCAGCGTGTCGAAACATCGCGATCGCGAGTTCACCCGAGATGGTGATGGCTGCTGCCTGGTAATCTTCTAAAGTTGCATCAGCTTCGAACTGCTCTGCCGCGATATCTGAGCGAATTCGCCCCCAAAGATCGACCTCGTACGCCGCCTCCAGACCGACAGAGACCTCGCTCTGACCATTGATGTTACCGCCATCTCGCAGCACGCCTCCCACGCCTACTTCCAGCATTGGAGACCGTTCGGCACCGGTGAGCAACACAACGGCACGCGCTTCACGGACCCGCTCGTATGCTGCACGCAGCGAGAAGTTCTCAGCCAAAGCATTCTCAATCGCAACGGTCAGTATCGGATCACCGAGATCCTCCCACCAGCGTTGAGAGACGGTCGCACCACCCTGAATCGTCAGTGGTCCTGAATCTTGCAGAGGGAGTTCCTGACGAGGTGCTGCTGTGGCACATCCAAAGGGGATCAACGCCAGAGACAACAAAGCGATCAGGGGAATAAACCCTCTTTCAAAGATCACCGCTCTGCAATGTGATGAGCTCCTCGTCATGCGAGAAAGTGTACACCAATGACTGATCGTTCTCATGAGTTGACTCATCCAGTAGAAATCCACCAGTACGATACAGGAGCAACACGCAAAGCCATAATCCGGCCAACTTGATCCGGTTTGTGTCTCAATGCCCTACAAGAGCATCATCTATCGACGAGCGCCCTAACTTTGTGAAAGCATGCGATTGATTGACCTACCCAATCGCCGATGGATACCTTGATCTAGCAACTGCTCATTCATCCTTATTCGAGCGTGGCGGAGACACCGATTCACCGATGTGCCGAGAGAGCACCAAATGTGAACACGGATACAGCGCTACCCACTCGTGCTCACTCGCCCTCAGGCAAAAATCAAAGACACCCAGCGCGAGTGCACTGGGTGTCTGAACGCGGGATGTGAGCTTTCAACTCACAACTAAGCGTGAGTATCGAAATGACAATGAGATATGTCTCGACTCTGGATCAGAACTGCTCAGGGGCACCCCGCGCTGAAGAAGGTAAGGAACGCGGAAACATCGAAGAAGTTGAGCACGCCGTCACCGTTGAGATCGGCGGGGCAGTCGGAAGGTGCACCTACGACATCGAACTCGAACGCGCCCAAGTCAATGATCGCGCCAGTGCGAGATACGCCGAAGTCCGTGGTGTTCGGATCGTCCTGAACGCGAAGATTCCCCACGAAGTCGGAGAAGACCCCGAGCTCGTACAGGGTGGTGCTGCCCGCGTCGATTGCGGGGGAACCCTTCTGGAGTCCGTAGTCACGGTTGGCAGCATCGACGAAGAGGGGGTCGGCGTTGAAGAGATTGTCGGACTCGTCGCCCTGAATCGTCTCAGCGGTATCGAACAGGTTGAACTTCGTCTCTCGTGTGCCACTCGGGAGATCGACCGCGTCCGGCCCGTTTCCAACGAAGATACTGTTAGAAATCGTCAGCTCGTTGCTGTTGACGCCACGGATCGCGGCGCCGCTGATCGCGGTGTTGTTTACGAAAGTTGAGTTGACGATGTCAACGGTGGCCGTTCCAATCAGGATGGCACCGCCCTCGTCCGCGGAGTTACCTTCAAAGACGGAGTTGTACACACGCCCGAATGAGCGTTGCCCCGCGCCGTTCGTCCGATAGCGGAGCGCGCCGCCGATCCTCCCTCCGTCACCGGCTCGGAGGGTGGTGTTTCCGAGGAAGTCACAGTTGACGACATCAACGGTCCCCCCGAAGATGGAAACGGTGCTCGCGGAGCTCTCGTGGTTGATGAATCGAGTGTCGATGTACTCGATCAAATCGCCGCGTGGTGTGTTGAGTGTGGAGAGGATAGCGCCACCCTCACCATTGGCGAGGTTGGCCTCGAAGTCACACCGATAGAATGCTGTGTGTTGGACGCCATCAATGAAGATCGCGCCGGCGTCGCTCCCAGCCCGCCCGATCGCCGTGTTCCCAGCGAATCGTGTGTTGGTGATCGATGCCTGTCCAGCATCTCGCATGAGTATCGCGCCACCACGCTCGATGCACGCATTCTCCTCGAAGACCGAATCTTCGATGAGGAGAGCGTGGTTCGCGTTCGATTCGTAGAAGATGCCCCCCCCGTCGTTCCTCGATGTGTTCTCCATAAACTGGGTGTTACGGATGATCAGGTCACTACCCCCGTTGAGGAAGATCGCGCCCCCGTTGTTGGAGCTATTCACACGGAATATCGAGTTCTCGATGAGCAGGAAGGCATTCTGTGCGAAAACTCCGCCGCCGTTCGAGTTGTTCACATTGTTGTTCTGGATGACGCAGTCTCGGATCACCATACTTCCTATGTTGAGGACCTCAACACCCGCGCCGCGGTCGCTGTTCCCGATCCCGCTCCCGTCCTGGATGGTCAGGCCTTCGAGCGTGAGCCCGCTGTCCCCTGCGTTCACGGTAATGACACTCCCCGCGCCGTTGGCGTCGAGCACGGGACTCTCACCTTCAGCGGCCCGGATGGTCAGGTCGGAAACGGTCACCTCGAATGTACCGAAGTGGGTGATGTTGTCACGGAGAACGATGATGTCCCCTGGGTCGATGCCGCTGATCGCTGGGTTCAGGGCGTCCTGAAGGGACGCGATATCGTCGGGGACGACAAAGGTTTCCTGAGCGAGAGAGCTGCCGGCGGCGCTGGCAATGCACAATGCGGTCAAAACTCGGTACATTTGGTGCCTCCTGTTGGGTTCTGATCGGGGTCTACCCGCGGCAAATCGTGTCCGCGAACCAGAGAACGGAAACCGGGTGGAACAGGCGCAATGAGTATTGACATATTGCGCTGGTGTTTTCGAGGACTCACCATGTACAGTGCCCAGACCGAGAGTGAGAATGTGTTTGATAACTGCTTGAAGGGTCTGCGTGCTTGGGCATTTACCCGCATGAACATTCGTAGCCATACTCAGATCATGTGATTCAGGGGTTAAACTGATATCACGGGACATGCTCAGTCTGCCTGGATGCAGTGATGTCCACGAGCAAAGTCAGGAGGCCGAGTTGGAACCTGGTGAGTCGGATGATTTAACGATACTGCTCAATCGCGGTTCCGCCGGTGACAGGGATGCCGCGGAGCGCGCCTTCGATCAGGTTTATCATCGTCTCAAGACGATCGCCCATCATCCGACAGACCAGGGTAACGAGAACGGCACACTCAACTCAACCTCCGTGGTTCACGAGGTTTACGCCCGCTTGTTTTCTCATTCCAGCGCATCCTGGAATGACCGGAGCCACTTCTTTGCTGTTGCGGCCAAGGCCATGCGGCATGTTGTGATCGATCACGCCCGATCCAATCTCGCGCAGAAACGCGGCGGTGGTTGGACACGGGTGCACGGGAACGATCTCGCTGCGGATGGAACGCTCGACCCGGTGACCCTCATCATGCTCGACGATGCGTTGACTGAGTTATCGGAGCTGAGCCCAAGACAGGCTCGGATCACGGAGTTGCGCTTCTTTGCCGGGCTTACCGTTTCAGAGGTAGCAGCAATAATCGGACAATCTGACAGGACAGTCGAACTGGAGTGGCGCACCGCACGCGCCTGGCTACGAAACCGACTCGGGAGCGACGACAGATGATGCGAGCGACCTACGAGAGAGCAACGGACATTTTTCAGCATGCGCTCGACCTGACTGAGAGCGAAAGATCGGGCTACATCGAGTCTGCGTGCGGTGGAGATACGGAACTCCTATCGATCGTTCGCAACCTATTGCGTTCGGACGCTGAGGACAGCTTCCTCGATCATCCTGCGGACATCACACGCCCATGTTCCCACGATCATGCCACGGAAGTGGAACAACTGGTATCCATCGGCGACTATCGGATTGTCCGGGTCATCGCGAGCGGCTCGATGGGGACAGTCTTCCTTGCTGAACAGGCGTCACCACGCCGGCATGTGGCGATCAAGCTACTCGCAATCGATTACTCCGCGACATCATCGCTCTTAGCGGAGGCAATGCTGCTCGGACGCCTGCAACACCCCGGGATCGCTCGGGTGTATGAAGCCGGCACCACAAAGAGCGTCTACGAGGATGGGACCACATCGCAAGCGACTTTCATTGCGATGGAACACATCGAGGGGAACACACTTTCCGAGTTCGCGCACGAAAAAGACTTCACGAGGACTGAGATCGCGGAACTGCTACTGAAAATAACCATCGCGATCGAGCATGCCCACCGTAGGGGCGTGATTCATCGCGACCTCAAGCCCAGCAATATCCTCGTCGATCCGACTGGCACCCCCCACATCATCGACTTCGGCGTGGGATTGGTTCGTGGTGAGATAACTGGTACGGGCGGCGCGAACATCGCGGGAACCGCCGCGTACATGGCGCCCGAACAGATGGTGGGTCAGGCCGAGCAGGTTGACACCCGTGCTGATGTGTTCTCAATCGGGGTTATTGGCTATGAGCTCCTGACCGGGACGAAGCCTTACAAACCGACACGCTCGATCAGCGAAGCGCTTCTGGATCGCATCAAACTGTCAGAGGAAGAGATCGGGCGAACGCTTCGACAATCCGCGGGCAGAGAGCTCGCGTCCGTGATCAGCCGAGCGTTGGCCGCAGATAAAGACCAGCGTCATCCCTCGGCGAGCGCTCTCGCCAACGATCTCCGATGTGTCATTCAGGGGCGCCCAATCGATGGCGCTGATGCTTCGCTGTTCTGGTTGCTGTGGATGTACGCAAGGCGTCATCGGATCGCTGCGAGTCTCCTCTGCGGGGCATTCCTCCTCTGCGTCGCAACGACCATCGGACTCAGAGTGAGCCTGTCGCAGGCACACAAAGAAGCGGCCCGCGCTGACGCGGCTGCGGCCGAGATGAGGGCGCAGGCACTGAACGCTGAACGCATCGCTGATTTCCTCAAGACCGCGTTTCTCGGCGTCGACCCCGAAGAACGCGGTGTTGCGGTCACGCTCTTCGATGCGATCGATTATGCCACTGCAAGGGTCCATCGCGATCTCGCCGATGTGCCGGGTGTGGAAGCGGATGTTCGATCCGCGATTGGCTTTGTGTACCGTCGTCAGGGACGATTGGCAGACGCGTTTGAACAAACCCGTATCGCACACCGCCTGTATGTGGATCTCTACGGTACGAATGACGATCGCACCGTGGGAGCAGCCGAGGAACTCGCATACCTGACATGGATCTATGAGGGCGATGCGGACGCAGCACGCCAGGCATTCGATCAACTTATTCGCCAGAGCCAGAGCATGGCTTCCTCGGACGCTCCACTTGACGGATGGATTCATATCAAGGCCGGAGTGATCGCGCTTGCAGTTGATGATCTCTTGGCCGCGGAGCAACACTTCGTTGCAGCTGAACCACTGCTTGTGGAGGCATATGGTGATGTATACGCAGCAAGATCACTCCGCCTCCGTGCCCTCGTCCGCTTATTCGCGGGCAAGCCCGATGAAGCGGAGGAGATGGCGAGAGCCGCATTCGATCTCTGCTACGGGGCAGCGGAGCAGGAGTATGTCGCAGCGCGCTGCCTGGTGACACTCGGCGAAGTCCTTGTTGCCCAAGGACGCTCTGATGACGCGATGATCACACTTGATCATGCCGCTTCAATCCTGGCCCGATTGACCGGCGACACGGGCCCAGACTTAGCGAGACTGAGTCTCGTCGCAGCTCGCGCAGAGAATGAACGCGGGAACCCGGGGGACGCGGTCGATCATCTGCAGCGTGCGATCCACGCGCTGGAGCCGACGGTGTCGCCATCGCATCCCGATCTCGCCGAAGCACGAGCGTACCTGCTTACCTACGAGGCGCTGGGCGACAGCGAACGGCGCGAACGACTCACCGAAGTCCATGTCCTCTTAGATGGTTCACACGGCCCAGACCACCGACTCTCGATCGCTGCGCTGCACGCGGCACGAGAGCATGCTGAGAACATGAATGATGACCATACCGCCCGGCGCCTCCGCATCACGATCGCAGCACTCGAGCGACGCAGGGAAGCTCGGATAGGTGCACAACTACATCACGCACACCCGTCGTTGTCATTCTGATTGGTGGGGTGTAGATAAGGATGATGTTCTAAAAATATGCCTCAAAACGGCCGAAACAGCGCTACATCAAGGACGCCATTTCATATCCCTTTGTAACCAACGACGGTCAGTCCCTGATATGTTCATCCGTCTCTCGTGATACTGCTGAATGAGGCCAACTCGTAGCAGGATATTGGCGCTAGATGTTCAGCTGTGTGCAGATATCGCAGAATCTTCCTACCAGATACACCATCGATACGATTTAAGAGTGTGGATCGCAATCAATGCGATCACCATGCTGAGTACGAAGGAAAGAGAATAATGCGCATTATCCATTATCGTTATTGTCTGGATATCTCGCAGCCCGATCCGGGGCATCTGAACACCCCATACCCATGGTCTGGTTGCTTGCCCTGCGTGAACACGCCAATTCCGATTCATCGCTGCTAAAGCGTGAACTCCCGATCTACCGCTCCCAACGCCAATGCAACCCAGCAAAGCTGGGCCCCAATACGCACCACAAGAACGAGCCGACATCCTCCAACTCATGCGACTTCGAGGTTGGTAATGCAAGGAAGCTGCAGATCTTTATTGTAGTTCAGCCAAGCACCAATCGTTATAGATGAAGTCGATCTGTGATAAACATAAGTCTGAATCTGTTGTGGGTCACCGCCTGGTAACAAGCTCCACGGTGGAATGCGCTGGCTCGTCCACGAGATGCGTCCTCGCTGCCCCGAGCGTGACTTCGGCAAGCACACGATCGCACAACATATCATGCGATCTGCCATCCTGATGAGCAGAGTATCTGTGCGACGGATCCTTGAGGAAGAACGCACTCCGTATCCAGACCGTCATGTCCCACCATTGCGTACACGCCGGACTTTTTCATACACACTCAGCTCACCGAAAGAAGCTACACTACTTATGGCTCATGGGCATCACCTCATTTCGCGTGCTTTGGCTGAAGCTCGAAGTCGTCGCGAGTAATGATGGGTGCAGCAGAAATTATTGTCGGAATCTAATCACTAGCGAAGCGCCCAAGAAAAAAGGATCTCGTCCGACTTACTGATGATTCAATCAAGGCACACTCGACACCCCGTTTCATCATCACCGATCAGGGCTCACAGTTTTAGCGGTCGTTTCATGTCGCCATGATACAGTTAGGAGTCACCGATGCACGCAGACCGGTGAGTGTTTGGCAGTTTAAGGTCTAGGTCGAACGGCTCTTCTGGAGTTTGCTACAATAGTGGCTGATATCACTGATACATCCAACCTCGCCGTGACCTAGAAGTGTTTAGACCACTTTGCAAACTGGCACATTCTACACCGGCCGCACGCGTCTCTTGGTATGATGCAACATGAGAACTTGAGCTTGGGATTCGTCGTCCTGAGCCGATACGCTATACAGAATGAGGTGAACTCATGCCAGAGATATCCATTCAATGACATCATGTTGGCGATGATCCGCGATTGCTCTACCCGGTGATCAAGGTCAAGGCGAAACATCGCTCTGCTGCGTGAAAACGCTTACTGGGCAGGCTCCACAATATACTGGCCAATCGCTGCATCTTGAGAATAACAACACAATAACGGCAACATCTGGGCATCGGATATCGAATCATCATCCCACCCTCGCGTACGCCGAAAAGATCGGGTACAATTGGGGCCGAAAGCGGCTCTGATATGCGCTCTAGTCCTACGCACTCGTCGTCGCGTAAGCCTCATACACCAAGGTGTCACAACGAGTGTAAAGGTGGATGAGAAGCATGATACTCCACTACTGACGCAGTTACTAACGACGCCAGTTTGATTTGGAGAGCTCAATGAGTTGGAAGGTTATGACCCTGCTGTTCATGGATGTCAAGGGCTACTCGGATCTAGACAGCCCCCATGACACCGAGTTGTTTCAGAAACAGGTTCTACCCCGTGTCGCCGAGGTCACTAAGCGGTACTACCCGAAGGTAATCAACACTTGGGGTGACGCCCTGTTCGCCGCATTCGAGAACCCCCCCGACGGCGCCATGGCCGCCCTGGAGATCCGTGATCTCTTTCGTAACACAAACTGGCGAAATCAAGGATTTCCGCAGTCTTTGTCCGCACGGGTTGCGCTTCACTGCGGGAGCGTGTATCTATGCGATGACCCGATCACAGGCCGCACTAACGTGTTCGGAACGAACGTAAATCTCGCGGCTCGCATTGAGCCGATCGTCACGCGTGATGAGGTATGGGTTAGCACACTCGGCGGCGCTCTTGTTCAAGATCTGAAGAACGATGACATGGTGCGGCTGGACCCGATCGGGAATCACCAGTTGCCAAAGGGAGCTGGCGAGATCATGCTCTTCTGTCTTCGCAGAAGGACTGAGTTGCAGTACACAATTGAGCCGACACATGAAAAATCTCCATTTCTGAGCAACTTTGTACGATATGAAGAGCCGGACATGATCGACAGTTGTCCTGCAATCATCAGCTTTGGGAGAGCATACCGCCTGCTTCTTCACATGTTCCAGCATGAGCATGTCGACAGCTTTTGTGCATTCGATCTCGCTTTCAGCCGCTGGGGTTCTCTCATCGACGAAGATGTCGATGATTCTCTTAATACCTCGATCCAGATTTTCCGCTCCATCGAGGACATGTTGCGTGACTGTCGTTGTCGATCTTTCCAGAGGATCCTGATGCTGTCTCAGGACGAGACAAAGAGTATAGCAACTAGCAAGGTGCTCCATTATATATATGAGTTCGAATCCAATCTGCGGAATAGTGGTGTTGATGCGCATGTCGAAACTCGCGTTATGCTGTACCCCGATCGGCGTGGTGAGCAGGTTCTTGTACACGAACTCTGCGATTTTGCTCTTTTCCGCAGCAATGACGGGCACTCCCTAGCGATCATCGAACCAGCACTTAAAACGGTTAACATTACTACTGATCCTGCCATCGCCGAGTGCCAGGTCGATTGCTCCACGGAAACCGCCTCACGACTTAGAGAGGGTTTCGATGCCCACTGGAGAAGAGCGAGATCGCTTCAATCATGGCTTTCCATAGAAGCTTCCAGTGATCCGGATCTAGGGGGACGAGAGTGAATCGCTTTGTCCACGATGGTGCCGATCCGAGACTGAACATCAGCCGGTTCCTTGATGAAGTCGGTCCGAAACCTTCGGATGTGTTTGTCATCGAACTCGCTTACATTGATCATCGCAATGGACCTGAACACATCCGCCCTGCGCATATCGCCGATGCAACGGAGCTATTGGCAGCACTCTCTGATCGAATCGATGCCCCCCCTATTCCCGTTGCCTTTGTCAACGACCTGAGTGGTGCGCCCGTATGCGGCCTCGAATCGTGTGTCGCAGATCAACCGGGCCACGACATTGTTCACGGGACAATCACCAATGTGTGCGGTTACGATGCGATGGTGTTTGGTATGCGCAATGCGAAGAGTCGCGCAATCAAATCACTGAAGAAAGCAATCCGACGGGGGATGACTGACGGTGTCGGTGTGTTTGTGATATCTGAAGAGCGAGAGATCGCCAGCTCAATTTGGGCAAGCACATTGGACGAAGAGGTGCAGTTGGCCATTCGTGACGAAACCACAGGCAAGATCATCCCGCGTTGTGCAGCGATCATGGCCCAACACTATCTTGATCTCGGCAAGCATGCTAGGAGTATCATCCCTGGAGATGGCCGTGTCGTCATCGTTGACTTCAATCACAGCCTAGAGCGTTATCGCGTACGTCTGGGTGCAGCGGTATCGTTTTCTGTCTTTGAGTGGGACAATGACTGGGATGTCCTTGTCGCAAATGTTTCGTATCAGTACAGTAGGGACGACGCTGTATTGGATTTGACTGCGGGTCCCCATTGATTGCAAGTAGAAATGGCGAGATCGCTACTCTCGTATCATGATGAGTGCAAGCCTCAAGATTCATGCCCTATCGCGTGAGGCCCAACAACTTCGCCGACGCCCGGCATTTGGCCTCATGATCCGTTTTCTCCCCAATGCGAACGACGCTCTACCTGTGGCAACTCTTCAGCATCACCCTCGCCGGCGTGTTCAACGATCACCAGAAGCAAACCATCGTGTACTTCATAGCCTAGAACCAAGCCCTAAGTGAACAGATCTGCGACAGGTGAATCCTACTCACCAACGATCAAATCGCTGGGGATCTGTTTACTGCGACCCAGTGACCTACTTCGCCAAATACCGCACCCTCACCTCGCTGAGTCATCGAACCTGATCAAGAGTCTTCTCCCACCAACTCGATTCTCGCAGGGAGGTCGCAATTACGCGAAGTGTGCACGAATTCTTAGGGAGTGAACGATCGCACTGCTCCAACTACCTGCTCGACATCACCCTCATCCATCCCTTCGTGACACGGTAGAGTGAATGCACGGGAAATGAGTGACTCCCCATTTGGGCAATGCGTAGCATTGGCCGCAAACAGGGGATACTCATAGAGTGGTCTGAACCCATATCGCCATGTATCAGAAATGACATTGTTATCTGCTAGATGTTGATCCATGCGTTTGACGTCGATCATTGGGTCCGTAAGCAACATCACCATGGAGTAGTAGTTCTGTCGGCTACCGACTGCAACAGGCAGTTCCGCCAGCCAGTCAAGATCAACGAGCCTACTCTGTATTAACCGAGCGACTCTATGGCGCGCATCGATCTTCGCGGCCAGTTTCCGAATCTGCGTACGACCGAGCGAAGCCGCAATTCCGCTCAATTTGAAGTTGTACCCAAGACTTGTGCCCGCACCTGTCTCATCAACGCCATACCGCTTGATAGTCGCGACACGATGTGCGAGTTTCTCATCGTTGGTAAGTACAAATCCGCCTTCACCAGTTGTGATCAGCTTTCGCTCGTGAGTACTCGCACAGCCAATGGTACCAAATGTTCCGAGCCGCTGCCCGTTCCACGTCGTGCCATGGGCTTGCGCGATGTCTTCAATCAGCGCTATGCGAGCGTTTTCACAAACCGAGACGAGATTGTTCATCGGAACGGGATATCCCCACAGCGGCACCGAGATAACAGCGCGTGTCCGAGGCGTGATCGCAGCCGCTGTTGCATCAGGGTCCAAGCCGAATCCAGGCTCCTCAGTGGTATCCGCAAAGATCACTTCTGCGCCAAGTAGTCGTACTGGAAGGCCCGACATGACGACAGCTGTCGGTGGCAAGATGACCTCATCGCCCGGCCCGATCCCCAATGCCCGCAACGCGCAGTAAATAGAGACCGTCCCGCTGCAAACCGCTACGGCATGACTGCAGCCAAACTCCCTAGCACATTCGCTCTCGTACTCCGCAACGACATCAGATGACCCCGAGATCCTCTGGGTACCTAAAGGATGTGCAGCCGAGAGGAGGTCATCTGCAGTAATGTTTACGAATCGGTTCTCAAGACGTTTCATATGCCCCCCTACGCATAGCTAGCTTGCGCGCCAACAACACCGGCTATGTGCGCCCCTACGCGGAGAGCATTTGCCTGAATCGTGAGTGTCGGATTCACACCCGATCCTGTGGGAAAGACTGATGCATCAGCGATATAGATATTCTGAAGTCCATGCACGCGGCATGCCGCATCAACTACAGATATCTTCGGATCGATGCCCATACGACAACCTCCCGAGCCGTGGAACAAGCGCTTGGCACTCACCGACTTTCTCAAGAACGGCTTGAGTTCTGCTGGCGCATCATCCTCAACAACTCCACCAGCCACACGTAGGATCTCCTTCGCCTTGCGGGCCATGTGCTCCCCTGCATTCTGATCGAATGGGTGAGGTTTGTATGTGATCTTTGTACCAGGCAACCCGTAGCGATCTCGATCTTTGGTTAGCTCAACTCGATTGTGCTCAGTGGGCATGCACTCGCCGATGTAGCTCAAATCCATCTTGAATGGGTAGATCTCCTTGAAGTATGCGAGGGCAGTTGTACCCCAGTAGTTGCTGTACTTCAACTCCCCAAGAGGCCCACCGTTGGACGACACGAGAAACACGCCTGTCTTGAGAAACGGCGGATCTGTACTCCTGTCGTGGTAATACGAAGGTATGTAGGCCGTGTGTGGCGCGGTGTCCCATGTCGTCGTTGGATCAGGCGCAATGCTCCGTGCTCCGCCGGTCATATGAAACATAATGTACCGCCCAAGCACATCCCTGTTGCCAATCTCTGAGTGCATCAGCAGCCGTGACGTCTCAACTGCTTCGCACGCAACGACAAAAATGTCTGCCTCAAGTTCGATAACCTTGTGCTCTCCGCCAGGATGCCCCACGAGTACTTCTATCGACTTGATACGGTCGCCCGACTTATTCAATCGCCTAACAAACGAGAGTGGTTGAATCTCAAGATTCCCGGTTGCCGTCGCCTCGCGGAGCAATGTAACTCTCATGTCCGATTTAGCCTCAAATCTACAGGCGTAATCTTGGCAGAGTCCGCTATGGTGGCAAGGCTGTCGGCCCAGATGGGATGCGTTGTTAATAGCCATAGGAGTTGGACATATTCTGGCGTCATGCCCGGTCTTCCTCAATGCCGCATCAAGCAGCTGAGCAGCCTTGTTGTAGCGCAATGGTCTGAGACCGGAATCAGGCGCTCCTGCGATGCCAATCAATCTTTCCGCCATCGAGTACCAAGGCCGAAACTCATCCGCCGTCATGGGCCAATCCTGAAGATCCGCCTGAAGAGCCGGTGAGAGAGAAGGCTCGAGATCGCGCACATCCTTCTCAAATGTGGATCGCATCCGAAAATCAACATCATCCATGCGGAAGGACGCCCCGCCGTAATGAACAGTTCCCCCGCCTACAAGTTGTGACATCCACCCGCTGGTAGTGGGCGTTGCCTCTGGTTGTTGTTCGCCCGGATTCGCATAACTTAGATATCGTACCTCGTTTCGCATTTCGGGCATGAGATACTCGGAGTTAATGTACTTCAGTTCGTCGCCTCGCCCTCGGCTAGTGAACGGCGCGCCGAAAACACCCCCCTCAAAGAAGTCTCCCAACTCACGGCTGGGCCCCTTCTCAAGTGCCAGCACCCGAAGTCCCGCGGTGGCGAGTTGATAGGCGACACATGCCCCGCCGGCACCTGTGCCGACAACAATCGCATCGAAACGATTAGAGATCATAAAGCACCTTCGATCGTCATGAATCCGCTGTAGCACCAGCCAGAACCGTTGACATTACCTCCGTATCCAGGATCAGCAAAGAACCCTTCGGCGATCGCACGGTAGATGGCCATAAAGGCAGAAGCCTGGTTTCGACGAACACGCCAATGAGTGGCGGCAATCGTTCCCGCTTGGAGATTGCCTAATAGATTGGACTTTTGAACGTCATCGAGCAAGACAAAGTGGCTCTTGCCATTGGTACCGTTGAGACAAGCTTCTGTGAGATCGCGTAGCGCAAGCTGTAGTGGTACGCCAAACTCGGGCTGCCAAGCTGTTCGGAAGTAGATGTACCGCTCGATTTGTGAGTCAGATGCTCGGATAACTTGCGTCTTCCCGGTTGTATCAGCAACGGAGTTCGGCGGAAAGAGGCACTCTGCGAGAGCTGCAATGAGCTGCGCATATGGCAGAGTAAATAGGTTGAGGTGATTCTCGGAGAGCACAGGTGGATCGCGGTGCACACCTTTCACCGTTCGCCGGCTGTAGCTTCTAGCGGAGGGCTCTATCTGTTCAAGTGGAGTGTTCATTCGCACCTCAAGATCGTTATCAATGCCTAACGCAAGGCAGTACTATCATAGTGGACAGCACACCGTGCACTTCACTTGAGTGTATCAAGATTGTGCTATCGATGTTCAGCCAGCGAGCGAAAGTGTAATGCTCACACAGATCCGTGCCAATAGCCTCAAAACTCATTGACCTATTCACCTCGCCCTGATGACTCCACTCGAACGAGGGGTATACACTGGCTAATCCCGGCTTTGCGATCTTAGGTTGAATCTGAACCTTGACCTTCCGAAAAGGCTTTCATAATCTAAACTATACCTCTCGCCATTATAGATGATTCTGGCGAAACTCTCCCAATGTGCTTTAACTCCGCCCGATACGAAGCGGTTCTGTCAAAGTTGAGCGACTCTTCTGGAGCATAAAACATTGGCGGAGACTGTCACTTGTACAGCAAAATCTTGTTGTGATTCGGAGGCGCTTAGATCACTTCGCGAACTGGCACACTCTCTATCGTCCCCATGCATCTCTTGGTATAACGACGCCGAGTGACGCCGAGCTTGGGAATAGTCGTCCTGTACCAATACGCTATACAGAAGATGGTGAACTCGAACCGAAGACTTCGATCAAATGACAACATGTCGGCGGTGATTCGCGAATGATGTATCCAGTCATCATGGTAAAGCCGAAACTTTCATCTGCGGCGTGATATTCGTCGTATAGACCGGTGCCACAATCTGCTGGTCCACCGCAGGAGATGAATCATGAGATCATACATCGCTCTGGGGCGCGAAAACGCCTTCTGAGCATGCGCCACAATCTGCTCACCCACCTCCTCCGCACATCACCGAATCCCGTACTGGCTCAATCTGTAATACAGCTTGCGCTCACTAATCCCGAGCATCTTTGCTGCTGCCTTACGGTTGTCCTTGCATCTCCGGAGCGCCTCAATGATCAAGTCCTGCTCAACGGCTTCAATATTGAGATCGTTTCGATGCTCAACTTCGAGTTCAACGCTCGAATCCGGCGGAACGAGATCTTCCGCAGGGGATTGCACAAGCTCATAACGGTCCCATGCTTTGTTCATGGAGCTTTCAAGTTCGCCGAGACTGACAGGCTTGGACAAGAAATCAACGACATCCATCTTGATCGCTTGCTTGGCGATCTCGAATGTACCGAATCCTGTCGCGACAACGACTGAGACCTCAGGGTGGTGGTCTCGGATGTATTCAAAGACATCCAACCCGTTCTCGCCGCCAAGGTTGAGATCCAAGAGCGCGACACCGTATCGGGTCGTTTGCATCGCTTTCCATGCCGCTTCACTTGATCCGACACACACCGGCTCATATCCCATCATCGAGAGTGCACGTGAGTACATCAATCGTTGGGCGGATTCATCTTCGATTACAAGCACTCTCCGAGTTGCTGAACTCATCGTTGATCCTCGCTCAGTGGAAATGCGAGCATGAACATGCTTCCCTTCCCCGGACCATCACTGAATGCTCTGATCTCTGCGCCGATGTCCGCACTCAGCGTGCTCGCGATTGAGAGCCCCAGACCGACCCCCCCCTCCCGAGAGCGGTTGGTGCTAAACGGAACAAAGAATCCCTCTTGCATATCCGGAGTGAATCCTCGCCCGTTATCTCGAACACGCAACCAAACCTCTTGATCTGTTCTCGTTGCATCCACTTCGATCATCCCATCATCAGAGATCGCATCCGCAGCATTGATGAGCAGGGTCAGCAGAATCTGTCTGATCTCCTGCTGAGGGGCTTTGATCTGAATCGACCGTCCGGAGCCGATCGTGTGGTAACAGCTTGCCTTATCTGGACGAGCCGCGCGTGCAACATCAACAGTCTCTCGAAGCAGCCGCGATACATCAAACAACTCAGGGGAACTCTTTCCACGAACCATGGCCATGAGTCGGTCAACGATCCCTCGGCACCTTAGCACCTCACGATGAATGACCGTCAGCGACTCATGCAGTTCCTTTTGACCTTGCTCGTCGATCGGTCCGCTCCCGGTGACTTTGAGCGAAAGCTCGCTGAGCCCGAGCATCGCGTTCATCGGATTGTTGATTTCGTGCGCGACATCTGCCGCGAGCAATCCGATCCCGGCCATCCGCTCCCTTCGAAGGAGTTCTTTACTACTTTCTTGTATTTTGGTGAGCATCCGTTCATTGAGCTTTTCGAGTTGTAACAACTCGCCTGAGACATCTTTGGGTGATATTTTGCTTGGCCCTTCCGATTGCTCTTCCACCGCTTCACGGATTTCACGGAGCCTTCGGATCACGCGCCGAGTTGGCCAAACGGAGAGGATCAAACTCAGCGTGACCGCTGCAATGCTGACAACGAACACATTCCTGAGCGTTTGACGCTTTGTTTGTGTCGCTATCGCGGGCGTCGCTTGCACGCCGGATTCGGCATCCTCGTAGAGGTCCCTCAGATCGCTTCGGATACCTTCGATCCGTGCGACTCGTTCCGAGATGGTCAGCGTGTTCCACTGCGTGCTGATCAGTTCACTCAAGCGATTGAGCGCATTGGATGCGTGCTGAACTTCTTCCGCCTGATGCTCGTCGCTCGCGTTCCCGTCAAACTGGTCTGCGAGATACGCAAGCATGGTCCGCTCGGCACTCTTGAGGCGATCAATCGCAGTAGACTCAAGACCGTCTATGTCCTGGTTCAGAACAAGCAATGCAACGCTCAGATCGACCTCAACCGGCTGGAGTTTCTGGATCTCGACATACTCTTCAATGACGAGTTCGATCTCGTTGTCCATCTGCTCGAGCCCTCTCCAGGTCAGGATCGTGAGAGAAATCGGGAGCAAGATCACCAGGATCAGGGAGATGAAGAGGATGGTCTTGAAGTTCATGGATCACCAGGTCACTTGGATGAATGCCAGTATCTGATCACGAGTGGACTGCAAACATTGCAGTTGAACCGATCGAATAGACTTCTCATCTTAATCTATTCTATTCGTTATGGGTTCGACGAACGGACTGATTGACCATCCTGAATCAGAATGCCGTCATGGAAGACGACGCTGGGGTGCATTGGTGACGGTGTGTCTTGCAGTCATGGTCATCGTGATGGATGGCTCCATTGTCAATGTCGCGCTCCCGACCCTGATCAAATCCCTCGAGGGGACTTCCAATAGCCAGCTTCAATGGATTGTGGACTCATACATCCTCTCATTTGCAGTACTCCTTCTCACCGCGGGGAGTTCTTCGGATCGGTTCGGGAGGCGCAAGCTGCTCATGCTTGGGCTACTGATCTTTGCCGGAGTCTCCATTGGAGCCGCATTCTCTCAATCCGCTCCCCAGTTGATTGCATGGCGTGCCGCGATGGGGGTGGGAGCCGCGATGATCTTCCCCGCTACGCTCGCGATCCTGACCCATGCGTTCCCTGAACCCAAGCTCCGGCGGATGGCAATCGCGATGTGGGCAGGATGCAGCGGTATCGGAGTCGCGATCGGTCCGGTCGCTGGGGGGTGGTTGCTGAGATACTTTCACTGGGGATCGATCTTCTGTATCAATGTTCCCTTAATCGCGGTCGCGATACTCGGAGCGGCTCTTTGCATCAAGGAATCCAGTGATCCGGAGCATCCCCGCTTCGATCTCGGCGGGAACACGCTCGCGATACTCGGACTGATCGCACTGATCTGGGGATTAATTGAGGGGCCCGAACTGGGCTGGCTCTCGTGGAAGATCATGAGTGCACTCGGGACCGCGTGTGTGTTGCTCTCGCTGTTTGTGCTCTGGGAGCGAAAAGCATCAAGCCCGATGCTCGATGTCCATCTCTTCAAGAACCGTCGATTTACTGGAGGTTGTATCGCTATCACCACCGCCTTCTTCGGGCTCTTCGGCTTTGTCTTCATGGTGACGCAGTTCTTCCAGTTTATCTACGGCTACGACGCACTGGGTGCAGGAATCCGGACACTCCCATTCGCGGGATTCATCATCATCGGATCTGGTTTCGCAGATCGACTCGGTGGAATTTTCGGCGCTCGGCTCCTCGCCCCATCTGGATTAATCCTGATGGGGTGCGGATTCCTGCTTGTGACACAGGACAACGCGTCGACGCCATACTTGACACTCGTGTATCAGATGGGATTCCTTGGCATAGGACTCGGGATGGTCAACGCATCCGCAACCGAAACCATTATGTCCTCCCTCCCGGTTGCAAAGGCGGGGGTTGGGTCATCGGTCAACGACACCGCTCGCGAACTCGGAGGAACCATGGGTGTCGCGATCATGGGGAGTTTATTCAACGCAGTCTACAGAGGTGAAATCACAAGCGGGTTCGAGGGCTCCCCGCTTCCGTCCCATGTCCTGGATGCACTCCGCGATTCTGTCGGTGTAGCAATCGGGGTGATCGATCAAGTTAATGGAGTCGCAGGTCCTGTAGCAGCTCAAGCTGTAAGCGGACCGGTCCAGAACGCATTCATCAGCGGATTCCATGCAAGCTCAATGCTTGCGGGGTTCACGGCAATCTTGGGGGGTGTCTTGGTCTTTGTGTTCCTTCCTCCCAAGGGACTTTCGATGATCGGCGCGGAATCTGGACGCGATTATGCCTTGTACAACATTCATGGCGATTATAGCGAAGACGCTGTATATACATCGAGGAGCAATCTGCTTTGAGCGATCTCAATATTTTATCAGTGAACACGGTGCTCCCACCGAATCGGTATGAATCCAGTGAGGTCGAGGCCATCTTCATGCGCTGGCTGGCATCGCAAGAGAAGTCGATCCAGATAAAAGGGCAGCGCATCTTTCGGAACGCGGATGTCCTTCAACGGCACTCGTTCCTCTCACTTGAAGAGATCTTCTCGCCGAGATCACTGACAGACAGCACGAGAAAGTATCGCGAAGCGATGATTGAGTTTGGGACGCGTGCCCTCAAAGAAGGGCTTCAGCAAGCAGGTGTTGAGCCCAATGAGGTCGATGTGCTCATCACGACTTCGTGCACCGGATACATGATCCCGTCCGTCGATGCGTACATGGCAGACGCGCTCGGGATGAGACCCGATCTGATCCGACTCCCGGTCACGGAGATGGGATGTGCCGCGGGAGCTTCAGCGCTGATCTACGCATCGATAATGCTCAAGGGGAAACCAGGAGGGGTCGCTGCGGTGGTGAACATTGAGTTCCCAACGAACACCATGCAGCACGACGATTTTTCTATGGACAACATCGTGGGGACCGCGCTGTTCTCCGATGGGATCGCGTGCACCGTGCTCAGGAACGGCGGGAATGAGGACATCGCCTCTATCAAGGACTTTGCGATGCATCAGGTTACAAACACCGCGGACATTCTGGGGTATCAACTCACAGACACCGGTCTGTTGATGAATCTAGATGCCTCACTCCCATCGGTCATCGGCGAACACTTTGAAGATGCCACAAGCGGAATGCTGCATCGCAATGGGTTGTGTTTGCGTGACATAGAGCACTTTGTCATCCACCCAGGCGGCGTGAAAATCCTTGACCAAATCCAGTCCATCCTCGACATCCATGACGGCGATGTCAGCCTATCCAGGGACATCATGCGGAACTTCGGCAATATGTCGAGCGCAACCGTGATTTTCATCCTCAAATCTCTCCTTGATAGTCAACCGACAACAGGATATGCACTCCTCATGAGCTTCGGACCGGGATTCGGTGCCCACCAACTCCTCCTCTCAATCGGGGAAAGGGAACTCGTATGACAACGACGCACAACAATCAGGCAAAGCTGCAGCTGATCAAGGACACCGGTTTCGATCGCCACTTTGAAGCGAAGAGCTGGCCTGAGTATAACAAGCAGTTCTTTGATGGACTCGCAGAGAAGTACGATGCGACCAACGAGTTGCATTCGCTCGGGACCAAGTCCAAGTTCGATCGCAAAGCCGTCGCGCGGATGCCTGTTGAGCCGGGCTCGCACTTGCTGGACCTGTGCACTGGGAGTGGTGATATCGCGATCGAGCTTGCGAAACAGTACAAGGAAGTTCGAATCACAGGGATCGATGCCTCACCAAACATGCTGTCAGTTGCCCGTCACAAATCTCAAGAGTTCGACGACCGGATTACCTATGAGCTCGGAGATGCTCTTGCACTTGAGTTTCCGGACAATCACTTCGATTGTGCGGTGATCAGCTTCGGTTTACGAAACCTTGAGAACCTCGAATCGGGACTCGCAGAACTCAAACGCGTCGTCAAGCCCGGCGGTTTCGTGTGCAACATCGATCAGGGAAAACCCGCGAACCATCTGTTCAATCTCATCTACAACATTCAGTTTAAGCACGTCGCTCCGGTGCTCGGGAAGCTCGTCTTCCATCGTGGCGAGTACAACTCGTTTAAATACCTCCCGGAATCCAATAAGTACTTCCCTGATCAATCCACACTCTGCGGCATCTTCGAGGAGATCGGATACCGCGATGTCACCAACTTCAACTACTGGTTTGGTGCAGTGGCTCAGCAGATCGGAATCGTCCCACCGAAAGAGGATGACGAAGGATGAGACACGATGTCCTCGTCATCGGTGGCGGTCCGGTCGGACTCACTTCCAGTCTCTTGCTCGCGCAGCAGGGGCTCCGTGTTGCGTTGATTGAGAAGCAAAGCTCGAATCGCCTGGATCTTGGCGCAGTCGCTCTCGATGACGAATGCCTTCGCATCTGGCAATCGTGTGAGCTAGAGCAGATCCTTCGCGACGACTGGGATGGGGGTGAGATCGGGAGAGTGATGTGCGAGTATCTCGATGCTCGCGGGCGACCATTCATTCAAATTGAGCAACACGAAAGCGATCTTGGGTACCCCCACGCGGTCGCGATCCATCTTGGCTGCATCATTGGAAAACTACGCAATCATGTCGATCAACACACATCCATCGAAGTATTTAGCGGCTACGAGATGTGCGATATCCGAGAGCAATATGATCGAGTCACCATCAAGTGCGTGAATCTGGACAACGACACAGTCTCGCTCGATGCGGCGTGGGCGATAGCGTGCGATGGGAGTTCAAGCAAGACTCGTGAGATTCTCAAAATCCCGTTTCATGGCAAATCTCTCGAGAATCCATGGCTCGTCGTCGATTTCGATGACCATAACCAGAACGGGTATGCGCAGTTCCGATGTCTTTCACAAAAGGCAATCGTTACCGTTCCTATGCCCCACGGCACACGGCGCGTCGAGCGGATGCTCGATCCAGACACTGTTGACGCACAGATCCTCGACGATGAGACACAAGTTCGGAATCTCCTCCATCAAGCTTGGGATGGTGCGATCTCAGCTCCAATACGCGCAAAGGCAATCATGCGATTCCATGCTCGAATCGCTGAGCGGTGGAGAACCGGGCGCATCTTCCTCGCCGGGGATGCCGCTCACCAGACGCCCCCCTTCGCTGGCCAGGGGCTCGCGACCGGTCTCCGCGATGCATCGAACCTCTGCTTTAAAATCGCTGGTGTTCATCAGGGCTGGCTCGATGAAGCAGTGCTCGATTCCTACGAACTCGAACGCCGGCCTCACCAAGAGAAGATGATCAAGCTCGCACTTCGACTCGGTTCCATCATGGCTCCAAAGTCAAATCTCCATGCGAACTGCATGCACGGCACACTCCGCACGCTGATGTTGATCCCCGCTGTTCGCAAAGGACTTCAGTTGCGCGGAGCAGGGATCCGTCCCAAGATCCAGAGTGGATTCCTCAACTCAAGCAAGTTGAGTGGAAGCTACCTTCCTCAACTCTGGATCAATAGCGAAGACTCCAATCGAATCCGGCTCGATCAGATTCTTGGTCGACGGATGACATGGATCGCGCTCGGAAACAAGAGAGATTCTGGGGCGATCAACAGCTCATTCCTCAATCCATGCGACACCCTGCTTGTTGAGAACAGAGATTTTTCCGACCCTGATCTCATGCTCCAGCGTCGATTCGGAGCGGGAAGCCTCCTCCTCATTCGGCCAGACCGAGTTATCCACACACACTACCGCCAATCTGACTCGATCAATATTCATGAAAGGATCACCACATGCGTACCTCTCAGTACAGAACCAGGTTGTGCATCCAAATCGGCGCTTGCGTAGTGGGTTGTGCTGCTCTGCTATCTGGATGTGTTGCAAACAGCTCAAACCCTGAGATTCATATCGCGAGCGCTTCAATGACCGATGCGTCCGCTTGCATCACGCTGCAACTCACGAATCCGGGTGGACGAGACCTCACCGTTCATTCCGTGCAGTACGAACTGAGCCACGGCGAGTTGTTGTACCCGCTCGTCTCAAGCGTGTGGACAGGATCACTCGATCTCCCCGCGAAAGGGGAGAATCGCTTACCGTTGTTCATCGAGTTTGACGATGAACCGATCGAGTTGGACTCCTCGCTGCTCCATCTCAATGGGATGATGGAGTTCAAGGACCACACAGGATTCTTGGGTCTCTCATCGATGGACCTCACAGGTACATCGTTCCAACTCGAAGTTGAAGCATCGCGGAGTGATCAATGAACCTCTATCGATCCATCTACGCCGTCTGCACCCTGAGTGTGATTCTCGCCATCACCACTTGGGTGGCTACCGGAAGAGAAGGATACACCAGATGGCCTAACAGCAAACTCCAGCAAGCCGATGCACCGAGCAACGAAGCTGAGGATGATTTGCTCACGGACATCGGATTTGCGACTGTCGAGGATACAGAGACACTCCCAGAAATCAAGAGCCAGTTCGCACTCGGCCTCGTGCCCGGCGGGTTTGACCCAATGCACTTGCTCTCAGTCGCTTCTGTGACCACGAGCGCTTTAGGTGTGTCTGGTATCGCAGCCTTCGCTGCCTGGAAATCGCACCATTCACCTCGCGAAGAATAACCGGAAAGGATTCTCAATGATCACGATGACAACAGTGGGCGCAGTTGCTGCCGCTTTGATTTGTCTTTCAGGTATTGGATCTACAACCCCAAACATAGTGAAGGAGCCCGAGGTACCAAGCGAAATTAAAAATCAAGGCGTGGTCTACCACACCATCACCGAAAAACAAACGCAGGTGACCTTCACCTCGAAAGCACCTCTTGAGAACATCGTCGGCAAGTCGAACGCCGTGGTCGGGTATGCGGTTACCGGATCAACAGAATCCCCAGCGGATCTTCTCGGTGCACACTGGATACTCCCCGTCGAATCACTCGCGACAGGCATACCACTCCGCGATGAGCACATGTACCACGAATGGCTCGATTCGGAGTCTTATCCGAACATCAGCTTTGTGCTGACATCCGTCGAGAACATCGAACTCGTCAAAGAAGGAGACGGCTTCTCAACCTGGACACTCTCGCTCAATGGAAAGATGTCACTCCATGGAGTAACGAAGGAGATCCGCGTTGATGACGCGAAGCTCTCATTCCTTGCCGAGTCAGAGAAAACGGTAAAGATCGCGGAGGGCGATCTGTGTTTCCTCAAGTGCACCTACAGCATCAAAATGTCCGACTTCGGCATTCATCACAAGGATGTCCCCGAGAAAGTCTCCGATGAAATCAAACTCTCACAGATGCTCAGAATGTCAACATCTCTGCAATAACACTACTTTCCAAGCGTAACAATGCCACCTGACCAGCCTCCTAGAACCTCGAAGACCGCGGAGTGAATGGGTTCGATCCAAATTATTCCGAACAGTTTCTCGTGCCACCTCTGATCAAAGCGGCATTGCTCCCCTGATTCGGCGATGAATGTCAAACTGGATCGAAACAAGGCGAAACCAACCCTCCTTTGCGCCACCGCTGGCCTTCAGTCCTGACCTCGCCAGAGTCGGATTGTGCCGTCGCCCGAGGACGAATACAGCATCGACCCGTCGGGCGACCAGAGCACATCGAACACGTAGTCCTCATGCCCGTGTAGCCGAACGAGCAGTTCGTTGGTGTGGGCATCCCAGATGCCCACGGTGCCGTCGCGAGACGCTGTCGCGACGCGCTCCCCGTTGGGCGACCATGCGATCGACAGCACCTCGCCGGTGTGCCCGCGGAGCGTCGCGGGTGGCCGACGACCCTCAGCGTCTCGCAAATCTACCGCACCGGGCGAAGCTCCGAACGCAACGGTACGACCGTCCGGTCCCATCGCCACGAACCTCGCCTCGGCATTGGCCTTGATGTTCAGCGGCTTGACCACCCCGTCTTTGAGGCTCGCCACCACCAGCATGGAATCCAATCCCGCGAAGACACACCGGTTCGGGTTCTGCTGCACCGGGTAGGCGGAGTTCCACCCGCCGATGTCGATCTCACGATGTGCAGCACCGATCGCCTCTGCGCGAGAGACCGGCCCAAACAGATGCAGATCGCCTCCCTCGTCGAACGCTGGGTACACCCGCCCGACACGGTCAGCCGTCACGGAAGAAACAACTTGGCCCGTCGCCAAGTCCACCCTGTGCACCGTCGCTCGCTGACCGAATCTGGGGACCGAAACAGCGACGCATTCCGCGCCGTCCTGAGATACTGCAAGCTCGAGAACCGCGGGCGTCATGTCCCCATCTGGAGGCATCGCGATAACCGCGCGTGGCTCGCCGGTTCGTGCATCCCACACGCGGATGTTCCCATCCCATGCACCGCTGATGAGCGTGCTGCCGTCCCGCGAGATCGCGAGCGGATTCACCCAGGACTTGTGACCGACGAGGATGTCCGTCCGACTCGCACCGAGGTGGAAGATTGACATCACGCCGCCAGTGTCGAGCACGGCAACCTCCCCCGTGTCCTCGTCTACCGCGATGCTGACCACCTGATCGTCCGATGCGGCTTCGCGACGAACGACCATGCCGGTATCAGCATCGATGACGGCGACTGAGCCGTCGAGGAAGCCGCACAACAGCGTGCTGGTTTCTGAGACATACCGCACCACGGTGCATGGAGCTCCGCCGGCTCGCGTCGGGCCCCACACCGTCTCACCGGTCAAAGGATCGCACGCCAGCACACGGCCCGACAGATCTGCCCCGAACAGCAGTGAACCGGCATCGCCCCACGCCATCTCACTACACTGAATTGCAGGCGAGAGTGTGTGCAACACTCGCCCGGTTTCGGCGGAAGCGATCGCAACGCACTCACTGCCGTCCGACGAGTAAGCCGCAAAGATACGACCAAGGGCTGGGTGCTGGCACACCGGAGCGCGCCGCCAGTAATAGAAGACGGAAGTCAAGACTAGATCGCCATCCTCAAGGTAGCCGATGCCGGCGCTCGGTGCGCACTGAAACGGAACCTGCCGACCGACAAGCACCTCAGAGCTTGCGGTGGATCTGATCACGCCTGCCACGATGTCAGCAATCCGAACCTGTCCGTTCCGATCGACGAACAGGCGATCGGTCTCTTCATCGAACTGAATCCCGAACGACACCGGCTCCGACAGCCGCCCGTCGTGATCGACTTCAATACTGAAACACCCCCCGTTGCGTCCCCCCACCACGCGGAACCCCTCGCCGCTTTCGGAAGGCACGACCTCCGCGTTCGTCAGCCCGGTCTCAACGCGGACATGGTTGACGCTGGAGGCCCGATCGAGAAAGTGCCACTCCCAGCCACGCAGCCGGGCATCTGCATCCTTGAGCAGCGATCGGGCCGTGTGCACATCGCCCTCGCGCAGCGAGCTCGCGGCGTTCGACACGATGCTTCCGTAGAGCAACTGCTCGGTCGCCCGACGCTGCCGATACTCGCTCGACGCGAATAGTGCGGTCAAGATGATGCCCACACCCACGGCGACGACCGCGGCCGCGAGACCGCCCACTAGCCCGCGGTTGCGCGCCGCGAACCTCGACGCCTGGTACCGCAGCGTCGGCGGCCGAGCCAGGATCGGCTCCCGCTTCAGGTACCGCCGGATGTCCTGAGCAAAGCCTGACGCCGACTGATACCGCCGATCCCGATTCTTCTCGATGGCAGTCGCGAGGATGATCTCGATATCGCCGCGCAGCTCCGACCGAAGCGTGCCGGCGCGAGCCGGCACATGATCCGCGGCACGCCGGATCGCCGACACCACGGGCGTGCTCGAGAGATCCAAAACTTCCTGCCCCGTCAGCAGCTCGTACGCGATAATGCCCAATGCATAGACATCCGCCCGAACATCAATGTCTTCCTGACCTTCGAGCTGCTCGGGACTCATGTACGCAAGCGTGCCAAGGAGTTCGCCCGATCCATCAGCGGCGGCGAGCGTCTCGGTCAGGTTGGCATGCGGCTCGATCGCGTGCGCAATGCCGAAGTCGAGCACCTTCGGAGTCGGCAAGGAGCCATCTGATTCCTGCACTGCCAAGATGTTGTCGGGCTTTAGGTCGCGATGGATGATGCCCTTCTGGTGCGCATGATGCATCGCCTCAGCGATCCGTGCGATGACTTCGAGCTTCTGTTCGAGCGCAAGCTTGGCGACGGCATCGGCGATGCCTACTCCATCGACCAGTTCCATCACGATGTACGGGCTGCCGCGGTGTTCGCCTGATTCCAGAACAACCGCGATGCACGGATGCTGGATTCTCGCGAGCACCTGCGCCTCGCGCCGGATCCTCGCACGCTGCCCGGCCCCGCCCGCGCGGCCGCGGAGCATCTTGATCGCCACCGATCGCTTCGGTTCAAACTGACGAGCCTCGTACACGATGCCCATGCCGCCGCGACCGATCTCTCGAACGATCTCGAACCGCTCAAACTCCGGAATCGCCTCGGGCCCCGCTCCAGCATCAATCACCGCGTCCGACAGCGCATCGCCCACGACGCGGTCCGCCTTAAGCAGCGCTTCGACCGCCATGCGCAGCTCGGCATCCGAACCGCACGACTCGGCCAAGGCCCGCTCCTGCTCGGCGGTATCCAGCTCGCAGAGCAAGTGGAACAGGTCTTGCGCCCGCCGCAACAGTTCGGGATCATGAAGCGGGTCGTTCATGGTGAGCCTTCGCCGGCATCGGCATCGAACCGCCCGTCAACCAGCGCCGCGCGAAGCCAGGCGCGCGCAAATCTCCAGTCGCCCTTGACAGTCCGCTCACTCACACCGATCGCCTCGGCGATCTGCGGGATCGTCAGCCCACCGAAGAACCGCAGTTCGACGATCCGCCCTTGTCGAGGATTGATCGACTCGAGCAGCTCGAGCGCGTCGGAGACCGCGGCGGCATCGAAATCGGACCCGTCCTCTCCAGCAAGACCCGAGAGGGTGATCCGCAACCACCCACCGCCGCGCTTCTCGGCGCGGCGCGCTCTGGCATGATCGACCAGGATGTGCCGCATCGCCTGAGCCGCCGCGCACACAAAGTGCTCTCGGTCCTTGAACCGGCCGGCGTCGAAATCTCCAAGCTTGAGGTATGCCTCGTGCACCAATGCGGTCGGCTGAAGCGTCTGCCCGCGTGGTGTCAGATAAGCGAGGGCCACCTGGCGAAGATGCTCGTAGGTCGCGGCGATGAGCGCATCATCCGAATCGCCGTCTTGGGGCACACTGGAATCCTCAAGAACCAACCACACCTCCTAACAGAACAAAGACAAACGCCCTGCCAACCTGGGTCCGGCCGGGGCCAAGGGACAGTCTACCAAGAAATCGTGATTCCGCTGCCCCGTTGCCAACCCAATTCCGTGTCTACCAGAGAGACACGACCCGCATCGGCTTCCACCGTCGATGCCCATGACCGCGTCGCAGAGCGCCGGCAGATTGGAGCCTGAGTTATGTGTATGTTCCTCCGCTGTTTCGCGATATTCGGCCTGTTGGCATGCCAGCCTACGGTCAACGCCCAGACACCGTTGAGCACCGCGTTGACCTATCAGGGCCAGCTCAGCGATGGAGGCATCCCGCTGAACGGCTCAGCTGACCTCGAGTTCCGCGTCTTTGATGCGCCGGTCGGCGGCACGAGACTCGGGCCCATCCTCGCCGCAACCAATGTCCAGGTTGCCGACGGCATCTTCACCACCCAGCTCGACTTTGGACCCGACGTCTTTGAGGGGCAGGCGCTGTGGATCGAGATCCGTGTCCGAAGCCCGCACGACCCGACGAACCTCGCACCGTTCGACACCCTCACCCCACGCCAAGCAATCACCGCCGCTCCGGCCGCACAGACGCTTGCACCCGGCGCGGTGATCGAGGGCCCTCCAGGGGGCTTCCTGGCCGGCGTCGTATCGGTCGTCGCCACCGAACCGGGGATCGGCATCGCAACATTTGTTGATCCCGTGAGCGGCGTCGGCATCCTCGCGGCCGCAACGGATCTCTCAAAGTCCGCCGGGCTTTTGACCGACAAGGGCGCGGTCTACGGATTCAGCCCGCAGGGCGGCTTTGCCGGCTACTTCGAGCAGGGCAAGTCATTCTTCGGTGGGAATGTCGGCATCGGGACTCTGACCCCGACCGTGGCGCTCGATGTTGCGGGAGACATGGGCGTCAGCGGACAGGCTGACTTCCACGGACCGGTCGCGTTCGCCGGCGGCCTGACCATCGACTCACCGATCTCGTCCCTCGAGCTGCCGATCTCCGTCGCGGCCGCTCCACCGCCATTGACACCCATCCTGAAGATCGACAACACCGCGAACTCCATGGCAGCGATTGAGTTCAGTACCCAGCTCCAACGCTGGCAGCTCGGCCAGCAGCGAACACCGAACTCATCTTTCAGTTTCTTCCTGCACGATGTCGACGCAGACGTCACCCGTATTCGCGTGCCGACCAATAATAACAAAATCACTTTCCCCTACAACGGGCTGCAGATCAACACCACCGATGTCGTGCCGCTGAAGGTCGCGCGAGCGGACAACACCACGCTGTTCCAAGTCCTACAGAGCGGAGTGATCATGGCACCGGACCTGCCCAACATCGGTGACCAGCGGAACATGCAGTACAACGAGACCAACGGAATGATCGGTTTCGATACCTCGAGCCGGCGCTACAAGGAGAACATCACGCCCCTCAGAACGGACTTCTCTCGCATCCTGCTCGCCGAGCCGTACATCTACACCCGCAAGGGCGGCGACGCGAACCAGTGGGAAATCGGCTACATGGCCGAGGACCTGCAAGCGATCGGCCTGACACCACTGGTGGAGTACAACGGCGAAGGCCTTCCCGACGGCGTGAACTACGAGAAGTCGGTGCTGTTCCTCAACGAGGTCATCAAGGACCAGCAGGCACAGATCAAATCGCTTGAAGCACGGCTCGCCGAGATCGAACGGTTGCTCGCATCACCGGCACAGCCGGCTGAGCGATAGCCCGAACAGCGGTTCTTCAATAGCTTCTCAATAGCGGCGCAGAACCATTCGCCCAAACCATTCGGATGTGGAACTCGCAGCAGATCTCCGCAGTCTGTCAGCGCGGATCACACCATCCCCGCACTGGCAGCGAGCCCCTGCCGAGGCCGCAGATTGATCGCGGCGTCTGATGCCGATGGTGCGTCTGCTCGCCCAGAGGGAACAAGCCCATTCCGATGCGGTGCAACTCGAGCGCGTGCTGGCCATCTATCTCTCGTAGCGCCAACGCAAGCCCTGGAACAAGCTCCATGGTGGCGTGCGGTGGTTGGTCCATGAGATCAAACAGCTGTGCCCGGAGCGGGACTCAGGGACACGCACCATCGCCCGGCACATCATACGATCTGCGGGACCCATTTTGGCAGAGCTTCGGTGCCCAGGATCCTCGATTCGCCTCCCCCCCGCTGCTTCACTGTAAATCAATCGGGAACAGGGAAAGCAGTGACGGCATGGAGACATCACACAAATCGCCACGAGGGACACTCGCGCCGATTTTGGCCACAAATCGAAAACTGGTCGGATCAACGAAATCTCGGAGACGCGCCAAACCCCATGGCACGCCCCAAAACGGCCGAAACGGCGTCTCATCAGGGACACCGTTTCGTATACCTTTGAATCAAACGGGGGGCGATCCCAGATATGTCGAACAGTCTCTCGTACCGCTGCTGAGCTAAGCGGCTTCATCCCCCTGAATCGGCGTTCGATGTCAAACTGGGTCGAGATCCGGCGGAATCTCCCCTCCCGAGCCCCCACCGCGGTGGGCCAGGAGATTGTGGTGGGTCTTTGGGGCAACTTTGGGTGTCTCTTTTGTCCGCTGTATCGATCTCGATCTGTGCCCTAAACGTCTCATAGCACATATCTTACCAGTTGTCCGATTGTGCACACTCGGACATCTGGAGATATGGAATGAATCAGCGTGAACGATCCATCTGGGATCTGGTGGAATCGATCTCCATCCTCTTTATGCGAGGGTATCTTGCTGCCCGAACCCGGGCGTTCGAGCACCCGATGCCCATGGTGCGATTGCTTGCTCAGCGAGATCACGCCCATTCGGATGCGGTGCTGCTTGAGCGCGAGCTGGCAATCTACCGCTCGCAACGCCAACGCAAGCCGGCCAAGCACCGCCCCCACTACGCGCCTCAGGAGCGTGCCGAGATTCTCCAGTTTATGAGACTTCGGGGGTGGTCATGCAAGGAGACCGCTGCCCGATTCGTGCTCCATCCAAACACGATCCGCAACTGGAAGAAGTCACTCCGCGAGAAGCACAAATCGGAGTCTGTAGTCGGCGCACCGCCCTGGAATAAGCTCCACGGAGGTGTGCGGTGGTTGGTCCATGAGATGAGACAGCTGTGTCCGGAGCGGGACTTTGGGACGCGCACCATCGCCCGGTACATCATGCGATCGGGAATCCAGATCAGTCGCGCATCCGTGCGCCGGATCCTCGAAGAACAGCAACCGCCTCGGCAATTGCGCGATGTAGAATCATGCCGAACAAAGCAGCGAGCACCAGCGCACCTGATCCGCCCTCAAAGGCCACACCACTCGTGGCACCTGGACATCACCTCGATGCACCTGTTGTGGCTGAAACTTGAGGTCGCCGCGATTATCGATGGCTACAGCAGGAAGATCGTTGGGATGAGAGCGTACGCGAAGAGACCATCGACATACGATCTCATCCGACTCATTGACGATTCGATCGATGCGAACTCCAGCCCTCGCTTTATCATCACCGATCGAGGATCGCAGTTTCAGCGGGCGTTCTATTCGGCGATGAGCCGCAGATCTATCACGCACGCTCGAGGGCCGGCCCGAGCATGGCATTTCAACGCCAAGGTCGAGCGGCTCTTCTGGAGTTTGAAACGCTGGTGGCGAGTGTCGCTTGTACCGCCCAATCTGGCTGTGATCCAGAAGCGCCTCGACCACTTCGCAACCTGGCACAATCTCTACCGGCCGCACGCATCTCTTGGTATGCTGACACCAAGTGAAGCCGAACTCGGATTGCGTCGGCCGGAACCTACACGCTACACGGAAGGAGGTGAACTCGAACCACAGATCAGAATCAAACGACATCATGTTGGCGATGATCCGCGATTGCTGTTCCCGGTGATCAGGGTGAAGCCGAAGAATTGCTTTGCGGCGTGATATTCGCCGTATGAGCGGGTGTCACAATCTGCTGGCCCGCCGCTCCTCTAGTAAATCGATTTCCCAGAAATCAAAGCGGTAAAACCGCTCTTGTTCATCGAATACTTTGCGCACACTACAGGTGATCAGCGATTGTTGTATCCCGTGATCAAGGTGAAGTCAAAACACCGATCTGCGGCGTGAATACGCCATCCGAGCAAGCACCACAATCTGCTGGCCCACCGCTCACGATCAAAGCGCGGATAAAGTTTTTGCACACAAAACAAATCGAATCCTCTGAAAGCAAAGCGGCAAACCCGCTCTTCCTCATCGACTACCTTGCGCACACTACGCCGCTCCTCAACTGATCTTCTGGAACCCTCCGGCCCAATTCCCTAGCGACCGCGAACTAATCTAACAGATTCTACATACACTATAACACCTGTAATAATTACTGCCGAGATCGCCGAGACATATTGCGGCATGTAATACAACACCATCTCGCCCAACGAAACTGCATCCGCACGATTAGACATTTCCCGTAACACAAAAACAGATATCACGCCAAACACAAAGATTTGAAAAAGAAACAGGCAGTATTTCCACCCTATCTCCATAGCAACAAAAGTAATCAGAAGACACAGAGTAGCCAAAGAAACGTGCCCTATCCCTAGCAATAGGAGAGCCACACTCCCCGCATCGGTCGACATCGCCATGAATGCATACAAAGCCGCCACAGGAAGATTTAGAAATACAGAAGATAAAATACATAATATTTTAAACAAATTATACATAGATAGGCCTATACCACATTCTCGGGGCACCCGTTGCCGTTATTCGGAGGCCAAGCTTTCAGATAAAGCGGAAGCATGCCTACATCTTTGCATTTATTGAATGGAACTACATCTTGGAAGTAATGCTGAATCACACTGTGCCCTGGCGAAACTTTGTCAGGAGTCCCGGCCCCTTTGCCTCCCGTGATCAAATTGCCCGAGTCATCGTAGCAACACTGCTGTCCGGCGCCAGTGGAAGTCGGCTTTGACCGCATGCATAAGCTGGCGCCATCGTGGTTGCCATCAATATGGCTTGGGCTCGGATCTTCCCAAGCCCAAGGATTAGGATTGCCTACACGAACACCAGTATCTGTGAACACGTACAGACCTCTTTCTGAAGTTGCGATACTACATGGACAATCCGGAAGCCCCTCTGTCCACGAAGTATCTTTGATTGCCTCCCGAATGGCTCTGAGACAGATTTCTCTCTCATCGCATAGCGACGGACGGCTCCATGCCAAAGGCCCTAATTCTAAACCGAATGGGTCCGTTTGCTGGACCACGGACGACCTGACTGTTTCGTACAAGTTTGAGCCATCATTATATCGTGCAAGAGGAACAAAACCAAGTCTCTGCTTACTTGCGTTGGTCCAGATCATGTCAACTCGATACTGACTGGATACAAGCCCCTTAGCACTTCCTTGTGGATCTCGCTGTAACCACCCCCCTTTCCATGGATCGTATGTGCGGTGCCGCACATGATACAACCCTCTCGCCGACACATCGCTCGCCCCAGCAAACTCAAAAACATACCCGTCATACCCGATCTGGTTATCCGTCCAGTCCAGATCCGTTGGATCAGAAACCCAACCATCCGGCACGGAGTTCGTATACCCAACACCGTAGATCGCGGCGTACATGTTCGCATCGTTCGCGCTATCCACGACCCCGTCACCGTTGAGGTCCGCGTCCGGGTCATAGCCAGTGTCGCCTGGGCTCAGTGAGCTCCCGCCCCCGCCGTTGTAGTTGGTCCCAAACACGGCGGTGTCGGACCCATTCACATTCCCGTCTTCATTCATGTCCGCCGCGTAGCGATGCATCGCGACACCGTACGGCGTGTAATCGATACGCTCCTGCACATAGCCCGTGCTGTTCGTGACCACCCTCACACTAAACATCGCGTCTGTGAGGTAGTGATAGCTTCTAGACGCGAAGCTCGGGAAATCGATGATCCGCTTGGCGACCAGATCGTCGATGTAGCGGTTCCCCCACACATACTGGGAGATGGTCTCGTACACTGTATCAAGGTCATTGTCGACCAGCTCGACCGCGATCTGCCATCCAGCCGTGTAGATGTACCAGCGCGTTTCATCGACCCCGTCATAACCAGCCTTGGACAAGTCCACCGACCGACTCGTCCGCCAGTTCAGGCCGTTGTAGGTGTTCTCAAGGATCGTGATGTCCGCGCCACCGCCGGTGTTGTTCCGCTCGACCCGCACAAGGCGGTTCCAAGCGTCGTAGGTGTAGATCAGCTCACTGACCCCATCACCACCGTTGTTCACGAAGTTCCCGGCAGCGTCATACGCGGGCGTGAAGTCCAGCGGCGTGGATCCGCCTGGACCAGATCCGGGCTCCGCCTCTCGGCTAGTGAGCTCGTTGGCAAGATTAAAAGAACGGTCTTCCGTTTCTGATCCGGCCTCAAAGAGCCCGTCACCGTCCCGGTCCGTAATCACATTCGACCAGTTCCCGAGCATGTCCAGATTCCACTGGCGGGATTGCGCCGCGATCGTCCCGATACTCGTCGGGTTGGTCTCGCTGTTGCGGATACCACGCTTCGCGGTCTGCAAGCGATCGAGCCCGTCATACTGGTACTCCCAGTCGCGGTCCTGAGGCACAGCGCCGGGACGACCGTCCCAGTCGAAGGTCCGATTGGACATCTTGTCGTACGCGTATCGACGCGCCATGAGCGGCGTACGATCGGGCTGCCCCGTCGCGCCCGTGGTGTAGCTTGTGTGCATCCACGCGTGCCAAACCCGTCGACCGTACTGATCAAAGCCGGGGTATTGCCCAGACGAGCTCGTCCCGTCATACGCCTTGGTCGCGTCCAGCACCATGCTGATCGAGTCATACTCGACCCGAGCAGGCATCGATTGACCGATGTAGTCGTACTCGACGAGCACCGGGTCGGAGGTCCAGCTCTCGCCCGTAATCGACTGCAGGCGGCTTACACGGTCGTTGATCGAATCCAGACTCCCATAGTCATAGGTAAGCGTGCCTGTTGAACTCGTATCGCTTGGGTACTGGATACCCGTCACGCGCGAGTAGTTGCCGCCGGATGTGCTTGGCTCAGCATCGGTGAATGTGTACTCCACCGCCAGGGCACCGAGCCCGCCGGTCCCGTCAACATCCTGAGTGATCTTTGAGATCTGATGCAACTCGGTGTAATCAAAGTCCACCGAGCTCTTCATGACCGCTGGCGCAGGGCTCCAGGTCTTCACGGTATCCAGGCGACCGTGATTATCGAAGGTGACGACGATCGAGCGGACCCCCTGATCGATGTTCGTGCCGAAGGTCTCCACAAAGTCACGATCGATCCGGCCGAGCACATCCCGTCGCAGATCATGCACCGTGCCGTTCTGATCGGTTGAGCCTTTGAGCTCACCCAACCGGTTGTATGCATAACTCACCGTGTACGCCGACGAGGTACTCGCAGCACCGGTGCTCTCGTTCGGGTAATGCACCTTCGAGAGCAGGTTCGAGCTCTTGCGGAAGCTATTCATCGTCCCTGTAGAACTCGAGGTCGAGTTCCCATAGACATACTCGGTGACCTGCACATCGCCAGTATTCAGGTGCGCCGTGCGATGGGTCACATTCGAGAGCCCGTCATACCAGAATGTGGTCACCCGATCCTCGTCGGCGGGCGGGCTCGTCCCCCAGCTCACAGACCAGTTCCCACCCGAAGGAGTGATATCACTCGCTTCGATGTTGTTCTGAGACTCGATCGTCGCGATCGTACGCGAGAGATCGTCATACACCGTCATCGTCGACTTGCCCGCAGGATCAATCACGCGCTCGGGCCTGCCCCAGGAATCAAACTCGACCGAGTTGACCAGCGCCGCTGACAGACTGCGATCCGTCACAAACGGCGCGCTGGGCGCGGAGGTGCTGCTCACGAAGCCGCTGCTGTCGTTGGTGCCGTAGGTCAGCGTATGAATCTGCCGGCTCGCATCGTCGTATACAAACCCCGTGTAGGTCGACACGCTGTTGCTCGTCGTCAAGGCTCCGTCACCAGAGGAGGTTTCCGGGGCGTCGTGATGACGCTCACGCGTCGTCACCAGCTGTGCCTGACCTGCCCCATCGATGCCGCCAGCGATGTATGAGTACTCTACCTGCGAGATCACATGATCATCGCTCACGCTGCTGGCATCCGCGTGGTTGCCCGATGCACCGGGCAACGCATCGGCGTACCGGTTCGTCTGGTACACCACGCTCTGACGATCCAACGCATCATACTCAAACTTGGTCGCTGGCGAGTTCGGGGACCAGCTCGCGATCGTATGACCGTCAGCGTCATACCACTTGTTTGTTGCGAGGTACAAGGTGCTCGCATTCGTCGGCTCAATCGCGTGTTCTACGCGGTACACCATGCCACGGTTGTTGTAGAGCGTTCTCGTGTAGGATGACCGATTGTTTGCGGCCGTCCCCGGATCAGGGATCGAGGACGAGAAAGTCTGCGATGTGAGCATCGCCGTTTCGACTCGGCGGCCCAGCTCATCATACGCGTACACATGGTGCGGCGCGTCCGGATTCCGCCTCGCGATCATCCGATCTCGGAAGTCATACCAGATCTTAGTCGCACGCGTGTTCGTTGAATCAGGGTACTCGACACGCTGGGTCATGGTCCCGTTCCCAACCCCCTGCACCACACCCTGATCGCTGTCGTAGTACACAAGCGACACTAGCTCGGTAGAGTCACTTGGCGGCGTCGAAGTCCAGTCTGTGCGAAGGCCGAGCTCCGTTCCGAGCTGGCGATCCAGCACATCGAACGCGTACGCCTGCGTCACCCCGTCTTCGGCATCGATCACACGCTGCAATCGGCCGAGCGTGTCGTACTCATAGCTTGTCACATACGAACCTTCGTTGGTATGGGGCCGATCACTTGATGTGAGATCTGCATCAACACCAATATCATGCCACTGCCGCTGACGGATCGGAAGCCCGCTGATCATCCGCTCGGTATCGCTGCGGCTCGCTTCAGTAGGCGTGCTGCCCAGCGCCAAATCACCGCTGAGCGGGTTGTAGGTCGCAGTTGAATCTCCAACGAAGTGACTCATCCGGATCCCGCGACGCCCGGCATCCTGCCAGCTCATCGTGATCGGCCCGTCAAAGCTCCCATCGCTGAGCTTGTGCGGGAGGCTCAGCATCGCGAAGTACGGCACGCCCCGATCATTGAGGGATCCGTCCGATTCGACATTATCCGTACCGCGCACCTCATACCGTGTGTATCGGGTATTGCCTGCGGGATCTGTGTGTGAGGTGACACGCCCAAGCTCGTCGACCGTATAGGTGTGCGTGAGCTCTTCATGACTGCTCGCTCCAGGGGCCGCCCATCCACCGGATGTGCTGAGGTCCGGGAAGTCACTCGGCAGATCTGCATCGCTGGCAACATACGAACCGTTCTCATCCGCGTCGAGCACCAGCTTCGTCAAAGCGCCGGTTGAATCGTCATACTCTCTGTAGGTCAGCGTCCCGTCCGCGTCCTGTGTCCAACGCAGCTGACCACGGATGTCATACATTTCCCAGCTGGTGTATGTATTGCCTGTTCCGTTCGGGCCGTTCTGTGCCATGGACTCCGCATCCACCACGATCTTCTTCCACGCCACGATCAAAGCATCCGGATCGGTGCTCACCACACCAGGGTTGTGCCACCCGTAGGTGATCGCCGTCTGCTCCTGGGGTGTATCACCACTCGGACCCGTGCCGGGGTTCCGCTGAATCAGCGACACAAGATCGGGACGAGCCGCACCGTAAGACAGCAGCACAGGATCCTCGATCGTGGTCGTGCTTCCTTCACGATATTCCGTGCCTGATCGCCAGCCACCATCGTAGGACTGCTCCAGTACCAGCCCGGTAGAAAGTACCGCGGGCAGATCCGGTGAGTAAGTGCTGCTCCCGCTGACATACGCCGGGTCATAATCCGCCCAATCATTCGCCGAGGGCGTCACCGTCTTTGCAACCTTGTGAAACGCATTGAACATCGATGTCGCCCCGGGTGGAGGCAACGCCGTATCCGAGCTGTACTGATGCAGCGTAACCCAGCGACGCCCCACGCCGGTTGACGCGTTGGGATTCGCGACCATCGGGTTGCTGTTGCGACCGTTTGAGAACCAGCTGCTGTTTGCTTCGCCCAGCACGGTCGCGACCTTCCATGCCACGCCCGAGTTGCCCCGCGTCGCCAGATCCCCTTCATTGATGTAGGACGGCCAGTAGTAATCATGCGCATGCACGCGGTAAGGAACATACCCAACGCTGTAGACACCGCCGGTGTTCGTCAGCGATACATTCGACTCAACCACCTGACACGAGTACCCTGTGGACCAAGGATCACTGCTGTCATCCGGCTCGGGTGTCGAAGGATCGGGGTTCGGCACCCCTTGCGGGATGTTGCTCCAGCTGTAGCGTCTATAAACATAGTCGAACCGCTTGCCGAGTCGGGCCGCGCCCGCGGTCCCCCCGCAACCACAGCCCGCGCCCGAACCATCTCCCGCATTCACCAGCTGGGTCTTGACACGGTAGCCATCGGTTGACCCGTAGTAGGTCATGACCTTGCTCGCCACATCGAAGAGCGTCTGCCAATGCTCATGCGGCTCAAAGAACTGCTCCCAGTCGCCATCGTTCACACCGCCCGGGGTGTACTGGCCCGACAACGAGCCGACCTCGTCCTGGAAGCTCACCCACATCAGATCCTCAGCGGCCTCCACCACCGAACCAAAGCTCTGATTGCTCTCCTGCCCGTAGTGATCGGCATAGAACTCGAGCTGCTCGGGGTAGAACACCGCCAAGAGCTGATGATCCTCGCCCGTGAAACCGATAGCGTCGTGATCGCTGGAATCTGCCGGGTTACCGATCTCGATACCGGAGGCGTTGTAGGAGTTGTAGTAGCGGTACTGCCAAACGCGCTCATAGTAGCTGTCACCGGATTGCCCCTGATCATCGTCGACCCGCGTCGACACCTCTACCTGGCACAGATCGCCGGGGTTGGCGTCGTACTGCATGCCCAGCGTGTAACTCGCGTTGTCCGGGCTGGCAATGTCCTCGATGTCCTCGTAGTACTTGTAGCGGGCCTTCTGCGTCACGATCTCGGCCGAGCTCTCGAATCGGACGACACGGACTTCTGCGAGACGACCGAAGTGATCGTCCGTGCCTTGCACCGCACCCTGGTATGGGTTGTCGGTAGTGTTATCGAATGAGCCAGAGTTCGTGATGTGTGGGTGGTCCTTCTGACCGTTCCAAATGAAATCGACTCGCGCATCCGAGTTGCCCGTGCCGCTGTCCCAGTTGAGATGGATCGAGCTGAGCACCACCTTGTCGCGGGCCGATGCCGTGTTATCCACCAGGATGCTGTACTCGTAGTACCAGACATTCCCGCTCGCATCGCGCTCGAAAACCGGGAGCCCCGCGATGTCCTCCATGGCCAGCCCGTTGTTCCCCGTGGGGACCGAGCTGGGACCACGCGCGAAGTCGACCTCTTTGCCGCCCGGCTCACGAAGGCGGTAGACCGAGTCAGAGCTGCTCCCAATGCCCGGGATATCCACCGTGGCCGGGATGATGTACTTGTTCGAGGACGAACGCGCAACAAAGCGCGTCGAAGTAGCATCAGAAAGCAGGAAGGTCGTCTTCGTCCGCAGCGGCGCACCACCGAGCACAAGCTGCTCGGTGCCGTAGAGCTCGTGATCCCCCATGAGCCATGGGAACGCGTTGGTGGTCCAGTTCACACCGACATGACCGGGCCGCACAGTTGTCATCGCACCGCACCAGTAGTACTCCCCGCTGCTGTCCGCATAGTACAAGTCCGGGTCGCTGGAATACTCGCGGATAAGCGTGAAATCACGGCCTGGGAGCAACACCGTCAGATCACGGCTTCGTTCAATCTTGTGTCCGGTCAGATACGCAACGGATTCTGATGAGTTGTTCTCGGTCGCCCCCCCGTCATCATCGGCATCCTCATCCGCTGGACCATCACAGTTGCCATCGCTGCCGTCCTCTGCCGCTTTACAAATAGCTTCGCCACCATCGTTTGCCGGCACACAACCACCGGAGCTCATGCTCGCCGTGTACTCATACAGAATGTTCAAGGTTTCGTCGGTTTCACTATAGGTCCAGCTCGAACACCCCCCAGATCCGCTTGCGCTGAACGCGCCATACCCAGAACCTGTTGTTTCCGAGTACGAACCTGACACTCCCCATGTACCCGTCGTGGAGTTGTAGGTAACGACTGCCACGCCTGTCGCATCGTCTTCGGTTGTGTCGCCGGGAAACTCACAGTTCCCCTCAATGAATGATGTGGACGAAACCGTGCCTTCGATCGGAATGACCGCACCCGAGCATGACCCACAGATCTCGACATCACCACTCATGTCGACGACCGAGGCCACAACCGTGTTTCCCTCTCCGCAGTACCGAGTCGCCTTCATCGTGACCGAGACCGTCACATTGCCTGGCACCATCCCATCCTCGCTGCAATCGCAAGGGCAAGAGGATTGCCCCATCGCAGTCGCTGCAGGCAGAAGCATCGCCAACGCAAGCAGAAAGAGCACTCCCAACCGCGAACTACGAGATACGAAATCATTCATCATCACATCCTCAGCAAACAAGAACAATCGCTATCGCAATCGGGGTTAACTCATACAGCAGGTTCGCATAGGTGGGGTGAAGTGTTCACGAGCCTGTGAACAAAATCAAAGTGTGGCACCAGCGTACTGAGAGACAACCAGGAGAGCAACCCGGCAACACGAAATTGTGGATGCCAATCGAAGGCAATCTTTCTAACTCGCTTGCGTGCCCGATCCCTCCTCGATATCTTGCGTATTGATTCTCCGTACATGCATACCAATGTTCTGGAAAGGCCCAATCGAATGCCCGCACGCAAGCACACCCTCCGAAACGCGATCGTAGCGCCGACACTAGTCGCAGCTGCCGCAGCCACAACTGTTTACACATCAGCGAATGCCACGAACAGTAGCATGGACACATCTATCGAGACCCTCGATATCAATCACCAGATGCTCTGCCTCGAGCTCGGTCTTACACCAGAAGCACTCGCCGCTCTCGGCGTGCAAGGCCATCAGGTGAACGCCGTGTTCAACTCGCTCGACGAGGAAACCGATCTGGTTTCTTCTCTCCGGACCCTACAACTTCAACACAGAGAAACTGTTTCAGCACTCAAGACCGATCGTGGTGCCATCCGGTTTGCCGAAAACCCGATCGAGGAGCAGCAGCTCCAGGCATCGATCAATGAGCTGCAATCACAGGCAACATCGATACTCCAGAGTATTGACCAGACTGAAGCGCAGATCCGACAGAGGGTGCTTCCCGCTGGAACGAATCTGCAGCAAGTCTCCCGTGTCTGCGAACCCACGGGACAGGCAGCATTTGTCCCGGTGGAGTTCCGCTTCGCGGACCTGCGCGACGAGGATTTCGCGGAGATCGCCTCGGCGCTTGCTCAAGAGCAGCGTGCGCAGGCTAACAACGAGCAGCCCGATGCAGATACCCAACTCGCCCTCAGCCGCTACCGTAACCTCCCTGCGGTGCAGCAGGCTCGCTCCAATCTACTCTACAACCTCGATGCCGTGCGAGGGGCATTCAGCAACTAAGCGTACGCAAATGCTCTGTTCATACAGTTCGTTGCACCCAAAATCCACTAGAGAGTATTCCTGCTACACAATCACTCTCGGTGACATGGGCTATCACAAAGCACTCGGCTACTGGGCACAATCCTGAGACCATCCGTAGGCACATCAGTGACAACAGCAAAATCGATGCAAGCTTTCTGGATTAAGCATCTCTCGCTTATTCAAATTGATGCGAACTTGCTTCTGCTCGGCCACCCTGCCCTCGCAGTGAAGAAGGACTTGCGAGTAGTTTCGACAGAATCTCTCCTCTAGGAGCTAGCCAATCGTTTCGGGCGTACCGAAGAGACTGTTGTCGGCATGTCACTTCACGTTATGAACTCTACTCGCAAACAAATGCTTCTCAGTCCTCACCAGCATCGAGCGATTTCAAGCACAGATAGATCGCCGATCATGAGCGAAATGATCCGCTTTGCTCAAACACCAAGCCAACTGTGACCATAGCCGGATCACTCACGGATTAAAGTACATACGATCATCAAAGGGTAGCGATACCTCAGCTCCGTCTTACCCATGATTGGTTTGCCAAGCCACCGTCGCTATCAAATCACGAAACACAAGTTGGAAAAGGTACATCCTTGCGTGCCTCTGCTGTAGTCAATAGTCTCACGATGCATGAACATCTTTCATCGTTCATGTCGACGAGCAATCGCCCATGCTCTCCATTCGGGAGTGCCTCGCATTACGATCTCTCGAAGTAGCTCCTCTGTTGAGTCATCAACCCTTCCAGAAGAAAACTGGATCCTCGCGAGCGCTTGGATTGCGGGGAGATGCCGAGGGTAGACCTCAATCGCGGACGAATAGGCTTCAATCGCGTCGTCGATCTTTCCACCTCGTTCAAGCGCTATTCCCAGATTAATTCTCGGGTCTGGGTGCCCAGGCATTAGCCGGCGAGCCCAGTCAAACTCTTCAGCCGCTTTGTACAACTCGCCTTGGTTCAGGAGAATCACACCCATGTTGTTATGGGCTGGGCCGTGGAAGAGGTCAGCTTCAATAGCCTGTCGCAGGAGTTTCATCGCTTCTTGAGGATCAGTCACGAGCAGGTGACTCGCTTCCGCTGTAAGCTCTGCTGCAAGCTGCTGGTTTCGAGCTGATGAAGCTGTCTCATTCGAATCATCACGAACCGGCACCGCTCCACATGCACCCATCAAGAATGACAACCCGATCAGAACCGCATAGATCAACAGAGTCTTCATGATGGATCTCCTCCCTGCCCGTGGTACACCGCGACACATTCAAGGTGCAGAGTATAGTGATTCCCGATTCGCTGATCATGTGTGAGACGGATATGTGTTGGCACCCACAGGGATTGTTCTTCCTGCCAGTGAGACAAGAACCGTCCTACCTGACTCGGAGATAGATTGGCGATCTCGACCGATGCGGTTTGTTCGCGCATCCCGGTTGGCTGCCTGTTCTTATCCCTATGCTCGCGATCAGCATTGACACTGGATGCATAGCGGGTTCCCCTGGGAAGCCCTGCTCCGGAAATGGTGGCTGATATCCGCTGTTCAAAGTCAGCTTCTGGCCTCTGACCAAAGAGCGTATCGGGCTGCTGCACACTGAGTATTTGCCACCTGCGAACCTGCTCAGCGAGTACCGCTCGCCGATCAATTGCTGATGCATACTCTGAACGAGCAGATGACAGACGATCCCATGAGATCCAGCTCACACTGCCGCAGGAAACAATGCAGATCGCGAGAATGATGCTCCCGGAGTTACGCATCGCTCGCCTCCGATGAGACCCTTCTGATTTGAACCGACAACTCCATGCTTCCATTGGCGGCGGGTCTCGTGCTTCGTGATTGAACTTCCCACCCCTGCATGTTGGTGATATGCGATAGCAGCATTGAAGCGTGCTGATTATCGGGGAGCGTGATTTCGAGTTGACCGCCGCTCTGGTCAATCCTGAGCGACCTGACCTGTGCCATTGCTTCAGCCGGCCATTCCCCAACGAGCGATGCCAGCTCTTCTATGAGTTCATGCTCTGCGCTGTGTACAACTCCTGTCCTAGAAGCGTTGAGTTGGTTCATGATGGTCGCGAAGCGGATCGAGTCAGGCTGCGCCAGGCCATCAACCTTGGGAAGGACAATCCGGTACAAGGCGTCGATGTCCCCCCGTACTTCATCTACCTGATGCTCCAGCTTGCTGGCACGATGAAATGCGGAAGAAGCAAAGATCCCTGCTGCTGCGAGAAGTACGACAGAAGCAATCAGAACCGTGCGGCCATGCCGGCGCTCACGGATCATCGACCCCAAATCGCCGCTGAGCAGGTTGAGTTGTCGACAAACAAGTTCAGGATCTTGCGAACTGATCCAAGCGGGCAGCTCACGGGGAACCGCGGCTTCTGCGGTGCTGCGAACTGACTCAAGATCTGTTTTTCGACACGCGCAAGCGACTACTCCATCAGTAGCATTGGCGAACACGATCTGGCACTCCTCGATCGGGAGTGGGAGCAGGGCTTCGAATGCGTACAGCAGCTCTTGGTAGCGAACTCGCCCTCTTCCGCTTGGTATGGGGAGCTTCGCGAACATGCATGATTCGAGTGGAATCTCTGCGACGATCACGGTTTGCCCTCCATACCCTCAAGCTCAAGCACCACACGACGATTACCTAGCAATAGCTCGACAGAGTCATCGGAGATTTGCTTTACTGTAAATCTACCAACCTGATCGCCCACACGCAGTCTGAACGCCTCATCCACTTCCGGGTCGTAAATGATCGCTGTTCGCACAGATAGTCCATCATCACTGCGTGAGCCAGAGATCGCCATGAGCTGGAGACTAAATCGGGGCTCAGGAGTAGGAGCTCGCACTTCTGGTCGCTTCGGTTCTGGCGGGGTATACCAAAGCGTGACATCAAACGCGGCAGGATCGACGGTTGTGGCTACTGAACTCGACTGAGTATTCAGGTCTGGATTCGCCGTGACACGCAGAGCTTCATCGAGATTGAACTCTCTATGGCCTAGCTCATTGGACCAAATCGACCAGACAGCGACGGCAAGCAGAAGCATGCACATCGAAACTCGGATGCCAACATGGCTCACCAGATGCCTATTCATGGCTCGATTCACCGATTACTGTACGCTGCACGAGCTGCCATTGCCCACCCTGATTTGCGTACACACACCAGTGACTCCGGGTAACCTGGTTTACAGAAACCTCGATCCTGAACGACCATACACGGCTGAAGCTGACCAGCATGATCTCTTCACCAACCTCATTGCGAGCGGACTGACTCATCGCGATGAACTCACCCCGCTTCCGCTGCTCGATGATTTCATCGAGGTTGCCAAGGTCTAATCTCGCCAAGAGCTGATTGATCAGCGCCTCGGGGGCGGTGTTCACATTGATCGAGGCAATGCCCCGCGATCTCGTCCGACCTGACCGGGCTGGCCAAGGGTTATGCGTTGCAACGACTCCGCCAAGCATCAAAGGTTTGTGATGATCGGGATACACACGGCTTTCAGTATCGAACTCCCCGAGATGATGGACCGATCCGCCAACGGAGTCTGGTTCCGCAGGTGGATCGAGCCCGATGTCTGCCCAGTTGCCAGGCCACATGCCCTGCTGATCCCATGCTGAGATCAATACACGCGCACGCAAACCTTCAGTCCCGAAGCTGTCGTCGACAAACGAGATAATCGGCGCACCGAGAGAAGGATCGATGACAATAGTGCTCGCCTGATGCTCTAACCAATAGCGGATGGGCTCGTGGGCCGATGCAAGAATCTGATCACAGAGCATCAAGTCGTGATTCTGATGGGAAGCGATTGCTCGAGTTGTGTGCAGACGAGCGATGATCGAGACTCCGACAATCAGCACCGTCGAGGTCATCAGCACCAGCAGGATGGCGGCCGCACGCCTGGAGTTCATTGACGAACATCCTCCTGCGCCAACAGGAACCATCGCGTGTGCGATTGACCGTCAACCGCGACGAGATCGACACGGAGGGTCGGATACGACACATTTCCATTAGGATGATCGATGACCACCTCGAAAGACTGCACCATGCCGAGCAGCGCTGGGGAGATTGGATTATTACCCGGAGAATCCTGTGTCTCACGATTGAGCATACCGAGTGAGTCGTCAAAGACATACCGAACCTCGACACCAACCCCATCTTGTACTGTCCGAACGATCAGCGTCCCATCTTCAACGCGCACACGAGCCGTGCGATGCTGGGAATCGATGATCATGTCCAAGTTGACGAGATCATGTGTGATCTGATCGAGTGTCCGCTGAGCGGCCAGATCCCATCGAGCACGCTCTTCATCAAGCTTCATCCTGCTCATGATGTGAGACATCCATGACACCGAGACTATGACGAGCACCGCCATCAACGAGAGCGCGACGAGCATCTCGATAAGGGTCAACCCTCGACGGATGGGCAGCCTCGGCCAGCGTATGATGATCACGGGCCCTCCTCCCGATCCAAGGGCGCGACCCAATGCACCGACATAGCATGACCGCTCCGGATCAGCACCCACTCGCCCTCAAGTGACTCTCTCTTACGCTGAAGAGTCATTGATTCGACTGGTTCACACACCCAACCCTGCTCTGTCGCGAGCGCTCTTTGGTCATCGATCGTCAGTGATCCATGCGTCGAAACTGACCGCAACTTTACCGCCTGTGAAGCTTGAACAAAGAACCTGCTCTGCTCCGTCAGATCGTTATCGTTGCGATAACCTCGAAGATAGGGCACACAGACAGCAACAACAGTAGCGAGAAGCACGATTGCCAGCAGCAGTTCCAATAACGTGAAACCTCGTTTAGTCATTGAGCGTCTCAAGTTTGTACCAACCACTGCGGCCGTTAAACGCAATCACCTGTGCCCATGAGTCGCTCCGAACAACCACCGTGTAGTTGGGGGATTGACCGAGTGTGTTGAATACGAGATCTCGCTCATTGTCAATCCGTTCGATCTCAAAGTGGTCGGGAATCTGAATCTCTTTGATCACCGAGCTACTTGAAGATGTGACGGATGGAGTCCGCAGAGTTACACGCTCGGATTCCCATCGGATCAAATGCACCTGACCGGTCGAAGCAAGCTGCCTCGCCTGCGTATCCAGGTGCACCACATCCGCGAGTAAGCGTGCTCGATCTGCTCGCGCTGAAGTCTGAGCCAGAGATGGCACCAACGCGGCCGCTACGAGCCCCATGAGCACGATCACCGCGAGCACCTCGATCAGCGTGTACGCCGAGCTGGACCGTTGGTTTTGCATACTCAATCCCGCATGCTCAGTGAACGCAGGTCCTCATTCTCGTTCGTCCCACCAGGCTGCCCATCAGCGCCGAAACTCACCAACTCATATGGATGCCCGTCCCGCGCAGGAGCTTCAATGTAGATCATGTTGCCCCAAGGATCGAGCAGTTGGTCTGGCTTCATGTAGTACGCATCCGATGGACTCGCATGGGGCTCCGTGAGCAGCGCCAACCCCATATCGCCGCTGGGATACTCGTTCTTGATCGTGTAGTAACTCTCGATATTTCCGCTGATCAGCCCCATCTGTGATTTCGCCAACTCACGCTTGCTCGTATTAAAACGCCCAGCGATGCTGATCGTAAACACCCCGGCCACCATGCCAAGGATCACGAGCACGGCGAGTAGTTCCACGAAGGTCATTGCCCGACGAGCCTGTACCCTGTGCACATGCTTGCTGTCTGAGTCATTCTTCTTCATCCGACGATATCCTGTAACCGAATCAGAGGCAGCACCGCCGCCATCACAACCGTGCCTACCAGTATAGCTAAAAAGACAATCGCAGCGGGTTCGAGCATGGATGCGAATCGATCGAGCATGCGACGCGAAGCCCGAAAATCGAGCTCTCCAATCCTTGAAAGTGTTCTTGGCAACTCACCCGCAGCCTCGCCCGCCCGCATCATCTGGCGATGCTCCTCACTGAACCAGAGCTCATCCTCAAACAGGCCCAGAACGGGCTCGCCTTGCTCAATACGATCGGCCCCCTGGATCAGTGCCTGGGCTAGCAACCGCCCGTGAATCCCACGCATCGTTGGCGAGACCACACGGATTGAATCCACCAAAGGAACACCTGTCTCGAGGAGTTCAGCGAGTGAGAGCATCGTGTCCGCGGTCTTCATCCGACGAAACACCGCCGGAACCCGTCGCGTGCAGAACTGCTGACACACATGCCTGAAGCCCTCAGGAAGCCCACGCACGATCAGCACCGCAATCATTGGAATGACCGCGCACGCCATAAGAAGCCACATGCCATACGCCCACGCGAACTGCCCTGCATTCATGACCCAGAGTGTCAACCCAGGCGGTTGGATCTGTGCTTCATCAAGGATCTCGGTTAGCTCAGGAAGAGTCTTCACACTCAAGAACAATGTCACGCCGATGCCGATGACGCCCACAAGCATCGGGTACGACAACGCCCCGATGAGCTTCGATGAGAGTTCACCAAATCTCGCTTGTCGCTCAGCCAGTCGACGCAAGATCGACCCCATCTCGCCGGTGCGCTGCCCCGCCTCAATCATGGCAATCTCTGATGCGTCGAACCAATCCGGGTGATCCGCCATGCATTCACTCAGGCGCCGTCCCTCTTGAATCCCATCCGCGATCGAGTAAGTAAGCGAGACAAGCTGACGACGACCGGTGCGTGATCGTCCCATAGTGCGGATCGCCGTCGCAAGCGGGATGCCCGCAGCCAGTAAAATCGACAGCGCGTCGTAGAAATCCGCTTTGAGATGGACTCGCCGAGAACGCATATGGCGATGCATTGAGTCTTTGAATGGGAACGATGCAATACGCTTGCTTCGAATCGGGCGAACCTGAATCGGCCGAAGCCCAGCCTTGCGGAGCGCCGCACGCGCAGCCGCATCCGTATCCGCCTGGATCACGCTCGTATGGATCTCAAGGGTCTTCGCATCACGGGCTGTGTATCGCCAGGTACTCACCCCACCACCTCCGCCTCGGTGTCCGCATCACCAAGGTCAACCGCGACCCGCTCGATCTCGGTCCGCGTCGTGCGTCCCTCATCGATCAATCGTTGGCCGTCAGATCGCAAAGACCTCCAGCCCGCTCGCTGTGCTTGTGTCCGAATCTCACCCGCCGATACTGAAGCTGATACGAGCTCTCGGATGGGTTCGGTCATTGGCAAGAGCTCGAAGATCCCGGTGCGCCCAAAGTAGCCACTGTGCATGCACTCGTCGCATCCCTCACCGCCACACGGCAAGTGCCGAACACGCACGAGCCGCTGAGCGAGAACCGCACTCAGCGAAGCGCTGATGAGGTACGGCTCGATCCCAAGATCAATCAGCCGAGGCGGCGCACTGACCGAATCGTTTGTGTGGAGGGTCGAGAACACCAGGTGCCCCGTCAGGCTGGACTGGATCGCGATCTTGGCTGTCTCCGCATCGCGGATCTCCCCCACCATGACGACATCCGGGTCTTGGCGCAAGATATGACGCAAACCAGATGCGAATGTCATGCCCTTCTTGCGATTCACCTGGCTCTGCGAGATCGAGAGACCTGACGCGTTGAGGCGGTACTCGATCGGGTCCTCGATTGTCATGATGTTCAAATCACCGCCCCCGATCGCCCCCCCGGTCGACGCCAGCTCACGGAGTGTCGCGTAGAGGGTCGTCGTCTTCCCCGACCCTGTCGGGCCGGTGAGCAAAACAATGCCGTTGGGTCGACTCGCAGCCGCTCGGTAGCTCGCCAGGATATCCGACGGCATCCCAATGGAATCAAGCGTTGCGAGCCTTTGTCCTTGATTCGAATCGAGGAACCGGATCACCACGCGCTCGCCGTCGCTCGTCGGCAACGAACTGATGCGCAGATCGACCTCGTGCGTTGCTCCCCCTTCAGACTGCCCGATCGTCACACTCGCTCGCCCATCTTGGGCGGTGCGGGTCTCAGCGATATCCATGTGCCCCATCACCTTGACGCGGCTGGCGATTGGAGATGCGTAGCGAGCGGGGAGCGATCTGGTGTTCAGCAGCGCCCCATCGATGCGGAACCGAACCAGCAACTCAGTCGCGGTTGGCTGGAAATGGATATCGCTCGCCCCCCTCCGGATCCCCTCGAACAAGAGTCCATCGATGAGCCGGACAATGGGTGATTTGCCCGATGTTGAGAGCAAGTCTGCATCCGATGCACGGACCAGACGATCTATCGCGTCATCAATCTCCGCGTCGTGCTCGATCTCGTCTGTGTGTACCGTCTCGTTTGATGCTTGATCCGCATACTGGGCGTCAATGTATGCCGCGATAACCGCTGGATCTGCGATCTGGTTCTGAGGCCACCGCCGGAGCAGCACCGAGACATTGTGGATGGCCGCTGGATCGGTCTGGCTTGCATGCACCGCGACGACTTCATCGCCACACTCTACCCATATGACCAAGTGCTCCCGGGAAAAATCGTGCGTAACCTGATTGAGGAACGCGCGGTCAGCACGATGCCTATATCCCTCGAGGACCAGCACACCCTTGCTTTCAACCTCAGCCACGCTCACCGGATAATCCTCGGCTGCACCTCTGGCCAGCCATCATCCACTCCGACCTCATCGGCGAGTTCTTCACTAATGTACCGAAGATACTCGAAGTTCGGGCTCCGCATCACCGTCGCGCGGATGAACACATAGAAACGCGAGCGACTCGTGGAGTCCGATTGCGACTTGAACAACTCACCAAGCAGTGGGATGTCTGCAAGGAAAGGGGTCTTCGTATCAGAGTCTCCCTCCGATGTGCTCTCGATCCCACCCAGCGCAATCGTGTAGCCGTCCGGGATGGTGGTGATGCTGTTAAGCGAAGTCTGCTGAGTCGGCGGCTCAACACCATCGGCGGAGGATTCGCCGACAAACGAGCTGAGCGTGAACGAGTAATCGAGCACGATCTGATCACCGGCCGCGATCTGCGGGCTCACATTGATGGTCGTTCCGGCAGATGCGGAACCGCCTCGCGTAAATGTCTGGGTACCACCATCGGTAATCGATGTAGTCAAGTACGGCTGCGTAGTCGTGCTATTGAGGGTCGCGGTCTGGTTGTTGTTCACCACGATCGAAGGCATGGTCACGGAACGCCCCGAGTTCACGGTCTCAATCGCACGGATCACCGCACTGAACTCACCCGGCGAGAGGATCAGGCCTGATCCACCGCCCCCGCTGGGAACGACAGAACTGCTCGTCGGCGAGAGCGAGCTCAGGCCAAAGAGAGATCCGAGCCCGAACAGCGTATCGCCCGTGTCGATTACTCCTGCCAACTCAACTCCAAAGTCCTTGGTATCACTCTCAGAGAGACTCAGAAGGATGACTTCGAGTTGCACCTGCGGCTGGCGCACATCGAGCTGCTTGACCAACTGTTCGAGCTGCTCAATCCGGCGCGGCGATCCGGTCGCGATGATGACATTGAGTTCCTCATCAACCGCAAGATCGAGATCTGATGATGGGTCGCGTTCATCCGCACCTCGCTCTTTATCACCCACGCGCGAATCAAACGCCGGCCTCGATGACTCGATCCCATCTGCCTGCCCCGCCGGTGCATTGCTCCGACTCCCGCCGAGAAGCTGCGCGTTGAGCAGCTGCCCAACTAAGTCTCGCACCGTGCTCGCCTCGCGATTGTGCACTTCGATCATACGGATGACACGCTGCGATTCGGGGGGGATATCGGAAAGCCGATCGAGGGCTGCATGAACGGCATCAAGCTCTGCTGGGGTTCCAGTGACGCGTAGGGTGTTGGTGAGCGGGTCCTGAACGACACGCCATGCTTCACCCGAACCGCGAGCAGAAGGATCCTTGGCCATCGACTCAAGGAACGACGCCACAGTCTCCAACGGATAACCTCGAGGATCAATAACTTCGGTCCGCAAGTCCTGTTTTCGATCAGCTTCGCGGATCAGCTCGAGTATCCGCCCCTGCTCGCCCTCTGGGCCGTAGACACGGATCAGATTCTCATCCGCAGAAGCTACGAGTACGCTTTCGAGCGAGTCGCCGTTGTGAGTCTTCAGTGAATTGATAATCGCGTTCACTTCCGCAGTGACATCGACCGCAGTTCGATGCTCAACCCGAATCGTCAGCAACCCCATCGGGCTCGATTCTTGATCAAAGCGACGCACGAGTTCGACGACCGTTTCAACGCGCTCGACAACACCCCGGACAAGCACTGCATTCACGCCATCGAGCTTGTCGATCCTGATCTTCTCACTCTCTGGTACCATTGACTTGATGCGTGCGATGGTGTTTTCCACTCGCAGACGCTCAAGGGGAACAATCACCGCCTGATACCCGGGCACCAGCCCAGTCAACTCAAGCGAATCCGAGGGCAGCACTTCCTTTGCCGCATCTGCGATCTTCACGACCGAGTACACGCCCCGCTCTCCGTCCAACCGGATGATCGTGTACCCGTGTTTGTGCAAGCTCTTGAGACATAAATCCCAGAGCTCGAACGGGGTCAGCTCATGCGTGAGTCGAAAAGTCAGCGAGATGCTGTCGAGAGTCCGGGTTGGGTACTCAATCTCGACGCTGTTCATTTGTGCCGCAAGATCCACTAATCGCGCGAGCTCGATTCTAGAGGTGATCTTCACGCCATCGGTTTCCTCACGCGATGGTTGAGATACCTCGGCTGAGGCCGGTGCTGGACCCCAAACCACTACACAACTCATCACTATGGCGGCTCTAGATCGCATCATCACCCTTTCAACAACACGAAAAGTATACGAGCGATCAGGCAACGAAGTTGCCCCAAATGACAGGCACTTGAAGAGCAGCGGGTAATCGAGCAGTACTAGACACAGGACACTCAATCCGACTGGACGAGACTCACAGATCTCGTGATCAAGGGTCGAATGGGATTCATACACTAGCGAGGGAATCAGGCATGTGAGGAGCAAGGTATGGCGTAGGGTCCAAAACTCAGCCAAAGTCCAGTAGCTCACAATTTTAGTCATATCCTCCCCGATGCGACCAACACTCTACCCGTGGCAACTCCTCAGCATCATCCTCGCCGGCGTGCTAAACGAGCACCAGCAGCGAGTGATCGAGTATCTCAAGGCGGAGAACGAGACCCTTCGCAATCAACTCGGTGGCAAGCGTCCGAGACTCAATGACGATCAACGAAGGCGGCTCGCCGTGCTCGGCAAGGCCATCGGACGCAAGGCGCTGGCTGAGGTCTGCTCGATCGTCACTCCGGACACCATCCTCAGATGGCACCGCAAACTCATCGCCCAGAAGTATGACGGGAGCAAATCACGCAGAGTCGGTAGGCCCAGGACCATGGGAGAAATCCGGCAACTCATTGTCCTGATGGCCACCGCGAACCGGAATTGGGGCTACGAGCGGATCGAGGGCGAGCTGCGGAAGATTGGTCACCGCGTCGCCCGCACCGCCATCGCCAACATCATGAAAGAGCATGGACTTGAGCCCGCACCCACACGATTCAAACACATTACCTGGGCTGAGTTCCTCAAGATGCACTGGGGCGTCATCGCCGCGATGGACTTCTTCACCGTCGAGGCATGGACCAGGAAGGGACTCACCCGGTTCAATGTGCTCTTCGTGATCGATCTCGCAACACGCCGCGTCGAGATCGTCGGCATCAGCGATCAGCCGTCCGGCGAGTGGGTGTGCAATGTGCTGCGTCGGCAGCTCGATGGATTCGATGGATTCCTGCGGCACTACAGATACCTGATCCACGACCGCGACCCGTTATCTACGCGAGCCATGACCGACATACTAGGCGCATTTGGCGTCAACTCGGCGGGTTGATCCGCTCGTACCGCCGGGTGGCCTGACTGCCCCACTCTCCCACATCTCAAGCCATGATCCGCGGATGTTATCGTGCGTAAATAGTGATCTGCAATCAACGCAACCTGATGAACCCACTCAGATTTCACCTCGGCCGAGTTTTTGGACCCTACGCGAGTTTGAATCCAAACAACAAATTTGCAACCAAACATCTATTCCCTCAAAATCCAACCAACTTCTCCAGAGGCAACTTCCCCTGCACCTGCGTAGTACTTCCAGTCAAACCGAGCCCCTGAATCACTTGACTGAACAATTGCAAGTAGATTATCTGACGACCCGTATCCAATATGAATATATTTTTGCGATCCTGGCAAATACAGCTCATCATCACTAGACGCAAGTCTTGCCCGTAGCATAATCGAGACATCTCTACCCCACCTACTGATTGCCTCATTGTCCTCGAAATCTATACGACGCCACCCGCCGTACATAGACCCATCCGCTTGAAGAACAACGCCATGAGGTTCAATAACTGCGATCATCTCCTCACCGGAATACAGGACGATCCCCCTGACGAGCGAGATATCAAATTCAGACATTGTATACACAACAGAACTCCTTGGCCCAACTCGCCCGAAGCAGCTCTCCTTTAGAACCCGCCCACAACCAGCTGTTAGCGATACTACCAATGACATTGCAACCATCACTCGATATTTAACCATGACTCACGTTCCCGTCCTAACACCATATCCAGGCCCAAGCTCTTCGCGATACTCGTTCTCTTTCTTGATGATTGGATCATCTTCAGTATACGCATCTTTATCTAGTTCCCCCGCAGGAGTCATAGGATGCTTGCCCCCATCTAGCGCATGTGCGCACATTTCATGCGCCAACGCAATAGCTGTGTCCCAAGGAACGATCTTGATGTTCCAAGGCTTCATCAACCTATTGTCACCGGGATTATTGTAATAACCTGGATAGCCCTCATTCTTATTCAGCCCAAGCCCTTTACCAAGTCGAATCACCCCATCTCCAGCCGGATCTTTGTCATCATCAGGGTCCCATTCGTCATTATTGATCAACACGGGAGTTAGGCCCGATGTGTCAACATTCTTCTCAATCCGGATATCCCTATCAGATTTAATTAGTTGACGCAGACAATCGCAGAGTTTGGGGTTTGAATCTTCCTCATTCAAGCTTTCGCATTCCAAAAACTCTTTGTTCTCGGGAACAACCTTGCCGTCATCATCTACCTTAAACTGACCCTCAGGGCACATCTTATTCATCGCATCCACGACAGTACTAGTATTCTTCTTATTCATGTTGATAGTAATTTTTAGCCCAGATGGATCTTGATTCACAACCGGGGAAGACCGAGAGTATTCAAACAACAAGCTGCCATCGACATACCCGATCGGATCTCTCGTGAGCCATCTTCCCAGCTGGGGGTCATACACCCTGAATCGCACGGCGTAGTCTTCCCGTTCAGGATTGAACACATACCCAGCGTACCCGATGCTATTGTCCGGCCCGCTACTCGAATCTATCGCAGAGATCCAACCATCACCGATACTGCTCGCGATATTGAGACCATGGATATAGACGACTGCACCGTCATACGCATTAACTAACCCATCCATGTTGGCATCCATGTCTGGGTCGTAACCGGTTGACCCAGTCCCCAACCCGCTATAGGAAGCCGCCAGCTCCATACCATCGATATGCTTTGAATCATCTTTGTCGAGCGGGAATCGATGCTCTGCATTCCCATACGCGTCATAGTGCACCCGTTCATATACCTCGCCATCATCGTTAAGAATCGCAGCCATGCTGAACTGTGAATCACTCAGCTGATACCAGCGTGTGGTCCCTGCGTCAGCCCAGTTATCGTTGGCATCGCGATCCACTCGCTTGGCGATGGCGTCATCGATGTACCTCGCCCCCCAGAACTGCTGTGACTTCCAGTCGATTGAGTCATCATTGTTCGTATCGATGTGCTCCTCGACCATCTGCCAGCTCGCGTTGTAGAGGAAGTATCGCTTCTGATCCATCACACCGTCATACGCACCGGTCGAGATGTCCAATTCTTTGCTTGTGCGCCAGCCAAGCCCGTTGTAGGTGTACTTGGCGACATCCAAGTCCGGGCCACTCAGAGGGTTGTAGACACTCTTCACCAAACGATTCCAAGCGTCATACGTGTGGTTGAGCCCAGCCATCGGATCACCACCCGCCGGGAGCACATTGCCTTTCCGGTCAGCAGTCATGTTTCCATTATCATCAAAGTCGTAATCGTAGTATGTCGGAGATTGAAGACCCTTCCGGACCGTTCGATCGTACTGAACGCTCGAGATCTTATCGATCTCATTTGCCGAGTTGAACGCCCTTGAGTCGAAGGTATCTGTCGCACTACTAAACCCGCTCGTGCCATCATCATCCGTGGTGACACTCCGCCAGTTCCCGAGCATGTCGAGATTCCACTCTTGGCTTTTGAAATCTACAGAGTAACTCGAATCTACCGCAGTCGGATCCGTGCGGGCCTCTTGCGTAAGCCTGTTCAAACCATCGTAGTCAAAGTCTCGCTGCGTCATCGGCAGTCGAATCCCTTCACGCTGATCGTTGTATGTCAATCTGTTCGACATGCGATCGTATGTGTGATGAATCTCCACTGCTGCAGGACGCGTTGGTACGAGGCCAGATTTGACGCCCACATCACCCCTCACCCACCGGTGCTCAATGACTCGGCCGTACCGATCAAACGCGGGGTATGCCCCCGGTGTTAGGCCCCCGTTATGGGCCTTGACACGGTCAAGCACGATCCCATCCTCGTTATCGTTGCTCGGGTCTTGGTCGCCCCCCGTCGAGTTCGCGTTTGGCAAGGTTGCCAACGCCACACGCCCGAGCCCGATTCGATCATACTTGACCACATCTGCTCGACCACCCTGCCAACTATTCACTGACATACGAAGCAATCGAGATATCCGGTTATCGATATTGTCGCCAGAACCGTCCTCAACATCTTCGCCATGGTGATAGTACACCGTGTGCGCCCCATCAGCATCAGACGGGTACACCTGCGTCCACATCCTTGAGTAGTTCATGGCCTGATTCGCGTTTGTGAAATCGATGTCCCAGCTTGCGTACTTGTAGAGCACGCGAGGTGAAGCCGATGTGACTACACCATCATGCTGCTGCCAGACTTTCTCGATCTGCCACAGCGGGGTGTACTCAAGCTTAACCTCATCCGCCACGGTGTTCCCTGCAGCATCTTCATAAGAGGTAACCTTCTCAAGTCGACCGTTCACATCAAAGCTGTAGCCGATCCGCTCGATGTGGGTATCCACTTGTGATCCCGTCCCGAAGGTGACCGAATCAGAAGTCACGCGGCCATAGCCATCACGCCCGTACGCGTGCACCGTCTGGTTCTGATCGCTCGCGCCACGCACCTCGCCGAGACGGTTGTAAGCGTACTTCACCTTGTATGCGTCGGTGGTGCCGGGAAGCCCATCAGACTCTCTTGGATAACGCACCTCTGCAAGCAGGTTATTCGAGTTGATCAGTGAGTCCATCGTATTCGATGTGCTGCCAGCGGTAACACCGTAGCTGTACTCGGTGATCTGCACGCCTTCATCCGTGCCACCACTGCCGTCGTCTTCGGCAAGGTGCGCCACACGCTTGGTCACATTGTTCATCGCGTCGTACACGAAGCTCGTCACGCGATCTGTGTCCGGCTTGGTGTAATCGAAGCCGGATACCGTGTAGCGATCGCCGGTTGCATCGTACGAAACCGAAGTCACCGCGTCCATGTTCTCGACCTGTGCGACCGTGCGGTACAGGTCGTCGTATAGGTATCGCGTCGTGAGATCCGCAGCCGAGGTTGTCGAGACCGTGCCCTCCTCCTGGATCCCGATCACATCCTCAACCAGGCCGCGGGTGTTGTAGGTGTTCCAGGTGTAGATTAGATCTCCGGCCTGACGGAGCTTCGCAAGCGTGTCGTAGTTCGCGAGATTCGGTGTCGTCGCGGCGGTCGCCGAGAACGCCAGCCCACTCGTCTTGTTGGTGCCGAAGTTGATCGTTGCCTGGCGACGCCATGCGTCGTCATACACATAGCCTATGTAGGTCGTGATCGCGTTGTCGCCGCTGTTGAGTGACAGGTCACCTGTTGCAGTCGTGTCGTGCAGGCGAGCGCGATGAGTCACCTTCGTCACCGCACCCGAGACGCTGTCATACTCAAACTCGCTCTGCTCAAGCACATGATCTCCAGCAGAATCGATCACATCGTAGTAGTCGTAGTAGCCGCCGGAGACACTCTCGCTATCGCCAGCACGATCCGTCACAAAGACCTTCTCAGGGCGATCATGCGCATCGTACTCCGTGATCACCATTGGCGAGCTCGGGTTCCACCGCGCGATCGTGTTGCCGTCATCGTCAAACCAGTAGTTGGACTGAAGGTAGTAATCTCCTGCGGTTGCAGGATTGACTTTGTAGTCTTTCCGATACAGATACCCGCGTTGCGAGTAATACGAACGGCTGTAGCGAGACCGAGTCTGCGAGCTGAAGCTTGTTGGAAGCACGCCGCTGGCATCGGACTTCACGGATGACTCCGTGGGCACGCTCGCCAGCTCCGGGTACAACGCCGTCTCAATCACACGATCGAGATTGTCATACCGATACATCACGAACGGCGAGTCCGGCGCCATCACGCCGATCTGGCGATCACGTTCGTCGTAATAGATCCTGGTCAGGCGATCATTCTCGCCATCGTGCTGGATGATCGCAGTGAGGTTGCCGTTGCCAACACCCTGCGCAGCCTTGATGTTCGCAAGCGTGAATGAGCCAGAGTATGTCGCCGCTGAGTCGGCGTCATAGATGTACGACGCCACGGGGTGCGTGCCGGCGCTCGTGCCCACGCTGATCTGCAGCGGGCGGTTCAGAACATCGTACTCGGTCTCCGTGACCGTGCCGTTCCCATCGGTCACCTTCTTCAGGCGACCAAAGCCGTCATGCTCGTAGGCCGTCTCATAGAACCGGTTCACATCGGACACATCCCACCAGACCTTGCTGCTGTTCACCGTGCCCGAGAGATCCTGAATCACCAACGACTGCGAGAGCTGCGTCCCTACTGTGTAGTCAGCATTATTGCTCGGATTGTATGAAGCAGACGGGTCGAGCTCGTACGACTCGGATCGTGTCGTCGTCCCCGCGGCGTCCATGTAATGCACTTCAGCGGGGCCATCAAACTGATTCGGGCTCGATGTCCCAGCGAGATAATGAGGCAAAGACACCGATGTGTAATACTGAATGCCTGGGCGCGCAGGATCTTCACGCATCTCACGCACGGTGTAGCTCATCACGTCGCCAGGACGCTCTACCGAGAGGATCCGCCCCATCTCGTCACGGGTGTAGATCGTGACGAGCTCTTCGGCGCTGCTGGTCGTTGCGCCATTGAAAGGATCAGGGCTCGGGATGAGGAGCTCGTCATCTTCAACGCTATCCGGCTTATTCGCATTCCGTGTGATCTGGATCAGTGCGCCCGTATGATCGTCATACTCGTACTGGGTCAGCGTCTTATCTGGGTCGATCTCCCAGAGGAGCAACCCCTCATCACTGTAGAAGCTCCAGTAATCGACACCTCCGCTGGAACCAGTACCGTTCTCGCTTGCAAGCTCACGCTCAACCGTCATCTTCTCCCAGGCAACCATGGCCGTATCGGTTGGCTCGCCTGGACCGGGCGTGCGCGTACGGAAACCTTGTGAATAAATCGATCTTTCAATGTCATTCTCTGCTGTTGCAGAAGCAACACGATTGCGGATCGTTTCTGAAGCCAGATGCTTGCGGTAGGTCTTGTCCGTGCGGTGCGTCGTCTTGCGAACCACATCACCGTTCCGAGAAACGGTGCTGATGTTCTCATTGCTATCGAAAGCAACATTATTGTCATCCGTTCCATCCTCATAGCCAAACGCGACTATCAGCCCAACATTATCGAGTTCGGCATTGTCACCCGCATGCGTGACCGTCGGAGCGGTCGTTTCGTAGATCCCATCAGCTGTTGGTGTCGCCTTGGTGTACCCTGCGATAGCTGAGGATGTCCGATACCCCGTCTTTGCACGCTTCGCCCAGTCATAGTTCGTTTCATGCGCCCAGGCCAAGCCAATGCTTGCGTTGTCCATCGTGGCTACCAGCCACTCGTAGGGCTTGTCGCCTGATTCACCGAGCATGACAAGATCTGTTGTGTAGGTTCGGTACCCGTCGCCACTTGGTTCGTTGTCAAAGTCCGTCACCTCGCGCTCGGTGATTTGCATCGACTGGCCAAGGGTCCCGGTCCCTGCGAAGCCCGCGTTCCACTTATCGATCTGGGTGTACTCACGCATCAGGGCATTGGTGGTGCCTGACCCGCAACCACACCCGGACGACGATTGCACAAACTGACGCTCAACAGGGCTTTGAGAAGTCCAGAGATGATCAACCGCCTGCCCCTTATCGTACGAGATGATCTTCGAAGCAACCTCGTACATGCCAACATCAATCGTTGACTGATCAACCAACTCTGTGAACACGGTGTCGCCATCATCTTTTTCTAAGAGATGATACGAGTTCGTCACCAATGTGGTGTAGTCAGGTGTAGGAACCGTGCCGCCTTGAGCCAAATACACAATGTGCTGCTGAACAGCAAACTCGAGCTGCTGTGGCATGATCTCCATCTTCAGCTGGTGATCAAGCCCACCGGTACGCAACCGGATGTCGCCAGACTGCGGAACCATGGCCATCGTGTCGTGGTATCGGTACTGCGTCACCTTTGCTCGCCACTCATTGGGAGCAGTCCCGAAAGAGTTCAAGTCATTCAGATCGACCGCCGTGTATACCTCAACTTGGACGAGATCACCATCTCGGCCGAGATCCAGCGATGGGGTTGTAACATTCGGCAAATCGGTATAGCCCGCGTCATCGCTCGATTGGAGATCGAAGTCCCTGTCCCAATGCTTGATCTTCGTGCTACTGTTACCGAGATATAGATACTTCACATACTGTGTGCAGATAGAACCTCCGCTGCCGTTAGGACGATAAACCTCGGCTCGCGCCAGCTTGGGCTTCGGAGCGCTACCGGTTGTGTCTGCCCAGTAGAGCTCGATCCAAGCATCTGCATTACTATCCGCTGGCGCGTTTGGATTCGTCCTGTCACCATTGATGAATGGATCCTTCGCGTTGAGAAGAATCGCGTCAGGGACCAGATCAGAGTCGTAGTCGATGTAGTGCCGAGTATTGCCGTACTCGTCCTCGTCAAGGGAGATGAACCCGGAGCTCTTGTCGATCACGAACTCTTGAGCCCACTTGCCGGGCTCCTGGAAACGCACCGTACCACTGAAGAAAAAATTTGCGGCATGGCCACCGTTAGGTATGCAAGCATACTGCGTCCCGATTACGGTACGCTCAAAGTCGTCATATACGAGGAAGCTTTGATTCCCTGGGCCATTCGCAGGATCACTAATCTTGATGCTGTCAGCGGTGATGTCTAGCGGCAAGTTCATCATGCGGGGCTTACGACCTGGTCGAATCACCCAAGCCGCTGAAGCGACAAACTGGGAGCTCACCGTCCCGCTCGGACCACTAGTATTCGGCGTGTACACACAACCTTGCCTCTGATCAATCGAAACAGATCTGAGATTCGAAAAACCCCAGCCAGCCCCGACATTTGGAGCGGGTGGTGCCCCAGCAGCGTTACCATTCGAGTATCGACCTGGACGAATAAGGTAGTTCGCGGACCCTGGCGTATTTGGCCAATACGAACTGTTACCATCCAGCGGAGGCATGTATCGGTCAGGCATGTATGGCGTCGCATACGGGTTATTTGCCAGCCTTGGATCACTTGAATACTGCCGCGTCAATCGGAAGTCACGGCCCGGGAGCTTCACGACGAGGTCGTGTGCGATCTCCCATTTCTCGCCTGTGTCCGATGTCACTGGCGCGGGATTCTGATCGCCGGTTTGATCCGTGTTATCCTCGTCATCCGGACTATTGCTGGAGCACTTATCACAGTCGCTCTCGTCGTCGCACACATCGCCTTCATTCTGATCCGTTGTGGCTTTCTTCTCGCAATCACCACAATCGCTGCCTTCTTCATCAGCTGCTGCAGCTGAGGAATCTTCAGACGCCCCGTCATCACCCGCGTGCACATTGGAGACCAAGGCCATGCTGCTCACGAGCATCATCAACGCCATCGCAGGCTTCACCTGCAATGCCTTGGAGGATTCGATCATGCTGACCGCCCCGCCGCACACCGATCGAAGGACACCGCCGAGCTTGTTCCGTTCCTGCATCATCATGCTCCAATCAACCACGAGAAAAAGCAGCACGCCATGAAGCGAGCTGCTGGTGTTCCTGAATCAAGGTGTAGTGCATTCACTCCCATGCCTGCCAACAAAGCGCATGCACACAAGCATGGGCTCATTCATACTCTACGCGAAACTTCACCCTGAGTTCCTCATGCAGGATGGTATTTCAACCAAGAAGATAAAATCTTCACTCAACATCGACCTGTACAAATCCATCATGCTTCACATGCGTATACAGTGCGGTATGCGGCTTCGGTAGTCATCCGCAACACCCTCGGAGTAAGGAGCTCATCATGTACGGGACACTATTGACAATCACCCTCTTGTCTGCGGCAACCTACTGCCATGCCGCCACTTCCACTCCACCTTCTAATCGAGATGTTGCTCAAGCAGCTGCCGTGCTTGGATTTACACCAGACGCGCTCGCCGTCATGGATGTCTATGGAGGCGAGGTAACCACACTGCTCCTTAGACTTACTGAACACTACGCAGACTTCCAGTCGCTCCAAGGGGACAGCCTGCAGCTCAGCCTGGCCATCACGAATCAGCGCATGGCAGAAGCGACACTCCGCTCCGATCCTGATGACGAAGACGCCCAAGCACTGCTGAATCAAGCAATCAGCACACGAGCTGCGCTCGTGCCATCGATTGATCAAGCACGCGATTCACTTGTCGACACGCTCCTTGTGGATCTCGCCGAAGCAGGGCTGGTCGCCCAAGTCATTGGCGTCGAAGGAGATCTCTTGAAGCTCCCCCCGGCGTACCGCCTGGCGGTCAGCACGCAGGACGAGGCCCAGACCCTCGCCTGGGCCCTCAAGCTCGAACGCACGCTCGAACGGATCGACGATCCCGAAGCCCAGATGCCGCAAGATGCGACGAACGCAATCAATGCGGCAGAAAGCCAGTACAATGTCCAGCTTGGGATCACCAGGACGAACACACACGCGCAGGACAATCGGCTCAGGCTTGAGCAATGGATGACAGACGGCTAAGTCGCAACTGATTCACAACTCCCACCATATCAAGCCTGCGATCCATGCTCGCGTGGGACCAGCAGCCCGTGGCTTAATCAACACACAAAGACATGAACGCGAACAACAGATCATCGTTACACGACCACGATCTCTACTTGATGTACTGATCATTTAGTGCAGGTTGATCGCCAGCTCCTGTCACACCCCTCCAGTGCGCTCTTTCCAGCGCGCATGCTCCTCATCCAGCATCTCCATCGCCAGCTCAGTGCCGCGCCGCCGAGTCGGGTGTACCCCATCGGGAAGCGTGCTCTGAATCCACCGCTCCATCTCCGAAGGATCGATCACCCACTCCTTCCAGTTCTCCGGCATCGGCCGCTTATCAATACGCTTTGGATTCCCGTAGTAGTTGCACGCGAGCTCCTTGAACACCTCGTGATCCCTCACGCGTTCCGGGGCATGAGACTGATCCTTGAGTTCCAAGATGCGCTTGTTCGTCTTCTTCACGCCCAGCACATTCGCGAGGTACTCGCCACGCATCGGGTGATTATCTCCTGCGAGCACATAGGTATGCAGCCACCTCGGGCTCCCATTGAGCGTGTACTTGCCACGCTGCCGTCGCATGATGAACTCTTTATTCTCCTCAAAGACCGTGATCGTGCTGAGGCAATCCTCGGGACTCCGGGCGTAGCGGAGTAGATTCTCATACTTGAGCGCGGCGATACGCTCGAGGACCGCCGACCACATCACCCGATCGAGGTTGATCATCTCCTGCACCTCGTGAGATCCCACAGCCCCCTGCTTCGTTTTCCAACGCGAGCTGATGTACTGCTTGGAGAGCACGACGATTGGCGACACGCCATACGCGAGCGCAATCGCCGTGAGCACCGTGAGCACCCAATCAGAAAGCGAGATCGCCTGGGCACTCCACTGCATAACGCCAATCCCTGTCAGCATGAGGTACGCGCTCGACGCGATCGCGATCCTCATGATTACTGAGATGAGAAGGTTGATCTTTGCAAGCCAGAGAGCGCGCAGATGGCTCGGGCAGCTGTGCACGACTGGCAGAATATCCTTGGTGTAGCTGATGGTGAACGACAATGCGACAGCGCAGCCCACCCATAAGAACGCATGCATATCTCGGTGTCCCCACGAATCCTGATGCCCAAGTCAACCTCGACACCGGCTACTCCCCCACACTTGGACAATCCTGGACAGTCATAGAGGGCGGAACAATCTCCGGGAGTTTTTCGAGTGAGACCACCCCCACCCCCCCGAGTGGCCAGATCTACCGTGTCTTCTCTGACACCGACTCAGTAGTTGTCCGGCTGACATGCCTTGCTGACCTCGACGGAAACGGTGTACTCAACTTCTTTGATGTCACTGTCTTTCTCAACTACTACAACAGCAATGACCCCAGAGCTGACCTGAATGGCGATGGTGTGCTGAACTTCTTTGATGTCACCATCCTCCTCACGCAGCTCAACAACTCGTGTCAATGAGCCACTAGGCAACCCAAGGCTATGATCGTGCGCTCACTGTGGATCGAATCCGCTGGTTTATGATGAGTTTGCCGTAAATGCATACTGTCTGAGATTCGGTTCTCTGTGGAAACCATAATCCGTTTGAACCCTGCTGCCCTATTCTCAAATTCTTTCACACTCGGGCAGGGTTCACTTCCCAGGTAGGGCATCAACTCGGTGTGACAGAACTCCAGTTGAAGTCTTTGCGCTCTATATGGCTTCTGGGAACTGGAAACGCAGCTTCTTATATCGCTGCGAAATGCGAAGGCAAGCCAGGATTTACCCTGCCACCACTAGATCGACAGTCTAAATCAGAACTTGCCCGCACCAATACCGAAGAACAGCAACGCCCCAGATTCCATGGTAGTGCCAGAGAATCGTGGATAGCGGCCGAATTAAGGTCACACTTATAGCAACATCCTCTCTCGGTCACAGAGCGGCGAGAACTTCCGCTAGCGCTTGAGCCCGGCTAGTCATAACTCGGGACAGTAGTGATCCAGCAGCAGACGAGTAAGCTGGTACCCTCTCCCCGCCAACCGTTCTCGATCGCTTTTTGACATCGGGGAGAAGTCCGTGGGGTAGTGCTCCACTTCGGATCGGGCAATTAGACCCGAGGGTACGAAGGGCAGTCTCTTATCCTGTTGTCCCAGATAAGAATACACGAATCCACGAATGGCTCCCGAACGCTGCCACATATGCAACTGCGCCTGCAGCCCATGTTGCACCTGCCGATGCACTGCTTCAAAGGATCGCGCGGCTCGGCTCCCCAGCCCGAATGGCAACAGCGAGTCATCGAGATCTCCTCGGCCAGCATCGCAACAAACAATATATTCAGGCCTAAAGACATTCGTCGAGTACAATGCCGAGCGATCCGGTGCCATTGCCGATATGCCTAGGTTCTCGTAAACGCCACCGTCAGTCAGAATCACGCGTTCACGCCGTTCATCTCCTTGTCTCGATACAAAGTCCAAATGACGATCTAGTGCGGGCAGTAATAGTGGATACGCAGCCGATGCAGCAACGGCCAAGGCCACATCGACTTTGTTCTCCTGGAGTGTTCCGAGTCGCCATGTACCGGATTCCTGATTCCCGAATCTGAAGGCACTCCCTGTTCGCAGCTCACATGCATTTATGACGATGTTCACATCTCCGCGGCGACGGTCAGTCATAATGGTGTTGCCAAACAGTTGATATCGTAACCCTTGAGCGAAGGCATCCGTCCTGCTAGCCCAGCGACGGAACGGCGGTTGAACTCGCTGTGACCATGAGCCAGCAGTCTTCTGGCCTCGGAGCAGGTGAGCCTCCACAGCTCCCGCGACCTTCCTCAGGCCGAGTGCGCCAATCGCCGGAATCCTCGATCCCAGGAGAGTGGCGCCTATCTTAAATGCTAGTGGACTGAAAAACATCTCGCGAGCGATCATCCCCACCATGCCATCTTGGAGAACTGTGCAGACTCGCCTGTCGAACTCATCAAATGAATCGGCGCTGTACGCATACATCGCACCAATGACTGATCCCCCAGACACTGTCGAGAGTACATCAACTTGTGGCAACACGCCGCGGTCATAAAGTGCTCGCAGACACCCGAGGTGGTAGGCTATAGCCCTTGAACCGCCACCTGATAGCGCTAACCCTACGCGGCGATTGTCGCTCTCTGCAGTTACACAAATGTCTTTGACCGCAACCTGTCGCTTGAAGCGTCCGCTTGATCGCAGTGTTTCAAACTCTGCCTTCTGGAACACAGACACACTAGCGTGCGGCCGAGTAAGGAGCTTCCCGGCTATTAGTAGTACATGCCTCTCTCCCGACTCCGCCAATAGTCGATTCATCGCGCCTAGATCGACTTGACTCGGATGGGCGTCGCTCACCGGATGCGTGTGCCAGGTCCCCATGTATCGTACGCTACCTCTGCTATCTCTGCCTTTGAACTCATCCAGCGCTCTGGTGCCATCAGTTCCACAGACGAACAGTTGAGCTGAATGCTGGCTGTCCGATGGTGGACCGCTGACTTCCGAGACCCAGGCAATCCGCAGATACTCATCGCTCTCACCAAAGAGCAAGCCGCCCGTCTCAATGTCCTCCCCGCGTGTTCGGTGACACTCATGAGCCCACGCATTGATTTCTTTCCAGGCTGCTTCATGGAGTCGCACTTCGAACCCAGATCCAGGATCTGCGAACACCATCGATGGCTGAAACTCCAGACGGTCTCTCCGAGGACTAGTGCCGCTCCCCTTACCTGTCCCGATCATGTAGGCGGCAGCAGAACCTCCGACTCCATCGCGAAGCTCCTCACATATCGCGTTGAGCATCAGCGCCGACAATGCTGAGATATCTGCCTCCGACCCCACAAACGTCGCATCCGAACAGCCTGGCTCCGGCTGAAACGGCATTGCAATACCATCCGGATAAAACGCCTTCTGGAACTCCACCAACCCGTCGCGGCGGAAGAGCTCATTCTTCGCCTCACGCAACACATCCCAACTGCAACCGGTGTGCGATGCTCTGCAGAATCCGAGCATACCAAAGCTCGCCGTCGCATCCACCATCAATGAGCATACGCTCGGTCGATTTGTACTCTCGATTTCTCTCCAGACCTCTTCCATTCTGTAATGCACGAATCGCGATGCCGTAGTGTCGATCACTAGGTCGACCCCTGCCGGGAACCCACCGTCGCCCAGTGGCTCACGCAGTACGCTCTTTCCATTTGCCTCAATGTCACAGTCGAAACCGAGCTGTTTCAGATGCCGAGCTGTCGCTGCTGCCTTGCACCGCCCGATGTCCTCGTCGTCAAATCGCTGCCGAACCAACACGCCGGGAGCAACTACCGCGCTATCCCGCAGAACCAGCCGCTTCACGCCGCCTCGAACAAGTGTCTCGGCGATGTGACTACCAAGAGCACCACAACCCCACACCTCTACGGTCCGTCCACGCATCTCCTTCAGTGGACACGCTTTGTCTCTTCGAACAGTCACTTCCTCGCGGGCCTCTCTAACCGGGCACCATTGGATCTTGGCCTTCTTAGCCCACTCGGAGACAAGTTCAACCACAGACTGGTGGAGCTCCACCGCACTCAATAGGTGCTCAATTACGGTATCGGACTCCGCACCTGCTTCGTCAATAAGCGTCGTAGCTCTTTCGACCAGATCACTCGTCTTCTGCTGCAGATCCAGCAGTTCTACGGATTCGGAACCTATGCGCCACACCGTTAGATGTTGACTGAGCTCACCACCTCTGGTGCCCCTCATCGGAGCCCCCAAGACCACATAGAGCGGTTGATCTACTCCGTTCTTCGCGATTGCTCTACCAATCGGGCGAAGCAGTTCCCCCATTGTTACCCCGCGTGCAGATAACGACGCCAGCAACTCGCTAACCGTCTGTGGATACTCGAAGGGCATTGCCACATCGAGGAGGATCGCAGCAGCGACTGCGCCATCCGTCGCGGTGTCAAATGACTCCCATGCAGTCAGGTCTAGACGACGATCATAAATCTGAGTCAGTTTGGCGAAGCCGAACCATCTCGCCCCACTTTGCACTGGGGCATTTGCCTTCACAACGATCATTGGAGCTTCGAGTGACACATATGCGACCGGTGGGTGAATCGCACCGCCGGTCGGATCTAGCTGGTTAAGGGCTGCATTTTTAAGCCATGACTCAAGTCGCGTCATGAACCCGAACATCCCGTCCGCCGGGTTCCATTCAGTCTGAGGCGCGACATATAGGCACAAATATCTGCCCCATTGCACATGCGGATATCCTTCGAAGCGACGGTGTCGCACAAACACTCGCGGGTGCTCGTACGGAAACTCTGGTTCTATGAAAACATCGAAACGTTCACGGTCGCGAAGCCTCAGCCCACCTTCCGCACGCGGCATGTCGCCGCAATACAGCGACAATGAGACTCGCACCTGTGAGCTGTCTTCGGTAGGACCACGGACTTCGGTGATACTAATCGCGTCGCTGGTTGCAGCGATCTTCTCAAGCTGAGCAACTGCTGTCTCTTGCCCGCGTGTCATCAGTATCCGCCGTATCCTACGGGCTTTGACGGTGGTTCTGGCTCGCCTCGGGCCTGTTGGATGCCGACCGCAAGCGAGCTAGTAACAGCTGCTGTGCTCGACCTGTCTTGCGATTCAAGCACCGCACCATCGCTTCCGAGCGCAAATACGATTGGCTTTGGGTCCTTGGTGCCTCCATATTCGCCGGTGCACAAGAATCCGTCCGGCGCAATCTCTTCGTATCGTTCCTTCGCAGTTGCATGCGGAGGGTTGTCGCCGTCCTTGTTCGTGCTTGGAATAGGGTTAGAACTCGTGACGATGTAACCGTTATTGTCTGCAGCCGCCTCGATGTCATCGAGAATATCCTGACGGAGCTTCGCCTCATCGTCTCCTTTGTCTTTCCAGTACATCGCTGACTTTGAGCACTGATGGGGAGACAAGAACACATCCCAATGAACTGCGTCCTCATTGCCGTGACTGTTCGATTCGTCGAATACGCGTCTGATCGTCGGGTAGCTCAAATCGCCTAGCAGTAGCGCACGAGCCGTGTTCTCTCCGTTGCGAAGCTCCACGCGAAGGCCCACGCTCGTTTCATTCCGCTCACTGGCCACATCGTCGTCCCTGAACGGCGCATGCACGAACGCACACATCGACTCTGACTTGTCCGCTCCGTCGACTTCACAGATCTCGTCACCCGGTGACTGAAGACGATTCTCTGGAAAGCCTTTGAAGTCATCTTCATCAAGCAGGTCGCTATATCCGATAATGCGCACACGATCCCCTGCATCTGCGACACCACCCGCCTCGATTGTCGCCTTCACCCGACGCTTTGCTTCACGTCGGAAGCAAATCGCGTCATCGCAAAGATCGTTTGCATTTTCTCGAAAGATACGCGGCGCGAACCACAACTCGCCGATAGTTACTCGTTGTTTGAGGAGCGTGAAGCCACGGCAGTGGTCAAGATCAGGGTGCGTCAGTACGAAGACCGACAGGTAGGGCTTGCCATCCTTCTCAGGTAGCAGCTCGACCATGCGATCCACGATGGGCATCCGAGCATCGTCATCGTTCTCCGCATCTTGAAGGTGATGCAGGTCGATCTGCATCACGGTCTCCTTGTCAATGCAGACTGTCGTACTGTCCCCTGTACCAACAGGCCAGAACACAAACCCCTGATCAGGCAACTTCGTCAGCGATGTGGGTGTTCCATTAGATTCATTCATTCCAAGTACCTCAATCCATGCGCGACTAATGTTTGGCCAGGCCGCCAGTTATACATCTTCTAGGGTCACTTACCCAGCGCACCCGCTAGCAATCGTATAACCCGAACCTCTATCACTCCCAAGTATAGTCCTAACGGGGTAGATTAGCTTGGTCACGGGTTAAGGATTTGCTCTGATCTGGCACTGTGCTGATGCACTACCCTTCAAGGGATTTACACGCTCACCCCATTCTCATCGTCCGCTCGATACAGCTGCTTATAGGTTGCAGAAGAAATCTGAATTGACGGTTATCGCCTGAATATTTATTCAGCCATTGAACTCTTCTAGACGTCCGCGCTCAATCTCACGCTGAGCATCATACTCGTAACTCTCTGCAAGGCGTCGCAACACTGCTCCGGTGCGCGGATACTCTATCCGTATATGTTCACACCACTCGCGAAACTGGGTTGCCATGGCCAACTCCTGTGCACCGTCACGTCCAACGGAATGTACACCGCGACGGTTTATCACTCCCGTAATCATACCTCGCTCTAGATCCTCGTCGCGAGATAGTTCAATTACCTTGCGAATTTCGGTACACGGCCATATACCTTCGCCGTCGGCGGGAGCGTAGGCCAGTTGACGTCCTATTCTGATATTGCAAATTTCAACACGATCAGCTTCGCTGGCCAAGTCCCTGGCTCGATCTATCCATGCCATCAGCGCGGGTTCGTCAATGATTCCAGTCCATGCCGGAGAGATTGGACCGAGCCCCTCGCCGATCGTGTTCCTATTACGATGCTGGGCATCCCCGCTAAGGCCAGGTATACGGCTCCATGTTTCCAATAGCCGATGCGCTAAGTGAGCTCGGTTCCTCTCTTCCACGCTCGGCTCTTCCTCCTCAGCCGGATCTGCATTATCCGCAGTGCTCGGACGGTAAACGCTCTTGAGTAGTTCGACGAAGAGTTCGGGATCCTCGGAGAGTTCGGACTGCAATGCCTTGAGGCTTCGCCGTCCCTCACTGATAAAGGGAAGCCAATACCATTCCCACTGGGCAAGATCCGAACGAGACACACCGCGTGATTCCAAATAGTCCAGGAGTTCGTCGATTTCGTAGGAGATTGTGCCAGCAAGCCCATACTCCTCACTTGGTAAGTGATCAAACTGGGTACCGAGAGCTATCCGAACAAGAGTAACGATACGATCATGTTGGTCATCGGAATACTGCTTGTTTTTGTCATGCAGAAGCATGGAAACCATATCGATGACCTTAAACGGCCGGTTCACCGCCAGAAGCTTGGGCGTCACATACTCGCATTCCTCCAGCGAGAGCACATGCAGCCAAATCTCGCTCCAGTACACAGCTTGTACGGCGGCAGCCTGACTCTCAACGAGTGTCCATACTTCTCTGCCGTTGGGTAAAGCTTGCAAAAGCAAAGAAACGGCCGACGCATCGACATCCTTACTTATCTCTGCGATGGCTTGCTCTATCCAGGCGTCTCCCTCAGCTCTGGACTTGGTGAAGACATAGCCATACATGAGCCGAGCGAGCACAGGGCGCTCATTCGGTGTTCCCACATCGTCTAAGCCAGCGGACAGGATCCGTTTTTCTTGCTCGGGCGTGAGCTTACTCTCGGCGAGCGCCATGCCCAGTGATTCCGTATGTTTGACTTCTTCCGCCCAGACCAGCAGAGCATCCCAGCCCTCTTCCTCCAACACGGCGGAGATCGCTTCCGTACGGAGTTCCCTCAGCCGTTCCTCCCGCTCATCCATAGTGAGGTGATACTCTCTGAGCACCTCAGGCCATTGCGTAAACAGCCATCGGTCTTGATCTCGACGAGTTATGGGTTTTAGATGCTCACTGAGCTCCTTGAATCTATCTAGGACCACTCCCTTCATCGCCCAGTCTGCATCATGCATGTTCTCATGTCGCATCACTAGCTCACGGGCCGCATCCCCCAACGCATACGCATCCTCCCGTTCAAGCTCGGCGGGATTGAGGTCGCGCAGAGCATCGACAACTTTGTTGCCAAGTTCTGTGTGCTGTTCACACAAATCTGGTGCAGCTTCAAGCAACACAGCCCAGCGATCGCCATGTGGACCAGCGTGTTCGAGGAGAAGGTCGACGAGTTGCTCCTGAAATGACCAGTATTCTTGCAGCGTTGTTCGGTCATTCGTGTTGTCCGCCCATAGCCTCCACTTGGGGCGGACGAATGGCTCACCCATATCGTGAGGCTTCGGGAGCAGTGACGCTGCACAACTCCATGCAATCGGTTCAGCATGGCTAAAGAGCAATCGCAACACGCTGATACGGTCCGCAACACTGGCTCCTGTTGCCGGATGCCACGGCAGTAGAATCATCCGGAGACTGCGCGATGGGCGGTTCATGATTTTGCCACCGGGATCCGTTTGAGCGAGCCGACCGAGTGCGAGCACGACGCGCCCAAAGTGATCGGGCGACCATGCGAGCCGTTCCAGTGCCCAGAGCACATATGTGTGCGGGCTTGATCCGAACATCCCACCTTCGGTGAACAACTCTTTGATGGCAACGGTATCCTCGGTGAGTCGCTCTAGCGAATCAATGAAAGCGTCGGGAGCAGCCTCGGCAAGATCAGGCAGCCAGGAGGCGATTGAGATCCACCGCTTCGCGGATTCCGGCCCTTGGAGCAGTGTCTCGACGAACCGGCTCACAGCGGCTTGACCGTCGGTGTCAGGGAGCAGATCGCCGTTCATGGTCAGTAGCACGAGTGATTGCGCAAGCCCCTCGCGCAGAGCTGGCGAATGACGGTGAACTTTACCGCGGATGTCGGCGAGCCAGCGATCCTCCGGGGGGAGTTCAAGAGCAGGGTCGACTGTGCCGAGTACTTCGCTGGTGATCTTGAGGAAGCGATCGATGTCTTCGCGTTGCAGTGATGGCGCGAGACGAGTCCAGGCAAAGCGCCACGCTTTCCAATCCCAGATAGCGCCGCGACGGCCGAGAGGCTTGCCGGGCCCGCTCCATTCGATCAGGGTTTGCTTGACCTCTTGGTAGTCGCGTTGGGTGAGTTTGGCGATGACCTCATGATCGGGGTGGTCGTTGGCCACCCATTGCCCCGCGAGCACGAGTGGCGAGAGTTCGGTAGCGGCTCTGCCGTTGGCCCAATCGAGTGCGCCGTGTTCTGGCCGCGCGATCATCCACAGCAGGGCATGAAGACTACCCTTAGACTCTGTCGCGATATGGTCCGCTGCCCCTTTGGGCGTGCCCATTTGCTGAAGGGAGGCGGCTACGGCATTGCGCCTGAGCGTGCCGAGATCGATCGCCTCGGTTGTCGTGTTCGTGCGAGCACCGCGTTTTTCGGGAATCATGAAGTGAAGATGATTCAACGCGTCTGACCGTACGACCGGATACAACGCTGGATCGGTCAGCAACACGATGTGGTCCTGGGAGAGCGTCGCGAGATGCTCGGCGGCATCCGGATCCGTGAGGACGAGTAGGCGGGATTGTTGCTCAGGGGTAAAATACTGCTTACAGACCGCCGCCGCGAATATGGCGGCTACTTCAGCGGTTTCCCCAGCCAGGTTTATGGCGCCGGACGGCGACTGGAGAAACTCGATCAGTTTCTCCTGAGTGTTTTCACGGCCTCCGATGATCAAATCCGGTGTGATGCTTGGAGTGTATCGATTCGCAACCGCATACCCCCAAAACCGATCAAGCGTTTGCAAGCCATGTATCGAGCGACCGAGTTCATCAGCGATCCAGAGTGCGACAGCGGGCGCACGCTCCAACCAAGTCGCCAGGACTGATCCGTCAATGACTCGGACATCCGCCCACATACCCTCTGCCCGATTCGCATCGGCCCATGCCTTTCGGTCAGCCCAGACATGTGGGGTCACAAAAACAAATGTGGTTTCGGTGGGTGTTACACCGATCGGTTTCTGGGCCCGTTTGGCATAGTCCTTATTTGCTTTCGTCTCGGGGCTCGATGAAACACCCATCTCCCAAACAGAATGTCCCGTGGGAATGAAAGGGTGTGAACCACTGTAAGTCAGTCTGCCATCCCAGCCGTGCAGTCGGACATCATCGCCGCCGGGCATCTCGAAGTGCAATAGCTCGCTATCGGAACAAGACGCGAAGATGAGCCTGCGGACAAGCTGCGGGAGAAGGCTCTGTGCTTCACGGCGGGTGGAACTGAAGAGCGTAGTCAAATCATGCGAAGTTATCATGAGTTCTATTATACTCGATTCTCTTTAAGAATATCTCTTGTGCACCACTATGATGACCGGCATGCCGCTGGAAAAAGCAAGCATCCCCATCAATTTGATCCGGAAGGATCATCCTCTGCCGCAAACCGCCCAATACCATCACGGCGATAATCACGCGATTCCCGACCCTTGCTGGTTGCCGCTAGTACGAGCATGCGCCCATTACTGAGCACTTGCTCGATGATGGAACTAAGATACTCTGATCGTCCGGCGGCTGACCCTATCCAGCTCTGCCGCAGCAGCCGGGTAAACTCGGTGTTATTGAACCGACGCTTGCATGTGTCCCAGCTCATGACGGTGCCACCTTTCGTTCCTTTAGTCTCAGGAGAACGAAGTTGCCTGAGCCAAAGATTGGGTGGGATGTACATGCCCGATACCATCCCCGCATCTAGAGCAGCCTTGGCTTTGGATTCACAGAGCTTCATAAAGAATGGTCGGCCTGAGAGCCGGTAGGTATCTGTGCCTATATGGTGATCTTTACCCAGCAGCCGCACTCATATTAAACAGTGATTTTCTCTCAGCCTTCAACCGGCAAGCGACCGCTTCAGCACGCCGTGGACGCCACTCGCTGGGCTGCCTCGCGATGTACAACTCAAGCGGCTTGCGCGGCGGGTCGCGGAACAGTGGTGGCACCAGTGCACGCCCGCCTGCTACCGCAAGATGAGTCGCGACGCGCTCCCGAAGATTGAGGCTCGAACTCACAAAGAGAGTTCTCGCACCACTCGCAACAAAGTAGAGACCAGGGCTTTCAGGCACATCGCTTAGGTCTACCGTGCGTAGCGGCGCGTGGAGGTCCCAGTCAGGAATCTGCGACATCCCCAATCTAAGCGTCGAGGCACGGCCCGATTTACGAAAGGCAAAGGCCGCCAGTCTGTACTGGTACTCTGTGAATCCCGGCGCCAGCCCTTTCACAAACTCGTCGAACTGGATGCGAAGGTCCGGATCGCACATCATGCGGTCGACGGTTGGGGCATTGAGCCCCGTTTCCTCGCTTTGAAGCTGAACGAGGCGAGCAGCCATCTCTGCCGCGTACCCAATCTGATCGACCACCGGGCGTGGGAGTTGAGCAGTTTGCCCGCGATCGATCCCAGTGTGCCACCCGGCCTTCCGCACATTGAGCAGCGTCCGGTTAAGGAATGACTCCGGCTCATCAGCTCCGAGGAGGCGACACCGCGAGATAAACTCGCTATTGGCCTCCGGTTGGATGACAACATGGTCTTCAGGCAAACCTGTGAACATTGCCAAAAACGCTTGGCTCACGATGCCGCGTATATCGCGATCGCTTTCCCTGCGCACGCGGTACAAGAAGTCCGCTCTGCCAAACAAGCTCGGCTGCTGATTGCTCTTGTCATTTTGAATAGTTTTTGCTCGTTCCAAAATCCCGTCGACAAAGGAGTCGAACGCCGATTTCTCCGGGAACCACCGCTTGGTTGCCTCCGCGCCCGCAGAGTTGTTAGCCATATCTTCCGCGCGAGCGCGACCGCTACTTGTATTGGTCGTCATGCTCGATCCTCATTTTCTGTTTTGTTCAGGTTCTTCCTGAGACGATCTATCGCCCGCGTGTATCGCATCTGTGCGGCTCCTTGAGAAATCGACTCGCGCGCCGCGATCGCCACGACATGCCGCTTACCGTCGGCGGCGAGGAAACTGCGCACCGCCCGTTGATCCTCCGGACGCATGGCGTTAAGCTTGGCCTCAACTATGCTCAACGCCTCAGCATGTTCGATCGCTTTTGCTGGGCCTGAGGCCCCGTGGACGAAACGGAGATGCTCCTCGCCGGCACGCTGCTCGTGCCTCTCCCGACGCCGAGCCTTCTTGGCCTGATCGCGGGCCTCGTTGAGCGCTGACTGAGTAAGGTAAGGCAGGACGGGCCGATTTACCTCCAGCCGTGGTGGACTTGCGATAAACCGGGCGAACACTGCTTGCACAATGTCTTGCCAGTCAGACTCCGGGCGTCCATGCTGACGCCTCGTTTTCTTCAAGTGGTCCAGCATCGGCCCGGCACATTCACGGGCAAGAAGGGCCACTGCATCGCGGTCACGGCTCGCAAGTCTCTCAAGAAACGGCGGTGACGCGAGCAGATCCTCCGTTGCGTCGTGCATGTGCAAAGCCTCCGTACAGGTCCGTCAAAGGGTGTACGACGCCCGGACACAACCTCTAACAGGATACCACAAAAAGAACTTGTACTTCATCGACCTGTTAGGGCAACAGCCAGGGCGTCGTATTGCTAATGAGACCAGTAAGAGGTCGGTCAGATCGCCGGGCTTGAATCCAGCCTGTGTCAGGATGGCAAGGCCCAGCAAGCATAGGAGGTAGCCCATGCCTACCGCTATTCAGATCGGGACCCGATTCCGCACCGGCGAGGTGTGCGCGGAATCAGGGCGGTACCAGTTCGATGGGTACTTGGATGGAAGCCGGGTGCCCGTGCCAACCGCGGAGGAGCGAGAGATTCCGCTCAGTCGGAGCGAGAAATTCCCGCCGATCCGCTCGTCTGGTAAGGCGTGCTGGTGGAAACTAGTCCAGCGCATCTAGCCAACGCAGCCGTGAAGTGTCCTGCCCGTCGCCCTCGAAAGAGGGCTTCGGGAGTTCTCATCCATAGTCACTCGCCGTGCACAACTGCGCCAGAGTATGCGCAGTAAGAAATCGTCCGCAGGCGTCATCCGGTGGCAAAATCTGACAAAGACCGAGCAAGAATCGAACGCATCCGCCAGCGGCCCAAATCAACATAACCCCTTGCCCTATCACGACTTGACCACCATAGACAACACCCGGCACTTTGCGGCACCGGGTGTCTGAAAGCGGGTGATGAGATTCGAACTCACGACATTCACGTTGGCAACATGATGGCTCAGCAGGAGCAGAGTCACGACAGAAGTGGATTGACTATGCAAAGCTAACTCAATCAACGATGTATAGCTGTAGCCCTTGGTGTGGGTCCCCAAAGAGCTCCCGTCCTAAGTCGCTCTGACTGGGTCGGTTCGCGAATGTACCTGAACAATAATCCGCCATGTATGCGCAAAACTCGCTCAAAGTTTGTATACTGAAGCAGCCCGCTCGTCCCATCTTGCTCACCGTGCATGGCACGGCAGAGGAGGTCAGGCGTGTGAGCTAGCCGCGGCCGGCTGCATGGCAGTTCGCCGTAGCAGGGAATCATTTCCCTGCAGGTTCCCGCTGATCGGGCATGGCCTGGTCAGCAAGGGTTGGCATGGCCCAATCCTTGGGGCTCGGGCGACCAGAACTCAGAACTGACATCTTGTTCTCACCGGTGTGCCGGGGTGTTATTGTGTCGATGCGCATTTGCCCCTCAGCCCACCGATCCGCCTGTACCCCGCGGCTGCGTTGTTGCGCACCCGCCCGCCTTGGGAGTTAGCCATGACAACCTCACACCTGCAGATCGAGCAGATCCAAGTGAGCGACCTCAAACCTCACCCTAGTAATCCACGACTCCACCCGAAGAAACAAATCCGCCAGATCGCTGAGAGCATCAAGGCGTTCGGGTTCCGGATGCCGGTGATTATCGATCAAGATAACCAGCTGATCTGCGGTCATGCACGCACCGAAGCATGCAAGTTCATCGGTCTCGAGCAAGTCCCCGCCGTCCGCGTAACCGATCTCGATGACGCCCAGATCCGCGGCCTGATGATCGCGGACAACCGGCTCACCGAGATCAGCACCTGGGATGACCACCTGCTCGGCGAGCACCTCAAAGTGCTCTCGGATCTTGATCTGGAGTTTGACATCGAGTGCATCGGCTTCGATTACGGAGAAATCGAGCAGCGAATCTCGCAGTTCGAACTCTCTATAGACGAAGGCACTCCCGCAGATCAGGATCACTTAGAAGAAATCCCCAAGGGGCTTCCAATTGCCCCCGTTACCAAAGCAGGTGACCTCTGGACCATGGGTGAACACCGGATCCTGTGCGCCGACAGCACGGATCCCGCTTCGTACAAGCGCATCCTCGGAGACGCTCAAGCGGCAATGATCTTCACTGACCCGCCGTACAACCTCCCCGCCAAGTCGATCGGCCAGGTCTGCAAGGAGGATCACGGCGACTTCGCGATGGGCTCTGGCGAGATGAACCCGGAGGAGTTCATCGCGTTCCTCGGGTCGGTGATGAGGCAGCTGTGCACTTTTAGCGTCCAGGGCTCGATTCATTACCTGTTCATGGACTGGCGGCACATGAGCGAAATGCTCGCCGCGGGCAATGCTCATTACAGCGAGCTCAAGAATCTCTGCGTCTGGGTCAAGGACCGAGCCGGCATGGGCAGCTTCTACCGAAGCCAGCACGAAATGGTATTCGTGTACAAGCACGGCGAAGCCCCCCACCGCAACCACTTCAAGCTCGGCGAGCATGGCCGCACACGAAGCAATATCTGGAGCTACCCGTCGGTACGCTCGCTGAACCCTTCTGAAGGCGACCCGGGCGGTGACGCGCTCAAGCTCCATCCCACCATCAAGCCCGTGCGGCTTATCGAGGATGCCATCCTTGATTGCTCACGACGTGGGGAGCTCGTGCTCGATCCGTTCCTCGGCAGCGGGTCCACGCTCATTGCCTGCGAGAAGACCAGTCGCAACTGCGTAGGCATCGAGCTCTCTCCGCGGTACGCCGATGTCGCGATCACACGCTGGCAACTCTGGACCGGTCGCGAAGCGGTCCACGAAGCAACCGGCCGCACATTCAACCAGCTGACGGAGGAGGCGTCAGATGACTGATCAGCACGAGTACGAGGTCGGCTACAAGAAGCCGCCCAAGCAAACCCAGTGGAAGCCCGGCCATTCCGGAAATCCCAATGGCCGTCCACGCAAGATCAAAGACTTCGAGAAGCTGCTCGACATCGAACTGAGCAAGGAGATCACGATCACCGAGGGTGGAAAGCAGATCAGCATCTCCAAGCGTGAGGTGCTGCTCAAGTCGCTTGTCAACGACGCACTCAAGGGCGATCTCCGCGCTATGAAGATGGTGCTGCCCTTTATGGTGAGCCAGCAGAGCATTGCCGGCTTTGAGCCCGACGCGGCCGATCGCCAGGCGTTCGAGCAGCTGCTTAGAACATACAAGCAGAGCGGTGATGCTGAAGTATCGGAGGCGAGCCATGACCAGCCCTGAATCGAGAGCCATCCGGCACATGTATCGCACCGATCCGCGGATGTTCATGCAGCTGGCATTTCGGCTGCTGCACCCTGGTATCAGCTACCAGCACAACTGGTCAATCGATGTGCTTGGTGAAGCCCTCGCCCGCTGCCACAGACGCGAGACCACTCGGCTGATTATCAACATGCCACCGCGCTCGCTCAAATCGGTGTGCGCGTCAATCGCCTTTCCTGCATGGATACACGGCGTGCAACCAGACCAGAAAATCCTGTGCATTTCTGGCCACCGCGGTCTCGCGGACGAGCATCATCATCAGACGCACCGGCTGATGACACACGAGCGGTACCGGGGGCTGTTCCCGCATGTGCGGGTCAGCGAGAGCCCTGGTCGGCTCAAACTGCAGCAGGGCGGCGTTCGCCTAGCTCTGACTCCTACGGGGGCTGTTACCGGCAAAGGTGCAGACATGATCATCATCGACGACCCGCAATCAACACATCATGCGGAAGACCAGAGCAAGTGTGATGAAATCTGCAGCTGGTACAATCGAAACATTTATCAGCGGCTCAACGACAAGCATGACGGTGTGATCATCCTCGTTACGCAACGGCTATCTTCGAACGATCTGTCGTCGCATCTCCTGCAGCAGGAAGGCTGGGAGTTACTCAGTCTCCCCGCGATCGCGATGCAGGATGAGTACCTCCCGCAATCCCTTGGCGCAAGGCTCGTGCGAAAGAAAGGTGAGCCGTTGCATCCCGCGAGAGAGGACCGCGAGCAACTCCGTGCAGAGCTACTCCGCATGGGGGCCAAGGTGTTCATGGCACAATACCAGCAGAAGCCATACCCGCCCGGCGCTGGGGAGGGACGCGGCGGGGCCTTTCATAACGCTCCGCACCCTGACGCGACTCCTGAAGAATGCAAAGGATGCAATCTCTACTTCACATTCATGCCTGAGGAGCACTTTGTTCTGGATGAAGTCTTTGGTGAACGCACCTGCGTCCGCCATGGCACGCCGCCTCGGCTCACTGAGGAGGAGTTCGAGGAGATGTACGGCCATATGTAGCTTTCTCAGGGTGCAATATTCTCAACTGACAATCCACACTGAAGGCGTGTGATTTCATCTCATTGCTTCTGACCTGGCGCTCGATCGCTCTGCCTTCAACACAATCCTGAAACCGCTGATCGATCGGAAGTGAGAATCAGGTACTGAGTTCATGACTGCCGGCGATTCTCAGCACTTCCAGTCGCAGCAGTCTGCTTGATACTTTTTTCTATACGAACTGAGGTCCCATCCAGAACTTCCAGTGAGCGAGAAATCTGAAGTGATCTTGCGGCAGTTTTCTTGGAGTGCCGCGCGATGCGCCAGACAAAGAAAGGCATCAGCATCCAGAGGATGGTCAGGACCAGCCCAAGGATACTCAGCAAGATACCAACCACACCCCATGATGCCACGAGTGCGATGAGGAAATCAGCGGTGATTTCTTCACTCGTGATTGTCCCCGCACATCCTCCGAGGGTGAGGCTCGTGAAGAACAGCATGAGGTAGTAGAACGCAGGTTTGAGTCGTTGCATGGGATACTCCTTTCGGCAACGCTTGTGCCCGATCCCTGCCGGAGTGATCACCCATCGATAGAAAAAGAGGGCGCCGGACCTTCGGCCACCCACAGCACCCCGACCAAGGGGTTCACGGAATAGCACCTGGCCGACGCCCCCTTTCGGGAGCGCGGATCCAGATGCCGCAACCGTGTTTTCAAGGACCTTGGTTGCCCAAGGCCCAGGTTGGTCGTTTGCTGTGGAGCAGCATCGGACGCTCGCGCGTCTGTTGGTTTGTCGGCCCGCTGCGGGCCAGGAACGGTGGTCCGGCTTCCTTTCGTCATCTCGAACATGCGCGGACCACGAGCCCGCGTACGCCGCGACATCCGATTTTAGTGGGATCCAGACCCGATGACATCGCGGTGTGGCGCATGTTCCGCGGGATTGTACAGAAACCCCAGAAAGATCCCACGATGTCTCGCGATCCGACTTGAACTCACCCGCGATCCATGGCTACATGTGACACCGCGGGCGTATCCCCGCAGCACCCCGACCGGCCCCTGCCGCCGGCCCCGGCAACCAAACAGGCGTGATGACGCTGATGTGCGAAGAGCACTCGGAAACATCCGCATGCGCGAGCGCCGGGGCCGCGTGCGAGGGGCTCCAACAGGAACGCATCCATGGATCTTCACACACTCCGTGAACAGACCACCGCCCAGCTCCAGGTTCAATGGAACCAGATCGGTATTCGGGGTGACCCGCCCCACTTCAAGCAAGCGCTCGTGCGCGGCATCGCGTGGCACCTACAAACCAAGACACACGGCAACCTCGACGCCGAGACCCGGCGTCTGCTCAAGGCCGCGATCCGCAATGCCCCAGATCCCACATCACGGAAGCATGGATCACGCTCGACCAAAGACCGATCCCCCTTGAACTTGCCCGAAGGCACCACGCTCATCCGGACTTGGCACGGGCACCGCCATGAGGTGCGAGTGCTCAGCGATGGGAAGCGGTTCAGGTACCGGGACTCTGAATACACCAGCCTGTCAGAGATCGCCCGCGAGATCACCGGCGCGCGATGGTCTGGACCCCGGTTCTTCGGACTCAAGAAGATCAAGCAGCCCGCGTAAGGAGTTGATCCATGAAGACCACCCGTTGTGCCGTCTACACCCGCAAATCCAACGAGGAAGGTCTGGACCTCGCCTTCAACTCACTCGATGCGCAGCTCGAAGCCGGGCTCGACTACATCAAGAGCCAGAAGCACGAGGGATGGGAAGCGGTCAAGACCATCTACAGCGACGGGGGGTTCTCCGGCGGCACGATGAAACGCCCGGGCCTGACGCAACTGCTCGAAGACATCGACAAGGGACGCATCGATGTCGTCGTGGTCTACAAGGTCGATCGGCTGAGCCGATCGCTGAGCGACTTTGCGAAGATGATGGAGCTCTTCGACATGAAGCAGGTGTCGTTCGTATCCGTGACGCAGCAGTTCAACACGAGTACATCGATGGGGCGGCTCACCATGAACATGCTGCTGAGCTTCGCGCAGTTCGAGCGCGAGGTCTCGGGCGAGCGGATCCGCGACAAGATCGCAGCGACCAAGAAGAAGGGCTACTGGGTCGGTGGGACACCGCCGCTTGGGTATAGGCTACAGAGAGAAGATGAATCGAAGGGGATCTACATCATCCCCGAAGAAGCCGAGCTCGTTTGCGCGGTCTTCGCGGGCTACGCCGAGCACCAGTCACTCGTCGCAGTCGCAAATCATCTCAATGATCTGGGCCATACCACCAAGCGATGGACAAGCAAGAACGGTCGAACACACGGCGGCAAACTGCTCACCACGAAGTACATCCACGGCATTCTCACCAACCGGCTCTACATCGGCAAGATCACGCACACCCGCAACGGCAAGACAGATGTATACGAGGGACTCCACCAGCCCATCATCGACCAAGAGACTTGGGACGCCACCCAACAGATCATAAAGAGGCAGGAGAAGTCCGAGCTGCACCGCTGGACGCACCCGCACCTGCTCAAGGGCAAGCTCCGCACGAGCGATGGGTTTGCGATGAGCCCATCATCCACGCATCGTCCACTGACGAAACGCAGCGATACCAAACAGAAGCGGCTCGTCCGGTACTACATCAGTCAGAAAGCGATCAAGCTCGGCTTCAAGAGCTGCCCGATAAAGACGATCAACGCGGAGCACCTAGATGATCTCATCCGCGGGCTGGTTATTAGCTACCTCAACCATGATGACCTCGTGAAGCAACCACAATCGGTACGCGACCGTTGGATCAGGCGGGTGATCAAGAGCGTCATGCTAAACTCCAATCAAGTGGTCGTCTCACTGTTATCAGAGCAAATCGATCGGCTCCGATCGCACAAGTTCAAAGCCGCCCCCTCAGAAACCCCGGCGTATCCCTCCTGCCTCCACATGCCCATATTCGAGGATTGTGGAAAGACCATCTCGCTCTCACTCCGCATCCAGATCAAGAAACTCGATGGGCGACGGCTACTCCTCAGCCCCGATGGATCCGATCTGATCATCCCGTCCACCCCTGAACCTCAGCAGCACATCGTCGATGCGATCGGGCAGGCGTACCGCTGGCACAACAAAATGATCCGATCAGGCACATCGATCCGTGTATATGCGGAGCAGCACCGGATCGCCCGATCGCGCATGATCGAACTGCTTCCTTTGACTCAGCTCGGTCCTGAAGCATTGCGTCACGCGCTGGCCGGGACACTCCCCAGCACCATCACACTCGACGATCTGATTGCCGCATCCAAGCGACTCGACTGGGACTTGCAGGCGACCGAACTCGGGATCCGATCCGCGAGCTAAGCGTGCGATGTTACCCTGATCATTCCCTGTTCCGGGAGCAGGGAAATCCAGCGTACCCATGCCAAATCATGCGATTTCTTGCCTTGAGTGAGGGTGATCAGGCCATAGCTCTCTGCCCAACTCCCTGATTGAACAACAACTCCCTGTAAATCAACCCAGAACAGGGAGTGCAGGGATGGCATGGAGACACCACTCAAATCGCCACGAGAGACACTCGCGCCGATTTCGGCCACAAATCAAAAACTGGTCGGATCAGCGAAATCTCGGAGACGCGTCAAACCCCGTCGTTCGCTTCAAAACGGCCGAAACGGCGTCATATCAGGGACGCCGTTTCGTATACCTTTGAATCAAACGGAGCAGGGGGGATTCGAACCCCCGTCGACCCGAAAGCCGAACCGGATTTCGAATCCGGCGCATTCAACCGCTCTGCCACCGCTCCAGTGGGGATGAAGTATAGGCCTTAATCGACCCAAGTCATCCCTGACTTCTTACCAACCCAGCACATACCCGAAGATCAGGGGTGCCACGATCGTCGCGTCAGACTCCACGACGAAGCTCGGGGTATCCACCGCAAGCTTCTCCCAGGTGATCTTCTCATTAGGGACGGCACCCGAGTATGACCCATAACTCGTGGTCGAGTCGCTGATCTGGCAGAAGTACCCCCAGAGCGGGATATCGAGTTCCATGTCCTGTCGCATCATGGGCACGGCGCAGATGGGGAAATCGCCCGCGATCCCGCCTCCGATCTGGAAGAACCCGATGCTCGAGTCCTTCGAGGTTTCTGTGTACCACCCCGTGAAGTCCATCATGTACTCGATGCCCGACTTGACGGCCGACGCGGTCTTCACATTCCCGCTGAGGACCTCCGCAGCGAAGATGTTCCCGCTCGTGGAGTCCTCCCACCCAGGCACCACCATCGGGAGGTTCCTTTCCGCCGCTGCGAGCAGCCAGGAGTTCTTGGGGTCTGCCTGGTACTCGTGCTTGAGCAGCCCCTCATTGAGGATCTCATAGAGGTACTCGTGGGGGAACTTGCGATCGCCGGTATCCGCGGCTTGCTTCCACTTCCCGATAAGGATGTGCCCGAGCTTGCGAAAGGCTTCGTGCTCGGGGATGCAGGTGTCCGTCACGCGATTGAGATGGCGATCAAGCAGCGCCTGCTCGTCGGCTGGGGTCAGGTCGCGGTACTTGGGGATCCGCTCGTAATGGTCATGAGCGATCAGGTTGTAGACATCTTCCTCCAGATTCGCCCCGGTGCACGAGATCGCGTGCACCTTGCCCTGACGGATCATCTCCGCCAGCGAACGACCAAGTTCGGCGGTGCTCATGGCGCCCGCCATCGCGAGGAGCATCTTGCCCCCCTCCTCGAGGTGCGTCTCGTATCCCTTGGCAGCATCAAGGGCCGCGGCGGCGTTGAAGTGGCGAAAATGCTCGTCCATGAAGGCACGGATCGTCATGTGCGTCTCCGATCTGGGTCTGGATGGTCACCCGCGCGTCCAGTGAACTGCCCGGGAGGGGTGAAAATCATACACAGGAATGTTCGAGCGATTCATGGAGCGCCCATACAATTCGTTATGCCAACAACCCCGAGTGCTGAGAGAACCGCCAAGCCCATGACCCCCAAAGACATCGCCGAGATCGAGACTTGGACCGTTGAGACCTCTGAGGATATCTATCGCGCCGAGCGATGGGGGCAGGGATACTTCCGGATCCATCAGGACGGGGCACCTTCATGCCCACCCGCAGGGCCGAGAGGGGATCGGGGTCGATCTGCACGAAATCGTTGAGGGGTTGAGCGAGCGGGGCGTGGATACCCCCGTTCTGATCCGATTCACCGATATCGTGGATCACCGACTTCGCACCCTCCGTGATGCGTTTGCTCGTGCGATCGAGGAGAACGGGTACAAGGGCAACTATGTCGCCGCGTACCCCATCAAGGTCAATCAGCAGCACCAGGTCGTGGAAGAGATCGCCCGGTACGGGCACCAGCTCGGGTACGGGCTCGAGGTCGGGTCCAAGCCCGAACTGCTCGCCGTCATGGCGATGACGATCGATACACCCGATCAGCTCATCATCTGCAACGGGTTCAAGGACTCTCAGTACATCGAAGCGGTCATCCTCGCCCACAAGCTCGGTCGCAAGATCATCCCCGTCGTCGAGAACCTCCGCGAGCTGATGCTCATCATTTCCTTCGCGGAGAAGCACGGCGTACGCCCGCGTATCGGTGTCCGCGTCAAGCTCGCTGCGACCGGTTCGGGTCGATGGGGCACCTCGGTCGGGATCAAGAGCAAGTTCGGTCTCACCATCGCGGAACTCCTCCGCGCAATCGGAACACTCAAGCGTCACGACCTGCTCGACTGCCTCCAGCTCCTCCACTGCCACTCGGGGAGCCAGCACCAGGACATCGCGACAATCAAGATGGCCATCACCGAGCTCGCGCATGTGTTTACGCAAATGCACGGGCTGGGCGCGAACCTCAAGTACATTGATATCGGCGGCGGGCTCGGTGTTGATTACCAGGGCTCGGTCTCCGCACGCCCTTCCTCGATGAACTACTCGCTCGACGAGTACGCATCGGATGTGATCTACCGGATCGGATCCGTCTGCGACGCGATGGACATCGCGCACCCGACCGTGGTGACGGAATGCGGGCGCGCGATGGTCGCGTACTCCTCCGTCCTGATCTTCAATGTGCTCGGTTCTACCGGTCCTCAAAGCCTCGTGGACCACGAGTTCGTTGTCCCCGATGACGACCCGGATGCCCCCCAACCACTCCGTGACCTGCGCCACTCGCTCAACTCACTCCGAGGCCCAAACCCCCGATTGGTCGAGGTGTTCCACGATACGACCCGTGCCCGTGAGGAAGCGATGTCGCTCTTCTCGCTTGGGTACCTGTCGCTTGAGCATCGTGCAGAAATCGAGCGGATCTTCTGGACGAACTGCTCGCTGCTCCAACGGGCCGCGTGGAATCTCGAGGAAGTCCCCGAGCCGCTGCAAGGGCTCGATGACCTGATGAGCGAAACTTACTTCGCGAACTTCTCCCTGTTTCAATCGCTGCCCGATACCTGGGCGATCGATCAGCTCTTCCCGATCATGCCGATCCACCGCCTCGATGAGGAGCCCGGCGAGCGGGCGGTCTTCGCGGACATCACCTGCGACTCCGATGGCAAGATCGACATGTTTATCTCCGAATCCGGGAAGGCGGAGAACACCCTCCCCGTGCACGACATCCGACCGGATGAGCCGTACTACTTCGGCGTGTTCCTCGTCGGCGCGTACCAGGAAACCCTGGGCGACCTGCACAACCTCTTCGGCGACCCGCACGCGGTCCACATCGAGATCGAGGACGGGGACTGGGCGATCACCGAGATCGTCAAGGGCGACTCCATCTCCGAGGTCCTCTCCTATGTCCAGTTCGAGCCCGAGAAGCTCGCGCGTTCGCTCGAGAAGGAGTGCGAACGAGCGGTCAAACGCAAGGACATGAGCGTCCGCGAATCCCGCATCCTCACGCAGTTCTATGAGAACGGGCTCAGCGGGTACACCTACTTGAGAGTAGACGATCAACTCACCTAACTCACCCGCCAACAACAACGAGACCGACGCATGCCTGGATTCCTGGATATCCCTGACGAGTTCACGCGCCCCGAGTCGCGGGTGCAGATCATCCCCGTCCCCTACGACGCGACTTCGACCTATCGCAAAGGCGCCGACAGAGGCCCGCAGGCGATCATCGACGCGTCTGCACAGGTCGAGTGGCTCGATATCGAGACCGATCGCGAGTACCTAGAGCAGGGCATCTATACCCAGGAACCGGTTCATTGCGACGCATCCGATCCGATTGAGCTTGCACCGCTGGTTCGCTCGCGCGTGTCCGACGCGCTTAATGCAGGGCAACTCCCCGTCGTGCTCGGCGGCGAGCACTCCGTTTCTATCGGTGCGTTTGAAGCGATGGCGGAGCACCACCCGAAGTTCTCCGTCCTCCAGATCGATGCGCACGGCGACACCCGCGACTCATACCACGGCTCGACTCACAACCACGCGTGCATCATGTCCCGCGCCCGTGAACACGCGTCCATCGTTCAGGTCGGGATCCGCGCGATCGACGCGGTCGAACTGGAAAACATGGATCGCGACCGGGTGTACTTCGGGCATCAGGTCGACCTGTGGACTCGAACCCACGACCTCTCGTGGATGGATCGCGTCATCGATCAGCTTGAGGACATCGTCTACCTGACGATCGATCTCGACGCGTTTGACCCGTCGATCCTCCCCTCTACCGGGACCCCCGAGCCCGGCGGGATGGACTGGTTCACGATCAACGAGCTCGTGCGGCGCGTCGCCAAGGCACGCACCATCGCCGCGTTCGATGTCGTTGAGCTCTGCCCGAACCCGAACCATCACGCGTCAGACTTCATCGCCGCCAAGCTCGTCTACCGGGTCATGGGCGAGATCCTGTCGAACGCCTGATCGGGATTCTGCCCGGGAACATGCCAACTACCCGATAACTGATGCATGCCGAGTGAACTCGCGGACGCATCAACAACGCACGGCTTCGGGACGCTCGACTGGGTCGTCCTCGCGTTGTACTTCACGATCATCGCGGTATCCGGGTTCCTCTTTGCACGCAAGAAAACCGAGAGCAGCGAAGACTACTTCCTCGGATCCCGTTCCATGCCCAGCTGGGCGGTCGCGGTGTCGATCGTTGCCACATCGCTCTCTGCCGTCACCTTTGTCGGCGCACCGGAACTCGCGTACAAGGGCAACCTGACTTACCTTGCGACGAACATCGGGATGATCATCGCGGCCTTCGTCATCGCAATCTTGTTCATCCCCCGGTTCTACCAGACTCGATCCGCGTCGATCTACGAGTTCCTCGAAACCCGGTTCGGCCCGCCCGCTCGCAAGGGGGCGAGCATCACCTTCCTCATCGGACGCGTGCTCGCATCGGGCGCACGGGTCTACGCGGGCGCGATCCCCGCGTCGATGGTGCTCTTCGGGATCGAGGACGGGAGCAAACCCGGGTACCTCATTGCCGCGATCGCGGTACTGACACTCGTGGGGATCGTCTACACCCTCGCGGGCGGGATCAGATCCGTCATCTGGGCGGATGTCCTCCAGTTCGCGATCCTCATCGGGGCGGCGTTGTGTGGGATCGTGATCCTTTTCACTATGATCAACGCCCCGTTCGGCGAGGTCCTCGCGGAACTCCGAACGGGCATGAGTGACGGCTCATCCAAGCTCACCCTCTTCGATACCCGACTTGACTTCGCGTCCCCATTCACCCTCCCCGCGTGCGTCATCGGTTTCACGATCCTCGGGATCGGTTCGTACGGCACCGACCAGGACCTCGCGCAGCGGATGCTCACCTGCAAGGACGCCAAACACGGTGCCCGCTCGGTTGTCGCGGGGATCCTCCTAGGCATCCCGAGTGTTGCGGTATTCCTGACGCTCGGGTTGCTGCTCTGGGTGCTCTACCAACGCCCGACGATGACGAACGATCCGAATGCGATCCCGCCGGACGATTCGACGCGGGTGTTCCTGCACTACATCCTGACCCAGATCCCCCCGGGCGTGCGCGGGTTGATGATGGCCGGGTTGTTCGCTGCGGGTCTCTCGAGTCTCAACAGCGCCATCAACGCGATGAGCGCCGCGTTCATCTCGGACATCTACACCCCCTGGAGAAAGCGGACCAACCCCTCGTGCACCGAGTCACATCTCGTCCGCGTCGGGCGTCTCGGCGTGGTTGTATTCGGAGTTCTGCTCGGGTTTTTCGCGTGCGCGTGCATCTACTGGCAATCCGCGAACAATGACACCCTGATCAACTTTGCGCTCGGGGTGATGGGGTTCGCGTACGCGGGGCTCGTGGGCGTGTTCTTCTGTGCGATCCTCACCAAGCGAGGGCGCTCATGGAGCGTCCTCTGCGCCCTGATCGTTGGGTTCCTCTGGATGTTCGTGACGCAGCCGTTTGTCTATGAACGAGCACCATTCGCTCAGAATACATCCATCGAATCGTTCTACGCGATCCACTTCAGCTGGAAGCTCACGATCGGTGCTGCACTGTCCTTCGGGGTTTGTGCCCTGGGATCGCGTCAGGAATCCGCGAGTCGCGCCGCCCCTGCTGCTGCGTGATAGAGCGAATCACCGAACATCAAATGCCAATCCGGGTTCGCGAGCGTGGTAAGCCCGTCGTTGACGAGCGTGCGGATCGCATCACGGCCCGATCGCAGCGCGATCCCGACACCACCCGCGAGCACGATCGTGTCGGGGGTATGAATCGCGTGCACCACCCGCATCGCACGCACGAGCGCCCGCATGCACGGGTCTTCATCTGGTAACGACTCGAGGTGCGCGAGGATCGCGGACTCATCGTCCGTGCCCAAGCGATCCCGGATCGCACGGATCCCGACGAATGCCTCGAGCGGGTTGCGGACGCCGCTCGGATCGATCCGATCGGCATCATCGCACCGCCCGACATCGAGCTGCCCGAGGTGCCCCACGCCCTTCGATCCAAGCTTCAACATCTGCCCGTCCTCGATCATCGCGAACCCGACGCCCGTCCCGATCGCGATGACCCCGACCCGTCCGTTGAGTTCATGGCGCGAGACGAGATCGATCGCCGTCGCGTGGATATCCGAGACGAACCGAGCGTGCTTCGGGTCGAACCCGAGAATCGATCCGAGCATCTCGGAAAACACCCAGTCGTTCAGGCACGGCAGGTTGATCGAGTGCACAACCCGATCACCCGACGCACTCTGCTTCCCCGGCACGCACAGCCCAACCGGGGTGGAGTGGTCGATTGGTTCGCCAAGAAGGTGCACTGCTTCCTGCACCGCATGGGTGAGACCCTCACGCGAAGGGTTCGCGTACCCCGCGCTGCGAGCGGTGGTGACGAGTTCGCCGTCGAGCAAAGCTGCCTTGACGCTCGAGCCACCAATGTCGATGCCCAGCGTCCGCACGATTCAGTTCCCGACGCGCTCGATGAACTGCGCCAGCGCGTCACGCTTGAGCGCCCGATCTTTGAGTTCCTCACTCGTCCGCGCCTGCCCAGGGTTCACTGACTCGAACATCGTCGAGTACGCGAAAAGCACGAAACGACGCGGGTGCCCGAGCGATGCCTGCGTGATAGTCTGATTCGAGCCCTTGTGCTTGTACGCACCGATACCTGGGACCACGCGACGACGATCCACGACGCTGTACCACGCCTGGAGATCACTTGTGAACTGCCCGTCATCCTCCGTGTAGATCATCGGCATCACCAGATCGATCGTGCCATCGTTAACCCACCGTTCCGCGTCCTGTAGGTACCGGTTCTTCGCGAGATCCGGGCGGCGCCAGACCGCTGCGGAGTACACGACATCATCGTGCCCCTTGAGCGACTCGTCCCCGATCCGTCCGACGAGCGTGGTGATCCGATCGCGGATCCACTCGCGATACCGGGTGCGATTGATCTGCCCGATCGTCGCGCGATCACCCACCTGACGGTTGTAAAGCGAAAGCGAACGCGCATCGCCCGGGTAGAGCTTCTCTTCCCCGATCTCGTCGCTCAGGAACCGGATGTAATCCAAGTGCAACCCGTCGATGTCGTACCGATCCGCGATATCCCCAATCACACGCACGAGGTGGTCCTGCACCTCATCGAGGACCGGATTGAAAATGACATACCCATCGCTCAGATCACGAGGCTTGTTCGTTTCGTCACGAAGTCGCCATTCCGGGTGCGCATGGAACGGGTGCCGCACATCGATTGGAGGCTCTGTCCCCTTCCACAAGGGCATCGCGTTCACCCACGCGTGGAGCTTGATCCCGTTCGCGTGCGACTCGGAAATCGCGAGTCGCAGCGGATCAAATCCAGGGTTCAACTGTCGTGATCGATCGTTGATCGGTTTGTTGTTCTCATCCCGCTTGAGCGTCAGGTCCTCGCCCCACGGCTCGTACGGGGAGTCGTAATACGCGTCGCCCTGACCGCGGACCTGCCAGAAAATGTCTGTCACCCCGGATGCCCGTGCATCGGCGATGATCTTGCGGACATCATCGGGCGATTGGAAATCCCACCGAGTCACCCAGAGCCCGAACAGGTCCTGATTCAGTGCCGTCGAAGTCATCCGATCCGCACGCGTATGCCCCAGATCCATCGAGCACCCAGCACCAGTACAGATCGAGAGGAACAGGAACAGTCGAAGAACGATCGCGTGAGACATGAACAACCTCCGTGTCGATGAGAGCATGGTATCTCATCGGCACAGAGGGTGCAGGATCGTCAGAACTGAACTCGGCGATTACTTGCCGAACATGAACCGAAGCGCGTTGTCGAACCGTTCGGCCCACGCGTCCTCGTTGTGCGTCGCCGTTGGAACGATCATGAGCTTGCGCGCATCGCTCGGCACGCCCGCCTGCCCTGCGAGCCGGTCCACCTTCTGGGCCCACTTGCGGTACTGCTCGTTGCGTTCCTCGTTCTCAGGCCCATTGCCGACCTCACGCCCGCCCATCCCGATGAAGATCTTGTCCGGCCAGCGCTGGATCGACTTAATGTACTTCTCCGCGGAAGCGCCAGCATCGCCCATCATCGGGAGACTCTCGACGATCGCCATCCCAAAGTGATCCGGGTAGGCCGACGCGCCGTAGAGCGCCATCGCGCCGCCGAGTGATGCCCCCCCGATCGCGGTTGACGCCCGATCGCCACGAACACGGAACGCCCGCTCGATCTTGGGCTTGACCTCACGCATCACCCATTCCATCGTCTCGTTTCCACGCCCCTCGACATTGCGGTACGACCCGAACGGGAGGTACTCTTCCAGCCGATTCACGCCGCCGTGCGGGATCCCCACGATGATCAGCGGCTCGATCTCACCCGATTGCACGAGCTTCATCGCCGTCTCATCCGCGTGCCACTCGCCGGGAACGCCCGGGAGCTGCTCGAAGATGTTCTGCCCGTCGAACATGTACAGCACGGGGTAGGTCTTCGTCGCGTTCTTCGGATCGTCGTACCCGGGCGGGGTCCAGATCAGCAGGTCACGCGTGACGGACTCGGACATGCCGCTCCCGCTCTGGACCTGCATGCGATGCACATCGCCCGTGACCTCAAGCTCGCGATAGAACCCGCTCTTGCGGACCTGCTCGGCGAGCGACTCAGGGATACGGAAATCGACGACCTCGAGTTCGATGATCGGGCGTTCGCCCGGCGCGAGCTTTGACGCGTCAATCATTGGCAAGGACCGGTTCGGGATCGCATTGCCTTCGCCGTCGAGCTCTTCACGATCCCAACCGCCCTGTGTGAACTTGAACTGCACGCTCACGCCCTGCAGGTTCTCATCGATGATGATCTGCCAGCGCGTGTCCGAACGCCCAGAGAGCAGGAACTCGGGGTCCGCGGGGTTCCACCCGTTGATGCTCGACGCGAAGAAGATCGGGTTGTCCTTGTTCGCCTTGCCCGATTGATCCTTGACAACAAGCACGAACCCCTGCTCAAGGGACTCGGGCTTGACCATGTCCTGCGCCCAGCTCAGCGTCGACATCAGGCCCAACTGGATTAAAACGAGAACGGTGCAGATACGCAGCCTTGCTTGCACGGTGGACTCCTATTCTCTGTATCGGTTCAACATGGATCCTATCGGACCCGTTCGATCAGGGTAAAGAAAAGGGCGTCCGCGCGGTTGGGCACGGACGCCCCGATTGTATTCAGACCCGCCTGTTGCGGGATTCAGATTCGATTACGGGCACCCAGCGTTGTACGCCGTGAGGAATGCCGAGACATCGAAGAAGTTAAACATACCGTCGCCGTTGAAGTCCGCAACCGGGTTCATCGCGTTGTATGCCGTGAGGAACGCCGAAACATCGAAGAAGTTCAGCGTGCCGTCGCCGTTGATGTCTGCGGGGCAGCTCGGAACGACGGGGTTGGTGAGATTCACGAACTGGTCACCGTCGATCGCGTTGAAGTCGAGATCGTTGGTGCCGTCGCCGTCCGCGTCACGCGGCCCGATGTTGTCCGCGGTGGGAAGACCACCGAGGACCTGGTTGGACAGGAAGTCGAACCCGCTGTTGGCAATCCACCCTGCCATGAGGATATCCTGCGAACCGTCCCACCCGAGCTCATCGAGGTCGATGCACAGCTCGAGCCCGGTGTTGACGCTTGCAGCGCCCGCAGCCGACGAATCGGTCACGCCCGCGACATTGGAGTTGTTCATCGCGACCTGCACGAGCCCATCGATCGGATTGTTGGGGTCGAGCTGCGAGAGACGAGGCCCGTAGTTCGCGAAGAGCGAACCGAGCGATCCGTCCTGGATATCGATGCGGGGACCCGCGAACGGGATCGTCGGGAAGCTCGAGATGAGCCCGCCGTCGAATGAGCCGTAGTCAACGATGACGCCGAAGAACGGATCGATCAGGGCTCCCTCGGTACGCATGGTCGCCGCGTCGGAGAAGCGCTGGAGCTCGCCCGAGCCGCCGTCGACGCCTTGGTTGAAGTCCATCCAGTAATCGGGCTCGAAACCAGCATCAAAGGTAATGCCGGACATGTTGTTGAGTGCGTTGAAGGAGATATCGACATTGGTGTCGAGGATCACATTCTGACCGCCGGGCTGGGTGTCGAAGAACATGACGAGCTTGTTGTAGTTGCCCTCCATGTTGCCCGCAAGGAAGACCCACAGCTTGTTGTTGACCTCGTCGAGGTAAACGCGAAGGTTGTTGAGCTCGGACCCGTACGCCCAATCCGCGTCGGGCGAGACGGGCGATGCCTGTGAGGGATCACCGATCACGCCGGCAACATTGGAGTTGTCAACACCCATTGAGATCCCGCCGGAGAGTGCGCCCGCGTTGGCGGCACCCCATCCTGCGAGCGCGCCGAGATCGTCGACCGAGCCGTTGATATCACCAAAGAATGCGCGGGGCACATTGGGTGTCATGCCGTCTGCGTCGTCATCGAACGAGTCGATCGAGAAGACATAGTTCGCGCTGAACCCGGAATCGAAATCAAGACCGGATTGGCCGCTCACGATGAACCCACCGTCACCAGAGGCGCTGCCAAGCGTCGAGTCGCCGCCCGCGCCGGTGTCGATGTACATATCGATCGCGTTGCCGTTGTTCTCGATGTTCCCCGCAACGAAGATGTAGAGGTTCGTCGCATCCTTGGCGATGTAGATGCCATCGATTTCTGAGCCGCCACCGTTGGGGCCGCTGCCGTCGACCGTGCCGTCGGTTTCGTTCCCGAACCCGGTGTAGTTGCCCTGGATAAACGCGTTGGTGTAGCTGCTGCCCGCGACGCCGCCGTCAAGCGAGCCGTCGACGCTCGGGGTGCTCGAAGCGACGCCCGAGAGGTCGATGCTGATGTGCTGGGTGGTGGTATCAAACGGCGCATCATTGAAGTCCTGAGGGCCGCCGAGGTTCGTAGTGTCGAGCGGGAGCGCACCGATGATCTGGTTCGCCTTGAAGGTGCGATCACCCGAGTTCACCCAACCTGCAAGGCGGATGGTCTCCGACCCACTCAGACCGAGCGAAGCGAGCGGGATGCAGATCTCGATCCCGGTGTCGACGACTTCAGGGTCACCGAACTCGCCGCCGGTGAAGATGCCCGCGACATTGTCGCCGAACGCGGTCGGGTTGTTCTGGACCCAGATGATGTCCCCGTAGAACGAACCCTCGGTTCCCGCGTCGAAGACGCCGTCGAGCGTGGGTTGTGCGATCGCGGATCCCGCGATCAGCGCGAGCATCCCCGCGCCGAGTGAAAACTGCTTGTTCATGCTGATCTCCCTTGTGGTTCCTCATTGATCGGGCGTGATGCTCGATCGAACAGATGTTGATGTCCCCCGAGATGTTGAGACACCGTCTCCGATGACCATCGGCAGACGGGCCCGGTGGGTTCTGACAGAATAGCGAAACTGTTTTCGGGGTGCGAGCAAGAAATTGAACGAAAGGACTTTCCTGTTTTCGGACGCCGATTTTGCCCTGATTCTGGGCGTTCTCGGAACTTCGGTCCGGGTCACTCGCTCAAGAACACGCGAACAGATATCGGTGCATCTTCAATCCCCTGCAGAAGTTTTCGCTCTGTTTCGTGATCTTGGCGCCACCCAACATGCTCTGTCGCACCGTTGACAAGCATGGATGACTCGGGAGCCATCAGGACTTCAACTCGAACTCCAAGATGCTCACGAACGATCATCAGCGTGTGATCGCCGCTTGAATCAAACCGAACCTCCCCAACCCGGAGCGCATCGCCGACAACAGGGTCCGATCGCCAATGCAACAGATGGGACACCTGCTCCTGAAATGCGATCTGATCGGGGGTGAACCGCTCCCACGGGATCGGGCGTCGATTATCCGGATCGTCTCCGCCGGGAAGCGCGAACTCATCGCCGTTGTACACCATCGGCGCGCCCGGCGTCGCGATCATGCCCGCGAATGCCGCGAGCACTCTCGCGCGAGCCTCCTCCCCCACCATCTCCGATTGATATCGATCAAACCATCGGGACGACTCGTTGTCGAATCCGCGCGCCCAACGGTTCTCCATCAACGACGCCAGCCGCTCGGTATCATGCGAGCTCATCAGGTTGAGCTGCACGAGTTCCACCTCGCGCCCGTGGTGGAAGACATCGCGTAATCGATTCGCGGCGATAAGCGCGTTGTCACGCACGCCCTCATCACCGATCGCGAGCCAGTCCGCGAACACATACGCGAACGGGTAGTTCATCTGGGAATCGAACGCTTCATCGCTGAGCATCTCATCCGCGTCGTGCCAGATCTCCGCGACGATCAGCGCATCGGGGTTGATCGACTTCACCTCCGAGCGCCAATCCCGCCAAAAACCAGCGCCGATCTCGCCTGCGACATCCAATCGCCACCCGTCAATCCCATCGCTCGGATCGCCGTCCCCGTTGGGATCCATCCATCTGCGAGTAACGGCCATCACATGGGCCTTGGGTCCCGGCGCGATGTCGTCACCGATGTGACGGAACTCGGGGAGACTCCCATTGATCTGGTTCCAACCCTGCCACCCAATCAGGTTCCCGTCATAATCAAATACCACCTCGAACCAGTCCGCGAACCGCGAATCACTTCCGTTGATGCGTACATCCTGAAACGCGAAGTGATCGAGCCCGACATGGTTCCACACCCCATCGAGCATCACGCGTAGACCGAGCGACTTCGCCTTGGGGAGAAACTCATCCACAAACCACTGATCTGCTTCGGTCCATTCCCATGTTGTTTCGTCAAACGGATCCTCATCATCACGCAGCAGCGTGTGCCCGATCCCCGGGTCGCGATACACACCGGGGTGGGCGAGCGTGGGGTCGATGTGCCGATGATCGCTCGCGTCGTACTTGTGCAGCGATCGGGACTGGAACACCGGACACAGATAGATCCCCGTGAACCCCATGTCCCTGATGGACTCGAGCTGCTCGTAGACCCCCTGCAGATCGCCGCCGTACCGGCGCGCGTACACCGTGCTGCGCATGCCTCCTGCTCGGGTGATCTGGGAGCGCCCGAACAACTCGGGTGCGATCCGTGATCGGTTCCACGCCCGCTCGATTTCCTCGATCGAGCTCGACTCCCAGTCTGAATCCCACCCCATCAGCGCCTGATCGAGCCCGGACGGGTCGTTGCCCGAGTTCCCGTTGCGGAACCGCTCAGGAAAGACCTGATACCACACAAGTCCTTTCGCCCAATCGGGGGTTCTGAAGTCAGAACCAGTTTCAGGCGCTAAACCCTGTTGTGAGCTGGCGTAGGCCGATGTGGTGCCCCCAAAGACACTTATCGCCGCAGTCAGAACGATCAGGATTGGATCGCGAAATGTTTTTCGTCTACGAAAGTGGATTCGGTTGACAGGCATGATGGGTCTCCAGTACGATCGTACCAGCGCGGGGCTGTTGCGATTGGGGAACCGAGCAGCCGATTTCACCACCGCGCACCCACAGAGGAAGACGCATGAAACGCTATCAGACCCAACCCCGATGTTCAGGATTCACCCTGATCGAACTTCTCGTCGTCATCGCGATCATCGCGCTGTTGATCGGGATCCTGCTGCCCGCGCTGGGGGCAGCGAGAGAATCTGCGCGAAACCTGAAATGTCAGACGAATGTCCGATCGAACGGGCAGGCGATGAACCTGTATGCAAGTGACAACAAGGGTTGGCTGCCGATGATCCCTGTTGAGAGTGCCGCGAATCCACGACCAAGCCGTGAGCAACGCGTAGATCGTCAGGGATTTGCCGGCGGACTCGCTGGTTTCTACTCACTCCGCCAGGTCGGTGATGCGATGTGGGACTCAGGGCCAGTCCCAAGCGCCGATGGACGCGGATACATCGGTGCACCGCCGGACCTCTTCTTCAAGTACCCGAACGGCAAATCAGAAGCCGTGATGGCTGGGTACATGTCGAGCTTTGAATCGCTCCATTGCCCACTCGATCGCGCCGACAGCTACTTCCCATGGATCTTTGCGAACTACGACAACAAACGCTATAGCGATGCAAACCGTCAGGACAAGATCCCCGAGCCCCCCGGATCGGAGGATGATGTTATCTCGTACAACATCAGCTACCTGTACATCGCCGGGCTTCGCATTGATGAAGGCGGACTCCCTGGGGCAATCCCGTTCTTCGGCGACGAAACAAACACGAACGACTTCGCAACGAACGCGTGGTATGGGTACCGCTGGTGGGAAGGTGAAGCCGGCAGCGAAACTCAGGCCGTTCTTGACGAGGTCGGTTTCAACCCGGAAACCGGATACGCAAATATCGACAACCACGGGGACAAGGGCGGCTACTTCGCATTCACCGATGGGCATGTGGAACTGGTGACCAGAAATCCACAAAGAACCTTCTTCGCCGATCCTGATGCAGACTTTATTCCTGATGAGATCCGTGAGCAGTTGCGGACTGAAGGCCAGAGCATCAACCTGTATCGTGAAGGTCGCAGCCGTTATGTTCGCACGATCGACTAACCGACTCACCACCATCTAAGATCGAGATCGCGATACAATCGCTCGCGAACGCTTTACGAATCCATGGACGAGGATGCACGGTGAGCAGGACCGAATCGGCTGGAAACCAGCAATCACAACCAACAACCCCGGGCACGCCTCGGGGTTCCTTTCTCTCCAGACTCTTCTCGCACCAGGAGTCCGGGCTCGTCCTTGTCATCATCCTGATGATGGGCGTGCTCTCAATCTATGGATACTTCAACCCGAGCAAGGGCAAGAAGAAGATCGACATCGAGCAGAACGCACGGATCGTGCTGCTCGATGCGCAAGGGCAGGAGCACGAGGTCGGCACCATCGGGCGGAGCAAGATCGCCCAGTACCGCGTGATCGAGTCCGATGACACCCGCGAGTTCGACGCGAGCGTCATCAACAACTTCGACGCGGAAACCAACACGCTCTACGCGCTCGATATCCAGAACCGGTTCCTCAAGAAGAGCAACATCGTGCTCGTGCTCAAGGAAGCGAGCTTTTTCGCGATCATGGCTGTGGGCATGACGGGCGTCATCATCCTCGCGGGGATCGATCTCTCCGTCGGCTCGATCTACGCGTTCTCCGCGATCGTCGGCGCGATGGCGCTCAGCGCCCTCCCCGAGGGCACCGGGTGGTACCTTTCCGTTCCTGTCGGCGTGCTCACCTGCATGGGGGTCGGCACACTCTGCGGGCTCGCGAACGGATCGATGAGCGTGGGGCTCAGGGTGCACCCTTTCGTCATCACGCTCGGGATGATGGCCATCCTCCGCGGGTTGACGATCGTCATCCCCCAGCAGTTCTACGACACCCAATCCATCAGCGGGTTCCCCCAGAGCTTCACCTCCGGGTCAATCAAGATGGAGATCGCGGGCGTCTACCCCATCCCCATCTTCGTGATGATCGTCATCGCGATCATCGGGTGGTTCGTGCTCTCGCGAACCGTGTTCGGGCGGCGGATCTACGCGATCGGAGGCAACGAGGTCGCTGCCAAGTACGCGGGCATCCCCGTCGGTCGCGTCAAGATCCTCGTCTACACCATCACCGGCGCCCTGTGCGGTCTCAGCGCCTGCCTCTACCTCGGGTACCTGGGCGCGGGCGAGACCAACGCGGGCAACGCGTACGAGCTCCAGGTCATCGCGGCCACCGTGATCGGGGGGGCGTCGCTCATGGGCGGACGCGGGACCGCGATCGGTGCGGTGCTCGGGGCGATCGTCATCCAGCTGATCAACAACGCGATGGTGATCTTCGAAGTCGATACCAGTTACAATCAGATCGTCATGGGCGCCGCGATCATCATCGCCGTCGTCATCGACCAAACCAAACAGCGGGTCCAAGCCCGCCGGGGATAAACACAGGAGTTCCATCATGACCACGCGCCGCGCCTGGCTCATCTCGTCCGCTTCCGTCTCGATTGCTGCCCTCATGCTCGCGGGGTGCTCCAACAGCAACTCCGACGCATCCAGCGACAGCGCCGACTCGGGCTCAACGACCAGCTCGAGCACCGAAACCGTCTACCGCATCGGGGTGATTGCAAAGAGCAACTCCAACCCCGTGTTCCAGGCCGCCAAGACCGGCGCGATGTCCGCGGGTGAGCGCCTCACCAACGAACTCGACGGCGTGCGCGTCGAGATCCTCTGGCAGACCCCACCCGAAGAAGACGCCCAAAAGCAGGCCCAGTTCGTCGAGCAGCTCGTCGCGTCGGGCATCGACGGGATCGCGATCTCCTGCACCGACGCGAATATCCTTACCGGTGCACTCAAGGCCGCCGTCGATGCAGGCGTGATCGTCGTCACCTTCGACTCCGACGCCCCTGAGTCAGGCCGCATGGCGTACTACGGCGTCGACGACAAGCAGGCCGGCAAGGAAGTCATGCGTCAGCTCGCAGACCAACTCGGCGGCACGGGCAAGGTCGCCGTCCTCACGGGCAACCCCGCCGCGGTGAACCTGCAAGCACGCGTCAACGGCGTGCTCGAGCAGGCCGGTGAGTACGAGGGCATCGAGACCCCCACCGTGTTCTCGTTCATGCCCGAGACCGCGACCGAAGCCGCTGCCAAGATGCAGCAGGTTCAGAGCGCCAACCCCGACATCACCGGGTGGGCACTCGTCGGCGGGTGGCCGCTGTACACCGACAACGCGCTCGACGGGATCTACGAGAACGCCAAGGTCGTCTCGATGGATCCCCTCCCGCTCCCGCTTGAGTATGTGAAGAAGGGGCAAGTGCAGGTCCTCGTGGGTCAGCCCTACTTCGGGTGGGGCGAGAAGTCAGTCGAGATGATCGTCGACAAGCTCGAGTTCAATCGCACGCCCGAGTCGGAGTTCATCTACGCGGACTTCGACATTGTCAACGAAGCGAATGTCGAGGCGTTCGGCAAGAACTGGGAAAAGTGGCTCGGTGACGGATAAACCCGCTAACCCATCCCCTGTCCTGGTCGCGTCCGGGATCAGCAAAGCGTTCGGGATCACCCAGGCGCTGAGCAATGTCTCCGTGTCGTTCCTGCCCGGCGAGGTTCACGCGCTGATGGGCGAGAACGGCGCGGGCAAGTCCACGCTGGGCAAGGTCATCGCAGGGCTGCACAAGCAGGACACCGGGAGCGTGACGCTCGAGGGACGCGAGCTCATCGCGGGCTCGCTCGACGACGCGTTCGCCGCGGGTGTGCGGATCGTGCACCAGGAACTCGCCCAGTGCCCCAATCTCTCCGTCGCGGAGAACCTATGCCTGCACGACATCCCCAAGAAGGGGTTCTCGGTTGACTTCGATGAGATGCGTCGGCGCGCCGAGGAGTTGGTCCATCAGCTCGATCCGACGATCGATGTGTCCAAGCCGCTGGGCAACTTGTCGCCGGGGCGTCGTCAGATCTGCCAGATCGCCGCGTCGCTCGACAAGGACGAGCACGGGAACAATGCCGCGAAGGTCATCGTGTTCGATGAACCGACCTCGTCGTTGTCACTCACCGAAGCATCGCGCCTGATGGAGATCACCCGCGAGCTTGCATCGCAGGGGCTCACGATCATCTATGTCTCGCACCGGATGAGTGAGATCTTCACCTGCTGTGATCGGGTGAGCATCCTCCGTGACGGCAAGTTCGTCGCGACGAACATCGTCAAGGAGATCGACGAGCCCACCCTCGTCGAGCAAATGATCGGGCGCCGCGTCACCACCCCGGGTGCTAAGCACGGGGCCGGCACCGAGACGCAGGCCATCGAGGCGCTCGTCGGGGATTCCAATACCGACGAACCCGAGTACGACAAAGAGCCGATCCTCAAGGTTCGCAATCTCAACTCGCCGGGCAAGCTCAACGCGATCAACCTCGATCTCTACCCGGGCGAAATCCTCGGCGTCGGCGGGCTCGTCGGCGCAGGGCGCTCCGAGCTCTTCGACGCAATCTTCGGGATCGACCCGCGTGTCTCAGGGTCGATCAATGTCGACGGCGTCGAGATCGCAGGCAAGGGCACCAAGGCCGCGATTGATGCGGGAGTTGGGCTCGGGTATGTCCCCGAGGACCGGCGCAATCAGGGGTTGTTCTTTAACCTTGGGATCGACGAGAACATCCTCGCACCCATCATGCCCGACATCTGCGGCGGGTTCGGGATGCGCCGACTCGAAGATGAACTCCAACGCGTCCAGGCACGCGTGGACAAGTTCCAGATCAAAACCGCGACCCTCCGCGAGACCAAACCCAACGAGCTCTCCGGTGGGAATCAACAAAAGCTCCTCATCGCTCGATGGATGAGCGATCGCACCAAGGTCCTCCTGCTCGACGAGCCAACCCGAGGCATCGATGTGGGCACCAAGGCCGAGATCTACAAGCTCATCAACGAAGCCGCCGACCAGGGGCTCGCGATCCTGCTCGTCTCCTCCGAGATGCCTGAACTCCTCGCTCTCTCAGATCGGATCCTCGTGATGGGTGAGGGCGTCATCAAGGGCGAGCTCAGGGGCGCCGAGATGACGCAGACGAACATCCTCACGCTCGCAACAAATGAATCGAAGAGCGCCAAGAAAACGGCCGCACCCGCATAAGACGGTTACGGCCGTTGTTTCACTGTCAATCTCGAATCAGTTGACCACGCGGACCTTCATTGTCCGCTCAGGTGCCGCCATCTTGCCCTTCTGATCGACAACCTCAACGCTCACCTCATCGCCATGACGCGATGCCTTGAAAGTCGTGAGCAGGTACTCGCCCATCATGTACTCCATGCCCTCGCCTGCATCTTCGTAAAGCGTGCCGGTTGCTTCGCCGTTGGCGTCGAGGTGCACGATGAGCGTAATCTCGTCGCGCTGATCGGGGCGATCACCGAAATACTGCGTCACGGGCGCGGTCACGATGATTGAGCCGGGCTTGATGTACAGGTCGGGTTGGTCGGGGTCCTTAGAGTCGCGCCCGCCGTCGAAGCTCGGGAAGTCGAACTTCGCCCACTCAACGCCGTCGATCGCTTTGGGAAGGACCGCGACGCGATCCGCCTCAGGCGTGACCTTCGCGACAACCAGGAGCGATTCACCCAGCAGGAACGAATCGTCCTCGCTCCGCAGCGCCGGATCCGCCGGGTCCGCAAAGAAGGTCGGCATCGCGATCGGTGTGCCGTTGATCGAGGACTCGTAGAACAGCGTGTAGATGTAGGGCATCAACCGGTACCGGCGCTCGAGCGCCCGTCGGCAGGTCGCCTCGACCTCTGGACCGAACGACCAGGGTTCCTTATCAATATTGCCCTTCGCGGTGTGACCACGCGAGAAGGGGAAGAGCGAACCGAACCCCATCCAACGCGCGAAGAGTTCGCCGTCTCCGTTGTACGCGAATCCGCCGATGTCCGGGCCGGCGAACGGCTGACCCGACAGCGCGAGATTCACAGTCATCGGGATCGACATGTCCAGGTGCTCCCAGTTCGCGGAGTTGTCACCCGTCCAGGTGGCGCCGTACCGGTGCCCGCCGAGGTAGTTCGCACGCGAGAGCACGAACGGGCGCTTGCCGGGGTTCGCGTCCATCACGCCCTCGCGGGTCGCGCGGATCATCTGCATCCCGTAGACATTGTGGTAGCGCGCGTGGTCGTCCGTGCCACCCAGTTCCGGGTCCGCGTGATGGACATTGTCTTCGGGCATCGTCTTGGACTCGACATTGAACACGGCGGGCTCGTTCATGTCATTCCACACGCCGTCGATCTCATAGGCCATGAAGTCCTTGTAGAGATCCGCCCACCATTCGCGGACATCCTCGTTGAGGTAATCCGGAAACACACACACGCCCGGCCAGACCTCACCATTGAAGGTCGTCCCCTCCGCGGTCTTCACCCAGACATCGTGCTTGGTGCCCGAGTCGTAGACGAAGTACCCCTCCTCTTTCTTCACGCCCGGATCGATCATCCAGACATTGCTGAACCCGATCGTGTCGAGGTACCGGTTGAGTTCTTTCGGATCAGGGAACTGCTCGTCATCGAAAGTAAAGACGCGGTACCCGTCCATGTAATCGATGTCCATCCAGATCACATCCGCGGGAAGGTTCCGCTCGCGGAATCCGTCCGCGACTTCTTTTACGCGTGAGTCCGGGTTGTACGAGTATCGACACTGGTGGTACCCCACCGCCCAGCGCGGGGGCATCGCGATGGTGCCCGTGAGCTCCGCGAGCCCTTCCATCACCGCCTGGGGCGATTCGCGATCGATCACGATCACGGGGAACTGATACCCGACGCCGCGGAAAGTAATCCCGTGACGCAAGTCGATCTGGCACCGCTCGGTTGTGTCTGCGAGCACGCCGAACGCGCTCCCGTCCTCACGCACCGCGAGCACCCAAGGCTGGGATGTGTACAGGTTCTCTGCACCAAGCCCATACCCGAACGCGTCGTAGTTCCAGGTCTCAGTCACGAACCCGTTGCGGAGAAGTGGACCGGCGACCTGACCCGTCCCGTAGAGACTCGTCCCGGATTCGATCGTGATGGACGCGACATAGCGTCCATCGTCGTTCTTGGAGAAAGTTGGGACGAGCGGGTGGTTGGTCGCGACGATGTCGCCGATGGATTCGAACTCGCGGACCATCGCGATCGATGGACGACGATTCAGCCGTGCCTCGTCGGATGCATCAAAGCGGATGATCCCTTCCCCGATAATCTCGCCGAGCTGGGCGTGAGCAACACTCGGGGCGATACAGACGATGGGAGCGATAGCAAGCACTGATCGGATGAGGTGGTTCATGCGGTTCCTCTGTGCCCGATGGGCGAAAACACGAAAGACAACGGAATGTTCTGGGACTGTACCAGACAAAGCCGAAAAAAGTGCCGTTTTTCCAACAGAATCGCACGAAAGTATGTTCACATCCGACCCGATCTTCGCGATAATCAGGGTGAGGAACACTGGCCAACGCCCCACCAACTCTACGAGTGGACGGAACCGACGCATGAACATCAACACCAACTCGATTCGTATCGCCACCTGCACCCTGCTGATGGGTCTGGCGGGCACCTGCACACACGCACAGAACGCCCAGAACTATCTCCAATGGTTTGAGACCGAATGGGATGACATCGAGCGGCGCGTGCCGGACTTCTTCCTCGCGGGGTACAACGCCGTCTGGCTGCCCCCGGTGTCCAAGGCCTCGTTCCTCAGCCCTGGGTACGACCCATTCGATCGTTTCGATATCGGGCAACCACCTCTGCTCGCGTTCTCATCTTCCCGCGCACGCACGACTTACGGCACCGAAGCGACATTCAAAGCGATGATCGACGAGATCCACCAAGCGGGTGGCGAGGTCTACATCGATGCGATCTTCAACCACAACGGCGGGCGCACCCAATCCGACGCGTTCCTTGCCCAGGGTGGATACCCAGGGTTCTGGATCCCGCGTGAGGACCCGCCCCGTGACAAGCAGCCAACCGATGATTGGGGCGACTTCCACAATGGGGTTGCGTCGGGATATCTGCAATCCGAAGACCCGGGCGGGCCGCGTTACAACCTGCACGACGGTGATCTTGTCGCACTCGTCGATATCGCACAAGAGAGCAACAACGAGTTTATCCGTCAGCCCGTGGAAGCCGGCAACCCCGACAACATTCCAGGCGGCACGATCTGGAACAACCCCGATCCCAACAACGCCCGGTTCTATCAGGATCAGCTGCTCTCTCCCACCAATGTGATCAACCCGGGCACCTCGCGCAACCCCGGCGGGACGAGCTACACCCGATACCCGTTCAACATCAACAACCCGCTCGCCGGCGACGCGGTCGTTGAGAACGGCACCGGATTGCTCATGCGCTGGGCGCAATGGATGGTCGAGGTGCAGGGTGTTGACGGGTTCCGGCTCGATGCGCACAAGCACATCCCGAGCTGGTTTTGGGACGGGTTCTTCGACGCGGCGATCCACAAGACCCGCACCTCTCCCGCAACGGGCAACAAGGTCAACCCGTTCACCTTCGGCGAGAATGTGACGGGCAACACCGACATCCTCAGCAACCAGATCCGCAAGGACTCCTTCGCAAACCGCGATGCGCTCGACCTGCAGGGTGCAGCCCGCCTTCGCGATCTGCTCAACGCCGGCGGGTTCGGGTCATGGGCAAACATCAACGCCAATGCCGACTCGGGTCACCTCGACTTCGCGGATGACGGGTTCATCAACGGATCCATGGGCGTGAACCATGTGTTCTCACACGACAACGGCACTGCGGGTTCGGGGCATTCCGTGCCCCCGCTCCCCAGCGCCCGTCAGCAGGGATTCCAGATGACGGCCTACATGCTCATGCGCCCGGGGCGCACGATCGTGTACCACAACGGGCGCCAGTTCATCTCGCGCAGCGGCGGGTTCCACCCGCGTGAGGGTAACCCCAGCGCACTCGGTTGGGACGCAGCAACACAGACACTCGACGACACCGTCACGACCCTGATGAAGATCCGCAATCAGGTCGCGTACGGGCAGTACTTCCAGCTCAACGCCAACATCGCCGACACCCTCGTGTTCGAGCGAGCGTTCAACAATCAGGCAAACTGCCTCGTCGCGGTGAACGACCGGTTCGATTCCGGGATCGCCACGGTGACTGTGAACACCTCGTACCCGCAAGGCACGCGCCTGCACGAGATGACGGGCAACGCTGCGGACCCGGTGATCGATCCGACCAACGCGATCCCCGAAATCATCGTCGTCGGCCCGGGCGGTTCGGTCACCCTCCAGGTCCCCCACAACCGTACGGGTGCGGCTGAGCACGGCAAGGGGTATGTGATCTACGCGGAGGCGCTCCCGGACGCGGAGGTCACCTTCATCGGGTCCGACGGCGTCATCGCCCCCGACCCCTCCACCTTCCCCGATTTCCTCCAGCGACTCAACGAAGCCACGATCATCACGGACGATTCGTTCCAGATCCGGCTCGAAACCGCGGCCGGTGATCCGCTCGACCCCAACACGGACGACAACGCGTTGTTCGCGTTCAACCAGCGCAATCAGGACTTCAACGGCAACGGCGTCACGGACATCCCGACCACCTCGTCCGTGATCGGCGGGTTCGAGGAGTTCACAACGCTCAAGTCGCCCATGTACAACTCGGGCAACTCGTTCGGGCTCTACCGACAGGAGATCGACGCGACACAAATGGAGGAGGGGTACCATTACCTCACCGTCATCGCGTTCCGCCATCGCAACGCGGGGACGACCCCGATCTTCCGCGAGGTCCGCAAGGTCCTCTACATCGATCGTGAGCCGCCCGCAGTTGAGCTCGAGCAGGCGGGCATGACGACGGACGATCCGCGTCCACAGTTCACCATCAGCGCTCTCGATCGCACCACGAGCGAGGTCTACGCGTTCCTGAACCTCGAAGCAGGTGAAGATCCGCTGACGATGCTCAACTCGGGTTCGCAGGCGCTCCCGTTCGATCGGTACACCTACAACAAGACCTTCAACTTCGACCTGAGCCCCGGCGCGAACATGATCACGATCGTCGCGCTGGAAGACTCGGGGAACGCGAATGTCTTCACCGAAACCGTGACCCTCGGGGTGGACTGCCCCGCGGACCTCAACGGCGACGGCGTGCTCAACTTCTTCGATGTCAGCGCCTTCCTCTCGCTCTACAACGCGCAGGACCCGAGCGCGGACTTCACAGGCGACGGGCAGTTCAACTTCTTCGATGTCAGCGCCTTCCTGTCGGCGTACACCGTTGGGTGCCCCTGACATCGCAGCGACAACCAGAAAAGAAAACACCCCGCATCTGAGCGGGGTGTTTTTTCATCCGATGTGGTGGAGCTTAGTACACGCCCTCATCGCCGCCGGTGATCTGCTCGGGCTTGGTCTTGATAAGACCGAACCAGATGAGGTAGCACATAGGCACACCGAATCCGAGAACGATCAACACAACGAGACCGATGACCTGCCCGATCGCGGCACCGCCCCCGCCGCCGTTAAAACTCTGTGCGATTGGGTTGTCGGGGAACTCCTTGGCCCATTGCATGTTCAGCTCGAGCTTGTGCTGTTGATTGAGATACGACCATACGACAATCGGGATGCTGAGTACACCATACAAGAGGTGCATCATCCGGGTGACAGGTCGATAGGAAACGCATGAGATGCCCGCGAACACGAGCAGCACCGCAAGTCCAAACCCAATGACACCGATCGCGTAATCGGTCGCGGTCGGTACATTCCCATATGGGGTCGGTTCACCGTTCTGCAGCGCCATCCCGGAAAGCTGACTCGAGAACGGCAGTACGAGCATGCCGAGCCCGCCGCAGACCGTGCCGATCCCACCCCAGATGATGGACAGAATCCCGATGACCTTCGGCCAACGAGGTCGATTGATCGCCTCGATCGATTCCCACTGGTCGACCGTTGGCTCACCTGGCTCCCAAGTCTCTGTTGGACTTGACCGCACCATATCAATGATCTCTTCAGATTCGCTCATCGGATTACCCCCTGTAGGTTGTA
>CBDDIA010000038.1:0-46509 GCA_965228685.1 Phycisphaerales bacterium
TCGTCAACGCATCGCCCAGGAGCTCAACGCGGCAGAGAAACAGCTCGGGCTCGTCCTGAACACCGACCCGATCTCGGCGTCCCGGCTCGGCTCCAGCATCCCGACGACACCCGAACCGCTCAGCGAGGAGCAGCTTGTCGCGGCCGTGAAGGCCGCACACCCGGCGCTCATCGTGGCCGACCGCGAGGTCGACGCTGCTGAAGCGAGCCTCGAGCGCATCCGTGCCGAACTCATTCCCGATCTGAACGTCACCGCCGGCGTCGGGTACAGCGAGGAGGGGGATCAGGGCATCGCGGAGATCGGTGTGGGCGCCGAGATTCCCCTCTGGGATCGGCGTCAGGGCGACACCATGTCCGCCCGGTTCGAGCTCATGAAGCGTCGCCAGGACAAAGCCGCGACCCGAAACCGATTGCTCTCAGAGCTTGCCGAGCAGATCGGGGCGTACGACGCCGCCCGAGACCAGCTCGCCGTCATTCGCGACCAGGTCGCCCCCGACGCACAGCGGGCGTTTGAGCAGATTGATGAGTCGTATCGCGCCGGGCGAGCGTCGTTCATCGATCTGCTCGATGCGCAGCGGACGCTGATGCAATCCCGTCGCACGCTCATTGAGCTCGCGGGGCGTGCATCGGTCGCACGCGCCCGGATCGCCGCGATCAGCGGCATCGACATGCTCCCCGGATCAAACCGGCACCAGTCTGAACAGCTCCCCATGAACCCCACAGCAGCCCCCGATGGGGCGGAGGAAACACCATGAAGAAAATCGCGATTTTGACAATGTGTCTTGGACTCGGCCTGTTCGGAGTGCTCTCGCTTGGCGGCTGCGGCGAGGGCGGTTCGTCCACAACGACCACGGCGGTCAGTGCCGACGGACGCTGCGAGCACCAGATCAAGGCGGACACCTGCCCGTTCTGCAACCCGGGACTCGTCGAGGCTGAGGGATTCTGCGGCGCCCACGGCTTCCCCGAGGCCATCTGCGCCCAGTGTAAGCCCGGGATCAAGGTCGCCTTCCGGGCCAAGGGCGACTGGTGCGACGAGCACAAGCTCCCCGAATCGCAGTGCATGCAGTGCAACCCCGAACTCGCGGAGAACATCCAGGAAGGCGTGCACGGAGGGGCGATACCAACCGCGGGAGGTGACGACGCTGCGAACTGCGAGCACGGCATCCCCGAGGCGAAGTGCCCCTTCTGCGACCCCTCACTGATCGAATCCGAGGGCTTCTGCAACGGTCACGACGTCGCAGAGGCGCTGTGCGTGAAGTGCCGCCCCTTCATGAAGACGGCGTTCGTTGCCGCGGGCGACTGGTGCAGCGAGCACAACATGCCTGAGTCCCAATGCTCGATCTGCAACCCATAACTGACTCCGCATATGCGGAGATGGAATCGGAGGTTCAACCATGAACATCATCACACCAATCACGGCCTTCGCGATTCTGCTTGGTGGCACAGTCGCCACCGCGTCCGGTCAGGATGCAGCGGCAGATCTCCAGCCGAGGAGTTCGCTCGGATCGTCATCCACGACAATGACCGAGAGTCCGCGTCGGGCGCAGCGCCCACCCGAGGCGGGCTGCACAACGGTCAATACCGTGATCTCGCTCGCGTCGCCAGCGATCGCGCGGACCGCTGGATTCGAGTACCAGCAGATCGGGACGAGCGATCTGAGCCTTGAGATTGAGCGGAACGCAGAGATCGTCTACAACGCGAACCAGTACGCGAGGCTCTCGTCCCGAGCGCCGGGCGTCATCGTTGAGGTCCACAAGGATCTCGGTGACCGAATCGAGAAGGGTGAGGTCGTCGCGACGGTCGACTCTATGGCCCTCGGCTCGGCGAAAGCCGATCTTCTCCAGTCGTCCGAACTGCTCTCCCTCTGGCAGGCAAACGCTGAACGAGAGCAGTCACTCATGGAGAAGGGAGCGAGCACCGAGCGTGCCCTCTTGGAGGCACAGACGCACCTCGCCGAGGCGAGGATCGCCGTATCCCGCGCCAAGCAGCAGCTCAGGATTCTTGGTCTCTCGGACGATGACATCGCCCGGGTGACCGAAGAGCGCGATACCGGCTCAATGCTCCGGATCACCGCCCCGTTCAACGGGACGCTCGTCGAGCGGGCGGCGGTCATGGGCGAGGTTGTCGACGAGAACGACATGCTCTTCGCCATCGCCGACACCGGGCTGATGTGGGCGATGATCGACCTGAGCGAGCGAGATCTGGCCACGGTGCATCGCGGACAGGAAGTCGTCTTCCGGATCGACGGCATCCCGAACCGAGAGTTCCCCGGCCGCCTGACCTGGATCAGCACGCAGCTCGACAAGAAGACCCGGACGATCAAGGCACGGGCCGAGCTCGACAACGGCGGCCAAATGCTCAAGGCATTTATGTTTGGCCGGGCGACGATCACCGCGGGCGCCGGCGCCCAGGCGGTGACTGTGCCCAAGTCAGCCGTGCAATGGGACGGGAGCTGTAACATCGCCTTCGTCCGGACCAGCGACGATGGTACGACCTACCAGCCTGTGCAGCTCGCGCTCGGCTTCGACGCCGGCGATCGTTACGAGGTATTGAGCGGGCTCACCCTAGGCGACACCGTCGTCTCCGCCGGGAGCTTCGTGCTCAAGAACGAGCTGCTCAAGGACTCCATGGGCGCCGGCTGCTGCGAAGTCGGCCACCTGGACAAGTAATCGCGTTCCCAGACTTGTGAACGCTTATACCGGGTCGGCGATCCTCGTTCGGCCCACATAACCGGAGCTTCCGTATGTTGAACTGGATCATCGGGTGGTCACTGCGCAACCGCCTCATCGTGTTGCTCGGGACCCTCGGCTTCATCATCTGGGGCGGGTACTCGATGTGGCATCTCCCCGTCGACGCCTTCCCGGACACCACCCCGGCTCAGGTGCAGATCAACACGGTCGCGCCATCGCTGACGCCCGAAGAGGTCGAGCAGCAGGTGACGATCCCCGTCGAGAATGTCATCTCCGGTCTGCCCGGCCTGATCGATGTCCGATCGATTTCCAGGTTCGGCCTGTCCCAACTCACCGTCACCTTCGAGGACGGAACAGACATCTACTTCGCGCGCCAAGTGGTCGGCGAAAGACTCAACGCGGCGGAACTCCCCGAGGGTATTGAGCGTCCTCAGATGGGGCCAGTCGCAACCGCGCTCGGCGAGGTGTTCCACTACATCGTCACTGGTGCGGGCGAAAACCCCGCAAGCCTGACCGAACTCACAACGCTGCACGAATGGGTGATCGAGCCTCAACTCCGCCAGGTGCCCGGCGTCGCCGAGATCAATACCTGGGGTGGACGCCGCAAACAGTACGAGGTAGTCGTCGACCCGACCCGTCTGATCGAGTACGGGCTGACGATGGACCACATCGCCGACGCCCTCCAGAAGAACAACCAGTCGGTCGGCGGTGGCCTCATCACCCGAGCGGGCGAGTCAACGCTCGTCCACGGCGTGGCACTCACGACGACGACCGATCAGATCTCCGACATCGTTATCGGTGCCGAGGACGGCACCCCGATCTACGTCCGCGACATCGCGGTCGTGCGAGAGGGCTATGAAATACGACGCGGTGCCGTTACTGCGCAGGGCGAGGGCGAGGCTGTGCTCGGCCTCGGATTCATGCTCATGGGAGAAAACAGCCACGAGGTCACCCGACTCCTCCGTGAGCGTCTGGAAGAAGTGAAGACCACGCTCCCGGACAATGTGGAGGTAAGAGTGGTGTACGAGCGCACCAAGCTCATCAACCACGTCATCCACACGGTCCAGGAGAACCTGATCTTCGGCGCCATCTTCGTGATCGTCGTCCTCTTCGCCTTCCTTGGTAACATCCGCGCAGCGCTCATCGTTGCGCTTGCCATCCCGCTCGCGATGCTATTCTCATTCAGCATGATGGCCCAGTTCGGGATCGCCGCGAGCCTGCTGAGCCTCGGCGCCATCGACTTCGGCCTCGTGGTCGACAGCTCGGTCATCATGACCGAGAACAGCGTTCGACGAATCGGTGAGGAGCGTGAACGCGGCGGTGATCGCTCCATTATCGACATCGTTCGCGACGCCTCGATCGAAGTCCGAAAACCGACCATGTTCGGCGAGCTCATCATCATGATCGTCTTCGTGCCGATCTTGCTGCTCGAAGGCGTCGAGGGCAAGATGTTCCGCCCGATGGCCCTGACCGTGATCTTTGCCCTCGCGAGCGCCATCCTGTTTTCGCTCACACTGACCCCGGTGCTGTGCAGCCTCGGGTTGAGCCGCAAGTCCCGTGAGCGGGAAAACTGGCTTGTGCGCGGCGTCCAATGGGTCTACCGGCCGTTCGTTCGGTTCGCCCTACGTTTCCGCGTTATCACGCTCGCGCTCGGGCTCGCGGTGATCACAGGAGGCGGCGTTCTCTTCACTCAGCTCGGCTCCGCGTTCCTGCCTCGGCTCTACGAGGAAGCCATCGCGGTCAACCTCGTCCGGTTGGCTGGCGTGTCGCTCGATCAGTCCACCGACTACAACCGTCGCATCGAGGAAATGCTCCTCGCCCAATACCCCGATGAGATCGAGCATATCTGGAGCCGAGTTGGTACCGCCGTCGTGGCAACCGACCCGATGGGTCTCGAAATGACGGACACATTCATGACGCTCACCGACCGCGATGAGTGGACCGCCGCGAAAACCCAAGCGGAACTAACGGAGCTGATGTCCGCGACACTCGAAGAGCTTCCCGGCGTTCGAGCCATCTTCACGCAGCCGATCGAGATGCGCATGAACGAGATGGTCGCGGGGGTGCGCGCCGACGTAGGCGTCAAGATCTACGGCGACGACCTCGAACAGCTCCGCGCCATCGCGACACAGGTCCAAGGCGTGATCGAGTCCATTCCCGGCTCGGCGGATGTGTCGACTGAGCAGATTACCGGCGCCCCTTTGCTCTCCATCAAGGTCGATCAGCAGGCCATCGCCCGCTTCGGGATCCCGGCCCAGCATGTGCTTGAAGTCGTCGAGGCTTTGGGCGAGATCCGGGTCGGCGAGGTCCGCGAGGGACAACGCCGATTCGACATGACGCTCGAACTCGACGACCGCTACCGCAATGATCCCGATGCCGTCGCCGACATCCTGATCCCGGCGCCCGGCGGCGAACGCATCCCTCTCGGGCGCCTCGCCCGTGTCGAACAGACGGAGAGTCCCTCCGTTATTAACCGAGACTGGAGCAAGCGGCGGATCGTCGTCCAGTCGAATGTCCGCGGACGAGATCTCGGCAGCTTCGTCGAAGAAGCCCGAGAACGCATTGAACTCGATATCTTCATGCCAGAGGGTTATTACGTCAGGTTCGCCGGCCAGTTCGAGCACCTCGAACGGGCATCGCAACGGCTCATGATTATCGTGCCGATTGTCCTTGCGCTGATCTTCATTCTGCTCTACTTCAGCATTGGCACAATACGCGATGCGCTGATCGTTCTCACCGGCGTCCCGTTCGCGCTCGCGGGAGGCATCGCTGCTCTCTACTTCCGGGATCTCGACATCACGATCTCCGCCGCGGTGGGCTTCATCGCCGTCTCGGGTGTCGCCATGCTCAGCGGCCTCGTGCTTGTCGCGAGCATCAGGCAGCGGGTCGCCGAGGGGATGTCCGTCAACGACGCAATCGAGCGCACCCGCCTCATCCGGCTGCGGCCGATCCTGATGACCGGCCTCGTCGCGTCTCTAGGCTTCGTCCCGATGGCGATCAACACTGGCATCGGCGCCGAAATCCAACGCCCGCTCGCGACCGTCGTGATCGGCGGCATCGTCGCGGACAATGTGCTGACGCTCTTCATGCTCCCGGCGATGTACTCGCTCTTCGGGTCACGAGCCGTGTCGCTCGACGGCAGCACTCCGAAGTGACTCCGACAAACGCCGTCGCGACCCAGTAGAAGCGTGGGTGCTGCGAAGACCCTGCATCCTCGCTTCAGATCTACGGCACAAGTACCTTTCAAGGGCTATCAAATTGAATGATGCACACCAACATTCCCATCTCTCCGATGCCGGCTCGAAAAGGCTCGGTACCGCCGTCGGCATCAATCTGCTACTCACCGCGGCCCAGGTGATCGGGGGCGTGCTGTCTGGTAGCCTTTCTCTGGTCGCCGATGCGTTGCACAACTTCAGCGATGCCGCCGGACTGTTGCTTGCGTTAGTGGCCCGGCGGATCTCCAAGCGGCCCGCAGACGAGCAGCGTACCTTCGGCTACGGGCGAGCCGAAGTCGTCGGCGGACTGATCAACCTCACGTCCATCATGGTCATCGCGGGCTATCTGCTCATTGAGGCCATCAACCGCACCTTCGACCGTCCCGAGATAGACGGCTGGATGGTCGTCATCATCGCCGGCATTGCACTGGTTGTCGATGCCGCGACGGCCGTTCTGACCTACACGATGTCGAAGGAGAGCGTGAACATCAAGGCAGCGTTCCTTCACAACGTCGCGGACGCTCTCGCCTCGGTGGCGGTCATTATCACCGGCACCCTGATCATCCTGTTCGATTGGTACTGGACCGATATCGTCGCGACTGTCGGGATCTCGGTGTACATCGTGTGGATCTCGTGGTCACCGATGAAGCGCTGCATCCGGATTCTGATGCAGAGTGTTCCTGATCACTTGTCGGTCGAGGAGATCAGTCAGAGCATCAATCGTGTCGCTGGCGTGGAAGCCGTCGCACACCTTCACGTGTGGCCAATCGATGAGCGCACGACTTCGATCGAGGTCCGAGTTGCGATGCGAGAAGATGCTGGGCTCGGCGAAGCCGATGATCTTCGTCGTCGTTTGCGGAGTCACTTGGAAGCCGAGTTCAGCATACCCCACATCACTATCGAGGTCCTACCAACGGGCAGACTCGAAAACGAATCATTGATCACTCCGCATTGATCATGCCTGTAAAATGTGCGTGGAGATGGGAATAAGCGTGCTGCGTGCCCCGTTCATCAAGGAGCCGAATCCCGGCTATGGTTATCCGAGCATGATCCGAATCCTCGCAATCCTGGTTCTTGTTGCCAGCGGCCTCCCTCGTCTTGGGATGGGGTTCGCTGCCGGTCAGGACCGCTGCGGCGAGGCCGCTTGCCATGTTCCCGCAGTCGAGGTGAGCTGCTGCGGGGAGCCGATCCCTGCGGCCGATTCGGACTTCGGCTGTGACAGCGACGCGTTCTGCCCCATGAGCGAGGGGCCGTGCAAGTGCGGTATCTCCCCCGCACCCGCTCCTGGGCCTCTCCCCGATGCACCGCTCCCGAGGACCGATCGCGATTCGGTCACGGGACTTCCGAACGGCCCGCCCAAGATCACCCCGGTGATCGAGCCCGATGACACGACGCCTTCGATGGCATCGCTGGTCGTCGGCCTCTGCGCGGGCAAGACCCACAACGAAGTGCAGGCCCTCCTGGGCGTTTGGCAAACGTAGAGCCCGAGTCTCGTAGGGATGGTGCGCGCTGAGCGCGTTCGGTCCCTGCTGCTGTCACTCGGACACTCGTTTCTCCAAACACCCAGGAGCCATCCATGGCCGTTCGTCTCATCGCCTGCGCGGCGGGCGTCGCGGCGGTCGGATTCGTCAGCGGCTGCTCTTCGCCGTTCGATCCCACCCGCGATCTGTCGCCCTCGTACGCCCGTTCTCTCCCGGCTCATGCCGACTCATCGCCGCGGTCCGTGTACCGCTCCGAAGCGGAATCCAACACCGATGCGCCGGCACTCGGCGAGGGGGCCTCGGCGGACGACTTCGTGCGCTACGCCCTCTATCACAGCCCGAAGGTTGAGGCGGCATACCAGCGGTGGGCCGCCGCGGCCGAGCGGCTTCCGCAGGTGCGTTCGCTACCCGATCCGCGGGTGAACTTCGGGTTCTTCCTCGACGAGGTCGAGACTCGGACTGGAGCGCAGCAGGCCCGTGTCGGCGTCAGCCAATCGTTCCCCTGGCCGGGGCTTCTGAGTGATCGCGAAGACGCCGCCGCGATGGCGGCAAGGGCCGCATGGCGTCAGTTCGAGGCAGCCCGTCTCGGCGTCACCGAGCGGGTTGTCAAGACGCTGCACGAGGTCGCCTACCTCGATGCCGCGATCCGCATCACAGGCGAAAACCTCGAACTGCTGAGCTCGTTCGAGGAGGTCGTCCGAGCCCGGTACCGGGTCGGCTCGGGCTCGCACCCGGAGCTCGTCCGCGTGCAGGTCGAGCTGGGGCAGCTCGAAGATCGGCTCGCCCAACTCCGCGCGATGCGGCCCACCTACGTCGCGGACCTGAACGCGGTACTGAACCGCCGAACCGATGCGCCGGTTGCTGAGTTTGCCGAGCTGCCGGGACGCGTGGCGTCTGTTGACGGCCCCGCCCTCGCCGAGCTCGCCCGGCGATCCAACCCCGTGCTGCTCGCGCTCGATGAAAGGGTCGAAGAGCAGCGGATCCTCGGCGAGGTCGCTCGGAAGGAAGGCCTGCCAGACTTCACCGTCGGGCTTGACTACATCGTCACAAATGAGGCCATGAATAGCTCAATCGCCGAGAGCGGCGACGATCCAATCCTGCTGAGGTTCGGGATCTCGATCCCGCTTTGGCGCAACAAGTACGACGCTGGTGTGCGGGAGGCGCTCGCCCGCCGACTCGCGGTATCGCACGAACGGGCCGACGAAGCGAACCGGATCACCGCGTCGATCCAGCGCGCGTGGTTCGAGCACACGGACGCCGATCGACGCGTTCGACTCTTCGAGACGACGCTGATCCCGAAGGCCGAAGAGTCTCTGCGTGCATCGCTCGCCGGGTTCCGCACAGGCGACACAAGCTTCCTCGATCTGCTCGACACCGAGCGCACGCTGCTGGAGTTCGCGGTGTCGGCCGAGCGAGCACGCGCGAATCGCGGGCAGGCACTCGCCCGCTTGAACACGCTCGTCGGCGAAGCCGTGCCCACAGAACCCGCGACCAGCCCCGCAACACAGCCTGAATCGAACGAGGTGCAGCCATGAGCAAGTTTCTGAAGCGTTCACAATCCGTGCTCGGATGGCTCTGGAAGCACACTGCTGCCGGCATCGCTGTTGTCGCGATCGTGGCTGCGCTCGTCATCGGCTATCAGATCGGCAAGCCAGCGCCGGAACCGTCCAGCGAGGTTGTCGATTCGGCTCACGATCACGCCGAAGCCGAATCGGACGAGCCGCAGATGTACACATGTTCCATGCACCCATCTGTTCGGCTGCCCGATCCTGACGCGAAGTGCCCGATCTGCTTCATGGACCTGATCCCCGTTACCGAGGACGGCGGCGAAGGCAGCGAGCTGCGCGTCACAATGAGCGAATCGGCGGCCGCACTCAGTGAGATCGAGACCTCGCCTGTCGGACGGTTCTTCCCGACCGCTGAGGTCCGCCTCTACGGGAAGGTCACGTACGACGAGACTTCGGTCGCCAGGCTCACCGCGTACTTCCCGGGTCGCATCGAGCGGCTGTTCGTCAACTACCTCGGCGTCCCGGTTGCCGAGGGCGATCACATGGCCGAGGTCTACAGCCCCGACCTGATCGCGGCCTTTGAGGAGTTCCGACAGGCCAAGGCCGCGTCGGAGAACAGCACTGCGACGAGCGACCTCGTGAGATCCGCGACGCGCGACACCCTCGCCGCAGCCCGGGAGAAGCTCCGCCTCTTCGGCATCAGGCCCGAACAGATCGCGGCGGTCGAGGACGGTTCGTTCGATGCCGATCGCTTGACGATCTTCGCTCCGATCGGCGGCGTGGTGACGCACCTCGCCGTGCGCGAGGGCGACTACGTCCAGACAGGCGCACCAATCGCCACCATTGCCGACCTCTCCAGGCTCTGGCTCGACATGGAAGCTTACGAATCGCAGCTCCCGATGCTCCGCTGGGGACAGCGCGTGACCTTCACGGTCGAGGCGCATCCCGGAGAGACATTCGAGGGCCGCATCTCGTTCATCGAACCCATGGTCGATGAGCAGACCCGAACCGCGGCGGTCCGCGTCGCCGTGGAGAATCCCGAGCGTCGGCTCAAACCGGGCATGTTCGCGTCAGCCGTGGTGAGGACGCGCGTTGCCGCCGAAGGCGCGGTCATCAGCAACGAACTCGCCGGCCGCTGGGTCAGCCCGATGCACCCGACAGTTGTGAAGGACGGGCCGGGCCAGTGCGACATCTGCGGCATGGACATGGTGCCCGCGGAGTCGCTCGGCGTGGTCGGCGACCCGACGGGCGTCGAAGAGCCCCTTGTGATCCCGCGCTCGGCTGTGCTGTTCACCGGCACGCGGTCGGTCGTTTACGTCGAGGTCCTCGACGCAGAGAAGCCGACTTATGAGGGCCGGGCAGTCGTGCTCGGACCACGCGCGGGGGAGTTCTACATCGTTCGCGATGGGCTCAACCGCAACGACTCGGTTGTAGTCAACGGTGCGTTCCGGATCGACAGCGCGATGCAGATCGCCGCGAAGCCGAGCATGATGACACCGGGTGGCGGCGGCGGGAACCCGCACGCAGGGCACGGCGGCATGGCAGGAGACGCCACGCCCCAGATGCCAAGCCGTGTGACCGTGCCCGACAGCTTTGTGTTTGCACTCAAGCCCGTGTACGCGGCGTACCTCGATGCACAGGAGGCACTCGCAGCGGACGACCTTGGCGGATTCGTCCAGGCGGCGAGCGACATCAAGACCGCGCTCGGCTTCGTCGAGGAAGCAGGCCTCGTCGGCGATCCGCTCGCCGAGTGGCGTCGGGCTGCGGCCAGGCTGCGTGTCGAGGACGCAATCACCAGCATCGACACCGCGCGAGCCCGGTTTGAGCGGATGAGCGAAGGCGTGATCGCACTCCAACGCCGCTTCGGGCATCGTGGCAGCGAGACATGGAACCTCGCCCACTGCCCGATGGCGTTCGACAACAAGGGGGCCGATTGGCTCCAGCGCGGCACGCAGATCAACAACCCGTACTTCGGTGATCAGATGCTCCGCTGCGGCGAAGTCCGCGAGTCCTTCCCGCCGCTCGACGCGGCCCCGTCGGCAGACGCACACGAGGGGCACGGCGATGACTGACCTCCAGCCACAGGCCCCGCGCGGTCCGCTCAACACCCTGATCCGCTTCTGCCTTGAACAGAAGCTCGTGGTCGCGATCGTTCTGATCGGCACACTCTTCTGGGGTGTCCTCGTCGCGCCGTTCGATTGGGATCTCGGCAGCCTCCCCCGCGATCCAGTCCCCGTCGATGCGATCCCCGACATCGGCGAGAACCAGCAGATCGTCTTCACCGAGTGGCCCGGCCGCAGCCCGCAGGACATCGACGATCAGATCAGCTACCCGATGACCGTCGCGATGCTCGGCATCCCGGGCGTGAAGGACATCCGAAGCTACTCCGTGTTCGGCTTCTCAACGATCTACGTCGTCTTCGAGGACGGCGTCGACTTCTACTGGTCGCGCTCGCGCGTGCTGGAGAAGCTCAACTCGCTCCCAGCCGGCACCCTGCCACCCGGAATCTCACCCGCGCTCGGCCCCGACGCAACCGCCCTTGGGCAGGTCTTCTGGTACACGCTCGAAGGCCGTGATGAGGACGGCAACCCCACCGGCGGGTGGGGCCCCGAAGAACTCCGGTCCATCCAGGACTTCATCGTCAAGTACAAGCTCGCCGGCGTGGAAGGGGTCTCCGAGGTCGCCTCGATCGGAGGCTTCGTGCAGGAGTACCAGGTCGACGTCGACCCCGACGCGATGCGAGCTGCGGGCATCTCGCTCCAGCAAGTCATCAGTGCAGTTCGCCAGAGCAACCTCGATGTCGGCGCACGCACGATCGAGGTCAACCGAGCCGAGTACATCGTCCGCGGCCTCGGCTTCATCGAGAGCGTGGACGACCTCGAACAGGCCGCGATCACGGCACGGGACGGCCAGCCGATCCTCGTCAGCGACATCGCCAAGGTGTCCCTCGGGCCGGCGCTGCGTCGCGGTGTGCTGACCAAGGCGGGCGTGGAAGCGGTCGGCGGCGTGGTTGTCGTCCGCTACGGCGAGAACCCGATGGCGACGATCCAGCGGGTGAAGGACAAGATCGCCGACATCGCCTCCGGGCTGCCGACGAAGGTCCTCGCCGACAGTACCGAGAGTCGTGTCACCATCGTGCCGTTCTACGACCGCTCGGGGCTGATCCGAGAGACGTTGCAGACCCTGAACGCAGCGATTTCGCAGCAGGTGCTGATCACGATCATCGTTGTGGTTCTGATGGTCATGCACCTGCGGAGCAGCCTGCTCATCGGGGCGATGCTCCCGATCACCGTGCTGATGACCTTCATCGGCATGAAGGCGTTCGGTGTCGACGCCAATATCGTGGCGCTCTCCGGCATTGCCATCGCCATCGGCACGATCGTGGACATGGGGATCGTGCTCAGCGAGAACATCCTGCGCCGCCTCGAAGAATCGGAGAAGGCAGAGAGCAGAGAGCCCACCATCGATGTGATCTACCGTGCGACGAGCGAGGTCGGCGGGGCGGTGCTCACCGCGGTCGCCACGACCGTCGTCAGCTTCTTGCCGGTCTTCACGATGGAGGCCGCCGAGGGCAAGCTGTTCAAGCCGCTTGCATACACCAAGACTTTCGCACTGATCGCGTCGATCATCATCGCGTTGACGATCCTGCCGGCGGCCGCGCACGTGCTGATGGGTTTCCGCCCACGGATCAAAGTGCTCCGCACGGTCGGCTCAGCGGCTTTGGTGCTCGGTGGTATTGCGATCGCGATCTGGCTGCACGTGATTGGTGGGCTGATCATCGCGGCGTTCGGCGCGTTCTACCTCGTCAAGCCGTGGCTCCCGTCGCTGATCGCCCGCGGCCTGCAGTGGTCAGCAAACCTTGTAGCCGTCGTGATCGTGCTCGTTGTGCTCGCCGGCGCGTGGGAACCGCTCGGCCCCGAGCCTGGACTCATCGGCAATAGCGTTTTTGTCGGCGCCATCGTCGGTGGTCTCCTGCTCCTGTTCTGGCTCGTGAGACTCGCATTCCCGCATGTGCTCGCCTGGACGCTCCGCCACAAGCTCATCGGGCTTTCACCGGCGGTCGGCGCCGTGTTGATCGGCATCACCGTCTGGCTCGGCTTCGATCGCATCTGGGGGTGGCTCCCCGAATCCATCCGGCAGAATGAGACCGCGGTCGAGATTGCGCACGCCTTCCCCGGACTCGGCAGCGAGTTCATGCCGTCGCTCGACGAGGGCGCGTTCCTCTACATGCCGACCACGATGGCCCACGCATCGATCGGCGAGGCAACCGAGATCCTCAAGGAACTCGATCACCGGATCATGAGCGTGCCCGAGGTCGAGCTCGCCGTCGGCAAGATCGGCCGCGTCGAGAGCCCGCTCGACCCGGCCCCGATCTCCATGATCGAGACGATCATCGAGTACAAGAGCGAGTACCGGACCGACGAAGAGGGCCGACGCCTCAACTTCCGTTACGACACCGAGACTGACGCATATGTCCGCGACGATCAGGGCGACCTGATCGAGGACGAGGACGGCCGCCCGTTCCGCCAATGGCGCGACGAGATCGAATCGAACCAGGACATCTGGGACGCGATCGTTGAGGCGGCGGACATGCCGGGCGTGACGAGTGCGCTCCGAAGCTCCAACCCATCGAGACCCGTATCGTCATGCTCCAATCGGGCTTCCGCGCACCGATGGGCATCAAGGTCTATGGCCCCGATCTCGAATCGATCGAGTCGTTCGGCCTCGAACTCGAACGCCTGCTCAAGCAGGTGCCCAGCGTCCAACCTGCCGCGGTCTTCGCGGACCGTGTGGTCGGCAAGCCGTACCTCGAAATCGATATCGACCGCGAGCGGATCGCGCGCTACGGGCTGACCATCGCGGACGTGCAAGAGGTCATCGAAGTCGCGATCGGTGGCAAGCCGCTGACCATGACCGTCGAGGGCCGCGAGCGATACCCAGTGCGGGTCCGCTACCTCCGCGAGCTTCGCGATCAGCCCGAGACCCTCGGCGACATCCTCGTGCCGACAACATCAGGAGCGCAGGTTCCTCTTCGCGAGCTGGGCACGCTCGAGTACCGCCGCGGGCCGCAGATGGTCAAGAGCGAGGACACGTTCCTCGTTTCCTATGTGCTCTTCGACAAGATGCCCGGCTTCGCCGAGGTCACTGTCGTCGAGGACGCCCAGCGATTCATCCAGGACGCCATCGACGCTGGGGATGTTGTTGTTCCGCCGGGCGTGAGCTACGAGTTCTCGGGGTCGTACAAGAACCAGGTCCGTGCCGCGAAGCGAATGAGCATCGTGCTGCCGCTTGCGCTGGCGGTGATCTTCCTGCTGCTCTACTTCCAGTTCCGCAAGGTCGGCGTCACACTGATGGTTTTCACGGGCGTCTTCGTCGCGTGGGGCGGCGGGTTCATCATGCTGTGGCTCTACGCCCAGCCGTGGTTCCTCGACACGGCGCTGCTCGGGACCAACCTCCGCGGCCTCTTCCAGATCGAACCGTACAACCTCAGTGTTGCCGTCTGGGTCGGGTTCCTCGCGCTCTTCGGCATTGCCACCGACGACGGCGTCATCATGGCAACTCGTATCGAGCAATCGATGGCCGACGAGAAGCCCGATTCGATCGAGTCGATCCGGCGCGCCGTTGTCGATGGTGGGCAGCTCCGCATCCGGGCCGCTGTGATGACGAGCGCCACGACCATCCTCGCGCTGCTGCCCGTGCTCACCAGCACCGGGCGGGGCTCGGACATCATGGTCCCCATGGCCATCCCGTCGTTCGGCGGCATGGCCGTCGCCTCCATCACCTGGTTCGTCGTTCCCATCCTGTACTGCTGGGTCGCGGAGTGGAAGTTCCGCCTCGCGTCTCACGGCCAATCCAACCAGTCGGCAGAAGCCGGCTCAACCCAAACCGCTTCATCGGAAGCACAAGGAGCCTGATCATGCTCAAGTCATTCAGCATTGCGGCAGCCGCACTCTGCCTCTGCACCCTCAACCCGTTCGCGAACGCCCAAGCGGAGTACGGCGGAGAGGGCGCGTCCGTCAACGAGATGTGCCCGATAGGGAAAGAGCCCATTGTGCCTTCCGCAGGCACGGTCGAGTACAAGGGCAACACCATCGGCCTGTGCTGCCCCGGTTGCGGCAAGCAGTTCCTCGCGTGGAACGAGTCTCGAAAGGACGAGTTCATCACGCTCGCGGTCGAGCACCGCGAGCCAGGTCAAGACCACACCGAGCATGATGCCGAAACCCCTGCCGCGGGTGAGGCATCGCCCGGCCCGACCTACCCCTACACACTGACCGACTGCCCCGTCGGTGGGCCGCTCGGATCGATGGGTGATCCGGTTGTAAAGGTCTACGACAACCGCGAGGTGCGCTTCTGCTGCGCCGGGTGCATCGATGAGTTCGAAGCGAATCAGGCAAAGTACTGGGGCGAGATCGATGCCAAGATCGTCGAGCAGCAGCTCATGCACTACCCGATCGAGACCTGCATCGTCACCGGTGACAAGCTCGGCGATAAGGCGATCAATCACGTCCACAACAACCGGCTTGTGCGTCTCGCGAATACGGACGCGGCAGACGCGTTCAAGGCTGATCCGGCCAAACACTTCGAAGCCCTGGACAAGAAGATCGTCGAGACCCAGCTTCCGGACTACCCCATGGACACCTGCCCCGTTGGTGGCCCCCTCGGTTCGATGGGCGAGCCGGTCAACTTCATCTACATGAACCGCCTCGTCCGCTTCTGCTGCGGCGGGTGCGAAGACAAGCTCGTCAACGATCCCGCCAAGTACCTGGGCAAGCTCGACGCCGCGTACGCCAATAAGCAGCGTAACGGGTACGCGCTCGATACCTGTGTTGTGAGTGGCGCACCGCTTGGGTCAATGGGCGAGCCCGTCGAGTTGGTCGCGGGCACAGAACTTGTTCGTTTCTGCTGTGACGGTTGCTTCCCAGAGTTCAAGCAGAACCCGTCTGAGTTCCTCTCGAAGCTGCCCCAGGATTGAGCATGAGCGACAACGACCAGCACGACCACGAATCTGAGTACGAGAAGGGCAGCCTCTCGTTGACCGGCTCGATCGCGATGGGCACCGGCGTCATGATCGGCGCCGGCATCTTCGCGCTCACCGGACAGGTCGCTGAACTCGCCGGAGGCCTGTTTCCGGTCGCGTTCATCGCCGCGGCGGTTGTCGTCGCCTTCAGCGCGTACTCGTATGTCAAGGTCTGCAACGAGTACCCGTCCGCCGGCGGCATCGCGATGATCCTCAAGAAGAGCTACGGGCCGGGTGTTGTCACCGCCGGGTGCTCGCTGCTCATGTACTTCTCGATGGTCATCAACGAGAGTCTGGTCGCCCGCACGTTCGGCACGTACACGATGAGGATCTTCGGCGAGGGCTCGGACTCGTGGCTCGTGCCGGCGCTCGGTGTCGGGCTGATCGTGGCCGCCTTCATCGTCAATCTGCTCGGCAATCAGGTCATCGGCGGGCTGAGCAAGGTCACCGCCATCATCAAGATCGGCGGAATCGCCGTGTTCGCGGGCATCGGCCTGTGGGTGTCGGGACTCTCCTTCGACACGCTCACCGGAGACGGCTCACCGTCCGAGGCCGAGGGTGGTGCCGCGGGTTTCCTCGCGGCGGTCGCGCTCTCGATCCTTGCCTACAAGGGCTTCACAACCATCACAAACAGCGGCGACGAGATCAAAGAGCCCAGGAAGAACGTCGGCCGTTCCATCATCTTCAGTTTGCTCATCTGCACCGGGCTCTACCTGCTCGTCACGCTCGCGGTCGCCGGCAACCTGTCGGTCGATGAAATCATCGCTGCCCGAGACTCTTCCCTCGCCGAAGCCGCACGCCCCGCAGTCGGACAGTGGGGTGAGTGGCTCACCATCGGGCTTGCGATTATCGCGACGATCTCCGGCATTATCGCCAGCATGTTCGCTGTGTCGCGGATGCTCGCGATGCTCACCGATATGGAGCTCGTCCCGCATCGCCATTTCGGCATGCCCGGGCGCATCCAGAAGCACACGCTGGTCTACACCGCTGTCATCGCCCTCGCGCTGACGGTCTTCTTTGACCTCAGCCGCATCGCATCGCTCGGCGCGATCTTCTACATCGTCATGGACATGGCGATCCACTGGGGCGTGTTCAAGCATCTGCGGCGCGAGTTGGGCGCCCGCGGTTGGGTTCTGCTCACGGCACTCGTGCTCGACGCCGTCGTGCTCGGCGCGTTCCTGTACATCAAGCTCGCGAACGACCCTCTGGTCGTCGGCGTCTCCATCGGCGGCATGGCCCTGATCTTCGGTGCCGAGAGGTGGTTCCTGCGGAAGGAGGCTGCATCCAATGACGCAAATGACTGAATCCCGAATCGACCCCGTTTGCGGAATGAAGGTCTCGCCCGGCAACGCGGCAGACCGCTTCGAGCACGACGGCACCGAGTACCTCTTTTGCTCGACAAGATGTGCCGAGAAGTTCCGCGCCGATGCGGCCCACTACCTGGAGAATCAAGACGATGGCGCGCACCATAGCGACCATACCTGCTGCGATCACGAGGCGAAGACCGACTCAGCAGCACGTTCCGACGGTCCGAAGGACGCCATCTACACCTGCCCCATGCATCCCGAGGTCCGCCAGGTCGGCCCCGGCGACTGTCCAAAGTGCGGTATGGCGCTCGAACCCATCGACGCGACCGCGGAGCAGGACGATACCGAGCTCCGCGACATGACCCGCCGATTCTGGATCGCGACCGCCTTTACGGCACCGCTGCTCATCTATGTCATGGGCAACATGCTCTTCGGACATCCGTTCGAGTCGTGGATCGGTCCGGCCGTTGGTCAGTGGGCCGAACTCGCGCTGGCGACCCCCGTGGTGCTCTGGTGCGCGTGGCCGTTCTTCGTCCGGGGAGTCCGCTCGATCCGGGCCGTGCAACCGAACATGTGGACGCTCATCTCCATCGGCGTCGCGATCGCGTATGTCTTCAGCGTCATCGCAACGATCGCGCCGGGCATGTTCCCAGAAGCGTTGCGCGACGATGATGGCCGCGTCGGCGTCTACTTCGAGGCGGCAGCTGTCATCGTCACGCTCGTGCTGCTCGGGCAAGTGATGGAACTCCGCGCCCGCCGCCAGACCGGCGGGGCCATCCGCGAGCTCCTCGAACTCGCCCCACCCACCGCCCGCCGCCTCTCTGACGATGGCAACGAGGAAGATGTGCCCGTCGAGGAACTCCGTCCGGACGACCGGGTGCGCGTCCGCCCCGGCGACAAGGTTCCCATCGACGGCAGTGTCGTTGAGGGACGAAGCACGGTCGATGAGTCCATGCTCACGGGCGAGCCGGTCCCCGTGGAGAAGAGTGAGGGCGACGAGGTCACCGGCGGCACGGTGAACAAGACCGGCTCCTTCGTCATGCAGGTGAGCCGAACCGGGGCAGAAACGACGCTCGCCCAGATCGTCCAGATGGTTGCGGACGCCCAGCGTTCGCGCGCGCCGATCCAGCGCATCGCGGATGCCGTCGCCGCCTGGTTCGTTCCCGCCGTCGTCCTTGTAGCGATCATCGCCTTCGTGGTCTGGCTCCTCGTCGGGCCGTCGCCCGCGTTCAGCTACGCACTCATTGCTGCGGTCTCCGTCCTCATCATCGCGTGTCCCTGCGCGCTCGGGCTGGCGACCCCCATGTCGATCATGGTCGCCGCGGGCCAAGGGGCCAAGCAAGGCGTGCTCGTCAAGAGCGCCGCCGCACTGGAAGCATTCGAGAAGATCGACACTGTGGTTGTGGACAAAACGGGTACTCTGACCGAGGGCAAGCCCAAACTCGTCGCGGCCGAGGTGCAGAGCGGATTCGATGAGCAGCGCGTCCTTGCGCTCATGGCGGCAGCAGAGCGAGGCTCGGAGCACCCGCTCGCGGAGGCCATTGTCACCGGACTCGAAGACCGTACCGACCAACGGTTCGACGAGACCGACTTCGACAGTGTGACCGGAAAGGGCATCGTTGCCACGGTTGATAGTGCTCGCATCGCGATCGGCTCGCCTGCCCTCATGGAGGATGAAGGCGTCGATGTCGCCTCGTTGGCCGATCGCGCCGACGAGCACCGACGGAAAGGCGGCACGGCCATGTTTGCATCCATCGACGGAAAGCTTGCCGCCCTGCTCGCTGTAGCGGACCCAATCAAGAAGACCACTAAAGCCGCCATCGATGCGCTCCACGAGAACGGGCTGACCATCGTCATGCTCACCGGCGACAACCGGACTACCGCTCAGGCGATCGCCGAGCAACTCGGTATAGACCGAGTCGAAGCCGAGGTTCTTCCCGAGCAGAAGGCGGAGGTCATCCGCAAGCTCCAACAGGAGGGCCATCAGGTCGCCATGGCGGGGGACGGCGTCAACGACGCCCCGGCACTCGCCCAGGCTGACATCGGCGTCGCGATGGGGACGGGCGCGGGCGTCGCTATCGAGAGCGCCGCCATCACCCTCGTCGGGGGCGACCTCAACGGACTCGTCCGCGCACGCGAGTTGAGCCGTGCGACGATGCGGAACATCCGCCAGAACCTCTTTTTCGCGTTCGCCTACAACACCGCCGGCGTCCCGATCGCCGCCGGCGTGCTCTACCCCTTCTTCGGCGTTCTGCTCAGCCCGATGATCGCCGCCGCGGCGATGAGCTTCAGTTCGGTGTCAGTGATCGGCAACGCCCTACGGCTCCGGCTGACGACTCGCGATTCCCAAAACTAGGGCAGAAATAGGGCAGTGGGGTCAAAGAAGAAACCCCGTTGCTCCTAAATCACTGCAAAAACAGTGCTCCGAGCAACGGGGTCTCAAGGAAGCGGAGAGGGGGGGATTCGAACCCCCGAGGATGTTACCACCCCACACGAATTCCAATCGTGCGCCTTCAACCGCTCAGCCACCTCTCCAGTGGGTGTGTGCCGATGGGCACAGCGGGTGGGAAGTGTAGGGCACTTCTGGGCGGGAGGAAAGCGGCGGGGGGCGATCTCGTCGGGTGGGGATCACGGTTGAACTGTGATGGATGATCAACGGGATTCGGCCTGATCGAGCAGGGTGGTGGCCATCCGTTTGGCGAGTCTGGCGGATTCGCCGGGGTTCTGCCCGTTGTCCGCGACCTGCCCGACGACGCGTGCGGCGACGATCGACCCCTCGATGAGGATGTTGAGCTGCTCGGCGGTATCGCTCGGGTCTGGGAGCCCGTGCTGCTCGCACAGGTCGCGGAGGTATCGCACGATTTCCTGTTTGTGTTCCGCGGCGAGGCGGCGCGGGGCGGAATCCGCGACGGAGAACTCCGCGGCGGCATTAATGAACATGCACCCACAGAACTCGGACCCGGTGAACCAGTCCTCGTGAAAGTCGAAGACGGCAAGGATGCGTTCTCGCGGGGTCTTGGCCTTGGATTCCACGAACTTCATGAGCTTGTTGCGGAAGATCTCGTCGCGTCGGCGCATCGCGGCGAGGATGAGCTCGTCCTTGGACTTGAAGTGGTTGTAGAGGGTCATGCGGCTGATGCCACCCTCGTTGAGGATGTCGTCGAGACTCGATGCGTGGAACCCGTGTCGATAGAAGACACGCATCGCGGCGTCAATGAGTTCGTTTCGTCTGCTTGGGGGCAAGGTGGGTCTCCGGTGTCCGTTTCAGCATGAAGTATACTGCTTAGTCAGGATTAGACGAGGGGTGTTCGGATAATTCCTGAGAAAAGGAATGGCCCAAAGCCCTGATTTATTGCTCATAAATGGGATATATGGTGCGAGGGGGTAAAAAAATCATCCGTACGGGTGAATACGCATTGACACATACTGATTAGTCAGTATAGTCTTGCTCAAGTGATTCATCGGATCGTTCGATTGGGTGGGTCAGATCGAGCGGGCTCGATCAGATCGCGTGATTGCACGCAATGACACACAGGTCCCGCGTAGATCGGCGAACCAACTCGCCGCGTGGGTATCACATGGATTCAGATTGGGGAAATGAAATGGTGCAAGCAAACACAGAGCCGCAGACAGCGTGGGGCGTTTGGTTCGATCAGCAGATCATGGGCGATCTCGAGCGGGGCATGAGCGAAGTCCCGGAGACGGCGCAGATCCTGCAGGAGCTCGCGGTCTGGTCCGGGTCGTGGTCGTGGTCGCAGTACTCGATCTCGCAGCTGGGGCAGGCGTATCGCATGATCCAGCTCGCGGCGGAGCTCTTCGCGGAGAAGAACGGGAACGATCCGGAAGAGGCGATGCGGGTTGTTGTCAACGCGCTCGCGGAGTACGAGTCGGGGTCGGTCGCGTTGCCGAGCACTTCTTCGTTCGTCCGGTGCGTGATCGATGTGTGCGGGACATTCGATCGGAAAGAAATCACGGCGTTGCGTGCGCGCGGGTTCGGGGATCAGGAGATCTCGGAGATCGCGGGCGCGGTGGCGCTGACCTTGTTTATCTCACTCATCACCAGCGCGCCCGAGCACGAGCACCCTCGCGTTCGCGCGATGGCCTTCGCGGGTTAACACAGCCCAGGTATCAACCAGGAGTATCGACATGAACACATCAACGACACCCAACACCCCGAGCAGGCTTGTGCCGCCGTTCACGATGGAGACGGCGTTGGCGAAGGTTCGCGCAGCGGAGGACGCGTGGAACTCGCGTGACCCCGAGCGGGTGTCGTTGGCGTACACCGCGGACAGCCAATGGCGGAACCGGGACACCTTTGTCACGGGGCGCGAGGAGATCCGCGCGTTCCTCAGGGGCAAGTGGGATCGGGAGCTCGATTACCGATTGACCAAAGCCCTGTGGGGGTTCCGCGAGAACCGGATCGCGGTGCGCTTCCAGTACGAGTGGCGCAACACGGACGGGCAATGGTTCCGCAGTTACGGCAACGAGCTCTGGGAGTTCGACGACGCGGGGCTGATGCGTCGGCGCGAAGCGAGCATCAACGATGTCGCGATCACGGAATCGCAGCGCCGGTTCCGTTGGGACGCGCCGGGCCCGCGCCCGATCGACGATCCGGGGATCCCAGAGGTTCAGTAAGCACCACACTCCGCACGCGGGGTCGTCCTCGCGTGCACACACAAGATCAGTTTGAAACCACATTCACTTACAAGGAGACGACGATGACGACAAGCACACTCACGATGATTTCTGCGATAACTGCATGTGCAGCGGGTGCCATGGGGTGCGCGACGCAACAGCCGATGGGCGACACGCACGACGACATGCACGGGCACGGCACCAAGCATGTCCACTACATCGATGGGCCTCGCGAGGACGCGCCGATTCCTCGCCCGGGCGTTGAGCTCTCACGCGGGAACTTCGCGGTTGTCGTGATCGATCCGCAGAACGACTTCCTGAGCCCGAATGGTGTCACCTGGGGCGTTGTGGGTGAGTCCGTCACGGAGAACGGCACGGTCGACAACATCGGGCGTTTGTTCAAAGTGGCGAAGGATGTCGACGCGCAGGTTGTCGTCAGCCCGCACTACTACTACCCGCACGATCACAACTGGGCGTTTGAAGGAGCGCTCGAGACCCTGATGCACGACATCGGGATGTTCAATCGCAAGGGCCCGCTCAATGTTGATGGGCTTGAGGGATCGGGCGCGGACTGGCTCGCGCAGTACAAGCCATACATTGAGGACGGCGAGACGATCATCGTTGGGCCTCACAAGGTGTACGGGCCCGAGACGAATGACCTGGCGCTTCAGCTTCGCAAGCGGGGGATCAACCAGATCGTGCTCGCGGGGATGTCGGCGAACCTGTGCGTCGAGTCGCACATGCGTGACCTGATCGAGGACGGGTTCGAGGTGGTCGTGGTCTCCGACGCAACCGCGGCGGCGAAGCTCCCGGGGTACAACGGGTTCGAGGCGGCGTTCGTGAACTACCGGTTCATCGCGAGCGATGTCTGGAGCACCGACGAGGCGGTCGCGAAGATCAGCGCGGCGAGGGGCGACCTGGTGAATGTCTCGGGCGCGAGCGACATCGGTCTGGCGGGATTCGATCCGGTGTCGTTCTTCGAGGGCGGTGCGCCCAAGAACGGGTCGCCGATGATCCGCGCGTCGTACGGCGGCGCGACTTATCTGTTCGCGGACGAGCAGAGCAAGTCCCGGTTCGAGTCCAACCCGGAGCACTACGCGCCGCAGTACGGCGGGTTCTGCGCCTACGGCGTCTCGCTGGGGATCCTGCTTCCGGTTGATATCACGACGGCGCAGGTCCGCAACGGGAAGCTGTACCTCAATGTGAACTCGGCGATCCTTGAGAAGTTCAATGCGGACTTCGACGGGAGTGTCGATCGGGCGAACGAGAACTGGCCCAAGCTCTTCGCGGAACACGCGGAGTAGTTTGCAGGAACGATTCTCTCTCAATCTCTCTCTTTGGCTGACGGGGTGGTCACGCCCCGTCGGCCGATTCAAAAGCGTTAAGTACCACGAACGGGCCGGTAGTACGCCTGATTGCAATGGAGATTCACCATGACTGTTCTACTCCGAGTTGATGCGAGCGCACGCCTTGATCGATCGATCACACGCCGATTGAGCGATCGGTTCATCGACGCGTGGCGATCGAGCGAGGAAGGTGTTGAGGTGATGGAGCGGGATATTGGACGCAAGCCGCCCTCGATTGTAAGTGAAGATTGGATCAGCGCGGGGTTCCTTCCGCCCGAGCAGCGGACACAGGGCATGAAAGATGCACTCGCAGAATCAATGGAGCTCATCGACGAGGTGCGTCGGGCGGATGTCATCGTGATTGGGGCGCCGTTATACAACTACGGGCTCCCCGGGGCCCTGAAGGCATGGATCGATCAGATCGTCCGCCCCGGCGAGACATTCTCGTTCGACCTTGGGCGAGGTGACTTTCCGATCCAGAGCACGCTCAGTGGGAAGACGCTTGTTGTCTTGTCATCTCGGGGCGAGTTCGGGTTTGAGGCGGGCGGGATCCGCGACGGGTGGAACCACATGAGCCCGCACCTGCGGACGATCGCGACGCGCCTGCTTGGTATTGCAGAAGAGGACATCCATGAGATTGCCTCGGAGTATCAGGAGTTCAACGACGAGCGCCACGAGCGATCGCGCGAGCAGGCCATGCGTGACGCGGCGGCGCTTGGTTCGCGCCTCGCGAGCTCGCGGGTGAACAACGAATCTTCATGTGTTGGGTACTGATTTCTCTCTTTCTTCTCGGTGCCCCTCTTGTCGTCGCCCGGGTCGAGCCTTGTGCTCGCCCGGGCGGCGCTTTGTTTCCATGCTCAGCCCAGCGGCACGAACCGGAACTCGATTGATTGCAACGGCGACGCGAGGTACCGGGACATCGGTTGATCGGTGCGTGATGGCTCGTCCGGGACGATCCGCGCGGGCATAGAGACAACGAGCCCCTTGGTGTCGAAGGGGTACGGGTCGAGCCCGATCGTTCGTGCGTCGAGTCGCTTCCAGGTGAGGGTGACCCGATCGTTCCACCCGGCGCGGGGGACATGCGGGAGTTCGTGCGTTTGGGTGTCGTTGAGCGCGAGGTACAGCGACATCGAATCGAAGAGCTGCAGGAGGCGGGCATGAGCGTCGAGGTGCTCGGGCTCGAGTGCCCGCGCCATCGTGGGGTCCTTCGCGATGCGCCCGATGAGCTTTGCCTGCATGTTTGAGAGTTCCGAGAGGAACGCGCGGGCCTTGGGTTCGTCGCTGACGAGTCCTGCTGCAACTTCGGGTGAGCCGAAGACGAAGTGGCGGCGCAGATCGACATCGCACGAGTGGAGGTCTTCAAAGACGACGGCGTACAACCAGTACGCGTGCATGCTCGTGAGGAGGGCGGCGTACGGGTGGTGCGTCGCGAGTCGATCGATTCCGATGAACCATCGCTCAAATCCCCCGGCGTGCCATGCGCCAAACTCGTTCTCGTCGGTCGGTGGCGCGGCCTCGCCGACGCCGACGGGGAGCCCATCGTTCGCGGAGAACTTGGGCATCGCTTCGGTTTCCCACCACCCGTTGTCGTGCTCTGCGATCCCCAGCACGATCTCATCGCGCCACCTTGCGGGGTGCGTCGCGTTCTTCTCGAACCCGGGTCGCACGAACCCGTTGGGCCCGCCCCAATGCGCAGCGAGGAACCCGCTGACTTGGGCGTGGTGGGGTTGTTGGATCATCCAGGTTTCGTTCTTGACGCGTGCCTTGAGCATGTCGTGCTCCTTTGTGTATGTGTGCGGGGTGTGGGGGTTCAGTACGCTGCGGTGAAGTGCCTGCCCGTGTGCTTGGGTGTTTCGATCTCGTCGAACAGCGCCACGGCGTAGTCCTCCATCGAGATCTGTGAGTTCCCGTTTGCATCGACGACGAGCGTGTTGGGGTGGGTGCGGTAGGTGCCGGTGCGATCGCCGGGCACGAGCATGGCAGGCGGGCAGAAGTAGGTGCCGAGCGATCCGAGCTTGGGGAGGGCGGATTCGAACTGTGCCTGTGATGCGTGCGCGATCGCGACGGACGATTCGGGGAGGAAGTTCGGCATGGTCAGCACGGTGTGATCGGGTGCGTCCGGGGTGATGAGCGGCGCTGCGCCGCCGACGATGATGAAGCGTGTCTTCGTGCGGTTCGATGCGTTGATGATCCGGTTGGTCATCTCAACCATGCTCTGCTCCATCCCGGAAGGCGGACGCATGGCGCTGAGGACGATGTCGTGCTCGGCGATGATCTCGTCGAGGTCCGAGGCGCTCAGGACATCGCGGCTCAGATGATTCACCCCGTCGGGGTGCGTCCCGGGCGCGGGCGTGGTGCGGGCGATCGCGGTGATCCGGTGTCCTCGCCGGGTGCCCTCGCGGACGAGGCGCTTCCCGACCTGCCCGGAGGCTCCGAAGATGGCGATGGAGAGGGTGTCGGTGTTGGTTTGTGCGGGTGTCATGGGTGCTCCTTGTGGTTGTCTTGATGTCAAGATAAAAAGCAAACGCCTTGAAGTCAAGATATATTTCTTGATTTCAAGATAAATTGCCGATAAGCTTGGGCATGAGCCAAGTCGATCGCATTATCGAGCAGTGGGGGCGGGTCCGCCCGGATCTGGATGTCACGCCTATGGGGCTGACGGGGCGACTCAAGCGCATTGCCCGCATCCTCGAACGCGAGATGGAGCCCGTGTTCGCGGATCACGGGTTGAACCTGGCGAGCTTTGATGTGCTCGCAACCCTGCTGCGCAGCGGTGAGCCGTACCAGCTCTCGCCGGGCGAACTGATCGCGAACACCATGGTGACATCGGGGACGATGACCAATCGCATCGATCAGCTCGTCAAGGGCGGGCTCGTCGAGCGCGTCCCCAACCCCGACGACGGGCGGAGCGTCCATATCGCCCTGACGAAGAAGGGAAAACGCGTGATCGATCGGGCGATCGAGGACCATGTGCAGAACCTGCATCGGCTCACGGAGGGGCTCGGTGAGAACGCGTTCGCAAAGCTCGATCGAATGCTCGATCAGTATCTCGATGCGCTCGAGGGGGACGGTTGATCGTCGCTCCTAGAATCCTCTGAACACGACACACTCGGAAACGGAACGGGAGTTGAATCATCATGAGAGCAACCAAGGCGTACGCGGCACAGTCCGACACCTCCGGCATGGCACCCTGGTCCATCGAGCGGCGCGATCCGCGACCCGATGATGTCGCGATCGACATCATGTACTGCGGCGTGTGCCACTCGGACCTGCACTTCGTCGAGAACGATTGGGGTTGGACGATCTACCCCGTTGTCCCGGGGCACGAGATCGTCGGGCGCGTCACGAGCGTCGGGTCCGATGTCACGAAGTTCAAGGCCGGCGACATCGTCGGCGTCGGGTGCCTGGTGGATTCCTGCCGGGCGTGCGACTCGTGCAACAAGGGGCTCGAGCAGTACTGCACCGGCGGGAGCGTGTTTACCTACAACGGGCAGGACAAGCACGACGGGTCCATCACCTACGGCGGGTACTCCGATCATGTCGTCGTGTCGGACCGGTTCGTCGTCAAGGTCCCCGATGGGATGGACCCGGCCAACGCCGCCCCGATGTTGTGCGCGGGGATCACGACCTACTCGCCGCTCAAGCATGTGGGCGTGAAGAAGGGCGATCGCGTGGGCGTCGTCGGCATGGGCGGGCTCGGACACCTGGGCATCAAGTTCGCGCGGGCGATGGGCGCGGAGGTCATCGTCTTCACCCGCACCGAGGACAAGGTCGAGGAAGCCAAGTCGCACGGCGCGTGCGAGGTTGTTGTGACGGGCAAGGACGGCGCGTTCGAGTCCGTCGCGGGCTCGCTCGATTATGTGCTCGATACCGTCCCCGTGAACCATGACTTCAACCCGTACCTTGGGTGCCTCAAGATTGACGGGACCTACATCGTGGTGGGGCAGATCACCCCGATCGAGATCCCGATCGACTCGACCCAGCTTATCATGGGGCGTCGCTCGTTGATCGGCTCGCTCATCGGCGGGTTGCCCGAGACGCAGGAGGTCCTCGACTTCGCCGCGGAGCACGGCGTGACCTGCGATATCGAGATGCTCGACATCAAGAACATCAACGAGGCCTACGAGCGGATGAAGCGGAGCGATGTGCGTTACCGGTTTGTGATTGATATGGAGTCGATCAAGGGGTGATGAGATCTTGAAGTTGTGAATCAATATGCCCCGCGAACTGCGGGGCTTTTTTATGCGTGGTTCTTCGAACAGCGTGAGAACCTATCGAATCTCGGTTGATGCGTAGAGCCCGAGGAACACGCGGATGTCGTCTGCGTTGAAGGTTGAATCGAGTCTCAGATCCGCTTCAGGGGCTTGAGAGATGAAGTGTGTGATAAACAGAGCGACATCGAAGAAGTTGAGATGTCCGTCGTGGTTCATGTCGGCTGGGTGGTGGGGTGTGCTCGCGATGCGTAAGCCAACAGCATTTTGGCCTGAGCGTATATCGGTGTTGCTGCTTGATCCAACCAGATCGTGTGAGTTCGCGAGTCCGTAGTTGTAATAACCATATTTGGTTCCATACGCACCTCGAGTCTCTGGGTACCCGGGTGGGTCGGGCGTTTCGGAATGCTCGGCGACCCCTCCCGATGCGTCGTACAGGCCCCACGGGCTGGTGATCTCAAAGCTCTTCACCGGCAAGGGCCAGAGCCGTTCGGGTGTGAATCGTCCGGCGTTTCGTTCTCCGCCGTCTTGTGGGAGCAGGTCAGGGATCGGCTCGATGTCGCTCGAGGTCGGGTATCTCCAATACCGCCCTTCACCACTCGGGTCCCAATAGGCGGCCTTGACCCATTCATCGGCGCTCGGGATCCAGAATCGTGCGCCTGGGGATCGCGTCTCCTGGTGCAGGAACATCCCGTCGTCATCGATCACAAAGGTTGAGGTGTCGTACGCGCCCGAGTCGAACGCCCAATCCGCAACGACCTTGCCGTGGTGCAACCAGTTGACATAGCGTGCGGCGTACACCCATGCCATGTCCGCGGGCGTGTCGGGCGACACTCCCGGAAGGATCCACGCGGAGCCGTTTGCGGATTGAATCCTTGATCCGGTAAACGGGAAGAACCCGTGCGTGTTGCCGGTTCTGGACTCGTAGTATGGGAGGTAGGCCTGCACGAACTCGAAATACTCGCCCACGGTCAGTTCACGCACGGCGATCGAGTACTCGTAGGAGACCGATCCCACATTCGTGCCCTCCCACCCGGGCTGGCGTGTTTCCTCCAGCGTGGTGTCCCGGTTGCCAACATCGGAGATGATGGCGAACTCGAGCGGGGGAGCATCCTGCCCGAGCGATGGCAACGAGCAGAGACTTGACACGACGAGCATAAAGCTTTGGCGGGCGGTAATCACGATAAGCATCCTTGCTGGGTGAATCTGATTGGAGAGAATCAGAAAAATATACCATCAGCGTGATACTTCGGTTTGATGATTTAGGGGATATTCTTCGAGAAACTTCAATGAAGAGTCTGAGTTGACTTAATGGTTACAAGGTGTACTTAATGTCTCGCACACCACCCGGCAGATGTCCTCCGGCTCACTCATCCGCCCCGTGCCCGTGTGTCGACACGCCTGCCACCCCACGCCGGGCCCGACTTGTTTGAACCCGTCCTGCTCGGCGAGGGCGACATTGCGGAGGTTGCTCGGCTGATTCCACATCTGATCGTTCATCGCGGGCGCGAGAATGACGGGGGTCTTGGTGCGGTTGATCGCGCTGAGGATCAGGGTGACGACATCGTCCGTGCGCCCGTGCACGAGTTTGGAGAGCATGTCCATCGTGCACGGCGCGATGAGTGCGAGATCGCACCGGTCCGCGAGGGAGATGTGCTGGGGGTCTTTGGATTCGATGTGTTCCCACGAGCTCGTGTAGACGGGGTTGCCCGAGAGCGCCTGGAAGGTGATGGGGGTGACGAAGTTCGTCGCGGCCGGGGTCATCGCGACGGTGACCTGCGCGCCCGCTTGGGCGAGGCGCGAGACCACGGTGCAGACCTTGTACACAGCGATCCCGCCCGCGATCCCCACGAGGATCGATGTGTTCTCGACATAGGGGCGCAGCACATCGGGCGCGAGCCAGTTGCGTGCGTCGTCGTGGTTGGGTGTGGATGTCATGGGCGTGCACCCTTTGGGGGTGTTTCGATCAGAGCAGGGGTTCTTCGACGGCGCCGTGGGTGGGTGCCTGATCGATGAACTCGAGGGTGATCTTGTCTTGCATGATCTCTTCGACCACGATTTCCAGATCGGTCTTGCCGTCGCGAGCGACGAGGGGGCGTGCGCCTTCCATGAGCTGACCGAGTCGGCGCTGGATCAGGGCCGTGAGCTTGAACTTCCCGCCGACCTTTTCGACGATTTCGTCACTTTTCAGGGCTTCGATCATCTGCTATCCTTATGGAGCTTCGTGCGTTCCCGTCGGGATCGATCCCGTTCGGGCGGTTTGGCTGACATGCAGCCGCGCGGGGGCAAGTATAGACACGCAACGGGTTTGGGACCAGTGGGAATCTGGTCCCGGCGGTTTCTCGGCAGAGAGGGAATCGGCGTCCAGATCCGGTGCGGCATGTGTGCGAGAGGGCCAGTATGGCGATGTCTACCCTGCCCGGGACGAACCCGGGCTCTGATTCGATGTTCAAGATCGGCGACCAGGTCGTCCACGCATCCCGCCCGGAGTGGGGGAAGGGGACGGTCGTGAGCGCCGGCGGGGCCGAGCACGAGGGGCGCAAGTGCCAGCGCCTGAGCGTTCGGTTCGCGCGGGTCGGGCTCAAGACGGTCCTGACGGGGGTGGCCCCGATCGAGCGGGCGGGTGAGCTCGCGGCAGTGCTCAAGCCCAAGGACGATGGGCACCACGACCCGCTCCCGATCGCGTCGGCGGGGCACAAGGAACTCCTCGGGATCATGACGGGGATCCCCGAGCGGGCACGAGATCCGTTCGCGAGCCCGGCGCAGCGCCTGCGGGCGACCCTGGATCTGTATAAGTATGACTCGGATGGTGGGGGGTTGATCGATTGGGCCGCAGCCCAGTCCGGTCTGGCGGACCCGTTGTCGCGATTCAATCGGCACGAGCTCGAAGAGTATTATCGGATGTTCGAAAAGAATCTGCGCAAGCACCTGTCTCAGGTGGTGCGAGACGCGAACAATGTACCCGCGGCGGAGCTTGTTGCGATTGCGAAATCGGCTCCTCCCGCGGCGCAACGCGCGTTGCAGAAGCTGCACCGCCCGCGTTGACAAAACGCAACACCCGGCACAGCCGGACCCGTCTCGGAAGGATCCGGGACGAACCCAGAATCACACGGATGCTCAGAATGGATTGTCTGGACCCCACGGAGGGGATCTTCCCGGACCCGGCGATTTCGTGCGCCTTTGGCACGGCGTCTGGCCCAGTGCGTGCAAATGGAATGGTGTCGGCGGGAACGCGTCGGCGGACAACCATTTCAGAAGGGAATCAGACTATGAAAGAGAACGAGTTCCAGAGCCGTCTTCAGAACCTCCTCGAGCAGATCGACACCCTCCCCGAGTCCGAGCGCCCCAAGCTCGCGAAGCTCGCAGAAGAAACCCAGCAGCGCCACACCCGCATGAAGAAGACCATCGGCGAGCTCCAGGAATCGCTCGATCATCTCCGTCTGTCCGTCAAGTACCTCGTCTTCGATCTCGAAGCGACCCGTCGCGAGAACAAGTACCTCCGCAACATGCTCGAGAACGGCAATGGCGCTGAGGGTGCTGACTGATCGGCACGGAACCGGTTTACGCATACACGCACGAAGAACGGATCGAATCGGCGCTGGGTGGGTAGGACGAACCCGGCACGCTCGGAATAACGACTCCCGAGCGCGAGCACACTGGTCCTGGCGGTTTTAGTCTCCCGCCCGGATCGAGTGCCTCTCTCCACAACCGATCTATTCTCCCACGGGGTCCGCATTGCGGGCCCCGCGTGCAATTGCGGGGTGGGTGATTGATGAGCGGGGTGGGTGCACCTATCGTGTGTGCCCTGCTAGAATGCGGGAGACCCGGTTCGCCTGGGTTGTCTGGATCGATGCCCGAGAGGCTGAAGGGGCCGGATTGCTAATCCGGTGTACAGGGTAAACCTGTACCGAGGGTTCGAATCCCTCTCGATCCGTTGACGCGAGAAGCCGCCTGTTGGGCGGCTTTTTTCGTGCCCGATGGGACCCGGCGGAGGGGGGTAGGCCGAGCGATTCCCGTACAATCCTTGCATGATTCAACTGACTCGGATTGTGTTGTTGTTCGTTTACATTCTCTTCAGTGTCTCTGGTGCACATGCCCAGACTCATGTGCACGAGACGGAGGAGTCGTTTCATCGATCGGGGTACGAGTTCTTCTGGGGGGTCATCCAGGAGGAGTTCGATGCTCGTGAGTTTGAGGATGAATCGGACGCGACCCGGTACAAGGAGATGATCGATGTCGTGATGCGTACCGGCGCGGTCTATGCCCAGCCGTATCGCAACATCCGGTTTGGGATGTATGAGCTCTATGAGCAGATCCTGGAACTCGACGAGGACCCGCCCCTCTATGTGCAGTACCGGTACCACGGGACGGTTGCCCAGAAGGGCTCGCCCGCACCGAGTGAGGCGTATCGCGCGCACGCGGATGCGTTGGTGCGGATCGCGGATCGGATGGACGAGGCGGGGTATCCCGCGTATGTGGTTGGTGCCACTTGGATCCGGGCGGCGGAGTACTACCGGGATGCGGAGCTCGAGTCGCTCCCTGAGGCGATCCGTGCGCGAGAACAGGGGATCGATGAGCTCGTGCGTGCATCGCGTTTGACGGACATCGCGCCCGAGCATCGAGAGTTCGTGGCTGAGCGATTGAGCAACTTTGGTTGGAAGTACAGCGCGCTCAACGATCGCGACAAGGAACTCTTCTGCGAACGCCTGCTGACCGATTCGGGTGTCGATGCGTGGGTCGCGCACTTTGCCTATGGCAAGCTGCTCATGGATCGCGGGTGGGATGTGCGTGGCGATGGGTGGGCGTATGAGGTGAGCCGGAAGGACTGGGAACGCTTTGGGCAGCTCATGGGTGAAGCGTACGCGCATCTCATTCAAGCGTGGGAGGCGCACCCGGAATGGGTCAATACGCAGGCGCAACTCATCAATATCAGCATGGGCGCGGGGATCGATCCCCAGCGGGACGAGCACTACTGGTTCCAAGATGCGATGCGGTACCGCATGGATCACGGTGATTCCTGGGATCGATACGCACGCGCGCTCATGCCCAGATGGAGCGGGAGTCGCGAACAGATGTATGCTCAGCTGGATCTTGCGATTGATCTGCATCTCGATCCGGTGAGCATGCTGTACATCGCGATGAACCAGATGTCGATGATCACAACATCGGAGGAGGATGCGCATCTTGTGTTGCTTGATCCGGAGTATCTCAATGTTGTCACCCAGCTGATGCAAGACGAGCTTGAGGACCCGACTCCTTACAAGAACATCTGGCAGCAACGCTTGGCGCTGCGGACGCTCGCGATGGGGCATTACAAATCAGGGAACCTCGTCGTCGCGAGCGAACTCCTCCGCGCTGGGGGCGGGATGACGGACAGTGTCTGGTACCCTTGGGCAGAGACCCAGGAGTTCACGCGATTCGCACCCTTGCTCTCGACGAGTGCGTCGGATCAGATCATCGCATCGCTGAGGGCGCTGGGGGATCAGGATCTCAAGGCGGCGCTGAGGGCATCAAAGGATGCGCTCAGGGAACTGGAGCGCACACCGCCCGAATCGGAGATTCATGGCGATCCGATTCAGATCCTTGAGCAGCAGATCGAGTCGATCCAAGCGAGAATCCCGCATGTGCCCCTGTGGGAAACGCGCTGGTTCCAGGTCTCGGCAGGGTGTGCGATCGTGTTGATGGTGGTGGGTTTGTTTCTCCGTCGCGTCGTGGGCGCAAAGCACACGGCATAGAGCGTGTGTTGGGTGGGTCCTGTTCGGGCATGGGCATGCGACCCTCGCATTTCTTCAGCACCCCATTGACACGCCGGGCTAATGTGATAATGTATTCGCAATAGCAATGCGACTTTCACGGGCGTTATCCTGGTTGATCATCGCGATCCTGCTCCTCAATGGGAGCGGGGTGGTGTCATCGATCCACAAGCTCACGCACCACGCGGGGGAAGAGACGGCGATCTCGCATTGCGGGCACGGCGGTGATCACCACGATCACCCGAGCGAGGACGAGGATCAGCCCAGCCCCGATCACGATGATGAGGGGTGTCATATCTGTCTTGGGCTCGCGGGGTTGCACCTGCTCCCGATCGACGGATCGGTTTGCGTTACCCCGCACTTCGGGGTTGAGGCCGAGCCGATCGCGTTGTCCCTGATCGTGCGTACGCGCGACGCGCTGGGGGACCACCCTGCGCGCGCACCACCTGTCTGCTGAACCGATTGGATTTCTGAATCAATCACGGTTCGTCGCGCGCGCCTCATTGCGCGTCGGCATTGGACAGGTACCTGCTACATGCATTCCCTACCAGCTCGTGGACGCGATTGCGCGTTCACGCTCATCGAGCTCCTGGTCGTCATCGCGATCATCGCGCTGCTCATCGGGATACTGCTCCCGGCGCTGGGCAGTGCGCGTGCCAGTGCGCAGCGGGTGGTGTGTCAATCGAACATGCGCCAGCTCGAGCTCGCGCACCAGCTGTACCTCGATGATTACGACGGGCGGTTTATTGACGCGGCGCTCCCGCACGGGACGCTCGCGGGCGATATCCGCTCGACCTGGCTGATCTCGTTGCAGGAGTACGGGGCGGCGCCCGAGTCGTTGTACTCCCCGGTCGATCGGTCCATCTGGCGGAGCGTTGACGACGGGGGTAGTGATGAGGGGGCTACCCTCGTCGAGCTCCGCGCCTGGTTCGAGCAGAACGAGGACCTGCTGACGGACAACGACTTTGGGAACGATCCGGACCAGCCTGAGATCGTGCGATTGACGAGTTACGGGCTCAATGGGTTCACAGCGCAAAGCGTTGCCCCGTTCCTGAACCCGGACCCCGTGACAGGGCGTCGGTTGGATCAGGGCAACGCGTACACGCGGATCACGCGGATCCCGCGGACCTCGCAGACGGTCCATCTGGTGATGATGACCCCGATCGCACGCCGGTTCGGTGAGCCGGTGGATGAATATGCGGAGTTCGCTAAGTCGGACCATGTCCATCCGGACGAGTGGGATCTTTCGTTTATCGATCCTAATGCGAGCGCGACCCTCGCGGGCTCGCAGATGTGGCTCAACGCGCACGGCGGCGAGCCGACGAGCAACGACGCGAAGAGCAATGTCGCGTTCTTCGATGGGTCGGTGCGGACCCTCGCGTTCGACGAGATGTTCGTCGATGCCAAGTTCAACCTCTTCCACCCCCAAGCGAGCCCGCCCGGCAGCGCTCGCCCCTGAACGGAGTTCAGCATGAAGTTCATCATCCATACATGTACTCTGATGTCGTTGGTCAACTCGATGAGCGTGGCGGGGGGCGTGCATAACGCTGACTTTGTGCCCGCGGTGCAAGACGGGAAGATCGTTGTGGGATCGGTCGACTTGGGTACGGGCGAGGTCGTGTACCCTGCGCCGATCATGTCTGCGGTACTCGGGTCGGAGGGGTTCCCGAACTTCACGAACAACCCGGGGTTCAACGCAGAGCTCGGGGCGCTCGTGCCCGGCATGACGATCGGTTTCTCGATCCTCCGCGCACCCCGTGTCTGGGACGATGTCGCGATGGACTTCGAAACGATCGCGACGGAGCAGATCATCGTCCGGGCATCGGCGCAGAACTTCGCTGCGCCCAGCACGGATATGCGTGTCGACGGGATCGTGTTCGGGCAGGCGTCCAACACGCCCGCAGCCAGCTTCCATCATCACCTGCAGTACCTGCTCAACAGCGGGATCCCCCCGGTGATGGAGGGGGTCTGGCTGCTCGAACTCGAGCTCTGGTCGGGCAACGCGAGTGTTGAGGCGTCGGACCCGCTGTATGTCGTCTTCGGGCAGGGCGCGGGTGAGGGGCAGATCGATGACGCGATCGCGTGGATCGAGGAGAACCTGATCGGTTCGGTGTGTCTCGCGGATGTGAATGGCGACGGCACGCTCAACTTCTTCGATGTCAGCGCGTTCCTGACGGCCTACAGCGCGCAGGACCAGGTCGCGGATTTCAACAACGACGGGCAGTTCAACTTCTTCGATGTCAGCGCCTTTCTGACGGCCTACACGAACGGATGCCCATAACACGGATCACGACTTTTCTTGGGTTTGGAGACCCTTTGTGAGGAGATTCGAAATGAAAATCACAACACTCATCTTGTGTGGTCTCGCCACGTCGCTCGTTTACGCAGATGGCGAGGACGCGGATTATGGCCTTGCGATCATCGACGGCGTGACTTCGGTCGGGTCGGGTGACCACGATGCGGGCACGATCACCGAGTTCGGCGAGCGCGTGTTCGCTGCGGAGATGTCGCTCAGCGGGTCCAACTGGTTCGCCGATGAGCCGGGCATCTTCATCGAGGAAGGGTCGCTCGCTGACAACACCCAGGTGAGCTTCACGCTCACCTCGGCGCTGCTCTACTGGGACGGCACGGGCGCGGTGAACTTCACCCAGGCATCTAACGCGATGACGCTTTCATTCGGTCCTGCGAGCGTCTCGACCGCGTTCAACAACAATCCCGTCGCGGGATTCTCGCTCAACTACGACGCGGATCAGGTTGGTGGGTTCGACGAGCACTTCGATTACACCGTTGATGCAGCAGCAGGCAACGGCATCTTCGTTCTCGCGAACACCTTCTCGCTCACGGGCGCGTCGGATTCGGAAGTCATCTTCACTGTCTTCAATGCGGGGCTTGATGAAGCGTTCCACGAAGAAGCAATCGAGTATGTCGAGTCGGTCCTTGTGCCCGCACCGGGCGCAACGGGCCTGCTGGCCCTTGCCGGTTTCGGTGCAATGTCGCGCCGCCGCCGAGCATCATGAGCTCCAAACCCGGGGTCCGCGGGTGTGTGACCCGCGGGCCCTGATGTCTTTTCGCGTTGATCCCAGACCGTTCCAGGGGCAACGCCGTGTTCACCGCACCGCTGGGTATGCCCCGGCGGTGCGGTTTTTTGTCCGCGTCGACCCTATTGTCCCAGTTCATGTCCTCCATCGACCCCCACAAACGAAGACACACCCGCGTTGCGTGCGCTGAGCATGTGGTGCCGTATCTTCGCGCGGAGGTGGAGGGGCTCGGGCACGAGATCCAGGGGGAGGACAAGGTCTCGGTGTCGATCGGGGCGACGCTCGTGGAGGCGCTGCGGCTGACGCTGCACCTCCGTACCGCCCAGCAGGTGTACTGGCAGCTCGACAAGACCCGGTGCACTTCGCTCAAGATGCTCGAGAAGTGGGCGCGTTCGTACCCGTGGGAGGACCTGATTCCCAACGACGCGTACCTGAGCATCAGCTCCAATGTCGCGCATCCGAGCGTGACGAACACGATGTACCCGAACCTGCTGCTCAAGGACGCGATCGTCGATCGCATCAAGGAGCGGACGGGCGAACGCCCCGATTCCGGGCCCGATCGTTCCGGGGTCGTGATCCAGCTCGTCTGGAAGGGTGATCGGGCGTGGGTGTACCTGAATGTCAACGGGCAGCGGCTGAGCGATCGCGGGTACCGCAAGCTCCCGCACCATGCGCCGATGAGCGAGACCCTCGCAGCGGCGACCCTGATGGGCGCGGGGTTCGATGGGACCCAGGCGCTGGTGAATCCGATGTGCGGGTCGGGGACCCTCGCGATCGAGGCGGCGCTGATGATGGCGGGGCGCGCGCCGGGTTTGCAGCGCAACGACGCGAGCGTGCTGCACACGATGTTGGAGCTTGACGACGAGTACCTGGAGATGCGGCGCGAAGCACGCAAGTCCAAGCCAGCTCTCGCCGAGCCGATGCCGATCGTCGCGAGCGATCACGACCCGGCAGCGATCGACGCGGCCCGTCGCAACGCGATGACCGCGGGTGTTGATCACCTGATCGAGTTCGAGGTGTGTGATTTCCGTGATACGCCGATCCCGCTGCTCGATGAGGGCGAGCACGGGCATGTGATCCTGAATCCGGAATACGGGATCCGATTGGGCGAGACGGAAGAGCTTCGTCAGGTGTACCGCGACATCGGGTTCTTCTTCAAGGACCGTTGCAAGGGGTACATGGGGCATGTGTTCACGGGTTCGCGATCGCTGTCGACGCAGGTGCGATTGCGGGCGATGCGGAAGCTGCCGTTCAACAACGGAAGCATACCGTGTCGGCTGTTGAGCTATGAGATGTACGCCGAGATGCCCGAGGGCGTGGATCAGGGCGCGGACTGATCGGGTCGGATTTGGGCGTCGGCGATGCGTTGCAATCGCGCCGCTTTGAGTCGTTTGCTTACATCCACGATCGCGTCGATCACGGGTCGCAGCTCGCGCCCGGTATCGGTGAGTTCGTATCGCACCGACGGCGGCGAGGTGGGTTCGACATGGCGCAGGATCACGCCGTCGCGTTGGAGTTTTCGCAATCGTGCGGTGAGGACCTTCGCGGAGACGCCGTGGAGCTCGCGTTTGAGATCGCTGAATCGTTTGGGTGACTCGCCGAGTGACCAGATGACATTGGGTGTCCAGGCGCCGCCGAGGAGCTGCATGCATTCCGCGAGCGGGCATTCGGCGACGATTTGCTCGATCTGCTCGGGTTCGAGCGTGGTTTCGGTAGCGGCAGGGTGCTTGGGAGATGTGCGATTCTGGGCTTTGAGGGCGGTTTCCATACGGTAAGAAGGGCACCCTGGTGTCGGTTATTCCCTTTCTTACCGAAAGTAACCACGATCGCGAAGAGGACCAGCATGGGCGGCGTGTATGGATGTGCAGCACACCCGGAGTCGGGGTGCGGATCACGGAATCCAAAGGAGCACGACGCATGTCAAAGAGAATCGAATCAGTCATCATCACCGGATCGAGCAGCGGGATCGGGGCCGCGACGGCCAAGCGGTTCGTCGATCTCGGCGCGGGGATTGTCCTGCACGGGCGCGACGAAGGGAAACTGCAAGAAGTCCGCGCAACGCTCGGATCAGACGCACGCGTGGAGATCGTGGCGGGGGATATCGCGGACCCGGAGACGGGTCGTCGTCTCGCACAGCGGGCGATCGACTCGTTCGGGCGGATTGATGTCCTGATCAACAACGCGGGGCAGTTTGGGGTCAAGCCCTTCCTCGAGGTGACCCCTGAGGACCTGGAGCAGTTCCATCGGACCAACCTGCTCGGGACCTACTTCACAACGCAGGCCGTAGTGCCCAATATGATCGAGAACCGATGGGGCGCGATCCTCAACACGGGGACGGTACTCGTAAATCACAGCATGAGTTCGGTCCCGGTGAGTGCCCCGATGACGAGCAAGGGCGGGGTGCACGGCGTCTCCGTCGCGCTCGCAGCGGAGCTCGCACCGCATAACATCCGCGTGAATGTCGTTGCGCCGGGAATCATCCGCACGCCTTTGATCGGGGAGAACGCGGACGATTTCGCACCGATCCACCCGCTCGGTCGTATCGGCGAAGCGGACGAGATAGCCCAGGCGTTCGTTTATCTCGCCCAGGCGGAGTTCGTCACAGGAACAGTCCACGAGGTCGATGGAGGAAACACTCATGCCCGATAAGCACGCACAGGAACGGTACGAGATCCATGTCGGTCTCCGGGTTACGGACGAGGCGGGGTACCAGCGGTACCGCGACGGGATGACCCCCCTGCTCGAAAGCGTGGGGGGGTACTTCCGGTACGACATGCGGGTCAATGAGTTGATCAAGGGCGACGCGGATGAGGCGTTCAATCGGGTGTTCGTGATCTCCTTCCCGGATCAGCGGACGAAGGAAGACTACTTCGCGGACCCTCGATATCTGGCGATCCGGGAGGAGTTCTTCAACCCGTCGGTGAGCTCCGTGAAACAAATCAGCGCGTATTCGACCACGATTTGAATCCGGGGTGCTTGACGCGTCGAAACCTGGGTGAGTAGGATCGACCCGCATGACGAATCTCTTTGCCCATCTGCATCATCATCACAGCCATACACCTGGCCGGCGATGATCGTGCAGACACGCGTGCTTGAGCACCTGAACTGACACATACAACGCCGGCCTCGGGTCGGCGTTGTTCGTTGTTGTGCTGTGTACGACGAATCACCCGCCCGGGGTCGGCTCCACGAACCACAAGGAACCGACCCGATGACTCCGCAATCCGACGACAACACGATCAAGCTCGCGATCCCCAAGGGACGCATGTACGACGGCGTCTCCAAGCTCATGGGCGACGCGGGGATCCGCATCCGGACCTCGTCGCGGGACTATCGCCCGACGCTGTCGCTGCCCGGGTTTGATGTCAAGATCCTTAAGCCGCGTGCGGTGATCGAGATGCTCGATCTGGGCGCTCGCGATCTAGGGTTCGCGGGTGAGGACTGGGTGCGCGAGGACAACGCGGATCTGGTCGAGCTCTTGGATACGGGTCTCGATCGTGTGCGTCTGGTGGCGGCGGTGCCTGAGCGGAGCGATGAGAACGAACTGCTCAACCGTGACGGCGCGATTGTCGCGTCGGAGTATGTGAACCTGACGCGGCGCTGGATCGACGCGAAGGGGTACAGCGCCCGATTGATCCGGAGCTACGGCGCGACGGAGGTGCTTCCGCCGGAGGACGCGGATTGCATCATCGATAACACCGCGACGGGCGCGACGCTTGAGGCGAACAACCTGCGAATTATTGATGAGTTGATGGTCTCGACGACGCGGTTGTATGCGTCCAAGAGCGCGATGGAGAACCCGATCAAACGCGAGCAGATCGAGCGGTTCACGCTGCTCGTTCGCTCGGTGCTCGAGGCGCGGGTGCGGGTGATGCTTGAGCTCAATGTGTCCAACGAGAACCTCGCGGGGGTGATCGAGGTGCTGCCTTGCATGCGGACGCCGACGGTGGCACCGATGCACAACGACGACGGGTTCGCGGTGAAGGTCGCGGTGCCGCGTGAGCAGCTCACGCAGGTGATCCCGCTGATCAAACAACGCGGCGGCACGGACATCATCGTCACCAACCCAGCGCAGATCGTGCCATGAAGGATGTACCCATCCAATCCGCAACGCGTATCGGTGATCTGCAGCCGTACATGCCTCCGGCGAGAGACCCGCGGATCACCCTCACCCTCGACAACAACGAGGGAGCGCCGATCGATGCGTCAATCCTGGAACTGCTGCGGGAGATCGATCCTGAGGCGCTCGCACGATACCCGGATCAGTCTGAGCTCGAAGCGCAGATCGCGGATTCGTTTGGTGTCGATCCATCCCGCGTCGTCATCACCAACGGCGGCGACGACGCGATCGATCGGGTTTGCCGAGCGATTCTGAACCCGGGCGATGTCATGCTCACGCACTCGCCGGGGTTTGTGATGATCCCGAGGTGGGCCCAACTCGCGGGGGCGAAGAACCGAACATTGGATTGGCTCGAGGGTGAGTTCCCCCGCGATGCGTTCCTGAATGCGATCGATGATTCTGTTCGGCTGGTGTCGCTGATCTCTCCCTGCAATCCGAGTGGCGCGATAGTCACCAAGGAGGACATCCTCACGATCGCGGAGAAGTGCGCAGCGGTCGGTGCGGTGCTCATGCTCGATCAGGCGTACATCGAGTTCGCGGATGCGGACCCGATCGAATCGGTGATTGATCTCGCGAATGTCGTCATCGTGCGAACCTTCTCCAAGGCGATGGGCGGCGCGGGTTTGCGGGTCGGGTACGCGGTTGCGTCCGAGCGGATCGCGACTTGGATGCGCACGGTGGGTGGGCCGTACCCCGTGTCGAGTCTGTCGATCTCGATCGCGAGCGCGATCTTCGGGAGACGCGGAGAGCGTTCATCCATCATTACGCAAACGCGTGCGAACCGCGATAAGTTGATTCAGCAGCTGCGAACCCAAGGGATTGCGGCACTGGATTCACAGGCGAACTTCGTGCTCGCGCGGTTCGATGATGCGGCTGTGGTCCACACCCAGCTGCTCGATCGGGGCATCAGTGTCCGCCGATTCCGCACAGGCAGTGATATCGATCAATACCTCCGCATCACCGTCCCCGCGGACACCGCACAACTCAATCAACTCATCAACGCGCTGGGCGCGATCGGAGCAGGCTTATGAACCCACGAACCGCGACCACTTCACGCACGACCCGAGAAACACAGATCGAATGCTCGATCAATCTCGATGCACCCGGCGGATCCACGATCTCGACCGGGCTCGGGTTCCTCGATCACATGCTCGATGCGTTCTCGCGTCACTCCGGGATCGCGATCAACCTGGCCTGCACGGGCGATCTGGTCGTGGACGATCACCACTCGGTGGAGGATTGCGCGCTTGTGTTGGGGAAGTGCATCGACGAAGCGCTCGGGAAACGCGTCGGGATCGAACGGTTCGCGAGCGCATACGCGCCACTCGACGAAGCGCTCGCTCGGTGCGTGATCGATTTCTCGGGTCGCCCGTTTGCGTTCGTGGAACTCGGATTTGTCCGCGAAACGCTTGGCGATGTCTCGACGGAGAACATCACGCATTTCTTCGAATCGCTCGCGGTGTCGATGCGGGCGACGCTGCATGTCGATCTGATCCGAGGCAAGAACGATCACCACAAAGCGGAAGCCGCGTTCAAGGCCCTCGCGTTGGCGCTGCGTGACGCGACCCGCATCACCCGAGGCGATGAGCTGCCCTCGACCAAGGGGACCCTGTCATGACACGAATCACGATCATCGATACCGGGGTCGCGAACACCGCGTCCGTGTCCGCAGCCTTCGAACGACTCGGGTGTGATGTCGTTCTGTCGCACGATCCAGGACTCGTTAAGGAGGCGCCGCTCGTGGTCCTGCCCGGCGTGGGGAGCTTTGGCGCGGGAATGCGGGCGTTGCGATCTCACCAACTCGATCAGGTGATCATCGATCGTGTTGAGAACAACAGGCCGCTGATGGGGATCTGCCTTGGATTGCAGCTGCTCTGCGATGCGTCGGAGGAATCGCCGGGCATTGAGGGGCTTGGGGTCATCAGCACGATGGTCACTCGGTTTGCGGATGATGTGCGCACGCCTCAGCACGGATGGAACCTGGTTGGAGAGGGGTACGCGTACTACTCAAACACCTATCGCATCGAGATGATCCCCGAAGGATGGGACGGCGAGACGAGCACGCACGGGTCGCCCTTCGTTGCGTACCTCACACGCGGCACCACCCTCGCATGCCAGTTTCACCCGGAGCTCTCGGGCTCGTGGGGCGCAAGCCTGATGCGTGGATGGATCGAGAACGCAAAGGAGGTTGTGTCATGCTGACGAGCAGGATCATCCCATGTCTCGACATCGACAACGGGCGTGTCGTCAAGGGCGTGAAGTTCGCGAACCTTCGTGACGCGGGCGACCCGGTGGAGCAGGCGGTGCGGTATGAGAAAGACGGCGCGGACGAGCTGGTGATGCTCGATGTGAGCGCGACGACATCGGGGCGTGAGACCGCGCTCGAGACGGTTCGGGCGGTGCGTAGGGTGCTCTCGATCCCGCTGAGCGTGGGTGGGGGGGTGCGAACGGTTGAGCATGCCCTAGCACTCTTGCGTGCGGGTGCGGACAAGGTGGGGGTGAACAGCGCTGCGGTGGAGAATCCTTCGCTGCTGCGTGAGCTCGCGGATCGGGTGGGAGCGCAGTGCGTGGTGCTTTCGATTGATGCTGCGAAACGAGAGGGCGGAGATGGTTGGGAAGTTGTGACCCGCGCGGGGACGAACCGCACGGGGATCGACGCGATCGAGTGGGCAAGCAAGGCTTCGTCGATGGGCGCGGGAGAGATCCTGCTGACTAGTTTCGATCAGGACGGCACCCGCTCGGGGTACGACACCGAACTGCTGCGTGCGGTGCGTTCGGTGACGACGCTCCCCATCATCGCGTCGGGCGGCGCGGACAAGGCAAAGCACATGCTCGACGCACTGCACGCCGGTGCGGATGCGGTGCTCGCCGCGTCCATCTTCCACGACCACGACACCACACCCAACGCGATCAAGAACGAGCTCAAAGCATCCGGAATCGAGGTACGAACATGATGATCCCATCGATTGATATTCAGAATGGGCAGGCGGTCCAGCTCATCGGAGGCGAGAAGAAAGCCATCGACGCGGGCGACCCGCGACCGATCGCGGAGAAGTTCGCGCGTGTAGGTGAGATCGCGCTGATCGATCTCGATGCTGCGATGGGCACCGGGTCGAACAAGGAGCTGCTTAAAGAGATCTGCGCCCAGTACCCCTGCCGGGTGGGAGGCGGGATCCGCGATGTGGAGACCGCGATCGAGTGGCTCGACGCGGGCGCTCGCAAGATCATCCTCGGGACGGCGGCAAAGCCGGAGATCCTGCGTGAGCTCCCACGCGATCGGGTGATCGCGGCCCTCGATGCACGCAATGGCAAGATCGTCGTGGAAGGTTGGAAGACAGAAACCACTGATACTATCGAGAATCGGATGCGCGAGCTGCGTGAGTATGTCTCGGGGTTCCTCGTGACCTTCGTGGAGTGCGAGGGACGCATGGGCGGGCTGCCCTTTGATCGGGTGGAGCAGCTCGTGGAGTGCGCGGGGGACGCGAAGCTCACCGCGGCGGGCGGGGTTCGCAACGCGGAGGACATCGCTCGCATCGATCAGTTCGGCGCGGATGCGCAGGTTGGTATGGCGCTGTACTCGGGCGCGATCGATCTCGCGGACGGGTTCTGCGGGCCGTTGCGATCCGATCGCCCTGATGGGCTGTGGCCTACCGTGGTTTGTGACGAGCGGGGCGCGACGCTTGGGCTCGTGTATTCGAATCTTGAAAGCATTCGCGCGTCGATCGAGACGGGGACGGGTGTGTACTACTCTCGTTCACGCCGATCACTCTGGCGCAAGGGTGAGTTATCGGGGAACACGCAGCAGCTGATTCGCATCGAACCGGACTGCGATCGCGATGCGCTCCGGTTCACGGTTCGACAATCCGGTGCCGGGTTCTGTCACCTTGGGACCTCATCGTGCTTTGGGGATTCGTCGGGTCTTGATCGACTCACTGACACCATCTCGCAGCGGGTTGCGAGCGTACCGGAGGGTTCATACACGCGTCGATTGCTCGATGATCCCGAGCTGCTCGGCGCAAAGCTCCGCGAGGAGGCGGACGAGTTGATCGCGGCGGCGACGAAGGAGGACGCGACGCACGAAGCGGCGGATGTGCTGTTCTTCGCCTTGACGCGTGCGGTCCAGATGGGCGTGACGCTCCCCGATATCGAGCGAGAGCTCGATCGTCGTGCGCTCAAGGTGTCCCGTAGGGCAGGCAATGCTAAGCCCGCGTACTCAGGAGAACAACCATGACGGTCCTCCGTGTGATTCATCCCGAAGCGGTCGCCCGCGAGCTTCAGCCCGTCGTGCGGGATGAGGTGATCCAGCAGGCACGCGTAATTGTCGATCGTGTCCGATCCGAGGGGATCGGTGCGATCCGTGCGTACGCCCAGCGGTTCGGGGAGTGCGCTCCCGATGCGCCCCTCGTGCTCGGACGCGATGCGATGCGCGATGCGTATGACGCGCTCGATCCGGATGATCGTGTGGCGCTCGAGCGTGCTGCGGATCGCATCAGGCGCTTCGCGATCGCGCAGCGGGAAGCGATCCAGCCGCTCACGCTCGAGGTACCAGGCGGGACAGCGGGGCACACGATCGAGCCGGTGCGATCAGCGGGGTGCTATGCGCCCGCGGGTCGGTACCCGCTCCCGAGCTCGGTGCTCATGACGGGGATCACGGCGAGGGCAGCGGGGTGCGAGCGGGTTGTCGTCGCGTCGCCGGGCGCGAACCCGGTGGCGCTCGCGGCGGCGCACATCGCGGGCGCGGACAAGTTCCTCTGCATCGGTGGCGCGCACGCGATCGGTGCGATGGCGTACGGGTTCGAGGGGTTCGATCGCTGCGATGTGATCGCAGGGCCGGGCAACGCGTGGGTGACGGCGGCCAAGCAGCTCGTATCGGGGGTTGTCGGGATCGACATGCTCGCGGGGCCTTCGGAGCTATTGATCATCGCGGATGAGAGCGCGGATGTCGCGATTCTCGCGGCGGACCTGCTTGCGCAGGCGGAGCACGATACCGATGCGGTGCCCATGCTCGTGACGACCTGCGCATCGCACGCGCACGAGATCCAGTCCGAGCTTGAACGACAGCTCGACACACTTCCGACCGCGGGCACCGCCCGCGTTGCGTTGGGCAACGGGTTCGTTGTTGTGTGCGACTCAATCGAACAGGCGATCGAGATCTCCGACACCCTCGCGCCTGAGCACCTGGAGATTATCACCCGAGATGCGGAAGAGATCGCGTCGCGTGTCCGCAACGCGGGAGGGGTGTTCATTGGTTCGCGGACGGCCGAGGTACTCGGGGACTACGGTATCGGGCCCAATCACACCCTCCCGACCGGAGGGACTGCGCGATTCCAGGCGGGGCTGAGTGTGATGCACTTCTTGCGATTGAGGACCTGGATCCGCATCGATGATCCCATCGCGTGCGAACCCGTCCTCGACGATACCATGCGTATCGCACGCATGGAGGGGCTCATCGCGCACGAACGATCGGCGCAGCGACGGGCCTTGGATTGAGGGGGCGGCATTGGGCAGACCCATCGGACTCATACTCGGCGATCAGCTCGACGCGTCCTACCCCGCCGCGCTCGGACTCAACAAGGATACCGATCGCATCCTCATGCTCGAGGTGACCAGCGAGTCCACCTCGCCGATGAGTCATGTCCAGCGCACGGTGCTCTTTCTCGCCGCGATGCGTCACCACGCCCAATCACTCCGGGACGACGGGTGGCAAGTCGAGTACATCGATCTCAATCATCGGGGCAACACCCAACGCTTCGATGACGAGATCGCGCGGCAGCTCAAGACGAAGAAGATGAACGCGGACAAGCTCGTGTGCATCGAGCCCGGTGATCATCGGGTGCGTGGGCAGATCGAGGCTGCGTGCGAGCGGGCCGAGGTGGATGTTGATTTCATCGACGACCCACACTTCCTTACGAGCATCGACGAGTTCGAGGCGTGGGCACGCGATCGCAAGGAGCTGCTCATGGAGCACTTCTACCGCTGGCAGCGCAAGCGACTCGATGTGCTTATGGACGGCAAGGACCCCGTCGGCGGGGAGTGGAACTTCGATAAGGACAACCGCAAGGCGTTCAAGTCCGCGCCGAAGACGCCGAGTATTCCGAAGTACGCGATCGACGAGATGACCGAGCAGGTGATCGAGGATGTCCGCACGCACCTGCCCGACCTGCCGGGCAGGATTGATGGATTCAACT